>NZ_QENT01000001.1:4800000-6168922 GCF_003096775.1 Janthinobacterium sp. 78 | reverse complement strand
GTTCGATCCCGTCATCCTCCACCAAAAGTTCAAACGTAAATCAGTGCAGAGTGCACCAGGATTTAGGTTTGGTCTTTTCGAGATCAAGTGCTGTATGTTCTTTAACAATCTGGAAGAAGTAAAGATTATTTATTGATTGGTTTGCCGTAAAACGCAAATCGATGGGTAATGATTGTATGTATCAACAAACAAGCAACAACGTTGTACTTTCTTATTCCTGTAACGCTCTTTCCTCATGCAAATGATGAGAGGCTAACGTTATAGGGACAAGCGAATAAGTGCACATGGTGGATGCCTTGGCGATTACAGGCGATGAAGGACGTAGTAGCTTGCGATAAGCTGCGGGGAGTGAGCAAACACACTTTGATCCGCAGATTTCCGAATGGGGCAACCCACCCTTTTAGGGTATTGCATACTGAATACATAGGTATGCAAGGCGAACGCGGCGAACTGAAACATCTAAGTAGCTGCAGGAAAAGAAATCAACCGAGATTCCCAAAGTAGCGGCGAGCGAAATGGGAAGAGCCTGTACGTGATAGTCGGACCGATAACAGAATCCTCTGGAAATGGGAGCCATAGTGGGTGATAGCCCCGTATGTGAAATTGGACCGGTGATACTAAGCGTACGACAAGTAGGGCGGGACACGTGACATCCTGTCTGAATATGGGGGGACCATCCTCCAAGGCTAAATACTCGTAATCGACCGATAGTGAACCAGTACCGTGAGGGAAAGGCGAAAAGAACCCCGGAAGGGGAGTGAAATAGATCCTGAAACCGTGTGCATACAAACAGTAGGAGCGGACTTGTTCCGTGACTGCGTACCTTTTGTATAATGGGTCAGCGACTTACATTCAGTGGCAAGGTTAACCGCATAGGGAAGCCGTAGAGAAATCGAGTCCGAATAGGGCGATCAGTCGCTGGGTGTAGACCCGAAACCAAGTGATCTACTCATGGCCAGGATGAAGGTGCGGTAACACGCCCTGGAGGTCCGAACCCACTAATGTTGAAAAATTAGGGGATGAGCTGTGGGTAGGGGTGAAAGGCTAAACAAACTTGGAAATAGCTGGTTCTCTCCGAAAACTATTTAGGTAGTGCCTCAAGTATCACCATCGGGGGTAGAGCACTGTTATGGCTAGGGGGTCATTGCGACTTACCAAACCATTGCAAACTCCGAATACCGATGAGTGCGAGCTTGGGAGACAGACGTCGGGTGCTAACGTCCGGCGTCAAGAGGGAAACAACCCAGACCGCCAGCTAAGGTCCCAAAGATTGGCTAAGTGGAAAACGAAGTGGGAAGGCTAAAACAGTCAGGATGTTGGCTTAGAAGCAGCCATCATTTAAAGAAAGCGTAATAGCTCACTGATCGAGTCGTCCTGCGCGGAAGATGTAACGGGGCTAAGCCAGTCACCGAAGCTGCGGATATCCTTTATTGGATATGGTAGGAGAGCGTTCTGTAAGCCTGCGAAGGTGTCTTGTAAAGGATGCTGGAGGTATCAGAAGTGCGAATGCTGACATGAGTAGCGATAATGGGGGTGAAAAGCCTCCACGCCGTAAGCCCAAGGTTTCCTGTTCAACGTTCATCGGAGCAGGGTGAGTCGGCCCCTAAGGCGAGGCAGAGATGCGTAGCTGATGGGAAGCAGGTTAATATTCCTGCACCGTCGTATGATGCGATGGGGGGACGGATCGCGGAAGGTTGTCCAACTGTTGGAATAGTTGGTTTTTGGCTCATAGAAGGCACTTAGGCAAATCCGGGTGCGGAATTCAAGGGGTTGAGACGAGTGCACTTGTGCACGAAGCAATCGGAAGTGGTTCCAAGAAAAGCCTCTAAGCTTCAGTCATACGAGACCGTACCGCAAACCGACACAGGTGGGCGAGATGAGTATTCTAAGGCGCTTGAGAGAACTCGGGAGAAGGAACTCGGCAAATTGGTACCGTAACTTCGGGAAAAGGTACGCCCCGGTAGCTTGATTGGTTTACTCCATGAGGGTGAAAGGGTTGCAATAAACTGGTGGCTGCGACTGTTTAATAAAAACACAGCACTCTGCAAACACGAAAGTGGACGTATAGGGTGTGACGCCTGCCCGGTGCTGGAAGATTAAATGATGGGGTGCAAGCTCTTGATTGAAGTCCCAGTAAACGGCGGCCGTAACTATAACGGTCCTAAGGTAGCGAAATTCCTTGTCGGGTAAGTTCCGACCTGCACGAATGGCGTAACGATGGCCACACTGTCTCCTCCCGAGACTCAGCGAAGTTGAAATGTTTGTGATGATGCAATCTACCCGCGGCTAGACGGAAAGACCCCATGAACCTTTACTGTAGCTTTGCATTGGACTTTGAACCAATCTGTGTAGGATAGGTGGGAGGCTTTGAAGCGGGGACGCTAGTTCTCGTGGAGCCAACCTTGAAATACCACCCTGGTTTGTTTGAGGTTCTAACCTTGGTCCGTTATCCGGATCGGGGACAGTGCATGGTAGGCAGTTTGACTGGGGCGGTCTCCTCCTAAAGTGTAACGGAGGAGTTCGAAGGTACGCTAGATACGGTCGGACATCGTGTTGATAGTGCAATGGCATAAGCGTGCTTAACTGCGAGACTGACAAGTCGAGCAGGTACGAAAGTAGGACATAGTGATCCGGTGGTTCTGTATGGAAGGGCCATCGCTCAACGGATAAAAGGTACTCTGGGGATAACAGGCTGATTCCTCCCAAGAGTTCATATCGACGGGGGAGTTTGGCACCTCGATGTCGGCTCATCACATCCTGGGGCTGTAGCCGGTCCCAAGGGTATGGCTGTTCGCCATTTAAAGTGGTACGTGAGCTGGGTTTAAAACGTCGTGAGACAGTTTGGTCCCTATCTGCCGTGGGCGTTGGAAATTTGAAGGGGGCTGCTCCTAGTACGAGAGGACCGGAGTGGACGTATCTCTGGTGTACCGGTTGTCACGCCAGTGGCATTGCCGGGTAGCTAAATACGGAAGAGATAACCGCTGAAAGCATCTAAGCGGGAAACTTGCCTTGAGATGAGATTTCCCAGAGCCTTGAGCTCTTTGAAGGGTCGTTCGAGACCAGGACGTTGATAGGCTGGGTGTGGAAGTGCAGTAATGCATTAAGCTAACCAGTACTAATTGCCCGTACGGCTTGTCCCTATAACCTTAGCAGGTACAGAGGATAAGACGGTACAACGTTGTGCGTTTGTTGATACTACTATTCATTACCCAATCTTTGCTTCTTCCAGATTCAGGCTTTGTCGCTCCACTGAGGACAAATGCCAGTACAAGTTATGCCTGATGACCATAGCAAGTTGGTCCCACCCCTTCCCATCCCGAACAGGACCGTGAAACAACTTTGCGCCGATGATAGTGCTGCAACCAGTGTGAAAGTAGGTTATCGTCAGGCTTGTTATTCGCAGTAGAGAAAAACCCGATCAGCAATGGTCGGGTTTTTTTTCGTTTGGAGCTTTGGAGCTTTGGCAGGTTTTACAGCGTACAGGCGTAAAAAAAGGCAGCGCTACGCGCTGCCTTTGTCATTTATTAAACCCATTAAAAGTGATAAGCGACTTTGACGTTCATGTAATTGACGCCACTGTTAGGCTTCTTGTAGCCGCCATTCGAGAAATGCTGGATCTTCGCAGCGACTTCCCATTTGTTATTGAAGATATAGCCGACGCCGATATGGTCGCCGAACTGGAAGTGGGTCGACAGACGGTTATCGTCGTTGTCGTATAGCTTGGACAGCATGTGTACGCCAATACCGCCTTCCGCATAGAAGCCCAGCTTGTTTGTGTTTTCAAAGCGGAACACGGGAGTAAAGCCCAGATCCCACAGTTTTTGATGCTGGCCAGGGACGTTGCGATAGCTCTTGCCATCCCAGCCGCCGATGCTGGCATCCCAGTAACCGCTCAGCTGCGTGCCATTCGATACAAACCAGGCCTTATCCCAGTTCGAGGTCACGCCAGCGCGTACCATTTGTACCTTCACGCCCTTGGCATATTCGCCGTAGACGGAGTCGATCAGTTTGTCGTCGGCGGCAAAGCCGGCGTTGGCCGCCATCAGCGCGGCAACGGCGGCGATGGATTTGAGGAGATTCTTCTTGAAGAACATAGAGACTTTCATCGTAAAATTGGCCGATAGGCTATTGTTGTACAGGCACCTTGCTTTGATGCCGCTCTCGCCACTTGTTGATCTCAGGGGTTCAATTGACATTCTCTACAAAAATCGCATTTCTCGGTATCGGTCTGATGGGGGATCCGATGGTCCGGTGCCTGCTGCGCGCTGGATATTCTGTCACAATTTGGAATCGCACGCACAGCAAGGCCCAAGTGCTGCGTGCGGCAGGAGCGCAGCCGGCCGTTTCCATAGCTGAGGCGGTCAGTGGCGCGGACGTGGTTATCTCGATGCTGGAAGCCGGTCCCATCGTGGCGCAGGTGTTGCAAAAGGCGCTGCCGGCCCTGCCCGCAGGTGCGCTGTGGATCGATATGAGTTCCACCAAGCAATCAGAGGCCCAACAATTTCATGCCACTTTGCACGCGGCAGGCCATGCCTTCATCGATGCGCCCGTGTCGGGCGGCGTCGCGGGGGCGCAGGCGGGTACCCTGGCCATCATGGCCGGCGCCAGCACCAGCGATTACGCGCGGGTTGAATCGATTCTGGCGGCCATGGGCCGTCCGACTTTGGTGGGCCCGCCCGGCAGTGGCCAGGTGGCCAAGCTGTGCAATCAGCTGATCGTCGGCGCGACCCTGAATATCGTGGCCGAAGCGCTGTTGCTGGCCCAGGCGGCGGGCGCCGATGCAAGCGCCGTACGGGCAGCCATCCGCGGCGGTTTTGCCGAGAGCAAGATTTTGGAGGTGCATGGCCAGCGCATGCTGGAACGTAACTTTGTTGCTGGTGGCCAGGTAAAGAGCCAGATCAAGGACATGCACAACATCCTCGCGGCGGCCGAGGCGGCGCACGTCACCTTGCCGGTGACGCAACTGGTAACGCAGCGCTATGAAACCATTGCCGAAACGTACCCGACAGCCGACCATGCGGCTGCCTTGCTGGCCCTGGAAGCGTTGAATCCGGGTCAGCGCCTTGGTGACGGCCCGGACAAGCTCAGTTAAGCTCAGTTAAGCGATGGTCAGGCTCGCTTCGGCCAGCTTGACCCAGAAACTGGCGCCAATCGGTAACAGATTGTCGTTGAAGTCGTAGCTGCCATTGTGCAGAACGCATGGCCCCAGGCCGTGGCCGCCATCGCGGTGCTCGCCATCGCCATTGCCGATGAAGATGTAGCAGCCGGCTTTTTCTTGCAGGAAGAAGGCGAAATCTTCCGCGCCCATGGTCGGTTCGACATTCGCGTTGACCTTGTCGGCCCCCACCACGCTTTTCATCACGTCGACGGCAAACGCCGTTTCCTTCGCGTGGTTGACCAGCGGCGGATAGTTGCGCTTGAAGTGGAACTCGACTTCGGCGCCAAAGGCGGCCGCCGTATGCACGGCGATCTCGCGCATGCGCTCTTCGATCAGGTCCAGCACGGGCGTGGTAAAGGTGCGTACGGTGCCAACCAGGCTGGCGTCATCAGGGATCACATTGGTGGCGCTGCCCGCATGGATTTGCGTGATGGACAGCACGGCCGTATCGAGCGGGCTCTTGTTGCGCGTGATGACGGTTTGCCAGCTTTGCGCGATTTGCACGGCCACCATCACGGGATCGACACCCTTGTGCGGCTGGGCCGCATGCGCGCCCTTGCCTTTGACGGTGACGTGGAATTCATTGCTGGACGCCATCATCGGGCCTGCCACCACGCTCAGCGTGCCTGTTTCGGCGCCTGGCCAGTTGTGCATGCCATAGATGGCATCCATGGGAAACTTGCTGAACAAGCCATCTGCTATCATTTCGCGCGCGCCGGCGCCGCCTTCTTCGGCCGGCTGGAAGATCAGGTACACGGTGCCGTCGAAATGGCGGTGCTGCGCCAGGTAATGGGCGGCACCGAGCAGCATGGCCGTGTGGCCGTCGTGGCCGCAGGCGTGCATCTTGCCCGGGTGGCGCGAGGCATGCTCGAAAGTATTCATTTCCTGCATCGGCAAGGCATCCATGTCGGCGCGCAGGCCGATGGCGCGTGTCGAAGTGCCATGCTGGATGATGCCGACCACGCCAGTGCGGCCCAGGCCGCGTACCACGGGAATGCCCCATTGCGTCAGTTTGGCGGCGACCACGTCCGAGGTGCGCTGTTCTTCGTAGCACAGTTCGGGGTGCGCATGCAGGTCGCGGCGGATACCTTGCAGCTCGGATTGAAACGCCAAGATCGGATCAACTAGTTTCATGGAACTCTCCTGTGGATGCTGGCACGCAGCAATGTATGGCGCGCCGGACCGCGCTGTTTGATCAAAAACAGACGCGGCTAATGGTGCATTGTAGCCCTTGTTTGCCGGGTAAATCCAGCGCACGGACCAGCTTGCCATGGCGCCAACAGCAAGCACGCGGAATGGTTTACAGTATCGCCTTCCCCCAACGTTTTTGGATTGCACCATGACCACCACCCAAGTGCGCGCCGCCTGCCCGCTCGACTGCCCCGATACCTGCGCCCTTCTGGTCACGGTGACCGATGGGGTGGCAACCGCCGTCAAGGGCGATCCTGATCACCCGACCACGGCGGGCGTGCTGTGCACCAAGGTATCGCGCTTCACGGAACGCACCTACCATGCGGACCGGCTGCTGCATCCGCTGCGCCGCGTGGGCAAGAAGGGCGAGGGCAAGTTCGAGCGCATCAGCTGGGAAGAAGCATTGCAGACCATCGCGGCCCGCTTGAAACCGATCGCCGCGCGCGATCCGCAGGCGATCTTGCCGTACAGCTACTGCGGCACCATGGGCCTGGTGCAGGGCGAGTCGATGTCGTCGCGCTTTTTCAACCAGCTCGGTGCTTCCCTGCTGGACCGCACCATTTGCGCCTCGGCCGGCGCCACCGGCTACCGGTACACGGTGGGCGCCAGCATCGGCACGGACCTGGAGCAATTCCAGAACGCAAAATTGATCATCATCTGGGGCGGCAACCCGATCGCCTCGAACCTGCACTTCTGGATGCGCGCGCAAGAGGCCAAGCGCAATGGCGCCACCCTGATCGCCATCGACCCGTATCGCTCGCTGACGGCCGAAAAATGCCACCAGCATATCGCCTTGCTGCCCGGCACCGATGCGGCCCTGGCGCTGGGCTTGATGCATGTCCTGATCACGGAAAACCTGGTTGACCAGGACTATATCGACCGCTACACCGTGGGCTATGCGGAACTCAAACAGCGCGCGCTGGCATGGCCGCCCGAGCGCGTGGCCGAGGTATGCGGCATCACCACGACGGAAGTGGTGGAACTGGCGCGCCTGTACGGCCAGGCATGCCGTTCTGGCGAGGGCGCCGCCATCCGTACCAACTACGGCGTGCAGCGCGTGCATGGCGGCGGCATGGCCGTGCGCAATATCGCTTGCCTGCCAGCCCTGACGGGCGCCTGGCGCCATCCTGCCGGCGGCATGCAGCTGTCGAGCTCGGGTTCGTTCCCCGTCAACCGCAAGGCCTTGCAGCGCCCGGATTTACTCAAGGGCACGCCGCGCACCATCAACATGAGCACCATCGGCGACGATCTGCTGAAAACCAGCTCGCCCGAGTTCGGCCCGCAAGTGGAAGCCGTGATCGTCTACAACTCGAATCCCCTGGCGGTGGCGCCCGATTCCTCGAAAGTGGCGCAGGGCTTTGCCCGCGAAGACTTGTTTACGGTCGTGCTCGAACAGTTCCAGACCGATACCGTCGATTACGCCGACATCGTGCTGCCCGCCACCACGCAGCTCGAACATGTCGATGCGCATTCCACTTATGGCCATTTATACATGATGGCGAACAATGCGGCCGTGGCGCCGCTGGGCGAAGCGAAGGCGAATACGGAAATCTTCCGCCTGCTGGCCCAATACATGGGCTTTGATGATCCGTGCTTCCAGGAAAGCGACGATGCGCTGGCGGCCAAGGCCTTCGATGTGACGGATGCGCGTGCCGTGCATTTCGACTGGGAATCGCTGAAACGCACGGGCTGGCAAAAGCTGGCCATGCCCGAGGCGCCATTTGCCGAGGGTGGTTTCCCCACGCCATCGGGCAAGTGCGAGTTTTATTCCAGCGCCATGGCGCAGGCGGGACTCGATCCCTTGCCGACGTATATCGCGCCGCACGAATCGTTGGCCAGCAATCCCGCATTGGCGGCGCGTTTCCCGCTGGCCATGATTTCCCCGCCGGCACGCAATTTCCTCAATTCCACGTTCGTCAACGTGAAAAGCCTGCGCGCGGCCGAAGGCGAGCCACACCTCGATATTCATCCCGATGATGGCGCCGCGCGCGGCATCGTGGCCGGCGATATGGTGCGCATCTTCAACGACCGTGGCAGCTTTGTTGCCAAGGCCAGGGTCACGGACAAGGCGAGAAAAGGCCTGGTGGTGGGCTTGTCCGTGTGGTGGAAGAAACTCGCCAGCGATGGCAAGAACGCCAATGAAGTGACCAGCCAGCGCCTGACGGACATGGGCCGCGCGCCGACCTTCTACGATACGCTGGTCGAAGTGGAAAAGGTTGCCTGACATGCTGCGCTGGCCGGCCTGCTTGCTTGTCGGCACGGTGTGCCTGCTGCTGGGTGGCTGCACGCAGCTGCGCTATTACACGCAAGCGGCGCAGGGACAATATGCCTTGTGGTCGGGCGCGCGGCCCATCGGTGCCTGGCTCGACGACCCGGCCACCGAGCCGCGCCTGAAAGTGCGCCTGGCCAGGGCGCAGCAAATTCGCCGCTTTGCCGTCAGCGAGCTGGACTTGCCCGACAATGGCAGCTACAAGAACTACGCCACCCTGCGGCGTCCATTTGTGCTGTGGAACGTGGTGGCCACGCCGGAACTGTCGCTGCAGCCGCTGCAATGGTGTTTCCCCATCGCCGGCTGCGTCAGCTATCGTGGCTATTACAGCAAGGACGAGGCGCTCGCATATGCCGACGAGTTGCGCGCCCAGCATTACGACGTGCAGGTGAGCGGCGTGCCCGCGTATTCCACCCTGGGCTGGTTCGATGATCCCCTGCTGTCGACCTTTATCAATTACAACGATGCGGAACTGGCGCGCCTGATCTTCCATGAGCTGGCGCACCAGGTGGTGTACGTGCCCGGTGATTCGGCCTTCAACGAATCGTTTGCCAGTGCCGTGGAAGAGGCGGGCGTGCAGCGCTGGCTGGCGCGCGAGGGCAATGACGCCATGCGTGCGTCATACGCCCAGTATGCGGCGCGGCGCCAGGATTTTCTGGCCTTGCTGCTGGCATACCGGGGCAAGCTGGAGACCGTGTATGCGAGCGACGCCAGCGAGGCGGACAAGCGCGCGCGCAAGGCGCAGGTGTTTGCGGCACTGCAAGACGCGTATCAGGTATTGAAGCAAGACTGGGGCGGTTTTACCGGTTACGACCGCTGGTTCGAGCAGCCATTGAGCAATGCGCACCTCGCTTCCGTGTCGACCTACAATGAATTTTTGCCTGCCTTCAAAAAATTGCTGGAAGAAAAAAAGAACTTTCGTGCTTTTTATGCTGCAGTGCACACAATGGCCCAGATCAAGAAGCCTGAGCGCAGGCATGCGCTGGAACAATTGTCCAGCCCCTGACCCGTAAAGATTGTCCCGTACGGTGAGGCAAGCGATTCGGTAACAGTGTATTTATCATGCTGCAGTGCAGCACAAAATGCGCTTAGAGTTGCTGCTCGAATACTGTTGAAAGCGCTTGCATGGAAGCGCGGCGCCCGATAGCATCGCATTAGTAGCATAGAGCAATTGCTCGTCAGAATGCTCAAACTGACTGCAGGACGACAGAATCCGCAGCAATGATCCGCGCCGGCAGGCTGCGCCGGCTCCCCCACGATTATTCGAGACAAGAGGCACAGGATGGAAAAAATTTGGCTGAAGTCATACCCTCCCGGCGTTCCCGCCGACATCGATCCTGATCAATATCGTTCGCTGGTGCATTTGCTGGAAGAGGCGTTTCAAAAATATGCGGACCGCAATGCCTATGTCTGTATGGACAAATTTCTCACCTATGCCGAGCTCGACACCTATTCGCGCCAGCTCGGTGCCTGGCTGCAAAGCCGTGGCCTGAAGAAGGGCGCCCGGGTCGCCCTGATGATGCCGAACGTGCTGCAGTATCCGGTGGCGATCGCTGCCGTGCTGCGCGCCGGTTACACGGTGGTCAACGTCAACCCGCTGTACACGCCGCGCGAACTCGAGCACCAGCTCAATGATTCGGGCAGCGAAGCGATCATCGTGCTGGAAAACTTTGCCCATACGCTGGAACAAGTGTTGAGCAAGACGGCCGTCAAGCACATCGTCGTCGCCAGCATGGGCGAGATGCTGGGCGGTTTGAAGGGCATGCTCGTCAATTTTGTCGTGCGCAACGTCAAGAAGATGGTGCCCGCGTATTCCTTGCCGAACGCCATGCGTTTCAAGCAGGCGCTGGCGCTGGGCAGCCGCATGAAACTCACGCCCGTCGAGCTGAGCATCAACGACCCTGCTTTCCTGCAATACACGGGTGGCACGACGGGCGTGTCGAAAGGTGCGACCTTGAGCCACCGCAACGTGATCGCGAATGTGCTGCAGAGCGAAGCGTGGTCGGGCGCGGCGCTCGATCCGAACAGCCGCGAGCAGCTGATCATCGTTTGCGCCTTGCCGCTGTACCATATCTTTGCCCTGACGGCGTGCGCGATGTGGGGCACGCGCGTGGGTGCGCTGAATATCCTGATCCCGAATCCGCGCGATATCCCTGGGCTGATCAAGGAACTGGGCAAGTACAAGTTCAACCTGCTGCCGGCGGTCAATACGCTGTATAACGCGCTGGTGAATCACCCCGACTTTGCCAAGCTCGACTTCTCTGGCTTGAAGATCGCCAATGGCGGCGGCATGGCGGTGCAGCAAGCCGTCAATGACAAGTGGCTGCAGGCGACGGGCGTGTCCATCATCGAGGGTTATGGCCTGTCGGAAACGTCGCCCGTCGCCACGTGCAACCGCGCCGACAGCACGGTGTTTTCCGGCACCATCGGCTTGCCGATTCCGTCGACCGAGATCACGATTCTCGACGATGACGGCAAGGAAGTGCCGCTGGGGCAGACGGGCGAGATCGCCATCCGTGGCCCGCAAGTGATGACGGGCTACTGGAACCGTCCCGATGAAACGGCCAAGGTCATGACGGCCGACGGCTATTTCAAGTCCGGCGACGTTGGCATCATGGATGAGCGCGGCTACGTGAAGATTGTGGACCGCAAGAAAGACATGATTCTCGTCTCCGGCTTCAACGTGTATCCGAACGAAGTCGAAGCCGTTATCGCAGCCCATCCGGGCGTGCTCGAGTGCGCCTGCGTGGGCGTGCCCGACGAGCATTCGGGCGAAGCCGTGAAAGTGTTTGTGGTACGCAAGGACCCGAACCTGACCCAGGCCGTGCTGGCCGCGTATTGCAAGGAACAATTCACGGGTTACAAGCGGCCGAAATACATCGAGTTCCGCGATGAACTGCCGAAAACCAACGTCGGCAAGATTTTGCGTCGCGCCCTGCGTGACGAGAAAAAGATAGCAGCATAAACAATGTGGATGCGCCAGGAGGCGCATCCCTTTTACAGATAAAGATGAGGCGAGATGGACAAGATTTGGTTGAAGTCATACCCGGACGGCGTTCCCGCAGAGATAGATTGCACGCAATACCGTTCCGTAACACATTTGCTGGAAGAGTCGTTCCAGAAATATGCGGACCGCAACGCCTTCGTGTGCATGGATAAATTCATGACCTATCGCGAGCTCGATCAACTGTCGCGGCAGATGGGTGCCTGGCTGCAAAGCAAGGGCCTGCAACGCGGTGCGCGCGTGGCGATCATGCTGCCGAACGTGCTGCAATATCCGGTGGCCATGGCGGCGATTTTGCGCGCCGGCTATACGGTGGTGAACGTCAACCCGCTGTACACGCCGCGTGAATTGCAGCACCAGCTGATCGATTCGGGCAGTGAAGCGATCATCGTGCTGGAAAACTTCGCCACCACGGTGGAGCAGGTGTTGCCGCATACCCAGGTCAAGCATGTGATCGTGGCCACCATGGGCGACTTGCTGGGCGGACTGAAAGGCACCATCGTCAACTTCGTCGTGCGCAAGATCAAAAAAATGGTGCCCGCGTTTTCCTTGCCGGGCGCCATCAGTTTCAACAAGATGCTGGCCGAAGGTGCGCGTCTGACCTTGCAGCCGGTGCAGCAGGGGCATGACGATATCGTCTTCCTGCAATACACGGGTGGCACGACGGGCGTCTCAAAAGGCGCGATGCTGTTGCACCGTAACGTGATCGCCAACGTATTGCAAAACGAGGCGTGGATGTCGCCCGTGATGACGCCTGAAATGCGCGCCACCTCGATGGGCTTCATGTGCGCCTTGCCCCTGTATCACATCTATTCGCTGACGGTCAGTGCCCTGATGGGCATGCGCCTGGGCGGCATGAGCGTGCTGATTCCCAATCCGCGCGACATTCCCGGTTTCGTCAAGGAATTGGCCAAGCACAAGATCGTCGTCTTCCCGGCCGTCAATACCCTGTACAACGCGCTGTTGAACAATGCCGAGTTTGCCAAGCTCGATTTCTCCAGCTACAAGGTGTGCAATGGCGGCGGCATGGCCCTGCAGCGCAACGTGGCCGAACGCTGGCTGAAACTGACGGGCTGCCCGCTGATCGAAGGCTATGGCATGTCAGAAACATCGCCCGTGGTGACGGGCAACCGCGTCGACATCACGGAATTCACGGGCACCATCGGCTTGCCTTTCCCGTCGACGGAAGTGGCGATCTTGAACGACGATGGCGTGGAAGTGCCGCTGGGAGAGCCGGGTGAAATCGCCGTGCGCGGCCCGCAAGTGATGGCCGGCTACTGGCAGCGTCCGGACGAAACGGCCAAGTCGATGACGGCCGACGGCTACTTCAAGACGGGCGACGTGGGCGTCATGGACGAGCGCGGCTACGTGAAGATCGTGGACCGCAAGAAAGACATGATCATCGTCTCCGGCTTCAACGTGTATCCGAATGAAGTGGAAGACGTGGTTTCATCGTGCCCGGGTGTGCTCGAATGCGCGTGCATCGGCGTGCCGGACGCCAACGCGGGCGAAGCCGTGAAAGTGTTTGTCGTGCGCAAGGATCCGAACCTGACGGTGGAACAGATCCGCGAGCATTGCAAGCATGAATTGACGGCCTACAAGAAACCGAAATACATCGAGTTCCGCGATGAATTGCCGAAAACCAACGTCGGCAAGATCTTGCGCCGTCAATTGCGCGACGAGAAGAAGGTGGCTTAGTTCGCCGCCATGGCTGTGTCCGCCGCCAGGTTCCGCCCTGGGCGGGCGGGCAAGCCGAAGCAGGGGCGCAGCCAGTTCACCTTGCTGATCAGCAGCGAGGTTCCCAGCCAGCAGGTCGCCAGCGTGCCAGCCAATATCAGCAGCGGTTCGAGCACGGGGCCCAGCTTCAGGGGCACCAGCCAGTAGGCCAGCAGCACGATCGCGCTCTGGTGCAGTATGTACCAGGGAAAGACGGCCTGGCGCGCCCAAGGCAGCCAGGCAAACGGGCGGTTCAATAGCGTATGCGACCAGCCCAGGATGGCGCAGATGGCCAGCCACATGTACAGGTTGCGCATGGGCCAGGAGCCGGCCGAGGCCCAGGTCAGCAGGTTTTCCGAATACATCTGGTCAAATACCATGTACACGGCAAACGCGCCCAGACCCAGCCATAGCGTCTGCCAGCGCAGGCGCGCCAGTTCTGCCCACAATCCCTTGTCATTACCCAGCCACCAGCCATACACGAACATGGTGAAATAGATGCTGTGCGCATACCAGTCGTGCACCACCGCATGGGTTTCCGGATAGCGCATTTTCAGGAACACCGTGGCGGCAAGGGTGGGTAGCGCCGGCAAGACCAGCAAGCGCCAGCCGCGCAAGTGCTGGAACAGGGGGCGCAGCGCCGCCAGCAGCGGCTGCAGCGCCACCAGCACGATGATGTACAGCAGCAAGTACACCAGATACCACAAGTGATTCCACGTAAAACCATATTGCCAGCCTGCGAAGGCGCCGGCCGGCCAGGCATGGCCGCCAAAGTAATGCAGCAGGAACTGTCCATAGCCGGGTTCGACCAGGCCGTTGCTGACCCCTTCGCAATACGGCTGGAGGGGAATGATGATGGCCATGCCGAACAGCAGCGGCAGCAGCAAGCGCTTGATTCTGCGCCAGAGGAAGGCCCCGCGCGAGGTCTGCGTCATCATGGCGCACGACACGCCGGAGATGAGAAAGACGATTTCCATGCGCCAGCGGTTAATGAAGACCAGCGGCATGTTCAGGGCATCCGTGGTGTAGCTGCTGTGCATGTGAAAGTTCCATCCATCCATGTACAGCAAGGCAGTGTGATAGACAATCAGCAAGCTGAAGACGAGAAAGCGCAAGGCGTCAATATCGTGGCGGCGGGTGTGATGGCTCATGATCGGTGGGCAAATGGTGAAGGAAGCCCCAGCATAGGCAGCGGCGGGGCTGGCAGCCAGCGCGAAGTGACCAGCGGACGGCTGGCTGGGACGAATGGATCGCCTGGGACGGGTGTGGGACGTTACAATCGTGCAACTAATTTACCTACTGAAGTCATGCGCGTCTCTTCCACCGACATGTTGCAACGTTATCAACGCTGGCGCCGCGTGGCCGAGCCGGGATTCTGGATCGTGCTGACTCTGCTGCAGGCCAGCGTCAACAGCTGGCTGGCCTGGCTTGACCTGCGGCGCGCCGGGCTCGCTACGCCATACTGGGAAGTGGCCGTGTGGGAGTGGAGCAGCAATCTGGTGCTGCTGGCGCTGGTGCCCGTGGTCGTGCTGGCGGGACAGTACCGGCCGCTACACCTGGTGTTCCAGCGCCAGAACCTGCGCTGGCACCTGGCTGCGTCGGTCGTCTACAGCCTGGTGCATGTGGCGGCCATGGTGGCCTTGCGCAAAATTGCCTATTGGAGCCAGGGCAGCCACTATGATTTTGGCGACTGGTGGCGCGAGTTGCCGTATGAATACCTGAAAGATGTGCGTGCTTACTTCCTCGTCTTGTTGGCGGTGGGGTTTTACCAGTTGCTGCTGATGCGCTGGCAAGGCGAGGCGACACTGCTGGGCGAACCCGATGAAGGCCCAGCCGTGGAGCCGGTGCAGCAGCCGGAACGCTTCCTGGTACGCAAGCTGGGTAAGGACTTTCTGTTGCCGGCTGCCGATATCGAGTGGATACAGGCCTGGGGCAATTATGTGAACCTGCACGTGCGCGGCCACGATTATCCGCTGCGCTCGACCATGGCCGCCATCGAGCGCCGCCTCGACGGCAAGCGCTTTGTGCGCGTGCACCGCAGCTATATCGTCAACCTTGATTTCGTACAGAGCATCGTGCCGCTGGAATCGGGCGATGCGCGTGCCGTGCTATCCACGGGCGGGGAGGTACCTGTCAGCCGGCGCTACCGCGATGCCTTGAAAAGTACCTGCTAAGTGGGCTGCAGGCCCGCCTTGCCGTCCTGGACGGTAAAGCGGGCCAGTGTCGCGATGGTAGAAGTGCTGTCGCGCACATTCTCCAGGCCCTGGAACAGGGTCGTCGTTTTCTCTGGCGTGATTTCCATCAACATATAGCCGCGCTTGTCGCTGCGTCCGTAGCGGATGTGCGGGTTCATCGCCACATACTGCTCGGTGCGCGCCTGCGGGCGGGAGCTCGACGTGATGGACGTGCCGCAAAACTCGGTCGCCAGCACGGGATTATCCTTGCCGGTGGGGCGCATGGCGTTGCGGCTCAGTTCCGTGGCATAAAAGGTGTGCACGTCGCCGGACAGCACCAGCGGGTTGCTGGCCTTGCTGCTGCGCAAGGCGTCGAGCAGGTGCTGGCGCGCCAGCGGGTAGCCATCCCAGCCATCGGTCCAGATGCGCTCGTCGCCGGGGCGCAGGATGGGCACCTGGCTCGATTGCGCCATCAGGGTTTGCTGGGCCAGGATATTCCAGTGCGCCGGAGACGTATCGAGACCGGTTTGCAGCCAGCGCTGCTGCTCCTCGCCCAGCATGCTGCGGCCGGGTTTGCGCAAGTCGGGGCAGTTGCGCGTGGTGACGGAATTGGAGCCACCGCGGCCCGGCCTGGCGCACGCGTGGTAGGCGCGGTATTGCCGGTCGTCCAGTACGTGGAAGCGCGCCAGGCGGCCCCAGTCATAGCGCTGGTAGATGCGCATGTCGACAAAGCCGCGTCGCCCCAGCGGCAGCAGACGCAGCGGCATGTGTTCATAAAACGCCTGATAGGCGGCAGCGCGGCGCGCAAGGAAAGTGGGCGTGAGCAATTCGTCGCGGTCGTTGCCGTAATCGTTGGCCACTTCATGGTCATCCCAGGTGACGATCCACGGCGCGGCCAGGTGCGCGCCCTGCAAATCCTGGTCGCTCTTGTATTGCGCATAGCGGGCGCGGTACTCGTCCAGGCTAAAGCTTTCGTGCGTGCGCATGGCCCGGCTCGGGTGCTGCAGCTGGTACGGTCCCCACTCATAAATGTAATCACCGAGAAAGGCCACCAGGTCGGGCGCGGCCGCCGCGATGTGCCGGTGCGCCGCATACGCGCCGAATTCCCAGTGCTGGCACGAAGCGACGGCCAGTTTCAGCGAGGCAGGCATGGCGCCGGGCTCGGGCGCCGTGCGCGTGCGGCCCACGGGACTGACGGCGTCGCCAAAGATAAAACGGTACCAGTACCATCGCCCGGGCGCCAGGCCCGCCACATCGACGTGCACGCTGTGTGCGAGGGCGGGCGTGGCCGTGGTTTGCCCCTTGGCGACGATGCGCCGAAAACCTTCATCGGCGGCCACTTCCCAGCGCACATTCAGGGCGATGGCGGGCGTGGCGTCTGCCTGCAGCGGGTCGTAACAGATGCGTGTCCACAGCACGACGGCGTCCGGCAAGGGCGAGCCGGAGGCGACACCGAGCGCAAACGGATAGCCGTTGCCGTTCAGGCGCGTGGCGGCGCTCGCGCTGGAACCCGACAGCACGCTGCCGGCGGCGGCCAGCGAGACGATGCGCGCAGCCCTCTGCAGGAAGATGCGGCGCTGGCTATCCATGCCGTCTGAAAATAAAACGTAGGATTATTGCGACAATAAGGTCTCGATCGGCGGCACCTTGCGCGGCTTGCGGTCGGAGTCCGTCGCCACATAGATCAGGGTCGCTTCCGTGACTTTCACGATGCACGCCTGCAGCCGGTTGCGTTCGGCATACACCTCGACATTGACGGTGATCGAGGTATTGCCCACCTTGACGATTTCGGCGTAGAAGGAGAGAAGATCGCCGACGAAGACAGGGTTTTTGAAGATGAAGGAATTGACGGCGATGGTGGCGACACGGCCGTTGGCGCGCCGCGTGGCCGGCAGGGAACCGGCGATATCGACTTGCGCCATGATCCAGCCGCCGAAGACGTCGCCGTACACATTGGCGTCGGATGGCGCGGGCATCATGCGCAATTCCGGCATTTTTCCGGCGGGCAAGCCGGAGGCGAGGCAGTTATCAGGACGGTCGGGGGAGGTGCTCATCTTTTATTCTCATGAAAGGCTACAATTGCCCCGATTGAACCATAAAAAGCCGACCTTCGCCATGCGCCGTTCCCAGACTCCCCCTCCGCCCCGCTCGCCAGCCTCCGCCAGCCACAGCGATTTCGCCACCATCAAGACCTTGCTGCCGTATCTATGGGTCTACAAATGGAGAGTATTGCTGGCGCTGCTATGCCTGGTGGGCGCCAAGCTGGCCAACGTGGGCGTGCCCCTGATCCTGAAAAAACTCGTCGACGCCATGACGATCACGGCGGCGCATCCGCAAGCGCTGCTGGTGTTACCGGTCGGCTTGCTGGTGGCGTATGGCTTGCTGCGCCTGTCGACCACCTTGTTTACGGAATTGCGCGAATTCCTGTTTGCCAGGGTCACGCAGCGGGCCGTGCGCACCATCGCGCTGCAAGTGTTCCGCCACCTGCATGCCTTGTCCTTGCGCTTTCACCTGAACCGCCAGACGGGCGGCATGACGCGCGATATCGAACGGGGCACGCGCAGTGTCGGCTCGCTCATTTCCTATACCTTGTTCAACATCTTGCCGACCCTGGTGGAAATCACCCTCGTGCTCGGCTATCTGGTCTTGCATTACGACATCTGGTTTACCGTGATCACGGCGGTGGCGCTGGTGTCCTACATCGCGTTTACCGTCTTGGTGACGAACTGGCGCACGCATTTCCGCCGCACCATGAACGACCTCGATTCAAAAGCCAATACCAAGGCCATCGATTCGTTGATCAACTATGAAACCGTGAAATATTTCGGCAACGAGGATTACGAGGCGAAGCGCTACGACGAAGGCTTGCAGCGCTATGAATCGGCGGCCGTGAAATCGCAGACGTCCTTGTCCCTGCTCAATACGGGCCAGTCCTTGATCATCGCCACGGCCGTCACCTTGATCCTGTGGCGCGCCACCGTGGGCGTGATCAACGGCAGCATGACCTTGGGCGACCTGGTGCTGGTGAACGCCTTCATGATCCAGCTGTATATCCCGCTCAATTTCCTGGGCGTCATCTACCGCGAAATCAAGCAAAGCCTGGCTGACATGGAGCGCCTGTTTTCCTTGTTGAACGAAAACCGCGAAATCGCCGATACGCCGGAGGCAAAACCGCTCGTCACGCGGGGCGCGGCCGTGCGCTTTGCGCATGTGAATTTCAGCTATGAAGCCAAGCGGCAAATCCTGTTCGACGTGGATTTCCAGATTCCGGCCGGCACCACCACCGCCGTGGTGGGCCACAGCGGCTCGGGCAAGTCGACCCTGTCGCGCTTGCTGTTCCGCTTCTACGAAGTCGATAGCGGCAGCATCACCATCGATGGCCAGGACTTGCGGGCAATCACACAGGATTCCCTGCGCGCCGCCATCGGCATCGTGCCGCAGGACACGGTGCTGTTCAACGACACCATCGAATACAACATCGCCTACGGCAAGCCGGGCGCCAGCAAGGACGCCATCGTGGCGGCGGCGAAAGCGGCGTCGATCCATGATTTTATTGAAAGCTTGCCAGATGGCTACAACTCCATGGTGGGCGAGCGGGGCTTGAAGCTGTCGGGCGGCGAAAAGCAGCGCGTGGCCATTGCCCGCACCTTGCTGAAGGACCCGGCCATCCTGATCTTCGACGAAGCGACGTCGGCGCTCGACTCCAAGGCCGAGCAGGCGATCCAGGCGCAATTGAAGGACATCGCCAAAAACCGCACCACCCTGGTGATTGCGCACCGGCTGTCGACGGTGGCCGACGCCCAGCAAATCCTGGTGCTCGACCATGGCCGCATCGTCGAGCGGGGCACGCATCCGCAATTGCTGGCCGCGAATGGCTTGTATGCGCAGATGTGGCAACGCCAGCAGGCGAATATGGATGATGAGGCGCAAGAGGAGGCGTTGGCGGGGCTGGCGCCGGCAAAATAAATCGGCGGGGGACAATCAGTAGGAAAAATGCTACAGCCGCGCTGATTCCGGCGCGCGTATAGCGCCTATTTGACGGCAATCGCAGAAAACGGCTGGTTCGGCGCTGAAAATGAAATAAAATTAATTCCATTGGTGGCGTTTGCACCACAGTTGTTTCGTCCGGCTTTGTATCCGGTTTGTCCGTCCAGGAGAATTTATGAAATTGACCAAAATCATCGCCACGCTGCTCAGCGTCGGCGTCATCAGCAGCATGTCGCCAGTCCAGGCTCAGGAATTGACCGGCACCTTGGCCAAGATCAAGAAAGCCGGTTCCGTCACCCTCGGCGTGCGCGACGGCTCCGTGCCCTTCTCCTATCTCGATGACAAGCAGCAATACCAGGGTTATTCGATCGACCTGTGCATGAAAGTCGTCACGGCCCTGCAAAAGCATCTGGGCCTGACCGAACTGAAAGTGGTGATGAGCCCCGTCACCTCGGCCAACCGCATCCCGCTGATGGCCAACGGTACCATCGACCTCGAATGCGGCTCGACCACGAACAACCTGGAGCGCCAGCAGCAGGTGGCATTCGCGCCCACCATGTTCGTCATCGGCAACCGCGTGTTGTCGAAAAAAACCTCGAACATCAAGACCCTGGAAGACTTGCGCGGCAAAACCCTGGTGGCCACGGCAGGCACCTCGACCATCAAGCAGATGACGATTTTGAACAAGGAAAAGAACCTGGGCATGACCATTGCCGTCGGCAAGGATCATCCTGAATCGTTCCTGATGCTGGAAACGGGCCGCGCGGTGGCCGAAGCCAACGACGACATCCTGCTGGCATCGCAAGTGGCCAACTCGAAAAACCCGAACGACTACGAAATCACCAAGGAAGCGCTGTCGGTCGAGCCGTACGGCATCATGCTGCGCAAGGGCGATCCAGCCTTCAAGAAAGTGGTCGACGAAGCGCTGATCCGCCTGTACAAGAGCGACGACATCAACCGCATTTACGCGAAATGGTTTACCTCGCCGATCCCGCCGAAAAACATCAACCTGAAATTCCCCATGCCGGCGCAATTGAAGGCCGTGTTTGCGAATCCGACCGACTCCGGTGACCCGGCCGCGTATGCGGCCGTGCCCGAAGCGCAGAAGACTTCGGACAAACGGAAAAAGTAACAAGAGTGCGTAACAAATCGGGGGGCGCAAGCCTCCCGGTTTTATTTGCGGGGTAGGCGGCTGGCCGCTTTCCTCGAGCTGCATGGGAAGGATGATCATGAATTACAACTGGAATTGGCGCATCTTCTGGGAGATGTCCCCCGATGGCGTGGGCACGTATATGGATACCCTGTGGTCCGGCCTGGTGTGGACCCTGGCCACGGCCGGTGCGGCCTGGATCATGGCCTTGATCCTGGGCCTGGTGATCGGCACCGTCCGCACCCTGCCGAACAAATGGCTGGTGGGCCTGGCCAATGCGTATGTGGAATTGTTCCGCAACGTGCCGCTGCTGGTGCAGATGTTCCTGTGGTATTTCGTCATGCCGGAATTGCTGCCGCCGGACCTGGGCGCCTGGGTCAAGTCGCTGCCGAACGCGCCGTTCATCACGGCTGTTTTATGCCTGGGATTCTTTACCTCCTCGCGCGTGGCCGTGCAGGTCACGACGGGTATCGAGGCGCTGCCGCGCGGGCAGAAACTGGCCGGCACGGCGCTGGGCCTGACCCTGCCGCAAACCTACCGTTTCATCTTGCTGCCGATGGCCGCGCGCGTCATCATGCCGCCGCTGACCAGCGAATTTTTGAACATCATCAAGAACAGCTCCGTGGCATTGACCATCGGCCTGATCGAACTGACGGCCAGTGCGCGCGCCATCCAGGAGTTTTCCTTCCAGGTGTTCGAGGCGTTTTCGGCTGCCACCATCATTTACGTCGTCGTCAATCTGCTGGTGGTGGTGCTGATGCACCTGATCGAGAAAAAGGTCGCCATCCCGGGCTTCATCGTCGCCGGCGCCAAGACGGGAGGACACTGACATGTTAGGTAACTTCGACTTCGATGTCATCTCCCGCTCGTGGGTTTACCTGTTCCAGACCGGCATGGTCTTCACCCTGAAACTGACGGCGCTGGCCATGGTGGGCGGCATCGTGCTGGGCACCCTGCTGGCGCTGATGCGCCTGTCCAGCAACCGCCTCATCTCGGGCGTGGCATCGAGCTACGTCAACCTGATACGCTCGATCCCGCTGGTGCTGGTGATCTTCTGGTTCTACTTCCTGGTGCCGTACATCGCCGCCTGGGTCATCGGTGCGAACGAACCCGTGAAAGTGGGCGCATTTTCTTCTGCGCTGATCACCTTCATCATGTTCGAGGCGGCCTACTATTGCGAGATCATGCGCAGTGGCATACAGTCGATTCCCCGCGGCCAGGTATGGGCCGGCCAGGCGCTGGGCATGAATTACCGGCAGACCATGGGCAGCATCGTGTTGCCGCAAGCGTTCCGCAACATGATCCCCGTGCTGCTGACGCAGACCATCGTGCTGTTCCAGGACGTGTCGCTCGTGTACGTGCTGTCGATCCCCGATTTCGTCGGCGCCGCCTCGAAAATCGCGCAGCGCGATGGCCGCCTGGTGGAAATGTATGTGTTTGTCGCCGTCGTGTATTTCGTGCTGTGCTATGCCTTGTCGTTCCTGGTAAAACGTCTGCAGAAACGCGTCGCCATCATTCGCTAACCGTAAAAGAAAGAACAAGATGATAGAACTCAATAACGTCAGCAAATGGTATGGCCAGTTCCAGGTACTGACCGACTGCACCACCAACGTCGCCAAGGGCGACGTGATGGTCATTTGCGGCCCGTCCGGCTCCGGCAAGTCGACCCTGATCAAGACCGTCAACGGCCTCGAACCGATACAGCAGGGACAGATCATCGTCGATGGCATCAGCGTCAACGACCCGAAGACGAATTTGTCGAAACTGCGCGCGCGCATCGGCATGGTGTTCCAGAATTTCGAGCTGTTTCCGCACCTGTCCATCCGCGAAAATCTGACCATCGGCCAGATCAAGGTACTCGGTCGCAGCGCCGACGAAGCCAATGCCAAGGGCTTGAAATACCTGGACCGCGTGGGCCTGCTGTCGCAGCAGGATAAATTCCCCGGCCAGCTGTCGGGCGGCCAGCAGCAGCGCGTGGCGATCGCCCGCGCGCTGTCGATGGACCCGATCGCCATGCTGTTCGACGAGCCCACTTCGGCGCTCGATCCGGAAATGATCAACGAGGTGCTCGACGTGATGGTGGGCCTGGCGCAGGAAGGCATGACGATGATGGTCGTCACGCATGAAATGGGCTTTGCCAGGCGCGTGGCCAACCGCATCGTCTTCATGGACCAGGGCAAGATCATCGAGGATTGCAGCAAGGATGACTTCTTCAACACCACGCGCTCGGACCGCGCGCGCGATTTCCTGGCAAAGATCATTCATTAGCCGATTGAGCCAGGTCCGCTACCGGCGGCCCTGATCGCACCTGCGTTTCTTCTGTCCGTCGCTGGAGATATGTCTCCAGCGACACATCTTGTCGTATCCCCATGTTAAATTAGTTGCATTGAAGAAATTTCAATGTGCGCGTCATGCCGCGCTACTTTTTTCATTTCATCTGAACGGGATCATTACATGTTTTCACCGCAAATCCATCTTCTTGAGGTACTGCCGGCCATCAGGCAATTGTTCCAGACTTATCAGCAGCCGCAAGAGTGGTTGGCCGGCGTGGAACAGCAAACGCGCCATTTCCTGGTGCGTGTACCTTTCGTGGGGGCGTTCAGTAGCGGAAAATCGAGCTTGTTGAATGCCTTGATGGGGGAAAGCTTGCTGTCGACGAATGTCGATCCGCAAACCTCGATTCCTGCGGAGCTCGCATACGGCAAGCCGGAACGTTTTACCTTATGTCTTCCTGATGACACAGTCAGGCCATTGGCGCGCAGCCAGGTATTGGAACTGCAAGCTGGCCAGGCACCGGCAGGCGCCTGGCTGGACTTGCATGTGGAATGCGATACCTTGGCTCGGCTGCCCCATTTGAAACTGGTCGACATGCCAGGCTGGGACTCGGGCAATGGCCAGCACGGACGCGCCATCGACGATTACGTCGAGCGCAGCCTGGCTTATTGCATCGTGGTCAGCGCGGAGGAGGGTGGTCTGCATGCAAGTATCCGTGCTGCCCTGGCGGAGTTGCAGCTGCACGACATGCCGGTGATCGCGGTCATCAGCAAGGCCGATAAAAAATCGCCTGACGATGTGCAGGAGGTGGCGCGCCAGGTGGCCCGGGAGATTGAGGGCATTTCTGGACGGGCACCTTTGCGGGTAGTGACAGTTTCTGCGCGCACGCATATGGTGCGCGAGCTCGATGATGCGCTGCAGGAACTCGAAGCGTTGGCCGAGCCATTGTTCCTGCATTCGGTCACCAGGCCCTTCGTTGCCCGCCTGCGCCCATTGGTCCAGTATCTGGATGTATTGCTCAATCGAGAAGATCTGGACCGGGAAAAAATCGTTCTCGAAAAGATGCGTGTTGCAGAGGAAATAAAACTGTTTGAAACGCGGCTGGGGCAAGAAACCGCACAGCTCGACGCCAGCTTGCCGGCCGTCCTGGAAGCCATTCTCCTGCATGTGCGCAATCGTTTGCACGAGCAGCTCGAGGCATGGACGGTTGCCGCATTGGGCGGTCGTGACGTGAGCGCGCAGATTGACCAGGCCATCCGTCTGGGCATGACCAGTGGCATCCAGGCCGAATTTGATGTGGTCATGCGCCGCTATTTTGACCGAGTCGGCGATTTTACGCCGGCCGTACTGAATATAGACCTGCGTATTCCTGGCGGTGCTTCGGTGGCGAAAGACAGCGATGCGGGCATTGATCGCGCGATGATACACATGGTGGCGGATCAAGCCATCGATTTGCTTGCCAGCCGGTTTCCGGTTGCAAAAGTGCTCAAGCCCTTGTTGCTGGGTTTGATAGACATCTTGCAGCGGATCTTTGCCAATCGCGGCAAGGCTGAAGTTGCTCAAGCGCAGCGTCATGAGGAAATCCGCATGCATCTGCTCAACCAGGTCTTCCCGCAAATACAGCAGGCCGCGCGCACCGCCTTGCAAACGACGTTGCAGGCACATGTGCAGCAGGCCAAAGCCGGTATTGTTGCAGCAGCAGAACAGCAACTGGCCCAGCGCCAGGCAGCGCTGGCCAAGCTTGATGCCGACCTGGCGCAAGGCGATACGGCGTTCCAGCAGAAGCGCCGGCAGTATGAGATTGATCGCCACGCGGTCCAGTCCATTATCGACGCCTGCGAGCAGCCATGAGCGTGCTGTTGTCTCCGGACGAGATCGAAGCGCGATATCGTCTGTTATGCCGCGTCACCGCTGGTGAGCCAGCCGCCGCAGGCGCGGCCGCCATCAATGACGAGTTCGATGCGCTGCAGCAGCTTGTCCGGTACGATTTGATGGAACTGGCGCGGCATGGCGCGCCGGCTGATTTCAGCCAGATCGTCGCGGCACTGGAAGAAGGCTTGGGACAGTTGCAACAATTGTGCAGCTTTCCCATGCTGACCGGGAAAAAGACCGTCGGCGTCGGTGGTGCGTTCAGCGCCGGCAAATCCAGCCTGATCAACGCCCTGCTTGGCCAGCAATTGCTGGCCGTCGAGGTCGACCCGACCACCGCGCTGCCGACCTATCTGTTGCGACATCAGCAAAGCGTGATTCTTGGGCTCAATCGCCTGTTGCAGAAGGTCGAACTGAGCAAGTCCGAGTTTCTCAGCCTGACGCATGGTGAGCAGGAAGCGTACGGCAGCAATGCAGGGGCGATGTTGCAAAGCGCCCTGTATGCGCTACCGGAATTTCCATGGCCTGCGCTGGCCCTGATCGACGTGCCTGGCTATTCCAAACCCGATGGCAACGTCCTCAAGGCGCGTACCGATGCCAGGATCGCCCACGCACAACTGAGTGCGGTGCAGGCCGTGATCTGGGTCGTGTCGGTCGAAGCTGGCGGCATCTCGGAACAAGACCTGGTGTTCCTGGCGTCGCTGCCCCGTGAGATGGCATGCCTGATTGTCGTCAGCCGTGCCGACAAGCGCGACCCGCAGTCCGTGGCGGCGGTCGTGAAGGGTATTGGCGAGGCCGTATCGGCACGCGGCATTGCGGTGCTCGCCGTGGTGCCTGTGTCCACGCGAGACAGTCAGGCTTATCCCTTGTCAGCCGTGCGCGAACAATTGCAGCTCTGGAATGATGAGCTGCCGGCAATAGGTCCTGCCGAGCGCTTCAAAAGCCAGTTTTTTCGTTATGAGCGTTACCTTGCGCATGAAGCACAGCAGCGCCGCCGCCAGCTGGGCCTGATGAAGCGGATACTGGCTTTGTCCACCGAGGTGGAAGCGCAGCACGATGCCGGCGAGCTGCTTGCCGAGATGCAGCTCGCGCTGGAATGGGCGCTCAGGCAGGCGGCGGACCTGCAGGCGTTCCAGCAGCGCTTCTTTGCTCACTTGCATACGCTGGTGCAGGCCAGCGGCATGGCGGTGCCGGCCGGTGCCGGTGCGGGACAGGGCTGCCTTCCCCCGCTCGACTTGCTGTCGCTGTTGCGTGCATTGCATGCACCGGGCCATGCATCGCAAGTGCATCGCCGCCATCTTGCCTTGCTCAGCCGTCCGGCTGACGCGACACGGCGGCCGTCGCTGTTGCGGCGTACATCGCAGCGCTACCTGCCACTGCTGCAGCCTTACTCGGCGGCTGCTGAAGCCAGCAATGCCGCGCGCTTGCTGCACCAGGGAAGCCGCCCGGCCACCGTGCGCATCCTATCTTTTTAATACGCTACACCCTCAGGAAAAATCATGAATTCCCATCATTTTGACTTGCCGCGATTGCTGCGCGATACCGATGCCCTCAAAGTGGAAATGTTTCCCTTGCCGCCGCATTTTGCAATTGCCTGCGATGAATATACGCGCTTGTGCCATGCCAGCGCCGTGGCCGCGACGCTGTTGGCCGATCAACCCATCAGCGAGACGGAAGGCCGCTTGTTTGACATGTTGCTGACCTCGCTGGGGCTGGCTGAGCGGCGAAATACCGTCTGGCAGATGGCCGCCGATCTGAACCGGGATAGCCTGCGCGAATTCTTGCAGGCGGTCCAGCAGCACCAACTGGCGTCCAGCTTCATGCTCGACGTCCTGGTCCTGTGCCGGCTGGACGGCCCGCTGTCGCAACCGCAGCTGACTTTGCTGTCAGAGCTGGCCGAATTGTTGCAGCTGCCCGAGGATGAATTGCTGGTGCTGACTTTCTGGGCCGCGAAAGTATTGGGCCTGCCGTTAGATACGGCGTTGCCTGAGAGCTGCTTGGTTTCCGTTTTTGTCACTATGTACAGCAGGCAAAAAAAGCATGTTTCCGGCGGATCTGGCAGCATGATTTTTCATGGGTTTGAGGTTGAAAAGCAATTTGCTCAACCCGGCGAAATGCTGGCCGAGGAGCAACTGATTTTGATCTCCAATGAGATTGCTCAAGGTGAAAAAATGCTTGTTCGAGAAGCGAGCAGCGGGCTGGCGGGCTACTTGCACAAAGTACTATTGAAAAAGGGTGACTTCTTGAAAGGCGGCGAGCTCGCTGCCTCATTCCTGCCTTTTCCGCCAGCCTATGCGGTGTGGCGCGAGGCCGTGGGGATACCCGCAGTCGCACCGTAAGGTGCCGCATCAGCATTCCCCCATACTTATCATCGCAGGAAGAATTGAATGAATCATCAATTGATGGATTTCGAGCGCCAGCTCAACGGCCTGTGCGCAGCGCTGGAAGCCTGGCGCAGCACGCATTTTCAACACGAAATCAGTGCGCTTGGCGTGCAGCGCCAGGATTTCCTGACGCAGATGACACGCTTCGACGAGGCACGGCAGCATTTAAGCATCGGCATCATCGGCCAGGTCAAGGCGGGGAAAAGCAGCTTTCTGAATGCCTTGCTGTTTGATGGCCGCCCCGTGCTGCCCGAAGCTGCCACGCCGAAGACGGCCAATCTGACGCGCATTGCGCATGGCCCGGCGCCGGTGCTGACGGTGGAATACTACAGCCCGCAGGAATGGGCAGGTATCGTTGACATGGCGGCAGGCGTGGCGCAAGACGATGGCGCCAGGGTCGCGCGTGAACTGGTCAGCATGGCCCGCGACAGTGGTGTCGATATCGCCGCCACCCTGGCCAAGGGCAGCGAGCGGCTGGTCGCCACGCATGCGGAACAGCTGCCGCTCAATGACTACGCAGGCGAGAACGGCCGCTATACGGCCCTGGTCAAGGCCACCAGCCTTGAACTGCCCATGGAGGAACTGCGCGGGCTTGATCTCGTCGACACGCCGGGCATGAATGATCCGGTGATCAGCCGCACGCAAAAGACCAAGGAATACATGGCGCAGTGCGACGTGGTGTTTTTCCTGTCGCGCTGCAGCCAGTTCCTGGATCAATCCGATACCGATCTGCTGCATCTGCAATTGCCAGGCAAAGGCGTCAAGCGCATCGTACTGGTCGCCGGGCAGTACGATTCCGTGCTGCTCGATGATGGTTATGACCGCAGCTCGCTCGCCGCCACCGAAGATAATATCAAGTCGCGGCTGTCGCGGCGTGCGGCGCAGGCAATGGACAAGCTTGCCAATGAACGCCAGGCGCAAGGCCGTGGCGAACTGGCGGCCATGCTCCATGGCCTGCGTGCGCCCGTCTTTGCCAGTACCTTTGCGCATGGCTTTGCCAGTTGGCCCGAGCATCGCTGGAACAAGAACATGCATCATGTGCATGGCCAGATGCAGGCGATGGCAAGGCAATGCTGGAATGGCGCAGTCATCAGCAACGAAGACTGGGCCCGGCTGGCCAACTTTGATGCGCTCAAGGCCGCATATGAGCAGGCACGGTTCGACAAGCACGACCTGCTGGAGCAGCAGCGCCAGGACGTCTTGCCGCGCGCACGGCGTGAACTCGGCCTGTGTTTGCGTGAATTGACGGATGCGGTGCAACGGCGCGCCCAGCAACTGCAAACAGGCGATCTTGCCACCCTGGAGCGCCAGCGCCAGGCCTGTGAGCACCGTATCGCCGATATCGTCACCTGCCTGACACAGGAAATTGACAAGCATACACAGGCCGCACGGCGCACCAGAGACACCATGCTGGCGCAATTGAAAGGCGCCATGGCCGACTTTTCCAACCTGAAAGAAAAGTCGGGAACGGAAACCCATACCTCATCGCATGAAGTGAGCACCTCGCGCTGGTATAACCCCTTTTCCTGGGGCAATACCGAGACCGTTTATCGCAGCTATACCAGCAGCTATACATATATGGCTGCGGCCGATGCTGTGGAGCAAGTGTTGACGTATGGCCGCACCAGCGCCGCCGATATCGAGCACGCTTTCGCCCGCGTCGTCAACCGCGGGGAACTGCTGGCGGCCTTGCGCAGCGCATTGTTGCGCGCCCTCAATACCGATGATGCCGCTTTCGATCCAGGTCACTTTCGCCGGACCTTGCAAGCATCGATGGAGCGCCTGGTGTTACCCGAGCTGCAACTGGAGGTCAGCGGTATCGGTGCCGGTATCGGTAGCCGTTTCAAGGGTGAAATACGTGACCCCGAGCACATGGCGCGCTTGAGGGCGTCGCTGACCCAAGCCTTGCAGGATGTCTTCCAGGATATTGGTAGTGCTTTTGAGCTTGGCGTAGCGCAGTTGTGTCAGCAACTCGATGGCGTTCGTGCCTCGCTGGAGCAGCAAATGGTGGCGGATCTGCGGCAGGAGTTGTCGTCCTTGCAGCAGGCGTTTGCAGACAAGGAAAATGACCTCGCGATTGGCGCCAGGATTGCCGTGCTCGCGGCCAGCGTGCTTGTCACCCTTGAGACTCAAGCCTGACAATCAAGCGATCAGGCACCTGAAACTGCTTATCGCCCAGGCGGGTGACTGGCCTGCAAAGGCTGCCCCGCGGCTGGTAAAATGGCGTTATTCGCAATGACCGCCTGAGAGCAGCCGCCATGTCCACACTCGATCACACCACAGCCGCCGTCCCATCTTCCATCACCATCACTCGTCCTGACGACTGGCATCTGCATCTGCGCGACGGCGCCGTCATGGCCAGCGTGCTGCCGCACAGCGCGCGCCAGTTCGGCCGCGCCATCGTCATGCCGAACCTGAAACCGCCCGTCACCACCACGGCGGACGCCAGCGCCTACCGCGAGCGCATCCTGGCCGCCGTGCCCGAAGGCGTGAACTTCGATCCGCTGATGGTGCTGTACCTGACGAACAACACCTCGCCCGACGAAATCCGCCGCGCGCAGGACAGCGGCATCGTGCAAGCCGTCAAATTGTATCCGGCCGGCGCGACGACGAATTCCGACCTGGGCGTGACGGATTTGAAGAATTGCTACAAGGTGCTCGAAGTGATGCAGGAAGTGGGCATGCCCTTCCTCGTGCACGGCGAAGTGACGGACCCGGAAATCGACATCTTCGACCGCGAAGCCGTCTTCATCGAGCGCGTGATGCGTCCGCTGCGCAGCGCCTTCCCGGCCCTGTCCGTGGTGTTCGAACACATCACCACCAAGGATGCGGCGCAGTATGTGGCTGAAGCGGAAGGCCCGATCGCCGCCACCATCACGGCGCACCATCTGCTGTACAACCGCAACGAGATTTTCAAGGGCGGCATCCGTCCGCATTACTACTGCCTGCCCATCCTCAAGCGCGAAGAGCACCGCCTGGCGCTGATGACGGCCGCCGCCAGCGGCGACGAGCGTTTCTTCCTCGGCACCGACTCGGCGCCGCATGCGCAAGGCGCCAAGGAAATGGCGTGCGGCTGCGCCGGTTGCTACACGGCCCTGCACGCGATGGAAATGTATGCCGAAGCGTTCGAACGGGCCGGCGCGCTGGATAAACTGGAAGCGTTCGCCAGCTTCCACGGCCCGGCCTTCTATGGCGTGCCGCGCAACACGGATACCATCACCCTGAAGCGCGAAAGCTGGACCCTGCCAGCGTCGCTGCCGCTGGGCGACAGCCACGTCATTCCGCTCAACGCGGGCGAACAGATCAACTGGAAAATGGTCTAAGCGTTCATGCTGCCATCGATAGACTGGACCCGTCCCTGGTTTGCCACGGTGCTGCCGGCGCGACGGCAGCTGGACCTGCAGCGCGACACGGTGATCGCGGCGCTGAACGGCCGGGCGCGGGCGCTGGACTTGCGCAATCCCACCGGCTTGCCGCTGGCCTTCGTGCCGCAAGCGGACTTGCCCGAAGGCGTCGCCTATGAAGAGTTCATCGGCGCGACGGGCGGCGTGCCCACGCGCGACAATCTGCACGATTTTTTCAACGCCCTCGTGTGGCTCACCTTCCCGCGCATCAAGCGGCAATTGAATGCGCTGCAGGCGGCGCAGATCGCCCTGTCCGGCGTCGGCAAATCGCGCGGTCCGGCACGCGACGGCGCGACGATTTTCGATGAGAATTCCGCCTTGCTGGTGCTGCGCGACAGCGATGCCGGACGCGCGCTGGAAGCGGCCTTGCGCGGCCACGACTGGCGCAGCGCGTTCATTGCGCAGCGTGAGAAATTTGGCGCTGGCGGCGACGCCGATGTCTGGCTGTTCGGCCACGCGCTGATGGAAAAACTGGTGGCGCCGCGCAAGGCCATCACGGCGCACACGCGCGTGATCTTTGCCGGCGACGCCTACTTCGCACTCGATGATGCGGCACGCCGCGCCTGGCTCGACGAGCGCGTGGCGCAAGACCTGGCCCGTGATGGCTTGACGACAGCCGACTTCACGCCGCTACCCGTACTCGGTTTGCCCGGCTGGTGCGAGGGGCAGGACGACGATTTTTACAATGACGCGGCGGTGTTCCGCCCGAAGCGCAAGGCAGCTGGCGCAGAAAGAGATCAATAGCATGGAAAACACCGTCCGCTGGGGCATCCTCGGCACCGGCAAGATCGCCCGCGCGATGGCCCATGGCTTGCGCGATGCGCCCGGCGCGCAACTGGTGGCGGTCGCTTCGCGCAGCGATGCCGGCGCGCAGGCCTTTGGCGCCGAATTCGGCATCGAACGTTGCCACGGTTCCTACCAGGCGCTGGCCATGGACCCCGGCGTGGACGTGATCTACATCGCCACGCCACACACCCTGCATGCGGAAAACGCCTTGCTGTGCCTGGCCGCCGGCAAGCACGTCGTGTGCGAAAAACCGTTCACCATGAACGCGCGCGAAGCGCAGGCCGTGGTCGATATGGCACGCGATAAAAAACTGTTTTTGATGGAAGCCATGTGGAGCCGCTTCCTGCCAGCCGTGCAGGAAGCGCAGCGCATCATCGCCAGCGGCGAAATCGGCGTGCTGCAGCAGGTGCAGGCCGATATCGGCTTTGTCGCCGATTTCCCGCCCGAGCACCGCATGTTCAATCCGGAACTGGGCGGCGGCGCGCTGCTCGACGTGGGCATCTATCCGCTGTCGATGGCGGCGTTTTTCCTCGGCCCGGTATCGCAGGTGCAGGCGCTCGCTGAAATGGGTGCCACCGGCGTCGATGAGCAGGTCGTGTTTTCCTTGCTGCACGCGGGCGGCGGCACCTCGTCCTGCGCCTGCAGCCTGCGCGCGCAAACGCCGACGGAAATGACCATTTCCGGCAGCCTGGGGCGGATTCGCCTGCCCAACCGTTTTTACAAACCCGATCATCTGATCGTCGAAACGATGGATGGCGCACGCCGCGTCGTCGCCGCGCCGCACCTGGGCAATGGCTACGCGCACGAGGCGATCGAAGCGATGCGCTGCATCCGCGCCGGCCTGCTGGAAAGCCCGGTCATGCCGCACGCCGACAGCGTGGCCCTGATGCACAACCTTGACACCATGCGTGGCCAGATCGGCCTCGTCTACCAAGCCGACCAGGCGTAATCAGGAACCCCATGACATTGCCCTCATCGCGTCCCAGCCTGAAAACCGTCCTCATCGCCAGCGGCGTCGTGCTGACCCTGGCGATGGGCGTGCGCCACGGCCTGGGCTTCTGGATGCAGCCGATCTCGCAAGCGAATGGCTGGACGCGCGAAACGTATTCGCTGGCGCTGGCCATGCAAAACCTGATGTGGGGCGTCTTCGGTCCGTTCGCCGGCATGGCGGCCGACCGATTCGGCACCATGCGCGTCGTCATCGTCGGCGCCATCAGCTACATGGCGGGCCTGGTGTGGATGGCGCTCGTGACGCAGCCCACCCTGTTCATTGTCGGCTCCGGCATCTTCATCGGCCTGGCGCTGGCCTGCACTGCCTTTGGCGCCATCAGCGGCATCATCGGGCGCAGCGCGCCGCCCGAGCAGCGCTCGTGGGCCTTCGGCATTTCGTCGGCGGCCGGCTCGTTCGGCCAGTTCCTGATGATGCCGGTGGAGCAGCAGCTGATTTCCGCCGTGGGCTGGCAAAACGCCTTTTATGTGCTGGCTGCGCTGGTGCTGCTGGCGATGATCCCGATGGCCTTCTACCTGCGTGAGCCGCCCGTCTCGCACGCCAGCGGCCCGCAGCAAAGCGTGGGCGCGGCCTTCAGCGAAGCCATCGCCAGCCGCTCGTTCTGGCTGCTGCTGGCAGGGTATTTTGTCTGTGGTTTCCAGCTGGTCTTCATCGGCGTGCATTTGCCGGCCTACCTGAAGGACCAGGGCCTGATGAATCCGAACATCGCCGTCACGGCGCTGGCGCTGATCGGCCTGTTCAATATCGTCGGCTCCTATTACGCGGGCAAACTCGGTGGCAAGATCGCCAAGCGCTATCTGCTGTCGGCCATCTACGTGACGCGCGCCGTGGTCATCACCGTGTTCCTGCTGGCTCCCTTGTCGGCGTGGTCGGTGTACCTGTTTGCCGCCGGCATGGGCGTGCTGTGGCTGTCGACGGTGCCGCTGACGAACGGCATCATCGCCGGCATCTTCGGCGTCAAGCACCTGTCGATGCTGGCCGGGATGGTGTTCTTCTCGCACCAGGTGGGCAGTTTTCTCGGGGCGTGGCTGGGCGGCTATCTGTACGAGCACCAGGGCAGTTACCACATCGTCTGGATGATCACCATCGGCCTGGGCTTGCTGGCCGCGCTGATCAACCTGCCCATCGACGAGCGCGCCGTCAAGCGCGTGGCGGTGGCGGCATAATGGGCAACTGGCGCACATGGCTGTGGCGCCTGGCGGGCGCCGCGCTGCTGGCCCTCGTCTTCCTGGCCTATCTGCGGCCGGACTTCATGCTCGACCTGGCGAACCGCTTCTGGATGTGCATGTAGGCTGCGCGGGCGCAAGGTAGTTTGCGAAAAGTCGGATTACGCTGGAAGTCGGATTACGCTACGCTAATCCGACCTACCCGACCTACCCGACCTGCCGTCAGCGTATTTGCGTAGGTCGGATTAGGCCGCAGGCCGTAATCCGACAACATCGGGAAATAAGCAATATCGATGGCGCTTAGGCCGCAGGCCGTAATCCGACAACACCCGAAATCATGCGATACCGACGCGCATACCAGCCTGGCGGCAGCTTTTTCTTCACGGTGGTGACTGCCCGTCGCCGGCCCGTTTTTGCTACCGCCACTGCCGTGGACGTGCTGCGGGATGCTTTTCGCGCCGTGCGCCAGAAACGGCCATTCGACATCGAGGCCATTGTCATCCTGCCCGATCACCTGCACTGCATCTGGACCTTGCCTGCCGGCGATACCGATTTCATGACGCGCTGGCGCTTGATCAAGACATGGTTCAGCAAGCATGCAGGATTGAAAGACGTTTGGCAGCATCGCTACTGGGAGCATGTGCTACGCGATGAGCACGACTTGATAAATCATGTCGATTACATCCATTACAATCCTGTCAAACATGGTTTAGTGGGCAAAGTTATCGATTGGCCGTATTCCAGTTTTCACAGGTATGTCAAGCACGGCTTGTGTGCAGAGGATTGGGGCGGGGACGGTGTGGCGATTGAGGGTGTTGGACGGGAGTGAATGTTGTCGGATTACGCCAGAAGTCGGATTACGCTACGCTAATCCGACCTACCCGACTTGCCGCCACGTCTATCGCGTAATCCGACAACACCTAAAAGCCAGCAATACCAGATTTACACCTTTAAAAACTCTTCCTTGCCACCCAGCCAGCGCGCCAGGTGCGCTTCCACGGTGGCCGCCGCCGCTGCGGTGGTGGCGTGCAGCAGATCGTGCGCCACGTCGCGCGCCTGATCTACCAGCCATTGATCCGTCTCCAGGTCGGCGAAGCGCAGCATGGCCTGGCCGGACTGGCGCGCGCCAAGGAATTCCCCTGGGCCGCGGATTTCCAGGTCGCGGCGGGCGATTTCAAAACCGTCCGTCGTCTCGCGCATGGTCATCAGGCGCTGGCGCGCCACGCCGCCCAGCGGTCCCTGATACAGCAGCAGGCAGACGCTGGCCGCCGTGCCGCGACCCACGCGGCCGCGCAACTGATGCAGCTGCGACAAACCAAAACGCTCGGCGTGCTCGATCACCATCAGCGAGGCGTTCGGCACGTCGACGCCCACCTCGATGACGGTAGTGGCCACCAGCACGTGGATCTGGCCGGCGATGAAGGCATCCATCACTGCCTGCTTTTCCGCCGGCTTCAGGCGGCCGTGCACCAGGCCCACCTGTAGCGCGGGCAGGGCCTCGGCGAGCATCATGTAGGTGTCGGTGGCCGTTTGCAGCTGCAGCGCTTCCGATTCCTCGATCAGCGGGCAGACCCAGTACACTTGCCTCCCTTCCAGCGCGGCCGCATACACGCGGGCGATGACTTCGTCGCGCCGGTTCTGGTCGATGGCGCGCGTGACGATGGGGCTGCGTCCCGGCGGCAGCTCGTCGATCACCGACACTTCCAGGTCGGCGTAATACGTCATGGCCAGGGTGCGCGGGATCGGCGTGGCCGACATCATCAGCTGGTGCGGCACGGCCGCGCTGTCGCCCTTGTTGCGCAAGGTCAGGCGCTGGCCCACGCCGAAGCGGTGCTGCTCGTCGACGATCACCAGGCCCAGTTTGGCAAACAGCACATTGTCCTGGATCAGCGCATGCGTGCCGATCACCAGCTGCGCTTCGCCCGATTCGATCAGGGCCAGCGCTGCCGTCTTTTCCTTTTTCTTCAGGCTGCCCGTCAGCCACGCCACCTTGACGCCCAGCGGCTCCATCCAGGCGGCGATCTTGCGGAAGTGCTGCTCGGCCAGGATCTCGGTGGGCGCCATCAGCGCGGCCTGGTAGCCGCTGTCGATGGCTTGCGTGGCGGACAGGGCGGCGACGACCGTCTTGCCGCTGCCGACGTCGCCTTGCAGCAAGCGCTGCATCGGATACGGCTGGTGCAGGTCGGCGCGGATTTCCGCGAGCACGCGCGCCTGTGCGTCCGTCAGCTTGAAGGGCAGGGCGGCGGCAAAGGATGCCGAGAGTTTGCCGACGATGGGCAAGGACGCCGCGCCTTTCGAGCGGCGCGCGCGCTGGGCGCGTTTCAGCGACAGCTGCTGCGCCAGCAGCTCATCGAATTTCATGCGCACCCAGGCCGGGTGCGAGCGGTCCATCAGCGCGCTTTCATCGATGTCCTGCGGCGGATAGTGCAGCAGGTGCACGGCGGCGCGGAACGGCGACAGCTGCATCTGGTGCAACAGCTCGTCAGGCAAGGTATCGTGCCAGTCGATGCGGCGCATGGCGTCGGCGATCTCGCGCCGCAGCACGTGCTGCGACAAGCCTTCGCCGGACGGATACACGGGCGTCAGCGCCGTGGGCAGCGGTGCGCCCTCGTTGACCACTTTATACGTCGGGTGCACCATCTCGGCGCCAAAAAATCCGTGTTTGAGTTCGGCACGCGCACGTACCCGCGTGCCTTCGGCCAACTGCTTGACCTGGCTACCGTAGAAATTCATGAAACGCAGCAGCAAATTGCCCGTTTCGTCGGCGATCGTCACCAGCAATTGCTTGCGCGGCTTGAAATTGACTTCGCATTTGGTGACGACGCCTTCCACTTGCCACGACTCGCCGCCGCGCAGGCAGGCGTCGCGTATCGTGTAGACCTTCGTCTCATCCTCGTAGCGCATCGGCAAGTGCAGCACCAGGTCCATATCCGTGCGCAAGCCCAGTTTGGCCAGCCGGCTTTCCGTGCTGACCACTTTTTTGGCGGCTTTCGGCTTCGCGGCCGGCTTGGCTGTGGGAGGAAGATCGGGCTTGGGTTCGGACATATCGGAGATTTTTGTGCCGCTAGCGTAAAATAGAGGGTTGTCCGGCACACCCTGTGCGTACCGCAGTCGGAAATTGTTGCGGCGGATTATTGTAATGCCTGTATAGGCGCACAGTATAGTGCCAGATGTTCCATTGCGCACTCCTAATCATTTTTGACGTACTTTTGAAGCAAAACGCATGTATTCGCTTTCCGATTTCGATTTTAATTTGCCGCAAGAAAACATTGCGCAAACTCCGTTGGCCGAGCGCAGCGCCTCGCGCCTGTTGCATCTGGACGGCGACGCCCTGGTCGACCGCCAGTTCGCCGACATCGTCGGGCTGTTGCAGGCGGGCGACCTGCTGGTGATGAACGACACGCGCGTACTCAAGGCGCGCTTCTTTGGCGTCAAGGAAAGCGGCGGCAAGATCGAGGCGCTGGTCGAGCGCGTGCTCGACGAGCGCACCGTGCTGGCCCAGGTGCGCGCCTCGAAGTCGCCGCCGCCCGGCTGCCGCATCCGCCTGGCCGACGCCTTCGACGTGACGGTGGGCCAGCGCGCCGGCGAATTCTTTACCCTGCATTTCGAGGCCGACGTATTTGAGCTGATCGAGGCGCATGGCCGCTTGCCGCTGCCGCCCTACATCGAGCACGATGCCGACGAGTTCGATGAAACGCGCTACCAGACCGTCTTCAACAAGGTGCCGGGCGCTGTCGCCGCGCCCACGGCGGGCCTGCATTTCGACCAGGCCCTGCTCGATCAATTGAAGGCCAAGGGCGTCAACTTTGCCTATGTGACCCTGCACGTGGGCGCCGGCACCTTCCAGCCCGTGCGCACGGAAGTACTGGCCGAACACAAGATGCACACCGAGTGGTACACCATGCCGCAGGACACCGTCGATGCCGTGCGCGCCGCCCAACTTGCCGGGCGCGACGTGGTGGCCGTCGGCACGACCAGCTTGCGCGCGCTGGAGTCGGCTTCGCAAAGCGGTCAGCTGGTGGCGGGCAGCGCCGATACGGCCCTGTTCATCACGCCCGGCTATGCCTTCAAAACGGTGACGCGGCTGATCACCAACTTCCATTTGCCGAAGTCGACCCTGCTGATGCTGGTGTCGGCCTTTGCCGGCTATGCGCCGATCCGCAACGCCTACGCGCATGCGATCGCGCAGAACTACCGTTTCTTCAGCTATGGCGATGCGATGCTGCTGACCACGCAATCGCGCGCTGCACTGAACCTTGATACTCCCGTGAAAGACTGACCATGCTGGAATTTACACTACTCAAGACCGACACGAGCGGCCTGACCAAGGCACGCCGCGGCACCTTGAAACTCAACCATGGCGTCGTGCAGACGCCGATCTTCATGCCAGTGGGCACTTACGGCACCGTGAAAGCCATGTCGCCGCTGGAACTGAACGAGATCGACGCGCAGATCATCCTGGGCAACACGTTCCATTTGTGGTTGCGTCCTGGTAACACCGTCATGGAGAAGTTCGGCGGTTTGCACGGTTTCATGGGCTGGAACAAGCCGATCTTGACCGATTCGGGCGGATTCCAGGTGTTTTCGCTGGGCGCCATGCGCAAGATCACGGAAGAGGGCGTGCATTTTAATTCGCCCATCAACGGCGATAAACTGTTCCTCTCGCCGGAAGTGTCGATGCAGGTGCAGCGCGTCCTCAATTCCGACATCGTCATGCAATTCGACGAATGCACGCCGTACGAGATTGAAGGGCGTCCGGCCACCATCGAGGAAGCAGCCAAGTCCATGCGCATGTCCTTGCGCTGGGCGCAGCGCTCGAAGGACGAGTTCCACCGCGGTGAAAACCCGAATGCGCTGTTCGGCATCGTGCAGGGCGGCATGTTCGAAATGCTGCGCGACGAGTCGCTGGCCAAGCTCGAAGAGATCGATTTCCCCGGCATCGCCATCGGCGGCCTGTCCGTCGGCGAGCCGAAGGAAGACATGATGCGCATGCTGGCCCACGTGGGCCCGCGCCTGCCGGCCAACAAGCCGCATTACCTGATGGGCGTGGGCACGCCGGAAGACCTGGTCGCGGGCGTGTCGAACGGCATCGACATGTTCGACTGCGTCATGCCGACGCGTAACGCCCGCAATGGCTGGCTGTTCACCCGTTTTGGCGACATCAAGATCAAGAACGCCAAATACAAGGAAGACCAGGCGCCGCTCGACGAAACATGCAGCTGCTACGCCTGCCGCAATTTCTCGCGCGCCTACCTGCACCATTTGCACCGTTCCAAGGAAATCCTCGGCGCGCGCCTGAACACCATCCACAACCTGCATTACTACCTGGACTTGATGCGCCAGATGCGTGAAGCGCTCGATGAAGACCGTTTCCACGCGTTTACCCTGCAATTCCATGCGGAACGCGCACGCGGAACTTAAGAAAAGCTTAGCTTGCGCCCTGGCGGCAGCCAGGCTGGAAGTTTTGTGTATTGGTGCTTGGACTGGGGCGATAAAGCATTGCATAATGCCTTTTTAGCCCCACTTAAAGTTGCCATGCCTGCAATTCGGGTTGCGGCGTATAGCCAATGCTAGAATACAGCGCTATTTTTTCAAACTGATTAGAACTGGAGTCACCGTGTTTTTCATTTCCAACGCTTATGCGCAAGCCCCAACCGACGCCCTGGGCTTCGGCGGCAACCTGACCAGCTTCCTGCCGCTGGTATTGATGTTCGTGGTCATGTATTTCCTGATGATCCGTCCACAGCAAAAACGCGCCAAAGAACAACGGGCGATGATGGATGCGCTGGCCAAGGGTGACGAAGTCGTCACCGCTGGCGGCATGCTGGGCCGTGTTGTCAAGGTAGTGGACGCTTACGTCACCATCGAAGTGGCGACCGGCACCGAAATCACGGTGCAAAAGAGCTCCATCACCACCTTGCTGCCTAAAGGCACCCTGAAGGCGCTGTAATTCCTCGCTGTCATTGCCTAGGCAATGATGACCGGGGCGGCTATCCGCCGCCCCTCGCGACGCCTCCGACGCTCAACACTGAACGCTGAATCAATATGAATCGCTATCCTGCCTGGAAATACATCATCATCGTCGTCGCCTTATTGCTGGGCGCACTCTATACGGCGCCCAATTATTTCGGTGAATCACCGGCGCTGCAAGTAACCAGCGGCAAGTCGACCGTCAAAGTGACGAGCGAGCTGATGACGCAAGTCGCGGAAATATTGACGAAAGAAAACGTCAAGTCGGAAGGTGTCACCATGGATGGCGCTGGCAACCTCGCCTCCGTGCGCGTGCGTTTCGCCGATCCCGATACCCAGTTCAAGGCGAAACTGGTGCTGGAAAAGGACCTGAATACGGATGCCAGCGACCCTGCGTACATCGTGACGGTCAACCTGCAAGCCAATACCCCATTGTGGATGCAAAAATTGCATGCCTTGCCCATGTTCCTGGGCCTGGACTTGCGCGGTGGCGTGCACTTCCTGATGCAGGTCGATGCGAAAGCCGTACTGAACAAGAAAGTCCAGGGCGTCCAGTCCGCCGCGCGTAGCGTGTTGCGCGACAAGAATATCCGTCACGCCGGCATCGAGCGCGTGGGTGACAGCGTGCAGATCAACTTCCGTGACGCCGATACGCGCCTGAAGGCCAAAAATGTGCTGTCCGACCAGATGACGGAACTGGCTTTCGCCGATGCGGGCGAAGGCAGCGATTTGAAACTGAACATCACCCTGAAACCGGCGGCCCTGAAGGCGACCATCGACGAAGGCGTGAAACAGAATATCTCCACCCTGTCCAAGCGCGTCAACGAGCTGGGCGTGGCCGAGCCGCTGATCCAGCAACAAGGTCCTGACCGTATCGTGGTGCAATTGCCTGGCGTACAGGACGTGGCCCGCGCGAAAGCCATCATCGGCCGCACGGCGACGCTGGAAGTGCGCCTGGTCGACGAAGGCATCGTGCCTGGCACGGAACTGTCGAGCGCCATTCCGTTCAACTCGGAATTGTTTACCGTTGGCAAGGGCGTGCCTGTCGTCCTGTCGAAAGACGTGATCCTGACGGGCGACTATATCTCCAGCGCGACGGCCAGCTTCGACCAGAATCAGCAAGCGGCCGTGTCGATCGACCTGAACGGCGACGGTGGCCGCAAGATGCGCGAAGCGACGCGTGAGCGCGTGGGCAAGCGCATGGCCATCGTGCTGTTTGAAAAGGGCAAGCCGGAAGTGCTGTCGGTGGCGACCATTCAGCAGGAACTCGGTTCGCGCTTCCAGATCACCGGCATGGGCGGCGCGGAAAACGCGAATGAACTGGCGCTGCTGCTGCGCTCGGGCGCCTTGTCCGCACCGATGACCGTCATCGAGGAACGCACGATCGGACCGCAACTGGGTGCGGAAAACATCGCCAAGGGCTTCCACTCGACCCTGTATGGCTTCATCGCCATCGCCATCTTCATGATCGCCTACTACATGCTGTTCGGCGCCTTCAGCGTGCTGGCCCTGGCCACCAACCTGCTGTTGCTGGTCGGCCTGCTGTCGATGATCCAGGTGACCCTGACACTGCCAGGTATCGCCGCGATCGCGCTGGCGCTGGGCATGGCGATTGACGCCAACGTGCTGATCAATGAACGTATCCGTGAAGAGTTACGTGCCGGCAGTACGCCACAAGCGGCGATCTCCGCCGGCTTCGACCGTGCATGGGCCACGATTCTCGACTCGAACGTGACCACCCTGATCGTCGGCCTGGCGTTGCTGGCCTTCGGCAGCGGTCCCGTGCGCGGCTTTGCCGTCGTGCATTGCCTGGGCATCCTGACGTCGATGTTCTCCTCCGTGTTCGTGTCGCGCGGCGTGGTCAACCTCTGGTATGGCCGCAAGAAAAAGCTGACGACCTTGTCGATCGGCACGGTGTGGGTGCCGGGCACGAGCAAATAAGCGGCGGCCCCGACTCACCCAATAGCGACAACAGCGATCGCGTCCGGTGGCACAACCGCCGGACGCACAGAATAGAACTCAGAGGATTTCATGGAATTTTTCCGGATCAAAAAAGATATTCCCTTCATGCGCCATGCGTTGATTTTCAACGTCATCTCGGCCGTGACCTTCCTTGCCGCCGTCTTCTTCCTGTTCCACAAGGGCTTGCACCTGTCCGTGGAATTCAAGGGCGGCACCGTGCTGGAGGTGAAGTACCCGAAAGCGGCCAACCTTGAAGGCATACGCGGCACCCTGATCGGCATGGGCTACGAAGAGCCTGGCGTGACCAGCTTCGATACGGCGCGCGACGTGATGATCCGCCTGCCGGTGGAAAAGGGCGTGACTGCCGCGAATACCTCGCAGCGCGTGTTCGAAACCCTGTGCAAGGTCGAGCAAGGCACGACCAAGGGCATCGATACCGTCACCGACAAGGGCGAGCACGTCATCAAGACCGCCTGTATGGACGCCGCCGGCAACGAAGCGCTGGTGCTGCAGAAAGTCGAATTCGTCGGCCCGCAAGTGGGCGACGAATTGACGCAGAACGGCTTGAACGCGTTGGTGATGGTGATCCTGGGCGTGATGATCTACCTGGCCATCCGCTTCGAATGGAAATACGCGGTCTCGGCGATTATCGCCAACTTGCATGACGTGGTGATCATCCTGGGCTTCTTTGCCTTCTTCCAGTGGGAATTCTCGCTGACGGTGCTGGCGGCGATCCTGGCGGTGCTCGGCTACTCGGTCAACGAATCGGTGGTGATCTTTGACCGTATCCGCGAAAACTTCCGCAAGCAGCGCAAGGCGACCGTGCATGAAGTGATCGACAGCGCGATCACCAGCACCATTTCGCGTACCATCATCACCCACGGTTCAACCCAGATGATGGTGCTGTCGATGCTGGTCTTCGGCGGCCAGACCCTGCACCACTTCGCACTGGCGCTGACCATCGGTATCTGCTTCGGTATTTACTCGTCCGTGTTCGTCGCGGCCTCGATCGCCATGTGGCTGGGCGTCAAGCGCGAAGACTTGATCAAGCCGGTCAAGGAAAAAGACGAGACCGACGGCGCCGTGGTGTAAGCGCAGTTTGTTGCATGACGAATTCAAGAACGATCACCCGCGCGGTGGTCGTTTTTTTTTGTAACGGATGACGATGAAGCGTTTGATAGTGATGGGCCTCATGGCGGGCATCGGCACGCTGGCCAGTGCCGCGGAATTGCGCCGCGTAGGCAGCGATACCATCGCCCTGCGCGGCGCCATCGCCGAGGGCGACGTGGATCAGTTGCGGCAACTGGCCACGCCAGCGACCACCGTGCTGCGCATCAATAGCGCAGGCGGCGACCCGCAGGCGGCCATGCTGCTGGGGCGCTACCTGCGCCAGCAGCAATGGCGCCTTGCCATCGACACCGTGTGTGCCGGCAGCTGCGCCCTGTACCTTTTCCCGGCCGCGCACCATACAAGCATTCCAGACACCGCCGTGCTGGCACTGCAGGACTCTGCCTTTCTGCGCGCGCAGGAAGGCCCGCAGCACATGCGCCGCAGCCTGCTCGAGGCGGGCGTACCGGCCGATGAGCTGGAGCGTGAAACTGCGGCGCTGGCCGTGCAACTGGCGCAGGTGGCGGCGCTGGAAGCGGCGTTTGCCGCGGAGCTGGGCATCGCCCCCGCCTTCTACCGCGATTTCCGGCAGGTGGCGGCGCAGGCCGATGGCGTGCGCCAGCGCTTTCCCGACCAGGAGGCGGCCGTTCACTGGTGGCCGGGGGCGGCACGGCTGCAGCGCTGCTACGGTATCGCTGGCGTGGACGAAGGCTCGCGCGCGGCGCGCCTGGCGCCCGACGGCTATCTGTACGTGCCGGCCCTGTCGGCCCTGGTGATGGGCGACCAGGCTTTGCAGGCTTGTCCATGAGCCGCAGCGGCCGTTTGTTCCTGCTGATGGACGCCATGCGCGCCAAGCGCGTGCCCGTCACGGCGGCCCAGCTGGCGCAGCAGCTGGGGGTATCGGAGCGCACGATTTACCGCGATATCCAGACCCTGGCCGAACTGGGCGCACCCCTGCAGGGTGAGGCCGGCATCGGCTATGTGCTGCGCCGCGGCGCCTTTCTGCCGCCACTGATGTTCGGACCCGATGAACTGGAAGCGCTGGTGCTGGGCGCGCGCTGGGTGCGCCGCCAGGGTGATGCGGGCCTGGCGCAGGCGGCCAGCAATGCCCTGGCGAAGATCGCCGCCGCCTCGCCGCGCGACCTGCGCGACAGCATGGCCGAGACCAGCTTGTGGGTGCCGCTGGGCCGTCCTGCCGATGGCACGCAGCCGGCCGACCGCTACGTGCAGCCGGTGCGCGAGGCCATCCGCTACGAACAGAAGCTCACGCTGGCCTATCAGGATGAGCACGGCAGCGCCACCTCGCGCACGGTGTGGCCGTTTGCCCTGGCCTTTTTTGAAGGCAAGCGCCTGCTGGCCGCCTGGTGCGAGCTGCGTGGCGATTACCGGCATTTCCGCATCGACCGTATCGCCGACGTGCAGCAGCATGAGGAGCGCTATCCCACGCGGCGCCATGTGCTGTTGGATACCTGGCGCAAGGCGCATGAGATTGATCCGGAATCGTGAGATGCGCTCCTGACAAAAACTGTCAGTGACTGGTTCTACGATAGTGGCTTCTTCACTCACCGGAGCCATCCACCATGCGCCTGTACCACCACCCCATGTCTTCGAATGCCCGCCGTGCCCTGATGACGGCGATCCACCTTGGCCTGCCTCTGGAACTGGCCGAAGTCGACCTGATGAATGCGGACGACCGCCGTCGCCTGGCCGAACTGAACCCGAACGGCAAGGTACCCGTGCTGGCCGATGGCGATTTCCTGCTGTGGGAATCGTGCGCCATCATGCAATACCTGGCCGAGCAGGTGCCGGGCCAGACGCTTTATCCGCAGGCGCCGCAAGCGCGCGCCGACGTCAACCGCTGGCTGTTCTGGGCGGCGCAGCACTTCGCGCCGGCCATCAGCGTGCTGGCCTGGGAACGCGCCTGGAAGGGCATGACGGGCAATGGTCCGGCGGACCCGCTGGAAGAGGCACGCGGCGAGCGTGATCTGCATGAGTGCGCCGTGGTGCTGGACGCGCATCTGGCGCAGCGCAGCTGGATCCACGGAGACGATGTGACCCTGGCCGATTTCGCCGTGGCCGCGCCGCTGATGTACAGCGAGGCCGTGCGGCTGCCGCTGGCGCAGTACCAGCATATCGAGGCGTGGTTTGCCCGCGTGCGGCAACTGCGCGCCTGGCAGGAAACGGATGTGCAGCTGTTGCCGGGATAATCTGCCCGCTAAGTGTGCCAGCGCACGGAGCCGGTGCGGCGCACCACATAAGATAGGGCTGTCTCTTTCAGGACATCCCTAGCTTTGGACTTTACCCGCTTTCGAGCGGGTTTTTTTTTGTTCGGAGCTTGATAACTGGATCATCGCTGCACAGATGCGGCGTCTCCCACTGCAAGCAGGTACGCCATGTTCATGCCACGCCATCCGAAGCCACTCTTGAGTACCCGGGCGGTCGCCACGCAAGTCGCCCAGCAGAAGCAGGGAACGCAGGCCATGGACAAGCATGTGCTGATCGTCGACGTGCCGAAGCCGGCGCCAGGCGTGCCGATCATGCCGCCGGTGCCGGTAAAACAGGATTAATGCACGAGCACCTTCAGCAGCGACTGCACTTCATCGTCCGATTCTTCCATGATGCTCGACAGGGTCGCATCGCCGATCACGCAATCGATGCTGCCGGCGGCGCGGGCTGCCCGCACGGCGATGGCGGCCGGACTTTCGTTGAGGGGCGACGATACGGGCGCCAGGTCATTCGCCAGCAGCAAGGTGTCGCCCAGCGATTCGGGCGGGATGGCGCGCAAGCCTTCCCACAGCGCAGCGATGGCGCCCATCACCGCTTCCGGCACCTTCAGTTTGGTCAATACGCCATGGCCGATGGCTTGTTCGCCATGTTCGACCCAGTCCGCCGGTTCGCCGTCGAGGATGCCGGGGAATTCGGCTGCGCGTGACAGCAGATAAAAGCCGCCCACTTCATGCATGATGCCGGCAAACAGGGCCGTATCGGGGTCCACCCTGGTGACGCGGCGAGCCAGTACCTGCGACAGGGCCGCCACGTGGGCCGTATGTTCCCACAGCTGCTTGGCCTTCGCCTGCAGCACGGGATCGGTAATGGTGCTGCCCAGCTGGCGCACGATCAGCGACGCTACCACCGACTGCAGGGTACGCACGCCGAGCCGTTGCACGGCATTGCGCACGCTGGTGATTTCGTTGCCGGAACGGTTGAACGCCACCGAATTGGCGATGGCCACCGTGCGCGCGGCCAGCAGCGGGTCGGCTTGCACCAGCTTGGCAGCGGCCTCGATATGGCAGTCGGGATCGGCCAACGCCTCTTGCAGCTTGAGCGAAGCGTTCACATTGGCAGGAAAGGTCAGCTCGCCACGAGCGGCTTGTGCGGCGATGCTTTTAAAGGCGTCGAGTCTGTTCATTGAAAAAATTATACTCGCAATATTTCCGTACGGAACTTTTTAAGCGTGATCTTTTCGCAAACAAGCGAGTAAAAGGCAAGTAAACCCCCGTAAACGGAAAAAGGGCAGGCCACTGGATCAGCGGCATGCCCTTTTTGGATTATGCGAGCGCTATCAGTCAGATTCGCTGAAGATTGCGTCGCAGCCTTCAACGAGCTCGTCGCTGTCTTCCAGCTCATCCGTCAAGCCCAGGTCGAAGAGTTCCTCGACGGCATTCATGAAGCTGTTGTGCTTGGTGGCGCCGATCAGGCGGTAGATTTCGCCGTCTTCGTTGCGCACGCCGATGATCAGTTTTTCCTGGCGTACCAGTTCCGGCGTGCTGGCGTTGAGCAGCAGGTTGCCGATGATGTGTTTATCGAAATGAGCGGGCTTTTTGCCGTCGAGCAGTGTGGTTTTCAACTTGGTTTCCTTTGTCTTGTTTGAATGTCTGTGCTTGGTGAATGATCAACTGTGGCCGTTGGCGATGGCGTGTTTCAGGCTTGCCAGGGTGGTTTCCAAGCGCATGAAATCGTCTTCGGTATAGCCGTCAAACAAGCGCTGTCCCTGCTTTGTCAGCTTGGGGAACACGTCATGGAACACCTGTTCACCCTCGCAGCTCAAGCGCACGAAGTAGGAGCGCTTGTCTTTGTTGCAACGTTCGCGTACCACCAGCCCCTTTTGCTCCAGCCGGTCCACCACGCCCGTCAAGGTACCCTTGGTAATCAGGGTTTTCTGCCCCAGCTCCTTGTAGGACATGCCGCAGGTGTTGCCGAGCGTGGCAATGATGTCGAATTGCGCATGCGTCAAGCCGTACTGGCGCACGAAGTCGCCTGAAAACCGCTCGAAGCCTTGCATGCATTCGGCCAGCAGCCGGATACTTTTTAAATATCGTTCACCCATGGGGTGTGATTATATCCTTCCATCCCGCTTTTTTCCGCCGGGGCAGCGGCGTTATTGCATCAAGGGTTCGATGGGGCGGAAGTCCGGTATCATGTGGGCAACTCAGCCCTTGCCCCTGGTCCGTCCCGCCGATGTCTTTCGCTAATCTTTCCCGTATCGGCCTCGACAAACCGCTGCGTCTGCTGTTGGTCCATGCCGGCGATGCCGAGTCGATTACCTGGGCGGGCCTGGTGCAGCCGCTGCGCCTGTGCGCGCGGGCACTGGGGCCGGACGCGCTGCAACTGGACGTGCGCACGCCCGAGCAAGTGGCCGCGCAGGGCGGCAACTGGCATATCGCGCTGCTGGTGGCCGATGAAACGGAGGCGCCGCTGCGCGCCGAGCTGTGCCGGGCCGTGATCGAGCGCTGCCGTTCGGCGCCATTCTGGGGTGGCGTGGGCGCGGCCGTGCTGTGGCTGGCCGACGCGGGCGTCATGGATGGCGTGCGCATCGCCTTGCCCTGGGCCCTGTACGCCGATGCGGAAGCGAAGGCCGAACGCGCCATCCTGACGCCGCACCTGTTCGACATCGACGGCCCGCACATTACCTGCTGCGGCGGCGCGGCCAGCATCGACTTTTCGCTGACCCTGATCGAGACCATCTTTGGCGCCGACGTGCAGGCGCTCGTCAAGGAAGCGTTGTGCGTGGACAAGGTGCGCGGCAAGGAAGAACGCCAGCGCGTGGCCTTGCAGGCGCGTTTCGGCGTGCTGCAGCCGAAATTGTCCGAAGCGGTCACCTTGATGGAAGCCAATATCGAGGAGCCGCTGTCGACCGATGACATCGCCAGCCTGGTGGGCCTGTCGCGCCGCCAGCTGGAGCGGCTGTTCAAGCAATACCTGGGCAGCTTGCCGTCGCGCTACTACCTGGAGCTGCGCCTGCAGCGCTCGCGGCAACTATTGCTCGATACACATTATTCCATCGTGCAAGTAGGCCTGATGTGCGGCTTTTCCTCCGGTTCGCACTTTTCCACGGCGTTTGGCACCCTGTTTGGCAATACCCCGCGCGAAGAGCGGCAAAGAAAGCTCATGCCACCAGCTTAGTCAGCGGCAAGGCAGCTGTGATGAATTGTGAAAATCCTTGTCGCAGATTCAAAAGAGTTTTAGCATCCCGCTTTTTATAATGCAGTACACACGTAGCTGTCGTAGCTGCGGAGTACCTAACATATTGATGGGGAAATGCTATGAATGCCAAGCTTGATTCGACCGTAACGGCTCGTCCAGTCACCCGGGATACCTTTGACCAGGTCCTCGTTCCTACCTACGCCCCTGCAGCCATGGTTCCCGTGCGCGGTTCCGGACTGGATCTGTGGGATCAGACCGGCAAGCATTACCTCGATTTCACCTCCGGCATCGCCGTCAACAGCCTGGGCCACTGCCATCCTGTGCTGGTCGACGTGCTGACCAAGCAAATCAATAATTTGTGGCATTTGGGCAACGGCTACACCAACGAACCGGTGCTGCGCCTGGCGCTGGCCCTGACGGAAGCGACTTTCGCCGACCGCGCTTTCTTCTGCAACTCGGGCGCGGAAGCCAACGAAGCGGCCCTGAAACTGGCGCGCAAGTACGCGCACACCAAATTCGGCGCGCACAAGTCGCGCATCATCTCGTGCTTGAGCTCCTTCCACGGCCGCACTTTGTTTACCGTCTCCGTCGGCGGCCAGGCCAAGTACACGGAAGGCTTCGAGCCGCTGCCACCGTCGATCGACCACATCGCCTACAACGACATCGAAGCGGCGCGCGCCGCCATCGGCGATGACGTGTGCGCCGTGATCGTCGAGCCGGTACAAGGCGAAGGCGGCGTGGTGCCGGGCAATCCTGAATTCCTCAAAGAGCTGCGCGCCCTGTGCGACAAGACGGGTGCTTTGCTGATTTTCGACGAAGTCCAGAGCGGCATGGGCCGCACTGGCGCGTTGTTCGCCTACATGGGCTATGGCGTCACGCCGGACATCCTGACGGCCGCCAAGGCGCTGGGCAACGGCTACCCGATCGGCGCCATGCTGACCACGAATGAACTGGCGCAAACCCTGTCCGTCGGTACCCACGGCACCACCTACGGCGGCAACCCGCTGGCCGCTACTGTGGCCTTGAGCGTACTGGAAACGATCAACACGCCAGCGTTCCTGGCGCGTGTGAAGGAAGCGAGCGTCAGCACCATCGCCATGCTGCAAGGCTTGATCACGGATTACCCGCAAGTGTTCTCCATCGTGCGCGGCAGCGGTTTGCTGCTGGGCCTGGTAGTCAGCGATGCCTGGAAGGGCCGCGCGAAAGACATCCAGAAGGCGGCCGAAGCGCAAGGCTTGATGGTGCTGATCGCCGGCATGGACGTGGTGCGCCTGGCGCCGGCCCTGATCGTCTCGGACGAGCAGATTGCCGAAGCGGGCCGTCTGCTGCGCGTCGCCATCGACGGCATGCTGAAAGCCTGAGGCTAGCCTCGCTCCCTGTTTGATCACCGGCCCGCCGCTTTGCTGCGGGCCGGCTTGGTTCTACCCGGGTATTCAGCCCAAGTATCGTCAGCATTGAAGGAGTACCCATGTATGTTGTCCGTCCGGTAGAAATTGCGGATATCGCCGCCCTCGAAGCGCTGGCTGCGGTAACCATGCCGGGTGTCCATACCCTGCCGAAGACGCGCGAAAAAATCGCCGCCTCCGTCGAGCGCTCCATCGCCTCGTTTGCCGCCCATGTCGACATCCCCAGCGAAGAGTCGTATCTCTTCGTGCTTGAATCCCTGCCCGACAAGAGTATCTTTGGTACCGCCGCCATCTTCGCCTCGGCCGGCTCGAACGGCACCTATTTTTCCTTTCGCAACGACGTCATCCAGCAAGTCTCGCGCGACCTGAACATCAGTCATAGCGTGCATGCGCTGACCCTGTGTTCGGAGCTGACGGCGTATTCGCAGCTGTCCGGCTTTTACGTACGCAACATGGAGCAGGCGGGCCTGGAAGCGGCCCTGCTGTCGCGCGCGCGGCTGCTGTTTGCCGTACTGGCGCCGCACCGTTTCGGCGACCGCTTCTTCGTGCCGCTGGCCGGCATCACGGACGCCAACGGCCAGTCGCCGTTCTGGGATGCGCTGGGCCGCAAGTTCTTCCAGATGGATTTCCTTGATGCCGAAAAAGTCATCGGCGGCGCGCGCAACCGCACCCTGATCGTCGAACTGATGCCGCACTACCCCGTGTACGTGCCGCTGCTGCCAGGCGACGCGCAGGCGGCCATGGGCCAGATCCACCCGAGTGGCGAACTGGCGTTCAATTTGCTGACGGAAGAAGGCTTTGAAGCCGACGACTACATCGACATTTTCGATGGCGGCCCGATCCTGCAAGCGCACAAGCATGCGCTGCGCTCGTTTACGGGCTCGCTCACGCGCCGCGTCGTCGCTGGCGTCACGCCCAGCCGCACGGGCCTGAAAGTGCATTACGCGGTCGCTTCGGGCGCGGAGCGCAACTTCCGCGCCGTCACCTTTACCTGCGATGCGCTCGAAGCGCAGGACACCGTCGGCTTGCCGCCCGAGCTGCTCGAAGCGCTGGCCGTGGCCGAAGGCGACAGCGTCATTTGCGTGCGCATTTAACCGAGAGAACATTATGCTAGTAGTACGCGCCATCAACGCTTCTGACCTGGACGCCCTGTACGGCTTGGCCAGCCAGGTCGGCACCGGCATGACCACCCTCAAGCCGGACATGAAAATGCTGGGCGACCGCCTGGCCATTGCCTGCGCCTCGTTCGCCGAAACCATCGCGCCCGAAAAGCGCGACTACATGTTCGTCATGGAGGATACCGATACGGGCCGCCTGGCCGGCGTGTGCGCCATCAAGGGCGCCGTGGGCCTGGAAGAGCCGTTCTATAACTACCGCATCGGCACCCTGGTCCATTCCAGCCGCGAGCTCGACGTGTTTACGCGCATGGAAACCCTGTACCTGTCGAACGACCTGACGGGCAGCACGGAACTGTGCTCGCTGTTTTTGCACCCCGATTACCGCAGCGGCAACAACGGCAAGCTGCTGTCGAAAAGCCGCTTCCTGTTCATCGCCCAGTTCCCGCACCTGTTCACGGAAAAGCTGATCGCCGAAATGCGCGGCTACCAGGCGCCGGACGGCAGCTCGCCGTTCTATGAAGGCCTGGGCCGTCACTTCTTCAAGATGGATTTCCACCACGTCGACGACTTGACGAGCCTGGGCAAGAAATCCTTCATCGCCGAACTGATGCCGCGCCAGCCCATGTACGTGGCCTACCTGCCCGACGAGGCGCAGGAAGTCATCGGCAAGGTGCATCTGAGCACGGCGCCCGCGCGCCGCCTGCTGGAACAGGAAGGCTTGCACTTCGAAGGCTATGTCGACATTTTCGACGCCGGTCCCGTGCTGCAGGCGCGCGTGTCCGAGTTGCGCGCCATGCGCGACAGCATGCCGGCCGTGTTGGACGCCGAGGTTGTCCCCGATGCCTGCGGCGATGCGGCGCAAGCCGAGCCCTATCTGGTGTCGAACACCGACCTGAAAGATTTCCGCATGATCGTCACCAGCGCCAATCCGCACAGCGGCAAGATGGCGCTGAACGACGATGAATTGCACCTGCTGCGTTGCCACAACGGCGACACCGTGCGCACCTTGTCACTCAACCCGAGGAAGCATCCCCATGTCTAATGTGAATACCATGCAATCGAACTTCATCAACGGCGCCTGGCTGCCAGGCACGGGCCGTGAACTGCTGACCATCGACCCATCGAACGGCAAGCAAACCTGGGCCAGCCTGGAAGCGACGCCAACGCAGGTCGAAGAGGCTTGCCAGGCCGCGCGCGCCGCCTTTGACGCGTGGGCCGATACGCCCGTCGAAGAACGCATCGCCATCTGCGTGCGCTTTCGCGACCTGCTCAAGGAGCATGCGGAAGCGCTGGCGCTGCTGATCTCGGAAGAAGTGGGTAAACCGTTGTGGGAGTCGCGCACGGAAGTGGCCACCATGGCCAACAAGATCGATATCTCGGTGCAGTCCTACCACGCGCGCACGGGCATCACGCAAAGCAAGATCGCCGATGGCGACGCCGTGCTGCGCCACCGTCCGCATGGCGTGTTCGGCGTCTTTGGCCCGTACAATTTCCCCGGTCACCTGCCGAATGGCCACATCGTGCCAGCCCTGATCGCCGGTAACACCATCGTTTTCAAGCCCAGCGAATATGCGCCGCGCACGGCCATCAAAACCGTGCAGCTGTGGCAGCAGGCCGGCTTGCCGAATGGCGTCGTCAACCTCGTCAACGGCGGACGCGACACGGGCGTGGCCCTGGGCGCGAATGCGCACCTCGACGGCGTGCTGTTTACGGGTTCGTGCCAGACGGGCATCAGCCTGCACCGCCAGTTCGGCGGCCAGCCGGGCAAGATGCTGGCGCTGGAAATGGGTGGCAACAATGCCTTGGTCGTATGGGATGTGCAGGATGTCGACGCCGCCGTGCACCACGCGATCTTCTCCGCTTTTGTGTCGGCCGGCCAGCGCTGCACCTGCGCGCGCCGTCTGGTAGTGCAAGATAACGCCGCCGGCGCAGCGTTTGTGGCGCGTCTGGTGGAAGTGGCGGCGAAACTGGGCATCGGCGCGTCCGACGCGCAGCCGCAGCCTTTCATGGGCCCAGTCGTGTCGGCTGCCGTGGCCGCGCGCCTGGTGCAGGCGCAGGCGGACATGGTCGCCAGGGGCGGTACCACTCTGCTGCAGATGCGCCAGTTGAACCCCGCAGCGGGTTTTGTGACGGCCGGCATCGTCGACGTTACCAACGCTGTCGGCATCCCCGACGAAGAGTGGTTCGGTCCACTGCTGCAAGTGATCCGCGTGGCCGATTTCAACGCAGCCCTGAAGGTTGCCAACGCCACCGAATTCGGCCTGGCCGCCGCGCTCCTGTCCGACGATGCGGCGCTGTGGCAGCTGTTTCAAACGCGCGCGCGCGCCGGCATCATCAACTGGAACCGCCCGACCACGGGCGCGGCCAGCACGGCGCCGTTCGGCGGCATCGGCAAGTCGGGCAACCACCGTCCGAGCGCCTATTACGCGGCCGATTACTGCGCCTACCCGGTCGCCTCGATCGAAAACAGCGCGCTGGAAATGCCGGCCAAGCTGTCGCCCGGCCTGAATTTTTAAGGAATCCTCATGCACAGCACGCGCGAATACAATTTTGACGGCCTGGTCGGGCCATCGCATAACTATGCCGGCCTGTCGTTCGGCAATGTGGCCTCGTTCAGCAATGTGAAAAGCGCTTCGAATCCGAAGCAGGCCGCCTTGCAGGGTCTGGCCAAGATGCGTGCCCTGGCCGCGCGCGGCTTTGCGCAAGCCTTGCTGCCGCCGCAGGACCGCCCCAATTTCCGCCTGCTGCGCAGTATCGGTTTCACGGGCACGGACGCCGAGGTGCTGGCGCGCGCCTGCAAGGAATCCCCTGTGATTCTGGCCTGCGCCTATTCGGCCTCGCCCATGTGGACGGCGAACGCCGCCACGGTCAGCCCGTCGGCCGACACGCAGGATGGCCGCGTGCATTTTACGGCCGCCAATCTGAACAACAAGCTGCACCGCGCCTTCGAGCACGCGCAGTCGGCACGCAGCTTGCGCGCCATCTTCAGTGACGAAAAACACTTTGCCGTGCACGACGCGCTGCCATCGACGCCCGCCTTTGGCGACGAGGGCGCGGCCAACCACACGCGTTTGGGCGCCAGCCACGGCGCGCCATCGGTGGAGTTGTTCGTGTATGGCCGGGTGGAGTTCGATCCTTCCGCGCCGTCGCCGAAGCGCTATCCGGCGCGCCAGACCCTGGAAGCGTCGCAAGCCGTGGCGCGCCTGCATGGCCTCGATGCAAAACGCACCGTGTACGTGCAGCAGAATCCCGAGGTGATCGACCAGGGCGTGTTCCATAACGACGTCATCGCCGTCGGCAATGGCAATGTGCTGTTCTATCACGAGCAGGCGTTTACCGATGAAGAGGCGAGCCTGTCGCAGCTGCACCGCGCCGTCGCCGCCACCGGTGCGCAACTGGATGCTCTGCGCGTGGACACGGGCCAGGTGCCGATCCAGGATGCGGTGACCAGCTATCTGTTCAACAGCCAGTTGCTGACGAAAGAAGGCGGCAAGATGGCGCTGGTGATACCGCAAGAGTGCCAGGAAAACCGCGCTGTGTCGCGCTACCTGGAAGGCCTGGTGGCCAGCGGTGGACCCATCGATGAACTGATTCATTTCGACCTGCGCCAGAGCATGCGCAACGGCGGCGGGCCCGCCTGCCTGCGTTTGCGCGTGGCCCTGACGGAAACCGAAGCGCGCGCCATGCACCAGGGCGTGATCATGACGGAAACGCTGTACCATCGGCTGGTGCAGTGGGTGGAAAAACACTACCGCGACCACCTGGAGCCGGGCGACCTGGCTGACCCGCAGCTGGCGCTGGAAGTGCATGCGGCGCTTGAAGAATTGACGATCATCCTCAACTTACCTGGATTGTACGACTTGTAGGCGATAGAAAAAACACAGAAAAAATCCGAGACAGACTATCCGCAACACAGACAGAATTGGACGGGCGACCCCCGTCTCTTGACACCGCTGCCGCCCAGCCACAAGCCCGAACGACAGCGTTGGACATTCACATTACCGTAATGGAGATGCAAGATGAATCACACGCCACAAGATTTGCGCACACAAACGCTGGAGCTGATTAACGCGGCCGGCAATGCGAACAAGGCGGCAGCGCCTGTCGTACAACTGGTGCAGGCATGGCTCGACTCGCTCGACGCCGAAGACCTGGCCGATATCGCGCCCGACAGCCTGGCGCCCGTGCTGGTCGACGGTTTTACGCAAGCGGCCAAGCGTACCGGCAGCGGCTGCCAAATCGCCACCCTGCGTTATGCGGATGGCCGTGGCGGCATGGCGAGCGCCTTGCTGATCCTGAACGAAGACATGCCTTACCTGGTCGACTCCATCGTCATGGCCATGCGCCGCCAGCACCTGGCCGTGCGTGGCGTGATGAACACCGTGCTGCCCGTGCGCCGCGCCGCTGACGGCAGCGTCGAAGCGGTGCGCCAGCCGGGCGACCCGCTCGAATCGTATGTGCTGGTGCTGCTCGACGAAGAGCTGGCGCCGGAAGCCCTGGCTGCGCTGGTCGCCGCCCTGGAGATGGTCGCGCGTGACGCCGCCATCGTGCGTCGCGATGCTGCCGCCATGGGCGAGCGCCTGGCCTCCGTCGCCGTGGCTGCAGCGCAGCATGGCGAAGAAGGCGCGGAAGTCGCCGCTTTCCTGGAATGGGCCCGCAGCGGCGGCTTTGAAGTGTTCGGCTATGCGTATTACCGCGTCAAGCCGGGCGTGCGCGAACTCGAACGCGACATCCCGAGCCGCGTCGGCGTGCTGCAGGATACGGCCCACCCCGTCTACAGCACCTGCCTGGCGAATATTCCCGGCGACTTCGACACCCTGGCCAAGCGCGACTCGGCGCTGTCCATCGTCAAGGCCGACGTGGCAGGCACTTTGCACCGCGACCAGCAGCTCGATTTCATCGGCGTGCGCGACATGGATGCGCAAGGCGCGATCCTGGGCGAGCATTGCTTTGTCGGCCTGTTCACCCGCGCCGGCAATTCCACCCCGTTGGCGGCGCTGCCGTTTGCGCGCGGCCGCGTGGCCAAGGTACTGAGCCTGGCCGGCGTGCGCCAGCAAGGCTTCCGCGCCGAGAAATTCCGCGAAATCCTTGAGTCCTTGCCGCGCACCGAAGCGCTGGAAGCGGACCTCGACTGGCTGGCGCAAGTATGCGGCGCCGTCGTCTCGCTGTACAAGCAGCCGCGCACCAAGGTCTTTGCGCGCCGCGACGTGTATGCGCGCCACCTGAACGTGCTGGTCTACCTGCCGCGCGAGCGCTACAGCGCCAGCGTGGCATCGAGCCTGGCAAAAGCCCTGCAAGCCAGTTCCGGCGCCACGCACGTGAGCACGCAAACCCTGGTAGCCGACGGTCCCCTGGCGCGCGTCTACCTGATCGCCCACGCCGCCCGTTACCCGCTGGACCTGGAAACGGACATCGAACAGCCGCTGCTGGGCGTGCTCGATGGCTGGCATAACGGCTTTGCCGCCGTGGCCGACGCCGTGCCCGACGTGGCCCTGCGTACCAGCCTGCGCAAACTCTGCGCCACCTTGCCGCTCGATTACGTCGCCGCTACCGCGCCGGCCGTCGCCTTCCGCGACCTCGACACCATCCTGCGCAACACCGATCCATCGCACGTAGCCGTGCGCATCGAGACGGGTGCCGTCACCACCATCCGCCTGCATTCGGCCAACAAGGTGCCGCCGCTGTCGGCCATCCTGCCGGCCCTGCATAACGCTGGCGTGGCCATCGACCGCGAGCAGGCCTTTTCGATTTCGCCACCGGACGGCACGCGCTATTTCGTCACCAGCCTGACGGTCGATGCCGCCAGCGCGGCGAAATTGGCACAGCCATCCGTCGTCGCCGTGGCGCAGGAACTGTTTGCCGCCCTGTTCAACGATGAAGCTGAAGATGGCCGCCTGAATGGCCTGGTCATCGAAGGCGGCCTGTCGACGCGCGAAGTGCAGCTGGTGCGCGCCTACACCAGCTACTGGCGCCAGACGGGCAGCCGCTTCTCGGTGCGCTACATTGCCGAAAGCCTGCGCAAGCAGCCGGCCCATGTGAAAGCCCTGGTCGACGCCTTCCTGCAGCGCTTCGATCCCGCGCTGTCCGACGCGCAGCACGCGGCCGCCCTGGAGGCGATCGCCACCATCAAGGCCGGCCTGCCATCGGTGAATCACGCCGATACCGAGGAAATTCTCGGCGCGCTGGCCGACCTGATGGCCGCCACCCTGCGCACCAGCTATTTCCAGAACAATCAACAAGGCGACAAGATCATCTTCAAGTTCGATACCAGCAGCCTGGCGCTGGTGCCGGAACCGCGTCCTTACCGCGAGATTTTTGTCTTCTCGCGCCGCTTTGAAGGCGTGCACCTGCGCGGCGGCCCTGTCGCCCGCGGCGGCTTGCGCTGGTCCGACCGCATGGAAGACTACCGCACCGAAGTGCTGGGCCTGGTGAAGGCCCAGATGGTGAAAAATGCCGTCATCGTGCCGGCCGGCGCAAAGGGCGGTTTTGTCTGCAAGATGATGCCGAAGGACGCCGTGCGCGAAACCATCGCGGCCGAAGGCGAAGCCGTGTATCGCCTGTTCATTTCCAGCCTGCTGGAAGTGACGGACAACCGTTCGCTGGGCAATATCGTGCCGCCAGTCGATACCGTCTGCTTCGATGAAGCCGATCCTTACCTGGTGGTCGCCGCCGACAAGGGCACGGCCACGTTCTCGGACATCGCCAACGGCATCGCCGTGCAGCGCGGTTTCTGGCTCGGCGACGCGTTCGCCTCGGGCGGCTCGAACGGTTATGACCACAAGAAGCTGGGCATCACGGCCAAGGGCGCATTCGAAGCCGTGAAGCGCCACTTCTATGAAATGGACCACGACTTGAACACCACGCCGATCACCATGGTCGGCGTGGGCGACATGTCGGGCGACGTGTTCGGTAACGGCGTATTGCTGTCGCGCCAGCTGAAACTGGTGGCCGCATTCGACCACCGCCACATCTTCCTCGACCCGACACCGGACGTCGCCGTCTCGTTCGACGAACGCGCGCGCCTGTTCGCCTTGCCGCGCTCTTCGTGGGACGACTACAACAAGGAATTGATCTCGGCTGGCGGCGGCGTGTATCCGCGTTCCGCGCGCACCATCGAGCTGTCGCCGCAAATCCGCGCCGCGCTCGATATCGCGGAAACCTCGCTGGCGCCGGAAGAACTGATGCACCGCATCCTGAAGTCGCCGGTGGATCTGTTCTACAACGGCGGCATCGGCACCTATATCAAGGCATCGACCGAGACGCACGCCCAGGTGAAGGACCGCGCCAACGACCATATCCGCGTCAGCGGCAATGAGCTGCGCGTGAAAGTGGTGGCCGAAGGCGGCAACCTGGGTGCGACGCAGGCAGGCCGCATCGAGTTCGCGCTGACGGGTGGGCGCATCTTCACCGATGCGATCGACAATTCGGCCGGCGTGGATTGCTCGGACCATGAAGTGAACGTGAAAATCTGGCTGGACGTGGAAGTCAATGCGGGCAAGCTGACGGAAGCGGAACGCAATCGCGAGCTGTATGCGATGACGGACGACGTCGAGCGCCTGGTCTTGCGCGACAACACGCAGCAGACGCATTTGCTGGTGCGCGAGTTGCAGGCGCAAAGCGAAAGCGCGGTGCAGGATGGCTATGCCGCGCTGATCGCCAGCCTGGAAGAAGAGGGTGCCCTGTCGCGCGAGCTGGAGCAACTGCCTTCGGTGGCCGAACTGGCGCGCCGCAAGCTGGATAACCGTGGCCTGACCACGCCGGAACTGGCGGTGGTGATCGCCAACGTGAAGAACCGCTTCAAGCGCATCTTGTCCGCGCTGCCGTTGACGGATGAAACCTGGGCCGAACCGGTCTTGAAACCGTACTTCCCGTCGCTGCTGGTGGAAACCCGTTCGGCGCTCGACCACCCGCTGGCCAACGCTATCCTGGCGACCGTGCTGGCCAATGAAGTGATCAACCGCTGCGGCCCGCTGATGATCCGCAACCTGGCGGCAGAACATGGCGTGGACGAGTCGGCCGTGATCCTGGCCTGGGGCCAGGCCTGGGTGGCGCTGAATCTGGCGCCCGTCTTCGACGCGCTCGATGCGGATGCCTTGACGATTCCGCGTGCCGTGTCGATCAAGGTCGACGCGCAAACGCGCGTGCTGCAGCAGACCATGATCGCGGGCGTCTTGTCCGTGCCGGCCGAGCAATTGCGTGGCGCCGGCCTGGCCGAACTGACGCGTTTGTTTGGTGCGGAATCGAAGCGCGAACTGCTGCAAGCCGTTGGCATCAAGTCCGAAGCGGCGCTGGTGCCGGGTTTGACGCCGGCCTTCGTGCAAGCGTGGGATGCGGTCGACGCGCTGGAAGTCGTCGCCGGCTTCCTGTTCCCGGCCCTGTCCGTGCCGCGTCCTGCGGCGATGGACCTGGCGGCCTTCCTGCAAGTGGGCCTGGCCCTGCGCAGCCAGGCGGGCATCGATACGCTGGAGCGTGGCCTGAAGCTGGCCGCGCAAGGCAAATCGCAGGAACAGTTGCGCAACTACGCGCAGCAAGCGCTGCGCCGCACGCAACAGCGTCTGCTGACGCAGGTGCTGGCGCGTGCCGGGCAAGGCAATGCGGGCCAGGCCGTCGATGCGGTGACGGGCGCGCTGGGCTTGTCGGCGTATGTGGCGGCGACGGAACTGGAGCAAGCCATGCTGGACGTGTGGACGCTCTCCGAGGCTGTGAATAAAGTGACAGTGGAAGCGGCGGTGTAATGACGCAAGCAGTACGACAAGTTGGACCGGGCGCTGGCGGCTTGCCGCCAGCCGTGCAGGCGCTGGCGCAGGCCGATTTCAGCGGCGTGGCGCAGTTGTTTGCCAACGCCGGTTTCACGGTGGCCTTGCCGGCGCCGGGCATGCTGCAAGTCGTCAAGCCGCAAGCCGATGCGGGGCGCGCCAGCGTGGCCGTCTCGGTGGGCGTGCATGGCGATGAGACGGGGCCGATCGAAGTGCTGGCGCATCTGCTCGACGCGCTGTCGCGCGATGCGTCGAAGCTGGCCGTCGACCTGCTCGTTTGCGTGGGCAATGTCGATGCGATCCGGGCCGGCAAGCGTTTCATCGACGCCGACCTGAATCGCATGTTCCGCCCCGTGCGGGGGAGTTTGGCGCAAGCGGCGGAAAGCGCGCGCGCCGATGAAATGATCGCTGCGACAACAGCGTTCTTTGCAGCGGCCGGTCCCGTGCGCTGGCACCTGGATTTGCACACGGCCATCCGGCCTTCCGTGTACCCCACGTTTGCCATCGTGCCGGACCTGGTGGCCGACGACGCCAAGGCGCAGCTGATAGCCTGGCTGGGCCAGGCGGCCATCGGCGCCATCATCATGAACCCGCAGTCGGCCGGCACGTATAGTTATTATTCGGCCGAGCATTGCGGTGCGGCCGCCAGCACGGTGGAGCTGGGCCGCGTGGGCACCCTGGGGCAGAACGATTTATCGCTGTTCGACGACGTGTCGCGGGCGCTCGATGGCTTGCTGCGCGGGCTGCCTGCGCAGCCCGTCAAGGCGCAACCGCACGTGTTCAAGGTGGCGCAGGAAATCATCAAGCACAGCGATGAATTCCGCATGGCGTTTGACCGCAGCACGCAAAACTTTACGTCGCTGCCGCAGCACGCCGTGATCGCCAGCGATGGCGACCATGTCTACACGGTGCGGCACGCGGAAGAGCTGGTGGTGTTCCCCAACCCGGACGTGCGCGTGGGCTTGCGCGCGGGCTTGATGGTGGTGCGCGTGGCCTGATCGTCCAGCCTTCACACAGCATTTGGCGCCAGCCGGGGAAGCCCGTTTGGCGCCATTTTTTTGCCTGGCGTTCGGTGCGCACCCGCAGGCGGCGCCTCGGGTACACTGGCTCATCGTTCACTATCAGGAGTTCGCCATGTCCGTGTCCATGTATCAGGCAACCATTCCCGTCTTCATCCGCGGCTTGCGGGTCGTCTCGGCCCTGCTGGAAAAAGCGCAAGCGCATGTCGAGGAAGATGGCATCGTGCCCGAGATTTTGCTGGGCGCGCAGCTGGCGCCCGACATGCTGGACTTGACGGCGCAGGTGCAGCGCGCCAGCGATACGTCGAAGATGTCGGTCGAGCGCCTGAGCGGCGTGCCGGCACCGAAGTTCGAGGATAACGAAGCGTCGTTCGAGCAGCTGCAAGAGCGCATCGCCAACACCATCGCCTACATCGACAGCGTCAACGCGGGCCAGATGGCCGGCAGCGCGCAGAAGGAAGTCGTGCTGAACTGGACAGACGAGGGCAAGAAATTCTCGGGCGACGATTACCTGCTCGGCTTTGCCTTGCCGAACTTCTATTTTCACGTCTCCATGGTCCACGCCATTCTGAGAAACAATGGCGTGGCCGTGGGCAAGCTCGACTATCTGGGACCTTACGATTAACGTTGCGGTTGCTGCTCAACCTGGTTCTGCACCGCATTGCCCAGCATGCCGCCGCCGATCACGCCGGCCACCGTCGCCAGCGCCTTGCCGCGGCCGCCACCGACCTGATTGCCGATCAAGCCGCCGATAACGGCACCCGTGCCGATGCCCACGTAATTGGGTTGTGCCGGTGCCGGCGCAGGCACTGGCTGCTGCTGGCGCACCGGTTCGCGGTAGCCATCGTTGTTGTTATTGTAGGCAGGACGCGCCTGTGCCACTGGCGTGTGGTGCACGACGCGCTTGTGCACGACGGGTGCCGGGGCTGGCGCCGGGGCAGCTTGTGCGACGACGGGCGCGGCAACCGGTGCGGCCACAGGCGCTGCCAGGGCCGCCACGTCGGCAGGTGCGGCCGGCACATTCGCCCGCGAATTGGGCAGGATGCCGGCGATGGACGCCGCGCCGACCAGGCACAGGACCGTCACGGAAATGGCGGCGCCGGCCATCAAGGGGTGGATGCGGCTGGCGGTGGTCGTCGTGTTCATGTGTTCTCCTGGGGTGGTATTGCCGGTGTTATTGATGTGTCCAGATTAGCGGCCGCGCCTGCCCAAGGCTAGCCCTTGCGCTGTATCAAACGTAAGCAGGTGTAAGCCCTGCTGTCCAAAGCGCAGTAGAATCGGTGCTTCCCCCTTTCCGAAAGTCCGCCATGAGCCAGCTATTCACGCCGTATGCACTGGGGCCGCTGCAGGTGGCCAACCGCATCGCCATTGCGCCCATGTGCCAGTACTCGGCCGACAATGGCAACGCCACCGACTGGCACATGATCCACCTGGGCCACCTGGCCCTGTCCGGCGCGGGCTTGCTGATGACGGAAGCGACGGCCGTCTCGCCCGAGGGACGCATCTCGGCCGATGACCTGGGCCTGTGGTCGGATGCGAATCAAACGGCGCTGGCCAAGGTGGTGCAGGCGATCCGCCATCATTCTCCGATTCCATTGGTGGTGCAACTGGGCCACGCGGGACGCAAGGCGTCGAGCCGCGCGCCATGGGACGGCGGCGCCTGCGTGCACCTGGCCGACGGCGGCTGGCAAACGGTGGCGCCGTCCGCCATTGCCCACGCACCGGGCGAAACGGTGCCGCTCGCCCTCGACGAGATGGGCTTGTTGCAAATCAAGGGCGCCTTTGTCGCGGCCGCCCAGCGCGTGCATGCGCTCGGTATTGAGGGCATCGAACTGCACGCGGCGCACGGCTATCTGCTGCACCAGTTCCTGTCGCCCCTGTCGAATCACCGCACCGATGCGTATGGCGGCAGCCTGGATAACCGCATGCGCTTTCCGCTGGAAATCTATGAAGCCGTGCGCGCCGCCGTGCCGGCCACGGTGGCCGTGGGCGTGCGCCTTTCCGCCACCGACTGGGTCGAGGGCGGCTGGGAAATCGAGCAAAGCGTGCGCTTTGCGCAGGAACTCAAGCAACTGGGCGCCGATTTCATCCACGTCTCCAGTGGCGGCATTTCGCCACAGCAGCAGATTCCTGTGGGACCGGGCTACCAGGTGGCGTTTGCCGAACGCATCAAGCGCGACAGTGGCTTGCCCACCATCAGCGTGGGCTTGATCACGGAGGCGCAGCAGGCGGAAGATATCATCGCCAATGGCCAGTCCGACATGGTGGCGCTGGCGCGCGCCATCCTGTTCGACCCGCGCTGGCCCTGGCATGCGGCGGCCCAGCTGGGTGCGCAAGTGTCGGCGCCACCGCAGTACTGGCGCTCGCAGCCGCGCGAGTACAAGAACCTGTTTGGCGACAGCACCCTGGGCCAGCGCTAAGAGACCTGCTCTGCTACACTGACGCTTCTTCCCCATTTCTCCAGGACGCTTCGACATGCGCCATTGATACTGCCGTGCTGTGCACGGCCTCGCCCTTCCCGCCAGCGCAGCATTGCGCCGCGCGGGTTCGCCAGCCTTGCTCAAGGAGTATCCATGCCTGCATTACTACAACTCGACCGTCTTTTTTTTGTGCTGCCCGATGGCCGCACCCTGTTTTCCGATTTGCAATTTGCCTTTGCCCCGCAACGTATCGGCCTCGTCGGCGATAACGGCGTGGGCAAGAGCGTTCTCGCGCGCCTGCTGGCGGGCCAGGCGCAGCCGTCTTCTGGCGCCGTGCGCTGCGACGGCAGCGTGCATTACGTGGCGCAGGAGCTCGATCCGCAGCGCTATCCCACCGTGGCGGCCCTCGCCGGCATGCAGGACTTGCTGGCGGCGCTGGCGCACATCGCCGCCGGCAGCGTCGACGAGGCCGACTACGCCCTGGTGGGCGAGCGCTGGGATGCCCCCGCCCGCCTGCGCCAGGCGCTCGACGCGCTCGATTTGCGCCATGTCGATGCCGACACGCCGACGAGTCGCCTCAGCGGTGGCGAACGCCAGCGCATCGCCTTGCAGGGTGCCTGGCTGTCGCAGGCGGACTGGCTGGTGCTCGATGAACCGAGCAACCACCTTGATGCTCAGCAGCGCGCCCGCCTGGTGGCGCAGATGGCGCGCTGGCCCGGCGGCTTGCTGTTGATCAGCCATGACCGCGCCTTGCTGCAGCACGTCGATGCAATCGTCGAGCTGTCGCCGCAGGGCTTGCGCAGCTATGGCGGCAATTACGCCTTGTATGCGCAGCAGCGGGAACTGGAGCAGGCCGGCTACGTTGCCGCCCTGCAAGCGGAAAAGGCCGGTGCCAGACGTGAACAGCGCGAGGCACAGCAGCAGGCAGAACGGCAACATAAACGGGTGACGCGCGGTGAGCGCGAGGGCCGCGAAGGCAATCAAAGCAAGCTGCTGCTCGACGCGAAAAAGGAGAAAAGCCAGGATAGCCAGGGCAAGCTGCGCCTGCGCGCGCAAGAGGCGCAGCAGGCACGCCAGCAGCGCGTGATGGACGCCAGCGCCCGCTGCGCGCCCGAGGTCGAACGGCTGCTGCTGGCGCCCGAGAGCCTGGTGCCGAACGGTAAATTGCTGTTGGAATTGCGCGACGTGGTCTTGCCGTATGGCCAGGCGCACGCCATCAACCTGGTACTCAGCGGGCCGCGCCGCCTGGCCGTGACGGGCGACAATGGCAGCGGCAAGTCGACCCTGCTGCGCGTGATCGCCGGACAGCTGGCACCGGCCAGCGGCGAGCTGCGCTGCCATGCGCAGGTGGCCTGGCTGGACCAGCATGCGGGCCTGCGGGAGGGTGAGCGGAGCGCCGTGCAACGCTTGCAGGAACGCAACAGCATTGTGCCGGAAGGCGAGCTGCGCACGCGGCTGGCGCTGCTGGGCATTGCCGGCGCGCGCGCCACCATGCCCAGCCGTTTGCTTAGCGGCGGCGAGCGCATGAAGGTGGCGCTGGCAGCCGAATTGTATGCGCTGGCGCCGCCGCAACTGCTGTTGCTCGATGAACCCGACAATCATCTGGACCTGGCCAGCCTGCATGCGCTGGAGCAGATGCTGCTGCAATATCAGGGTGCGTTACTTGTGGTTTCGCACGACCAGGCATTTTTGGCAGCGATAAACCTTGACCCGGAGGGCTTGACATTGCACAAGTGACAATTGAATGAAAAAATACACGCTCGATGCCTGTAGAGCATGCTTCATGAACCAATGCTGAATTTTGTTTGATTGTCGGTATAATCCACTGAATAACCGGGCCTATTTGTGAACTAAAACTGCTCGTTCACCAATATGATGACGTTTAATCTGGCACTGTTGTCGGTCACTACCGCGCTGCCAGGGCGTCATCCTCCGTGCCCTGCCGTGCATGAATTTTGGTTTCGCTTATATTGTTTTCTTGGAGAAATAGCATGTCGTTTTACGAAAAACTCAAAGCCCTCAACATTGAACTGCCAGTCGTTGCAGCACCAGCTGCCGCCTACGTGATGCATGCCCGCACGGGCAACACCGTCTTCCTGTCCGGCCACCTGGCCAAGAAGGATGGCAAGGTCTGGGTCGGTCAACTGGGCAAGGACGTCACCACGGAAGAAGGCAAGATTGCTGCGCGCGGCATCGCCATCGAACTGATTGCCACCTTGCAAGACGCGTGCGGCGGCGACTTGAACAAGGTCAAGCGCATCATCAAGGTCATGAGCCTGGTCAATTCCACCTCCACATTCACGGAACAGCACCTGGTGACCAATGGCGCCTCGGAACTGTTCGTCGAAGTCTTCGGCGACAGCGGCAAGCATGCCCGCTCGGCCTTCGGCGTGGCGCAAATCCCGCTGGGTGCTTGCGTCGAGATCGAACTGATCGCCGAACTGGCCTGATCATCTGAACATGCCGGCGCTTGTCGCCGGCGCACCGTTTCCTCCTTTCCAGCAAGAGCGGAACCGCCATTGGAGGCAGGGATCGGTGTATTCAAGAAAAAAACGGAGACACGTAATGAAAACGAGTGAACAAGGCTTGCACCGCGGCCTGGGCGAGCGGCAAATCCGCCTGATGGCGCTGGGCGCCGCGATTGGCGTGGGCCTGTTTTTGGGTTCCGGCAACGCGATCAAGATGGCCGGTCCCGGCATCATGCTGTCGTATATCATCGGTGGCGCGGTCATCTTCATGATCATGCGCGCGCTCGGTGAAATGGCCGTGCACAATCCCGTGGCCGGTTCTTTCAGCCGCTATGCCCAGGATTACCTGGGGCCCCTGCAAGGCTATCTGACGGGCTGGAACTACTGGTTCCTGTGGCTCGTCACGTGCGTGGCGGAAATTACCGCCGTCGCCATCTACATGGGTATCTGGTTCCCCGACGTGCCGCGCTGGATCTGGGCCTTGGCGGCCTTGGGCTCCATGGGCGCGATCAACCTGCTGGCCGTGAAAGCTTACGGCGAGTTTGAATTCTGGTTCGCCCTGATCAAGGTGGTCACCATCATCCTGATGATCATCGGCGGCACGGGCATGATCGTCTTCGGTCTGGGCAACGATGGCGTGGCCATCGGCATCTCGAACCTGTGGACGCATGGCGGTTTCTTCCCGAATGGCGCGCAAGGCGTGCTGATGTCGCTGCAGATGGTGATGTTTGCCTATCTGGGCGTGGAAATGATCGGCCTGACGGCCGGCGAAGCGGCCAACCCGAAGAAATCGATTCCCGACGCTATCAACTCGGTGTTCTGGCGCATCCTGATTTTCTATGTCGGCGCGCTGTTCGTCATCCTGTCGATTTACCCATGGAATGAAATCGGCACCACCGGCAGCCCCTTCGTGATGACGTTCGAACGCCTGGGCATCAAGACGGCCGCCGGCATCATCAACTTCGTCGTGCTGACGGCGGCTTTGTCGTCGTGCAATGGCGGCATCTTCAGCACCGGTCGCATGCTGTACAACCTGGCGCTGCAAGGCCAGGCGCCGAAGGCGTTTGCGGAAACCACGGCTGCCGGCGTGCCGCGCCGCGCCATCCTGGTGTCCGTCTTCGCGCTGTTGCTGGGCGTACTGCTGAACTACCTGGTGCCGGAAAAAGTGTTTATCTGGGTCACCTCGATTTCTACCTTCGGCGCCGTCTGGACCTGGGGCGTGATCCTGGTCACGCAGATCCAGTTCCGCAAGACCTTGACGCCGCTGGAAATCAAGAACCTGGCCTTCCGCATGCCGTTCGCACCGTACGGTTCCTGGATTTCGCTGGCTTTCCTGGCGCTGGTGATCGGCTTGATGGCGTATTTCCCCGATACGCGCATCGCCCTGATGGTCGGACCAGCCTGGCTGATCCTGCTGACGGTGCTGTACTACGTGCTGGGTCTGGCGCCGAAAGACCGCCGCGACGACGTGCCGCAAGGCTACGAAGCAGGCTGGCCACCGGCCGATGCGCCACACGTCAAGAAGTAAGCCAGCGTAGTTGAGCTGAGTCAAAAGCGCGCCCCTGCTCCTGCAGCGGCGCGCTTTTTCTTTCATACAAGCAATTTCTTCTTCGCCAGCACTCCTGCGACTTTACTGGCGCACGCCTGGCGTTGTTTCCTTGCATCAAAGTTCTGTTTAGCTGAGCCGATGAAAGCCCTATAATCGCTTAGTTTTGAAAATGGACGCGATCTTTCCGGTTTTTTGCCAGGTAGGGCCGGAGCGCCGTTTCAAGTCTTTTTACCCGTCGTACGAAAATACGTATGCCTCATAAAGGAATGCTAGTGAGCCAAACCCTGGTCCAGAAACTTTGCCGCACCAAGCCGATCGATACCACGGTCGACTATGGTGAAGGCCTCAGCAGCAGCGGCTTGAGCCGGTCCATCGGCCTGTTTTCCCTCACCATGATCGGCGTCGGCGCCACCATCGGCACGGGCATTTTCTTTACCATGGTCGAAGCCGTCCCCAAGGCGGGCCCTTCGGTCGTCCTGTCTTTCCTGATCGCCGCCATCACGGCCGGCTTGACGGCCTTGTGCTACGCGGAGCTGTCGTTCCGCATTCCCGCCTCCGGCTCCTCGTATTCGTTTGCCTACGCCACCGTGGGTGAGTTTCTTGCCTTCATCATGGCCGCCTGCTTGCTGCTCGAATACGGGTTGGCGGGCAGTGCCGTGGCCATCGGCTGGTCGTCCTACCTGAACAACTTCCTGGAAAATGCCTTCGGCTGGCACATTCCCGAGATGCTGCGCACGCCGATGATCGTTTCCGGCCCGCATGGCATGGAGTTTCATGCCGGCCACATCAACCTGCCGCCGATCTTTTTGATCTGCATGTGCGGCTTCTTGCTGCTGCGCGGCGCCAAGGAATCGGCCCTGATGAACGCCATCATGGTCATCATCAAGCTGGCGATCCTGGTATTTTTTGTCGTCATCGCGTTTTCCGGATTCAATGCCGACAACTTCTTCCCCTTCTTTAATACTGACAATAGCAAGGGCTTTGCCGGCATGACGGGCGTCACAGCCGCGGCCGGCACCGTCTTCTTCTCCTTCATCGGCCTCGATACGGTGGCCACCGCAGGCGACGAAGTGAAAAATCCCACGCGCAATGTGCCGCGCGGCATCCTTGGCGCCTTGCTCATCGTCACCGTGTTTTACCTGCTGGTGGCCGTGGCCGCCCTGGGCGCGCAACAGGCGAAATTGTTCGAAGGCCAGGAAGCGGGCCTGGCGGTGATCCTGCAAAACGTCACGGGCAAGACCTGGCCCGCCCTCGTGCTGTCGGCCGGCGCCGTCATTTCCGTCTTCAGCGTGACCCTGGTGACGATTTACGGCCAGACGCGCATCCTGTTTGCCGTCAGCCGCGACGGCCTGATCCCGAAGTCGTTCCAGAAGATCCACCCGCGCACGCTGGTGCCAGTCAGCAATACCATCATCGTCTGCCTGGTGGTGGCCGTGGTGGCCGGCTCCATCGATGCCACTTATTTGTGGGACATGGTCAGCATCGGCACCCTGACCGCCTTCATGGTCGTCTCGGTTGCCGTGCCCGTGCTGCGCCACAAGCAGGGCGCCAACCGCATCGAAGGCTTCAGCGTGCCGTTCGGCCCGTATGTGATTCCCGGCATGAGCATCCTGGCGTGCCTGTACATCATGCGCGATTTGCCGCATACGACGTTTGTCGTGTTCAGCGTGTGGATGGCGGTAACGGTGGCCATTTACTTCTTGTACAGCATGCGGCATTCGCACCTGGGCAAGAAGGCCCGCTAATGCAGCCTGTTCCAGCCAAAACCGCCGCGCTTGCCGGCGGTTTTTTTTATTTCTAACCGGAATTTACATGATGAAAATAACTGATCTGGCCGCCTGCGGCTTGCTGGCTAGCAGCCTTCTGGCGAGCCTGGCGCAGGCCGCCCCTGCAACCGAGCCGGCATTGCGCGATTACCGCGCCGTGGCCCTGTCGGCCAATGGCCAGCACATCGCCGCCATCGAATCGAGCAAGGCGGCGGAACAGCCGCAGCCGCAGCCGCAGCGCCCGCATGCAGTCATCGTCGTGCGCGATGCCGCCAACGGCGCCATCGTGCAGCAATTCGATCCTTGCACCGTGTGTTCGTACGACAAGCCCAGCTGGTCGCCGGACGGCAGGCAGCTGGCCTTCGTCGGCTACGACGCCAAGGCGGGCACGGCGCAGCTGTACCTGGCCACCCTGTCGCAGGCGCCGGTGCGGATGTTAACCAGTATCAAGGGCGTGGCCAACACGGCGCGCTGGTCGCCCGATGGCAAGCAGGTCGCCTTGCTCGCCACGGTGGGCGCGCGCAAGCTGGCCGGCGCCGTGGAGGCAGGCGCGCGCCAGGTGGGTGAAGTGGGCAGCGAAGACGATGCCCAGCGCATCGCCGTGGTGTCTGCCAGCGGCGGTGAGCCGCGTTTGCTGTCACCAGGCGACACCTATGTGTATGAATACAGCTGGACGCCCGATGGCCGCGGCTTCGTCGCCACCAGCGCGCAAGGTAATGGCGACAGCAACTGGTGGGTCGCCAAGCTCAGCCATATCGATGCGGCCACGGGCGCCCTGCGCGTGATCGCTTCACCGGCCATGCAGCTGAACCTGCCATCGGTTTCGCCGGATGGCAAGACGGTGGTCTTCATCGGCGGCCTGATGAGCGATTTCGGCTCCATCGGCGGCGATATCTACACGGTGCCGCTGGCCGGCGGCACGCCGCGCAATCTGACGCAAGATTATCGCGGTACCTTCAATGGCGTCGTCTGGCGCGGTACCGGTTTGCTGGCAACGGCCCTGATCGATTCGCAGCTGGCGCTGGTGCCCCTCGATGCGCAAAGCGGTCCGGCCCAGCCGCTGCTGCTCGGTGAGATCAGCAGCAGCGGCAGCGATGGCCGTCTGTCGTTCAGCGCCGATGGCCGGCAAGCCGCTGCCGTACAGGAAGATTTTACGCACCCTTCTTACCTGGTGGCGGGACCGGTGGGCCAGCTGAAAAAGATCACGCGCGACAATGACGGCTTTGCGCCGCAGTTGGCGGTGCAGAACGTGGGCTGGCACAACGAGCAATACAAGGTGCAAGGCTGGCTGCTGGGACCGTTGTCGGTGGAGGCTGGCAAGCGCTACCCGATGATCGTCAACGTGCATGGCGGCCCAGGCGCTGCCGCCTCGCCCCGTTATGTGGCAGCGAGCACCGTGATCGAGGAATTGACGCAAAAAGGCTATTTCGTCTTCCTGCCGAATCCACGCGGCAGCTTTGGCCAGGGCCAGGCGTTTACGCGCGCCAATATGGCCGACTTTGGCGGCGGCGACTGGCGCGACATCCTGGCCGGTATCGATGCGGTGGAAAAAGTGGCACCCGTCGACGGCCAGCGCCTGGGCCTGATCGGCCATTCGTATGGCGGCTTCATGACCATGTGGGGCGTCACGCACAGCGACCGCTTCAAGGCGGCCGTGGCGGGCGCGGGCGTATCGAACTGGATCAGTTATTACGGCCAGAACGGCATCAACCAGTGGATGATCCCCTTCTTCGGCGCCTCCGCCTATGACAAGCCCGAGGTCTACCGCCGTGCCTCGCCGATCGAATCGATCAAGGCGGCCAAGACGCCGACCCTGATCTATGTGGGCGAGCGCGACGTGGAAACGCCGGCCGCCCAGTCGCTGGAATTCTGGCACGGCTTGCGCGCCATGGGCGTGCCGTCCAGCCTGTTCATCTACGACGGCGAAGGCCATTCCTTCCGCAAGCCCGAACACCAGCGCGACTTGCAGCAGCGCACTATCGGCTGGTTTGAACGGTATTTGAAGTAGTGATCAGTGGCCTGCCACAGGCAGGCCAGCCTGGATAAAGCGGCTGACAAACAGGTTAGTTGCGCGGTGAAACGATATGCACGATCGCGGCGCTATGTACCACAATCTTGTCCGCATCTGCCTGCAACAATCGGATACGTCGCTTGACCAGTGGCCAGCCCGACCAGGCTACGTCGCTGACGGGCGGCGCGGCAGGAGCGGCCAGCGGCGCGCTGATGGCCGCCTTGTCGTCGAGTTGCTCCAGCGCGCGCGACAGGGTCAGGCACACTTGCGTGTGGCTGTGGCCAAGCAGGGCGTTGACGGGCGCGACAGGCAGCTGGCTGGCGTGGCGCCCCAGGATCGAGCGCAGCGCCGCCACGTGGGCTACCAGCAGGTAATTTTGCACGATGAACAGGTTGATGTCTTCCACGGCCCGCTGCTTGCTGGCCGGTTCGTCGAGCATGCGCACCAGTGCCGAGCTGAGGGTGGCCAGGCTGTCCATCAAACGCTTGCGCTCGATGCGGTAGGCGAAATCATCGAAGCATTTCCCCTGCAGCAGCGCGAAGCTGGCCTGCATATAGCCGAGGTTCACGTTGAGCACCTGGCGCACGAGGCGTGGCAGGCTCTGGTATTCCCAGTTGGCCAGCACAAAGCTGAACACGCTGGCCACCGCCGCGCCGATCAGGGTGTCGATCAGGCGTTCGCTGACGAGGTTCGGATTGCTGGGCGCCACCAGGTGCATTTGCAGCAAGATCATCAGGCTGACGGCGATGGCCGTGTAGCGGTAGCGCAGATAAATGAAGGTGGGCGTGGCCACGATGGAGAGAAATAAAATGGCCATCAGCACGATATTGCTGTGCACAAAGCGGATCACGATGGCCGTGACCACGCAGCCGATGATGGTGCCGATGATGCGGTCGGCGCGGCGCTGGCGCGTCATGCTGAACGTGGGGCGCAAAATGATGACGATGGTGAGCACGATCCAGTAGCTGTGCGCCGCGTACGGCAGCCAGTGGCCGATCAGCAAACCTACAGAGATGGCCATCGAGACGCGCAGGGCGAAGCGGAACACGGGCGAATCGAGGCGCAAATTCGACAGCAGGGTTTTCAGCTCGTATTTCTGCTGCGACAAGAACGGCGCCATGTCGGCGCCGCTCCAGAACGGCACGTCGGCATAGACTTTTTGCGTGGCCAGGTGCAGCTCGGCTATCATTTTTAAAATGGCGCGGATCTTGTTGCGCTGCGCGCGCAGGGTCGCCAGCGCTTCCTGCGCAGCGTCGCCTTGTGCGTGCAGACGGGCAATTTCCGCTTCGATATCGGCCCATTCCTTGTCATAGCTGATCTGCGCATACGAGGCGCGCTTGCGCGTGACGGCATACGCCACGGCTTCGATATCGCGCGCCGCCTTGTAGGCGAGGTCATGCAAGGATTGCAGTACCTCGGAGTCGGTCAGGTGCTGGCGCAGCAGCGCGTAATCGGTGTGCGTGGAAAGGATCAGTTCATATAAATCGAGCATGCACACGTGCACCTGCACCACGATGGCATCCTTGCTGTTCTTGTGGCTGCGCAAAATCAGGTCGCGCGACGCTTGCTGGCGGTCGGCCAAAATGCTTTGATGGCGCACCAGCTTGTTGAATTGCTCCGTCAGATTGAAACGCGTATCGTAGAAATCGGCCTTGATGTCGATGTAGGCGGCTAACTCGAACAGGGCTTCGGCCAGCACTTGCTGTTTGATGCGGTGGCGCAAGACCCAGGCGATGGCCATGGCATAGGCCAGATAGATGAGGCCACCGAGCATGAACAGGCCCGCGTGGTGAAACGATTGCTGCCACGTCATCTCGTGCTCCATCGACATGGTCATGATGAACAGGGCGGCCAGCTGCAAGGGCATGGATTTCTTGCCGTACACCACCATCATGCTGGCGAGAAAACTCACCAGCACGAGCACCGTCATCAACAGCCACTGCACGGGCCCGCACAGGCTGATCAGCAAGGTGACGGCGCTGCACAGCAGCACGGAAGCCAGCATTTCGTTGAACTTGTGGCGCAGCGGGCTGGGCATGTCCATCAGGGTCGTGCACAGGGCGCCGATGCATACCGTCATGGCGGTGGCACTGTCGCTGATTTCCTGGACCAGCAAGGCTAAGCCCACCAGGCCGACGGCCACGCGCAAGCCCAGGTAAAAATAATGACTGTAAATAAAGGTGCGCAGGTTCAGTGCGTAGTGCATGGGATTACCTTGTGGGCAGGGCACAGAAAGAGGCGCCGCACCGGGATCTCCGATGCGGCGCCAGGATGTTGCAGTTGCTGCAGCCTTGATTTACATCAGGGCAATGACGGGGTAGCGCCGCCATTCAGGTTCGGCAAAGCGCTGGCAGTGCTCAAAGATGAAATCGAGCACGGCTTCCTGGTTGCTCAGCAGGGCCGGGTTGGCTGCTTTCCACTCGGCAAACTTGGCCGCCAGCGCCGGTTCGTCGCGCAACAGTTCGGATGCCATGTCTTCAAACACGTAATCGGAAAATGCTTCTTTCTTCTCGAGCACGCTGTTGAAGAAGCCCCAGCGGAAGAAACTGTCGTGCGCCTGCGGTTCCAGCGTTTCCACGGCGTAGCGCGCGTTGTCCTGCGCCAGGCTGATGACATAATCGCCCGCCTGCACGGTGAACTGGTCCGTGCGCGCTTCCACTTCCACCATATCGTGGAACATATGGCCTTCGTAGGCGGTGGCGCGCGTACCGACGGATGCGATGTGGTAATAGCGTGCCGTTAGCGTCTGTTCGGCGGTGATGCGGGTCATTTCCACGCCGTTCCAGCGCAGGCGCTCGATGACTTCGCGCCAGGCTTGCGGCACCACATAGGCTTTCGGCGCGGCGATGGTGACGTCCGCATCGAAGCGGTTGTAATACTTGATATCGCGTTCCCACGGCTGCGAGCGGTCGTAGGACAGGCGCTGGTAGTCGCCCAGGAGACTCGGCGTGTATTGCGCCGCGTAACCCTTGAAGGGGAAGGTCGACGGCTGCTCTTCGTTCATGGCCCAGTGGATCGGCCATTCCGCTTGCGTGCGGCCCGCCGCCTTGGCTTGCGCGCGCAATTGGCGGATTGTCTCGCCATGTTCGATGGTAAACGCCATCGTGATGTCGAGCAGGGCGCGCATGGAAGCGTAGCGGTCGGCAAACGGTTTCAACATATGCGTTTCCGGCATGAAACCGATGACGTGATGCAGGGCCGCAAAACCCGTCGAGAAACGCGGCACTTCGAGGAATTCGGCGATGCCGTGGTCCGGGCTATCCTTGACGGGATTCACATACGGGCAGGTGGGCCAGCCGGCGCTTTCCATGGCCGCAAAGATGTGCGGCAGCATGGTGTCTTGCAGGAAGGGGCCGAGGCCATTGCCCAGCTTATCCGTCTGCGTGTGGATCAGGGTCATCGTGTACGGGTAGTCGGCGCCGTTCGACGTATGTGTGTCGACCATCACGTCCGGGTCCCAGCTGGCCAGCAGGCGGTTGAACACTTGCGCGTTCAGGCTGTCGCACTTGATGAAATCGCGGTTCAGGTCCAGGTGGCGGCTATTGCCGCGGAAACCGAATTGCTCCGGGCCATCCTGGTTTACGCGCGAGGTGTTGGCGCGGTTCAGGCTGCCATCGACGTTGTAGATCGGAATGAACAGCAGCACGGTGCTGCCCAGCGCCGCCAGGCGCTCGGGTTGCGTGCAAAGGTCGCGCACGATGGCCATGCAGGCGTCGATGCCTTCCGGTTCACCCGGGTGGATGCCGTTGTTGTTGAAAAAGACGGTGCGGCCTGCGCGCTTGATTTGCTCACGGTCAAACACGCCGTCCGTGCTGACGACGCCAGCGTGGATGGGCACGCCCGAGTCGGACAGGCCGATCTGTTCGAAGTGCAGCACGTGCGGATAGCGTGCGGCGAGATCCTTGTAGAAGGTGATGCATTCCAGCCAGGTCGTGGTCTGGTTGTGGTTACCGAGTTCGTAGGTCGTGCGCAAGTCTGGTGGCATAGCGGTCTGAGTCTGGGAGGGGGAAGGCGCGCTGGGTAAGTACGCCCGCTAGGGGCCAATTGTAGCACCGGCGCTCCTGCCTTGATGCGCCGCAGGGGCTTGCTGCAGTCCCTGTGCTATGAATACCTTTCACGTGTAAGGGAGGCGGCATGGGCAAGATGGCGATGGCGGCGCTGGTGTCGTGGATTTGCGTGGCGGCACAGGCGGCGCCGTTGCGGTTGCCGGCAAGCAAGGGGCCGGTGGCGCAGGGCGGGGCCGTGACGGCCGCCGCCCGGGGCGCGCTGATACGCTACCGGGGCTGGCTGCTGGCCGTCGATGGGGCAGTCTCGGAAGAACGGCCTGACGTCTTGCTGACGTCGGCCGACGCGGGCCAGGCGCCGCAGTTGCAGATCGGCGCCATGCAGCGCAGCTTGCCCCTGTGGTCAGTCTTTGAGCTCGTCAAGGGAGGCACGCGCTTGCGCATCACCGCGCTGCCGGGACCTGAGGCGCCCGCGCTGCTGCTCGATTTTGGCGAGGCCGATTATCGCATCGTGATTCCCGCCGCTGCCATTGCCTGGCCGGCGTATCGGCTGCTGGCGCAGCGCTTTCCAGGCGCCGACCTGGCCTTGCTGCTGCAGGATGGCCGGCGGGTCATGTTGCCGCTGGGAAGAGGTCGCGCGCCAGTGTTTGGCGCGGAGCAAGCTGTGCCTTACCGTTTCACCAAAGTAAAACGTTAGGCGAAAAAAAGCCACTCCCGCAGGAGTGGCTCAGGCTAAAGCGCCCGTTGCCGGGTTATGGCTTTTTGTTATTCAGCGCCCATTTCTTTCAGCAGGTTGTCGGCGTGGTCGATGTGTTTCATGTTCCACAGCATGTAGCGCAGGTCGACCTGGATCGAACGGGTGTTGGCCTTGTTGTAGTCCCAATCGGAAATGATCGAGTCCAGCGTGCCGTCGAAGGCCAGGCCGATGAATTCACCTTTCGAGTTCAAGGCAGCCGAACCGGAGTTGCCGCCGGTGATATCCAGGGTGGCCAGGTAGTCGACCGGCACGGTTTTCAGCTTCGGATCGACAAATTTGCCGAAGTCCTTGGCTTTGATTGCGGCCAGTTGTTTCGCTGGTGCATTGAACTCGCCTTCGCCCGTGGCTTTGGCGGCGACGCCATTGACGGTGGTGAAAGCGGTCCAGGTGGTGCCGTCGGCGCCATGGTCACGGCCGGCAACTTTGCCGAACGTGACGCGCAAGGTGCTGTTGGCGTCAGGGTAGACGGCTTGCCCCTTGCTCTTCATGAAGGCAATTTTTGCTTTCATGTAGTTGGCGTAGGCTTGCTGGATCTTGCCTGCCAGTTCTTCGTCTTCCGCTTCGTTTTTCAGCGAATCCGGATACATGGCGACGGCTGCCTGGATGAAGCTATCCTTGCTGGCCTGGAATTCGGCTGGCGTGCGTTTCAGCCATGCTGCGCGTTCTTCCTTGTCGGCCAGTTTGCTGCCGGCATACAGTTTGTCCAGGGCGGCGGACAGCTCGGCTGGCGACATGCCGTCCTTGATGCCGATGGCGGCGTCGAAGCTGGCGCGGCGCTGTGCTGCCGGTTGCGCGGCGTACTTGGTCAGGCTGTTCAGTACCAGCGCCTTGTCGACTTTTTCATCGTAGGTGCGCTCGACCGATGTGACGCCCGAGGTCAGGCGCGGCAAATCGCGCGTCTGGTAGCCGGACTTGCGTTCCGTATCGGCCTTGGTGCTTTCGTTGGACAAACGATACAGGCTGCGTGCCGTGTTCAGCAGGCGTGGCTGTGCGTAGCCCAGGAAGAAGTCGCGCTTGGTGTCGGCATCGCGCTCGGCGATCAGCTTTTCCACCTGCTCGATGTCGCCGGCAAATTCCGCCTTGCGTGCTGGCGTGGCGTTGACCCAGGTTTTCAGCGCGTCGTGTTCCGTCGTCTTGCGCGCCAGGAAGTCGCTGCCGGCGTAGGAATCGAGCATGCCTTGGCGGTTCTTGTAGTAATTGTTGACGCCAGCGACCTGACCCGCGTATTTCAGCGCGACATCCTTGTTGTCCTTGGTTTCGCGCGCGATGATGGCCAGGGTTTCGCCCGAGGCTTTCACGAAGGCCGGGTAGTTCCAGTCAAACGTGTACGCCACTTCCGATGGCAGGCGGTGACGGTTGGTGCGGCCAGGGTAGCCCAGGACCATCACGAAATCGCCTTCTTTCAAGCCATCCTTGGCCAGTTTCAGCACGTGTTTTGGCTGGTAAGGCACGTTGTCCTTGCTGAAGTCGGCAGCCTTGCCATCGCGGCTGACATAGGCGCGGTAGAAACCGTAGTCGCCCGTGTGGCGTGGCCACATCCAGTTGTCGGTGTCGCCGCCGAATTTGCCGACGCCCGCTGGAGGCGCGTGTACCAGGCGCACGTCGCGGATTTCCAGTTGCTTGATCAGGTAGAACTCCAGGCCGCCGTAGTAGGCCGACACGGTGCAGCGGAAGCCGGCTTCTTTTTCGCATTCGGCGACCAGTTTTTTCTGGTTTTTCTCGATCGCGTCGATGCGTGCCTTGCCTTGCAGCTTGGCCACGTCGGCGGTGATGATCTTGTCGCTGACATTCGTCACGGCCGAGGTGACGAAGATGCGGCTGCCCGGAGCGGCCGGCAATTCTTCAGCGAAGGTCTTGGCCAGGAAGCCGTTGGCCAGCAAATCGCGTTCCTTGGTCGAATTGACCGCCACGCTGTTGTAGACGCAATGGTGGTTGGTGGCAACCAGGCCTTGCGGCGAGACGAACGAGGCCGAGCAACCGCCCAGGCTGACGATGGCGCCCATCGGGAACTCGGTCAGTTTGGTCAGGGTGGTCGGATCGAGTTTCAGTCCGGCCGCTTTCAGTTCCTTGGCTACTTGTGGCAGCTGTTGGGGCATCCACATGCCTTCGTCGGCGTGTGCGAAATTGCTCAGGATGGCGAGCGCGATTAAAGATTTTTTCATTCGAGTTCTAGTCTTTTTACATGGTGGGAAGTCGGAACCAACGTGTACCCAGTGTTTTTCTCAGCGGGCGACCTAGAGTATCCGTATCGAACTCGCACTAGTCAATCACATTTTCCGGGGTGCATGTTTATGTCGAATTACTTAAATTGCATTATTTGTGCTGGCATGGGGGAGAAAATCGCCTGCCAGCGCGCATTTTTCCGTACGGCGGCTGTGGTATTTTTTCCATACTTGTCTTGGCGGCAAGGAAATGCCCGGGAGCTTGCGCGGCCCGGACATGTGGTGAACGATGGCGTGTCGCCGGTCTAGCGGATTTTGCCGCGGCGCAAAAGATTCACGATGCCCAGCAGAATCACGGCGCCCAGGAACGAGACCAGCAGCGAAGACAGGCTGAAATTGTCGCTGTTGATGGTGCCCGTGCCGAACAGGGGCGCCAGCAGCCAGCCACCGAGAAAGGCGCCGACGATGCCGACGACGATATTGAGGAAGATGCCCTGTTGCGCATCGGTTTTCATGACCATGCTGGCCAGCCAGCCGATGACGCCGCCAATAACGATCCAGATAATGAAATTCATGTAGTCCTCCGCGCGATGGGTGAGTGGTTTTCATGTTAGAAAAACATCATGCCAGGTGATACTGATGCCGCACGATAGAAAAGTCCAGCGGATTTGCGTCGCGCATGCAAAAGCCCGCCTGGCTGCGGGCAGCGAGGCGGGCTTGTCATGCGGCAAGGCCGTGTTTAGTCGGCCTTGATCGCTTCGACCTGGATGGCCAGCTTGACTTCCGGCGAGAATGCCGGCATGCCGTAGTTCAGGCCAAAGTCGCTGCGCTTGAATTCCGCGCTGGCATCGGCGCCGCACACTTCGCGCTTGTAGCGCGGGTGCATGATGCACTTGAATTTGCTCACGTTCAATTTGACGGGCTTGGTCACGCCCAGCAGGGTCAGTTCGCCATCGACTTCCACCAGCTGATCGCCATTGAACTTGAACGACTTGCTCTTGTAGGTGATTGCCGGGAATTTTTCCACATTGAACATGTCCGCTTTTTTCGCGTGCGTGTTCATGGCGTCGAGGCCGAAATCGATCGAATCGGCATCGATGACCAGGTCCAGGCTGCCCGTCTTGGCGGCCCGGTCCAGGGTCACGGTTCCCTTGGTCTTGTTGAACTTGCCGCGCCAGACGGACATGCCCATGTGATCGGCTTCAAAGCTGGGGAAAGTGTGCGTCGGGTCGAGGTTGTAGGTGTCGGTAGCGGCCATGGCCGAACCCGCGCCGGCGGTTGCCAGCACGGCGATCATCAAGTGCTTGAATTTCATTGAGTTCCTAGAGTTAAACAACGAGAAATAAAACGATTATTGGGCTGCGACGTGGAATTTTATTGTGACTTCATCCGCGACCATGCTCGTGTCTTTCCACTCGCCTTCGCCGATGTTGTAGGTCAGGCGCTTGATCGGCAGGGCGCCGTCAAACGCATATTTGCCGCCGTCGGCTTTCACCGTCAGGGGGAAGGTTACGTCGGTGGTCTTGCCTTTGATGCTCAGCTTGCCGCTTACCGTCAGCTTGCCCGCGCCGGCGGCCTTGATGCTGCTTGAGACAAAGGTGGCTTTCGGGAACTGGGCCGAATTGAACCATTCTTTCTTGGCCACTTCCTTGTTGTACTCGGGGTCGCCGATATCGATGCTGGCCGTCTCGATCTCCACCGACGCCTTCGAAGCGTCCGGCGTGGCCGGGTTGTAATCGATGGCGATAGTGAATTTCTTGAACTTCGCTTCCACGGGCACGTTCATTTGCTTGAACACGGCCGACACGCTGGTCTTGGCGGGATCGACTTTCAGCAGGGTGGCAGCGGTGGCGGCCACGGACAGGCCCAGCAGGGAAGCGAGGACGAGGCGTTGGGTGGTTTTCATCTTATTTTTCCTGGAGTTTCAGTGAGCAAGGGAAGTCGGTGTTACGGCAACATGCGCTTGAGGACGCCGTCGCGGTCGATGAACTGGTGTTTCAGCGCCGCCAGCACATGGGCGGCCACGGCGGCGGCCATTGTCATGTTCAGAACATAATGAATTTCTTTTAAGAGCGGCTTAAGTTCCGGGTTCGGCGCCATGATGACCGGCAACTGGAACAGGCCCAGATAGACCACCGGCACGCCGGCTGCCAGGGTGTACAGGTAGCCGGAGATGGGCACGGCGAAGATCAGGATATACAGCAGCACGTGCATGGCGTCGGCCGCCTTCTTTTGCCAGGCAACCATGCTGGCCGGGTGCGGTGGCGGCACGTTGGCCTTGCGCCACAGCAGGCGGATGGCGGCGATGGCCAGCACGGTCACACCGAGCCACTTGTGCCAGGAGAAATATTTGAGTTTGGTCGGCGTCAGGCCGGGAATGTCCGTCATGACCAGGCCCATGACGAAGGCGCTGATGATCAGCAGGGCGGTCAGCCAGTGCAGGATGATGGCGGTGGTGGTGTAGCGTTGCATCGGCGGCTTTCTTGAATGTAGTACGCATTAGGACTAATTCGGCCTAATATACCAAAGAAAAGCAAATTGCGCAGTGTGCTGCCGATTCTACAAGAAAGATTGCCGGAAAAACCGCGGGGCGGGCAGCATTTGTATGCTGGCCGCCCCGCAGGAGTGGATCTGCCTGATCTGGGGTGCGATGGTCGCTTAGATTGCCTTGGCCAATTGCGCCGCGATGCCGATGTAGTTACCTGGCGTCATGGTCAGCAGCACGTCCTTGGCATCCTGCGGAATGGCCAGGCCATTGACGAAGGTTTGCAGCGCTTCTTTCGAGATGCCCTTGCCGCGCGTCAGCTCTTTCAGCTGCTCGTACGGGTTTTCGATGCCATAGCGGCGCATCACGGTTTGTACGGGCTCGGCCAGCACTTCCCAGGTGGCGTCCAGGTCTTGCGCCAGGCGCGCGTGGTTCACTTCCAGCTTGTTCAGGCCGCGCAGGCAGCTGTCATAGGCCAGCAGGGTGTAGCCCAGGCCCACGCCGATATTGCGCAGCACGGTCGAATCGGTCAGGTCGCGCTGCATGCGCGAGACGGGCAGTTTTTCCGACAGGTGTTTCAGGATTGCGTTGGCCAGGCCCAGGTTGCCTTCCGAGTTTTCGAAGTCGATCGGGTTGACCTTGTGCGGCATGGTCGACGAACCGATTTCGCCCGCTTTCAGCTTTTGCTTGAAGTAGCCCAGCGAGACATACGTCCAGATGTCGCGGTTCAGGTCCAGCAAGATCGTGTTGGCGCGCGCGAAGGCGTCGAACAGCTCGGCCATGTAGTCATGCGGCTCGATCTGGATGGTGTACGGGTTGAAGACCAGGCCCAGGCGCTGTTCGATGACGGCTTGCGAGAATGCGGGCCAGTCGAAGCCGGGGTAGGCGGACAAATGGGCGTTGTAGTTGCCGACTGCGCCATTCATCTTGCCGAGGATTTCCACTTGCTCGATGCGTTTCACGGCGCGCTGCAAGCGGGCCACGACGTTGGCCATTTCCTTGCCCAGGGTGGTCGGGCTGGCCGTCTGGCCGTGCGTGCGCGACAGCATCGGCACGTCGGCATTGTCGTGCGCGATCTGCGTCAGCTTGGCTACCAAGCCTTGCAGGGCCGGCAGCATCACGCCATCGCGCGCGGCTTTGAGCATCATGCCGTGCGAGGTGTTGTTGATGTCTTCCGAGGTGCAGGCAAAATGGATGAATTCCGACGCCGCCACCAGTTCCGGCACGTCCGCCACTTGTTCCTTCAGCCAGTACTCGACCGCCTTGACGTCATGGTTGGTGACCGCTTCGATGGCCTTGATGCGGGCCGCGTCGGCTTCCGAAAAGTCGGCTGCCATCTTGTCGAGCAGGGCGCTTGCTTCCGCCGAGAACGGTTTGATTTCAGCGAAACCGGCTTGCGACAGCGCTTGCAGCCAGGAGATTTCCACTTTCACGCGGTGGTGCATGAAACCGGCTTCGGACAGGATCGGGCGCAGCAGATCGGTCTTGCTGGCGTAGCGGCCATCGAGCGGAGACAGGGCCGACAGCGTGGAATACGGAGTTGTAGAAGTCATGAGAGCGGACGCAAGTTAAAGAAACGGTTGGCGTGTGGCGCGCGGGGAGGGCAGGGCTATCGCAATACAGCAACACTGACGGCGCCACAGTAAAGGGCGATTTTACCACCGCTGGCCGCTGGCCAGCCGTCCGTCGGGCTCCAGCGCACCGCAATCTGGCCAAATCCGGCCCCGATGCGGCATGCCTGCCACACTGCGGCGAGCGCCGGGCGCGTGCTGCCAAACGCCGCTGCCGCCGATGCTATACTGCTTGCTGCTCCTTTACCTTAAAGTACCTATGAAACTGATCGGCTCCCTTGCCAGCCCGTATGTCCGCAAAGCCCGTATCGTGCTGGCGGAAAAAAAGCTCGACTATGTCTTTGAGCTGGAAAACGTGTGGGTGCCGGAAACCCGCATCGCCCAGGCCAATCCGCTGGGCAAGGTGCCCTGCCTGGTGATGGAGGATGGCAGCACGCTGATCGATTCGAAAGTCATCGTCGAATACCTCGACACGCTTACGCCTGTGTGCAAGCTGCTGCCGGCCGGCGGCAATGGCCGCGAGCGGGCCGATATCAAGAACTGGGAAGCGCTGGCCGACGGCATCCTCGACGCGGGCGTGCTGGTGCGCCTGGAGCGCACGCAGCGCCCGCCCGAGCAGCAAAGCGCGGCCTGGATCGCGCGCCAGCTCGACAAAATCACCTTGGGTCTGGACGCGCTGGAAGCGCGCCTGGGCGAGAGCGCGTATTGCGCCGGCAAGAACTACACCCTGGCCGACGTGGCCGTGGGCTGCGCGCTGGGCTGGCTCAGCTTCCGTTTCCCGGAAATCGACTGGCGCGCGGATCACCCGGCGCTGGCGCGTTTGTTCGATAAATTGTCCGAGCGGCCATCGTTCAAGGATACCGTGCCGCAGTGAGCGTACGATGACCGGTACCGATTCGAAGGCGCAGCAACGCCTGCAGATGGCCGATATCGCGCGCCTGGCCGGCGTGTCGACGTCCACCGTGTCGCGCGCGCTGAGCGGCAGTTCGCTGGTCAACGAAGAGACGCGTGCGCGCGTCATCGCGCTGGCCCGTTCGCTCAAGTACTCCATCAATATCGGCGCGCAAAACCTGCGCCTGAAACAGAACCGCACTGTCGGCGTGGTGGTGCCGTATGACGCGGCCACGCGCCAGCACCTGTCCGATCCTTTCTTTCTGAGCATGCTGGGCAGCCTGGCCGATGCGCTGACGGAGCAGGGCTTCGACATGCTCATTTCGCGCGTGGATGCCGAAACGCTCGATGCGGCTGCCCAGTCCTTCGATAGCGGTCGCGTGATCGGCATCATCCTGATCGGCCAGTGGCGCCACCATGAACAACTGAACCAGCTGGCCGCGCGCCAGGTGCCCATCGTCGTGTGGGGCGCGCAATTGCCGCAACAGCTGTATTGCACCGTTGGCGGCGATAACGTCGCTGGCGGCAGGCTGGCCACGGAACACTTGCTGGCGGCGGGGCGCACGCGCATCGCCTTCTTTGGCGACGCCAAGCTGCCCGAAGTGGCGCAGCGCCATCAGGGCTATGCGCAGGCGCTGGTCGCGCAAGGACTGGCGCCCGACCCGCAACTGTACGTGGCCGGCTCCTTCCTGCCGCAGGGCGGCGCGACGGACGTGCAGGAACTGCTGGATCGCCAGATCCCGTTCGATGCCATCTTTGCCTGCAGCGACTTGCTGGCCATGAGCGCCATCAGCGCCCTGCGCGCGCGCGGCGTGGCCGTGCCGGAACAGGTGGCCGTGGTCGGTTACGACGATATCGAACTGGCCGCGTATTTCCACCCGCCGCTGACCACCGTGCGCCAGCCGATCCGCGCCGCCGGGCGCGCGCTGGTGGCCTCGCTGCTGGCGCTGGTCGACGGCGCGCCTGCGCCATCGCGGCAATTGCCAACCGAGCTGATCGTACGCGCCTCGGGCCGCTGAGGCGCGCATCTCCTATCGGTTGCAACCGATTGCAATAATTTCAGATTTTTCCGTTAATTTTCATGCTGCATGGCAGCATGAAAAACCCTGTATTCGTTTCAAACCCCGCCTGTTTCCCTCTGTTTTGCCCGTGATATTCCCTTAAAAACAACATAAATTCCATGTTGCAGTGCTCGATTGCAATCGATTGCAATAAATTCTTATTCGTTGAATAATGACGTACCGGCTCAGCCAGCGCGCCACGGCATGCAGCGGCCAGGACTCATAACAAGCCGATACCTCGATGTATCGGCATACAACACTGGAGACAAGATGAAGACACGTACTGCTCAACGCGGCTGCATGGCCGCCGCCGTCGCCCTGGCCATGCTGCAATTGGGTGCCGCCCAGGCACAATCGGCCGGCGACACCGCCAGCGCCGCTCCCGCCGATGGCCTGAACCTGGAACGCATCGTGGTCACGGGCACCACCGGCGGCACGTCGAAAATGAAATCGAGCAATTCCGTCAGCAGCATGGAACTCGACACCATCCTGCACAACGCGCCGACCAGCGCCGCCGAAGTCCTGCGTTCGGTACCGGGCTTGCGGGCCGAATCCTCGGGCGGCGAAGGCAATGCCAACATCACCGTGCGTGGCTTGCCCATTTCCGCCGGCGGCGCGCGCTATGTGCAGATCCAGGAAGACGGCTTGCCGGTGCTGCAGTTCGGCGACTTCAACTTCACCACGCCCGACAGCTTCGTGAAAATCGATTCCACGCTGGACCACCTGGAAGTGGTGCGCGGCGGTTCGGCCTCCACCCTGGCCACCAATTCGCCGGGCGGCATCATCAATTTCATCAGCAAGAATGGCAAGGAGCAGGGTGGCAGCGTGGCCCTCAGCCGTGGCCTGGGCTACGACCAGACGCGCGTGGACTTCGATTACGGCGCGCCGATTTCGGAGCGCACGCGCTTCTTCATCGGCGGCTCCTGGCGCACGGGCGAAGGCATCCGCCACAGTGGCGTCAACAGCGAAAAAGGCGGCCAGATCCGCGGCAATGTCACGCATGAATTCGACAGCGGCTTCGTGCGGCTGTCGTTCAAGCACCTCGACGACCAGTCGCCCACGGCCCTGCCGGTGCCGGTCAGCGTGCGCAATGGCCGCATCTCGGAAATCGCCGGCATCGACCCGCGCAAGGCCAGTTTCTATTCGCCGTACTGGGTGCCCGACATGGTGCTGAACAAGGATAACCAGCGCGTGGCCACCCGCGTCAACGACGGCTTGCACGTCAAAAGCGATAGCGTGGGATTGGAAGCCTCGTTCAAGCTGGGCCAGGGCTGGAGCGTGAGCGAAAACTTCCGTTACGCCGACAATTCGGGCCGCTTCACGGGCGTGTTCCCATCGAATAACGGCAGCGACGGCAGCTATGTGTTTGCCAGCGGCCCGAATCAGGGCAAGCCCTACACGGGCCGCGCGTTTTCCGCCGTGGTGTTCAATACCTCGATCGACGACGCCAGCAATACCCTGAGCGATACCAAGCTGGCCAAGACGTTTGTTCTCGACAGCGGCAAGCTGACCACCACGGCCGGCCTGTACCTGTCGCAGCAAAAGCTGGGCCTGACCTGGAACTTCAATGAATACCTGATGCAGGCCACGGGCGACCAGCCGGCGCTGCTGCAGACGGCCAGCAGCACGCCAGGCTTCAGCGGCCCGGCCTTCGGCGCCTGCTGCTCGCGCGCCGTCGACATGGAATACCGCACGACGTCGCCCTACCTGAACCTGGCCTGGGAAAGCGGCGCGCTGAACCTCGACGGCGGCCTGCGGCGCGACCGCCAGCATGCCAGCGGCACGGCCAATATCGCCACCGGCGCGCAAGCCTACCTGCCATCGACGGTGCAGCAGGTCGATTACACGCTGGGCCACACCTCGTACTCGCTGGGCGCGAACTACAAGCTGCAAGCCAACCTGGCCGTGTTTGCCCGCGTCAGCGAAGGCGTGGCCTTCAATGCGGACCGCATCCTGTTCGGCACGCCGCTCGATGGCAGCGTGCCCGTGGCGATGAATACCGTGCGCCAGCTCGAAGGGGGCGTGAAATGGCGGCGCGGTCCCCTGAGCACTTTTGTGACCGTGTTCCAGGCCAAGACCAAGGAAAGCAATTACGAGGCGACCACCCAGCTGCGCACGGCCAACAGCTATGAAGCCAAGGGTGTGGAACTGGAGGCGGCTTACAGCAACGGCGACTTCCGCATCAATGGCGGCCTGACGTTCACGGATGCCGAAATCACGGGCACGGCGGCGGCCGACGTGGCGCTGATCGGCAACACGCCGCGGCGCCAGGCGCGTGTCGTGTACCAGATCGCGCCCACCTATGAATGGGGACCGGCCACCTTCGGCGCCAGCCTGGTCGGCACGGGCAAGTCGTGGGGCGACGACGCGCACACGATCACCTTGCCCGCCTACCAGGTGCTCAATGCCTTCGTCAATTACCAGCTGACGCCGCAAATGCAGGTGGCGCTGACGGCGAACAATCTGCTCAACAAGATCGGCTATACGGAAGTCGAGGGCGATGGCCATGCGGCCCGCTCGATCACGGGGCGCGCCGTCAAGGTCAGTCTGAAATACGCATTTTAAGCAAGGATAGGATTCATGATGTCGATACGCAGCCCCCTGGCGCGCCTGCTGGCGCCGCTCCCCACGCACTTGCGCGACGATGCGGCGCGCCGCTATGCGCGCCAGGAGGCGGTCTTGCTGGACCGCCTGGGCAGCCTGTATGGCCAGCGGCCGGACTTCCTGCCCTGGCTGGGCGACCTGATGGAAAGCGTGGGGCGGCTGTCCGCGGCGCGCGCGCCCGAACTGCGGCGGCAAGATGCGCAGCGCGAAGCGCAGCCAGACTGGTTTGCCAGCCAGTCCATGCTGGGCTACAGCGCGTATGTGCAGCGCTTCGGTGGCAACTTGCAAGGCGTGGCTGAACGCATTGCCCACCTGCGCGAACTGGGCGTGACGTATCTGCACCTGCTGCCGTTTTTGCGTGCGCGCGCCGGTGAAAGCGATGGCGGTTTTGCCGTCGCCAGCTTCGAGGAAGTCGACCCCGCACTGGGCAGCAATGCCGACTTGCTGGCGCTGACGGCGCAGCTGCGCACGGCCGGCATCAGCCTGTGTTCGGATCTGATCCTCAACCACGTGGCCGACGACCATGCGTGGGCGCTGGGCGCCAAGGCGGGCGATCCGCTGCTGCGCGATTTTTTCCACACCTATCCCGACCGTGTGCAGCCGGACCGCTACGAGCGCACCGTGGGCCAGGTTTTCCCGCAGGCGGCGCCTGGCAATTTCACCTTCGTTCCGGAGCTCCAGCGCTGGGTCTGGACCACGTTTTATCCCTACCAGTGGGATTTGAATTACGCCAATCCGGCCGTCTTCGCGGCCATGGCCGGCGCCATGCTGGGCCTGGCCAACAAGGGAATCGAGGTGTTCCGCCTCGATTCGACGGCCTTCCTGTGGAAGCGCGAAGGTAGCGATTGCATGAACCAGCCCGAAGCCCACAGCCTGCTGCAAGCCTTGCGGGCGATTGCCGCCATCGTCGCGCCGGGCGTGCTGCTCAAGGCCGAAGCCATCGTGCCCACGCCCAAGCTGCCCGCCTACTTTGGCAGCGATGCCGCGCCCGAATGCCATATCGCCTATCACAGCAGCCTGATGGCCGCCGGCTGGGGCGCGCTGGCCGAGGAAAGCACGGACTTGCTGCAGCAGGTGATTGCCGCCACGCCGCCGCTGCCGCCAGCCGCCAGTTGGCTCAGTTACGTGCGCTGCCACGACGACATCGGCTGGAACGTGCTGCTCAATGAAGCGGGCGCGAACGGGCCGGCGCGCCTGGCGCGCATCGCCCGCTTCTTTGCCGGTGCCCCCGGCAGTTATGCGTGCGGCGCGGCCTTCCAGAGCAGCAGCGCCGACAAGGCGCATGGCAGCAACGGCATGGCCGCTTCGCTGGCCGGCCTGGAAAGCGCCACTACGGTGCAGGAGCAGGAATACGCGTTGCGCCGCCTGCTGCTGCTGCATGGCCTGGCCTTGAGCTTTGGCGCCTTGCCGGTGCTGTACATGGGCGATGAACTGGGCATGACCAACGATGACAGCTACACGCAGCGCCCCGACCGGGCGATGGACAGCCGCTGGCTGCAGCGCCCCGCGTTCGACGACAGCCTGCTGGCATGGCGCCACGATGGCGTGAGCGCCAGCGGCCGGCTGTATCCGGCGCTGCGCCAGCTGATCGACGTGCGCAGGCGCTTGCCGGCCCTGGCCGCCGCTGCGCCGCGCAGCGTGCTGTCCGCCGACACGCCGGCCGTGCTGGCGCTGCTGCGTGGCGACGCCTTCCTCAACCTGAGCAATTTCAGCGGCGCCAGCCAGCGTTTCACCTTGCCCGCAGGCGAGTGGCGCAACAGCCTCGATGGCAGCGTGCTGGCCGGCACGGTAGGCTTGCAGCCATGGCATATGCTATGGCTGGAAAGGGAACAGTCATGAGCGACGCCAGCACGCACCGCCCGCATCTGTCGTTCTGGCAGATCGTCAACATGAATGTCGGTTTTTTCGGCATCCAGTTCAGCTTTGGGCTGCAGCAAAGCAGCATGAGCCCCATCTACAAATACCTGGGCGCCGACGAGGCGAGCCTGCCATATTTGTGGCTGGCCGGTCCCATGACGGGGCTGCTCGTGCAACCGCTGATTGGCGCCATGAGCGACCGCACGGTGACGCGCTGGGGCCGCCGCACGCCCTACTTTCTGATCGGCGCCATCCTGTGCAGCCTGGGCCTGCTGGCCATGCCCTTCAGTCCCACCCTGTGGATGGCCGCCAGCCTGCTGTGGATACTCGACGCGGCCAACAATGTGACGATGGAGCCATACCGCGCCTTCGTCAGCGACAAGCTCGACAAGAAGCAGCACTCGCTGGGTTTTCTCACGCAAAGCGCGTTTACGGGGCTGGGGCAAACGCTGGCCTACCTGACGCCATCGCTGCTGGTCATGCTGGGCATGAACAAGGATGCCGTCAATGGCAGCCATATTCCGCACATCGTCATCGCCGCCTTCCTGATCGGCGCCGTGTTCTCGCTGGCCTCGGTGCTGTGGACCCTGAAGACGACGCCGGAAAACCCGCTCACGGCGGCCGAGCTGGCGGCCATCCGCAGCCGCCCGCCGGGCTGGCGCCATACGCTGGCCGATATCGGCGCGGCCCTGCGCGAGATGCCGCCGACGATGAAGCAGCTGGCCCTCGTCAACCTGTTCCAGTGGTACGCCATGTTCTGCTACTGGCAGTACATCGCGCTGTCGCTGGCGGCCACCCTGTTTCACACGACGGACCCCGCATCACAGGGCTTTCGCGACGCGGGCCTGCTGAACGGGCAGGTGGGCGCCTTCTACAATTTCGTCGCCTTTATCGCCGCCTTTGCGCTGGTCCCGTTCACGCGCCGCTTCGGCCCCAAGCGCATGCACAGCCTGTGCCTGTGCGCAGCCGGTGTGGGCATGCTGAGCATCCCGCTGATCCACAGCCCGGTGCTGCTGTTGCTGCCCATGCTGGGCGTGGGCCTGGCCTGGGCCAGCATCATGGGCAATCCCTACATCATGCTGGCCGGCTGCATCCCGCCCGCGCGCACGGGCGTCTACATGGGCATCTTCAACATGTTCATCGTCATCCCGATGATCATCCAGATATTTACTCTGCCGCTGTACTACCGCAGTTGGCTGGGCGGCAATCCGGAAAACGTCATCCGGCTGGCCGGCGCCCTGTTGCTGTGCGCGGCGGTGGCGGTGCTGTTCGTCAAGCTGCGCCCACCGCAGGCCACAAAGACTTGAGGACGGACGTAAAAAAACCGGCTCTGCCGGTTTTTTTACGATGCTGCGAAACGGTTACTCTTCAATCGCCATCTGACTTTGCAGATAATTTTGAATACCAACTTTGGCGATCAGGTCGATCTGCGTTTCGAGCCAGTCGATATGCTCTTCCGTGTCTTCCAGGATCATCAGGAACAGGTCGCGCGACACGTAGTCGCCCGCTTTTTCGCTGATGGCGATGCCTTCCTTGACGGTGGCGTGCGCGGCGCGCTCCAGCTTCAAGTCGCATTCGAGCATTTCCGGCGTGTTCTCGCCGATCAGCAGCTTGTGCAGCGCTTGCAGGTTAGGCAGGCCGTCGAGCATCAGGATGCGGTCGATCAGCTTGTCGGCGTGTTTCATTTCGCCGATCGATTCTTCGTATTCCTTCTTGCCCAGCTTTTCCAGGCCCCAGTGCTTGTACATGCGCGCATGCAGGAAGTACTGGTTGATGGCCGACAGTTCGTTGGTGAGCTGTGCGTTGAGCATGCGGATGACTTCTTTATCGCCCTTCATGGGAATTCCTTTGTTCTGTGTCGCGTTCGATGATGAAACCGCAGGCTGCTGGCGTTCACTGCCGGGTGGCGCAGGGCTGCCTGGTGGCGCGCAGGTTGCCGGTTTCGCTATGCCCGCATGATAGCGCAAAATAGGGGCGTTTTTTGCTGCGAAACGGTGTCTTTCCGTCTTTTTAACGTAAATATCGTGCGAATAAAACCCATTCTCAAATGGATTGCCATATTTTCCCGTTTTTTATTTGTTAAGGAAAATGCAGGCCATTCTCATTCGCGTTCATGCTGCTATTTGGCTGCGCTGAAAAGGTGGGAAATGTTGCTCCGTTCTTGCTTTTGTGCCTTCTTGGCCGCTGCCGGCGATGCGATAATCAGGCAGCGATTTTACTGAAAAAGGATAGCAAGATGATGCTGCATATACCCGGCGTGCTGACGCCGGAACAGGTGACGCAGTTTCGCCAGCGCCTGGCGCAAACGGACTGGGTCGATGGGCGCGCCAGCGTCGGGGCGCAAGGGGCGCAGGTCAAGCGCAACCGCCAGTTGGCCGAAGGTTCGCCGCTGGCGCTGGAGCTGGGCGAGATCGTCAGCCGCGCGCTGATGGCCAATCCGCTGTTCTTCGCCGCCGTGCTGCCGCTGCGCATCCTGCCGCCGTTCTTCAACAGCTATGCGGGCGGCGAGCACTATGGCCTGCATATCGACGGCGCTATCCGCACGCCGAAAAACGGCATGCAGTCGATGCGCGCCGACGTCTCCTCGACCGTGTTCCTGAGCGAGCCGGACGAGTACGAAGGCGGCGAGCTGGTGGTGGTCGATGCCTACGGCACGCATGAGGTAAAACTGCCGGCCGGCGACGTGATCGTGTATCCGTCGAGCAGCGTGCATCAGGTGCTGCCCGTCACCAGCGGCGAGCGTATCTGCTCCTTCCTGTGGACGCAAAGCATGGTGCGCGAGGACTGGAAACGCAGCATGCTGTTCGAGCTCGATCAGAACATCCAGAGCGTGCGCGGCGAGCATGGCGATTCGCCCGCGACGGTGGGTCTGACGGGGCATTATCACAACCTGCTGCGGATGTGGGCGGAGATGTGATCGTGGGGGTGTCGGATTACGCGTGGCCTTTGGCCGCGCTAATCCGACCTACGATACTGCGTGAGGCACCGGCAAAAAAAAGTCTGCCTGGCCCGGGGATGTAGGCTGGCAGACTGAAACAAGCAGTTGCTTGACTGGTACAGAAAACAGGGCGCAAAAAAGCAAGCAGGGCACAGGGTGCGGTGCTTGCGGGCTGGCAGCGGCTCCGTGGCCGCCGGAAGGCTAGCTCAGTTGGAAGGTCAGCGGTACTAAAACGTAGACGGGGACAGGCTTGCCGTTTTCGATCATCGGTTTGAACAGCGCGCGCTGCGCAGCCTGGCGGCCCGCTTCATCGAGGTTGCTGTAGCCGGTCGATTTATGGACCAGGATTTGCTCCGGCAAACCCTTTTCATTGATCAGGATGCGCAATACCACGGTGCCACTTTCGCCCAGGCGGCGCGACAAATTCGGGTAGATCAGTTGCGGCGCCTTGATGTATTCGACGCTGCTGACGGTGCGTGGCGTGGACGGCGCCGGTGGCGTCGGCGATGGTGCCGCTGGCGCAGTCGGCGCGGCGGTGGCCACGGGGGCTGCTTCGGCGCGCGTCGGCTGCGGCGGCGTGATCGTCGGTTCGCTCGGTGCCACGGCGATCAGCGGCAGCGGCGGGATGACGGCGCGCGGCACGGGAGCACTCAGTTCCACGGTTTTCGGCACCGACGGTGCCGGCGGCTTGGGTGGCGCCGGCGGGGCGATGATGCTGATGGTGGTGATGGTCGGCATGGCCGCCGTGACGACGCGGCTCAGCAAGCCGCTCTGGATGGCGTAAAAGCCGGCGAGATGCAGGACGACGATGGCCATCAGCGGCGCGAACTTGTTGCGCTTCTTGTCGAAGTCGGCAAATTGTTGCACGGCCTGCACCGTTACGGGCGGGGGCATCATCGTCATGGCGTTCATCGCTTTCTTTAGTTTGTCAGTACAGCTCGCATCAATACGGTTTCTTGCAGCACTACGGTGGCGCTCAGGTGATCGTTCAGCACCTCCCGCGCGCAGGTATGGCATTTGCCGCAGCAGGTGGCCACGCCCAGGTCGCGGCGCAGTTCGGCCATGCTGGACAGGCCAAGATCGACGGCTTGACGGATTTCACGATCAGATATGTTGTTGCAGACACATACAATCATTGATACACCTTCTGGCTGGAGGATGAACAGACACTAGTGCTCTGAAGCATTGTTGCTAGTGTTTTAATGAGAATCATTATCATTACGTTTCATTGTCGCGCAAAGTGCAGGACAATGCAAGCGATTTTGCTCAAGTGTGCGGCGCCTGGCGGCGGGGCGCGGCGTGTGGATATGGCCTGCGTGCGCATGGCGCAGCCCTTGACAGGGGCCACTCTCCGGGCTAAATAAAAACAATTCGCATTCATGTTTATAATGCTGGTATTGTCTCGGACGGTCGCCGTCTGGACTGATTGAAAGGCCGCTTGTCGGTAATGCGCAACAGTGGCGTTTTACCTCACAAACCTGGGAGCAGTGCAAGGCGCCCCGCGCCGCAGCCTGTATCAGGTGTTCTTAATTTGAACGGAATTTGCTCATGACTCTAGTTCCACCCTTGATGACGCTCGATGCGCTGGCAGTCGGCCAGAGCGGCACGGTGTTGCATATCACGCCCCACACGGCAGGACAGACGGAAGATGGCGTGGACCTCGCCCGCCGCTTGATGGAGCTGGGATTCGTTCCCGGCGAACATATCCGCATGCTCAAGCGCGGCATTCCCGGCGGCGATCCGCTGGCCATCAAGGTCGGCAATGCCACGTTCGCACTGCGCCGCTTCGAAGCGGCGCTGATCACGATTCAACCGCTGCTTCAACCGGAATAACCATGGGTGCTGTCGAAACTATCGTGGAAGCGGGCGCGCACAAAGCGCCGCATCAGCCACAAATCGCCTTGCTGGGCAATCCGAACTGCGGCAAGACCGCCCTGTTCAACCGTTTGACGGGCGCGCGCCAGAAAGTGGCGAACTACGCCGGCGTGACCATCGAGCGCAAGGAAGGCCATTTCACTTCGCCCGCCGGCAAGCCCGTGCGCCTGCTCGATCTGCCGGGTGCCTACAGCCTGTCGGCCACCACGCCCGACGAAGCCATCACGCGCGACGTGGTGGGGGGCATGCGCCGCGGCGAGCCGCGCCCGGACGCCATCATCTGCGTGGTCGATGCCACCAATCTGCGCCTGAACTTGCGCCTGGTGCTGGAAGTCAAACGCCTGGGCTTGCCCATGCTGCTGGCGCTGAACATGACGGACGTGGCGCGCAAGCGCGGCATGCTGATCGATACGGCCAGGCTGTCGCAGGAACTGGGCATGCCCGTGGTGGAAACCGTCGCGGTACAGCACGATGGCGAAAAAGCCCTGTTGAACGCCATCGACGCGATGCTGCCCCTGCCGGTCGTGGAAGCGAAACCGCTGGCGGCCATCGATGCCGTCACGGTCGAAGAAACCCAGCGCGAAGTACGCCGCATCCTGGCTGCCGTCAGCAATGACAGCAGCGATACGGGCAACCTGACGGAAAAGATCGACGACGTGGTGCTGCACCCCGTGTTCGGCCCGCTCATCCTGGCCGTGCTGATGTTCCTGATCTTTCAGGCCGTGTTTGCCTGGGCCGCCACGCCGATGGAAATGATTACCGATGGCGTGGGCCACCTGGGTGCCCTGCTGACGGCGAACATGCCCGATGGCCACCTGAAGAGCTTGCTGGTGGAAGGCATCATCGGCGGCGTCGGCAGCGTGCTGGTCTTCCTGCCGCAAATCCTGATCCTGTTCTTCTTTATCCTGAGCCTGGAAGACTGCGGCTACCTGCCGCGCGCGGCCTTTTTGCTGGACCGCCTGATGGGCGGCGTGGGCCTGTCGGGCCGTGCCTTCATCCCGCTGCTGTCGAGCTTTGCCTGCGCCATCCCCGGCGTGATGGCGGCGCGCACCATCCAGAACCCGCGCGACCGCCTGGTCACCATCATGATCGCGCCGCTGATGACGTGTTCGGCGCGTTTGCCCGTGTATGCGCTGATCATCGCCGCCTTCATCCCGCAGCGCGAAGTGTGGGGCTATCTGAGCCTGCAAGGCCTGGTGCTGTTCGTGCTGTACTTTGCCGGCATCATCTCGGCCATGGCCGTGGCCTGGGTCATGAAGCGCGGCATGGGCGTGCGCGGCAACCAGCCGCTGATGCTGGAACTGCCGGCCTACCACTGGCCGCACCTGCGCAACCTGGCCGTCAGCCTGTGGGAGCGCGCGAAGATCTTCCTGACGCGCGTCGGTACCATCATCCTGAGCCTGATGATCATCCTGTGGTTCCTCAGCACCTTCCCCGGCGCGCCGGACAATGCGATCCATCCGCCGATCTACTACAGCCTGGCGGGCATCCTGGGCCGCGGCCTGGAAGTGATCTTCGCGCCCATCGGTTTCAACTGGCAGATCTGCATCGCGCTGGTGCCCGGCATGGCGGCCCGTGAAGTGGCTGTCGGCGCCCTGGGCACCGTGTATGCGCTGTCGCAAACGGGCGACGCGCTGGCCACCACGCTCGAGCCGCTGATCGCCCATTCATGGTCGATGGCCACCGCGCTGTCTCTGCTGGCCTGGTATGTGTTTGCGCCGCAGTGCCTGTCGACGCTCTCCGTGGTGAAACGCGAGACGGGCGGCTGGCGCTATCCGCTGCTGATGGCCGGCTACATGTTCGCGCTGGCGTATGGCGCCTCGTTCATCACGTATCGCGTCGCCCTGATACTGGGCGCTTAGGAGAAAAGCATGTGGCAAACCCTCATCGTCGCCCTGATCGTCGCAGCCGCGCTGCTGCATTTTTCGACCAAGTACCTGCCGGCGGGCGTGCGCCGCGCCATCGTGCGTGGCCTGGTGCGCTGCGGCCTCGATGAGGCGAAAATGTCAGCCTTCTTCAAGGTGGCGCCCGGCTGCGGCAGTGGCTGCGGTTCCTGCGGCTCCTGCGACAGTCCGCCGCCGCCATCGGCCACGCCGCCGGTCGACGGCAGCAGCAAGCGCGTGATTCTGATGCAGGTACAGCGCTAGATCTGATATACGTCTAGGCACGGGTGCGCCCGTGGGCTACACTGGGCTTTCCACATGGCAAGGAGTGGCAATGGCGATACTGTTGATCTTCATGTTTTTGTTTGCGATCGCCTCCTGGCTGCTGGCCAGCCGGCGCGGCCGCCACGGGGGACTCTGGTTTGGCATCGGCCTGTTCCTCGGGCCGTTCGCCTTGCTGGCGGTGGCGGCGCTGCCGCCCGTTGCGCCAAGCTGAATGAAAAAAAACCCGCGCATGCGGGTTTTTTTACGTCTGCAGTACTGCGCTTTACGCCTTGCCGGCCAGCTTGTCGACGACCGGCACCAGCGCGGCCGGGCGGCAGCCGAAGGCGGCCAGGCGGCCTTGCGCGTGGGGCGCCAGGTCCAGGTCATACGGCAAACGGCCCGCCACCAGCCACAGTTTATCCTGCGGCAGGGCCTCGACCAGGCGGCGCTGGCCATCGACGAACATGGCGTTATACGTTTGCAGCACGATCTGCTGCGCGCCTTGTGCAAAGGCGATGGCCGCATCGACCTCTTCGTCCAGCGCTTCGGCCGACAAGGCATATTCGCGCACGTCCAGGCCCGCTTTGAGCAGCGCCGGCAGCATCGAGCTGCGCGCTTCCTTGTTGCGGCCCAGCGCCACTTCGTCGATCTCGCTGCGCGAACGCACTTCCACCGTCAGCAGGGTCACGGGCAGGCTGGCGTCGAGCGCGCGGTACGCGCCCTGCACGCGCAGTGCCGCCTTTTGCAGCAGCTGCGACAGGGCCATGGCGGCCGGCTGCATCAGCGCCGGCGGGGCGACGGGGCGGTTGCGCCAGTCGCGCACGGCGCGGTTGCGCTTGAGTTCAGCCACGCGCGCACAGGCCGCGTCGATGCGCGAGATCGCAATGTCACCGCGCTCCACGGCGGCGATGACGGCGTCGATGGCCGCCGTCTGCTGCGCTTCGCGGTGCGAGATGAGGACGATGTCGGCACCTGCCTGCAAGGTGGCGATGGCGCCCTGGGCGATGCCGATGCCGTCGGCAATCGCCGCCATTTCCAGGCAGTCGGTAATGACCACGCCCTGGTATTGCATTTCACCGCGCAGCAGGTCCGTCAGCACGCCTTTCGACAGGGTGGCCGGCACGCTGGTGTCGGCTTCGAAGGCGGGAAAGACCACGTGCGCCGTCATGATGGCGTCGACGCCGCCGGCAATGGCCGCGCGGAACGGCGCCAGTTCCACGGCGCGCAGGCGTTCCTTGTCGTGCGGCACCAGGGCCATCGCGTAATGCGTGTCGGTGGCCGTGTCGCCGTGGCCGGGGAAGTGCTTGGCGGTCACGGCCATGCCGCTGGCGTGCTGGCCGCGCATGGCGGCCATGCCGTAGGCGATGACGGTGGCGGCATCCTCGCCATACGCGCGCACGCCGATGACGGGGTTGTTGCGGTTGTTGTTCACATCCAGTACGGGCGCGAGCAGCAGGTTGATGCCGACCTGGCGCATTTCATCGCCGCTGATCTGGTTCATGCGTTCGCAATCTTCAACCGAGCCGGCTGCCTGGAAGGCCATCGCTGCGGGAATTGGCGTGACGCCCTGCTCGATGCGCATCACCATGCCGCCTTCCTGATCGATGGAGATCAGCAGTGGAATGTCGGACACTTCCGCATTGATTTCCTGCAGTTCGCGGCACAGCGCGGACACTTGCGCAGGCGTGTGCACGTTGCGGCGGAACAGGATCACACCGCCCACCTTCTTTTCGCGTATCAAGGTCTTGATATGCTCGTCCGCCTGCAGGGCGTCGAAGCCCACCATGAATAGCTGTCCTACTTTTTCGCGCAAACCCTGCTCCATGCTGCAACTCCTCCGGTATTGATTGTGACGACGACATACGTATTCTGGCACCGTGGTGGCGCGTCGTGGCGGTCACCGGAAAAGCTGCCTTGGTTTTGTACTTGTTTTGGTATTGTATTGGATTTGGATATTTGCGCAAGTGGTTATTAATTGGTATTGCTTCACTTGCGCAAACGCCGTATCAATCGAGGCGCTGGAACGATACCGCCTGGGCCTTGGGCCAGTACAGGCCGAACACGGGCGGCAGCTGCGGCAGCTGGCTCGGGTCGAGCAGCTGGCCCGCTTCCAGGAAGGGCAGCAGGGCCGAGGCCAGTTTCACCTGGTTCGGCGAGATGCGCCGCACCAGGTGGTGCGGGCGCAGGTCCTGCGGGTGCGCCAGGCCGGCGGCGGCGATCAGTTCGGCCAGCGCCTTCATGGTGTTCTGGTGGAAGTGCGCCACGCGGGCAATCTTGTCGGACACCACCAGCGCGCGCTGGCGCTGCGGGTCTTGCGTGGCCACGCCCGTGGGGCAGCGGTCCGTGTGGCAGCTTTGCGACTGGATGCAGCCCAGCGCGAACATGAAGCCGCGCGCCGAATTGCACCAGTCGGCGCCCAGCGCCAGCAGGCGGGCGATGTCGAAGGCCGTGATGATCTTGCCCGAGCAGCCGATCTTGATCTTCGCGCGCAGGTTGGCGCCCACCAGGGTGTTATGCACCAGTACCAGCGCTTCCTGCAGCGGCGTGCCCACATGGTCCGTGAATTCCAGCGGTGCCGCGCCTGTGCCGCCTTCGCTGCCGTCGACGACGATGAAGTCGGGCGTGATGCCCGTTTCCAGCATGGCCTTGACGATGGCGAAAAACTCCCACGGATGGCCGATGGCCAGCTTGAAGCCCGTCGGCTTGCCGCCCGACAGGGTGCGCAGGCGGTCGATAAAGTGCAGCATTTCCAGCGGTGTGGAAAAGGCGCTGTGCGCGGCCGGCGAGACGCAATCCTCGCCCACCATCACGCCGCGCGTGGTGGCGATTTCGATGGTGACTTTCGGGCCGGGCAGCACGCCGCCGTGGCCGGGTTTCGCGCCCTGCGACATTTTCAGCTCGATCATTTTGACTTGCTCGGAGCTGGCGTTGGCGATGAAGCGTTCTTCCGAAAACGTGCCATCCTGGTTGCGGCAGCCGAAATAGCCGGAGCCGATTTCCCACACCAGGTCGCCGCCGTTTTCGCGGTGATAGGGGCTGATGCTGCCTTCGCCCGTGTCGTGCATGAAGCCGCCGCTGCGCGCGCCGCCGTTCAGGGCCAGAATGGCGTTGGCCGACAGGGCGCCAAAGCTCATCGCAGAGATATTGAAGACGCTGGCCGAATACGGCTTTGTGCGCGGGCAGTCCGGGTGGTTGCCGATCTCGATGCGGAAATCGTGGCCCGTCACCTTGGCGGGGGCGATGGAGTGGTTGATCCATTCATAGCCCGCCTGGTACACGTCGAGCTGGGTGCCGAACGGGCGCTTGTCCGTCTGCTCCTTGGCGCGCTGGTAGACGATGCTGCGCTGGCTGCGCGAAAACGGCGTCGCCTCGCTGTCGCTTTCCAGGAAGTACTGGCGGATTTCGGGGCGGATGCTCTCAAAAAAGAAGCGGAAATGCGCGAGGATGGGGTAGTTGCGGCGCAGGGCGCGCTTCGTTTGCAGCAGGTCGCTGATGCCGACCAGGGTCAGCGCACCGGCTAGCACGGGCAGCCAGTAATGATCGTAGTAAAACAGGGACAGGACAAAGATGGCGGCCGTCGCAATGAAGGTCAGGTAGCGAAATGGTACTAGGTGCATGGGCACTCCGGTGAAGTCAGACTGATAACTGTCGAGTCTACCTTCGATTCGCGGAACGTGCTGGAGGGAAAGAACGCGGCGCCCGGAGGACGCCGCGTGAGGCTTAGCGCTGTGCCGCGCGGATGCGGGCCACTCTTTCGGCGCTGGCCGGATGGCTCGACAAATACGGCGTGCCCTCGTCCAGCTTGCCCAGGGCGACAAACACTTGCGCCAGGTGTTCCAGCGCGATGCCATTCTGGCGCAGCATGGCGATCGCGTAGTCGTCCGCCTCGCGCTCGACGTCGCGCGAATACTTCAAGTCCAGCAGCAGCGGCGGCAAGGTCGCCACCACGGTCGACACGTCACCGAACAGCAGCGCCGCGCCGGCGCCCACGGCCGAGGTCTGGATCAGGCGCCGCGTCAGGTGGCGCTGCTGCAGATGGCCCAGTTCATGCGCCAGCACGCCCATGATGGCCAGGTCATCGGGCATCAGTTCCACCATTTCATCGGTCAGCACGATGTCGCCGGATGGCAGGGCAAACGCGTTCGGACCGATCTTGCTCTTGCGGAACACGATGCGGTGCTCGGGCGTGCTGTCGCCAGGCGTGGCCAGGCGGGCGAACTGGCTGCGCAAGGCTTGCTGGCGCGCACCGTCGAGTTTGCTCGCTTCAAACACGTGGCTGTCGAGGAAATCGAGCACGCCCTGGCCCAGTTGCCGCTCGACGGACTGGGGAATCGCATACGCGACGCCCTTCGCCACCACGGGCAGCAGGTACTGATAGCTGAGCCATAGGGCCAGCACGGTGGCGACCGTGGCCAGCAGGGCGCCGCGCCAGCTTTGCTGCAGCCGCACCACCCAGCCGTCGCGGTGGCCCGTGTCATGCAGCATGGCGTTGAAGGCCGCCTGGTCGGCGATCTCCAGGTAGGCGCCGTCGGGAAAGCTGACCTTGCGCACGGCGTGGCTGCTGCGTTCGGACACGTGCAGCTCGGCCAGCGGGCAGCTGCGTTCGATGTCGCCGGCCAGCACGGCCTGGCCATCGTGCACGCTGAGCGTGACGTGGTACAGGCGCGAGGTCTGGCCGTCGAAATAGCGTGCGGCCAGCGGCGCATTCGCTGTCGGGCTGTCGTTTTGCATCTTACAGCGACAGGTCGAAGTCCAGCAGGTCGACCATGCCTTCGCCCGTGGCCGATACCTGCTCTCCGGTGGCGGCGACAAAGGCGTCCAGGCTGCCGTGCACCAGCATGGACGTCGCTTCCAGGCGGTACTTCAGCCAGCGCACGTGGGCGAATGGCGAAAACAGGCCCAGGGTGACGACGATACCGAGCAGGTTGGTCAGCATGATGAAGGTGGTGCGGCCCCAGGTCAGCTGCGACTGGAACTGGTGCTGCTGCAAGCGCGTATGGTTCCAGATCAGGTTCTGGATCATGGTCAGGAACAGCGGCAGCACGATAAACGCCCACGCATACAGGGCGGCCACGGCGCCGAAGATGCTGCCGGCCTTGGTGACATCGTTGGCATCGCTGGCAAACGTGGCGAAGACGCTGGCAAAGACGACAAAGATCAGCACCAGGAAACCGGCCAGCAGCAGGGCGAAGAACAGCAAATAGGTTTTGTAGAAGCTGCCGACGCTGGCGTCGAAGCTGAAGTTGCTGCTGCCGAAGCGACTCTGCGTGTGCTGGAAGCGCTTCAGGCGCTGGTGCAGGAACGGCGTCATCAGGCCAGCCGTGAAGGTGTTCAGGATGGGTAGCCACAGGAAGTATTTGTAGGCTTCCCTGGCGCTGCCGTCAAAGCCGAAGCGGATGCCGCGGTAGCTGGTGTTGTACAGCTTGAATTGCAGGCTTTTCCAGACCAGCCATGGCAGCACGGCCATCATCAGTACGAGCATGATCAGGCCGACGATGGGCGAGACCTGGAAGGCGATGTTGTAGCCGCCGATCAAAACCACGGCCGCGATGCGGCCTTTCAGGATGGCCACGGCATTGCCATGGTATTCGAAGCTGCTGCCGGCCAGGTGGGTGCTGGAATAGAAATAGCGGTTGCGGCGTACCTTGGCCCAGGCGGAATAAATGCCCAGGGTGACGATGCTCAGCAGCAGGTTGACGATCCAGATACGGAAGTATTCGCTGCCGGTGGCGCTGAAGGTAATGGCTTCGCGCTGGGGCGTGGTGTTGTTTGTGTCGAAATCCACGGAGGGTTTCCTTACTTATTGGAAACAAAACAAGATAAGGCAAGATTGAAAAGTTATCAATTGAAAATGCTGTTTTTAGCAATTTCTTTTGGTGTGCCGCCCCTGCCGCCGCGATTTTCCCGTCCCGGCTATACTGGAACCCACCATCGCCTAACGGGAAACACCATGATCGTCGTCCACCATCTGAACAATTCGCGCTCGCAGCGCGTGCTCTGGCTACTCGAGGAACTGGGCCTGGAATATGAGGTCAAGCGTTACCAGCGCGACCCGAAAACCATGCTGGCGCCCGCTTCGCTGAAAGCCGTCCATCCGCTGGGCAAGTCGCCCGTGATCACCGATGGCGCCCACACCGTCGCCGAATCGGGCGCCATCATCGAGTACCTGATCGAGCGCTACGGCAATGGCCGATTGATACCGGCAGCGGGCACGCCGGAGAAGCTGCGCTGGACTTACTGGCTGCATTTCGCGGAAGGTTCGGCCATGCCGCCGCTGCTGATGAAGCTGGTGTTCGACAAGGTCGAAGCGTCGCCCATGCCGTTTTTCGTCAAGCCGATCGCGCGCGGCATCGCCAGCAAGGTCAAGAACAGCTTCATCCTGCCGAATATCCACAGCCAGCTGGCCTATATGGAAGCGGAACTGGAGAACACCAAATGGTTTGCCGGCAATGAATTCACGGCGGCCGACATCCAGATGAGCTTTCCGCTGGAAGCGGCCGCCATGCGCGGCGGACTCGACGAGCGCCTGCCGAAGCTGACGGCGTTCCTGCAGCGCATCCACGCGCGGCCGGCGTATCAGCGTGCCCTGGAAAGAGGTGGGCCTTATGATTTTTCGAAGTGACTAGATGGCGCCTGGAAGATGGTGTGTAAAGAAAGTAATATTACTTTTTCACATTCTTTTGCTATAAAATATTTTCTTTTTATAACCATCTGACCGCGCTGCGATGCGCTCTTCCCCATGTTCAAAAGAATCACGCTTGTCTCCGCCCTGCTGCTGTTCACGGGATGCGCCATTAAGCAGACAGTCAAGCCGGTAGAGAGCTTTACCAGCAAAGAAGTCTGTATTCTGAATAACCCCGATGTACGCGTCGGTTTTATGGCTGCATACAAGCGCGCGCTGGAAGGCAAGGGCTATGCTGCGCGTCAATTGCCAGCCTCGGCATCGATCATCGAATGCCCGCTGACGTCCACCTACACGGCGAATTGGCGCTGGGATCTGGCGACGTATATGAACTATGCCAATATCAAGGTGTACAACAATGGCAAGGTGGTGGGCGAGGCCGTGTATGACGCGAAGCGCGCCGGCATGAATACGGCCAAGTTTATTGATGCGGATAAGAAAATTGGCGAGTTGGTCAATCAGCTGTTCCCGGGCGGCGCGGGGATCTGAAACTGCTTTCGGTGCGGTCCATACGGTAAAATGCCCGATTCAACCAGTATCCACTTACCGCATGGCCAGACTCCTCGCTATCGACGGCTTGAATATCGTACGCCGCGTCTACGAAGCCAGTCCTGAACCCGATTCCGACCTGAAGGCGGAGATCGCGCTGCGCCACGCGCTGTCGTCATTCCGCACGCTCATCAACGACCACGAGCCGACGCACATCCTGCCGGCCTTCGACTTTGGCGGCCCGACCTGGCGCCACGCCCTGTATGCCGGTTACCGCGAGGGGCGCCAGCCCATGCCGCAGGTGCTGCGCGACGCCTTGCCCGGCTTTTACGCCACCCTGGCCAGCTTCGGCATGCATGTCGTGAGCATTCCCGAAGTGGAGGCCGACGATGTGATCGGCACGGCCGTCATGCGCTGGCTGCACGAGGGGCGCGGCGCGGCCGTCATCGCCACCACCGACAAGGATTTGCATGGCCTGATCGCGCACGGCGCGCTGGTGTGGGACCATTTCAAGGGCATCTGGCACGACCGCGCCTGGGTCGAGAAAAAGTTCGGCGTGCCGCCGGAACTGCTGCCCGACTTGCTGGCGCTGATGGGCGACGTCACCGACAGCATCCCCGGGGTGTCGAAGATCGGCCTGAAAACGGGGGCGAAACTGTTGCGCGGTTACGGCAATATCGACGCCGTGATGGCCGGCGCGGGGATTTTGCCCGGTGCGCTGGGCGAAAGCCTGCGAAAAGAGCGGGAAATACTGTATCTTTCAAGAAAGTTGGTGGAACTCAAGACCGACGTAGTTTTAGGCGTGACCTGGAACAAGCTCGCGTGGGAAAAGTAGAACGCCAGGCAAGAACAATCAAGCAAGGAAAGCAATCATGATGTTAAAAACAGTCCTGATCGATAGCAGCGCCGTGGCGCGCGGTCTGCTGAACTCGGTCCTGATCGATGGCGGCTACGATGTCTGCGGGCAGACGCATACCAGCGCGCTGGGACTGGCGCTGCTGGTCAAGCACCATCCGCATTTCGTCTGCATCGCGCGCGAGCAGGTAGAAGACGGCAGCAATGTGGTGCAAACCATCCGCGCCCAGTATCCGAAAACGCTCATTTTCATGGTCTCGGGCGGCATCGACGCCGCCTCGCTGCAGGCGGCGCACGCCATGGGCGTATCGGGCTTCATCGTGAAACCCTTCATGGCCGACACGGTCCTGAAAACCGTGCGCAATACGGTCATTGCCATGGTGCGCAAGCAGCAGCAGGCGCTTGCCGCCGCTGCGCAAGGCAATACTTAAACGCCGGCCAGGCCCGTCGCGCTGGCGATAATCCCGCCACCGAGGCACACGTCGCCGTCGTACAGCACGGCCGACTGGCCCGGCGTGACGGCCCATTGTGCCTGGTCAAACGCCAGGCTGAAGTGTTCATTTCCCTCCGGCAGCAGCTGGCAAGCCACGTCGGCCTGGCGGTAGCGCGTCTTGGCGGACAGGGCGCCTGCCTGCGGCGCCACGCCCGCGACCCAGCTGGCCTGGTCCGCCGTCAAGGCCGGCGACAGCAGCCACGGATGGTCATGGCCCTGCACCACCCACAGGGTATTGTTGGCGATATCCTTGCGCGCCACATACCAGGCGTCGCTGCTGCCATCGGCATTCTGGTACGACTTCACGCCGCCGATGCCGATGCCCTTGCGCTGGCCCAGCGTATAAAAACTCAGGCCCACGTGTTCGCCCACCGTCTTGCCGTCGGCCGTTTTCATCGGGCCCGGCTTGTACGACAGGTAGCGGTTCAAAAATTCGCGGAACGGGCGCTCGCCGATAAAACAGATGCCCGTCGAATCCTTCTTCTGCGCGTTCGGCAGCGCCAGCTGTTCGGCGATCTGGCGCACTTGCGTCTTCGGGATTTCACCGAGCGGAAACAGGGTTTTCGACAGCTGCGCCTGGTTCAGCCGGTGCAGGAAGTAGCTTTGGTCCTTGCTGGCGTCGACGGCTTTCAGCAGTTCATAGCGTCCAGCGTCCGCCGGCGCCTGGCGCACGCGCGCGTAGTGGCCGGTGGCGATCAGGTCGGCACCCAGGGTCATGGCGTGGTCGAGGAAGGCCTTGAACTTGATTTCAGCGTTGCACAGCACGTCCGGGTTCGGCGTGCGGCCGGCCTGGTATTCGCGCAAAAAATCGGCGAACACGCGGTCCTTGTATTCGGAGGCGAAATTGACGGCTTCGATATCGACGCCGATGACGTCGGCCACGCTGGCCGCGTCGATCCAGTCCTGGCGCGTGGAGCAGTATTCCGAATCGTCGTCATCTTCCCAGTTTTTCATGAACAGGCCGATGACTTCATAGCCTTGTTCCTTCAGCATCCACGCCGCGACCGAGGAATCGACCCCGCCGGACATGCCGATAACGACTTTCTTCTTGCTCATCTTGCTTTCCAGTTACTTTTAAATGATTGCCATGCGCGGGTCTATGCACTATTAAAGACGGACACATGCGTGTGCAGCAGGGCCAGCGGCGCGCGCCGGCCAGCCAGGTATTCGTCCACGCACTGCAGCACCAGAGGACTGCGGTGGCGCTCCTGGCATGCCGCCAGCTCGTCGCGCGTCATCCACAAGGTACGGATGATGCCTTCGTCCAGCGGGCGGTCATGCTCGGCGCCGGCCGTGCCGCAAAAGGTGAAGCGCAAATAGGTCACGTCCTCGCCCGTGCGCAGTGACTGATAGCGCGACATGTACATGCCGACCAGTGCCGTGGGGATGAAATCGTAGGCCGCTTCTTCCAGCGTCTCGCGGATCACCGCCTGTTCCAGCGACTCGAACGGGTCGAGATGACCGGCCGGCTGGTTGAGCTTGATGCCTTCGCTGGTTTCTTCTTCAATCAGTAAAAACAGGCCGTCGCGCTCGACGATGGCGGCAACGGTGACAGAGGGTTTCCAGATTCTCGGCATGATTCCATCCTTGAAAGAGCCGACATTTTATCTTGTTCTGCGCGCGCGGTTTGAACCCGGCCTTCTGTTGCGCGGACATATTGATAAATGACAACGTTTTAGCAAATAGCGGTGGGAGGTACTTACGTCTTTCCCGGGGCGCGCACTAGCATGGGGGCTTAGTCGGCAAGATGGCAGGAAACGCCCGCTAATATAGGCTTTCCCTGTGGTCAAAACAAGCGCGCACGCAGGCTCGACTGTGGTGAGATTGACACACATTTCCACAATATGGTCGCCGCGCCGCATGGTGAAACGAATTCGGGGATGCGGGTGAAATTAGTGTCGTACAACTAGAAGTTGCTGGTTCACAAACGTTTAACGCGCTGCTTTCCGTGTTAGATTCTAGTCAGTTTATCAATTAGCGGAGGCATCATGAGGATAGGCATACCGGCCGAAACACGGCCTGGTGAAACGCGGGTGGCAGCCACGCCCGAGACAGTCAAGAAGCTGGTAGCCAAGCATCAGGTCATCGTGCAGGCGGGAGCGGGCTTGCAAGCGTCGATTCCCGACGCCGCGTATGCCGCCGCCGGCGCGCAGATCGGTACCGCCCAGGAAGCCTATGCTTGCGCCATCGTGCTCAAGGTACGCGCACCGGACGCTAGCGAACGGGCCCTGATGGCCAGCGGCACGGTGCTGATCGGCATGCTCAACCCGTTTGACGCCGACAATATCGCCGCCATGGCCACGGCCGGCCTGTCCGCCTTCGCGCTGGAAGCCGTGCCGCGCATCACGCGCGCGCAGTCGATGGACGTGCTGTCGTCGCAGGCGAATATCGCCGGCTACAAGGCGGTGCTGGTGGCCGCGAATACCTACCAGCGCTTCATGCCGATGCTGATGACGGCAGCCGGCACCGTCAAGGCAGCCCGCGTGCTGATCATGGGCGTGGGCGTGGCGGGCTTGCAGGCGATCGCCACGGCCAAGCGCCTGGGCGCAGTCATCGAAGCGTCCGACGTGCGCCCGCCCGTCAAGGAACAAGTGGAGTCGCTGGGCGCGAAATTCCTCGACGTGCCTTTCCTCACCGAGGAAGAAAAGGAAATCGCCAAGGGCTCGGGCGGCTATGCGCGCGCCATGCCTGCCGACTGGATGCGCCGCCAGGCCGAACTGGTGCATGAACGGGCGAAACTGGCCGACATCATCATCACCACGGCATTGATTCCCGGCCGCGCCGCGCCCGTGCTGATCTCCGAAGAAACGGTGAAAGCCATGAAGCCCGGCTCCGTCATCGTCGACCTGGCCGTCGAGCAGGGCGGCAACTGCCCCCTGTCAGAACTGGGCAAGACGGTCATCAAGCACGGCGTCTACATCGTGGGCGAGCCGAACCTGGCGACCCTGGTGGCGGCCGACGCCTCGGCCCTGTATGCGCGCAACGTGCTGGACTTCTTGAAGCTCATCATCGACAAGGACGATCAATTGCTGATCGACCGCGAGGATGAAATCATCAAGGCCAGCCTGGTTTGCGCGGGCAATGACATCCTCAGAAAATAACGCGGCGCCGGAGAGAACTACATCATGGAAATCAGTCACACCATCACCAATCTGATCATCTTCGTGCTGGCCATTTATGTCGGCTACCACGTCGTCTGGACTGTCACGCCAGCGCTGCACACGCCGCTGATGGCCGTTACCAATGCCATTTCCGCCATCATCATCGTCGGCGCCATGCTGGCGGCCGGCCTGACGCAAGGCCCGCTGGCGCAGGCGGCCGGCACCCTGGCCGTGGCGCTGGCCGCCGTCAACGTGTTTGGCGGCTTCCTCGTCACGCAGCGCATGCTCGAGATGTTCCGCAAAAAAGAACCAAAGGCCAAGCAAGGAGCAAAAGAATGAGTCACGCCATGAGCTTCGTCACCATGAATCTGGTGACGATGATGTACCTGATCGCCTCGGTGTGCTTCATCCAGGCCTTGAAAGGCCTGTCGTCGCCCTCGACGGCGCGCCGCGGCAATGCCTTTGGCATGAGCGGCATGGCCATTGCCGCCGTCACCACCGTGGCGCTGATCCTGAAACTGAAGGAGCAGCAAACGGGCGGCATGGGCCTGACCCTCGTCATCATCGGCATCGTCACGGGCGGCGCCATCGGCGCCTACCTGGCAAAAACCGTGGAAATGACGAAGATGCCGGAACTGGTGGCGGCCATGCATTCGCTGATCGGCCTGGCGGCCGTGTGCATCGCCGTGGCGGCGGTGTCCGAGCCGTGGGCCTTCAACATCGCCCAGCAAGGCCAGGCGCTGCCCATCGGTAACCGCTTCGAGCTGTTCATCGGCACCTTTGTCGGCGCCATCACGTTCTCCGGTTCGGTGATTGCCTTCGGCAAGCTGTCGGGCAAATACAAGTTCCGCCTGTTCCAGGGCGCGCCCGTCAGCTTCAAGGGCCAGCACATGCTCAACCTGGTGCTGGCGCTGGTGATGGTCGGCCTGGGCCTGGCGTTCTGTTTCGCCGACGCGGTGGAGCCGGCCTGGACGCCGTTCGTCATCATGACCCTGATCGCCTTTGCGCTGGGCGTGCTGATCATCATTCCCATCGGTGGTGCCGATATGCCGGTGGTGGTGTCGATGCTCAACAGTTACTCCGGCTGGGCTGCGGCCGGCATCGGTTTTTCGCTGAATAACTCGATGCTGATCATCGCGGGGTCATTGGTCGGTTCTTCCGGCGCGATCCTGTCGTACATCATGTGCAAGGCCATGAACCGCTCGTTCTTCAACGTCATCCTCGGTGGCTTCGGCGGCGCTGCGCCGGCGGCGGGCGTGGCTGGCGCACAGGAACAACGTCCCGTGAAATCGGGTTCGGCCGACGACGCCGCCTTCATCATGAGCAATGCGGAAACCGTCATCATCGTGCCCGGCTACGGCCTGGCCGTGGCGCGCGCGCAGCACTCGCTGAAGGAACTGGTGGAAAAGCTCACGCACAAGGGCATCACCGTCAAGTATGCGATCCACCCCGTGGCAGGGCGCATGCCGGGCCACATGAACGTGCTGCTGGCCGAGGCGGAAGTCCCGTACGACCAGGTCTTCGAGATGGAAGACATCAACGGCGAATTCGGCCAGACGGACGTGGTGCTGGTGCTGGGCGCGAACGACGTCGTCAACCCGGCGGCGAAAGACCCGACATCGCCGATCGCCGGCATGCCGATCCTGGAAGCCTACAAGGCCAAGAGCATCATCGTCAACAAGCGCTCGATGGCTTCCGGCTATGCGGGCCTGGACAATGAACTGTTCTACCAGCCGAACACGATGATGGTGTTTGGCGACGCCAAGAAGGTGATCGAGGATATGCTGAAAGCGATCGAATAAATGCCGCTTGCGGCGACCTGACGGCCCGCCTTGCGCGGGCCGTTTTTATTGGCCGGCCGCTGCCGCGACGACTTTGTTGCGTCCCTGATGCTTGGCCGCGTACAGGGCCTTGTCGGCATCCGATATGGCGGCGTCCAGGCTGGCGCCTTGCACCAGCGACGCCACGCCGATGCTGATGGTGACGTGCAACGGGCTGCCATCCGGCAGCACGGTGACCGCCGCTGCCACGGCCGCGCGGATGCGTTCAGCTACCTGGTAGGCCTGCTGCAGGCTGGCGTCCGGGAAGAGCAGGCCGAATTCCTCGCCACCGAGGCGCGCCGCCACGTCGGTGATGCGTCCCGTGTCGCGCAGCACCTGCGCCACCGTGCGCAGCACGGCGTCGCCCACGGCATGGCCGTAGCGGTCGTTGATCTTTTTAAAGTGGTCGAGGTCGGCCACGCCCACGCTCAGGGCGGCGCCGCTGCGCGCCGCGCGCGCCATCGCCTGTTCTGCCTGCGCTTCATAGGCGCGCCGGTTGGGCAGCGACGTCAGCGCATCGTACAGCGCCTGCTGTTCCAGCTGCGCCAGCAGGCTGGCGTTTTTTGCCGCCAGTTCGCGCCGTTCGCGCACATCGAGCAAAAAGGCGCCGAAATAGCGCATGCCGTCGACCACGCCCAGGTCCAGCGCCTTCATTTCGATGGGGATCATTTGCGCATCGCGGTGGCGAATGGCAAATTCGCGTATCTTGCCCAGCACGCTGGAGCTGCGTGAGCTGCGGATGTAGTTGAGCACGAGGTTGTCATGCTGCGCGCCGACGGCGTCGGGCAGCAGGCCGTTCAGTGTCTGGCCCAGCAATTCTCCGCTGGCATAGCCCGACAGCGCCCGCATGGCGCCATTGATATAGCGGATGCGGCACTGCTCGTCGATGATGATGACGGCGTCGAGGGCATCTTCCAGCAGACGGAAAAAAAGTACTTCGGGAAGAGCTGCAGGCGGTGCTGCGGGCAAAGCATCTGTCATGGAACGGTCGCCGAAAACCAGGTGACAGCCATTGTCGCATCCGCGGGCGGTTTACTCCATGCCGGATATCTCGCCTGTTTCTTTTTCGCCCGTGCCTTGATCACCGAGGCTCAGCGCCGGCCGTACATCATCAGCTGGGCCAGACTTCTGCGCGCCGGGCTGACAACGTCCAGCAAGCCCAGCGCCAGACCCAGCAAGCCTTGCGTGGGGGCGCTGCCCGTGAAGATGCGCGCCATGGTGTCGGTGACGCGCACGGTCAGCCCCCGGTCAGCCTGGCGCAGGCTGGCGTAGCGTTCCAGTCCGGCCGGGCTGCTGTCCTGCGCCAGCACGCGGGCCAGCACGGCGGCGTCGCGCAAGCCCAGGTTCAAGCCTTGCCCCGCCACCGGGTGCAGGGTTTGCGCCGCATTGCCGATGGCGACCGTGCGCGCCGTGCCGCCCGCCTGCGCGTTCAGGCCCAGCGGATAGGCCAGGCGCGCCGTCGTGTGGCTAAAGCGTCCGAGGCGGCTGCCGAAGGCGGCGCCCAGGCGTGCCAGGAAGGCCGTGTCGTCCAGGGCCAGCAATTGTTCGGCGCGCGTCGGCGGCACGCACCATACCAGCGCGTAGCCGTCGTCCTGCGGCAGCAGGGCCAGCGGGCCTTCGTCGGTGAAGCGCTCATACGCGCGGTGGGCGATGGGGCTACTTGTGCGCACATGGGCGATGATGGCGCTTTGGCCATAATCGCGGCTGACGGCGCGCTCCGGCTGCTGGCCGAACAGGCCGCCCTCGGCCTGCACCAGCAGGCTGGCGCGCAAGCTCGATGCGGCGCCCGCCTGGTCGATCTGCACGCTGACGCTGTCGGCGTCTTCCTCAGTGCCCGTCACCAGTGCCGGGCGCAAGCTGGTTACGCCCAGGCGCTCGCATACATCGGCCAGCGCGCTGACGACGGCGCCGTAACGCGCCACATAACCGAGCGCCTCGACGCCATGCTCGCTGCGGTCCATCAGGCTGCGCCCGAACTGGCCGCGGCGCGAAACGTGAATCTGATGAATCGGGGTCGCTGCCACGGGCCAGGCGCCCGCTTCCTCGAGAATCTGGCGGCTGCCGTGCGACAGGGCGATGGTGCGCGGGTCGCGCCTGGCTTGTTCGAGCGATTTGGCGTCGAGCAGGACGATGCCGGCGGCGCGTCTGCCGCGCTGCACCAGCAGGGCGGCCAGCGCCATGCCGACGGGGCCGGCGCCGCAGATGGCGAGATCGAAAGTGGACGGTGTATGCATGCTGCGGCGTTAATCCTGTGACATCAGTTGTTCGATTTCAGCGACGCTCTTGGGCGCCGTGCTGAAGACTTCATGGCCTTGTGGCGTGACCAGCACATCGTCTTCGATGCGGATGCCGGTATGCCAGAACTGCTCCGGCACGCCCGCGCCGGGGCGCACATAGATGCCCGGTTCCACCGTCAGCACCATGCCCGGTGCCAAAGCGCGCCACGGCTTGCCGGGCGCGCCCGTGTCGCGGTAGGCGCCCACGTCGTGCACGTCCATGCCCAGCCAGTGGCTGGTGCCGTGCATGTAGAAGGGCATATACGCCTTGTCGGCGACGACGTCCTGCACGCTGCCACTTTTCTGCCGATCCAGCAAACCCAGGTCCAGCATGCCCTGCGCCAGCACCTGCACGGCCGCCTCGTGGATGGCGCTGTGCGGCAAGCCTGGGCGAACCATGTCCAGCGCTGCCTGCTGCGCGGCCAGCACCAGTTCATACAGCGCTCGCTGCGGGCCGCTGAAGCGGCCGTTGACAGGATACGTGCGCGTGATGTCGGAGGCGTAGCCATCGAGTTCGCAGCCGGCGTCGATCAGCACCAGTTCGCCGTCCTGTAATACCGCGTTGTTGGCGCTGTAATGCAGGATGCAGGCGTTGTCGCCGCTGGCGACGATGGAGGAATACGCGGGGAACTGCGCGCCGCTGCGGCGGAATTCGTACAGCAGCTCCGCTTCCAGCGCGTATTCATGCATGCCGGGCCGCGTGGCGCGCATGGCGCGCACGTGGGCCGCGCTGGAAATGGCGGCTGCGCGGCGCATCAGCTGCTGTTCCTGCGTGTCTTTCAGCAGGCGCATGGCGTCGAGCATGTCATTGATGTCATGCGCCATGGCGGGTGCCGTGACGCCGCTGCGGGCCTTTTGCCGAACGTTGTGCCGCCAGAGCTTGACCTGTGCATCGAGGCTGCCGCCCAGCGCATAGTAAATGGCAGGGGAGTCGGCCAGCAGGCGCGTCATTTCCACGTCGAGTTCCTCGATGGGGAAGGCGCTGTCAAAACCGAAGCTGGCGCGCGCCGCCTCGGGGCCATGCCGGAAACCGTCCCAGATTTCGCGCTCGGTATTCTTGGCGCGGCAAAACAGGATGGCGCGCGCGGGCGCCGTGGCGCTGGCGGCCACCAGCGCCACGGCACTGTCGGGTTCCGTGAAACCGCTGAGGTAGTAAAAATAGCTGTCGTGGCGATACGGATAATCGCAATCGCTGTTGCGCGGCACTTCGGGCGCCGTGGCGAGGATGGCCACGCTACCCGGCAGCATCTGCGCCAGCAGCGCCGCGCGCCGTGCCGCGTAATTGGCCATCATGTTGTGCCGGCCTTGGCCGTGACGCCATTGAGCGCGTCGAGTTGCTGTGGCGTGCCCACATTCGTCCACTCGCCAGGATAGACTTCGCCGCCCACGCGGCCCTGGTCCGCATAGCTGCGCAGCAGGTCGCCCAGCCTGGCGTGGCTGCCCGGCGCGATGCCGTCGAACATCTCGGGACGGTACACGCCGATATTGGCGAAGGTCCACTTGGTGTCGTCCGTATTGTTGATCGCGAACAAGGTCAGGCCGAAGTCGCCCTTGGGATGGAAGTCGGGATTGGGCACCAGGTACGTCCAGGCGATGTCGCGCTGGTCGGCCGGGTACGGCGTGCCCAGCACGTCTTTGTCGGCCAGCACGTCGAGTACTTGCTTGAAGTCAAAGTAGGGGCAATAGATGTCGCCGGAAATGGCGAGAAATGGTTCATCGCCCAGCAAGTGGCGCGCCTGCGCGATGCCACCCGCCGTTTCCAGCGGCGTGCTTTCCGGCGAATACGCGATGCGCGCGCCATACGCGCTGCCGTCGCCCAGGGTTTCCTCGATCAGGTGGCCCAGGTGGGAATGGTTGATGACGATGTCCGTGATGCCGGCGCGCACCAGGTTCAGCACATGCCAGACGATCAGCGGGCGGCCGCGCACTTTCAGCAGCGGTTTGGGACAGGTATCGGTAAGCGGACGCATCCGTTCACCGCGGCCTGCGGCAAAGATCATGGCTTTCATGGATATTCTTTTCTGATTCGGTAAGTCGGCTGCGCGGTCAGGCCGCGCAGCGGGAAAGTGCCTAGAAGGTATAACCGACTTGCGGTGCCTTGTTTTCGAGGGCGTCCAGTAAACGCACCAGCGGCTTGAGTTCCGTGTAGCGGTTGGCCGTCTTGCGCACGTAGTCGAGTACGGTTGGCAGGTCGCCCATGTACAGATCCTTGCCGTCGCGGTAATTCAGGCGCGCGAACAGGCCGAGGATTTTCAGGTGGCGCTGCAGGGCCGTGAATTCGAAATCGCGGTAGAAGGCGTCGATGTCGGGATTGACTGGCAAGCCCAGCTGCTTGGCGCGCTGCCAGTAGCGGATCACCCAGTCGAGCACCAGTTCTTCATCCCACTGGATGTAGGCGTCGCGCAGCAGCGAGGCGATGTCATAGGTGACGGGACCGAAAACGGCGTCCTGGAAATCGAGGATGCCGGGATTCGGAATCGAACCATCGTTGATGTGCATCAAATTGCGCGAATGGTAGTCGCGGTGCATGAATACTTGTTGTTGCGACAAGATATTTGCGGCGATGGCTTCGAAAACCTTGTCCAGCTGGGTTTGTTGCACATCCGTCAAGGTGGCGCCCAGATGCTTGCCGATAAACCATTCCGGGAACAGATTCATTTCGCGCAGGATGAAGGCGCGGTCGAACTCGGGCAAGACGTCCGGCTGGCTGGCCAGCTGGATTTTCATCAACGATTCCAGCGCTTCGGCATACAGCACGCTGGCATTGTCGTGGTTCAATGCGTCGAGGTAGGTGGTCGTGCCCAGGTCGGAGAGCAGCAGGAAGCCGTTGTCCAGGTCTTGCGCGATGATCTCGGGCACGGACACGCCGGCACCCTTCAGCAAGCCGGCCACCTTGACAAAGGCGGGCACGTTTTCGCGCTCGGGCGGTGCATCCATGGCAATCAGTGTACTTCCTGGCAATGTTGTATTGCCTGGCAGCATATCGAGACGGTAGTAGCGGCGGAAGCTGGCATCGCTGGAAGCGGGGCGGGCGGAATCGGGCGCGACGAGGTTAAGCGAGGTCAACCAGGCTTTCAACAGGGTCAGGCGAGCGTCGGCGGAGGCCGGCGCGGTGGAGGAATTGGAAGAGAATGACATTAAGCGGCCTGTGGAATCGGGTTGATGATGCGTATTCCCATATAATAAGGGATTCAAATCAAAAAATCGCCTGTCATGGTGCTTGCCCCTTCCAATTCATGAGCTGGTTTTCGGCCTCCCCCCCTTCGCAGCGCTGGGCTTTCGCCATCAGCGCGCTCGTCGCCGCCACGACGGTGCCTGCCCACGCCCAGAAAGCACCACGTCCGGTGCATGTGGAAGATCCCGACGCGCCCACCGTCATGACGGCGAACAGCATGAATGGCCGCCCCGAAAGGGAGATCAATCTCGATAAAAATGTCGTGATTGAACGCGGAAAAACCACAAAAATGACGGCAGATACAGCTTGTTACAAACAAGTTGAAGATCAGTTCGACGCCGAGGGCCATATCAAGATGTGGCGTTTCGGCGATTACTACACGGGCGATGTCCTGAAGCTGAACATGGAGACCGGCAAGGGTTTCCTGCTCAATCCGACGTACCGCTTCGAAGTGGGCGGCGGCCAGGGCAAGGCCGAGCGCGTCGACTTCATCAACCCCGACGAAGCCACTGTCATCGACGGCACGTACAGTACCTGCGAAGGGCCGAACCCGGACTGGTACCTGAAATCGAGCACCTTGAACCTCGATACGGGCCGCGATGTGGGCACCGGCAGCAAGACCATCATCTATTTCAAGGACGTGCCGATCCTGGGCACGCCGGGCATCTCGTTTTCGTTGTCGGGCGCGCGCCGCTCGGGCTGGCTGGCGCCCACGCCGGGCTTTGCCTCGAAGAACGGTTTCGAGCTGCTGATGCCGTATTACGTGAACATCGCGCCGAACCGCGACCTGACCCTGTTCCCGCGCTACATACAGCGGCGCGGCATCCAGCTCGGTGCGACGGGCCGCTACATGGGCGAGACGGATGCAGGCCTGTACCAGGGCGAAACGTCGTTTGAGTTCTTGCCTAACGACAAGCAGACCAAGACCAACCGCTACATGATCAAGTCCAAGCATGAGCAGGCGCTGGCCAAGGGCTGGAGTTACAGCTGGGATCTGCGCGAGGCGTCCGACAATAATTACCCGAACGATTTTTCGAAAACCGTCGCCACCGCCACCGAGCGCCAGTTGCTGCGCGAATTGCGCACCGATTACCGCACCGAGGACTGGAGCCTGACGGCGCGCGTGCAGAATTATCAGGTGCTGCAGGATCCCGATCCCAGCGTGACCGTGCCGCGCCCGTATGACCGCTTGCCGGCGGTGAACTTCCACGCTGGCAAATACGATGTCTGGGGCGGCTTCGACTGGACTTTCGATGCGGAAGCGACGCGCTTCGCCCACCCGACCGAGGTGCAAGGGTCGCGCCTGGTGGCCGTGCCGCAGGTGAGTTTCCCTATTGTGCGCCCTGGCTACTTCGTCACACCCAAGCTGATGCTCAATGCCAGTGCGTATCAGCTTGATAATGACGTCAGGACCAAGGCGCTGCAGTTCACGACGACATCGTTTACGCGCGCCGTGCCCACCTTCTCGGTCGACAGCGGCCTGGTGTTTGAACGCGACACGAATCTGTTTGGCGCCAAGGGTGGCACGCAAACCCTGGAGCCGCGCCTGTTCTACGTCTACACGCCGTACCGCGACCAGTCGCAGTTTCCGAAATTCGATACGGCCGACGGCACCTTCAACCTGACGCAGATCTTCACGGAAAACCGTTTTGTCGGCAGCGACCGCATCGGCGACGCCAACCAGGTTACGGCCGCCTTGGTATCGCGTTTCCTGCAGTCCGATGGCACGGAACGCATGCGCCTGACCTTCGGCCAGCGTTTCTACTTTGCCGACCAGCGCGTGCAGCTCAATTCGACCACGCCCGTCAACCAGTCGCGTTCGGATATCCTGCTGGCGGCAACGGGCCGCGTGTCCGAGACTTGGACCGCCGACAGCCTGGTGCAGTACAATCCCAGCGACCGCCAGCTGGTCAGCTACAACTACACCTTGCAATATCAGCCTGGTGCCAAGAAAGTATTGAATTTTGGCAGTCGTTTCCAGCGTGGAGATACCGGTTGGCGCAATGTTGAAGTGTCGACGCAATGGCCGTTGACGGACCGCCTGTATGGCGTGGGCCGCATCAGTTATTCCGTGAAGGATCGCAGCATGCTGGAAAGCCTGGTCGGCCTGGAATACAAGGGCGACTGCTGGGTGTTCCGCATGGGCGCGCAACGTTTCGTGACGACGGCCAAGACTGTCTCGACGCCGATCTTCTTCCAGCTGGAATTGACGGGTTTGTCGAATGGCCTGGGTCTGGGCGCGAATGGATTGGAAACGTTTACAAAAACCATCCCCGGTTACCAGACACTGAGCCAGCCACTCCGTTAAGATAGGCTCCGTTGCCGCCGTCGGTGTTCCCGGCGCTGGCACAAACCGGTTTTTTTATTCACCTGAACTCATGAGCGCTCTACACATTATGCGTAATGCCAGTATGCACCAACTCAAAATTGCAACGGTTTTGTTGTGCGCCATTTCCGGCGCCACGACCAGTAGTGTCTGGGCGCAACAGGCTGCGTCAGCGCCTGCGAGCAAGCCCGCTGCCGCTGCCGCTGCCGCTGCGCCAGCACCGGTCAAGGGCTTCACCCCACCGGCCTCGAGCAGTGGCCAGAGCATCGACTCCATCGCCGTCGTCGTCAATGACGATGTGATCACGCGCAATGAAGTGGCGGCCCGCATCAAGAGCGTCGAGCAGCGCATGAAGGCACAGAATATTCCCGTGCCCGATCCCGCCGACCTGCGCCGCCAATTACTGGAGCGCATGATCGTTGAGCGTGCACAAATGCAGCTGGCCAAGGAAATGGGCGTGCGCGTGGATGACCTGACCCTGGACCGTGCGATTGGCCGTATTGCTGAACAGCAAAAGATGACGGTGCAAGAACTGCGCAACCAGATGGAAAAAGAAGGCACGCCGTTTGCGACTTTCCGCGAAGAAATCCGCGATGAAATCATCATGCAGCGCTTGCGCGAGCATGAAGTCGACGCCAAGATCCAGATTTCCGATTCTGAGGTGGATAACTTCCTGGCAGCGGAAAAAGCGGCGGCCAGCGAACAGGTGGAGCTGAACCTGGCGCAGATTCTCGTGCGCATTCCGGAAAACTCCAGCCCTGAACAGATCGCCGCGCGCCGCGCGCGCGCCGAAGAAGTCAGCCGCCAATTGCGCACGGGCGGCGATTTTGCCAAGATGGCCGCCACCTATTCCGACGCCAGCGATGCGCTGAGCGGCGGCGATATCGGCTGGCGCAATAGCGACCGTTTGCCGCCTTTGTTCACGGAACAGTTGCTGAAGTTGAAGCCAGGCCAGATCACGCCCATCATCAAGAGCAATACCGGTTTCCACATCCTGAAGCTGGTGGATCGCCGCAGCGCGGCCGAAGCACAAGCCGTTGCTGCCGTGCAGCAGACGCATGCGCGCCACATCTTGCTGAAAATTACGCCGACCCTGTCGGCTGCCGAAGCCAAGCGCAAATTGTCGGAATTGAAAGAGCGTCTGGATAACAAGGCCGCCAAGTTCGAAGACCTGGCCCGCTTGTTCTCGAACGACGGTTCGGCCGCCAAGGGAGGCGACCTGGGCTGGCTGTATCCAGGCGACACCGTGCCGGAATTTGAAACGGCGATGAATGCGCTGAAACCGGGCGAAGTGAGCGAGCCGATCGAATCGAGCTTTGGCTTCCACCTGATCGAAGTGCTGGAACGCAAGAGCGACGACGTCTCGAAAGAGAAGCAGCGCAGCGCCGCGCGCAACGCCTTGCGCGAACGCAAGCTGGAAGAAGCGACGGAAAACTGGGCGCGCGAAGTACGTGACCGTGCTTACGTCGAATTCCGCGCGGACGACCAGTAATGCTGTCGACTATTTGCGCATGAGTAACTTGCCTGCATCACGCCGCCCGGCCATCGCCATCACCTGTGGCGAACCGGCCGGTGTCGGCCCGGAAATCTCCATACGCGCGGCCTGGGCCATGCGCAATGAAGTCAACTGCATCCTGCTGGGCGACGCTGCCTTCCTGGCGCTGACGGCCAGCCTGATCGATCCGGAGATCCGCCTGGCGGCGCTATCGCTGCAAGCCGTGCGCAACAACGGCCTGCCGCATTTCGGCCCCGGCCGCCTGGCTGTGATCGATATCCCGACTGTCAACAATGTCATTCCTGGCGTACTCGACAAGGAAAACGGGCGCTCCGTGCTGGCGACCCTGGACGCGGCCGTGGAAGGTGTCGCCGCCGGCTGGTTTGGCGCCATGGTCACGGCGCCCTTGCAAAAGAGCACGATCAACGACGCCGGCGTGGCGTTTAGCGGTCACACGGAATACCTGGCAGAAAAAACCAACACAGCGCAAGTGGTGATGATGCTGGCCGGCGAACCCGGCCATGGCGAACCGACCCTGCGCGTGGCGCTGGCCACCACGCATTTGCCATTGAAAGATGTGTCCGCTGCCATCACCCTGGACAGCCTGGCCGTCACCCTCGATATCATTCAGACGGACTTGCAACAGAAATTCGGCATCGCCGCGCCGCGCATCCTGGTGACCGGCCTGAACCCGCATGCGGGCGAGGGCGGTTATCTGGGACGCGAGGAAATCGATGTCATCGCCCCGGCGATTGCCGCGGCGCAAGCGCGCGGCATCGATGCGCGCGGACCATACCCGGCCGACACCCTGTTTCAGCACAAATACCTGATGGATGCCGATTGCGTGCTGGCCATGTACCACGACCAGGGCTTGCCCGTGCTGAAATACGCGACCTTCGGGCGCGGCATCAATATCACGCTGGGCTTGCCGCTGATCCGCACCTCGGTCGACCATGGCACGGCGCTGGACCTGGCCGCGCAAGGGCTGGGGCTGGCCGATTGCCACAGCATGGAGCAGGCCCTGCAAGCGGCGCTCGACATGCTGCGCGCGAGTACCCCGACCAGAGCATAGAGCGTAGGTCGGGTTAGCCAGCACGGCGTAACCCGACGCTGCCTGCTCAACGATCCCGCCGGCCTGTGCCGGCTTTACCGCATTGATAGAAAACACATTATGAAACACGTTGCCCGCAAACGCTTTGGCCAGAACTTCCTGCACGACCGCTTCGTCCTCAACGACATCACGGCCGCCATCGCGCCGCAGGAGGACGATGCCATGGTCGAGATCGGCCCCGGCCTGGGCGCCATGACGGAGCAGTTGCTGCGCCACCTGAAGCACATGCATGTGGTGGAACTGGACCGCGACCTGATCGTGCGCCTGGAGAAGACCTTCAATCCGGCCAAGCTGACGATCCACTCGGGCGACGCGCTGAAATTCGATTTTGCGCAAATTCCCGTGCCGGCCGGCCAGAAGTTGCGCATCGTGGGCAACTTGCCGTACAACATTTCCAGCCCCCTGCTGTTCCACCTGGCGGACTTCGCACCGCTGGTGAAAGACCAGCATTTCATGCTGCAAAAGGAAGTCGTCGAACGCATGGTGGCTGAGCCGGGCAGCAAGGCGTTTGGCCGCCTGTCCGTGATGCTGCAATGGCGCTACGACATGACCTTGATGTTCATCGTGCCGCCGACGGCGTTTGATCCGCCGCCGAAGGTGGAATCGGCCATCGTGCGCATGATCCCCGTGGCCGAGCGCCTGGCGTGCGACCAGGCGACGCTGGAAGCGGTCGTCATGAAGGCCTTCTCGCAACGCCGCAAGGTGATCCGCAACTGCCTGGCCGGCATGTTTACGGAAGAGCAGATCAAGGCGGCCGGCATCGACCCGACCAAGCGCCCGGAAACCGTGGGCCTGGAGCAGTATGTTGCTTTGGCGAATTTGCTGAAGGCACCCGCCTAAGCCCTTGGTTTAACTTAAAACCATTGGTCGACCTGTTGCAGATCCTGCCGTAACGCTGAAAAACAGTCGTCGACATGGTGGTTGCGGCTGATTTCATTGCGCCGCATCAAGGCGATCTTGCGCTTGCACGTAGGCTGGCGCAAGGGCGCCACGTGCAGTTCCTCGTCGTTGAGGAACGTCGTGTACAGGCTGGGCATGATGCCCACGGCGATGCCGGCGCGCACCACGCCATACAGCGACTCGCTGTGGATCATCTGGTACAGGCTCGACGGGCTCAAGCCATGCTGGCGCAGCGCGCTCGAAGCGAATTCCCAGATGCTGCCCTTGGTAAACACGACGATTTCCTGCCCCGCCAATTGCTCCCAGCGCACTTCCTTGAGCGGCGCCAGCGCATGGCGTCCCGCCGTCACCAGCACCAGCTCGTCTTCGAACAGGCCCACGCTTTCCAGCGAGACGGAGCCGGGCACCTCGATGCCCACGCAAAAGTCCAGCTGGCCCGAATGCAGCGCGTGCAGCAAGCCATCGTTGGGCATGTCCGACAGGACGATTTCCACTTCATCGCCATGCCGCTCGCTGTAGCGCGCCACCACCACGGCCGTCATCGCCATGGCCGACGGGATCGCGCCGATGCGGATGCGGTGGCGACCGCTGCCGATGGCGCGCTGGATATCGGCAAAAGTGTTGCTTGCCGTATTCAATAAATGCGTGGCGTAATCGAGCGCCAGCTTGCCTTCGCGCGTCAGTTCCAGCTGGTGGGTTGTGCGGTTAAACAACTTTTTTCCCAGCTGATTTTCCAGCAGCTTGATCGACGCGCTGAGGGCCGGCTGGGTCACGCACAATTCCTGTGCAGCCTTGCTGAAGCTGTTTACCCGGGCCAGGGTGGCAAACGCTTGCAAATGTCGTAAGGAAATCTTCTTGCTCAGTTCATGCATGGGCGTTGCTTATTAGAAAAAGTAATGGATTTATAAAAATAAACAAATTTTCTTATCCCGCAATTTACCATATTCTGGACTGGTCTTTACTTGTCTTGAAAGCAATAATATTCAGGAGAAGCGCCTGGAATGCGGCGCCGGCACGCGCGGCGGCGCGCCAGGCAAGGGACGCATGAATACAATAATTCCAAAAAAACTCAGGGTTTATTCTTTTTAGGGTGGCGGCGATGAACAAATGGATGACGGGAACGATGGTGGTGGGTGGCTTGCTGGCAGCGCAGGGCGCGGCGCAGGCGCAAAGCAGCGTGCAAGTGTATGGCTTGCTGTCGGCCGGTATCGGCTATGTGTCGGATGAGGGTAACGGCAGCCGCACGCATGCGCTGAGCGGCACGAATCAGAATCCCCGCATCGGTTTCCGCGGCCAGGAAGACCTGGGCGACGGCACCAAGGCGATCTTCGTGCTGGAAAACGGTTTTAATGTGATGACGGGCACGGCGTCGCAGAGCGGCCGTTTGTTCGGCCGCCAGTCGTACGTGGGCCTGTCGAGCAACGACAAGGGCACCCTGACCCTGGGGCGCCAGTATGAAGCCGTCAAGGATCTGCTGGGCCCGGTGGTCATCGCCAGTAACGGCGTGCATATCGGCGACAACGACAATGGCTACAACAACCTGCGCGTGCAAAATGCCGTCAAGTATGTCAGCCCGAACATCAGCAACCTGTCGTTCACGGGCTTGTACGGTTTCAGCGAAAACCCGGCAGACTCCAACCGCAACCGCGTCTACAGCATGGGCGCCGGCTACAAGGTCGATGCCTTCAGCTGGGCTGTCGCCTATACCAAGATGGATCACCCGAACAGCCCCGATGCGCCGAATGGCGCCATCGGCAACGACTACGGCAGTTCCCTGTTGATCTTCAATAAAAGCGCCGTCAAGGGCGCCGGCGTGGACAGCCAGGCCATCGCCGGCACGGGAGGCTTTTATAATGTGGGCAGGACCAAGTTTGGCGCGCTGTACACCAACGTGCGCTATCACTACCTGGACCAAAGCAATCTGACCCTGCAAAACGTGGACCTGAACGTAAACCACAAGCTGACGGAAGCGCTGAATCTGGGCGCGTCGTATTTCTTTACCACTGGTAAATATGACGTGATCAACAAGACGCCGAAATGGCATCAGGTCAACTTCCAGGCCGATTACTTCCTGTCCAAGCGCACCGATGTCGCCATCACCTGGAGCTACCAGAAAGCGGCCGGCGACGCGACGTTCGCCCGCGTGTTCGGTTTCGGTGCCTCGGGCGGCAAGACGCAAAGTGTCCTGATCGTCGGCATGCGACATTATTTCTGAGTCTGATTCATCTTTACAGGCGCTGTCCCCCAGCGCCGTCCCCTGAAAGGAAGCATCTTGAAAAAGCACCTCATGTTGGCGTTGAGCCTAGGCTTGCTGGCTAACGCCGCCCACGCGGAAAAACGCGAGCTGGTCATTTCGGCCTATCCGATTGCCCAGCCCTTGTTCATGAAATATGTGTACGAGCCGTTCAAGGCCAAATGCGGGTGCGACATCAAGGTGGAAACGGGGAATAATGCGGACCGCATCGCCAAGCTGGTGGTGCACGCCAAGAATCCGGTGATCGACCTGGTGCTGCTGTCCGATTCCGGCATGCTGGAAGCAGCGCAAAAGGGCGTCATCCAGCCCATGGATTACGCCAAGCTGAGCAATTACAAAGCCCTGTACGACGTGGCGAAAAATCCCATCGGCGGCAACTTCGCCGTCGGCTACACGCTGTATTCGGTAGGCCTGGTGTACCGCAGCGACAAGATCGCCCCGCTGACGTCGTGGAAGGACCTGTGGCGCCCCGAACTGAAAGGCCGCGTGGCCTTCCCCGATGTGAGCACCACGCAGGGCCCGCTGATGCTGCGCATGGCCGATGCGGCCTGGGGCGGCAAGACGGATGACTACGCCACCGGTTTTGCCAAGATCGTCGGCATGAAGGGCAACGTCGTCACGTTCTCGAAAAACAGCGCGCAGCTCGCTGCCCTGTTCGCGCAAGATGAAATCTGGGCCGCGCCCGTGGCGCGCTTCACGTGGTCGCAAATGCTCAAGACGGGCCTGCCCTTGAAATGGAGCATCCCGGCCGAAGGCCAGGCGGCCGGCATGAACGTGATGGGCATCGTTGCCGGCTCCAAGAATGCGGACCTGGCCTACCAGCTGATGGATTTCTGGCTCTCCAAGGAAGTGCAGACGCAGCTGGCGACCAACCTGGTCGACTCGCCCGTCAACAAGGACGTGCGCCTGTCGGTGGCGGCCGCGCAATTCAATACCTATGGCGCCGACCAGATCAATTCGCTGAAATTTGTCAAGCCGGAAACCATCCTCAAGCAGCGCAGCAACTGGATGACGCAGTGGAACAAGGCCATGAGCAAATAGTGGTGACGAGGAGAAAACACCATGTTTGCTGATCCAAAAAAGCGCCTGGGACTGCTGCTGGTCCTGCCGGCGCTGATCTTTATCGTCGTCTGCTTCCTGCTGCCCGTGCTGGCCTTGCTGGTCGACGCCTTCCGTGTCGGCGACGGCATGCAGTGGGGCTTTGACCGCTTCATTGAATTCTTTTCGCAGGAATTCAACCGCACCATCTTCTGGCGCACCCTGCGCATCGCCGCGCTGGTGACGCTGGCGGCCATCCTCCTCGGCTACCCGGCCGCGCAAGCCGTGGCGCGCGTGTCGCCGAAGTGGCGCGGCCTGGTGGTGGGCATGATGATTTTGCCGCTGATGGTCTCGCCGATTGCGCGTACCTATGCCTGGATCGTGCTGCTGGGGCGTAACGGCGCCCTCAACGCGGCGCTGGTCAACATGGGTTTCACGGACGAGCCCCTGCGTTTGCTGTTCAGCGAGTTCGCCGTGTTTGTCGGCTTGCTGCAATTGCTGCTGCCACTGATGCTGATGTCGCTGGCCGGTGCGCTGGAAAACCTGCCGCGCGACGTGGAACCGGCTGCGGCGACTTTGGGCGCGAATCCCTGGCAAGTGTTTTGCAAGGTCACCCTGCCGCTGACGCAGGAAGGCCTGGTGGTCGGCGGCACGCTGGTGTTTACGGGCTGCGTGACGGCTTACGTGACGCCGGCCCTCCTGGGCGGCACCAAGGTGCTGATGCTGGAAACGCTGCTGTACCAGAAGGTCAGCGTGGAGAGCGATTTCGGCGCCGCGAATGTGATCGCCGTCATCCTCGTCTGCATGACCCTGCTGGTCAACGCCGGCCTTAAACGTATTTCCTCGAGCCGGAGCTCCGTATGAAAGAAAGCCTGTTTTCGCGCGCCGTCCTGTGGCTGGTGTTTTTGTTCTTGCTGGGGCCTTTCGCCATCGTCGTGCTGGCCGGCTTTTCCGGTGGCGAAACGCTGGCCTTCCCGCCCGAGTCGTACTCGCTGCGCTGGATCATCGAAGTATGGTCGGCGCCCGAGTTCCGCCGCGCTTTCCAGACCAGCCTGGAAATCGGCCTGATCGCGACCGTCATCGCGCTGTTGCTGGGTATTCCCGTCGCGTATGCGTTTTCGCGCATGCCGCCACCGGGCATCGGCGCCATCCGCCAGATCCTGACGTCGCCGCTGATCATTCCCGCCATCCTCGTCGGCCTGGGCTTGCTGCATCACCTGGTGCTGACCATCAACGCGCCCGTGTATGTGGGCCTGCTGATCGGCCATATCGCGCTGCTGATCCCGTATTCGGTGCGCGTGGTGTACGCCAGCCTGGTCAATCTGCGCGTGGATATCGAGGATGCCGCCATCACCCTGGGCGCGTCGCGCCTGCGCGCCTTCTTCATGATCGTGCTGCCGAACATCCGCAACGCCGTGATCGCCGCCTTCTTCCTCGCCTTCGTCACCTCGTTCAACCAGGTGCCCGTCTCGCTGTTCCTGACGGGGCCGGGCATCAGCACCTTGCCCATCGAGATGCTGGGGCATATGGAAAACAGTTTCGATCCGTCGATCGCTGCCCTGTCGACCTTGCTGGTCTTGTTCACCATGGCCTTCGTGATGGTGACCGAGAAGGTGCTGGGCATTTCTAAATACATGTAAGAGGCAACACACGATGAGTTATCTGGAACTGCACAAGCTGAACCTCGGCTACGCCAAGAACACGACGTCCGTGAAAGACCTGGACTTGCACGTCGAGCAGGGCGAACTGATTTCCCTGCTGGGCCCCAGCGGCTGCGGCAAGACCACCACCATGCGCGCCATCGCCGGCCTGATGCCGCTGCAGTCGGGCCGCATCGTGCTCGACGGCCGCGAAATCGGCAAGCTGGCGCCGAACAAGCGCAATATCGGCATGGTGTTCCAGTCGTACGCGCTGTTTCCGCACCTGAATGTGTACGACAACATCGCCTTCGGTTTGCGCCTGCGCAAGGTCGCGCCGGCCCTGCTGAAAACCAAGGTGGAAGCGGTGATCGCCGCCGTGGGACTGACCGGATTTGAAACCCGCTTGCCGGCGCAGATGTCCGGCGGCCAGCAGCAGCGCGTGGCGCTGGCGCGCGCCATCGTCGTCGAACCGGCCCTGCTGCTGCTCGATGAGCCGCTGTCGAACCTGGACGCCAAGCTGCGCGTGCAGATGCGTGCCGAGCTGCGCCGCATCCAGCGCGAACTGGGCATCACCATGCTGTACGTGACGCATGACCAGGAAGAAGCGCTGGCCCTGTCCGACCGTATCGTCGTCATGAACGGCGGGCGCATCGAGCAGCTGGCCACGCCGGAAGCCGTCTTCAATACGCCGTCGACGCGTTTCGTCGCCAACTTCATGGGCTTTGAAAACCTGTTCGACTACCGCGACGGCGCGCTGCACCACGCGGGCGCCAGCCTGCCGTACACGTCCCTCGTCGCGGCCGGCACCACGGTGCTGGGCTGGCGTCCGGACAAGGTGCGCGTCTGCGCGCCTGACGACGCAGCGGGCCAGTATCCGGGCACCGTGCTGGCGCGGGGCTTCCTGGGCGACACCGTCGAATACCTGCTGCAAACGCCGCTGGGCCAGGTCAAGGGCATTTGCGCGGCCGGTGGCGCCATCTGGCGCGAAGGCACGGCCGTGTCTTTCGTGCTGCCGTCCGACAGCGCCCTGTGGCTGGCTGCCTAAGCTCATTTGGAACCATCATGGACAAACCCTTGAAAAAGATCTGGCTCGATACCGATCCCGGTTTCGACGACTGGCTGACGATGCTGCTCTTGGGCAGCAATCCCGATATCGAGTGGCTGGGCGCGAGCGTGGTGGCGGGCAATGCGCCCGTCGACATCACCTACGACAATGCCTTGCGCATCAAGGCGCATGACGGTTTGACGGTACCGATTTATCGCGGCTGCGAGCAGCCGCTGGCCGGCGTCATCGAGACGGCGCAGCGCATCCTCGGCGACAGCGGCATGCCGACCACGGGAGATACTTTGCCACCGGGCGCGGCCAGTGACGCTGCCGGCCACGCCGTCGACGCGCTGATCGCCGCCGTGCGCAAGCATCCTGGCCAGATCACCATCATGGCGATTGCGCCGATGACGAATATCGCAACCGCGCTGGCCAAAGCGCCCGACATCGCCGAAAAAATCGTCGAAATCATTTTGATGGGCGGCTCGACCGACCAGGGCAACCATACGGCGGCGGCCGAGTTCAATATCTATGCGGACCCGGAAGCGGCTGCCCAGGTGTTCAAGTCCGGCATTGCGCTGCGCATGTTCGGCTTGAACCTGTGCCGCCAGCTGCTGGTGACGAATGCGGAAGTGCGGCAGCTGCGCGCCATCGGCACGCCGCGCGCGCAGCGTCTGGCCGGCTACCTGGAAGCGTATGTGCGCATCCGCAGCGCCGACGGCTCCGTGCCCATGCCCATGTACGACCCGGTGGTGGCCCTGTACCTGGAAGCGCCGCAGCTGTTCCAGTTCCAGAGCGCCCACGTGGCCATCGAATTGACGGGCGAACTGACGCGCGGCATGACGGTGTGCGAATTTCGCGTGCCGCGCCGCGCCGCCATCAACACGCAAGTGGCGATGCTGGCCGATGGCCCGGCTGCCATCGAGCGCCTGATGCGCCGCCTGGCCGCCATTCTCGTCTGACCCACTTCACTACGAAACGAGCTTCATGTCTAATTCACCCCTGAGCATCGAACAGTTTTTACGCGCCATGCCGAAGGTGGAGCTGCATTGCCACCTGTTTGGCACGGTGCGCCAGGCAACTTTCCGCGCGCTGGCCGCCAAGACGGGCAATGTCGTCACGCCCGAGGAAATCGACGCGTTCTATACGCGCGGCGACAAACCGGTGGGCGTGCTGCGCGTGCTGCGCGCGCTCGACGCGCACCTGATCGTTTCGCCGACCGACCTGTATTGCCTCGCGTATGAATACCTGGAAGACGTGCATGGCCACGGCGTGCGCTATGCGGAATTCTTCTGGAATCCGACCGGCACGGTGCGCGTGTCGGGCATCCGCTATGACGCGGCGCAAGACGCCATCGTGGCCGCCATCCGCGACGCGCAGCGCGATTTTGGCGTGATCGGCCGCCTGATTCCCAGCATCGACCGCGAAGCGGCTCCCGCGGAAGCCGTGCAGATGGTGGAATGGATGAAGGCGCACCGCGCGCCGGAAGTCATCGGCATCGGCATCGACTACCGCGAAAACGACCGCCCACCGGAACTCTTCATCGAAGCCTACCGCGCCGCGTGCGAGGCGGGCTTCAAATGCACGGCGCATGCGGGCGAATTCGGCATGCCGTGGATGAATGTGGCGACGGCCATCGAGCAATTGCAGGTGGACCGGGTCGATCATGGCTACACGATTGTCGACAACCCGGAACTGGCGCAGCGCTGCGTGGAGCGTGGCCTGGTGTTTACGGTCGTGCCGACCAATTCGTATTATCTGCGCACGCTGGCGCCCGAGCGCTGGGCGCTCGACCACCCGATCCGCGCCATGGCCAAGCTGGGCCTGAAACTGCATCCGAACACGGATGACCCGACCCTGCACCACGTGACGCCGACGGGCGCCTGGATGATGATGCGTGAATTCGGTTTCGGCCTCGATGACATGCGCGGCTTCATGTTGAATGGCCTCGATGCGGCCTGGATCGATGAGAGTACGCGGCGCGACTGGCGCGTGGAATTTACGCGCGAGTTCGACGCGCTGCGCGCCCGCGTCGCCGACGTCTCTTAAGCTGAAACAGGTGGTGGCAGCAGCAAGGATGGAAACGCCCGCTGCGGACACGCCTGCCGTTCGCATACCTTGCAGCCCGTGCCGATAGGCGTGGCGCTGGAAGGGTCGTGCAAATCGAGCCCCTTCGAATAAATCAGCCGGTGCGCCTGCGAGATGTCGCAGCCCAGCGCCACGGCAAAGGTCTTGCCCGGTGCGCGAAAGCCCGGCGAGGCCGTGCTCACCTGGCGCGCGATCCATAAATACGTGCAGCCGTCGGGCATGCTGGCCACTTGCGTCAGCACTTGCCCCGGATGGCTGAAGGCGTCGTAGACGATCCACAGGGGACAGGTGCCGCCCACCCGTGAAAAGTGAAAATCCGTGGCCGACTGGCGCTTCGAGACATTGCCCGCGCGGTCGACTCTGACAAAGAAAAACGGCAATCCCGCCGCCTCGGGGCGCTGCATGGTGCTCAAACGGTGGCACACGGCTTCGAAACCCACGCCGAACTGGTGCGCCAGGCGCTCGATATCGTAGGCGCGCGTCTCCGCCGCCTGCAAAAAACGCTGGTATGGCATCAGCAGGGCGCCGGCAAAGTAATTCGAGAATGCCAGGCGCGCGCTCGTTTGCGCGGCCGCGCCGGAGAGTCCCGCCGCCAGCACCAGGGCGTCGATCAGCTCGCTGTGTTCGAGCAGGCTGATTTGCGCCGCCATCTGGAAGGCGCGCTGGCCACCCGTCAAGGTATCGGGCAGCCACAGGATGTGTTGCTGGGCGTCAAAGCGGTGTTTGCGCACCATGCCCGCGTCGCCATCGGACAGTTGCACCTGGATGCCGTGGCGCGCCAGCAGCCGGCTTTGCAGCGCGTCGAGCGCGCGCAGCTGCGGATCAAGTTCGCCCGCCACCAGCTCTGCCGCCCGGTCCAGCTCATCGATATAGTTTTGCCGCCGGTTCAGGTATTCGCGCACTTCCTCGTCCGTGGAGGGCGCGGCCGAGCTGGCGCCGCGGCTGCCGTCATCGAGGCGCGCGGCCAGCGTGTCGGCCCGCTCTGCCATCACCCGGTAACGCCGCTGCAGCAGCAGGATGGAACGGGCCAGTTCCGGCATGTTTTCCACCAGCATTTTGAGCTCGGCCATCGAGGTGGGTGGCGCGTCGGGCAATTCGCCGAACACGTCGCGCACGTCGGCCACCAGGCTGGCGCTGTCGTGTTCGGAGAAAATTTGCGGATCGACCCCCAGTACCGTGCCGATGCGCAACAGAATCGGCACCGTCAGCGGGCGCTGGTTGCGTTCCATCTGGTTCAGATAGCTGGGCGAAATGCCCAGGGACTTGGCCAGCGCCACCTGCGTCATGCGCCGTTCTTCGCGCAGCCGCTGCAGGCGCACGCCCATGAAAACCTTTGCCATCGCGTTTCCTCTTCCCCGGTTTGTGGAATCTGCAAATTTACAACATTTGCAGATTAACAGATTCAGCTTTGCATTATCTCGCATTTTCACGCCTTGTTTGCGGCCCGTATTGTGCGAATAATGCAAACAGACCTATCCATAAAACCAGGAGACACCGAGTGACCACGCAAACTACTATTCCGACCGTTCCACTGTTGATCAACGGCGAGTGGGTGGAGTCCAAAACCACCATCTGGCGTGACGTCGTCAACCCCGCCACGCAGGAAGTGCTGGCGCGTGTGCCGTTCGCCACGCCGGACGAAGTCAACGCCGCCATCGCCTCGGCCCAGCGCGCCTTCAAGACCTGGCGCAAGACGCCGATCGGCGCGCGCGCGCGCATTTTCCTCAAATTGCAGCAACTGATCCGCGAAAACATGGCCGACCTGGCCGCCACCCTGACGATGGAACAGGGCAAGACCCTGCTCGACGCGGAAGGCGATGTGTTCCGTGGCCTGGAAGTGGTCGAGCATGCCGCCAATATCGGCACCCTGCAGATGGGCGAATACGCGCAAAACGTGGCCGGTGGCGTCGATACCTACAGCGTGATGCAGCCGCTGGGCGTGTGCGCCGGCATTACTCCGTTCAACTTCCCCGCCATGATCCCCCTGTGGATGTTCCCGATGGCGATTGCCTGCGGCAATACCTTTGTCTTGAAACCATCGGAGCAAGATCCGCTCGTGACGGAAAAACTCGTGCGCCTGGCCTTGCAGGCGGGTATTCCGGCTGGCGTGCTGAACGTGATTCACGGCGGCGAAGACGTGGTCAACGCCCTGTGCGACCACCCGGACATCAAGGCGATTTCGTTCGTGGGATCGAGCAAGGTGGGTACGCATGTGTACCAGCGCGCCAGCCTGAACGGCAAGCGCGCGCAATGCATGATGGGCGCGAAGAACCACGCCGTCGTCTTGCCGGACGCCAATAAAGAACAGACCCTGAACCAGCTGCTGGGCGCGGGTTTCGGCGCGGCCGGCCAGCGCTGCATGGCCGCTTCCGTGGCCGTGCTGGTGGGCGCAGCGCGCGAGTGGCTGCCGGAACTGTCGGCCAAGGCGCAAACCCTGACGGTGGGTGCGGGCAAGGACAATCCGGACCTGGGCCCCGTCATCTCGTGCGCGGCAAAAGAGCGCGTCTTCAGCCTGGTCGCCAAGGGCATCGAACAGGGCGCCGTCTTGACCCTCGATGGCCGCGACGTGAAGGTCGATGGCTATCCGAACGGTAACTTCGTCGGCCCGACGATTCTGTCCGGCGTGAAACCCGGCATGGTCGTGTATGACCAGGAAATCTTTGGCCCGGTCTTGATCGTCGTCGAAGTCGATACTCTCGATGAAGCGATCGCCCTGGTGAATGCGAATCCGAACGGTAACGGCACGGCGCTGTTTACGCAAAGCGGCGCGGCCGCGCGCTACTTCCAGGAAGAAATCGACGTGGGGCAAGTCGGCATCAACGTGCCCATTCCCGTGCCCGTGCCCCTGTTCAGCTTTACGGGCTCGCGCGGCTCCAAGCTGGGCGACCTGGGTCCGTTCGGCAAGCAAGTCGTGCTGTTCTACACGCAGACGCAAACGATTACCCAGCGCTGGTTCACGGACGCGGCCTCGGTGGGCAAGGTCAACACCACCATCAGCCTCAAGTAAGGAGCCGGCATGGACTTTGAACTGAGCGACGAGCAGCGCGAGTTCCAGCAGGCGGCGCGCGCGTTTGCCGAAGGTGAACTGGCGCCGCACGCGGCGCATTGGGATGCGGAATCGATCTTCCCCGTGGAAACCATCGCCAAGGCAGGCGAGATGGGCTTTTGCGGCCTGTACACGCCGCAGCGCTGGGGCGGCCTGGGCCTCTCGCGCCAGGATGCAGCCATCGTGTTCGAGGAGCTGGCCGGCGGCTGTACCTCGACCACGGCTTACATCACGATTCACAACATGGCCACCTGGATGCTGTCGCGCTGGGGCCAGGAAGCCCTGTGCGACGAGTGGGTGCCGGCCCTGGCCGCCGGCCAGAAGCTGGCCAGCTATTGCCTGACGGAACCGCAGTCCGGTTCCGACGCGGCGTCCTTGCGCACCAAGGCCGTCAGGGATGGCGACTTTTATGTGCTGGATGGAACCAAAGCCTTCATTTCCGGCGCGGGCCAGACGGACATGCTGATCGTCATGGCGCGCACGGGCGGCGAAGGCGCGGCCGGCATTTCCGCGTTTGCCGTGCCGGCGAATCTGCCCGGCATCGTATATGGCAAGAAAGAAGAAAAGATGGGCTGGAACAGCCAGCCCACGCGCATCATCAGTTTCGATCAGGTGAAAGTGCCTGTTGGTAACTTGCTGGGCGCGGAAGGCGAAGGCTTTGCCATCGCCATGAAGGGCATCGATGGCGGGCGCATAAACATCGCCGTATGCTCGGTGGGCACGGCGCAGGCGGCCCTCACGCGGGCGCAGGCGTACATGAAGGAGCGCACGCAGTTCGGCCGCGAGCTGGCGCAATTCCAGGCCTTGCAATTCAAGCTGGCCGACATGCTGACGGAACTGGTGGCGGCGCGCCAGATGGTGCGCCTGGCGGCCTGGAAACTGGACCAGGAAAGCCCGGACGCCACCGCATATTGCGCCATGGCCAAACGTTTCGCCACGGATGTGGGTTTTAATGTCGCCAACGATGCGCTGCAATTGCACGGCGGCTACGGCTACATCCGCGAGTACCCGCTTGAGCGCCACGTGCGCGACACGCGCGTGCATCAAATCCTGGAAGGAACGAATGAAATCATGCGCCTGATCGTCGCGCGAGCGATTTTGAAAGACGGCGCCACGGAGACCTTACGATGACTAAAGTGTATACCAACTTGCTGCTGGAACGCCGTGGCCACACGGCCCTGGTAACCCTCGACAACCCGCCCGCCCACACGTGGACCCAGGCCAGCCTGAACGCGCTGACCCAGCTGGTGGCCGACCTGAATGCCGACCCGGACGTGTACGCGCTCGTGATCACGGGCGGCGGCGCGAAGTTCTTCTCGGCGGGTGCCGATCTGAAAGTGTTTGCCGACGGTAACAAGGACACGGCATTCGCCATGGCCGCCGCGTTTGGCGAGGCGTTCGAGGCGCTGTCCGCGTTTCGCGGCGTCAGCATCGCCGCCATCAATGGCTATGCCATGGGCGGCGGGCTCGAATGCGCGCTCGCTTGCGACATCCGCATCGCCGAAGAACATGCGCAGATGGCCTTGCCGGAAGCGTCCGTCGGCCTGCTGCCGTGCGCGGGCGGCACACAGCACTTGCCGTGGCTGGTGGGCGAAGGCTGGGCCAAGCGCATGATTTTGTGCGGCGAAAGAGTCGATGCGGCCAAGGCCCTGGCCATCGGCCTGGTCGAGGAAGTCGTGCCTACCGGCAAGGCTGCCGCCACGGCGCTGGCGCTGGCCGCCAAGGTGGCACGCCAGAGCCCCAGCAGCGTGACGGCGTGCAAGACCCTGATCCAGGGCGCACGCAGCCATCCGCTGGTCAATTCCCTGCCCGACGAACGCACCCTGTTCCTGGGCTTGTTCGATACGCAAGACCAGAAAGAGGGCGTGCAAGCGTTCCTGGAAAAACGTCCGGCGGAGTGGAAGAATGGCTGAAAGTACCCTGATTGAGACCGTCAAGATAGAAGTACGCGACTGTCCCGGCGGCATGAAGCTGGGCGTCATCACCCTCGATGCACCGAAGTCCTTGCACGCGCTGACGCTGGAGATGATCCGCGCCATCGATGGCGCCCTCGTGCGCTGGGCGGACGATGCACAGATCGCCTGCGTGGTGCTGCAGTCGTCGACCGACAAGGCTTTTTGCGCGGGCGGCGATGTGCGCAGCCTGCGTTCGGCAGTTGCCGAGCAGCCTGGTGTCGTGCCGAATCCGCAGGCGCTGGCCTTCTTTGCCGAGGAATACCGGCTCGACCACCGCATCCATACGTATGCAAAGCCGCTGCTGGTGTGGGGCGGCGGCATCGTCATGGGTGGCGGGCTGGGGCTGATGGCGGGCGCCAGCCACAAGGTGGTGACGGAAAGCACGCGCATCGCCATGCCGGAAATTACGATCGGCCTGTTCCCCGATGTGGGCGGCAGCTGGTTCCTGGGCCGCATGCCGGGACGCAGCGGCCTGTTCCTGGGCTTGACGGGCGCACCGATGAACGCGGCCGATGCCCTGTTCACGGGCCTCGGCGACTATTTCCTGCACCAGGAAGAGCGCGCCATGGTGCTCGACTCTCTGGCGCTGGCGCAATGGCAAGCCAGCCCGCAGGCGAATCACCAGCAGCTGGGCCGTTTGCTGCGCGGCTTTTCGGCGCCGGTATCCATGCTGCCTGTCTCGGAAGTGCGCGCCAACTTCGACGCCATCGCCGTGCTGACGCAAGCGCCTACCTTGCCCGAAGTGGTGGCCGCCATTGCCGCCTATGACGGCGACGTGGCCTGGCTGCAAAAGGCGGCCCACTCGCTGGCCAAAGGCGCGCCCACTTCGGCCGCTTTGGTCTGGGCCATGCGTGACCGCACGCGGCACATGAGCCTGGCGCAAGTGTTCCAGCTGGAACTCATCGTTGCCGTGCAATGCTGTGCCCACGCAGACTTTAGCGAAGGCGTGCGCGCCTTGCTGATCGACAAGGACAATACGCCGCAATGGCAGCCGGCCAGCCTGGCCGACGTCGGCGCAACGTATCTCAATGAATATTTCACGGCGCCATGGGATAGCCATCCTTTGCGCGACCTGCAGTAAAAGAACAGGAGATTTTTACCATGCAACATATCGCTTTTATCGGCCTTGGCAACATGGGCGCGCCGATGGCCCGCAACCTGGTGGCCGCCGGCTTCCATGTGTCCGTGTTCGACCTGGCGCCAGCGGCAGTGGCGTCGCTGGTTGAAGCAGGCGCCACGGCGGCCGCATCCGCCAGCGCAGCCGTGCAGACGGCCGACGCCGTCATCACCATGCTGCCAGCCAACAAGCACGTGCAGGAACTGTACCTGGGCGCCGGCGGCGTGCTCGACTCGGCCAAGCCCGGTGCCTTGTTCATCGATTGCAGCACCATCGCGGCTGACGTGGCGCGCCAGGTGGCGCAGGCGGCCAGTGAGCGCGGCTTTGCCATGCTCGATGCGCCGGTCTCGGGCGGCACGGCGGGCGCGGCGGCCGGCACCCTGACCTTCATCGTCGGTGGCAGCGTGGCGGCCTTGCAGCAGGCGCGTCCCTTGCTGGAAAAGATGGGCAAGAACATCTTCCATGCGGGCGAGGCGGGCGCTGGCCAGGTGGCGAAGATTTGCAACAACATGCTGCTGGGTATTCTGATGGCCGGTACGGCCGAGGCGCTGAACCTGGGCGTGGCGCATGGCCTCGATCCGAAAGTGTTGTCCGACATCATGGCCAAGAGTTCTGGCCGCAACTGGACCCTGGAAGTGTACAACCCGTGGCCCGGTGTCATGGACGGCACGCCCGCGTCGCGCAATTACACGGGCGGCTTCGGCACGGCGCTGATGCTGAAAGACCTGGGCCTGGCGCAGCAGTCGGCATTGTCGGCAAACGCGCCCACGCCCTTGGGCGGCCTGGTGCGCCAGCTGTACCAGATGCATGCGCAAGCCGGTTATGCGCAGCAGGATTTCTCCAGCATCGTGCACATGCTGCAGCCTGGTTTGCAAACGCCTGCCGCCTGAGAAATTTTGGGCAAAAAAAAAGCCCGCTGGTAAAAGCGGGCTAAATCCAATTCTTGGAAGAGTTGGAGGAGACAGATGCATTATGCTGCATCGCCACATATAACTCCAATTTATCTTTGTAATATCAATTATATATTTACGTGATATCTCTTCCGGGTAGCCGCATGGCGGCTACCGTTCCCGCACCTCAGGCCGGATTACAGGCGATCTGTACGGTGGTGACGTTGGCGCTGCCCATGGTGCCAGCGCCTGTGCCTGGCTGTACGACGCACAGCAGCCCCTTCGGCTGGGTGGAGACGCCGACGCCATAGGTAGTACCATCGGCGACAGCGCCGACCATGGTAAAGGTCTTGGCATCCTTGGCCACCGTGGTTGTTACATTACCGTTAATCAGCACCAAGCCGTCTACCGTCAGGCCGGAAATCGTGCCGCTCACGCTATACGTATTTTGTGAACAAGAAACAGCGGCGCTGATGTTGACGTAATGGCCAGCCGAACCGGAGCCATTACTGATGCCGCAAGTCATATGGGCCGGTTGTTGCTTGAAGGTGATGTTGTAGTCGGTGCCATAGTCGATGCGCTTTTTAAAGGTAAACGAGGTCTGGCCGGCTGCAATCGGCAGCTCTTCTCCGCCATTGGCCAGGATCAGGCCATTGTTGTTCAAGTTGCTGACGGTGCCGCTGACATCATACGAGGCCTTGCCGCCGCAAGCGGCCAGTCCCAGGGTCAGCAGCAGCGCGGCGAGTGGGCGCAGGCAGGATAACTTCATGTATTTCTCCAAAATTAGGTGACGGATCGCAAGGATTACTGCGGCGTGCAGTCGAGTGTGGCCGCGGTCGTGGGGGCAGAGCCCATCGTGCCGACCGTATCGCTGCCGTCGGCACTGGTGGAACCCTGGAAGCGGCACGTCAGGCCCGTTGGCTGTGGAGGCAGTATGGAAATACTGTATGGGGCGCCGTCAGCGACCTTTTCGAATGTGTAGGAGTCGGCGCCAGCCAGGGGGCTGATGCCGTTGGGGCCCATCACCAGGTGCAAGCCGCCGGCGGTCAGGCCCGTGATCGTGCCGGTCAGCGGGTAGGTATTGGTCACGCAGCTCACCACGGCCGTGCTTGCGGAATAGCTCGTTGCCTTGCCGACACCGTTGGTAATCGTGCACACGGCGCCCTTTGGCTGCTGCGCGATGCTGATGTCGTAGCGGTCATCGGTCTTGACCAGCTTGGTGAATACAAACTGGGACTGGCCTGCAGGAACGGACAAACGTTCGCCATCATTCAGCAGAATCAGGCCATCTTTTGCCAGATTGGAGACTTGGCCACTCAGATACAGGTTGCCGCCGCTGCCGCCGCAAGCTGCCAGTGTGACGGCGCAAGCCGCCGCCAGCATCGAGCGCAGGTACAATTTTTTCATACATTCTCCAAAACGAATCAGGTTGGGTAGCGCAACGCGGACGCTGGCGCCGCATTGGAATGGCGCCTATTTTAGTCTATCTGGCAAGCCGAATGATCTTGCCTTGTATCACCCTGTAACAATTTTTCGCCGGGAAGCGCTGGCCCGGCCCCATTTCACGGAGGCGCAGCCAAGCCGGCGGCGGCGATCGGTGCGACAATAGCTACACTCTGCGCAGCGTGACGCAGCATCCTATTGTGAGTCCCATGTCTCTTGCCCCTGTCAAACCCGCCGTGCCGCCCAAGGCCATCCTGTTCGATCTCGACGATACCTTGTGGCCCATCGCGCCCGTGATTGCCGCTGCCGAAACCCTGCTGCATGACTGGCTGGCCACGCATGCGCCCCGGGTGGCGCAGCAGTTTTCCATCGAGGTGCTGCGCCAGCACCGCCTGGCCATGCTCAATGCGCAACCGCATTTCCATGGCAATTTGATCGAGTTGCGCCGCGCCGGCCTGCTGTCGGCCTTCGAAGCTGCCGGCGAGGATCCCGCCCTGGTCGAGCAGGCCATCGTGCACTTCCTGGCCGCGCGCAACCGTGTCCAGCCGTATGACGACGTCTTGCCTGGCCTGGCCTGGATGCGCCAGCGCATGCTGCTCGGCTCCATCTCGAATGGCAATGCAGACCTTGAAATTATCGGTTTGGCGCAGCATTTCAAGGTATCGATCGCCGCCAGCGAGTTTGGTGTGGCCAAGCCCGACGCCAGCATCTTCCTGGCCGCCTGCGCGGCGCTGGACGTGGCGCCGCATGAAGCCGTGTATGTGGGCGACGACCTGTATTTCGACGTGACGGGAGCGCAGGGGGCGGGCATGCGTGCCGTCTGGATGAACCGCAAGGGCAGCGATGCCCACCTGGCCGCCGGCGTGCAGCCCGACGCCATCTGCGGCAACTTTGACGAGTTGCTGCTGTGGCTGCAGGGGCAACTGGAAGATTGATCGCCGCAGGGCGGGCGAACGTGCATAATAGGTGCTGTTACTGCACGTTCGGCCACTGTTGTTGCCGCTTGATTAACAATGTGTTTGTTTAAAGAATATTTGCTTACCTGAGACACCATGCAACTCGATACACGTGCCCAAACACTGCTGAAAGCCCTGGTCGAGCGATATATCGCCGACGGCCTGCCGGTCGGTTCGCGCGCCTTGTCGAAAATTTCCGGCCTGGACCTGTCGCCGGCCACGATCCGCAACATCATGGCCGATCTGGAAGAGCTCGGTTATGTGTCCAGTCCGCACACCTCGGCCGGACGCATCCCCACGCCGCGCGGCTACCGCATTTTTGTCGACACCTTGCTGACCGTCCGGCATCTGGACGAACACATGGTGGAGTCGCGCATGCGCCTGCAGACGCCGCAGCCGCAAAAAACCATCGCCAACGCGGCGCAGATGCTGTCGTCGCTGTCGCAGTTTGCCGGTGTCGTGCTCAGTCCGCGCCGCGAATCCGTGTTCCAGCAAATCGAATTCCTGCGCCTGTCCGAAAAGCGCATCCTGCTCGTCATCGTTGCCCCCGGCGGCGACGTGCAGAACCGTTTATTGCTGACGGAGGCTGATTACACGCCGGCGCAACTGGTGCAATCGGCCAACTATATCAACCAGAATTATGGCGGCCTGTCATTCGACGCCGTGCGCGTACGCCTGCAGGGCGAACTGCGCCAGTTGCGCGACGACATGGGCAGCCTGATGCAGGCGGCCGTGGAAGCGGGCAGCGAAGCGATGGCCGACCATAGCGACGACATGGTGATTTCCGGCGAACGCAACTTGCTCAGCGTGAGCGATCTGTCATCGAATATGCATTCGCTGCGCCAGATGTTCGACATGTTCGAGCAAAAAACGGGCTTGATGCAGTTGCTCGACGTGTCGAGCAAGGCGACGGGCGTGCAGATTTTCATCGGCGGCGAATCGAACCTGGTGCCGATGGATGAGATGAGCGTGGTGACGGCGCCGTATGAAGTCAACGGCAAGATCGTGGGAACGTTGGGGGTGATCGGACCGACGCGCATGGCCTACGAGCGCGTCATTCCGATCGTCGACATCACGGCTAAATTACTGTCGAGCGCACTCAGCCATCATTAATCGTACTGCCAGCCGCCCCGTGGGAGCGGCAAGCGTGGGTCAGGCGGTTTTATGCGGGCAAGCCGTCTTGATGCAGTTACCGTAGATGGCCAAAGCGTGTTCGGCGATCTTGAAGCCGCGCTCTTCAGCCACTTTTTGCTGGCGGATTTCGATCTCTTCGTCGAAGAATTCTTCGACCCGGCCACAGTCGAGGCACACCAGATGGTCGTGGTGGGAACCTTCGTTGAGTTCGAAAATCGCCTTGCCGGTTTCAAAATGGTTGCGGTTCAGCAAGCCTGCCTGTTCAAACTGGGTCAGGACACGGTAGACAGTTGCCAAACCGACATCCATATTGTCGGCCAGCAGAATTTTATAGACGTCTTCTGCTGTCAGGTGGCGTACCGGGCTACTCTGGAAGATATCGAGTATCTTCAGGCGTGGCAAGGTGGCTTTCAGGCCGCTTGCCTTGAGATCACTAGGATTGTTACTCATGTTTGTTGCTCGTATGTGGGTCAGGTGCTTTATCATATAGCGTTTTGTCGGGGAGTGCCAAAATATGCATTTTTTGGCAGGCCGGTCACTCCTGGCGTTTTGTTCATCCAATTGAGGTCATTTATGCGCGTAACACCGGCTGTATTGCCATCTCTCTGGCACCGTATTTCATTTCGAGCACCAGTCGTGGCAGGCATGGTCTGTGTCGCGCTGGCCATGTCCGGCTGCGCCAGCCGTGGCATCCTTGGCGAAAAGCCGGCAGCCAGCCAAAAAGAAGGCAAGGAAGTGGTTCCTGAACAGGGCGCACAAACGACTACCATTACGCCGTTGCAAAAATTCATGTGGTTTTTCTCGCCGTATCGTCCTGATATTCAACAAGGCAACTTTGTCTCCGAAGAGATGCTGGCCCAGTTGAAAGTGGGCATGACGCGCGATCAGGTACGTTTCGTCCTCGGCACCTCGTTGCTGACCGACATTTTCCATGCCGACCGTTGGGATTATCCATTCCGCCTGGCCCGGGGCAGTGGCGAAACCACGAGCAGCCGCGTGGTTGTGTTCTTTGATAAAGAAGGCAAGGTGGCACGTTTCGAAGGCGGCAACTTGCCGACCGAGAAAGAATACATCGACCGCATCGCCGGTCCGTCGCCGTTCGCCAAGCTCGCCAAGGCCGATGTGCCTGCCACCGCCGTGCCGTCGCCCGTGGCGCCGAGCGCCGTGCCCGTGCCGGCCGATGCCGCTCCTGCCATTCCTGTGAGCAAGCCTGACGTTGCACCTGCAACGGCGCCTGCCGCCGAGCCTGCACCTGCTGCCGAACCCACCAAATAAGTTGTTGTAAGAGAATAAAATGACTGAACTGAAAATCGCCATCGCTGGCGCCAGTGGCCGCATGGGCCATATCCTGATCGAAGCCGTCAGCAACGCCCCCGACGCCGTGCTGGCCGGTGCGCTCGACCGCGCTGGTTCACCGTCCGTCGGCCAGGACGCCGCCGCTTTCCTGGGCAAGCCGGCTGGCGTGCTGATCGAGTCCGACCTGGCCACCGGCCTGGCCGGCGCCGATTACCTGATCGACTTCACGCGTCCCGAAGGCACTTTGCAGCATCTGGCGTATTGCGCCGAGCATGGCATCAAGATGATCATCGGCACCACCGGTTTCGATGACGCGGGCAAGGCGGCCATTGCCGCCGCCGCTGAAAAGACGGCCATCATGTTCGCGCCGAACATGAGCGTGGGCGTGAATGTCACCATGAAGTTGCTGGAACTGGCGGCGAAAAGCCTGTCCGAAGGCTACGACATTGAAATCATCGAAGCGCATCACCGCCACAAGGTCGACGCGCCATCGGGCACCGCCCTGCAAATGGGTGAAGTGGTGGCCGGCGCCCTGGGCCGCGACTTGAAAGAATGCGCCGTGTACGGCCGCGAAGGCGTGACGGGCGAACGCGATCCGTCGACCATCGGCTTTGCCACCATCCGCGGCGGCGATATCGTCGGCGACCATACGGTGCTGTTTGCCGGTATCGGCGAGCGCATCGAGATCAGCCACAAGTCGAGCAGCCGCGTCACCTACGCCCACGGCGCGCTGCGCGCCGCGCGTTTCCTGGCCGACAAGCCGACCGGCCTGTTCGACATGCAGGATGTGCTGTCGCTGAAGAACTGAGGAAGATCATGGCCACTGCCATCCTGAATGGAAAAGACATCACCGACGAAGCGAGCTTTCACGCCCAATGCGTGCCAGCCTTCGGTTTCCCCGCGTTTTACGGCAACAGCATGGATGCCTGGGTCGATTGCCTCAGCTATCTGCGTGACGACGAAAACATGACGCAGTTCCGTTTGAAACCGAACGAAGTGCTGGACATCGTCGTGCAAGACGCGGAGGCAATGAAGGCGCAAGTGCCGGACTTGCTGGAAGAAATCACCTTCTGTATCGCTGGCATCAATGAACGCTATGAAGACTATGGCGAAAAGCCGGCGTTGAAGCTGGTACTCAAGTGAATAGAATCGTAGGTCGGATTAGGCCCTGCGGGCCGTAATCCGACAACATTGTTGGCTGTGCAAGTCGGATTACGCGCAAGCGCTAATCCGACCTACGTCCAGACGACCAACATTTACACCACCTTGCGCTCGCGCAAGCCGTCAATCTCCGCACTGTCCAATTCCAGCCACTGCTGCAGCACCTCCTGCGTATGCTGCCCCAGCAGCGGCGGCGGCAAACGGTATTGCACGGGCGAGGCCGACAGGCGCACGGGATTGGCCACCAGCGCAACAGTCCCCGCCGTCGGATGCGGCATCTCCACTTTCAAGCCACGCGCGACCACTTGCGGGTCGGCAAAGACCTGGTCGATGCGGTTGACGGGACCGCACGGCACGGCTTGCGCCTCGAAGGCGCTGATCCACTCGGCCGTCGTGCGCATGACCGTGGTCTGGCGCATCAAGGGAATCAGGATCGCCCGGTGCGCCACGCGCTGCGGATTGGTGGCGAAGCGTTCATCCTGTGCCCACTCGGGGTGGCCGGTGACGGCGCAAAAGCGCGAGAATTGCCCATCGTTGCCGATCGCCAAAATCATGTCGCCATCGGCCGTCGGGAAGTCTTGATACGGCACGATGTTCGGATGCGCATTGCCCATGCGCTGCGGCACTTTTCCCCCACATAAGTAATTGGCCGCCTGGTTGCCCAGCGCCGCCACTTGCACGTCGAGCAAGGCCAGGTCGATATGCTGGCCCAGGCCCGAGCGCTCGCGTTCGGCCAGCGCCGCCTGCACGGCGATGGTGGCATATAAACCCGTCAGGATGTCCGTCTGCGCCACGCCCACTTTTTGCGGCCCGGCGCCCGGCTGGCCATCGGGCACGCCCGTGATGCTCATCAGGCCGCCCATGCCCTGGATCAGGAAGTCATAGCCGGCGCGCGCCGCATATGGCCCATCCTGGCCGAAGCCCGTGATCGAGCAGTACACGAGGCGCGGATTGAGTGCCAGCAAGCTGGCCGCATCCAAACCATATTGCTTCAAGCCATCGAGCTTGAAATTTTCCAGCAGCACGTCCGCTTCAGCCGCCAGCTGGCGCACCAGCGCCTGGCCTTCAGGGGCGGCCAGGTCGATGCACAAGGAGCGCTTGTTGCGGTTGGCGCACTGGAAATAGGCCGCCTCGGCGGTGTCGCGGCCATCCTCGTCTTTCAGGTACGGCGGACCCCAGGAGCGCGTGTCGTCGCCGCGGCCCGGCTGTTCGACCTTGACCACGTCGGCGCCGAGGTCAGCCAGCATTTGCCCGGCCCACGGGCCGGCCAGCACGCGCGACAGGTCCAGCACGCGCAAACCGGTCAGCGGTGCGGGCCGCAGGGTGGAAGCCAAGGTGTCCATCAGTTGTTGAAGGCGGCGATGCCGGTGATGGCGCGGCCGATGATCAGCGCGTGCACATCGTGCGTGCCTTCATAGGTGTTGACCACTTCCAGGTTGACCAGGTGGCGGATCACGCCGAACTCGTCGGAAATACCGTTGCCGCCCATCATGTCGCGCGCCACGCGGGCGATATCGAGCGCCTTGCCGCAGCTGTTGCGTTTCATGATCGACGTGATTTCCACGGCGGGCGAACCCTCATCCTTCATGCGGCCCAGGCGCAAACAGCCTTGCAAGCCCATGGTGATTTCCGTCAGCATATCGGCCAGTTTCTTTTGCACCAGCTGGTTCGCTGCCAGTGGACGGCCGAATTGCTGGCGGTCCATCGTGTACTGGCGTGCCTTCAGATAGCAGTCTTCCGCCGCGCCCAGCGCGCCCCAGGCGATGCCGTAGCGGGCGCTGTTCAGGCAAGTAAATGGACCCTTCAAGCCGCGCACGTCGGGGAAGGCGTTTTCTTCCGGGCAAAACACTTCATCCATGACGATTTCACCGGTGATGCTGGTGCGCAAGCCGACCTTGCCGTGGATTTCCGGCGCCGACAAGCCTTTCCAGCCTTTTTCCAGCACGAAGCCGCGGATCGCGCCTTCATCATCCTTGGCCCAGACGACGAACACGTCGGCAATCGGGCTGTTGGTGATCCACATCTTCGCGCCGGACAGGCTGTAGCCGCCCGGCACCTTGCGCGCACGCGTGACCATGCTGCCCGGATCGGAGCCGTGGTTCGGTTCCGTCAGGCCGAAGCAGCCGATGAATTCGCCCGTCGCCAGTTTCGGCAGGTATTTCTGTTTCGTTTCTTCGTTGCCGAAGGCATGGATCGGCACCATCACCAGCGACGATTGCACGCTCATCATCGAGCGGTAGCCGGAATCGACACGCTCGACTTCGCGCGCGGCCAGGCCGTAGCAGACGTAGTTCAGGCCGGCGCCGCCGTATTCTTCGGGGATGGTCGTGCCCAGCAAGCCCAGCTCGCCCATTTCGCGGAAGATGGCTGCGTCCGTGCGGCCATGGCGGAACGATTCGAGCACGCGCGGCACCAGGCTGCCCTGGCAATAGTCGCGGGCAGCTTCCAGCACGGCGCGTTCGTCGCCCGTCAGTTGTTCTTCCAGCAGCAGGGGGGAATTCCAGTCGAATACAGTTTTGCTCATCACAGGCCTCGCAGGTGAGCGCCGGTGATCGGCGCAAGATTGAATATGGCTCATGGTAGGTTCTTGCCTAGCCTTGCGCAAACGATTTTTTTGCACCCAGACATGCGTGTTGCGCATATCTTGCGGCATACTAGGGGTCTTTCACCGGCCCGATACCCCCATGTCACGCAAAATCCCGATGCTGCAGGCGCTCAATTGTTTCGAGGCGGCCGCGCGGCACCAGAGCTACACGCACGCGGCGCGCGAACTGTCGCTGACGCAAAGCGCCGTGTCGCGGCAGATTTCATCACTGGAAAGTTTTCTTGGTGTGCAACTGTTTCAGCGCACGCGCCATGGCGTGTTGCTGACCAGCGCCGGCGCCGCGTATGCGCGCCAGATCGCGGCCCGCCTCGATGGCCTGGAGCGCGACACGCTCGACACCATGGCGCGCCAGGGCGGCGGCGGGGCATTGCAGCTCGCTTCCGTGCCCACATTTGCCACGCGCTGGCTGATGCCGCGCCTGGGCTCGCTGGCAGGGCGGCACCCCGACATCGTCGTGCATATCGACGCGTATACAAAACCGTTCATGTTTGCCGATACGGAATACGACGGCGCGCTGTACGCGGGTACGCCCGAGCAGCTGGCGCGCTGGCCCGGCACGCGCGCCACCTTGCTCATGCACGAAGAAATCGTGCCCGTCGCCAGCCCGCGCCTGCTGGCGGCGCGCAGCGACTGGCAGCCGCACGATGTATTGGAACTGACCTTGTTGCAGCAAAGTACGCGTCCGGGCGCCTGGCGCCAGTGGTTTGACGCCATGCAGGTCGAAGGAGAGGGGCGCGATGGGGCACACTATGGCGCCCGCTACGAACTGTTTTCCATGCTGGCCATGGCGGCCGTGCAGGGGCAAGGCGTGGTCTTGCTGCCGCGTATGCTGGTCGAAGCGGAACTGGCGCGTGGCGAACTGCGCATCGTTTGCGAGCGCCCACTGCGCGGCCAGCGCGCGTATTACCTGATCACGCCCGAAACGGCGCATGAAAAAACAGCCTTGCAGCAGTTCCGCGTCTGGCTGCAAGGTGAAGCCGCTTAGACGACTTTGCCGGTCTCGAAATGGGGATTGTCGATCAGGCCGATCTGGTTGCCGAACGGGTCGAGCAATTCCACCGTGCGAATGCCGTCGCCCACATCCGTGATCGGATGGTGCAAGGTGCCGCCCAGCGCAACGATGCGCTCGACTTCTTGCTCGATGCCGTCCACGCCCCAGTACGTCACGCTGCCTTGCGTGCCTGGCTCGCCGCCTGGCATCAGCCCAAGTTCGAAGCCGCCGATGGCAAAACCCACATAAAACGGCTGGTCGAAATACGGCGCCGCGTTAAATACCTGGCTGTACCAGGCTTTGGCCTGGTCCAGGTCGGGGACGGGATAGGTGACGGTGCGTAAGCCCTTGATCATGTTCTGCTCCTGGTGAATGAAGAATAACGCCATCATGCCACCGGCGCGTGCGGGGCGATTGGAAAAATGGAAGGTGCTCAGGCGCGCCGGCCCGTCAGCCACGCCTCGGGCGAACTGTGGGCGAAATCCTGGAAGTCGTGGATCAGGTGCGACTGGTCGAAATAGCCAAATTGCAAGGCCACTTGCGCCCAGTCCGGCTGCCCCGCCAGGCCTTGCATGCCGGCGCTGGCGGCGCGGAAACGGCAGATGCGGGCAAACAATTTCGGGCTGATGCCGACGTGCTGGCGAAATTGCAGCGCCAGGTGCTGGCGCGACACGCCCAGTTGCGCGGCCAGTCCGTCCACGCGCACCTGGCCGCATGCGCGTTCGATGGCCGCGATGGCATGTGCGGCCGCACCGGCCTGGCGCCGTGGCGGCGCGGTGCGCAGGCGCAGCAGCAGATAATCTTGCAAAACAGAAACTCTTTGTGCATTCGACAAGGGATCGCTCCACAGCGCGTCACCGAGGCGTGCCGCCAGCTCGCGGCCCCACAGTTGCTGCAGTCCCGTGCGGCCATCGCTCAGTTCGCACAAGGGCAGCTGGAAGAAGCGCGCCGCCGCGCCCGGCTTGAAGCGGGCCGCCACCGTCTGCACGAGACCCAGGCTGGCGACGGCAATCGGCGCCGTCATCATGCCCACGGCAAAGCTGGCATCTTGCTGGTCCTGGCACAGGATGTCGATGCAATTGTCGGGCAAGACCTGGTGCGTGACGGGTGTGGCGCCCGTCTGCACGCGGCAGGTCCAGACGCAGTCGAGCCAGGGCCGCAGGGCGGGAATGGGTAGATATTCCTGGTAGACGATCATGGCCGGCTTTGATGCAAAGAACAAGATTGCCCATATATTACACAGCATAATTGTGCGCCGGCCAAAAAATGCCGGCCCGGGCCGCCAGCGCGCCGCGCTATCGGGCGGCGACAACCAGTATAATGCTCGGTTCATATCCACTATTGGCCGCACATCATGCAAGATAAATATAGTCCCGCCGACGTCGAACAAGCCGCCCAATCGCACTGGAAGGCGATCGACGCCTACAAAGCCGTCGAACACGACCCGCGTTTCCCTAAAGGCAAGTATTTTGCCTGCTCGATGCTGCCTTACCCTTCGGGCAAGCTGCACATGGGTCACGTGCGCAACTATACGATCAATGATGTGATGTACCGCTACCTGCGCATGAACGGCTACAACGTGCTCATGCCGATGGGCTGGGATGCGTTCGGCATGCCGGCGGAAAACGCGGCCATGGCCAACAACGTGCCGCCCGCGCAATGGACGTATTCGAACATCGCCCACATGAAGCAGCAGATGGAATCGATGGGCCTGGCCATCGACTGGTCGCGCGAAATGACCGCCTGCAAGCCCGAATACTACAAATGGAACCAGTGGATGTTCCTGAAGATGCTGGAAAAAGGCATCATCTACAAAAAGACCGGCACCGTGAACTGGGACCCGATCGACCAGACCGTGCTGGCCAACGAGCAAGTCGTCGATGGCAAGGGCTGGCGTTCCGGCGCGCTAATCGAAAAGCGCGAAATCCCCATGTACTACGCGCGCATCACCGACTACGCGGAAGAATTGCTGGCGTATGTCGATGACAAGCTGCCGGGCTGGCCCGAGCGTGTGCGCACCATGCAGACCAACTGGATCGGCAAGTCGACGGGCGTGCGCTTTGCCTTCCCGCACACCATTGCGGATGCCGAAGGCAGCCTGATTGGCGACGGCAAGCTGTATGTCTTCACCACCCGCCCCGACACCGTCATGGGCGTGACCTTCTGCGCCGTGGCCGCCGAGCACCCGCTGGCCCTCCACGCCGCGCAAAGCAATCCCGCACTGGCCGCCTTCAACGCCGAATGTAAACTCGGTTCCGTGATCGAAGCGGACATGGCAACGATGGAGAAGAAGGGCATGCCGACCGGCCTGTTCGTCACCCATCCGTTGACGGGCGCGCAAGTGGAAGTATGGGTCGGCAATTACGTGCTGATGACCTACGGCGATGGCGCCGTGATGGGCGTGCCGGCGCATGACGAACGCGATTTCGGCTTCGCCAAGAAATACAATCTGCCGATCAAGCAAGTGATCGAAGTCAAGGGTCAGGAATTTTCGATGGACGCCTGGCAGGAATCGTATGGCAGCAAGGACGGCGTCTGTGTCGCCTCCGGCAAATACGATGGCCTGCATTTCGCTTCCGCCGTCGATGCGGTGGCCGCCGACCTGGCAGAACTTGGCCTGGGCGAAAAGAAAACCACCTTCCGCCTGCGCGACTGGGGCATTTCGCGCCAGCGCTACTGGGGCACGCCGATCCCGATGATCCATTGCCTTGACTGCGGTGTGGTGCCGGTACCGGAAAAAGATCTGCCGGTGGTGCTGCCGGAAGACTGCGTGCCGGACGGCACGGGCAATCCGCTGAACAAGTACGAAGCCTTCCTGCAGTGCGACTGCCCGCAGTGCGGCAAGCCGGCGCGCCGCGAGACGGACACCATGGATACCTTCGTCGATTCGTCGTGGTATTACATGCGCTATACCTCGCCAGGCTCGAACGACGCCATGGTCGACGCGCGCAACGATTACTGGATGCCGATGGACCAGTACATCGGCGGCATCGAACACGCCGTCATGCACTTGCTGTACGCGCGCTTCTGGACCAAGATCATGCGCGACTTCGGCCTGGTCAAGTTCGACGAGCCGTTCGTCAATCTGCTGACGCAAGGCATGGTGCTCAACGAAACGTACTTCCGCAAGGACGCGGTGGGCAAGACCACCTGGTTCAACCCGGACGACGTGCGCCTGTCGCTCGATGACAAGGGCCGTCCGCAAAGCGCCGTCCTGGTGGCCGATGGCCAGCCGGTGGAAATCGGCGGCACGGAAAAAATGTCGAAGTCGAAGAACAACGGCATCGACCCGCAAGCGCAGATCGAGCAGTACGGCGCCGACACGGCCCGTCTGTTTACCATGTTCGCCTCGCCGCCGGAACAGACGCTGGAATGGTCGGGCAGCGGTGTCGAAGGCGCGAACCGCTTCCTGCGCCGCGTGTGGAACTTCGGCTACGCCCAGTCGGCCACGATTCAAGCCGCACTGGCTGGCGGCGCCGCACCGGCCACCGGCGACGCGCAGAAAAACCTGCGCCGCGAATTGCACAAGCTGCTGCAGCAAGCCGATTACGACTTGAAGCGCATCCAGTACAACACCGTGGTGTCGGCCTGCATGAAGATGCTCAATACGCTGGAATCGGCCAAGCTGGACGATAGCGCGCAGTCGAAGGCCCTGATCGCCGAAGGCTTCTCCATCTTCCTGCGTCTGTTGAACCCTGTCGCGCCGCACATCACCCACGTGCTGTGGCAGGAACTGGGCTACGCCGGCGTGCACGGCGACCTGCTGAACGTCGCCTGGCCGCAAGTTGACCCGGCCGCATTGGAACAGTCCGAGATCGAGATGATGATCCAGGTGAACGGCAAGCTGCGCGGCTCGATCACGGTGTCCAAGGATGCGGACAAGGCCAGCATCGAAGCGGCCGCGCTGGCGTGCGAAAGTGTGCAAAAGTACGTCGAAACCACGCCGAAGAAGATCATCGTCGTGCCAGGCAAGTTAATCAGCATCGTGGTGTAATCATGACGACTTCCTCTCAAGTATCGCTGTTGGGCCGCCGTGCCGCGCTGGCGTTGGGGCTGACTGTTTTGCTGTCGGCCTGCGGCTTTCATTTGCGCGGTTCGAACGGCAGTTTCATGCTGCCGTTCGCGACGATGTACATCGGCTTGCCCGATACATCGCCGCTGGCGATCGGCCTGAAGCGCTATATCCGCGCCATCGGCAGCACGGAGGTGGTGGGCACCAAGGATGGCGCCGACGCCGTCCTTGAAGTGCTCAGCGACCCGGAGAGGAATCGTACCAAGACCATTTTGTCGCTGAACAAAAATGGCCGCGTACAAGAGTATCAACTTGGTTATTCGATCAATTTCCGCGTGCTGGACAAGGCCGGCAACCAGTTGCTGGCACCGACGACCATCAGCCTGGTGCGTCCGATTACCTTCGACGAGTCGCAGGTACTGGCCAAGGAAACCGAGGAGGCGGCGCTGTACCGCGACATGCGCAACGACCTGGTGCAGCAGATCATGCGCCGCCTGGCCGCCATCAAGCCGGTGCTGCCGGCCATGTCGGTGGCGCCCGTGACACCGGTCGCGCCGGCAGCCCCGCAGCAGTAACGGGGACGCCATGCAATTGCGGATAGACGCGCTCGACGGGCATGTGGCCAAGCCGCTGGCGCAGCTGTATGTGATCACCAGCGACGAACACTTGCTGGCGCTGGAAGCGGCCGACAAGATCCGCCGCGCGGCGCGCGCGCAAGGGTTTTCCGAACGCGACGTACTGACGGTGGAGCGCAGCTTCAAGTGGGGCGAACTGCTGGCGGCGAACCAGGAGCTGTCGCTGTTCGGCGATAAAAAGCTGATCGAGCTGCGCATCCCCACCGGCAAACCGGGCAAGGATGGCGGGGCGGCGCTGCAAAGCTATGCAAAAAACCTCAGCCCCGATAACCTGACCCTGATCACCTTGCCCAAGCTGGACTGGGCCACGCAGAAGGCGGCCTGGGTCGCCAGCCTGCAGCAGGCGGCCGTGTATATCGAGATTCCGAATGTGGAACGGGCGCAGTTGCCGGCCTGGATATCCCAGCGCTTGGCCGCGCAGGGCCAGAGCGCGGAGCGCGCCAGCATCGACTTCATCGCCGAACGGGTGGAGGGCAATTTGCTGGCGGCGCACCAGGAGATCCAGAAACTGGGTTTGCTGCACGCGGCGGGCAAGCTGACGTATGAGCAAGTGCAGGACGCGGTGCTGAACGTGGCCCGCTACGATGTCTTCAAGCTGTCCGAAGCCATGCTGGCCGGCGATCCGGCGCGCCTGGTGCGCATGCTCGAAGGCTTGAAAGGCGAGGGCGAGGCGCTGCCGCTGGTGTTATGGGCCGTCTCCGAGGAAATCCGCACGCTGTTAAAATTGAAGGCCGGCATGGCGCAAGGGCGTCCATTGGGCGCGCTGCTGAAGGAATACCGCATCTGGGGTCCGCGCGAGCGGATGATGGAACCGGCCCTGCGGCGCATTTCGCTGCCCGTGCTGGAAGCGGCGCTGCAGCAGGCGGCGCAGGTGGACAAGATGATCAAGGGCTTGCGCGCCAAGGGCTACGCGGGCGATGCCTGGGATGCCATGCTGCAACTGGGCCTGAAGATCGCCAAGGGTTAACTTTTATGGATACGAGCATGGACATCACAGAATATATGCAGGACGTGGGCACGCGCGCGCGCGCCGCTTCGCGCGCCATGGCGCGTGCCGACAGCGCCACGCGCAACCGCGCCTTGACCCTGATCGCCGCCGCCATCGTGCGCGACGCGGACCTGCTGCGCGCGGCCAACCAGCGCGACCTCGATGCGGCTGCTGCCGCCGGCCTGGCCCCGGCCATGCTGGACCGTCTGACCCTGTCCGACGCCGCCATCGCCACCATGGTCGAAGGCTTGACGCAAATCGTCGCGCTGGCCGATCCGATCGGCGAAATCTCGAACATGAAGTTCCGCCCGACGGGCATCCAGGTGGGGCAGATGCGCGTGCCGCTGGGCGTCATCGGCATCATCTATGAAGCGCGTCCGAACGTGACGGTGGACGCGGCCGGCCTGTGCATCAAGAGCGGCAACGCGACGATTCTGCGCGGCGGCTCGGAAGCGATTCATTGCAACCGCGCGCTGGCCAAGCTGGTGGCCGAGGGCTTGCTGGGAGCAGGCCTGCCGGCCGATGCCGTGCAAGTGATCGATACCACCGACCGCGCCGCCGTCGGCGCCCTCATCACCATGCCGCAATTCGTCGACGTCATCGTGCCGCGCGGCGGCAAGGGCCTGATCGCGCGCCTGATGGCCGAGGCCACCGTGCCGATGATCAAGCACCTCGATGGCATCTGCCATGTGTACATCGACGCCAAGGCCGATATCAAAAAGGCGATCGATATCGGCTTCAACGCGAAGTGCCACCGCTACGGCACCTGCAACACCATGGAAACCCTGCTGGTGTCGCGCGCCATTGCCCCTACCGTGCTGCCGCAGCTGGCCGAACTGTACCTGACCAAGCAGGTCGAACTGCGTGCCGATCCGGAAAGCCATGCGATCCTGGCCGCCGCCGCTTATCCGCACCTGGTGCCCGCCACCGAGGAAGACTGGTCCACCGAGTACCTGGCGGCGATTCTGTCGATCAGGGTCGTCGACGGCATCGATGAAGCGATGGACCACATCAACCGGTATTCGTCCAAGCACACGGAGTCCATCATTACGGAAGACTACAGCGATGCGCTGCGCTTCCTGCGCGAAGTCGATTCCGCCTCGGTGATGGTGAACGCGTCGACGCGTTTTGCCGATGGCTTCGAGTATGGCCTGGGCGCCGAGATCGGTATCTCGAACGACAAGCTGCACGCGCGTGGCCCGGTGGGACTGGAAGGCCTGACATCGCTCAAGTACGTGGTCTTTGGCCACGGCGAAGTCCGTAAATAGTCTCTTCGCGGGTTGCCCACAAGGCGGCCCGCGCTCGCATTTTTCTCCACCTCTGACACTGGGAACCCCATGCTCTTTCTCTGGACCAAAGCCTTCCACATCATCTTCGTCATGTCCTGGTTTGCCGGCCTGTTTTATTTGCCGCGTATTTTCGTGAACCTGGCGATGGAGACGGAAACGGTGGCCACCGAGCGACTGTTGCTGATGGCGCGCAAGCTGTACCGCTTCATGTCCCTGCTGGCGCTGCCGGCGATGGTGCTGGGACTGGCGTTGATGTGGATGCTGTACGGTGGGGGCGAAGGCCGCATGAAGATGCCGGGCTGGATGCATGCCAAGCTGACGTTCGTGGTGCTGCTGCTCGGCTACCACCACGCCTGCGGTGCCATCCTGCGCAAGTTTGAAAAAGGTCTTAACAAGCGCAGCCACACCTGGTTCCGCTGGTTTAATGAAGTGCCGGTGGTGATGCTGCTGGTCGTCGTGGTGCTGGTCGTGGTCAAGCCTTTCTAAGGGAATCGAGATGAGTGCAAGCCAGAACAAAGTCGTGCAGTATTTCTTCGCGCCTCACTCGCCATGGACCTACCTGGGTCACGCGCGCCTGATGGCCATCGCCGCCAAGACGGGCGCTCAGATCGACGTGCGTCCCTTCGACCTGGGCAAGGTTTTCAGCGTGTCGGGCGGCCTGCCGCTGGCCAAGCGCGCACCGCAGCGCCAGGCGTATCGCCTGGCCGAACTGGCGCGCTGGTCGGCCTTTTTGCAAGTGCCATTGACCTTGCAGCCAAAGTTCTTCCCCGTCTCGCCGGAAGCGTCGGCCAAGCTGATCATCGCCACGCGCCTGGCGCACGGCGTGGAAGCATCGCTGAACCTGGCGCACGCCATCATGCGCGGCCTGTGGGCCGAAGAGCGCAATATCGGCGATGAAGAGACACTGGTGCAGATCGCCGTCGATGCGGGCTTCGAAGGCCGCCAGTTGCTGAAAACGTCGGAGACGGCCAGCGTGCAAGCCGAATACGATGCCAACACGGAAGCGGCGACTGCCGCCAGCGTCTTCGGCTCGCCGTGGTACATCGTCGATGGCGAAGGTTACTGGGGTCAGGACAGGCTCGATTTTGTCGAGCGGGCGCTGGAGACGTTGTAGGTCGGATTAGCGCTGCGCGCGTAATCCGACAAGCGCAGTCGGCGGCGGTGCATGTCGGCTTACGCCCTGGCGGGCTAATCCGACCTGCGCCGACCTGCGCAAGATATTGGATGTAGGTCGGATTAGCGCTGTGCGCGTAATCCGACAAGTTTTGAAATTTTTAGTTAATTGTTTTTCAACGGATAAAAGGTACACCATGGCTTCATATTTTTGCCCATGCCCGCGCGGCATGGAAGCGGCGCTGGCCGAGGAACTGGGCGAGATTGCCCAGGATAGTTCGACCATGAAGGTCCACAATCAGGTGCCGGGCGGCGTACATTGCTCGGGCGACCTGCTCGATTCCTACCGCATCAACCTGCATTCGCGTATTGCTTCGCGCGTGCTGATGCGCATGGCCCATTCCGGCTACAAGACGGAAAACGATATTTATGACCTGACCCTGGCGCAATCCTGGGAAGACTGGTTCGGCGTGCACCACACGATCCGCGTCGACGTCACGGCCGTGAAGTCGCCGCTGCGCAGCCTGGAATTTACTACGCTGAAAATCAAGGATGCGATCTGCGACCGCTTCCGCGACCAGTTCAACGAGCGCCCATCGGTCAACACCAAGACACCGGACATGCGCATCGTCGGCTTCCTCGACGCGCACACGTTTACCGTGTATCTCGACACCTCGGGCGAAGCCCTGTTCAAGCGCGGCTGGCGCGAAGAGACGGGCGACGCGCCGCTGCGCGAAAACCTGGCCGCCGGCCTGCTGCGCGTGTCGGGCTGGAAGCCGGGCATGGTGCTGTTCGACCCGATGTGCGGTTCCGGCACCATCCTGGCCGAAGCGGCGCAGATGCTGCAGGGGATTCCACCGGGCGCCACGCGCCAGTTCGCCTTTGAAAACTTCCACGACTTCGATCCGGCGCCGTGGAATGCCATGAAAAACGCCATCAAGGTCAATCCGCTGCCAGCCGAACCGACCATTTTCGGCAGCGACATTTCGGGCGACATGGTGGCCATGACGCGCCATAACCTGCGTTGCGCCGGCGTGCGTTTCGACGTGCCCTTGAAACAGATCGAGGCGCAGGAAGTCAAGCCGCCAAGCGACGTGCCGGGCATCATGCTGACCAACCCGCCGTACGGCGAGCGTATCGGCGTGCGCGGCGACAGCACCATCCCGGAAGATGAATTGTCGACCTCCTTCTATTCGGCCATGGGCACGACCCTGAAGCAGCGTTTCGCCGGCTGGACGGTATTCCTCTTCACGGCCGACCTGGGCTTGCCCAAACTGCTGCGGTTGAAGGAAGCGCGCAAGACGCCATTCTTCAACGGCGCGCTGGAATGCCGTTTGTTCCGCTTCGATATGGTCGCCGGTTACAACCGCCGCGAAGAAGCCAAGCCAAAAAACATCTGATTAAACCTACTGCGCGTTGCCACTTGCGGCTTGCGATGCTCACCGTACTTTCGTACGGTTGCGCTTCTCGGCCACAATTGGCGGCCGCTCGCTACGGTTTTCTCAGATGTTTTACGCACTAAAAAATGCAGTATCACGCGCGCGGACCGGAATCGGTCCGCGCGCCACTTTGGAACCGCCATGTTTCCCATCCCTCCGGCGAGTGTGCCGCCCGACCCGGTCACGCCCGTTCCGCCTCCCACCCCGAGCCACATGGCGCCGCTGAGCCGCGGTGCGCTGGCCATGCTGCTGGCGGGCCTGTCAATGCTGGGGCCTTTGTCGATCGACACCTATCTGCCCGCCTTTGGCGCGATCCAGGGTTCGCTGCAGGCGTCGCCGCTGGAAGTGCAGCAGTCGCTGACGTTCTACATGCTGGCCTTTGCCGGCATGGTGCTGTGGCATGGCGCGATCTCGGACACCTTTGGCCGGCGCAACGTGGTGCTGGTATCGCTGCTGATGTTTGCCATCGGCTCGCTCGGCTGCGCTTCGGCGCACACGGTGCATTATTTATGGTTTTTCCGCATCCTGCAGGGCGTCTCGGCTGGCGCCGGCGTGGTGATCAGCCGCGCCATCATCCGCGACCTGTATGCCGATGCGGCGGCGGCGCGTTTGCTGTCGCTGGTGACGATGATCTTTTCCATCGCCCCGGCCGTGGCGCCCATCCTCGGTGGCTGGATCGTCATCTGGTTCGACTGGCGCTCGATTTTCCTGTTCCTTGCCTTTTACACGGTGGTGCTGCTGGCGTTCTGCTACTGGCGCCTGCCTGAAACCCTGCCTTTGGCCAAACGCCAGCCCTTCAATCCCCGTTTCCTGGCATCGAGCTATGGCCAGATCCTGCGCTCGCCCCTGTTCCACATCAAGGCCGGCATCGTCGCCCTCAATTTCGCGGGCCTGTTCCTGTTCATCACGGCCGCGCCGGAAATGCTGCCCAAGCAGCTGGGCCTGGGGCCATCGCAATTCGCCTGGCTGTTCATTCCTTGCGTGAGCGGGATTTTCATGGGTGCCCTGGCGGCCAACCGCATCGCCGGCAAGGTCACGTTCGCGCGCCAGATCGGCATCGGCTTTGCCTTCCTGCTGTGCGCTGCCAGCGTCAATGTCGTGTACCACCTGTTCCTGCCGCCATCACTGCCCTGGTCGGTGCTGCCGCTGTTCTTCTACACCTTCGGCATGTCGCTGGTGGGGCCGGGCGCGACCCTGCTGGCGCTGGACCTGTTCCCGCATATCCGCGGCACTGTCGCCTCGTGCCAGTCGTTCGCCAGCACCTTGCTCGGTGCCGTGGTGGCCGGCGTGATCTCGCCGCTGCTGTCCGGTTCCGTGCTGTGGCTGGCCTCGGGCCAGCTGGCATTTACAGCCCTGGCGCTGGCGCTGTGGCTGATCTCGCGGCGCTTCCGCCAGCGTTTGCTGGGTTCCTTCAAGGCATAAGTTTCCACGACAGAACGCTGGGTTTATTTCAACTTAATTTTCTATATTGCAATTAATACAGGATGCTATGATAAGATGACTTTTTCCCCGGCATCCTCTCAGGCAGTTTGTTTTTGGGTTACAGGAGTGGAGGATTGCTCTGGACGTGGCCGCGCTTCGCTGCTGAGCGCTCATCCTTTTCGAACCGGCAATGCCTGATACGATGCAAGAATCTGATCAAGATATTCGCAATCGCCTGCTGATTGCCCGCCTGCCGGCCATGCCGCAGATCCTCATCAAACTGATCGCCCACCTGCAGGCCGACGATGCCGGCATGCCGGAGCTGGCCGCCCTGATCGCCAAGGATGCGGGCATGAGCAGCAAGATCCTCGGCGTGGCCAACAGCTCGGCCTACCATCGCCAGGGCAAGGTCGTCAGCCTGGAACAGTCGCTCGTGTCGCTGGGCACGGACATGATCAAGACCCTGGTCATCAGTGAATCCGTCTTCCAGACCTTCAACGGCTTTCCCCATTCCGGCAGTACGGATTTGCGCGCCTTCTGGAAAAGCTCGCTGTCGGTCGCCGTCATGGCGCGCGCGCTGGCCAAGGCCATGGCCTATCCGCACGTCGAGGAAGCGTATCTGGCAGGCTTGCTGCACAACGTGGGCCGCCTGGCCTTGCTGGCCACGGCGCCGAAGGAATACGCGTTCAATTTCACGGCGCGCGACGATGCCGCCCTGTGCGCGGTGGAGCAGCGCACCTTGCAGATCACGCATGCCGAAGCGGGCGCCTGGCTGATCGAGCGCTGGCAGCTCGATTCCTTCCTGGCCGACAGCGTGCTGTATCACCATGAACCGCTGGCGCGCCTGGAGGCCAGTCATCCCTTGATCCGCATCGTGCGCCTGGCGCACCTGCTGTGCTGCCATGCCGACGATGCGGAATCGATTGCGCAGGCGGCGCAATTCTGCGCGCTGGAGCTGGAGGTACTGGACAAGCTGGCCGGCAGCGTCGCGCGCCAGGTGCAGCAGACGGCTCAGCATCTGGGCATCGACCTGGCCGGCGCGGACGATATCGCCACCCCGCCCGCGTATGCGCCGCCATCCGTCGATCCGGTGCAGCAGCGCCTGTCCGACGAAGTGCGCAACATGGTGCTGGTATCCGAAGTGGGCCAGACCTTTGCCCGGCAGCAGGGCGAGAGCAGCCTGCTCGAAGCCATCACCCGCTCGGCGCGCATCCTGTTCGATTTCGACACCGCCATCATCCTGCTGCAAAACCCCACCGGCCATGCGCTGGTGGGCGTGGCGGCGGGCGAACATCAGCAGCGCCTGGCCGGCTTCTCGATCCCGCTGGCCAAGGGCGGGCCCCTGGCCGCCGCGGCGCTGGAAGGCAAGCAGGCGTTCTTGAAACGCGACATGCCGGCGCTGGGCATCGTCGAGGAGCAGATGTTTCGCATTCTTGGTACCGATAGCCTGGTCTGCGTGCCTTTGGTGGCGGGCCAGCGCAGTCTTGGGGTGCTGATCGGCGGCGTGGCGGCGTGGCAGATTGCCGCTTGCCAGAAGCGCGAGGGTTTCCTGCGCGCGTATGCCAACCAGGCCGCCATGGCGCTGGAAACGGCCGTCAGTGCGCGCGGCCTGGCACGGCGCCAGCTCGATCACGTGGCCGAGGAGTACCGCACCGCCTCGCGCCGCGTCGTGCATGAAGTGAATAACCCGCTATCCATCATCAAGAACTATCTGAGCGTGCTCGATCACAAGCTGGAGAAACAGCAACCGGTCAGCAGCGAGATGGCTATCCTGAACGAAGAGATCGACAGGGTCGGGCAGTTGATCGGCGGCCTGGCCGATCTGCAGCCGGTGGCGTCTAGTGGCGTGACCGATTGCGCGCGCGTGGTCGACGATGTGCTGCGATTGTTCCGCGCCACCGACTTCCTGCCGCCGAAGATCGAGGTGGTCACGCGCATGCAGGACGCGCCATGCGAGGTGGAGGCCGATGCCGGCATGCTCAAGCAAATCCTGCTCAACCTGCTGAAAAACGCCGTCGAAGCCTTGCCCGATGGCGGGCGCATCGAAGTGGCGAACCGTGGCCACGTCAACCGCGACCGCCGCCTGTACCTGGAACTGTGCGTCAGCGACAATGGCGCCGGCCTGGCGCCGGAGGTGCTGGCCAATCTGTTTTCCCCTGTGCGCAGCAACAAGGAAGGGGCGCATCACGGCCTGGGCCTGTCCATCGTGCACGATTTGGTCACGCGCCTGCATGGCGTGATCGGCTGCCGCAGCAGCAAGTCCGGCACCTCGTTTGAAATCCTGCTGCCCATTCCCTTGCCGGCGAGCGCTGCAGCCGCGCTGCCCGGGCCCGGCAATACCGCCCTGTCTTTGTAACGTCCATGAACTCCTCCGCCATTCCATTTGACCTGGAAAACAGCCCGCGCATCCTGCTCGTCGATGATGAGCCCCGGCTGCTCGCTTCCCTCCACGAATTGCTGAAGGACCGCGGCTACCAGCTGTACACGGCCACCTGCGGCAGCGAGGCGCTGGCGCAGTTGTCGAAACTGCGCTTCGACCTGATCCTGCTCGACTTGCGCCTGCCCGACATGAGCGGCCATGAAATCATGGACCACATCAACCGGCGCGGCATCGAGGGCGACGTGATCGTCATGAGCGGCGACGTCGGCATCGAGGCGGCCATCGGCGCCTTGAAGCGTGGCGCCTACGATTATCTGCGCAAGCCTTACAGCCGCGAGGAGCTGCTCAAGACGGTGGAGAACGCGCTGCAAAAGCGCAAGCTGGCGCTGGAAAACGAGCGTATCGCGCTGCAGCTGGAAAACTCGGAAAAGATGTACCGCTACCTGGTCGACAGCTCGCCCGATATCATCTATACCCTGAACCACGAAGGCCGTATCACCTTCATCAATGATCGGGTGCAGCAGTTGCTTGGCTTTAGCCGCGAAGAGCTGATCGGCAGCCATTATTCCATCCTCGTGCACGACGAAGACCAGGAGCGGGCGCGCTATGCCTTCAATGAGCGCCGCCTCGACGAGCGCGCCTCGCGCAATGTGGAGCTGCGCCTGAAGTGCCATAGCGGCAGTGGCAGCGACCGTACCTTCAACAACACGCTGATGACGATTCCGCTCAATTCGATCGGCATGCACGGCCTCGATCACGACGCCAGGAAGCAGGAATATTTCGGCACGTATGGCGTGGCGCGCGATATCACCGACCGCAAACGGGCCGAGGAAGTCATCTCCTACCAGGCTTACCACGATATCCTGACGGACCTGCCGAACCGCATGCTGTTCAAGGATCGCCTGGGCCTGGCCGTGATCCAGGCGCGGCGCAAGCTGACGGAGCTGGCCGTGATGTTCATCGACCTCGATCGCTTCAAACTGGTCAACGATACCCTGGGCCACGTGAAGGGCGACGAGTTGCTGCAGCAGGTGGCGTTGCGCCTGAAGGATTGTTTGCGCCGCGGCGATACCCTGGCGCGCCAGGGCGGCGATGAATTCACCATCGTGCTGCCGGAACTGCGCGACCGCCAGGATGCGCGCCTGATCGCCGACAAGTTCCTCGAATGCCTGCACCAGCCCTTCGACCTCGATGGCAACCAGGTGCATATTTCGGCCTCCATCGGCATCGCCATCTATCCGGGTGACGGCGAGACCATCGACGAGTTGCTGCGCCACGCCGACATCGCCATGTACCAGGTCAAGGCGCTGGGCAAGAACGGCCACAGTTTTTATCACGAGTCCATGCTCGACGTGTCGCACCAGAAGATCGCGCTCGAGCAGAGCCTGCGCAAGGCACTGGAGCTGAACCAGCTGGAAATGTATTACCAGCCGCAGGTGGACGTGATGACGGGCCGCATCGTCGGCGCCGAAGGGCTGATGCGCTGGAACCACCCGCAGCGGGGCTTGCTGACGGCCGGCGAATTCCTGCCGTTCGCCGAGGAAAACGGCTTGATGCTGCCGATCTCGGACTGGATGCTGGGCGCCCTGTGCCGCGACCTGGTGCAGTGGAACGCGGCCGGCGGCGAAGCCGTGCGCCTGTCGCTGAATCTGTCGCCGCAATACCTGGACCGGGGCGACTTTTTCGAAAAGATGCGCGGCGCGCTGACGCGCTACGGCATCGCGCCGGAAAAAATCGAAGTGGAAATCACTGAAAACATCTGCATCCGCAATCCGCAATATGCGATCGAGCAGTTGAACAAACTGTGCCAGCTGGGCGTGTCGGTCGCCATCGACGATTTCGGTACCGGCTATTCCTCGCTGTCGTATCTGCACCGCTTCCCCATCCACACCATCAAGATCGACCAGTCGTTTGTGAAGGAAATCCACGACGAGCATGGACACTATCCCGTGATCCTGGCCATCATCTCGATTGCGCGCGGCCTGGGCCTGCACCTTATCGCCGAAGGCGTGGAAACGGAAGGCCAGGCGCGCTATCTGCAGGACAAGGGTTGCACCACGATGCAGGGCTATCTGTACCACCGGCCCATTTCGCTGGGCAGCTTCATCGGCGTGCTGCAGGAGCAGAACCGCCTGATCGTCGATGCCGCCCCCGCGCTGTCGCAGACGCTGGCCATCGAGGCCTGAGCCATGCCGCCTGCCGCTCCCCGCTCCGCGCCCGTTCATTCCACGGCCGCGCATTCCACGGCTGCTCATTACACAGCCGATTATCTGCGCCTGAAAGGGCAGGCCGAGAAGGGCAATGCGCATGCCCAGCACAGCCTGGGCTTCATGTATTTCAACGGCCAGGGTATCGAGCAAAGCTATGCGCTGGCGCTGCACTGGTATGGCCTGGCTGCCGCGCAGGGACTCGAGCACGCCCAATACAACCTGGGCGTGATGTGCCAGAAGGGACAGGGCGTGGCGCAGGATTTCGTGCAGGCCGCGCACTGGTACCAGCAGGCGGCCGAGCAGGGTTACGCGGCGGCGCAGTACAACCTGGGCTGGCTGTATGCCAAGGGCCAGGGACTGGCGCAAGATAGCGGGCAAGCCATGCTGTGGTTCAGCCGCGCGGCCGAGCAGGGCGACGCGGGCGCGCAAAACAATCTGGGCATGATGTATGACAATGGCAAGGGCGTGCCGCAGGATTTCGTGCAAGCCATCAATTGGTATCGCAAGGCGGCCGAACAGGGCTATGCGCGCGCCCAGTTCAACCTGGGCCTGCACTACGACAATGGCCAGGGCGTGCGGCAGGACCGCCAGCAGGCGACCGCCTGGATGCGCAAGGCGGCCGAGCAGGGCTATGCGCCGGCCCAGTTCAGCCTGGCGCTGCGCTATGAAAACGGCGACGTGCTGCCGCAGGACAGCGGGCAGGCGATCAGCTGGTACCGGCGCGCGGCCGGGCAGGGCCACGCCAGTTCGCAGTTCAACCTGGGCCTGATCTACGACAATGGCCAGGGCGTGCCCTGCGATAAACAGGCGGCGCTGGCGTGGTACGTGAAGGCGGCAGGGCAGGGCCACGCGGCGGCCCAGCACAACCTGGGCCTGCACCATGAACATGGCGCGCAGGACTATACCCGCGCGCAGGTGTTCTACCGCCAGGCGGCCGGGCAGGGTTTTCCTGCCGCGCAGTATCAGCTGGGACTCCTGTATGAGCATGGACAGGGCATGCCTGCCGATGCGCAGGAAGCCATCTTCTGGTACCGCAAGGCGGCCGACCAGGGACATGTGCGGGCGCAATTCGACCTGGGCCTGCGCTATGAACATGGCCAGGGCGTGCCGCAGGATCTGGCGCTGGCGCTGGAGTGGTACCGCCGCGCCGCCGAGCAGGACTACGCGCCGGCGCAATACATGCAGGGCGTCTTGCACGACCGCGACGATGGTCCGGCGCCCGACAGCCAGCAGGCCTGCGCCTGTTACTGCCGCGCCGCCGCGCAGGGCCACAGCCTGGCCCAGTTTGCGCTGGGCCTGCGGCACGACAATGGCCAGGATGTGCCGCAGGATTATGCTGCCGCCTGGGACTGGTACGCGCTGGCCGCGCGCCAGGGCCATGCGCGGGCGCAACTGAATCTGGGCTTGATGGCGGCCAGCGGCCAGGGTGGCCCGCTCGATTTGCAGCAGGCGTATATCTGGCTGTCGATGGCCGTCGCGGCCGGCGTGGCCGGTGCGGAAAAATCCTTGCGCCAGACAGCGGCGCGCATGCGCGAGACAGATCTGGTGCGGGTGCGCGAACATCTGGCGGCGATAGCAGGCTGAGCTGCGCCGCCGGCGTTAGCGTGCGCGGATACAACAGTAGGTGCTGTATAGTCCTTTCCCTCCGCCATCTGCGGCCCCCTTGTTTGCCCCGGACACAACAAATTGCTGCAGTATTTGCAGTTTTGATGTGCTAATGTTCCAGCAGAAGGTGGTCTGACTAGTCTTTAGAAAAGGAAAACCATGCGCCTGAACCCTTTCCCTGGCCGTCCGGCCGCCGTCCTGTGCGCGCTGGCGCTGCTGTCGTCCGGCGCAGGCGCCGCCAGTCCCCTCGATGCCCTCAGCAACCAGGATGCCAGCAATGGTTTGAAAGCGGCGCTGCAAGCCGGTTCCGCTGCCGCCGTATCGAAACTGGGCGTCGAGAATGGTTTCCTGAACAACGACAAGGTCAAAATCAAGCTGCCAGGCATCCTGGAGCAAGCCCAGCCTTTGCTGAAAATGACGGGCCGCGGCCAGCAACTGGACGATCTGGTGGTGGCGATGAACCGTGCCGCCGAATCTGCCGTGCCCATGGCCAAGCCTTTGCTGCTCGATGCGGTCAAGTCGATGAGCGTGACCGATGCGAAAAATATCTTGTCCGGTGGCGATACCTCCGTGACGGATTTCTTCCGCCAGAAGACCTCGGCGCCGCTGGCCGTCAAATTCCTGCCCCTCGTGAAATCCGTGACCGACCGTTCCGGCCTGGCCGGAAAATACAACAGCACCATGAGCCAGATCGGCAAGACGGGACTGGTGCCGCAGCAACAATCGACGGTGGAAGGCTATGTCACGGACCGGGCGCTTGACGGCCTGTATCTGATGATAGGCGAGGAAGAGAAAGCCATCCGCAGTAATCCGCTCGCGTATGGCAGCAAGATTATCGGCAAAGTATTTGGCAGTTTGAAGTGAGTATAGAGGCGTGCTGCGAAGCCGCAGGCGGCGTTTGCGCCGCACTGACAGGTGTCGCGCAAGGGAAACAAGTTAAGCATTTGCTACAAGAAAATAATGTTAAAATTCCGCGACATACATTCCAGGGGCATGCTTAAGCAACGCTCAACTGCCCGGAAGTGCCGAATTTAGTGGCGAACTGATGCGTGGTATTGCGAGATGCCCGTCGGTTGGCCTTTTTTCGTTTTATTCACGTCCCCCAAGCTCATTGATTTTCTGAAGACATCGTCAGGAATTCCAGGTGCAGGATATTTTAGGTAGCCGGATTTGTTAAGCGTACTCAGAAAATCAATTAAATATACCTGGTGTGGCTGCCTGGTGCTTGGCGCGCCTTCGGCGATGGCCGCGACGCCGAATCACGGTGGTCAATCCGGGTATATCAATATGCCCAGCGCCGTGGTGGAAACGGACGGTACCTTCAGCGTCGGCTATAGCTACGACAGCCCGTACGGTCAGTTGTGGGTCACGTCGGATATCCTGCCTTTCCTGCAAATGACGGGACGTTATGTGTCGATCACGGGCATTGCTGGTTTTACCAATGTGCCCGGTGAGTATGGCAGTGGCTATGGCCGCTACAAGGATAAAGTCGTCGACGGAAAATTGCGCCTGTGGACGGAAACAGAGTGGATGCCATCGGTCGCCGTCGGCATGACGGACCTGTTCGGTACCGAGCTGTTCAAGGGGCAATATGTGGTTGCCACTAAGACTTTTGGCGCCCGCAAGAATATCGAAGCGAGCCTGGGCTATGCGCATAAACGCCCAGACGGCGTGTTTGCCGGCGCGCGCTGGACCCCGGCCTCGCTGCCGCGCTGGTCGGTGGTGGCCGAGTACGATGCAACGAATTACGTGCGCGACTTCCGCGCCAGCGAAACGACTGCCGGCAAGCGCCGCAAGGGCGCCTCCGTGGGCCTTGAGTACCGCTGGGGCTGGCTTGCCCTGCAAGCGGCACGCAGCCGCGACCAGTTCAGCCTGAACGCCTATGTCAGCATTCCGTTTGGCGAGCGCGAGTTCGTCCCCAAGGTGTATGAGCCAGCGTATTTCGTCGACGACAAGAATCCACCGCCACTGCCGAGCAAGGAAGAATGGCACCGCGACGCCGTGTACGGCGCCGATCTGGTAAAGGCGCTGGTAAAGCAGGACTACAAGAATATCCGTGTCGAGCAGGAAGGCAATACCCTCAGCCTGAGCCTGACCAACAGCCGTATTTCGACCATGGGCCGCGCCGTTGGCCGTGCCGCGCGCACTGCCGTCGCCTTCACGCCGAAGGGCGTGACGACCCTGCGCATCACGTACACCAAGCTGGACCAGCCGATCGCCACCTACGAATTCTTTGATTTGCCAAAACTGAACGACTATTTGGCAGGCAAGATCGACCGCAAGGCTTTCCTCGACGTCGTGCTGCTGCGCTATCCGGAGAAAAGCGATGTCATCCGGGATGATCAGCAAAGCTGGCTGAAAGAATTCCTCGACACGCCGGCGCCCGTCGTGGCCGCTGCACCGGTACCGGCTGCGGTACCTGCCGCCGCATCGGCTCTGGCCATTGCGCCCACTGCGCCTGTCGTTGCGCCGGCAGCGCCCGCGCCCGCAGCCGTCAAGCCAGCCGATGTCCTCAAGGATGATGGCAAGCTGGCCGTCGGTGTCGGCGTCGATGGCGACGTGGTGCAAATCAAATCGCTGGACCGGGAAGCGAACCGTTTCAAAATCGCTCCCAAGGTGGGCTTCTTCTTCAATGATCCGAGCGGCGCTTTCCGCTATTCGATTTCGGCCGTGGCCAACTATGATCGCCGCCTGGGCGATGGCCTGTACCTGAATAGCGCGGCCAGCCTGCAGTTGCTGGAAACGGTATCGGGCGTCAAGCAGCCATCGAACAGCAACTTGCCTCATGTGCGCACGGATGTGGCGGAATATTTGCGCGGCGGACGTTTCTCGTTGAGCCGCGTCTTGCTGAACAAATATGACAATCCCGCCGAGCGCGTGTATACCCGCCTGTCGGCCGGCTTGTATGAAGACATGTTCCGCGGTGTGGGCGGCCAGGTGCTGTACCTGCCGAAGGACAGCCGCTGGGCGGCCGACGTGGCCGTCGATGCCTTGCAGCAGCGTGGCTACAAAGGCTTGCTCGACTCGCTCGACTACAAGACGGTGACGGCAATCGGCTCCCTGCACTACCGCTTGCCGCACGACATTACCGTCACGGCGCGTGCCGGCCGCTTCCTGGCGAAAGACACGGGCGTGCGCGTGGAATTCAAGCGCCGCTTCCAGTCCGGCATCGAAGTGGGCGCCTGGTACACGCATACGAACGGCAACGATATCACCAGTCCTGGCACGCCATCGAAGCCCTATCAGGACCGTGGCATCTTCCTGTCCGTGCCCTTGAACAGTATGTTGCCGATGGATACGCAGTCGACGGCCGGCTTCTCTATTTCCCCGTGGACACGCGACGTGGGGCAGATGGTAGCCTCGCCGGGTGACCTGTACGATATGCTGGAGCGCCCGCGCGCCGATATGCACAGTTACGATGGCCTCGGTAATTTTGCCGAGCGTCCCGACGAGCAGAACCTGCCTGCGGTGAATCCACCAGACCGGCCATTTGTCAGCCCGTGGCCCGCCATGCGCGCGCGCCTGCAGCAATCCGCATCTGCTACGCCGAGCGCCCCTGAATGGCTTAAGGCGACGGCGGTGGTCGGCGGCGTGGTACTGGCATCAGCCCTCAGCGACAAGCCCGTCGACCGTTTCGTCAAGAAACATGAAGATTCCAGGGTGTACCGCAACTGGGACAAGCTGGGCAAGGCCATGCCATACGCGGTAGTGGGAGCGGCGGCGGCCGCCTTCGCCCTGGGCGATGAGCGCATGCAAAATACGGGACTCATTTCCCTGCAATCGGTTGCTGCGGCCACGGGCGTGGCGGTGGCCGGCAAATATGCGTTTGGCCGTGCCCGTCCGGAGGAAGACCTCGGAGCGTGGAGCCGTGTCGGCAGCGGCAGTTCCCGTTCGAACTCATCCTTCCCTTCAGCGCATGCCGCCATCGGCTTTGCCGCCGTGACGCCGTTTGCCAAGGAATACGATGCGCCATGGCTGTACAGCGTGGCTGCCGTGGGTTCAGCCGGCCGCGTCTTTGGCCGCAAGCACTGGGTGTCCGACACGGTCGCCGGCGGCATCGTCGGCTACGCCATGGGCAGCTGGCTGTGGCACGCGCAGCGCGACCAGAGCAAATCGGGTTTGTCGATCAACCCTGGCCCGAAAGAAATCAGCGTGACCTGGCGGAGTAAATACTAAGTCCTGTGGTATTGGGGAATCCCTCCGTCCGGCTTAAGCCGGACATAGGTCTACCGGCTCGACATTCATCAACGTTACGCCACCCGGGCAGACGCGAAAGCCGCAATACAGGAATACATCGAAAGCTTTTACAGCCGCCAGCGGCGCCACTCGCGCCTCGGCAATGTTCCGCCCGCGTTGTTCGCTGAAAAATTCAGCAAACAGCCACGGGCGGCTTGAAACAAGAGTGTCCGCTATTGACAGTACACCTCAGACCGCTGGCATCGTGTTCGATGTGGCTATCGACTTGCGCAAGAGTTCGCCAACGTTTGGCTGCTGGGTAGGTGTCGAGTTATCGGCGTCCAACAAACGCCAGTTGTGGATGGTGGAAGGTTTTGCCCGCGGTTTCGTGATGACCAGCAACAGTGCCGAGTTCCTGCACAAGACCACGGACTAATGGGTGCGGGAACTCGAGCGCAGCATCCTGCGGGATGATCCGGCGATCAGGATCGACTGGTCGCTCGAAGCAGAGCCATTGTTATCCTGCAAGGACAAAGCGGGCACCTTACCGGACGCCGCCGACGTCTTTGCCGGACCGCGGACGCCAGCATGGCGTGACGTGTTCAGTACGCCAATGTTTCAACTAAGAAAGCGACAAAGACGCCCACGGCGCTCAGGCTGAGGACGAGGACCGCTCCTGCGGCGCAATCCTTGGCAATTTTGATACTGGGATGCAAGGCCGGGTGCAAATGGTCGCTCAGCTGCTCAAGTGCCGTATTGAAGAGTTCCGCCGCGAGGACCATGCCGCAGTTGAGCAGCAGCAGCGCCCACCAGATCATGGCTGGTTTGCTCCAGGCAAGCACCAGCACTACCAGGAAGGTGGCAAGGCATTGCAGCCGAAAGCTCGATTCCAGGTGGATGGCGGTAGCTATGCCTTCCAGCGCGTATTTCATGCGCTTGAAAAAAGGCTGGTTCTTCATGGACATGGCAGTAGGGTCTTGATGTGGGAAGATTCGGTTATCGCGGGCATATGGCAAGACTCATGCTTTTGCAACCGAGCAGGCCAGCTGATAGCAATTATTCTTGAGGAAGCAAAAATAAAAGCCCATTTTCAAATGACATGAAAAAGGGCTTTTATTGTGACGCTGGACATATCGCTAGGACATGTCAGCTATCTGTGCTGCAGGTCCACCACCCTTTGGCTCGACATCAAGCCGAGGGGTCGATCTTGGCTGCCTGGGCAGCCAGGTATTAATGGTGGCTTGGGGTGGTGTGCGTGGTGGTCGAATCCGAGCTTGCTGCACCGGCCACAACGGCAACTGCTGCGCCGATGGCGATCAGGGCGCTCGTGCTCAGGCCGGCAGCAGCGCCAATACCGGCAGCAGCGCCAGCGCCAGCGCCAGCGCCAGCGCCAGCAGCACCAGCAGCGGGTGCTGGAACAGGTGCGCCACCAACTGGTGCCGTCGTTTGAGCCATGGCTTGTGCGGAAGCGAAGCACAGGATTGCCGAAGCGATCAGAATTTTCTTCATGGGATATCCTTTTAGGTTGAACAGCGGGAATGCTAAACTGTCACGCGATTGTAGCAACATTTCTCCCGCTAGTCTGCGCCACACCGTTCAAGGCAACAACATTTTATTGTATTCTCGGCATATTCCAGGCTATTCACCGTATCTCGCTGCCCGAAATGTTGCTCTGAATCAACAAAAACGGTGCCATGCAGATACGGTAGTCGATGTTTTTTGTCAAATATCGCGAGAATTCCTGATGAATTCGAAAGCGATCCACAAGTTTGCCAAGTCCTTGCCATCCCGCGTAAAATGCAGGCTTCGCGGGTGTAGCTCAATGGTAGAGCAGAAGCTTCCCAAGCCCCTCCACCTCGTCAAGAGCGACTGTTCATGCGGCTCTGAAGCGCATGAGTCTGCGATCACACCAAAACTCCACCTTAATCAACAAGTTACGTGCCATCACATTTTCGACCCCGCAACTTGTCGAAAAAGCTGCTGATGTGTACTTCTTGCAACTAAACCAAGAATTCGCCTGCTTGTGCCCAGTATCAGACATTGCATTGTTCGTCTTCGACGAAACTGAGGTCGCGAAGGCAGAGCGCTCCGCACAATTCTAAAGGTAGTACCCTCGTACAACTTGCCCGCCCTCCAGTTCCAGAAGCACACGTGGGTTTTGAGCGTGCACCAATCGTTGCTGCAGTTCGTGGACCTGCGCGGAATCTTGTGTGATTAGTTGTTGAACTTTAGCTACCTTGGCTTCAACCATATGTGCATTGGCCTGAGTGCTCTTGCTCAACTCGAAGACCGGCTTCATCTTGCTCAAGTGCAAATCCACGCACCGCTTGGTAACGTTCCACTGATTCAGCAGACCTTGCTCACTGTTCAATTCCTCCAAATAATCATTGCCAGCAAGCACAAATTCCTTGTTCCCTCCGTGTTTGACAAACAGGATCAAGTTCGCCGCCAACAAGCATTGCATACCCAGCAGGTACTCACGCTGCAGATGACTGACCCGGTCTATTTTATTTTGCAATGCGCTTCGCAAATCATTAGAGCCGAACCAACTGGTGCAATCAAAATTCTGGACTTCTGCGTTTGCGTCCTCTAAGTCGCGACGAATGTGCATCACCTGGGCACGTACTTCTTGCGTCTTCTGGGCTAACAAGTGCAAAGTATCAGTGTGCACGCACTCGCCCTCCCCAAGGAGCATGCCAACGCGCTGCAAATGCTCCTGAAACGCTTCGATTTTTACAAGCCTTGATTGCTCCAGGAACTTGTGGATACCCTTGACTTGCTGCTCAATAGCTTTTAGGCGCTCATTGATATCAGCAAGATGCTTCTGAGCAAGCACCTGCGAAGCGACATTTAGTATCAATCCGGTTGTTATCGAAGATTTCAAATGCTTGGCTTCGTGAAAACGCGCCTGTGCTCCAAATTTATTCGAGCCTTCTTTGTAAACAGCGCCAATCGCACCGCTGCCATCTTTGGCCTGGACCAGTTTGCTGTATTCGAAGGTACAGGTCATCAGTTGCTTGGAGTTGCCAGCCACTGCCACAGCGGAGGATGGTACCAATCCCAGCAAATTGTTGAATCGAGATACGCTGTTTGAATCAAGTGCCGAAGTCTGAGATACAAGACCTGCATGCGTTTCGTCAGCTTGGCGAAACTTTACCAATGAGTGATTATGTTCATCCAGCAAATCCATCTCTGGCACGACTGGCAGGCGTCCCTCGTTCATATTCTTTCTCGCTTCTTCAGTGTCAATCGGTTTATTGGCTTGACTAAAACTACGCCTTGGCAGTCAACATCTTGATTCTTGCAATTTGTACTATGAATGGAATCGTGATGCGATACGCTTCGCTTACCGACTGCACCGCAAACCAAGATGCAGTCGCGATAGCAGCAGGTGGAAGCATCCTCAGAGCCACAAAAACTGCTGCACTAGCCGTTGCAGACAGCCCAAAAGCAATGCCTTCAGTATTAAAGCTTAAATTTTTATCTATCTCGAAGAATCCGCTCACCACTTGAATCCCTGTACAGCGGTCCCACCGCTCACGAGCGTCCATCGTTTTCCAGTTCTCGCCAAACAAGCTGAGAACAATCTCCCGCTCTTTTTGTAACGAAGATTTGGTTTTACTGTCCTTTCCATTGAGCTTCTTGTGTGCGTCGGTGAGTAATTCAACGTAAGGAACTGGCTCATCACGAAGAAGGTTCATTATGGAGTGGCCGCCATACTCTTGCAATTCATGCAGTAAATTCCGCAGTCCATCCTCGGTGTAAGTTTTTTCTGCCTTCTGATGTAGCAAAAAATCCCTTATAGATGACGACAAGGCTAGACGCCCCGCGCCGTTGTCGGTCAACACACTCACAAGAAAATCTATCTCTTCTCTATTGCTGTGCTGCAGCAGCTTTAACAAGGCTGTATCGCATTTGACGATCTTTTGCATAGGTGTATATCCATTTTTCAAGCTGAACTGTTTATGATTTTCCGCCGCTGGACCACTCATGTTTTCCATCTTGGGCGCGATGGAGGACGTGATGATCTTTGCCTATGTTCTCAGGCCGGAAATTAAGGTGTCAGCCGCACGCCATTGCTTTAAGCGCAAGTTTTTGGCTGCAAAAGAAAAAATCGCCTCCGGCCGATGCGATTATATGGCTTGCGAAATACTGAAGGGAAGAAGGTATGCTTATTTTTATTATTGCATGCTGCCAGGTCCACAGAGCATATCGGGAGCCGGATCTTCACTATGATGAGAGATGGATCGTTGGTGATTCGATAACGCGTGGTGTCGTCAGTGATCGATATCAGTTAGAAGCGATGCCCTATCCGCGATGTGTAGGCTGTACAGCTGTTCGCGCGACTCGAATACATGTAGACGGTGGTAGTTAAGGTAATATATTTGGTCGTCTTCGAAAGGTGGGGTATTGATCTCAGGATCGATGTGCCATGCGTGGAGTAAGGCAATGTCGAGGTTCTTAGCGCATAAAAGGCTACCTTCGTCGGTAAAGCTGATCCAACCACCATCAAATAAATGGTCGATATGGGGCGCGAGCATTAAGCCATTAGCGCCATCATGATGCTCCCCATCGGCGCAGACGCGCCACGGCTTTATATGACTGGCGACCAAGTGCCGGGAGTCATTAATACCTGTGAGCCGGCAGGCATGGCCGCGAGCAAGAACAGCCTCTCGGAAGCTGCCTTGGCCGATGCGTGCCAATGCGATCTGCTGACGCATTACAGCGCTATAGGCAGGGTTTGCCTCTATGCGTTCAACAACAGTTGACTCATCGATGTCTTGCGCACTGCGTACACGCTCGTCAAGCATGCTTTCAAGAATGTGAAAGAGTTGTTTTCTAGGATTAACACGTCTTAACGCTGGGCCACTAACAGGCGCAACGGCACTAACTTCTCTCTTCGTACGTGTGACCGCCGTATCCCAGTCAACCGCCAGCGAGCGTACGATTTGATCGGGATTAGGATAAAGCTTGCCAGCACCATCACTCTTTTGCAAATTTTTCGGATAGGCAACGGTGCCGATGGCTACAAATCCCGCTTCCTTTTCATAGGCAAACACTAGTTCGCCTGGCGCCATTTCTTCTAGATTGTTAGCGTACTGCTCTGGGGACTCGGCTGGGGTTACAAACAGGCATTTGGCGTCTAGCCAGTGCTTGAACGCAGAGGTATCCCCACCCGCACGTAAATATGGGGTGGTTTCATCAAATTTGTAAAAGCTAGCCATGTCGGTATCTACAAACCACATTGTAGGACGTGCCACTGTTTTCAAAAGCTTACTCCTCGCCACTCTGCGTTGTCTGCGTGCTGTGTTTCATGGATGGTTCCCGTATTGAAAAAACGTGGAAACAGAATGGAACTCTACCATCAAAACTATATTGAGCTGCTGCAACTTCTCCCAGGCCTGCCTGATATGAACAGGCCAACTACGTTGTTCGAAAAAATATCAAAGAATGGTTAATATGTAACTTTTTTTGTATCGTTGTGAGTTGGGTGTCACGGCTGCTTGCCAGTACACGGCGAAAGAGGATGATCAAGACGTGATAGGTTGAATTGTTAAAATCGATCTCCTACTTTTTGATCCGCGTTAGCCATCACACCTCGCTGAAATCGGCCATCGCATTTTCGATCGCAGCAACCATGCGGCAACGTTGCCAACAGTGGTGAAAGCCGCGTAAAATGCAGGCTTCGCGGGTGTAGCTCAATGGTAGAGCAGAAGCTTCCCAAGCTTACGACGAGGGTTCGATTCCCTTCACCCGCTCCATTTTTCGCTGGCGCCTGGTTTTATGCGGCGCGGCCACTTATTTCTTCATTCCCATGTCTTCTGATACCCCAGCAAACGGCCCGGCGCGGCCGATGATGTACGATCCGACCGAACACCGCATCCGCAGCTTCGTGACCCGCGCGGGACGGCTGTCTGTCGCGCAGGCGCGCGCGCTTGAGACCCTGGGGCCGCGGTTCCTGGTGCCTTTCGCCAAGGAACCGCTGGACTTCGAACAGGTGTTCGGCCGCAAGGCACCGGTCATCCTGGAAATCGGTTTTGGCATGGGGGCGACGACGGCGCATATCGCCAAGGCCATGCCGGAGAAGGATTTTATCGGCGTCGAAGTGCATACGCCCGGTGTCGGCAGTCTGTTGAAACTGATCGGTGAAGAGTCGCTGACGAATCTGCGCCTGTTGCAGCACGATGCCGTGGAAGTGCTGACGCACATGATTCCTGCCAATTCGCTGGCCGGCATCCACGTGTTTTTCCCCGATCCATGGCACAAGGCACGCCACAACAAGCGCCGCCTGATCCAGTCGCCATTCGTCAAGCAGCTGACCGATCGCCTGGCGCCGGGCGGCTATCTGCATTGCGCCACCGATTGGGAAGATTACGCGGTGCAAATGCTCGATGTGCTGGGCGCGGAGCCGCAGTTGCGCAATAGCGCCGATGCTTATGCGCCGCAGCCGGCGTATCGCCCGCTGACCAAGTTTGAAAACCGTGGCTTGAAGCTGGGCCATGGCGTGTGGGATCTGGTGTTCATCAAGAAATAAATTCTCTTTGGCGGCTTGCCCACCGGTGCTGTTTGCACGAGAACCAGCCTGCCGCAGCGACGCCGCAGGCTTTTTCATGCGCGTGAGGAGATCCTGGCCGATGTCGTGCATGCCGACGCCCAGTGGCAAGTCGGTGTGCTGCGCTATTTCAACCCTGTGGGCGCGCATGCCAGCGGCTTGATCGGTGAAAATCCGGCTGGTATTCCGAACAACCTGATACAAAAAATCCCGCTCACACGCAAGTGTAGCGGGTTTTTTTTGGAGCGCCATTAAACCAATAGCGTCAAAGGTAGCAATGGCGCCTGAAAAATGTCGGGGGCTAGGCACGGCAACAACGCCCCAGGCATTTTCTCAGGCAGCCATTACGGGTAGAGGCCGCGCACTTCGCGCGCTTGCAGGACGCGCGTGCATGCCAGGATGAAGGTGGCGGTACGCATCGACACTTTCTTCTCTTGCGACACTTGCCATACCGCGTCGAACGCTTCGCGCATGATGCGGGTCAGGCGGCTGTTGATTTCCTCTTCGGTCCAGAAGAAGCTCGAGAAGTTCTGTGCCCACTCGAAGTAGCTGACGGTCACGCCGCCGGCGTTGGCCAGCACGTCCGGCACGATCAATACGCCACGGTCGGTCAGGATGTCGTCCGCTGCCGGCAGGGTCGGGCCATTGGCGCCTTCCAGGATGATCTTGGCGCGGATGACTTGTGCGCGTTCAGCCGTGATCTGCTGTTCCAGCGCGGCCGGGATCAGGATGTCGCAATCGATGCCCCAGAAATCTTCGCGCGGCACGAATGCCTCGGCGCCCGGGAAACCTTCGACGCTGCCCACTTCGGCCACGTGTGCCAGCAATTGCGGGATGTTCAAGCCGCCGGCATGCACCACGGTGGTCTTGTGGTCTTGTACCGCGACGATTTTCGAACCGGCTTCCGCGAACATGCGTGCAGCGACGCCGCCCACGTTGCCGAAACCTTGCACGATGACTTTCGCGCCTTCGAGCGACATGCCGACCTTCGCGGCCGCATCGCAACCGACGACGAACACGCCGCGGCCCGTCGCATCGCGGCGACCCAGGCTGCCGCCCAGCGAGATTGGTTTGCCCGTTACCACGCCGGTCGACATGTTGCCGCCGATCATGGCGTAGCTGTCCATCATCCACGCCATGACTTGTTCATTCGTGTTGACGTCCGGCGCCGGGATATCCTTGTTCGGTCCGATGATCATGCTGATCTCGCTCGTGTAGCGGCGCGTCAGGCGTTGCAGTTCATTGCGCGACAGGGTCTTCGGATCGACACGGATACCGCCCTTGGCGCCGCCGTATGGCACGTTGACCGCTGCATTCTTGACCGTCATCCAGGCCGACAGCGCCATCACTTCCGACAGGGTCACGTCCTGGTGGAAGCGCACGCCGCCCTTGCCGGGGCCGCGCGACAGATTGTGCTGCACGCGGTAGCCTTCGTAGTGGGCAATGCTGCCGTCATCGCGCTCGATAGGCACGTCGACCGTCAGGATGCGCTTGGGACGCTTCAGCGTTTCCACCCAGCGCGACAGGTTGCCCAGGTACGGCGTAACGCGGTCGATCTGCTCGAGGTAGACGCCCCATGGGCCGAGGTCTTCAGGATTGAGGTAGGAAGGAAGTGCGTGCTTGCTGGTCATGCTTGATAAGCTCCTGGACAAAACGGTGGTGTAATGCCGAAAAATCTACTGCGCGTCGTGCTTTGCGGCCGGCGATGCTCGCTGTACCTTCGTACAGCTGCGCTTCTCGGCCACAAATCACTGCCGCTCGCTACGATTTTTCCTGGCATTCAAAAATGCTGTGGTAGGCGCAATCAATTGAGTTGCGCGCAGCGGAACCGCATCGTAGGCGATAGCCTCATGCCCCGGCCAATGCTTTGTGCGCATCCGGTTATGCATTTATTGCATAGTTAGGAGATCAGGATGGAATTGCGGTGACGGCTGCGCGCCGGCGTTTTTTTCCGCCGCGCGCGGCGCTTTCCTGCGCCTGCACCAGGTACTGCCACAGGCTTTCGACGATCTGCTTGCCGGGGCGCAGGCTTGACGGGCGTTCGCGGTACAAACGGATTTCCAGTTCGATTTCCCAGCCCGGCGCACCGCCGTCGGCGCGCGCCAGGTGCTTGTATTTGACGTCGCGCATGACGGCCGATTCGGGCAGGAAGGCGATGCCGCGCCCTTCCAGCGCCATCATTTTGAGGCCTTCTGCCATATCCGTTTCGTAGCAGGTTTCCAGGAACAGGGGCGCCTTGGCGTCGGCCACCAGCAGTTCCACCATGCGTCCCAGGTAGGCATTGCTGGTGTAGGAGAGGAAGGGCAGCGGCTCCTTGGCGCTGCCGGGCAGGACGAAGTCGGGTACCTTGTCCTGGCCGCAGCGCGCATACGCGCGCACGGTTTCGCGGCCCATCACCAGCATGTCGTAGCGGCCAGGGTCGAGCTGCACCGGCTGGCGCGGATGGTGGTAGCACAGCAGCAGGTCGCAGCCGCCATCGACCAGCTGCAGCACGGCGTCGTGCACGTTGAGGGCCATCAAACGGCTGTTGATCGGTGCAAAACCGTCTTCCAGCGCCGTCAGCCACTTCGGCATGAAGGTTAGCGACAGGGTATGCGGCACGGCGAAGTCGACGCTCGTTTGCGTGGCCGCCCGCTTGCCGCGCAACAGGGCGCGCACGCCGTTGATCTGCCCAAGCATTTCCAGCGCCTGCTCGTAAAACACGGCGCCGGCCGGCGTCAGGCGCGTGGGGTAGGAGGTGCGGTCGACCAGGTCGATGCCGAGCCAGTTTTCCAGCGACTGGATGCGCCGCGAGAAGGCTGGCTGGGTGACGTGGCGCAGGGCCGCGGAACGGCTGAAATTATGCGTTTCAGCGAGCGAGATGAAGTCTTCCAGCCATTTGGTTTCCATCGCGGCAGCGTTCCGTTATCAAGGGCAGGGGCAAAGTAAAGTGGTCAGGGCGTATCGGGCGATACCGGCGCCTGGTACAACGCAGCGGGCAGGCCGAAGAAGGACGGCGGGCCAAGCGTCGTGCCATCGAGCGAGCCGCCCGCGTTCAGTCCCTTGTTGATGGCCGACAGCAAAGAGCTGCGGTCGGCCAGGTTCTGCATCAGCGCGCGCGGGCCGTTGTGAAAGGTGTGCTGGGCGATGTCCAGGGCGACGACAAAGATCGGTTCGCGGCGCAGGGGGAATTCCACCCACTCGCCATCCTCGTCCTGGGCGCAGAAAGTGTCGGGCAAGGTCATGTTTTCGGCGCCGGTAAGGTGCGACGCCAGTACCAGGCCGAAGGCTTCCGGCACCACGTCGGCCAGGCGGCGCACGGTAAGGTCGTCGCCGACCAGGATACGGACTTGCGCTTCCACCGCGTCGTCGGCATCGGGCTGGGCGCCAAGGATTTTCACGGCCTGATAGATCAGGTCGGACGAGAGTGCTTTCATCACATCATCTCCAGGATCATGGCGACGATTTCGTCGCCGTACGAGGCCAGTTTTTTCTCGCCCACGCCGCTCACGCCGCGCATCTGCTCGAGCGAGGTAGGCTTGGCCTTGGCGATTTCGCGCAGGGTGGCGTCGACGAAGATGACGTAGGCCGGCACGTTGTGCGTGCGCGCCGTCTCCACGCGCCACCAGCGCAGCTTGTCGAAAATCGCCTGTTCGCTGGTCGACAGGTCCGTCTCGACATAGCCTTTCGCCACGCTGGTGCTGCGCTTGCTGGTTTTGACCGGTTTCTGGTACTGGCGCAGCTGCACCTTCTGGCCGCCCTTGAGCACGGGGCGCGAAGCGTCCGTCAGTTTCAGCGAGCTGTATTGTTCATGGTCGACCGAGACGAGGCCCAGCGCGATGGCCTGGCGCAGGATGGCTTTCCATTCCGCTTCGCCCAGGTCCGAGCCGATGCCGAAGACGGACAGCGAATCGTGGTGCCAGGTCTTGATGCGTTCCGATTCCACGCCGCGCAGCACGTCGATCACGTGGCCGCCGGCGAAGCGCTGGTCGACGCGGTAGATGGCCGACAGCAGTTTTTGCACGGGCACGGTGCCGTCGAAGGACACGGGCGGCACTAAACACGTGTCGCAATTGCCGCACGGCGAAGCCGGTTCGCCAAAGTATTCGAGCAATCGCATGCGGCGGCAGCTGAGCGTTTCGCACAGGCCCAGCATGGCGTCGAGTTTGACGCCCAGCACGCGCTTGAAGGTGTCGTCCGCTTCCGATTCGTCGATCATGCGCCGCTGCAGCACCACGTCCTGCAAGCCGTACGCCATCCAGGCGTTGGCGGCCATGCCGTCGCGGCCAGCGCGGCCCGTTTCCTGGTAATAGCCCTCGATGCTTTTCGGCAGATCCAGATGCGCCACGAAGCGCACGTCGGGCTTGTCGATGCCCATGCCGAAGGCGATGGTGGCGACCATGACGATGTTTTCTTCGCGCAGGAAGCGCGCCTGGTTGGCGCTGCGCTTGGCGTACTCCATGCCGGCGTGATACGGCAGGGCGCGGATGCCGCTCTGGTTCAAAAATTCCGCCGTCTCTTCCACCTTCTTGCGCGACAGGCAGTAGACGATGCCGCAGTCGCCCGTGTGTTCCGTGTTGATGAAGTCGAGCAGCTGCTTGCGGCCATTCGCCTTTTCCACGATCTGGTAGCGGATGTTCGGACGGTCGAAGGACGAGACGAACTGGCGCGCATCTTCCAGTTGCAGGCGCATGGCGATTTCGGCGCGCGTCTGCGGGTCGGCCGTGGCGGTCAGCGCGATGCGCGGCACGTCCGGGAACTGCTCGTGCAGCACCGACAGCTTGATGTATTCGGGACGGAAGTCATGGCCCCACTGGGCCACGCAATGCGCCTCGTCGATGGCGAACAGGGAGATTTTCGACGCCTGGAACAGGTCCAGGCAACGCTGCGTCATCAGGCGCTCGGGCGCCACGTAGACGACGTCGATGCCGCCCGTGCGCACCAGGCGCTCGATGCGGCTCGCCTCTTCGTAGGTTTGCGTGGAATTGAGGAAGGCGGCGCGCACGCCGACTTCGGCCAAAGCGTCCACCTGGTCCTGCATCAGCGCGATCAGCGGCGAGACGACGACGCCCACGCCATCGCGCAGCAGCGCGGGAATCTGGTAGCACAGCGACTTGCCGCCGCCCGTGGGCATCAGCACCAGCGCGTCGCCGCCATGGCTGACGTGATCGACGATGTCGGCTTGCTGGCCACGGAAGGCCGGATAGCCGAAAACGGTTTGCAGCAGGTGCAGCGCGCGCTGCTCAAGATCTTGATTCATAGTGCCTTATTCTGCCCAAACAACCCAGCCGTAGTGGGCGCTGGCCAGGACCAGCAAGCCAAACACAATGCGGTACCAGGCAAAAAACGTGAAGTCGTGCGAGCTGATGTAACGCAGCAGCCAGCGCACGCACAGGAAGGCGGAGATGAAGGCGGCCACGGTGCCCAGGCCGAACAGGGGCACGTCGGTGGCCGACAGGATGTCGCGCGCTTTGTACAGAGAATAGGCGGTGGCGGCCAGCAGCGTGGGGATGGCCAGGAAGAACGAGAATTCGGTAGCCGTCTTGCGCGACAGGCCCAGCAGCATGCCGCCGATGATGGTCGAGCCGGAACGGCTGGTGCCGGGAATCAGTGCAAACGCCTGCGCGCAGCCCACTTTCAAGGCGTCGAGCGCGGTCATTTCATCGACCGAGTTGACGCGCACGGTGACGGGATTGATGCGCGCGCGGCGCTCCACCAGCAGGATGATGATGCCGCCGATGATGAAGGCCATGGCGACGGGCACGGGCTTGAACAGCGCATGCTTGATCATCTTGCCAATCGCCAGTCCGATGACGGCCAGCGGGAGGAAGGCGATGGCCACGTTCAGCACGAACTTGCGCGATTTGACCTCGGTGCTGAAGGTGGACAGCACACTGCCGATGCGCTGGCGGTATTCCCAGCACACGGCCAGGATGGCGCCGGCCTGGATGGCGATTTCGAAGACATCCATGACTTCTTTCGATACATCCTTGGTAAAGTCGAGCAGGCTGCCGGCCAGGATCAGATGTCCGGTGGACGAAATCGGCAAGAATTCGGTAAAACCTTCGACCAGCCCCATGATGATGGCTTTTAACGCAAGAATGAGATCCATAGATGTATAAAAGAGTATAAGTACGGGTATAAGTGGCAGGATGGGGTGAGCGCGTGGCGCCAGCAATGCGCGCGGGGTCGAAGCTTACCACGACAGAGGCTTGCTGACCTTATTTGGGCGCTGACGGACGGTGCTTTTTAGTGCCGTCCGCCAGGCAAGAGGGAGGATCAGGATACCTGTTTTGCCGGCGCCACCAGGCGCGCGCTGGCCGCCACCAGCAGCAGGGCGGCGCCCAGCATGGCGAAGGCGATATTCAGGCTGGTGGCGTGCGCCACGAAACCGATGACGGCCGGACCGGCCAGGATGCCGGCATAGCCGATGGTGGTGATGGCCGCCACCGCCAGGCTGGCCGGCATGGCGCGCTGGTTGCCGGCGGCCGTGAACAGGATGGGCACGATGTTCGCCGCGCCCAGGCCGATCAGCACGAAGCCAAGCATGGCCAGGCTGGCGTGCGGCGCCAGCACGGCCAGGAAGAAGCCGGCCGCCGCGCACAAGCCGCCAAAAGTAAGCACCCGCTTGCCGCCAAAGCGGCTGACTACCTTGTCGCCCGTAAAGCGGCCCACCGTCATGGCGATGGCGAAGGCGGCATAGCCGAGGCCACCCTTGGCTTCCTCCACGCCGCGCGTGGTGGTGAGGAACAGGGCGCTCCAGTCGAGAATCGCGCCTTCGGCCAGGAAGACGATAAAACACAGCAGGCCGATGAAAATGACGGCGCCATGCGGCATGACGAACAGCGGCGTCTTTTCGCCCGAGGCCGACGCCGTCGGCAGCAGATGGCCTTGCGCCGCGCCCAGCACGCCGCACAGCAGCAGCATCACCACCACGCAGGACCAGGCCGGTGTCAGGCCCAGCCACAGCAGCAGGGCCATGCAAGCGGCACCGGCGAAGCCGCCCACGCTGAACAGCGCATGAAAGCCCGACATCATGGCGCCGCCGTTGGCCTTTTCGATGATCACGGCCTGGATGTTGATGGCCACGTCGAACGTGCCCATGGCCGCGCCGAACACCAGCAGCACCAGACCCAGTTGCAGCGGCGTGGCGGCCAGCGCCAGGCCGGGCAGGATGGCAGTCAAGAGCAGGCCGGCGCCGACGATGACCTTGCGGCAGCCGAAGCGGGCCGTGAGCATGCCCGTAAACGGCATGGCGCACAGCGAGCCGGCGCCTAGGCACAGCAGCAAGATGCCGAGCGTGGCTTCATCGAGGCCCAGGCGCGACTTGGCGTAGGGAACCAGCGGTGCCCAGGCGGCCATGCCGAGGCCGGCGGCGAAGAAAACCAGGCGCGTGGCGCGTTGTTGCAGGGTACCGGTGAGATGCATGGGAGAGCTTTTCCAGAGTCGGGGTGGATAACATCAGGCGCGGGTGCGCAGCACTTGCACGCCCAGCCGTTGAAAGGCGGCCACATGGGCCGCGTCGGCATCGGCTTCGAGCACCAGGTACTGCAGCAAGCCCGTGGCCAGCACGCCGAAGGGGGCGGCCGTGCCCAGCTTGTCGCTGGTGACGGCGACCACGACGGCCTTGCTGGCGCCGGCGATGCTGCGCTTGAATTCGGCCTCGTCATAATTAAAGGCCGTTACGCCTGCGTCCGCATCGGCGCCGCAGGCACCGAGGAAGCACAGGTCGGGATGCATGCGCTCGACCGTGCGCAAGGCCTGCGGTCCGAGGCTGGCGCCCGCGCGGCGGTCGACCCTGCCACCCGCCATGATCAGCTCGATTTCCGGGCGTTCCATCAGCGCCATGGCAATCGAGGGCGCATTCGTGATGACAGTGAGCGCCAACTCCGGCAAGGCGCCGGCGATGGCCAGGTTGGTCGATCCCGCATCGAGGAACAGCACCTGGCCCGCGCGCACGAGGGACACGGCGGCCTGCGCTAGGCGCGCCTTGCGTTCCGGCGCTTCCTGCTTGCGCTGGGTCAGGGTGCCGCCATCGGGCGCCAGCGGCAGGGCGCCGCCATACACGCGCTGGCACAGGCCGGCCGCCGCCATCTCGCGCAGGTCGCGCCGTATCGTATCTTCGGACACGTCGAGCTGGCGCGCCAGGTCCAGCGCCAGCACGCGGCCGTCGGCGTGCAATTGTTGCTGGATCAGCGCATGGCGTTGTTTGAGGAGCAGGGTGGCGGACATGGGTCTATTTCTAAAACGTGCAGGAATGCGCATGAATATACGCAAACGTGCAAAACTCGTCAACGTTTACCTGATGTAGGTATCTTCCTCAGGATTGGCGCGGGCAGGGACTGCCCACGGCATCCCTGTTGCAAATGAATTTGCAAAAAAGATAAATTTACGTTTATGCTCATCGCCGATATCTTGATGCACCTTGGTGTTTGCTTGCCGAGGAATAAGGGAAACAGACGGATGAGTGACATTAAACTTTTCAAGTTGGCCAATGGCCAAGCCCAGGAATTGCAAGGTAGCGCATCGGATCTGGAAAAACCATTACAGACCCTGATCGAGGCAAACCTCGAAACTTTGCTGAGTATTCGTTTCCTGGCGAGCGAGTATTCGACCGGCAAGACGCATGCTGGCCGCATCGATTCCCTTGGATTGGATGAGAATAATTGCCCGGTCATTCTTGAGTACAAACGGTCGGTTGGTGAAAATGTCATCAATCAAGGTTTGTACTACCTGGACTGGTTGATGGACCATCAGGCCGACTTTCAACTGCTGGTCCTCGATAAGCTGGGCAAGCTGGCATCGGAGGCCATCGACTGGAGCGCGCCGCGGGTGATTTGCATTGCGGCCGACTTTACCAAGTTCGATAGCCATGCCGTCCAGCAGATAGGCCGGACGATTGAACTTATCCGCTACCGCCGATTTGCAGAGGATCTGCTTCTGCTCGAGTCCGCCAGCGCTGGCATGGATCCAGCAACAAAGAAAGGCACCGCCAGGCGGCAGACGTCGCTGCCAGCCAGGTTGGAAACCATGGCTGCTGGGTCCGCAGATGGGGGCACGAACAGGTCGACAGGACCAGACAAGGCATTTGTGGAAATACTGACAGGTCTGTCGGAGCCCATGCGTCAGTTGCTGACCTCGCTGGAGGATTACACGATGTCGTTGGGGGATGACGTTGAGCGTAAGGAACTGCGCTTGTACTTGGCGTTCAAACGGCTGAAGAACTTTGCCACCGTGGTGATACACAAGAAGAATTGCCTCGCGCTGTACTTGCACGTCGACCCGGCGCCCGTATTGCAGGTCCTGCCAAAAGCGCGCGATGTGACCGCCATCGGGCATTGGGGCACGGGTAACCTGGAGATCAGCATCAGCACACTCGCCGAACTTGATGCGGCAAAGCCGTTCATTTTTGCCGCGTATGCAGGTCAGCGTGGCGTGAAAACGTAGCGGACGGTGATCTGTGCGCGTGTCAGTTGTGGGGTGTCGTTGCCTGTTCCAGTTCGTCCAGCCAGCGGATGGCATGTTCGCGGCTGGTACCGCACATGTCTGCCGATGGCTGCAAGCCGCCGCAAAACGCGGGCCGCTGCGGCTGGCCAAAGATCTTGCAGCGGTTGTCGTCGGCCAGCTGTATGCAGCGCACGCCCGCAGGTTTTCCATCCGGCATGCCGGGAATCGGGCTGGTGATGGACGGTGCGGTGCAGCAGGCGCCGCAGGATGGGCGGCATGCCAGGGAAACGGCGGGGGACGGCATGGCGATGAGTGAAAAGGGATAGGGGCCGACAGTATAGCAAGCCGGCCCGCGTGCTTCGCCAGAGCGCGTTTAGCGCACGATGCTGACGCGCTTGCCCGACAGGGTGCGGCGGGCCGGATCGCCATGCACGGTGATGCGGCCGGAACCGCTGGCGCGGGCATTGACTTCATTCTGGACGGTGACATCGATGTCGCCGGAACCGTTGCTCGCCAGATAGGCAACGTCGCTGCGCAGGGCCGCCAGGTTGATGTCGCCCGAGCCATTCACGTTGGCGTCGAGGCGCTGCACGGTGCCGCTGGCGCTGATGCTGCCCGAGCCGTTAAGGGCCACGTTGATGCGTTCGCCGCGCAGGCTGCCCAGCTGGATATTGCCCGAACCGTTCTGCACCGCGTCGGTGTTGCCGCTGGCGAGGGCCGCCGCGTTGATGTTGCCCGAGCCATTGTTGGCCACGTCGAAGCGTCCCACCGTGCCCGACAATTCGCTCTTCATCGAACCGCGCTGCTCCAGGCTGAAATCTTCGCCATTGAAACCGCTGGCCACCAAGCGGCCCGAGCCGGAAATGCGGATCTTCTTCAATTGCGGCGTCGTATAGATGACGTGGATGCCATTGCTGCTGCGAATGTTCGTATCGCTCCAGATGCGCAGGGTATTGCCGCTCACTTCACTATGGATGCGCGGCTGCAGATTGCTGTCCGCCTCGATCACCAGCGATGTTGCCGGGCCGACGCGCACGTCAATCTTCATATCGATGCGCTTCATGCTGTCGATGTCGAGCGTGTTGATGGTGCTGACCTGGCGCACATCGCGGCTCACTTGCTCGTTGCCCTGGATGGCTATGCCGCCCGTGTCGGCATAGCGCACTTCGCCATCGTTGGGGTTGATGACGATGGCGCAACCGCCAAGGGCAACGGCACAGCACAGGGCCAGCAAGGTACGCATGGTGTTTCCTTTATGATAGTTCAGGACAAGAAAAAAGCCGGCTGCCGCGCCGCGGCTGCCGTGCTGTCGATAACAAGATAGCAAAGCGCCTATCTTTACTGAACGCAAATGCGATGAACTGCGTAAAACGCGGCGTGAACTGCTGGCGCGTGTACCTGATGCGGTGCCGTCGGCTTAAAAGCTGAGCAGGAAACATGCGCCGGCAGCGACCGGGCGCGCATGGCGCAAGGTGCCGCCGTTGGCATGGGCCAGGTGGCGCACCAGCGCCAGGCCGATGCCGCGCCCCTGTTTCCTGGTCGAGAAAAACGGCATGAAAATGTGCGCGGCCAGCGTATCGGGCACGCCATGGCCGTTATCGCGCACCTCGATGCGCAGACGCGCGCCCCGGCTCAGGCGGGCGCTGACCGTCACGCGCGGCGCGGCAATATCCTGCGTGGCCTCGGCCGCATTTGTGAGCAGATTGATCAGCGCCTGTTCCAGCTGGCCTGCATCGATCCGCACTTCCAGCGATGCCGGTTCGACGGAAAATGTCGCCGTGCCGCCGCGCGCCTGCCAGGCCGGTGCCAGCAGGGCTTCCAGGCGCTGGAACAGGTGTTCGAGGCGCACCGTTTCGGGCTGCGGCGCGGGCACGCTGGACAGGCTGCGGTAGCTGGCCACGAAATCGGCCAGGCTGGCGGCGCGGCGGGCGATGGCGTCGAGCGCTGTCGCCAGGTCGGCATGGATCTCGTGCGGCAGCAGGGGGCGCACGTCCGCCAGCAGGTCGCAGGCCGTGCGCGACAGCGAGGCGACGGGCGTGAGCGAATTCATGATTTCATGCGTCAGCACTTGCACCAGTTCGCGCCAGGCATTGAGCGCCTCGGCTTCCAGTTCGCTTTCCACCGGCATCAGCGCGGCCAGGTGTTGCGGCGCGCCTTGCAAGGTCAGCGCCGCCACGGCCACCAGCGCCCGTTCCACGCCCCGTTCCGTGTCAAAACTGAGCAGGCGGCGCTGGCCGGGAGGCTGCGCCGCCAGCAGTTGCTGCCACCGCTGTGGCTCGCTCGCATGCCCGGGCGCCAGCTGGCGCCGGGCGCTGGCGTTGAGTGGCGTCACCTTGTGTTCCACGGCGCCGCTCTGGATACGGAACAGGGCAATGGGCGCGTGTTCGAGACAGGCTTCGAGCGCCCTCAGCGATTCTTCATCGGGCGTTGGCGACGCTGCCGCCGCCATGGCCGCTGTCGTTGTCGACTCCTGGCGCGACACCCGCAGCGCCAGGCGGTTCAGGCAGCGGCACAGCAGCCACGCCGGCGGCATCGCCAGCAGCAGGCACAGCACGCTCAGGCGCGGCGACGCGAGTGCGAAAAAATACCCGGCGGCGCTGGCCAGCGCCAGCATGGCGGCGATGCTGGCGCTGGCCGTCGTCTTGAGGTTGCGCTCAGATGCCATGTTTGTTCAGCTTGCGGTACAGCGCGGCGCGGCTGATGCCCAGGGCCTTGGCTGCATGGCTGATATTGCCGTCGACCTGTTCCAGCGTGCGATGGATGGCGTCGCGTTCCAGCGCGCCGAGCGTCTGGCGTGCGTGGGCAGGTGTCGCGGGCACCGCTGCCGCCTGGGCGTGGCTGTCGAACAGGCCGAAGTCGCTGCGCGTGTAGTGCGCCTCGCCCCCCAGGATCACGGCACGTTCGCAGGCATGGCGCAGCGCGCGCACATTGCCCGGCCAGTCATGCTGTTGCAGGTAATCGAGCGCCTCCGCTGCGGGCGTGCGCGGCGTGCGCTGGTACTGGCTTTCGTAGTGCGCCAGGTAATGCCGCAGCAGCATGGCGATATCATCGCGGCGCGCGCGCAGCGGCGGCACGCGCAGCACGATGGTATTCAGGCGGAACAGCAGGTCGGGCCGGAACACGGCCGGATCGAACAGCCGCGCTTCATCGACATTGGTGGCGCTGAGGATGCGCACGTCGATCGCTTCCGGACGGTCCGCGCCCAGCGGCGTCACTTCGCGCCGTTCCAGCGCCGTCAACAGCTTGGCTTGCGCCGCCAGCGGCAGGTTGCCGATTTCATCGAGAAAGAGCGAGCCGCCGCGCGCCGCCTGGAAGCGCCCCGCGCGTTCCTGTCTGGCATCGGTGAACGCGCCTTTGCGATGGCCGAACAATTCGCTTTCAAAGGTAGCCTCCGGCACGGCGCCCATGTCCACCGCCAGCATGGGACCGGCGGCGCGGCGCGAGGCCTGGTGCAGGGCGCGCGCCACGAGTTCCTTGCCGACGCCGTTTTCACCGAGCACCATCACATTCGCCTCCGTGGGGCCGACGCTGGCGACCATCGCGCGCAGCTCGCGCATGGCCGGAGAGTCGCCCATCAGGTCTGGCGCGGCAGTGGCTGTGGCGGCCGTACCGGCGCGGCGCGCCAGCGCATGTTCGACGGTGGCGGCCAGGCGCGCGTTGTCCCAGGGCTTGGTGATGAAGTCGCCCGCGCCGCGCTGCAGCGCCGCCACCGCCAGCGGCACATCGGCATACGCCGTCATGGCGATCACGCAAGGCGGCCGTGGCAGCGCGCGCAGCAGGTCGAGCAAGGCCAGGCCTTGTGCGCCATCGGTCTGGCCGGGCTGGAAATTGAGGTCGAGCAGCACCACCTCCGGCACCGCCCTGGCCAGCAGTGCGGGCAGTCCTGCAGGGTCGCACAGCGTATCGATTTTGCCGTCGCGATAGCGCCGCCGCAGCAGCAGCTGTGCGGCGCAGGCGACATCGATATCGTCGTCGAGGATCAGGACGTGGGCTGCGGTGTTGGCCATGGAGAGCATAGTGAGCGTCGGTCGGTGGCGCATTCTAGCAGCCGTGCTGGTATCGTGGCGGCCGCTGCGGGCATGCCTGTTTGCCGGCGCTGTGCGCTTGCGAACAGTCGCTGTCCGGAAATGGACACTGCGGGATACCGCGTCGTGCCAGCATGCTTGGCGAACGGCTGCGGGGCGCATGTCCGCGTGGCGTCCGCTGCTGGCACGCTGCTTGCTGATAGATGGCGAATACTTGTGCCAAAGACGTGAAAATAAATATGCGTGCTCCTCCATCTGCCATGCCCCATTTGCCGTCCAGCGGCGCCGCCATGGATACGCGCGTGCCGCGCAGCCGGCGAAAATTTGTCGTTGCCGGCCTGGCGGGCATGCTGTTGCTGGCCGCGCTGGCCGCCGCTGGCTGGTGGGCCATGCCACGCGGCTTGCAGGTGCCTGTCGCCGAATTGCGCATCGGCGCCGTGGCGCGCGGTATTTTCCTCGATGAAGTGGTGGTGCGCGCCAGCGCCGAGCCGCTGCATTCCGTGCTCCTCGATTCGGTCGAGTCGGGCCGCATCGAAGAGGTGCTTGCCAGTGATGGCGCACTGGTGAGCAAGGGCCAGCTGCTGTTCCGTATCTCCAATCCGCAGCGCAACCTGGAACTGCTGGCCCGCAAGGCCGAACATGCGCAGCAGATTTTCAACTTGTCCAATTTGCGCGTGGCGCAGCAGGCCAGCACCAGCGAGCATCAACGCCGCCTGGATGACCTGGCGTTCGCGCTGCAGCAGGGTGGCAAGCAGCATGCGCGCAATGTCAGGCTGGCGGCGCAGGGCTTCATTTCCAGCGTGGCGCTGGAGGAATCGGCCGACACGCTGCTGCAGCAGCAGCGCGCGCTGGCGCAGGAACAGCAGGCGGCGCAGGCGGAGTCGCGGGTGCGCCGCGATGCGGCCAGCCAGCTTGGCGCGTCCATCGCCGGCCTCAGTTCGGGCTTGCTGCTGGTCGGTGCCACGGTCGACGCCCTGGCCGTGCGCGCGCCGTCCGCCGGCCGGCTGACGGACTTCCGGCTGCAGGTGGGCGAGTCTATCGCGACGGGCAAGAATGTGGGCCGCATCGACGACCCTGTGCGCTACAAGCTGTCGGCCAGGGTGGACGAGTTTTACCTGAACCGCATGGCGGCGGGACGGCAGGCCAGCATCGTCCAGGCTGGGCAAAATTACGCGCTGAGCGTGCAGACGATTTATCCGCAGATCAAGGAGGGCCGCTTCACGGTGGAACTGGTGTTCACGCACGGCCAGCCGCCCGTGCTCAATCCTGGGCAAAGCCTCGATGCGCAGATTACCCTGGGCGAGCCGGCCGCCGCGCTGCTGCTGCCGAACGGCGCCTTCATCAACGACAGCGGCGGCGCCTGGGTCTACGTGCTCGATGCATCCGGCGGCCAGGCGCAGCGGCGCGCGGTGCGTATCGGCCGGCGCAACAACAGCCAGCTCGAAGTGCTGCAAGGGCTGCAGGCAGGCGAGCGCGTGATCTTGTCGGCCTACGCTGCCTATGGAAATTCCCCCAGATTGCACATAAGCCGGTAAATTCCCCTCATCCTCCATAAAGGTAGCACCCATGCTCAAACTAGTCGGCGTCAGCAAGATGCATCAGTCAGGCGATATCCAGACCAAGGCCCTGGATCGCATCGACCTCGAGATCGAGGCGGGCGAATATGTGGCCATCACCGGCCCCTCGGGCTGCGGTAAATCGACCCTGCTGGGTCTGCTGGGATTGCTCGATATTCCCAGCCATGGCGAATACTGGTTCGAGGGCCAGAATGTGGCAGGATGGACCGAGGCAAAGCTCAATGCGCTGCGCCGCGGGCGCATCGGCTTCATCTTCCAGAGCTTCAACCTGATCGAGGAACTGAGCGTGTTCGAGAACGTGGAGCTGGCGCTCGAGTACAACGGCACTCCGGCGCGCGAACGGCGCCAGCGCGTGGCCGCCATGCTCGACAAGCTGGGCGTGGCGCACCGCGCCGGACACCGGCCGTCGCAACTGTCGGGCGGCCAGCAGCAGCGCGTGGCGATCGCGCGCGCGCTGGTGGCCGGGCCGGCCGTCTTGCTGGCCGATGAACCGACGGGCAACCTCGATACGGCGCACGGCAATGAAGTCATGCGCCTGCTGCGCAGCATCAATGCGCAGGGCACGACGGTGGTGATGGTGACGCACTCGCCCGACCATGCGGCGCAGGCGTCGCGCACCCTGCATTTGCTGGACGGGCGCGTCATGGTCGACGCCTTGCAAGCCGCATGAAGGCGGCCGATTTTCGCATCGGCTGGCGCCTGATGGCGCAGCAGCGGGGCGCCTCGGCGGCCGTCATCCTGGGTCTGGCGGTCGGTTTCGCCGCCTGCTTCCTGCTGCTGGGCTTTGTCGGCTACAGCCTGGGCTACGATAGCCAGGTGCCGCAGCGCGAGCGCGTGCTGCTGGTCAAGCAGCGCATCAATCTGTTCATCCGCCCCGAGTGGCAGAACTTTGCCTATTTGTCGCTGCGCGACGTGGCGCGGCGCAGCGGCGCTGTCGGCATGGCGAGCATCGTCAAGGAACTGGATGTGCCGGTGCAGCGCGGCGAGCGCCCGTATGCGCTGAACGTGCAAGCGGTCGATGCGGATTTCGCCAGCCTGTTCGGCGTCACGGCGCTGCAGGGCGATCTGCGTTCGGCGCTGGCGCAGCCCGATGCCGTGGCGCTGACACAGACGGCGGCGCGCAAGCTGTTTGCCGACGCATCCGCGCTGGGCCAGCTGCTGCAGATCGGCGGCGTCACGCTGAAGGTGCGCGCCATCCTGCCTGACCATCAGCGCAACACCAGCGTGCCGTATGAAGTGCTGGTGGGCACGCTCAGCAGTGCCTGGCCGGCGGCGCAGCGCGAGGCCGCTTTTGCCGGCACGGGGCGCGGCGCCATCTACCTGCAGCTGCGCCCAGGCGCAGACCCCGGTGCGCTGGCGGCGCTGCTGCAGCAGGCCGTCAACGACTCGCCGCAAGACCGGCACGTGCGCGGCGCCTCCATGGGCCGTGCGCTCGCGGGGCGCAACGTCACCGACATCGCGCTGCTGCCGCTGGCGCAGGCTTACTTCGATGCGGACCTGTACCACAGCCGCGCGGCGGCGCGTCACGGGCAGCGCGCCAGCGTGGTGGGACTGGCCGTGCTGGCGCTGCTGATACTTGCCCTGGCCGTCATCAATTACGTGAATCTGGCCACCGTGCGCACCTTGCGCCGCCAGCGCGAGATCGGCGTGCGCAAGCTGCTCGGCGCCGGTGCCGCGCGCCTGGTGCGGCAGTTCCTGGCCGAGTCGGTGCTGACGGCGTTGCTGGCCGCCGCCGCGGGCTTGCTGCTGGCCTGGCTGGCGCTGCCGCTCTTCGCCGAGCTGGTGCAGCGGCCGCTGGACGATATGTTCACCGCCTGGCGCTGCGCCGGCGCCTTGCTGTTTGGCGTGCTCACGGGCTTGTGTGCGGGCGTCTATCCCGCCTGGTGTGCGCTGCGCGTGCGGCCCGGTCCCGCGCTGGCGGGCCGCGGCAACAGCGAAACAGCGGCTGGTCTGTGGCTGCGCCGCGTGCTGACGGTATTGCAGTTTGGCGCCGCCATGGCGCTGTGCGCCGCGACCCTGGCGGTCGGCTGGCAATCCTGGTATGGCAGCCACGCCTCGCCGGGCTTCATGCCGGACGGCTTGCTGGTGCTGGATTTGCCGCCCGGGAGCGAAGACAGCCCGCAGGCGCGCGCCTTCGAAGAGGCGCTGGCGCGCCTGCCCGGCATCGGCGGCGTGGCGGGCATCGCGGAAGCGGTCGGGCGCGATGGCAGCAAGGTCGTCGGCAGCGTCAGGACGCGCGACGGGCGCGACGTGCGCCTGGAATACAAACCCATGACGCCCGGCTGGTTTGCCCTGCACCGCATCGTGCCCTTGCACGGGCGATTGTTCGATGCGGCGCAGGACCGGATCGGCAGCCAGGTAGTGGTGCTCAATGCGGCGGCGGCGCTGGCGCTGGGCTATCCCACGCCGCAGGCCGCCGTGGGGCAGGCGATGCCGGATGGGCAGGTGATTATCGGCATCGCGCCGCCGATCCGTTTCCAGGACATGCGCCAGGCGGCCCAGCCGATGCTGTTCGATTTGCGCCACGGCGGCGCACTGTCCTTGCGCAGCAATGATGATGTGGCAGCGGCGCATGCACGCATCGAGCCGCTGTGGCAGCGCTATTTTCCGCAGCGGATGCTGGAACTGCGCACGGCGCAAAGCCTGTTGGCGCAGATGTATGCCGAGGATCTGCGTCTGGCGCGCATGCTCGGCCTGGCCAGTCTGATCGCCATGTTGCTCGCCGCCTTCGGCATCTACGTGCTGTCGGCCTACAGCGTGCAGCGCCGCAGCCGTGAAATTGTGCTGCGCAAGTTGCATGGCGCGGGCCGCGCCGCCATCGCCCGCCTCGTGGGGCGCGAGTTCATGCTGCTGCTCGCCGCCGGTGCCGTACTGGGCTTGCCGCTGGCGGCCCTGGGTATCGCGCGCTACCTGGCCGGCTTTGTCGAACGCGCGCCGGTGGGCGCCTGGCCACTGGCGGCGGCATTGCTGCTGGCCATGCTGGTGGCGCTACTGGCCACCGTGCGGCACACTTGGTCGGCCATGCGCATGGCGCCGGCGCAAGCCTTGCGCGATTGAGATGCGCTGGCGGCATGGGATCAGTGTCGGACACTCCCTGCCGATGGCCGTCCTGCAACTGCGACGCGTTACAATGGCGAGCGTGCACGTCAGCCAGCAGGATGGGCCTGGCAGCCTGCGCTTGACCTCGGCGGTAGACAGGTCTACTATTAATGACTCAAAAGTAAGTTACTTGGAAAGATACATGCAAGCCCCGATTGATACCAAGCCCCGCTGGGAGCGGCGCAAGGATGCCCGCCCGCAGGAATTGCTCGCCGCCGCCCTCGACCTGTTTGTCGAACGGGGCTTCGCGTCGACGCGCCTGGAGGATGTGGCCAAGCGGGCCGGCGTGTCGAAAGGCACCCTGTACCTGTACTTTGAGAATAAACAAGAGTTGTTCAAGGCCGTGGTGCGCGACAATATCGTGCAGTCGATCGGCGAGGCGGAAGACAGCATGGCCGCCTCGGATAGCAGCAGCGCCGAGTTGTTGCGCAAGGTGATGATGCAGTGGTGGGAAGAGTTCGGCGCCACGAAACTGGCCGGCTTGACCAAGCTGATGCTGGCCGAAGCAAACAATTTCCCGGAACTGGCGCAGTTTTACAACGAAGAAGTCGTCACGCGCGGCAATGCGCTGATCGTCAGCTTGCTGGAACGGGGCATGCAGCGTGGCGAATTCCGCCAGGTCGATGCCGTGCTGGTCAGCACCATCCTCAGCGCGCCCGTCACCATGCTGATGATGTGGACGCACTCCTACCTGCCGTGCGAGGTCAAGAATATCGATCCGCTCGCCTACATGGATGCGTTCATCGACATGAGCGTGCGCAGCCTGCAGGTGGAGGCGCCCGGCAAAAGCTGATGCGCCGGGCCTGGCTACAACCGTTCAGTTGCCCCTATCCAAGGTTCGCCCCCCCAAATCTGCAGATCGTCGCAAATTTCCTCCATTCCCCGCCTTTATGGTTAACATGTGCTTTCAGCCAGTTCAACGATAAAATGGCGGATTATTACTTCACTTACCGAGTCCAAAGATGAATATCGAACAAGCCCGCTTCAATATGATCGAACAGCAGATCCGTCCATGGGACGTACTGGATCTCGACGTGCTGGAGTTGTTGAACGTGGTCAAGCGTGAAGATTTCGTGCCGGCCGCCTATAAAAACCTGGCCTTCGTCGATACGGAAATTCCACTGGGCGGCGGCGAATGCATGTTGACGCCGAAGCTGGAAGCGCGCATTTTGCAAGACGTAGCCGTCAAGAAGCATGAAAATGTGCTGGAGATCGGCACCGGTAGCGGCTACATGGCCGCTTTGCTGGCGCACAAGGCGCGCCATGTGACGAGCGTGGAAATCGTTCCCCAATTGAAAACCCTGGCCGAGCAGAACCTGGCCGCCAATGGCGTGACGAACGTCACCGTGGAACTGGGCGACGGCGCCCAGGGCTGGAGCAAGGGCGCACCGTACGACGTGATCGTCGTGTCCGGCTCCCTGGCCGTGTTGCCGGAAACACTGTTGCAACAAGTGAAAGTCGGCGGCCGTATCCTGGCTATCATCGGCGAAGCGCCGATCATGTCGGCGCACCTGATCACGCGCAGCTCGGACAAGGCTTACGACACGCGCAAGCTGTTTGAAACCAATGTCACGCCGCTGCAAGCGGTGGCACCGTCGCATTTCCAGTTCTGAGGCGACCGATTCGATGGAGCATTTGAGTGCACCGCAGCTGGCCGCCTGGCTGGCTGACCCTTCCCGTCCGCGCCCGTTGTTGCTGGACGTGCGGGAACAGTGGGAGTTCGACCTGTGCCACCTCGACGGTGCCACCTTGATGCAGATGAACTCGATTCCTGCGCGCATCGATGACCTCGATGAAGACGCCGAGATCGTCTGCATCTGCCATCACGGCATGCGCAGCATGCAAGTGGCGGCCTTCCTGGAGCGCAATGGTTTTGGCAAGATCAGTAATTTGACGGGCGGCGTGCATGCCTGGACGCTGCAAGTCGACAGCGCAATGCCTAAATACTAAGTCATTTTGTAGTAGATGCACCCAGGCATGTTTTCCTGCATGCCTGCGGAGGCCTGTACCCCGCTCATCCGGCGGGTGCAAGGCAAGCGGTAGCAGATTTTTGATTCCATCAACTTTTGACGACTCCAACGGAGAAATGCAATGCGGAAACCCCTTATCGCCGTGCTGATGACCAGCGCCTTTGTCTCGATGACATGCTCGCTGCAAGCGCAGGCGGCCGATCTCATCCAGGTGTACCAGCAGGCGCTGGCCAATGACGCGCAGTACGCCAGCGCGCGCGCGGCCCTGTCGGCCGGGATGGAGCGGGTTCCGCAGGGGATGGCAGGCTTGCTGCCGCAAATCTCCGCGTCGGGCAGCAATACGCGCGGCAATCAGGAGCAAATCGTCCAGAACAATGGTGGCAACAAGATCACCTCTCCGTCCGTCAACGTGCGCACGAACAGCTACAACCTGACCCTGGCGCAACCGCTGTTCCGCTGGGACCGTTGGGAAACCTACCAGCAAAGCAAGCTGGCGCAAGCGATTGCTGAAGCGCAATTTGCGCAAGTCCAGCAAGACCTGATCACGCGCGTGGCGCAGGCGTATTTCGACGTGCTCAGCGCGCAAGACAACCTGGGCGCGACGCAGGCGCAAAAGGTCGCCACGACGGAACAGCTGGCATCGGCCAAGCGCAATTTCGAAGTCGGCACGCAAACGATCACCGACACGCACGAAGCGCAAGCGGCCTACGACCTGGTGGTGGCGCAGGAATTTGCCGCCATCAATGACCTGGCCAACAAGCGCAGTGCCTTGCAAACCATCATCGGCGAAGCGCCAACGTCGCTGGCGCCGATGCGCACGGGCGTGGTCATCAGCGCGCCCGAACCGGCTGCCGTCGAACCGTGGGTGGCGTCCGCCGAAGAGCAGAACTATGGCGTCGTCACGGCGCAGTTCAATGTGGAATCGGCCAAGCGCGACATCGGCCGCAACCGCGCCGGCCACTACCCGACGCTGGACCTGATCGCCAACGCTGGCCATAGCTATTCCTCGGGTGGCGGCAATGGCAACGGCAACAACAATAACGCCATCGGCGTGCAGTGGAGCATCCCGATCTTCAGCGGCTTTGCCGTCACCAGCAAGGTGCGCGAATCGATCGCGCTGGAAAACAAGGCCCGCAACGACCTGGAAACGGCACGCCGCACGGCATCGCAGGGCGCGCGCCAGGCTTTCCTTGGCGTCAACAGCGGCCTGGCGCAAGTCAAGGCGCTGGAAGCGGCGGAAGTGTCGAGCAAATCGGCGCTGGAATCGAACCAGCTCGGTTATCAAGTGGGCGTGCGCATCAATATCGACGTCTTGAATGCGCAGAAACAATTGTTCTCCACGCAAAAAGACCTGTCGAAAGCCCGTTACGACACCATCATGAACGGCTTGCGCCTGAAGGCCGCGGCCGGCACCTTGAAGGAAACGGATTTGATGCCCGTCAACGCCTTGCTGGACAAGTAAGCGCGGTCTTGTTGTCAATTAAAACCAGCACCGGCAACGGTGCTGGTTTTTTTTCGTCTGGATGTGTTGTCACATAGTGCGGCTGTTGGCGATCTGTGTGAGCACGACCCCGGCCACCACCAGGCCCGCGCCGGCCCAGTGCAGCGGAGAAATATGCTTGACGGCAAAGCCCAGCAAGCCGTAGCGGTCGATGGCCAGCGCGGCCAGCATTTGTCCGCCGATGACGGCCGCCATGAAAGGGCCGGACCCCATGCGCGGCGCCAGCATCAGCGCGGCCGTAATATAAAACACGCCGGCCACGCCACCCAGCCACGACCAGCCGGGCCCGCGCACGGCGAGTTGGAAATCGGGTGCCGGCACTCTCCAGAGCAGCATCACCAGCGAGGCGAGTACGGCGCTGACGGCCAGCGAGGCGAGGGTGGCCCACAGCGGGTGGCCCAGGTTACGGCCCAGCGCGGCATTCGCGCCCGCCTGGAAGGGAACGACGGCGCCGGCCAGCATGGCCAGCGGGGCAAATACGGTAATCCATGCATGCATCGGTGACTCCTGCAGTTGAGTTGATGGCGTCATCGTATTATGCTGTCTTGATTAAATCCAATTCGTATTTTGTCATCCAACTATGCACGAAATGAATAATCTGCGGTCCGTCGACTTGAATTTGCTGGTGATCCTGGACGCGCTGCTCAGCGAGCGCCACCTGTCGCGCGCGGCGCAACGCTTGCATATGAGCCAGCCTGCCGTCAGCCATGCGCTGGCGCGCCTGCGCCATCTGCTCGACGATCCACTGCTGCTGCGCGGCAAGGGCGGCTTCCAGCCGACGGCGCGCGCACTGGCATTGGCGCGGCCGCTGGCCGAAGCGCTGCAAAGCGTGCGTTCCGTGCTCGGTGGCGCCGTTTTCGAGGCGGCCACGGCGCAGCGCGTGTTTCGTCTGGCCATGTCGGATTACGGCGCGGCCTTGCTCTTGCCGCGCTTGTTGCGCCGCTTGCGCGTGGAAGCGCCCGGCATCGACCTGGCCGTCAGCTACGCCAGCCGTCCTGCCGTGATCGCTGGCGTGCAGGATGGCGAGATCGACCTGGCGCTGGGCGTGTTCCCGCAACTGCCCGAGCAGTTACATAGAGAAACCCTATTCGAGGAAACGTTCGTGTGCGCGCTCGATCCGGCCAGCCTGGCGCCGGGCGAAACATTGAGTCTGGAGACTTATCTGGCGCGCCCGCACGTGCTGGTGGCATCCGGCGAGGGGGGCATGGCGGCCGAAGTCGATGCAGCGCTGGCACAGCTGGGCCAGACGCGCCGCATCGCCGTGCGCGTGCCGTATTGGACGGTCGCAGCCGATGTCGTGCTGGGGACGGACGTGATTTTGACGGTGGCGCAGCGCGCCTTGCGCGGTAGCGCGGCGCAAGGGCTGGCACAATATTCTGTGCCGTTTGCCATCGCGCCGTTTGCGTTTGAAGCGATACGGCACCGCCGTACGGACGGTGATGCGGGCATCGCCTGGCTGCGCGCGGCCGTTGCAACGGCCGCGGGGCCAGGCTGAGCAATTACAGGCCGCCGCCCTGGCCGTCGAACTTGCGCTCGATCAATTCGATCTTGTAGCCGTCCGGGTCGGTGATGAAGGCGATGACCGTGTTGCCGCCTTTCACGGGGCCCGGTTCGCGCGTGACGTTGCCGCCATTCGCGCGTGCCGCGTCGCAGGCGGCGACGATGTCGTCGGCCGAGATGGCGATGTGGCCATACGCCGTGCCCAGCTCGTAGCTGGTGGTGCCATAGTTATACGTCAGTTCCAGTTCCGCGTGGTCGGGGTTCGAGCCATAGCCGACGAAGGCCAGCGTGTACTGGTATTCGGGATTGTCGCTGGTGCGCAGCAACTTCATGCCCAGGACCTTGGTGTAAAAATCGATGGAGCGCTGCAGGTCGCCGACCCGTAACATGGTGTGCAAAATACGCATCGTAAATCCTTGATGGTGATAGGGGAATGGCAGGATTTTATGCGCTTTATGGCTTTCTTGCCGAGACCGCCCCGGCCGCCCTGGTGCAGGACAGCCGCAGACGGTGACGTTAGTGCCTGTGGATTTACTCCAGACGGGCGTCCAGCGTGATTTCCGTGGCCAGCAATTTGGACACGGGGCAACCGAGCTTGGCGCGCAGGGCCACATCCTGGAACGCTGCGTCGGTGGCGCCGGGAATGGTCGCCACCAGGGTCAGGTGCACGGCCGTGATGGCATAGCTGCCATCGATTTTTTCCAGGCTGACATCGGCCGTGGTTTTCAGGGCCGTGGCGCGCAAGCCTGCCTCGCCCAGTTGGCCGGACAGGGCCATGGTAAAGCAGGCGGCATGGGCGGCGCCGATCAATTCTTCCGGATTGCTGCCGGGACCGTCTTCGAAGCGCGTATTGAAGCCATATGCCACATTGTCGAGCGCGCCGCTTTCGGTGGAAATAAACCCTTTGCCATCTTTAAGGCCGCCACTCCAGACGGCTGATCCTGTTTTTTTCATGATGTACTCCTTGCGTGGTTCGAACGTCCATCATGCGCGCCCTGCCTTTGCGCTTCCGTTCGTTGCGTCACACAGGGGGCGCATGCGCGGCATCAACGCACTCATGGCGCGGAATCGGCAAAGGCGCGGTGCCTGACAGTTCGACTCAGCGCGCCTTCTTTGGTTCCAGTTGCGCATCGGGGCGGGCTTGCTGCGGCGCGGCTGGCTTGACCTTTTCCACGCCGGGCTGGGCATGGCGGTCCGTGTCGACCAGGCCGCGTTCCAGGTCGCTGGCCGCCTGTTGCATGATTTTGCGCGGGCGCACGTCTTGCGCATCGGGCGATTCGTCACGCTCGTGCGGCAGGCGGTCGACGCCGTCATTTTTGACCTTTTCATCGGTATTGATCTTGCGTTCGCTATGCTGGCTAACCATATGGCCTCCTGACAGTAAAGTGCTACCAGTGTCCTGCCGCGCCAGGCCGTCTGCAAGCGGATTTGTCCGTGCTGGGAGCGCTGGCGCACGCATGGACGATTCTTTTTCTGCGCTACACTGCGTGCAACACCAAGAACGCCCCTTGCAGGCACACGACAGGCACACTATACTGTGCATATATACAGTATCATGCGATGCCGGCGTGCGACGCGACAGCCTGGGGCGGTTTGCCACCGAATTCACTACCGAGATTCTTATGCCCGTCGATACACACGCCGAACAACGTGCCGAACAGCCAGCCGCGACCTTGCCAGCCCCGGGCGAGCGCTTCAACCTGGGCGCCAAGACCATCGCCCTGGTCGTGCGCCAGAATACGGATGGCATTGCCGAGCCCGTCAAAAGCATCGTCGATTTCCTGCAGGTGCTGGGCCACACGGTGGTCTTCGAGGCGGAGACGGCCGTGCATCTGAACCTGGCGTTTCCCGGCGTGCGCGCCATGTCGCCAGCCGAGATCGGCGCCGCCGCCGATTGCGCCATCGTCATGGGCGGCGACGGCACCATGCTGGGCATTGCGCGCCAGCTGGCGCCATTCGACGTCCCCTTGATCGGTATCAATCAGGGACGCCTGGGCTTCATGACCGATATCCCGCTCGAGCGCATGCTGCCCGTGCTGGCGCAAATTCTCGGTGGCCGCTTCAAGGCCGAACGCCGCACCTTGCTCGAAGGCAGCGTGCTGCGCGACGGCGAGTCGATTCACGTGGGCATGGCCGTCAACGATGTCGTCGTCTCGCGCGGCGCCGGCGCCGGCATGGCCGAATTGCGCGTTGAAGTCGACGGCCACTTCATGTACAACCAGCGCTCAGACGGCTTGATCATTTCCACGCCCACGGGCTCGACCGCGTACTCACTGTCGGCCGGCGGCCCTTTGCTGCATCCGACTCTGGGCGGCATCGTGCTCGTGCCGATTGCCCCGCATGCGCTGTCGAACCGCCCCATCGTCTTGCCCGACTCCAGCCAGATCGTGGTGGAAATCGTGCGCGGGCGCGATATCAGCGTCAATTTCGACATGCAGACCTTTGCCAGCCTGGTGCAGCAAGACCGCATCCTCATCCGCCGTTCGCCGCACACGATTACCTTCCTGCATCCGGAAGGGTGGAGTTACTACAACACCCTGCGTGAAAAACTGCACTGGAATGAGTACCCGTCGGGCGAGGGCAAGCTCAGCTAACATTTTCTCCACGCTAACCCGCGGTGCGCCGCCTAACCACAGAAGCCATGCTCCATACACTGTCCATTCGCGATTTTGTCATTGTCGATACCATTGAACTGGAATTTTCCGCCGGCTTCAGCGTGCTGACGGGTGAGACGGGCGCCGGCAAGTCCATCCTCATCGATGCGCTGACCCTGGCCCTGGGCGGGCGCGGCGATGCCAGCGTGGTGCGCGAAGGCGCGGCCAAGGCCGACATCACGGCCGATTTTTCCGTCAGCGAGGTGGCGCAGGCCTGGCTGGTGGCCAACGAATTCGCCAACGATGATGGCGGCGCCCTGTTGCGCCGGGTGATCGACAATGCGGGCCGTTCGAAGGCGTACATCAACGGCATTCCCGCCACGGCCGCGCAGTTGCGCGAACTGGGCGACATGCTGGTCGATATCCACGGCCAGCACGCGCACCAGTCCTTGCTGAAAAGCGAGGCGCAGCGCGCCTTGCTCGACGGCCAGGCGACGGCGCGCGAAGCGGGCGTGGAGCAGGATGCGCGGCAGGTGGCGGCGCTGCACAAGCGCTGGCGCGCCCTCGTGCGCCAGCGCGAAGAATTCGAAACCAACGCCGCCAACGTGCTGTACGAGCGCGAACGCCTGGAATGGCAAGTGGGCGAACTGGAAAAACTGGCTGCCAAGCCCGGCGAGTGGACCGAGATCACGAACGAGCACAGCCGCCTGTCGCACGCGGCCAGCCTGCTGGAAGGGGCGCAGGAAGCGCTGTCGCTCATTTCCGAGTCGGAAGACCACCCGATCGTGTCGCAACTGTCTGCCCTGAACCAGAAGTTGGGCAAGCTGGTGTCCGTCGATGCGGAATTGCAGCCGATCGTCGACCTGATCGAATCGTCGCGCATCCAGCTGCAGGAATCCGTGTACGCGCTGAACAACTACCTGGACCGCGTGGAACTGGACCCGGAGCGCCTGCACCAGCTCGACGCGCGCATGGAAGCCATGCATAGCACGGCCCGCAAATTTCGCGTCACGCCCGAAGAGCTACCCGAGGAACACGCCAAGCTGTCGGAAAAGCTGCAGCACCTGGCCGACGCTTCCGATATCGACGGCTTGCTGCGCCAAGAAGCGAAGATCGAAGCCGAGTACCGCAGTGTTGCCGAGCGCTTGTCCGACACGCGCCGCGCCGCCGCCCTGGAGCTGGGGCACGCCGTCACGCGCGCCATGCAGGAACTGAGCATGACGGGCGGCAGCTTTGAGATCGCCCTGCACCCGTGCGCAGCGGCCGCGCACGGCCTCGAGCAAGTGGAATTCCTCGTCGCCGGCCATGCGGGCACGGCGCCCCGTTCGCTGGCCAAGGTGGCGTCCGGCGGCGAACTGGCGCGCATCGCGCTGGCCATTTCCGTCATCACCTCGCATGCCACCACCACGCCGACCCTGATCTTCGACGAGGTCGACAGCGGCATCGGCGGCGCCGTCGCGGAAGTGGTGGGGCGCTTGCTGAAACGCCTGGGACAGGGACGGCAAGTATTGTGCGTGACCCATTTGCCGCAAGTGGCCAGCCAGGCGAACCAGCATTTTCAGGTGGCAAAAAGCACCCTGGACAATGGCAAGACGGCGTCGCGCATCGACATGCTCGACGCCAAGGCCCGCGTGGAAGAAGTGGCGCGCATGCTGGGCGGCCTGGAAATCACCGCCACCACGCGCAAGCATGCACGCGAATTGCTGGCGATTTGACCGCAGGCTTAAATCCGGGGTCAGACCCCCGGATGCGTTAGCGCTGAGCTTGACGTTAGCGGCATTGGGGGTCTGACCCCAGTGCTTTGCTATTAACTCAATGCAACTATAATAACTGCCTAATCCATCCAACGCCTTCGAAGAGCCTTCATGTCATTTCAAACAGAACCGCCGTACACGCATGGCAGTATCGACCGCAGCGCCGTGGTGCTGGTCAACCTGGGCACGCCCGATGCGCCGACCTCGTCGGCCGTGCGGCGCTACCTGAAGCAATTTTTGTCCGACCCGCGCGTGGTGGAGATTCCCCGCCTGGTCTGGTGGTTCATTTTGAACCTGATCATCTTGCCATTCCGCTCCGGCCAGTCGGCCAAGAAATATGCATCGATCTGGACGCGCGAGGGCTCGCCCCTGAAAGTGCATACGCAAAAGCAGGCGAAATTGCTGGCCGGCGCGCTGGCCGAGCGGGGCCACGACGGCGTCACGGTGGCCATGGCCATGCGTTACGGCTCGCCTTCCCTGCCCGAAGTACTGGCCAGGCTGAAAAGCGAAGGCTGCGAGCGCATCGCCATCCTGCCAGCCTATCCGCAATACTCGGGCACGACGACCGGTTCCATCTACGACGCCGTGTTTGCCCATTACGCCACGGTGCGCAATGTGCCGGAATTGCGCTTTATCAAGCAATATCACGAGCACGACACGTATATCGACGCCCTGCGCGATTCCGTGCTGAACCATTGGGAAGCGCATGGCCGTCCAGAAAAACTGGTGATGAGTTTTCATGGCGTGCCCAAGCGCACTTTGCTGCTGGGCGACCCCTATCACTGCCAATGCCTGAAAACGGCGCGCTTGCTGGCGGAAAAGTTAAAGTTAAGTAAAGAGCAATACGTGGTAACCTTCCAGTCGCGCTTCGGCAAGGCCGAATGGCTGCAGCCGTACACGGCACCGACCCTGGTGGCGCTGGCGCAACAGGGCGTCAAGCGTGTTGACCTGTTGTGTCCGGGCTTTACCAGCGATTGCCTGGAAACGCTGGAAGAGATCGCCATGGAAGCGAAGCATGATTTCGAAACGGCCGGCGGCCAGCAGTTTCATTACATCGCTTGCCTGAACGAAACGCCAGCCTGGATCGCGGGCATGGCGGAAATTGCCGAACAACACATGATCGGCTGGCCGACGATGAAGACGGCACCGCAGCGCGAAGCGGACAAGAAAGCGGGCGAGCAGGCGCGCACGGCGGCCCTGGCCTTGGGCGCGGCGAATTAAGGATAGTAATTTTTTTGACAATCAAAAGCCGCGCTTGCGCGGCTTTGTCATGTCTGGTGCGACAAAAGTACTATCCAGATAGCAACGCCGCCAGTGGCGATGGCGGCGGCGCGGCTGGTAGAATGCCCGCTTTACGGTGGGAAGCCTGCAAAATCAAGGGGGCGCGCACGGATCGCTGGCCGAAATGGGTAGCGTTTTGTAAATAGCTGTAACATGGATCGATGTAAATCTGGTTTTGCCATGCATACCCCTTGAAACAATAGGATATAGCCCCATCTGCCCGTTAGTGTTGTAAAGATAATTAGACTAACTCATTTAAGTCATTGATTGTAGGAGCTTTCTAGATGCAAGATCAGGAAAACCAAGCTGTACCTAATCCGCAAGCGGACGCCGCGGCTCCCGCAGAGCCTACTTTGGAAGAACAGTTGGCGAGTACCGAAGCGCGTCTTGCAGAGATGCATGATGCCTTCATGCGCGCCAAGGCCGATGGCGAAAATATTCGCCGCCGTGCGCAGGAAGATGTTGCTAAAGCGCATAAATTCGCAGTGGAAAGCTTTGCCGAAGCCATGGTGCCGGTGAAAGACAGCCTGGAAACGGCGCTGACGGTGGAAGCACCGACCATCGAATCGCTGAAAGAAGGCGTCGAGATGACCCTGAAGCAACTGAACGCCGCGTTCGAGCGCAACCGCCTGGTGGAAGTGTTGCCGGTGCAGGGTGAAAAGCTCGATCCGATGAAACACCAGGCTGTTGCCGTGGTGCCAGCGGAGCAGGAAGCCAATACCATCGTATCCGTCCTGCAAAAGGGCTATATGATTGCGGACCGCCTGCTGCGTCCAGCCATTGTCACGACCGCGCAAGCAAAATAATCAGAGTGCGGCATCAAGCAAGCCTTGAAACCATGCCGCTTTGCCACATATAAGAACCATCTGAAATCTAGCAAATAAAAGGAAAAAAATCATGGGTAGAATTATCGGTATCGATCTGGGAACCACGAATTCCTGCGTTTCCATCATGGAAAACGGTCAACCAAAGGTAATCGAAAACGCTGAAGGCGCACGCACGACGCCGTCGATTATTGCTTATCAAGAAGATGGCGAAATTCTCGTCGGCGCGCCGGCGAAACGCCAGGCCGTGACCAATCCGAAAAACACGCTGTACGCAGTCAAGCGTTTGATCGGTCGCAAGTTCGACGAAAAAGAAGTACAAAAAGACATCTCGCTGATGCCGTACCAAATCATGAAAGCCGACAACGGCGATGCATGGATCGGCGTACGCGACAAAAAACTGGCGCCGCCACAAATTTCCGCTGAAGTGCTGCGCAAGATGAAGAAAACGGCAGAAGACTACCTCGGTGAAGAAGTCACCGAAGCCGTCATCACCGTGCCTGCGTACTTCAACGACTCGCAGCGTCAAGCCACCAAGGATGCCGGCCGTATCGCTGGTCTGGACGTCAAGCGCATCATCAACGAGCCAACCGCGGCAGCGCTGGCGTTCGGCCTGGACAAGACCGAAAAGGGCGACCGTAAAATCGCCGTGTATGACTTGGGTGGCGGTACGTTCGACGTGTCCATCATCGAAATCGCAGATGTTGATGGCGAGAAACAATTTGAAGTTCTGTCGACCAACGGCGACACCTTCCTGGGCGGCGAAGACTTCGACCAGCGCATCATCGATTACATCATCGACGAGTTCAAGAAGATCAACGGCATCGATCTGAAAAAAGATCCGATCGCTCTGCAGCGCATCAAGGCTTCTGCCGAGCGCGCGAAGATCGAATTGTCGTCGTCGCAACAAACCGAGATCAACGAGCCGTACATCGCCATGGCGAACGGCGCACCGGTCCACCTGAACCTGAAGATGACCCGCGCCAAGCTGGAGTCGCTGGTGGAAGAACTGATCATCGCGACGATGGAACCATGCCGCATTGCCATCAAAGATGCTGGCGTGAAAGTGTCGGACATCGATGACATCATCCTGGTCGGCGGCATGACGCGTATGCCGAAGGTACAGGAAAAAGTGAAGGAATTCTTCGGCAAAGATCCACGCAAAGACGTGAATCCGGACGAAGCCGTGGCCGTGGGCGCAGCGATTCAAGGTTCGGTCCTGTCGGGCGAACGCAAAGACTTGCTGTTGCTGGACGTCACCCCTCTGTCCCTGGGTATCGAAACCCTGGGCGGCGTGATGACCAAGATGATCCACAAAAACACGACGATTCCGACCAAGTTCAGCCAGGTGTTCTCGACGGCCGACGACAATCAGCCTGCGGTGACCATCAAGGTCTTCCAGGGTGAGCGCGAAATCGCCGCCGGCAACAAAGGCCTGGGTGAATTCAATCTGGAAGGCATTCCACCATCGTCGCGCGGTACGCCGCAGATCGAAGTGACCTTCGACATCGACGCCAACGGCATCTTGCATGTCGGCGCGAAAGACAAGGCTACCGGCAAGGAAAACAAGATCACGATCAAGGCCAATTCCGGCTTGACCGAGGCTGAAATCCAGAAGATGGTGAAAGACGCCGAGTTGAACGCGGAAGAAGACAAGAAGGTCAAAGAATTGGCCGAGTCGCGCAACCAGGCCGATGCTCTGGTACACTCGACCCGGAAATCCTTGACCGAATACGGCGACAAGCTCGATGCGGGCGAGAAAGAGAAGATCGAAGCGGCGATCACCGACCTGGAAGCAAGCATCAAGGCGGGTGACAAGGCTGAGATCGACGCCAAGGTGGCTGCACTGTCGAGCGCATCGCAGAAACTGGGCGAAAAAATGTATGCCGACATGCAAGCGCAGCAAGCTGCCGGCGGCGCGGAAGGTGCACAGCAAGCTGCTGGCGCATCGGACGCAGGCGCCAAGCAAGACGACGTTGTTGACGCTGACTTCAAAGAAGTCAAAGACAGCAAGTAATGTCTTGCGCTCCCATGAACTGGGGGCAGCCGGGCTGAACGCTACATCGCGGGATTAGCCGCGAAGACCGGCCGAGCCGAGTCGTTGCCCAGTGCAGCACTCGACTCGGCTTTTTCGTGTAATTTTTACATCAGTAGATAGACTGCAAGGTGCCGACAACATGGCAAAGCGTGATTTTTACGAGACACTCGGTGTCGCAAAAAATGCTTCGGAAGAAGAGATCAAAAAGTCTTACCGTAAACTGGCGATGAAATACCATCCGGACCGCAATCCGGATAGCAAGGAATCGGAAGAAAAGTTTAAGGAAGTCAAAGAAGCCTACGAAATGCTGACCAATCCGGAAAAGCGCGAAGCGTATGACCGCTATGGTCACGCTGGCGTGGACCCGAACATGGGCGGCGGTGGCGGCTTCGGCGGCGGTGCTGGCGGCTTTGCCGACAGCTTCGGCGATATCTTCGGCGACATCTTTGGCGGTGGCGGTGGTCGCAGCCGCAATGCGGGGCCACAGGTGTACCGTGGCGCCGACTTGCGCTACAACCTGGAAATTACACTGGAGCAAGCTGCGCACGGCTTCGACACGACCATCCGCGTGCCGAGCTGGGACAAGTGCGACACCTGCCACGGCAGCGGCGCCAAGCCGGGCACGTCGCCAACCACCTGCGGTACTTGCGGTGGCCACGGCCAGGTGCGCATGCAGCAAGGTTTCTTCAGCATCCAGCAAACCTGCCCGAAATGCCATGGCAGCGGCAAGGTCATCACCGACCCCTGCACGCCATGCGGCGGCGCCGGTCGCATCAAGCGCAACAAGACCCTGGAAGTCAAAATTCCAGTCGGTATCGACAACGGCATGCGTATCCGTTCGTCCGGCAACGGCGAACCGGGCACGAATGGCGGTCCGTCGGGCGACCTGTATGTGGAAATCCACATCAAGCCGCACGCCGTGTTCCAGCGCGAAGGCGACGACCTGCATTGCGAAATGCCGATCTCGTTCACCAAGGCGGCCCTGGGCGGCGAAATCGAAGTGCCTACCCTGAACGGCAAAGTGTCGTTCACGATTCCTGAGGGCACCCAGTCGGGCAAGACCTTCCGCCTGAAAGGCAAGGGAATCAAGGGCGTGCGCTCCGGTTACGCGGGCGACCTGTTCTGCCACGTGGCGATCGAAACACCGGTGAAGCTGACGGAAAAACAGAAAGACCTGCTGCGCGACTTTGAAAAGTCGACCACCGAGGGCGGTGCCAAGCACAGTCCGCAAAGCAAGACCTGGAAAGACAAGGTCAAGGACTTCTTTGAGTAAGCACACGTAATACCATGCGCCGGGATGCTTCAACATCCCGGCGTTTTTTTCACTACGACTGAGCCATGTGCGCACATCGCCGGCCTATGGGCGCGATCTGCAGCCCTCAGTCGTACTTACACAATGGGAGCGATATGACCGAACCGAAAAATGGCATGGCCCTGGCGGAACTGCTGCAGCGTAACCGCCGCTGGGCCGACTCGATGGTGGCGAAAGACCCGAACTTCTTCAAGAACCTGGAAGCGCAAACGTCGCCCGAATACCTGTGGATCGGCTGCTCCGACAGCCGCGTGCCCGCCAACGAACTGCTGGGCATGGCGCCTGGCGACGTGTTTGTGCACCGCAATATTGCCAACGTGGTCGTGCACTCCGACCTGAACTGCCTGTCCGTGCTGCAATTTGCCGTGGACGTGCTGAAAGTCAAACATGTCATCATCGTCGGCCATTACGGCTGCAAGGGCGTGCATGCGGCCATGACGGGCACGCGCATCGGCCTGGTCGACAATTGGTTGCGTCACGTGCAGGACGTGGGCCAGAAGCACGAACGCTACCTGGGCGACGTGCTGACGAGCCGCCAGCGCGGTGACCGGCTGTGCGAACTGAACGTGGTCGAACAAGTCTTGAACGTGTGCCAGACCACCATCGTGCAAGATGCGTGGGAACGGGGCCAGGAACTCAGCGTCCATGGCTGGGTCTACGGCTTGAAGGATGGCTTGCTGAACGACCTGGAAGTGACGGTGACGGCCGGCCACGAGCTGGCGCCGCGCATGGCGACCCGCCTGGCCCGCTACGAAGCAACGGCGTAAGCCAGCAATGCTGGCGCGGCGCTAGGGTGCCGCGCCCTCCAGGCGGCCCAGATACTCGGCCGCCTCCGGCACACCTTCTTGCGCCGCCTGCCGCAGCCAGGTCTTGGCCTGGGCAATATCCTGCGGCGTGCCCCGGCCTTCGGCCAGCGCCACGCCATAGTGATAGCGCGCCAGCCGCGCATAGGCGGCGTCATCGTTCGTCTGCGCACCACGCCGCATCAGCGCCGTCGCCTGTTGCAAGTCCTTCGGCACGCCGATGCCCGTTTCATACAGCTGGGCCAGCCAAATCATCGAATACACATCGTTCCAGCGCCGGATGCAATCTTCAAAGATGGCGACGGCGGCCGCATGGTCGCCCGTCTTGTCGGCCGCATAGCCGTACAAGCACTTGATGCGCTTGTCGCTGTGCACATAGGCTTTGTAGCTGAGATCGCCTTCATCCTGGCTATCCTGGGCGTGGACGGGAACAGCGAACAGAACGGCGAGCAGCAGGGCGTAGGTGCGCATGGTTTTCCTGGTCGATGGTTGAAGATTGGCAGACAAGCAAGTTGCGTGCTAGCTCCCTTTCCGGGCAAAGCCGGTGCCGCTGTGCCATTGCGTGACAGCCGCTGTTGCAGCCTGGCGCAACGCGCCGCGCATATCCATATCAGAAATGCTTCGTTTGCAGGATGGGCGAGCCGGCTTACAGTGGACTTCCCCTGACTCTAGTCGAGTTCCCATGTCGGCCGTCCTGAAACCCAAGTACTCCACCAGCCATTTCCGTATCGAGACGTTCGATGCACCGCTCGGCGCGCAAGTGCTGGGACTGGACCTGGCGCAGCCGCTGTCGCTGGGCGACTTCCAGCGCCTGCACCACGCCCATCTCGACCATCACGTGCTGGTGTTCCGCGAGCAGCACATCACGCCGCAGCAGCAGGTCGATTTCAGCCGCCGCTTCGGCCCGTTGCAAATCCACGTGCTGCGCCAGTTCCAGCTGCCAACGCAGCCGGAAGTGCTGATCATCTCGAACATCGTCGAGGATGGCCAGCCCATCGGCCTGGGCGATGCGGGCCATTTCTGGCATTCCGATTTGTCGTACAAGGAAGTACCCAGCCTCGGCTCCATGCTGCACGCGCAAGAGTTGCCGGACGAGGGCGGCGATACCGTGTTTGCGAACATGCACCTGGCCTGGGAAAGCTTGCCGGCCGCGCTGCGCCACGCCGTGCGCGGCGCCCGCGCCGAACACAGTTACCTGAGCCAGTATGAGGAATTGCGCCGCCGCAATCCCTGGCGTCCCGCACTGACGCAGGCGCAGATCGATGAAGTCACACCCGTGACGCACCCCGTGGTGCGCGTGCACCCGGAAACGGGGCGCCGCGCCCTGTTTGTCAGCGAACATTTCACCACGCGCATCGTCGGCTTGCCCGAGGATGAAAGCCGCGCCCTGCTCGACGAATTGTTCGTGCACAGCGTGCGCCCCGAACATTTATATGTGCACCGCTGGCAGCCGTACGACCTGGTGTTCTGGGACAACCGCTCGCTGATGCACCTGGCGACGGGCTGCCCGCCCGAGCAGCGCCGCAAGTTGTATCGCACTACCATCGAAGGCGATGCGCCGTACTGATTTTTCCCTGTAAGCCTGACCCAAGGAGTGTCCATGTTGCCGATCTTTAGCTTTTCCCGCCGCCTGCTCGCCACCATTGCCCTGCTGTGCATGGCCATGCCCATGGCCCGGGCCGAAGGCCAGATCCGCATCGCGGGCCAGCATGGCATTACCTTTTTGTTGCTCAATATTGCGCAGGAACAAAAGCTGATCGAAAAGCATGGCAAGCAGCAGGGCGTCGACGTGAAGGTCGAGTGGATCACCTTGTCTGGCGGCCCCGCCATCAACGATGCCTTGTTGTCCGGCAATATCGATATCGCGGGGGCCGGACTGGGGCCGCTGTTGACGATCTGGGACCGCACCAAGGGAAGGCAGAACGTGCGCGGCGTGGCGTCGCTCGGCAACTTCCCCTACTATTTGATCAGCAACAACCCCAAGGTGAAAACCCTGGCGGACTTGACGGACAAGGATCGCATCGCCTTGCCCGCCGTCTCCGTCTCGGTACAGGCGCGCATCTTGCAAATGGCCGTGGCAAAACAGTGGGGCGACAAGGAATTTGCCCGCCTCGACAAGATCACGCAAACCCTGCCGCACCCGGATGCGGCCGCCGCCATCATCGCCGGCGGCACGGAGTTGACTGGTCACTTCGGCAATTCACCGTTCCAGGAACAGGAACTGGCGCAAAACCCGAACGCCCACATCCTCCTCAATTCCTACGATGTGCAAGGCGGGCCCAGCTCGTCGACCCTGCTGTATGCGACAGAAAAATACCGCAAGGACAATCCGAAGACGTACCGCGCCTTCATCGCCGCCCTGGCGGAAGCGGCGCAGTATGCGAGCAGCAATCCTCAGGGCGCGGCCGACATCTATATCAAGGTCAACAAGAGCAAGGTGGACCGCAATCTGCTGTTGAAAATCTTTGCCAACCCGCAAGTGCAATTCAAGATCGCGCCGCAAAACACCTATGGCCTGGCGCAATTCCTGCACCGCGTGAGCGCCATCCGCAATCTGCCCGACAGCTGGCGCGATTATTTTTTTGACGACCCTGCCATCACGCAAGGAGGCTGAGATGCACGCACCCGCTTTTCACCTGGTCCGTCCTCCGGTTGCGCTACAACCCTTGCTCAGCGTCAAGAATGTCAGCCTGGAATACCGCACGGAGCAGCGCACCGTGCGCGCCACGCACGACGTCAGTTTCGACGTGTTCCGCGGCGACCGTTTCGTCTTGCTGGGGCCATCGGGCTGCGGCAAGTCGTCCTTGCTGAAAGCCGTGGCCGGTTTCATCGCGCCGCGCACTGGCAGCATCGCCATGCACGGCCAGCCGATTCATCAACCGGGGCCGGACCGTGTCGTCGTGTTCCAGGAATTCGACCAGTTGCCGCCGTGGAAAACGGTGCTGGAAAACGTCATGTTCCCCTTGCTGGCCAGCAAGCGTCTCGACAAGCAGGCGGCGCGCGAGCGTGCCCATCACTGGATCGCCAAGGTGGGCCTGGCCGGCTTCGAGGATGCCCATCCGCATACCTTGTCGGGCGGCATGAAGCAGCGCGTGGCCATCGCGCGCGCCCTGGCCATGCAGCCGGAAGTGCTGCTGATGGACGAGCCGTTTGCCGCGCTCGACGCCTTGACGCGGCGCAAGATGCAGGAAGAGCTGAGCCGATTGTGGGAAGAGTTGCGTTTTACCCTCGTCTTCGTCACGCATTCGATCGAGGAAGCCTTGGTCGTGGGCAACCGCATCCTGCTGCTGTCGCCCCATCCGGGCAGGGTGCGCGCCGAACTCAACAGCCATCAGTTCGGCTTGCACAGCGCGGGCAGCGCGGAATTCCAGGCCGCCAGCAGCCGCATCCACGGCCTGCTATTCGATGAGGAAAACGCTCCCGTCGCGCGGGTAGAGCCTGTTCACCGGGAGGCCGTATGAACGTGTTGCTGGAGCCACCCATTCGCCAGGAGGTCGTGTATGCGGCGCCGCCGCCGGCCGGCGTCACCGTCGAGCAGCCGCTGTCGCGCTGGCAACGGCTGAGCCAGCACGCGCTGTGGCGCAAGGCTTTCATTTTGCTCAGCCTGGCCCTGCTGTGGGAAGGCGCGGCGCGCTGGACAAACAACGATTTACTCTTGCCCAGTTTTCTGCAGACGGCGCAGGCGTTTATCGGCGGCATCGCCAGCGGAGAATTGCTGACGCGCACGGCCGCCTCCCTGGTCGTCTTGCTGCAAGGCTATGCGGTGGGCGTGCTGGCCGCCTTCGTGCTGACCTTGCTGGCCGTGTCCAGCCGCCTCGGACGCGATCTGCTGGAAACCCTGACGGCCATGTTGAATCCCTTGCCGGCGATTGCCCTGCTGCCGCTGGCCTTGCTGTGGTTTGGCCTGGGACGCGCCAGCCTGATCTTTGTCATTGTCCATTCCGTAATGTGGCCGCTGGCCTTGAACACCTATGCGGGCTTCCAGGGCGTGCCGGAAACCCTGCGCATGGCGGGCCGCAATTACGGGCTGAACGGCTTGCGCCTGGTGCTGCACATCCTCGTGCCGGGCGCCTTGCCCTCCATCGTCTCGGGCTTGAAAATCGGCTGGGCGTTTGCCTGGCGTACCCTGATCGCGGCCGAACTGGTCTTCGGCACCACCTCGGGGCAGGGCGGCCTGGGCTGGTACATCTTCCAGAACCGCAACGAGCTGTACACGGACAAGGTGTTCGCCGGCCTGGCGGCCGTCATCGTCATCGGGCTGCTGGTGGAAAACCTTGGCTTTCGCAGCCTGGAGCGCGTGACTCTGAAGCGCTGGGGCATGCAGCGATAGCTATTTCAAGATTTTACGCGCCGCCGCGATGATTTGCCGTGACAGCTGCTCCATGCGCGGCGACTGCACCTTCCACGTGTGCCAGTACAGGACCACGTCGGCCGGGGTCTTGGGCGTGAGCATTTCCACCAGCGCGCCATCCGTATTCGCCTTCAGCAGCAGCTCGGGCACCATGCCGTAGCCGAGGCCATAGCGGATGGCGTTGAAGTGCGAGGTGGCGCCCGGGACGTAATGGCAGGGGTAAGCGCCTTCGGGCAGCCCCAGCGCCTCTTGCAGGAACGACGATTGCAGGGTGTCCTTGCGTGTGTAGGCGACCACGGGCGCCGTGCGCGCCGCCTTGCGCGTCAGGCCGTGCGCGAACCACTGCTGGCGAAACGCGGGCGTGGCCACCAGCCAGTAGCGCATCACGCCCAGCGGCTCGGCCGTGCAGCCGCGCATGGGCTTGGCTTCCGTGCTGATGCAGCCGATCGCCATGCCCGTCTCCAGCAAGGTGTAGGTATGGTCCTGGTCTTCCACCGTCAGGTCCAGCAGCACGCGCTCGCGTATCAGCACTTCCGACAGGGCGGGGAAAAACCAGGTGCCCATCGAATCGGCGTTCAGCGCCAGCACCAGGGTCAGCGGGGCGTCCTGCTGCACCGCCAGCTCCGCCTGCAGGTCCGCTTCCAGCAGCTTGGCGCGTTTCAGGTACTGCATCAGGCGCTGGCCCATGCGCGTGGCGCGCGCGGGACGGCTGCGCACGATCAGCGCGTTGCCCAGCTGACTTTCCAGTGCCCGCACGCGTTGGGAAATGGCCGGGGAGGTCAGGTGCAGCCGCAGCGCCGCCTGCTCGAAGCTGCCCGTTTCGACGACGGCGCGGAACGCTTCCGTGTGCTTGGGATTCAGATCCATGGTGCGTGCCTAACATAAGAAAAATTTATCAATACTAAATAATACTTACTTTTGATAAGGATAGGTGTGTTGCAGTGCACAATGCCTCTTTGATGGAATGCCACGCGCCTGCGCGCGGCCTCCTGGCAGCAAGGAAATACCACCATGGAAGCACAAGCGAACGAAACACCTACCCGCAAGCCGCAATCTAAACTGGCGCGCAATCTGAAATTCGGCCTGGGATTGACCCTGGGCCTGGGCTTGTCCGTAGCCCTGGCGGGCGGCTGGTGGCTGCGCCAGGCATGGCAGGATTTGCCGGCCGTCGAGCACCTGGCCCAGTACAAGCCCGCGCTGCCGCTGCGCATTTTCTCCAGCGAAGGCGAGCTGCTGGCCGAATACGGCGAAGAGCGCCGCGAATTCCTGCCGCTGAAGGAGATCCCGCTGCGCATGCGCCAGGCCTTGCTGGCCATCGAGGATGCGCGCTTTTATGAACACGGCGCCGTCGACTTTTATGGCTTGACGCGCGCCACCCTGGCCAACATCGTCACGGGCCACCACGTACAGGGCGCCAGCACCATCACCATGCAGGTGGCGCGCGACTTTTTCCTGTCGCGCGAAAAGACCGTGCAGCGCAAGCTGACGGAGATGCTGCTCGCCTACAAGCTGGAACAGCATTACGGCAAGGACAAGCTGCTGGAACTGTATATGAACCAGATTTACCTGGGCGAGCGCTCCTACGGCTTTTCCGCCGCCTCGAACATTTATTTTGACAAACCGCTGGCGGAAGTGAGCATCGCCGAAGCAGCCATGCTGGCCGGCTTGCCGAAGGCACCGTCGGCCTACAACCCCGTCGCCAATCCGCAGCGCGCCACCGTGCGCCAGCATTACATCCTGCAGCGCATGCGCGAACTCGGCTACATCACGCCAGCCGAATACGCCGCCGCCGTGGCGGAAAAACTGGCCCTGAACAAGGACCGCAACAGCTCCGTGCACGCGGCCGCGTATGCGGTCGAGGAAGCGCGTCAATTGATCTTGCAAAGCTATCCCGAAGGCGCCTACAGCATGGGCCTGGACGTGACGACCACCATCCGCATGGCGCCGCAAATCGCGGCCGACAAGTCGCTGCGCGATGGGCTGTTAAACGCGCAGGCGCGGCGCGGCTACCGTGGCCCGGAAGCGCGCCTGGCCCCTTCCGCAGACAGCGTGGCGCGCCAACTGGCCGCCTATCCGGACAGCGGTGAATTGCGCGCCGCGCTGGTGCGCAAGGTCGAGACGGGCGGCAAGCGCCAGCTGACGGCGCAGCTGCGCAATGGCGACGACATCGTGCTCACCGCCTCGGATGCGCGCCTGGGCGGCAAGCTGCAGTGGGATGGCAAACGCGCCATCGTCGCGGGCAGCGTGATCCGCGTGGTGCACGACGCGGCGAAAAAACGCTGGCTGGTGAGCCAGCTGCCCGAGATGGAAGGCGCGCTCATTTCCGTCGAGGCGCACAGCGGCGAAATCGTCGCCATGGCCGGCGGCTTCGATTTTTACCGCAACCACTACAACCACGCCATGCAGGCTTACCGCCAGCCCGGCTCCAGCTTCAAGCCCTTCGTGTATTCGGCGGCGCTGGAAAAGGGATATTTTCCCGGCACGGCCGTCGATGACACGCAGCGTTTGCTGCTGCCGCAGGAAACGGGCGCGCGGCAGTGGCGTCCGCGCAATTACGGCAACAACTATGAAGGTTTCATCAGCGTGCGGCGTGGCCTCGTGCGCTCGAAAAACCTGGTGGCCGTGAGCCTGATGCAGGCGGCCGGTCCCGGCTACGTGCAGCACTACGCCACGCGCTTCGGCTTCGAGGGCGCGCGCAATCCCGTCTCCCTGCCGCTGGCGCTGGGTGCGGGCGCCGTCACGCCGCTGCAGCTGGCGCAATCGTATGCGGTGTTCGCCAACGGCGGCATGCAGATGCCGCCGAAACTGATCAAGGAAGTGCGCAGCCGCAGCGGCGAAGTGCTGTTCAGCGATGCGGCGCCACGCGCCAAGGGCGCGCCGGCACGCGGCACACAAGTCATCTCCACGCGCAATGCCTACGTCATGGACAGCATGCTGCGCGACGTCGTCAAGAGCGGCACGGGACGCGGCGCGCTGGCGCTGGGGCGCGGCGACGCGGCCGGCAAGACGGGCACGTCGAATAACGCGTATGACGCCTGGTTCGCCGGCTACTCCTCGGGCCTGGTGTCCGTCGTCTGGCTCGGCTACGACCAGCCGAAAAGCCTGGGCAACGCCACCGGGGGGACGTTGGCGCTGCCCGTCTGGCGCGACTACATGCAGGTGGCCGTGCAGGGCCGGCGCGAGCAGGTGCTGGCCGAGCCGCCCGGCCTGGCCCTGCTCGATGGCGATTACGTGTATGCCGAATACCTGGCCGGCGACTGTCTGAAGGATAACTTTGCCTTTATCCACAGCAGTGTCAGCTGCGGCAGCGGTGATGCGGACACGCGCATGGCGCACGGTGACACTGGCGATGGCGGTAATGGCGGCTCCGGCACGGGTACGAATGAAGCGCGCGCCCTGAGCGAAGCGCGCGAACGCGAACAAATTCTCAAATCATTTTCGGAAGAGTAAGAGCATGCTGTTATATACGATTTACCTGGTGGCGATCGTCGCCGAAGCGATGTCCGGTGCCATCATGGGCATGCGGCGCGGCATGGATTTGTTCGGCATCTGCATGATCGGCACCGTCACGGCGCTCGGTGGCGGCACCGTGCGCGACGTGCTGCTGGGGCACTATCCGCTGGGCTGGATCGCGCATCCTGAATACCTGCTGTTTACCATCGGCGCGGCCGTCGTCACGGCCTTTGTCGCGCGCTACCTGCACCATCTGCGCGCCATCTTTTTGCTGGTCGATGGACTGGGCCTGGTGGCGTTTTGCGTGATCGGCTGCGACATCGCCATGTCGGCCAAGATGCATCCGGCCATCGTCGTGCTGGCGGGGATGATCACGGGCGTCTTCGGCGGCCTGCTGCGCGATATCCTGTGCAACCAGATTCCCCTCGTGCTGCAGCGCGAAGTGTATGCCACCGTGGCCCTGTTCACGGGCGCCCTGTATGTCGGCCTGCTGCACTTCAAGGTCGACAGCGCGGTGGCGCAGCTGGCGTCCATCGGTGCGGGCTTTTTGTTCCGCTTCCTGGCGCTGCATTTCGAGTGGCGCCTGCCGAATTTCAACGGCGACCGCATACGGGGTTTTGAATAAGGTAAAACGCTGCGTGACTATTTTCACGCGCGTTTAACCCCTTTTTCTGCGCCGCTGCGTTTCATGTTGGACACCCCAGCCAACCGGAGAAGAAGCGATGTCCTGCGCCCTCAAGATCACATTGATACTGTCCCTGCTGCTGTCGGCAGGCAGCCATGCCGCCGACACGGCGCCAGGGAAAACCCTGGCGCCGTTCGCCAGCGAGCAAGCCTTGAGCAGCTACCTGCAGCAACTGCAGGCGCGCCAGGCGACACTGCAGAAGGAGCAGCAGAAACTGCAGCGCGCCACGGCGCAGTCCATGTCGGCGCTGCCGGCCCCTCCCGCGCCGATGCTGGCCAGGGCTGCGCCAGCAGCATCGGCAGAAGCGGCGGAATCGGTCACCAATGTGCAGACGGCGGGCGTGGACGAAGGCGGCATCGTCAAGCTGCATGGCAAACACCTGGTGATGCTGCGGCGCGGCAAGCTGTTCACCGTGCAGGTGGGGGGCAATGCCTTGCAGCCGGTGTCCTCGCTCGATGCGTACGCGCCGGGCAGCGATCCGTCGGGCAGCTGGTATGACGAGATGCTGATCGACGGCGATACGCTGGTGGTGATCGGCTACAGCTACAGCCGTGGCGGCACGGAGATCGGCCTGTTCGATATCGATGCGAACGGCAAGCTGGCCTATCGCGCCACGTATCATTTGCGCTCCAACGATTATTACTCATCGCGTAATTACGCCAGCCGCCTGATCGGCAGCAAACTGGTGTTCTATTCGCCTCTGTCGCTGAACTTGCGCCGGGGCGACCCGTTCGGCGGCTTTCCCGCGCTGCGCCGCTGGCGCCCCGACGCCGTGCCATCCGACTTCAAGCGCATCGCTCCGGCCACGCGCATCTACCGCACCGATGAAGAGCCGGAACCGGGCTTTGGTCTGACCCTGCACACGGTCACCGTGTGCGACCTGGCGCAGCGCGACATGCGCTGCGAAGCGACCGCCGTGATGGGGCCGCAGGGGCGCGTGTTTTATGTGTCGGGCGAATCCGTTTTCGTGTGGACCACACGGCGCGGCAGCGACTCGGGCGTGTTCCGCATTCCCCTCGATGGTTCGGCGCCCAGCGCCCTGAAGGTGGCGGGCGCGCCCGTCGACCAATTCTCGTTCCTGGAAAGCGCTGACGGCCACCTGAACGTCCTGCTGCGCGCCGAGGGCCAGGGCGACGCCATGTGGGATGGTGCGCGCGGGCGCGGCGACATGGCCCTGCTGCGCGTGCCATTGGCGTCGTTTTCCGATGGCCGCGACAGCGCGCCCGCCAGCAGCTACCAGGCGCTGCCAGGTGGCGGCGGCTACGGGCTGCAGAACCGCTATGTGGGGCCGTATCTGTTGTACGGCCATCCCGGCAATGGCGGCCGGCGGCAGGCGGACCAGGCCTGGCCACGCCAGCCCCTGTATGCCGTGCGCTGGGCCGATGCGGGCAGCGTGCAAGCCTTGTCCCTGCCGCACGGCGTGGAGCGCATCGAGGCGCTGGGCAATGACGCCGTGGTGATCGGCGCGCAGGGCAAGGATCTGCACTTCAGCAGCATCCGCCTGGGGGCGCAGGCGGCGATTGCCACGCGCTATATCCGCGCCGATGCGGCGCAGGGCGAGTCGCGCAGCCACGGCTTTTTCTACAAGCCGCACACGGCCAGCGAGGGTGTGATCGGCCTGCCCATCCTGGGTGCGGACGAGCGGCCAGGATCAAGCCGGCCGGCCGCCTCCGTCCTGTACCTGCGCAACAGTGGTTTGACATTGACGGAACTCGGTGCGCTGGCCGCGCGTCCCGGTTCTGCACCGGACGATGGCTGCCGCGCATCCTGCGTGGACTGGTATGGCAATGCGCGCCCCCTGTTCCTGCAGGGGCGCGTCTTCGCCCTGCTCGGCTATGAAGTGGTGGAAGGGGCGCTCAGGGAGGGACAGATCCGTGAAGTACGCCGCATCAGCTATGCGCCCATTTCGTCCACTGTACGCTGAAGGCGTAGGGAAATTGTCGCTGCCGCGCAGTTCGGCTACACTGCTTCGCATGCCCGACACATTAATCACTGCCACGGATGAAGAGCTGATGCTGCGCTACAGCGCTGGCGACCTGCCGTCGTTTCGCGAATTGTACCGGCGTCATAGCCAGGGCCTGTACCGCTTCGTGGCCTGGCGTGCGCCGCGCCGCGCGTGGGTCGACGAGATCGTGCAGGATGCGTGGGCCAGCCTGCATGCGGCGCGCACGGGCTACCAGCCGCAGGCGGCGTTTCGCACCTATCTGTACCAGATCGCGCGCAACCGCCTGATCGACCTCCTGCGCCAGCGGGAAGGCCAGGAACACGACGACGTGAGCGAACTGGCCGACGAGGGTGCATCGCCGCCGCAATCGCTGGAGCAGAAACAGCAGCATGCGCTGCTGCATGCGGCCATCGCGGCGCTGCCCACCGAGCAAAAAGAGGCGCTGGTGCTGCAGCAGTTCAGCGGCATGAGTATCCAGGATATCGCCGTGGTGACGGGGGCGGAAGCGGAAACCGTCAAGAGCCGGCTGCGCTACGCCATGCAGAAATTGCGCGCGGGCTTGGACAGCGCGGGAGGACAGGCATGAATACGCACGATCAAGATAACGACGATTTGCATGACGAGGAATTGAAGGCGCTGCTGGCCAGCCTGCCGCAGCCCGCGCCTTCCAGCGCGCTCGATGCCGCCATTCTGGCCGACGCGGAAAAAGCCTTGCACCAGCCGGCAGCGGCCAACGACAGCGCCGATGGCGTGCTGCGCACCTTGCCCGACAAGAAGGCGCCCGACTACCTGCAGCGCTGGCGCATTCCGCTGGGATTGGCGGCGGCCGTGCTGCTGACGGTCAACCTGATCGGCGTGGACTGGTTCGGCTCGAAGCCGGCGCAATTTCCCGTGGTGGGGGAACCGGTTACGCAGGAGGTGATGCAGGAAGTCGCACCGGTCATTGCACCGGCCGCCGCACCTGCGACTGAGTTTGCGCCACTACCGGCAGCACCCGTGTCCGTACCTGCGCCACCGGCCCCGCTACCTCCCCCGGTAATGCGGGAGGCGATGGAGCAGCAAGCGGCCATGCAGGCCGAATCGAGCCTGCAGCGCCAGGCACCGGTGCAGCGCGCGCTGGCCATGCCCGCTCCCGTCGCGGCAAAGTCGGCGCCGCTGCCGCCGCCGGCAAAGCTTGACGCTTCCGTGTGGCTGGTGAAGATCGACGCCCTGCTCAAGGCAGGTGAGGGCACGCTGGCGCAGGAGGAGTGGGCCGCGTTCCGGCAGGCCTATCCCGACTATCCGGTGGACGAGGAGCTGCGACAGCGGCTGGAGAGTAAGTAAAAAACGCTAGACGATCCCCTTCCTGCGTTCCCACACGGCGCTGCCGACGAAAATGGCGCAGCACACCCACATCACGGCCGGCAGCGCGTTCACGCCGACCGATTGCATCAGCACGCCGGTCAGCAGGGGGCCGCCGCCGCTGGTCACGCCCCAGGTGGCGTTGACGATGGCGCTGGCGCTGGTCAGCGACAGTCCCGTAAAGCGCTCGCCGCAGGCCACCAGCGCCAGCATGTAGATGCCGCCCGCCGCCGCGCCCAGCAACAGCAGCAAGGTCCACCACAGCCACGGCGTGCCGACGGCAAATGGCAGCAGCGGCAGCAGCAGGCACACGGCCACGCCGCAGGCTGCGTGCACTTTGGCGCGGCCGAAGCGGTCGGCCATCCATCCCAGCGCGAATTGCAAGCCCGTGTCGCCCACCAGCACCACGGTGGCCGACAGCAGGGCCAGGTCCGTGCTGATGCCGTGCTCCATCGCATACAGCGGCAGGAGGCTCAAGGCCAGGGTGTCGAACAGGGCAAAGAAGGCGGCGCCCAGCACGATCATCGGCATGCGCGGCAGAATCAAAGTCCACTTCACACCGTGTTCTTCCGACTCCCTTTCCGGGCCGCTGTTCGAGATCAGCATCAGCCCCGGCACGGCCAGCAAAAACAGCAGGCCGCAGGCGGCGAAGCTCCAGCTGATCTTGTCGTTGAACAGGGCCACGAGGGCCGGACCGATCAGCTGGAAGAAGGTAAAACTGGTGGTGTACATGGCCACCACTCTTCCGCGCGAATTGTCGGGCGCCAGGCGGTTCACCCACGCCTCGCCGATGGTAAACAGCACGCCCATGGCGCCGCCGAACAGGAAGCGCAGCACGCTCCACGCCAGCAGGTGGTCGGTGAACTGCATGGCGATCGTCGCCAGCGACGCCACCCACACGGCGCCCAGCATGGTGGCGCGCGCGCCGAAGCGCCCCACCCAGCGCGAGACGAATGGCGAGGCGGCCAGGATGCCGAGCGCGCTGACGGCCGTGATCATGCCGATGATGTCCGTGCCCACGCCGCGCTGGTGCAGGGTCAAGGCCGTCAACGGCATGGTCGCGCCCAGGCCAAGGCCGACCACGCCGATGCTGACCACGAGGGCGAAGAAGTCACGCCATGGCATGTGCTTCATGATTGCCCCCGCAGGGTGAAAAAGGAGTGTCGTAAGGCTGGAAAGCGGTATGGGTGCATGGGAAAGTAAGGGGACTTGGCCGGTGGCGCTGGTGTTTGGCGCCGGACGGGCATATGATGATTTCAGTAAAGGCAAGATTGCAAGGCCGTAGTGTAGGCGATGTGTGCCGCCGCTGGCCACGCCCATCAGTGTGGTCGCCTCCACCGGCTCTGCTGTACAGTGTAGCGAGCGGCAGCGCTGTCATGGCGCTGTCATTGGATCGTCACGCCAGCGAGGTAGCACTCTATGCGCCGTCCCATCGTTCTCGTCCCCGCCTGCCAGCGCCAGCTTGGCAGTCACGTTTGGCACATGGCGCAGGACAAATACCTGCACGCCGTGCTGCACGGCGCCGGCTGCATGCCGCTGCTGTTGCCCGCGCTGGGCCTGGACGCCGACCTGGAAGCGGCGCTGCGGATCGCCGATGGCGTCATGCTGACCGGTTCCGCCTCGAACGTCGACGCTCGCCTGTATGGCGAAGCAATTCTCCACCCCGACCTGCCGCAAGACCCTGCGCGCGACGCCACTACCTTGCCCCTGATCCGCGCCGCGCTGGCGCGCCAGCTGCCCTTGCTCGCCATCTGCCGCGGCTTCCAGGAAGTCAATGTGGCCCTGGGCGGCAGCTTGCACCAGGCCGTGCACGCCGTGCCGGGCATGCAGGATCATCGTGAAAACGTGCTCGATCCCCTGGCGAGGCAGTACGCGCCCGCGCACCGTATCAAGTTGATGCCGGACGGCTTGCTGTCACGGCTGCTGGGCGGCGAGAGCGAGATGATGGTCAATTCCCTGCATGGCCAGGGCATCGCCCGGCTGGCCGATGGCTTGCTGGTGGACGCCCTGGCCGACGACGGCCTGGTGGAAGCCTATACGGTGGCCAGCGCCGCCGGTTTTACGCTGGCCGTGCAATGGCACCCGGAATGGCAGGTGGAAGACAATCCGCAGTCGATGCGCCTGTTCGGCGCCTTTGGCCAGGCTTGCCGCGATTACCAGGAACAGCAGCACAGAAAGAATGACAGGATGGAATGACAGGCGCGCCGCACCAGCATTGCGCGGTGTTTGATCAAGACCAGCGAGAGGGAAACATGGCAATACGCGAAAATTTCACCTATACGGATATGGATTTGTGGCTCAATGAAAAGCGCGTCACGGAAATCGAATGCCTGGTGCCCGACTTGACGGGTGTGGCGCGCGGGAAGATCCTGCCGCGCGGGAAATTCACCCAGGAGCGCGGCATGCGCATCCCGGAGGCGGTGCTGGGCATGACCGTGACGGGCAATTACCCGGTCGACGATGGCGGCTACGACCGCGCCATTTCCAGCACCGACCGCGACATGATCTTGAAGGCCGATCCCACCACCATCACCATGGTGCCGTGGGCTACCGATCCCACCGCGCAAGTCATCCACGATTGCTATTTTTCCGACGGCGCGCTGGTCGATTTTGCTCCAAGATCCGTGCTGCGGCGCGTGCTGAAACTGTATGCGGACAAGGGCTGGAAACCCGTGGTGGCGCCGGAGCTGGAGTTCTACCTGACGGCGAAGAACACGGACCCCGACTTGCCGCTGAAGCCGCCCATCGGCCGCAGCGGCCGGGCCGAGACCAGTCGCCAGGTGTACAGCATCGACGCCGTCAACGAGTTCGACCCGCTGTTCGAGGATATCTACGATTATTGCGAACTGATGAACCTCGACGTCGACACCCTGATCCACGAGATCGGCGCGGGGCAGATGGAAATCAACTTCCTGCACGGTGACCCATTAGGCCTGGCCGACAAGGTCTTCTTCTTCAAGCGCACCCTGCGTGAAGCGGCTTTGAAGCACGATATGTACGCCACCTTCATGGCCAAGCCCATGGCCGGCGAACCGGGTTCCGCCATGCATGTGCACCAGAGTGTCGTCGACGCGAAGACGGGCTTGAATATCTTCAGCAACGACGACGGTTCGGCCGCGCCCATCTTCAAGCATTACATCGCGGGGCTGCAGCGCTACATGCCGTCGGCCATGGCCATCGTCGCGCCCTACGTGAATTCCTACCGCCGCATCGTGCGCCATACGGCCGCACCGATCAATATTCAATGGGGACTGGACAACCGCACCGTGGGTTTCCGCGTGCCCGAGTCGGGCGTGCAGGACCGCCGCGTGGAAAACCGCATTATCGGCGCCGACGCGAATCCCTACCTGGCGCTGGCCGTCACGCTGGCCTGCGGCTATCTGGGCATGACGGAGCAGCTGGAAGCGACGCCGATGATGGTGGGCAGCGCCTACGACATGAAGTTTGAACTGCCGCAAGGCTTGCCCGAAGCCCTGCAGCTGCTGCGCGCGGAAGACAAGCTGCGCACGGTGCTGGGCGAGCGCTTCATCGACGTGTATGCGGCCATCAAGGACCTGGAGCACCAGGAATTCATGACCGTCATCAGCCCGTGGGAGCGCGAACATCTTCTGCTCCACGTTTAAGAAAGGATCGCAATGAGTACAACAAACAATCCGCTGGCGCCGAGCGCCGCTTTTGTCTCCTCCGTGGCGCAAAGGAATGCGGCGCCGCAGGTATATGACACGGCCGCCATCCAGAAAATGGATACGGCCCACTACCTGCATCCGTTCACCGATTTCCAGGACCTGGCAAGCAAGGGCGCCAGGGTGATCGTGCGCGGCGATGGCGTCTACCTGTGGGATAGCCAGGGCAAGAAAATCGTCGACGGCATGTCGGGTCTGTGGTGCGTCAACGTGGGCTATGGCCGCAGCTCGATCTCGCAAGCCGTCTACCGGCAGATGGAAACGCTGCCCTTCTATAACAGCTTCTTTGGCACGACCAACGTGCCGGCCGCGCAACTGGCCGCCAAGCTGGCGCAGATATCGCCGCCGCAGTTCCAGCACGTGTTCTTCACCAGTTCCGGCTCCGAAGGCAACGATACGAATTTGCGCATGGTGCGCCGCTACTGGGACATCCTCGGTTACCAGGAACGCCATACCGTCATCAGCCGCCACAATGCGTATCACGGCAGCACGGTGGCGGGAGCGTCGCTGGGTGGCATGGATGGCATGCATGCGCAGGGCGGCTTGCCGATACCCGGCATCGCGCATATCGGCCAGCCGAATTACCTGGAATCGGGCCACGGCTTGACACCGGAAGCCTTCGGCTTGAAGGCGGCCGGCTGGCTGGAAGACAAAATCCTCGAGATCGGTGCCGACAAGGTGGCCGCCTTCATCGGCGAGCCGGTGCAGGGCGCCGGTGGCGTCATCATCCCTCCAGGTACCTACTGGCCCGAGATCCAGCGCATCTGCGACAAGTACGGCATTTTGCTGATCGCCGATGAAGTCATCTGCGGCTTCGGCCGCCTGGGGCGCTGGTTCGGCTCCGAACTGTTCGGCATCAAGCCCGACCTGATCACGTTTGCCAAGGGCGTCACCTCGGGCTACGTGCCGCTGGGCGGTGTGCTGGTGGGGGATCGGGTGGCCAAGGTGCTGATCGAGCAGGGCGGCGAATTCACGCACGGCTTTACCTATTCCGGCCATCCCGTGGCTTGCGCGGCGGCGCTGGAAAACATCCGCATCATCGAGGAAGAGCAGTTGGTGGCGAAGGTGGCCGAGGATACGGGACCGTACCTGAAACAGTGCTTCGCCAGCCTGGGCGAACATCCGCTGGTCGGCTACGCGGACAGCTGCGGCCTGGTGGCGGGACTGAACCTGGTGCGCAAGAAGGGCGCCACCGTGCACGAGAACGAGCTGTTCGACGAGGACCAGGGCGTGGGCATGCTCTGCCGTGGCCACATGTTCGACAACGGCGTCATCATGCGCGCCGTGGGCGAACGCATGATCGTCGCCCCACCGCTGGTGATGACGCGCGCGCAGATCGATGAAATGGTGGCGCTGATACGGCTGTGCCTGGACAAGACGTATGACGAGGTGAAAGCGAAGGGCTGGGTGTAGGTTCTGGCTGAACCCAAACGCAAGGGCCGGGGTCGTACCCTCAGGGTACGACCCCGGGGTTTGCTCTTGGGTTGGTGTCAGTTTTTCACCCAAATAGACGCTAACTCAAGTTTTTTTGGACCAGAATCGCGGCAGTTCCGCTAAACTTCCATCTTGGCCGCTCCTACAGCGGCCAGTTTTTCATTTTGACACCCTTTTATCCAGAAGCTACCCACACATGACGATAGCAACACCTGCCGCGTCGGCCAGCGACGCCCCAGCGCCTTTCTTGCTGATTGATCAGCTGGTCAAGGAATTCGATGGCGTGCGCGCCGTCAATGATATTTCCGTGACGATCAACCAGGGCGAGATTTTCGCCCTGCTCGGCAGTTCAGGTTGCGGCAAGTCGACCCTGCTGCGCATGCTGGCTGGCTTCGAGACGCCGACCTCGGGCAGGATCGCCTTGGCGGGCAACAGCATCGTCGATGTGCCGCCGCACCAGCGTCCCATCAACATGATGTTCCAGTCGTACGCGCTGTTCCCGCACCTGTCCGTGTGGGACAACATCGCCTTCGGCCTGCGCCGCGACGGCTTGCCGAAAGCGGAAGTGGCGGCGCGGGTCGAGCAGATGCTGGCGCTGGTGCAGCTGGGCCAATACGCGAAGCGCAAGCCGCACCAGCTGTCGGGCGGGCAGCAGCAGCGCGTGGCGCTGGCGCGCAGCCTGGCCAAGCGGCCGCAGTTGCTGCTGCTCGACGAGCCGCTGGGCGCGCTCGATAAAAAACTGCGCGAACGCACGCAGATGGAACTGGTCAACATCATCGAGCAGGTGGGCGTCACCTGCGTGATGGTCACGCATGACCAGGATGAAGCGATGAGCATGGCCACGCGCATCGCCGTCATGAGCGAAGGGCGCATCCTGCAGGTGGGCGCACCGGGGGAAATCTACGAAACACCGAACTGCCGTTTCGTCGCCGACTTCATCGGCAGCGTGAACCTGTTCGACGGCCGTATCACGGAAGATGAACCCGATCACGTGGTGATCGCCACGCCCGATGGCGAGCACTATGTTTCGCATGGCATCACGGGTAACCTGGGCATGGATGTCTCGGTGGCCGTGCGCCCCGAAAAAATCGGCATCCAGATCGAACCACCTGCGTTGGAAGAGCGCGCGTCGCCGGCCGAACACGGCTATAACTGCGCCCAGGGCGTGATCGTCGCCATGGCGTATTTTGGCAATGAAACCAGCTACCACGTGCGCCTCGACAGCGGCACGCTGGTGAAAGTCTCGCGTACCAACGCAGCCCGCCACGACGCCGCGCGCCTCGAACGCGAACAGCGCGTGTGGGTGTGGTGGGATGGCGCCGACATCGTGGTGCTGACCAGCTGAGGCCCGTGATGACTTCCCTCCTGCAATCGCTGCGCAGCCTGGTCACGCTGCGTTGGCTCACCGGGCGCAATGCCGTCATCGCCGTGCCGTCGCTGTTCCTCGCTGCCGCCTTTTTGGTACCGTTCCTGATCGTGCTGCGCATCAGCCTGTCCGACATGGACACGGCGGGCAGCCCGTTCGGCGGCTTGCTGTCGTATGTCGACGGCATCGTCGTGCTGAAGGTGAAAATCGCCAATTACCTGTTCATCGCCGCCGATGAACTGTATCTGCTCACCTACCTCAGTTCCATCAAGTACGCGGCGATTACCACGGCCATCTGTCTGTTCATCGGCTACCCGTTCGCCTACTTCATGGCGCGCGCCAAACCGTCGATCCGTCCCGTGCTGATGCTGCTGGTGATGCTGCCGTTCTGGACCTCCTTCCTGCTGCGCGTGTATGCGTGGAAGGGCATCCTGGCCAACCACGGCTTGCTCAACGACCTCTTGATCGCCCTGGGCGTAGTCAGCGAACCGCTGCACATGATGAATACTTCATTCTCGCTGGTGGTCGGCATGGTGTACGCCTACCTGCCGTTCATGATCCTGCCCCTGTATGCGAATCTGGTCAAAATGGACGTGCGCTACCTGGAAGCGGCGGCCGACCTGGGCGCCACGCCGTTGCAGGCGTTCTGGCGCATCACCGTGCCCCTGTCGAAATCGGGCATCATCGCCGGCGCCATGCTGGTGTTCATCCCGTCCGTGGGCGAATACGTGATTCCCGAACTGCTGGGCGGACCGGAAACACTGATGATCGGCCGTGTGCTGTGGGATGAATATTTCACGAATAATGACTGGGCCATGGCTTCGTCGGTGACGGTGCTGGTGGTCTTGCTGATCCTCGTGCCGATGGCCATTTTTAACAAATACAAGACGGACCAGGACGCGGAGGAGCGCACATGAACGGACGTACCTTTTTACAGCGCTGGTTCGGGCGCGGCTGGCTTTCGCTCGGCTATCTGTTCCTCTACCTGCCCATCATCGTGCTGATCGTCTTCTCGTTCAACAGTTCGCGCCAGGACATGGTGTGGAGCGGCTTTTCGCTGCGCTGGTACAGCGAGTTGATGAGCGATACGGAAATCATTTCCGGCTTCGGCCTGTCATTGAAAATCGCCTTCATGTCGGCCACCTCGTCCGTCATCCTCGGCACGTTTGCCGCCTTCGCGCTGACCAATTACCAGCGCTTCCGCGGCCGCACCCTGTTTTCATCCATGGTCAGCGCGCCTTTGGTGATGCCGGAAGTGATCATCGGCCTGTCCTTGCTGCTGATGCTGGTATCCATGCAAAAGGTCTTCGGTTTTCCCGAGCGGGGCGTGCTGACGATGTGGTTCGGTCACACCCTGCTGGGCATGGCGTATGCGGCCGTGGTGGTGCAGTCGCGCCTGCAGGAGATGAGTAAATCGTTGGCCGAAGCGGCGATGGACCTGGGCTGCCGCGCGCACCAGGTGTTCTTCCTCGTGACCCTGCCGAACATCACGCAGGCGCTGGCCTCGGCCTGGCTGCTGACGTTCACCCTGTCGCTCGACGACGTGGTGCTGTCAGCCTTTTTGTCCGGCCCCGGTTCGACGACCATGCCGCTGGTGATCTTCTCGCGCGCGCGCCTGGGGCTCGATCCGCGCGTGAATGCCATCGCCGCGCTGACGATACTGGTGGTGACGTTCGCCGTGATCGTGTACGCCGTGCTGCTGGCGCGCGCCGACCGGCAGCGCCGCAAGCAACTGTCTGCGGCCTATCTGGCAGACCAGGAGTAAGCTGCTCTTACACTGACACAGGAGATGACCATGACGGAAAACACCAGCTGGCATGCACGGGCCGCAGCGCTCACGATCGACGGCCGCGCCGTCATCAACGGCGAGCGGGTCGGAGCGAGGTCAGGCCAGACTTTCGACAATCTGTCGCCCATCGATGGGCGCCTGCTGGGGCAGGTGGCCCGCTGCAATGGCGCGGACGTGGACGCGGCCGTGCTGGCCGCGCGCGCCGCCTTCGAGGACCGCCGCTGGGCTGGTAAATCGCCCGCGCAGCGCAAGCGGATATTGATCAAGTTCGCCGACCTGGTGCAGCAGAACGGCCCCGAACTGGCCCTGCTGGAAACGCTGGACATGGGCAAACCGATCAAGTACAGCCAGAGCGTGGACGTGGGCGCGACGGCCAATTGCCTGCGCTGGTATGGCGAGGCGATCGACAAGGTCTATGATGAAATCGCCCCGACCCCTGCCAACAGCCTGGCCCTGATCACGCGCGAACCGGTCGGCGTCGTCGCCGCCATCGTGCCGTGGAATTACCCGATGATCATGGCCGCCTGGAAGATCGCGCCGGCCCTGGCGGCCGGCAACAGCGTGATATTGAAACCGTCGGAAAAATCGCCGCTGACGGCGCTGCGCCTGGCCGACATCGCGCTCGAAGCGGGCGTGCCGGCCGGTGTTTTTAATGTGCTGCCAGGTTACGGTAATGAGGCCGGCGCCGCGCTGGCGCTGCACATGGATGTCGATTGCATCGGCTTTACGGGTTCCACGCGCACGGGCAAGCTGATCGTGCAGATGGCGGGTCAGTCGAACCTGAAGCGGGCCTGGACGGAACTGGGCGGTAAGTCCGCCAACATCGTCTGCGCCGATTGCCCGGACCTCGACAAGGCCGTGGCGGCCGCCGTCGGTTCCATCTTCTTCAACCAGGGCGAAAGCTGCAATGCGCCCTCGCGCCTGTTCGTCGAAGAATCGATCAAGGAAGAATTTATCGCCAAGGCGCTGGCCATGCTGCCCCGCTTCCAGCCCGGCGATCCGCTCGATGACGCCACCGTCATGGGGGCGATCGTCGACGCCACGCAGATGAACACGGTGATGGGCTATATCGCGGCCGGCAAGAAGGAAGGCGCGCAGCTGCTCGGTGGCGGCGAGGCCGTGCGCCTTGATACGGGTGGCTATTACGTGCAGCCGACCATCTTCGGCGTGGAGGCCGGCATGACGATCGCGCGCGAAGAGATCTTCGGCCCCGTGTTGTCCGTGCTGGGCTTTACGGATATCGCCGAAGCGGTGAAGCAGGCCAACGCCACGCCATACGGCTTGCAGGCGGCCGTATGGACCTCGGACATCACCAAGGCCATCCAGACGGCGCGTGCCCTGCGCGCGGGCACCGTGCACGTCAACCAGTACGACGGCGACGACATCACCGTGCCGTTCGGCGGCTACAAGCAGTCGGGCAACGGGCGTGACAAGTCGCTGCATGCGCTGGACAAGTACACGGAATTGAAGACGACTTGGATACAGGTGGGGTAGGGGTTTGCGCCTGGGGTATTGTCGGATTACGGCCTGCGGCCTAATCCGACCTACGGCGTTGATGGTTGCGTAGGTCGGCTTAGCGCGCAGCGCGTAAGCCGACATAAAACAAACTACATCAGAAGCAGTGTTCCAGCGCCGGGAAACTGCCATCCTTGACGGCGTTCACATAGCCGGTGACGGCCTCGTCGATGCTGGCCGCGCCTTCCATGAAGTTGCGCACGAAGCGCGCTTTGCGGCCTGGGAACACGCCCAGCATGTCGTGCATGACGAGCACCTGGCCCGAGCAGTCGGGACCTGCGCCGATGCCGATGGTGGGGATGGTCAGCATGTCGGTCACTTCCTTGCCCAGCTGCGACGGCATGGCTTCCATCAGCACGATGGCGGCGCCCGCGTTTTGCAGCGCCAGCGCGTCGTTCTTCAGCTCTGTGGCGCTTTCCGTGCTCTTGCCCTGCACCTTGTAGCCGCCCAGCTGGTGCACCGATTGCGGCGTCAAGCCGATGTGGGCGCAGATGGGGATGCCGCGCTGCGTGAGGAAACGGACGGTCTCGGCCAGCCAGGCGCCGCCTTCGATCTTGATCATGTGCGCGCCAGCCTGCATCAGGATGACGGCGTTGGCATACGCTGTTTCGGGCGTGCCGTACGCGCCGAACGGCAGGTCGGCCATGATCATGGCCGACTTGGCGCCGCGCGCCACGGCAGCCGTGTGATAGGCCAGTTCGGCCACGGTGACGGGCAGGGTGGAGTTGTGGCCGTTGCAGACCATGCCGAGCGAATCGCCGATCAGCAGGATCTCCACGCCGCAGCGGTCCATCAGCGACGCGAAGCTGGCGTCATAGCAGGTCAGCATGGTGATCTTTTCGCGGGCGGCGCGCAGCGTGGCCAGGGTATGGATGGTCACGGCCTTGTTGGCGACAGGCTTGGATGGCGCCGGCGCCGGTGTGGCGGCCTTGTCTTTTGCGGCCAGATCTGTTCCTTGCAAATAAGCGGACATAGGTATTCTCTAGAGTGAAAGGGGGGTGATGCTATTGCGACGCCGCTAGTGTAGTACTTTATATGGCGGCGTGCAGGGGCGGCATTGTAGAGCAATGCCGCGTGGCGCTCAGAGTTGGCTGATGGCCTGCTCAGCGACGCTTGCCAGGTAGTCCTGCGCCGCCCCGAGGCCCGGCACGACGATGGCGGGCGCCAGTTCGAGCAGCGGCACCAGCACGAAGGCGCGCTCGGTGATGCGTGGATGTGGCACCGTCAGGCTGGCGCTGGCGATGCGTTCATCGCCGTACAGCAGCAAGTCCAGGTCCAGCGTGCGTGGGGCGTTGCGGTAAGGCCGCTCGCGCCCGTGCGCCGCTTCGATGGCGTGCAGCGCCAGCAGCAGCTCTTCGGCCGGCAGGGTGGTCGTGATGCGCGCCACAGCGTTGATATAGTCGTCACCGCTGGAAGCTATGGGCGCCGTGCGGTAGCTGGACGAGGCGTCCACGAGGGATGCGCCGGGCAGGTGCGCCAGGCGCGCAATCGCATCCTGCACATTCGCGCGCGCGTCGCCCAGGTTGGCACCGATACCGATGTAAGCAATGACGACCATTACTCGTCGCTGCTGCTGCCGGTGGTCGAGCCGCCTGTACTCGTCTTGCTGCGCGTGCTGCGGCGTGGCGGGCGCTTCTTCTTGACGGCGCCCGGCGCTGCATTCGCGCTGACGAGCAGCGCTTCGCGCGTTTCCTCGTCGCCCTCATAAAAGGCGGTCCACCATTCGCCGATTTCCATGTCGATCTCGCCCGAGGCGCAGCGCAGCAGCAGGAAGTCGTAGCCGGCGCGGAAGCGCAGGTGTTCCAGCAGTTTATGCGGCGCCTTGCCGACCCGGCGCTCGAAGCGCGGCTGCATCGACCAGATGTCGCGCATGTCGGAGCCGATCTTGCGCTGCAGGGCAAGTTTTTCCGTCTGCGAATCGAGCACGTCGTCGGCCGCCAGGTGCAGCGCGGGAATCGTCGATTCGCCGGCGGCGCGGTAGGCCGTCCATTTTTCCAGCACCTGGTGCCACAGCAGCGAGGCAAACAGGAAGCCCGGCGAGACGGTCTTGCCGGCGGCGATGCGTTGATCCGTGGCGTCCAGCGCCAGGGTGACGAATTTCGCGCCCAGCGGCTGCTCCAGCACCACGTCGAGCAGCGGCAGCAAGCCATGATGCAAGCCTTCCTTGCGCAACTGCTGCAGGCAGGCCAGCGCGTGGCCGCTCATCAGCAGTTTCAGCATTTCATCGAACACGCGCGGCGCGGGCACGTTGTTGATCAGCGGCGCCATGATGGGGATCGGCGCGGCCGTATGCGGCTCGATGGTGAATTTCAGCTTGGCGGCGAAGCGCACCACGCGCAGCATGCGCACGGGGTCTTCGCGGTAGCGCTCTTCTGGCTTGCCGATCATGCGCAAGGTCTGGGCGCGGATATCTTCCACGCCGCCGTGGTAATCGAGTACTTCCTGCGTGGCCGGGTTGTAGTACATGGCGTTGATGGTGAAGTCGCGGCGCAGCGCATCTTCGTGCTGCAAGCCGAAGGTGTTGTCGCGCAGGACGCGGCCATGTTCATCCTTGGGCGCGGAGTCGGCGCCGGCGCCGCGGAAGGTCGTCACTTCCAGCAAATCCTGGCCAAACATCACGTGCACGATCTGGAAGCGCTTGCCGATGATGAAGGCGCGGCGGAACAATCGCTTGACCTGTTCCGGCGTGGCGTTGGTGGCGATGTCGAAGTCTTTGGGTTTGACGCCCAGCAGCAGGTCGCGCACTGCGCCGCCGACGACAAAGGCCTCAAAACCGGCTTCCTGCAGGCTGCTGGTGACGCGGATGGCATTCGACGACACCAGTTTCGGGTCGATTCCGTGTTGCGCGGGACCGAACACGATGGGTGTCGTGGTGTCGCGCGCTGCCTCTTTTTTAACGCCGAGGATCTTGCGGATGAATTTTTTAATCATTGAATAAGTGGAGTGATGGCCAGCCGTGGAGGGATGCGTGTGCGCTCAAAGCGGTGTTTGGATTGGTCGCGACAGGGTGGGTCACGACCGACAGCAAGGGAATGTCGTTGTGCGAATCGCTGTAGAAATAGCTGCGCTCGAACTGCCCCAGTTCCTTGCCCATCTTTTCCAGCCAGGCGTGGGTGTGGGTCAGCTTGCCCGCGCCCAGGGTCGGCGTACCCAGCAGCTTGCCCGTGACGTTGCCTGCAGCGTCATATTCGGGCATGGCGGCCAGCAGGTGCTCGACGCCCAGCGCATCGGCGATGGGTTTGGTGATGAAATGGTTGGTGGCCGTGACGATGGCCAGCAAATCGCCTGCGTCCTGGTGCTGCTTGAGCAGGGCCACGACTTCGGGGCGGATCGCCGGCAAGACCACTTCGGCCATGAATTGCCGGTGCAGCGCTTCCAGGCGTTCGCGTGGAAACTGCGCCAGCGTGCCGAGCGAGAATTCCAGGTATTCCACCGGGTCCAGGGTGCCGGCCTGGTACTGCGCGAAAAATTCGTCGTTGCGACGGGTGAATTCGGCGGCGTCCACGGCACCGATGCGTACCAGGAATTCGCCCCACTCGTGATCCGAGTCGATGGGCAGCAGGGTGTGGTCGAGGTCAAACAGGGCCAGATTCATCATTCTTTCGCTTCCGCCTGCAGCAACTCGCGCAACAATGGCAAGGTGATCGGGCGTTGGGTTTCAAGGGAGTAGAGGTCGAGAGAGTCCAGCATCGTCGACAGCGAACGCATGTCGCGCCGGAAATGGGACAGCAGATAGGGTAACACGCCCGGCGACAAGGTCAAGCCGCGGGTGGTGGCCGCCTGGGTCAGGGCGGCGATTTTTTCATCGTCGGTCAAGCCGTGGATCTGATAGATCAGGCCCCAGCCCATGCGCGTGCGCAAGTCTTCGCGCACGGGCAGCACGGCCGGCGGCACGGCGCCGCTGCACACCATGAACGCCTTGTTGGCGCGGATTTCATTGAACAGGGCAAAGGCGTCGATCTGCGCCAGCGGCGACAGCTTTTCGCAGTCGTCGAGCAGGTACAGGTCGACGTCGGGCGAATACACGAATTCGGACTCGATCGAGAACGGCGAAATGTAGCGCGCGCGCTCGGTGCTGGCCAGGGCCTTGAGCAGATGGCTCTTGCCGGCGGCCAGTTCGCCCCACAGGTAGGCAAAATGTTCGCGCGACGTGCGCGCGGCGAACTGGCGCATCAGCTGCGCCACTTCGGCATTCTGTCCCACCTCGAAGGTATCGAGGCTGTGCGCCTGGTCTGTGCCTAAATCGAGCACCAGTTGTTTCATGGCGTACGCCTTGTCCTGTTTTTCATTACTGCTTGAGCGTCGTCGTCGCTGTTATTGGATTTTTATTAATTTAACATTGTAGTCGTATCGAGTGCCTGACAGAAGCGTAGCGAGCGGCAGCGATTTGTGGCCGAGAAGCGCAACCGTACTTTAGTACGGTGAGCATCGCCGGCCGCAAAGTGCGACGCGCAGTAGCTTATGTCAGTCACCTTGTCACGCATTATAGAAGCTGCTGGACAGGTAGTGGCGTCTTAGATGCTTAAAAGCGACCATCAGGACGGCAGAAGCGGGTAAAGCGAGCAAAACGCCGACGAAACCGAACAGTTGTCCGAAGGCCAATAAAGCGAAGATCACGGCCAGCGGGTTCAGACCGATGCGCTCGCCCACCAGGCGCGGCGTGAGGAAAAAGCCTTCGATCACCTGGCCGCAGCCGTAGATGACGGCCACGGCGATCACGCCGCTCCAGTCGGCAAACTGCAGCAGGGCGGCGATCAGGGCCAGCATCAGCCCCAGGCCGAAGCCCAGGTAGGGGATGAACACCAGCAAGCCCGTGATGATGCCCACAGGCAATGCCACTTCAAAACCGGCGATGGCCAGCGCCACCGAGTAATACGTGGCCAGCACCAGCATGACGAGCAACTGGCCGCGCAGGTATTGCGCCAGCAGGGTGTCGACTTCCTGCGCCATGCCCACCGTGCGGCCGACCCAGCGGCGCGGCACGGCGCCGGCGATGCGTGCCAGCATCGGATGCCAGTCCAGCAACAGGTAGAACAACACGACGGGAATCAGCACCACGGTGGCCAGCCAGCCCAGCACGGCCGTGCCGCCGATGCGCGCCGAGGCCAGCACGGTGCTCCAGATTTCATCGCCACTGGTAGCCATCTGCTGGCCCAGCATGCGCTTGATGCCCGTGCCGTCGAGGCGCACGCGGATGCCCAGGTCGCGCAGTTTTGGCGCCAGGAAATCATTCGCCTTGTTCAGGAACTGCGGGATCTGCGCTTGCAGCAAGGGGATTTCCTTTTGCAATACCGGCACGACGATCAGCACCAGCGCGGTAATGGCGAGGAAAAACAACACCACGACGACCAGCACGGCCAGCGGACGGGGCACGTAAAAACGCTTGTAATGCAGGCGTTGCAAGCGGTCCACGCCCGGATTGAGCACGTAGGCGAGGATGGCGGCGGCCAGGAAGGGCGTCAGGATGGGGCCCAGGCTGACGAGCAGCAGCAGGAATGCCAGCCAGACCGCGATCCAAAATGCTGTTTGCTTCTGCTCGGCGGTGATGGCGAATGGCATGTAGTTTGTGCTGTTGCGTTAAAAAAAGGCAGTTAATTACGAAATGGCGGGGCAGTTTGATAAAATAGCGACTTGATCGACCGAATTCACCCGCTGGCGTCCTGCCGCACGATGTTGAAAAACATACTTGCGCGCGCGTACCGGCGGGTATCCGCCTTCTATTTTACCGCCTCCGCTGCCACCACACCATGAACCAGACTTCTAATGTTTCCCTTTCCTACCGTGACGCTGGCGTCGATATCGACGCAGGCGACGCTTTAGTCGAAGCAATCAAGCCGTTTGCCAAGCGCACCCTGCGCGAAGGCGTGATGGGCGGCCTGGGCGGTTTTGGCGCCATGTTTGAAATCAGCAAGAAGTACAAGGAACCGGTGCTGGTCTCGGGCACCGACGGCGTCGGCACCAAATTGCGCCTGGCGTTCGAACTGAACCGCCATGACACGGTCGGCATCGACCTGGTCGCCATGAGCGTCAACGACATCCTGGTGCAAGGCGCCGAACCGCTGTTCTTCCTCGACTACTTTGCCTGCGGCAAACTGGATGTGGCGATTGCCACCGACGTCATCAAGGGCATCGCACAGGGTTGCGAGCAAGCGGGCTGCGCGCTGATCGGCGGCGAAACGGCGGAAATGCCGAGCATGTACCCGGCCGGCGAATACGACCTGGCAGGTTTTGCCGTCGGCGCCGTGGAAAAATCGAAAATCATCGACGGCACCAAGATCGCCCCGGGCGACGTGGTGCTGGGCCTGGCCTCGTCGGGCGTGCACTCGAACGGTTACTCGCTGGTGCGCAAGATCATCGAAGTGGCAAAACCTGACCTGGAAGGCGACTTCCACGGCCGTAAACTGGCCGACGTGCTGATGCAGCCGACGCGCATCTACGTCAAGCCGCTGCTGGCACTGATGGACGCCATGGAAGTCAAAGGCATGGTGCACATCACCGGTGGCGGCCTGGTGGAAAACATCCCGCGCGTGCTGCAGCCTGGCCTGGTGGCCGAGCTGGACTCGAAGGCATGGACCATGCCACCGCTGTTCACGTGGCTGCAACAGCACGGCGGCGTGGCTGACGCCGAAATGCACCGCGTCTTCAACTGCGGCATCGGCATGACCGTCATCGTCTCGCAGGAAAACGCGGACGCCGCCATCGCGCAATTGCAAGCGGCCGGCGAAAGCGTCTCGCGCATCGGTACCATCCGTGCGCGCGTGGGTGATGAGCATCAAACCATCGTGATCTGATCGCACCTGACCAAACCTACTGCGCGCCGCGCTTTGCGGCCTGCGATGCTCACCGTACTAGAGTACGGTTGCGCTTCTTAGCCACAAATCACTGGCGCTCGCTACGGTTTTGTCAGGCGCCGTGGCGTACGTAAGAAAAAAGCAGGCCTCTTTGAGAGCCTGCTTTTTTTACGCCTGTTGCCAGCTTACCGCACGTGCGCCGGTTTCATGCGGCCGTCGGGCTGCGCGCCGCCCTTGCCGATCATGGCCACGCTGACGGCCGAGACGAGGGAGGCGAACAGGATGTAGCCGACGATGTGCCACGGTTCGCCATTGCCCGTTTTCAGCAGGTAGGTGGCGATGATGGGCGTCAGGCCGCTGGCGAAGATGCCGGAGAACTGGTACACGAAGGAGATGCCCGTGTAGCGCACCTTGGCATCGAACAGGTCGCAGAACAGCGCCGCTTCCGGGCCGTACACTGCCGAATACAGCACGCCCAGCGGGATGATCACGGAACACCACAGCAGCAGCGGATTGTCGGCGTGATGCAGCATGATCCAGAAGGCGGGAATCGACGACACGCCCGTGATCAATGCGCCCCAGAAGAACACCTTGCTGCGCCCGATGCGGTCGGACAGGCGGCCGAAGAAGGGGATGCAAAAGCACATCACGACGGCCGACGCCATCACGCCCATCAGCGCTTCCGTGCGGTCGATCTTGATGGTGTTGGTCAGATAAGTGATGGAAAACACGCCGAAGATATTGAAGAAGACGCCGTCGATATAGCGCGCGCCCATGCCTTTCAATACATTGCCCGGATAGCGCTTCAGCAGGTCGAAAAACGGAATCTGCGTCTCCGCGTTCTTCTCTTTCACCGCCTGGAATTCCGGCGTTTCCATCACGTTCAGGCGTATCCACATGCCGATGAAGACCAGGGCCGCCGATAAAATGAAGGCGACGCGCCAGCCCCATGACAAGAATTGCGCATCCGTCAGACTGTACGACAGGATCGCCACTACGCCGGAAGCGAGGCACAGGCCGATGGCCAGGCCGATCTGCGGCAGGCTGGCATAGAAGCCGCGTTCTTTCGGCGGCGCATATTCATACGCCATCAGCACGGCGCCGCCCCATTCGCCACCGAGGCCGATGCCCTGCAGCACGCGCAGGAACAGCAGCAGGCCCGGCGCCCAGTAGCCGATATGGTCGTAGGTCGGCAGCACGCCGATCAGGAAGGTGGAGACACCCATGATCATCAGGGTCATCACCAGCATGCTCTTGCGGCCGATCTTGTCGCCGAAATGGCCGAAGATCACGCCGCCGATGGGGCGCGACAAAAAGCCCACGGCGAAGGTGCCGTAGGCCAGCATGGTCGAGACGAGCGGATCGCCGCCCGGGAAATACAGCTTGCTGAACACGATGCCGGCGACGACGCCGTATAAAAAGAAGTCGTACCACTCGATGGTGGCGCCGATCACGCTGGCCATCACGACTTTCCGTAGCTCTTTGGCTTTTTTCGGATGGTTCGGATTGTTATCCATAATATCTAGTCTCCAATCGATATCGATTATGTGTGTTTTTTTGATGCCTGGCTTGTCGCCGGGTCATTGAGGGGCGGGGCCGTCTGCCCGCCGCTGACATCCTCCTTGCCGGGAATAGAATGGGTGGGTCAGGCCGCCCGCGGCAGCCGCACCGCGTCCGCCAGGATCATGTCGGCGGCTTTTTCGGCGATCATGATGGTGGGCGCATTCGTGTTGCCCGAGACGATTTCCGGCATGATCGACGCGTCGACCACGCGCAGGTTCTGCATGCCGTGCACGCGCAGGCGGTCATCGACGACGGCCATGGCGTCATGCCCCATCTTGCAGGTGCCGCTGGGGTGGTAGATCGACTGGCTGAAGCGGCGCGCAGCGTCCAGCAGCTGCGCATCCGTCTCGAATTGCGGGCCGGGCACGAACTCGGAAATGATGTGCGGCGCCAGCGACGGGGCGGCGGCGATTTTTCGGGCCACGCGCAGGGCGGCGATTGCCGTGCGCTGGTCGCGCGGGTCGGACAGGTAATTCGGATAAATGCCCGGATAGGCGAGGGGATCGGCGGACTTGATCGAGACGTGACCACGGCTGTGCGGGCGCAGCTGGCACACGGACGACGTAAAGGCGGAAAACGGATGCGCGCCTTCGCCCGGCTTGTCGGCGCTCAGCGGCTGCATGTGGAACTGGATGTCGGGCCGCTCCACCTCGGGCGAGGATTTGGTAAACACCGTCACCTGGCTGGCCGCCAACGTCAGTGGCCCCGAGCGGGAAAACACATATTGCATGCCCACCCACAGCTTGCCCCACAGGCTGTTGACTTCATCGTTCAGGGTTTTTAATCGCGTCTTGAAGACCAGGCGGATTTGCAAATGGTCTTGCAGGTTCTGCCCCACGCCGGGCAAGTCGTGCACGAGCGGCACGCCGACTGCACCGAGCAGGGCGCGCGGCCCCACGCCCGAGCATTGCAGGATGTGCGGCGAGCCGATGGCGCCCGCGCATAAAATCACTTCGCCGCTGGCGCGCGCCTGGCGCAGCTGGCCATCTTGCCGGTACTCGATGCCGACGGCGCGCTTGCCCTCGAACAGCACGCGCATGATGTGCGCGCGCACTTCCACGCGCAGGTTGCTGCGCTTGCGGGCGGGCCGCAAAAAGGCTTTCGCCGTACTCCAGCGCAAGCCCTTGCTGGCCGTTTGCTGGAAGTAGCCCACGCCCTCCTGCGTGGCGCCGTTGTAATCGGCATTGAAGGGGATGCCGCTTTCCGTGGCGCCGGCAATAAAATGTTCGGCGATGGGGCGGCGCAGGCGCAGGTCCGACACCTTCAAGGGACCGCCCACGCCATGGTAGTCGCTGGCGCCGCGTTCCTGGTCTTCCGATTTTTTAAAATAGGGCAGCACCTCGGCATAGCTCCAGCCTGCGTTGCCCAGTTCGGCCCAGCGGTCGTAGTCTTCTTTCTGGCCGCGTACATACAGCAAGCCGTTGAGCGAACTGGAGCCGCCCAGGACCTTGCCGCGCGGCCATTGCAACTGGCGCCCGGCGATGCCGGCGTCCGCTTCCGTGCGGTAGCACCAGTCCAGCTTGGGATCGTGCATGGTCTTGAAATAGCCGACCGGCACGTGTATCCATGGATTGTTGTCCTTGCCGCCCGCTTCGAGCAGCAATACCTGGTTGTTGCTGTCGTGCGACAGGCGGTTGGCCAGCACGCAGCCGGCCGAACCGGCGCCGACGACGATGTAATCGTAGTGTGTTTGTAACATTGCCCTGGTCTCCTGCGTTGGCGGCATCGCTTGCCTTTGCGGGCGATTTTTGCGATACACTGGTCTTTTATTTGATGTTTTGGAACGTCTGGTTCCATTTATAAAAGACGAGCAGCGCCGGGACAAGCGGAAACAGCCGCATACGCGAGAGGTGAAACAGAACATGCAGGATGCGTTTCAAAAACGGCCAGCCGAGGCCGAAGAAGACAGTTCGGCGGGCGGCGCGGTGGCTGCCAGCGCGGCGGCCAGCCATGGCGACGAGGCGCGCGGCTTGCGCGTGCTGCGCCTGATCGAGCACCTGGCCAGCGCCAGCCAGCCATTGACCTTGTCGCAGCTGGCGGCGCGCATGCAGGTGCCCAAGGCCAGCATGATGCGCCTGCTCGATACGCTGGAACAGCACGGCTATGTGCTGCGCACGCCCGTGGGACGCGGCTACGTGCCCGGTGCGGCTTCGACCAACCTGGCGCTGGCGACCTTGCGCAACAATGCCCTGATCCGCGTGAGCCGCAGCATCCTGGGCAGCCTGGTGGCGGCCACGGGCGAGACGTGCAACCTGGCCATTCCCGAGGGCAACGCGATCGTGTATGTGGACCGGGTGGAAACGCAGGAACCGCTGCGCCTGCATCTGGTGCTCGGTACGCGCGCGCCCATGCATTGCACGGCGAGCGGAAAATTATTCCTGGCACACATGACCTTGCTGGAGCGGCGCGAGCTGCTGGCCATGCTGACCTTGCAGGCGCGAACGCCGAAAAGCATCACCGACCCCGCGCTGCTGGAACGCGAGATCGTGCGCATCGCCCGCCTGGGCATCGGTATCGACGATGAGGAATTCGTGCACGGCATGGTGGCCGTGGCCGTACCCATCTGCGCGGCCGACGGGCGCATCGTGGCGGCCGTCGCCTGCCACGCGCCCGTGGCGAGAAAGTCCGTGGAGCAGCTGCTGCAGCACGTGCCGCAGTTGAAGGACGCGGCCGTGAAACTACGGCCGCTGTTGCTGGCAGAAAACAGCTAAGGTTTCAAGACCTTTGCCACCTTGGCTGCACGCAGGCGGAACGCATCGGGCATGCCTGAACCCAGCAGCGGGCGCAGATACAGCCGGAAAGCATCGGTCACGTCCGTGCCGCTGGCGCTGATGAACTCGTCTTCCATGGTGCGCGTCTTGCCTGCCACTTCCGTCAGGGGCAGCAGCTCGTAGTCGACGGAATAAAAGCCCGTGCGCTTGATGGCGACGGAACCGTCGCGGTCGCCCCACATGGCGAACTGCACCGCCTTTTCTCCCACTTCGCGCGCTTCGCGTTGATCGACGTCGGAGACGCAGCCGATGAAGGAGCGTTGCAAATAGCCGAAGGTATCGCCGCGCACGCGCTTGATGCCCAGTTTGGTCTTGATTTCGTCGCACAGCAGGTCGGCCAGCGCGCCCGTGCCCGACAATTGCACATTGCCGTGCGCATCGCGCTCGACTTCGTTGCCCACCTGTTGCGCCAGCAGGCTGGCGATCGGTTCGCCCGAGGCATCGTGGATGCCTTCCGAGACGGCGATCACGCAGCGGCCGTATTTCTCATACGTGGCTTTCACGTCGGCGAGAAAATTCTCCAGCACGAAGACTCTTTCCGGCACGTAGATCAGGTGCGGGCCATCGTCGGGGAACTTCTTGCCCAGCGCCGAGGCGGCCGTCAAGAAGCCCGCGTGGCGGCCCATCACCACGCCCACGTAGACGCCGGGCAAGGCTGCATTGTCGAGGTTGGCGCCGGCGAACGCTTGCGCGACGAAGCGCGCGGCCGAGGGAAAGCCGGGCGTGTGGTCGCTGCCGACCAGGTCGTTGTCGATGGTTTTCGGGATGTGGATGCAGCGCAGCGGATAGCCGGCCTTGTGCGCTTCCTCGCTGACGATGCGCACCGTGTCGGACGAATCGTTGCCGCCGATGTAAAAGAAATGCTCGATTTCGTGCGCGCGCAAGACTTCAAAGATTTGCTGGCAGTAGGCAATATCGGGCTTGTCGCGCGTGGAGCCGAGGGCAGAGGACGGCGTGGCGGCCACCAGTTCCAGGTTGTGGCTGGTTTCCTGCGTCAGATCAACGAATTCTTCATTGATAATGCCGCGCACGCCGTGCAGCGCGCCATACACGCGCGTGACATGTTGAAAGCGCCGCGATTCAAGCACCACGCCCACCAGCGACTGGTTGATGACGGCGGTGGGGCCGCCTCCCTGGGCAACAAGAATTTTTCCAGACGGCATGGGATTTCCTCGTAAATGGAGCGGCCCTCCAGCCTACTCCTTTTTTGCCGGGGCGCTGTCTTTTCCGATCGTTCTGTCGAGGAATTTCTCCACGTTGCCCAGTCCTTGCTGCGTTGTTACTCCGGCGCCCGGATATGTTCCACCAGCCCCGTGCTGCGGCGCCCCGGCGCCGGTGTCAGCCAGCTGACCAGGATGGCTGCGGCCAGGCCGGCCGGCACGCCGAAGATGCCGGCGGAAATGGGCGCGATATGCAGCCATTGGCCGCTGGCATTGCCGCCGAGCATGGTGCTGGTATGCAGCATGTAATACAGGCACACGCCAAAGCCCGTGAACATGCCGGCCAGCGCCCCCTGGTAATTGGCGCGTTTCCAGAACACGCCCAGCACCAGCGGCGGGAACAGGGTCGAGGCGGCCAGGGAAAACGCCACGCCCACCAGTGACAGGATATCGGCCGGCTTTTGCGAGGCCGCATAGGCGGCGATGAAGGCCACGGCCAGCAGCAGCAATTTGGAAATCGTCACGCGCTTTTGCGTCGAGGCGCTGGGATCGACCACCTTGTAATAGATATCGTGTGACAGGGCATTGGAAATGGCCAGCAGCAAGCCGTCCGCCGTCGACAGGGCGGCGGCCAGGCCGCCGGCCGCCACCAGGCCGGAAATCACGTAGGGCAGGCCGGCGATCTCGGGCGTGGCCAGCACCAGCACGTCGGCATCGATGGAAATTTCCGCCAGTTGCACGATGCCGTCGCGGTTGACGTCGACGATGCTGATCAGGGGACTGAGCTTGTCCACATTGGCCCAGTACGACACCCAGGTGGGCAGGTTCGTGTATTGCGTGCCTACCAGTGCCGAGTAAATATCGTACTTGACCAGCACGGCCAGCGCAGGAATCGTGAGATAGATCAACAAGATGAAAAACAGTGCCCAGAAGACGGAGACGCGCGTTTCGTGCACGGAGGGCGTGGTGTAGGATCGCATGAGGATATGCGGCAGGGCGGCCGTGCCCAGCATCATGCAAAACACGAGGGCCAGGAAATTGTTGCGCTTGATGTCCGATTGCTCGCGGTCGGCAGCGGGAAACGGCTGCGCGTGCGGAATGATGGGTTCGGCGCGTTTCTGATTCTGCGCCTGCGCCGCCTGCCACAGCACGCGTGCCTCGTCCGGGCTTTTCGGATAGGCGATCAGGTAGCGCTCCGCGTTGCGGATATCGAACAGCGAGGTATTGCGCTGGCGCAAATGATCGAGCTGGCGCTGGGCCGCCAGCCGGCCTTGCTCCCAGGAACCGGGCAAGCCGGCGATGCGCTCCTGGTAGCTCTGTGCGCGCTGGCGGAAGATGGCCCGCACTTCGTTTTCCTTCGGGTCCGTTTCCAGCACGTGTTCGCGCGCGCTCAGTTGCGGCAGCACCTTGCCGTAGGCGATCTGCGGCACGGGATTGTCCGCATGCTTGACCGACAGCCACATGGCGGGAATCAGAAAGGCGACCAGGATGATGATGTACTGCGCTACCTGCGTCCAGGTGATGGCGCGCATGCCGCCCAGAAAGGAGCAGACGAGGATGCTGGCCAGGCCCAGGAAGATGCCGACGGAAAAATCGACGCCCGTGAAGCGTGAAGCGATCAGGCCGACGGCGTAGATCTGCGCCACCACATACGTAAACGAGACGATGATGGTGGCGGCCACGGCCACCACGCGCACGCTGGCGCCCCGTTTGTCGGTGCCGCTGCCGTAGCGGGCGGCGAGGAAGTCGGGAATCGTGTACTGGCTGAACTTGCGCAGGTAGGGCGCGATCAATAGCGCCACCAGGCAATAGCCACCCGTCCAGCCCATGATGAAGGCCAGACCGTCGAAGCCGTTCAGGTACAGGCCGCCGGCCAGGCTGATGAAGCTGGCGGCCGAAATCCAGTCGGCGGCCGTGGCCATGCCGTTGAACATGGCCGGCACTCGGCGCCCCGCCACATAGTATTCGGTGACGTTCGAGGTGCGGCTGATGACGCCGATGGTGGCGTACAGGGTGATGGTGACCAGCATGAACAGGTAGCCGATCCAGGCGCGCGGCATGCCTTCCTGTTCCAGCACGGACAACGCCAGCAGGAAGGCGGCGAAACCGGCGGTAAACAGCAAATAGTAGCGGCACAGCCGCGCAAAGAAGCTGCGCTGGCCGCTCATGTTTGCTCCTCGGCATGAAAATCGCGGTCCAGGCGTCGCATGCGCCAGGCATACAAGGCGATGATGGCCAGATACACCAGCGAGGCGCCCTGGGCCGCCATATAGAAGGGCAGCGGCCAGCCGAACAGGTTCAGGTGCAACAGTTCACGCGCATAAAACACGGTCAGGAAGCCCGTCAGCAGCCAGATCAGCAGCAGGATGGCCGTCAGGCGCCGCGTCTTGTGCCAGTGCACGTCGCGGCGCGCCTGCAGCTCGGGGCTGGGCGTGCGCGCCGGCCGCAGCGGCGCCGCGGGAAGGCTGGGCTTATCCATACGTGATGTCATCCTCTTCTGGCGCGTCCGGCAACAGCAGGGCGATGCTCAGGCGCAGCAGGGTGCCCGGCAGCTTCGGCGACTGCGCGCGCGGATTGTTAAAAATATCGACTTCGGCGCCATGCTGCTGGGCAATCTCGCGCACGATGGCCAAGCCCAGGCCGCTGCCATCGACATTGCTGCCGAGAATGCGGTAAAAGCGTTCGAATACGTGCGCCCGCTCGGCCTGCGGTATGCCGGGGCCCGTATCCTCCACTTCCAGGATGGCCAGTTCCAGGGTGCTGCGCACGCGCACCGTGACGCTGCCGCCAGCCGGCGTGTAGCGCAGGGCATTGTCGATCAGATTACTCAGCAGTTCACGCAGCATCATGGGATTGCCGGAAATCATGATCGAATACGCGGGTTGTTCGAAGCCCAGGTCGATATGCTGGGCAAACGACGCTTGCACCCAGTCCTGCACCACGCCGCGCGCCAGTTCGCTCAGCTCGATCGGCTCGAACGCCGTGCCCGCCTGCGGCTGGTTTTCCGCGCGCGCCAGGGCCAGCAGCTGGTTCACCAGGCGCGTGGCCGCTTCCGAACTTTTCGCCAGCTGCAGCAGCGAGCGGTGAATCTCGTCGTGGTCGGTCTGGCGCAGGGCCAGCTCGGATTGCATGCGCATGCCGGCCAGCGGCGTTTTCATCTGGTGCGCGGCATCGGCGATGAAGCGTTTCTGCATGTCGATCGACAGCGATAGCCGCGCCAGCATCTCGTTGAGCGAACCGACCAATGGCGTGATTTCCTCGGGCACCTGGCCCGATTCGATGGGAGAGAGGTCGTCGGGCGGCCGGGCGCGTATGCGCTCCTGCAATTGTGCCAGCGGCGACAGGCCGCGCGCCAGGGCAAACCAGACCAGGGCCAGGATCACGGGCAGGATGATGAACTGCGGCAAGATCACGCCCTTGATGATTTCATTGGCCAACTGGGCGCGCTTTTCCAGCGTCTCTGCCACTTGCACCAGCGTGCGGCGCGGTTCGTCGTCGCTGCCGGACGGCATGTCGAGATAGGTAAACGCCACGCGCACGGGCGTGCCGTGGATGGTGTCGTTGCGAAACAGCACCATGCCGCTGCGGTATTTGTCGGGCTCTTGCGGCGGCGGCAAGTCGCGGTCGCCGTCGAGGTATTCGCCGCGCCCGCCCACCACCAGGTAATACAGGGTGTCGACATCGTCGGCGCGCAGGAAGTCGCGGCCGCTGCGGTTCTTGTCCGGCACGCGGCGCAGCAGCGCGCCGTCGGCCTGCTTGACCTGCTGCGTCAGCACCGTCACGCTGTCTTCCAGCGCATGGTCGAACGGTTGATTGGCGATGCCCTTGGCCACCAGGTAGGTGATGGCGATGCTCATCGGCCACAGCAGCAGCAAGGGCGCCAGCATCCAGTCGAGGATTTCGCCAAACAGCGAATGCTCGATGGTGTCATCCTGCTCCGTGGTGGGCGGTTCGAACCAGTCGTCGTCGTCCACCTCGTCCGCTGGCGCTTCGCGCGCCTTCACTTGCTGGCGGGGCCGCTGGCCGGGCCTGCCGCTTCGTTCGCTTCGGCGTTCAGGCGCGCCGCTTCCGAGTATTTTTCCAGGCAATAGCCGAGGCCGCGCACGGTGGCGATGCGCACGCCGCCCACCTCGATCTTCTTGCGCAGCCGGTGCACATACACCTCGATGGCGTTGTTCGACACTTCTTCACCCCATTCGCACAGGTGGTCGACCAGTTGCTCTTTCGAGACGAGGCGGCCGGTGCGGCCCAGCAGGATTTCCAGCAAGCCCAGTTCGCGCGCCGACAGGTCGAGCATCTGGTCGTTGATGTAGGCACTGCGCCCCACCTGGTCGTAGCTGAGGGGGCCGTGCTTGATGACGGTGGCGCCGCCGCCGGCGCCGCGGCGTGTCAGGGCGCGCACTCTTGCCTCCAGTTCCGACAGGGCGAACGGCTTGGCCATATAATCATCGGCACCGAGGTCGAGGCCATTCACGCGTTGTTCGATGGAATCGGCAGCCGTCAGGATCAGCACCGGCAGCAGCGAGGCGCGCGCGCGCAGGCGGCGCAGCACCTCCAGGCCGGACATCTTCGGCAGGCCCAAATCGAGGATCAGCAGGTCGAATTCCTGGGTGGACAGGGCCGTATCGGCCTCCTGGCCGGTCTTCACGTAGTCGATGGCATAACCGGACTGGCGCAGCGAGCGGGTCAGACCATCGGCCAGCACGCTGTCATCTTCGGCAAGTAAAATACGCATGGTGCACTTCCTATGCTTGCAACATCAGGACATCTGAAGTGTGTATTGTGTTTCATTTTCCGCAAGGTGGATAGTTTTTGTGAAAAACCAGGGTTGTATTGATCTGTTTCAAAACAAATCCACGTTCCGCTTGCATTGATCACTGTTTTTTTATACAGTACTGTCTGTGTAAAGAATTTAACCCACTGGCGCTATCGCAGGCTGCAGGATTCAACTGGATTCGCAACTGTAGAACGGCTGAAAGAACATATGGACGATAAAAAAGCTGTAGTACCCGCATCGGAAAAAGCCAAGGCGCTCGCCGCCGCACTGGCGCAGATCGAGAAGCAGTTTGGCAAAGGTTCGGTCATGCGCATGGATGCCAGCGCGGTGATCGAAGAAGTGCAAGTCGTGTCGACCGGTTCGCTCGGCCTCGATATCGCGCTGGGCGTAGGCGGCTTGCCGCGCGGCCGCGTGGTGGAAATCTACGGTCCTGAATCGTCGGGTAAAACCACCTTGACCCTGCAAACCATTGCTGAAATGCAAAAACTCGGCGGCACCTGCGCCTTTATCGATGCCGAGCACGCGCTCGACGTCGGTTACGCGCAAAAGCTGGGTGTTAACCTGCACGAATTGCTGATCTCGCAACCGGACACGGGCGAGCAGGCACTGGAAATCTGCGACGCCCTCGTGCGTTCGGGCAGCGTCGACCTGGTCGTCATCGACTCCGTGGCCGCACTGACGCCACGCGCCGAGATCGAAGGCGACATGGGCGACTCGCTGCCAGGCTTGCAAGCGCGTCTGATGTCGCAAGCCCTGCGTAAATTGACCGGTTCCATCAACCGCACCAATACCCTGGTCATCTTCATCAACCAGATCCGCATGAAGATCGGCGTGATGTTCGGCAGCCCTGAAACCACCACCGGCGGCAATGCGCTGAAATTCTACGCCTCCGTGCGCCTCGATATCCGCCGCACCGGCTCGATCAAGTCCGGCGATGAAGTGATTGGCAACGAAACCAAGGTCAAGGTCGTCAAGAACAAGATCGCGCCACCGTTCAAGGAAGCGCACTTCGACATCCTGTACGGCGCCGGCACCTCGCGCGAAGGCGAAATCCTGGACCTGGGCTCGGATGCCAAGATCGTGGAAAAATCCGGTTCGTGGTACAGCTACAACGGCGAACGCATCGGCCAGGGCAAGGACAACGCCCGCGCCTTCCTGCAAGAGCGTCCGGCGCTGGCCCGCGAAATCGAAAACAAGGTCCGCGCGTCGCTGGGCGTGCGCGAACTGCCACCGCTGGCTGCTGAAAAGCCGGAAAAAGCGGATAAAGCCGCCGACAAGGCTGCCAAGGCGGAAGCCAAGGCAGAGTAGGTCGGATTAGCGCGGCAAAGCCGTGCGTAATCCGACAACACCACAGACGTCAACAATGTTGTCGGATTACGGCCCAAGGGGCCTGATCCGACCTACGCATGGCTTGCCGCAAGGTAGGACCCTGATCGCCGTCCCGCGCTGTTGCGCCGGGCGGCGATTGTGTTTGGGTGCTGTGATCGTGGAATGAAAGACAAGGTGGGTGTATGGCTGCAGTACAACTAAGCCTGAAGGGCAGGGCGCTCCGCTTTCTGTCGATGCGCGAGCATAGCCGCATGGAATTGCGGCGCAAGCTGCAGCGCCATGCGCAGGAAGGCGATGATGTGGAAGCCTTGCTCGACAGCCTGGAGCAAGCCAACTGGCTGTCGCAGGAGCGCTTTTCCGAATCGCTGATCCATCGCCGCTCGGCCCGTTTCGGCAATAGCCGCATCATGGCGGAATTGCAAAGCCATGGCATAGGCGGTGAGGCGCTGCAGGAACTCAAGGCGGGCCTGGCCGAAGGCGAGACCGCGCGCGCCTGCGAAGTGTGGCGCCGCAAATTCGGTGAAGTGGCGCAGGATGCCGAACAGCGCAACAAGCAGGTGCGCTTCCTGATGCAACGCGGCTTTTCGCAGCGCGCCGTGCAGGTGGCCTTGAAAGGCCTGGAGCCCGACGATGAGTAATATTTATTAACTTGACAGCAAGGATCAGTTATTCTGCCTAATTGCTGCTGCGCATGTTGCGTCCCAGCTTTTTTACTTGATATACGGGACACCTGATGAGCGCTTGGCATGCCGGCTACACGGCCGAAACCGCATACACTTACGGCTATTACACGGAATTGAACCCCTTGCGCATACAGTTGTTGCTGCTGAGCTGGGGCATACAGCCACCGAAGGTCAGCACCGCATGCGAACTGGGCTTTGGCCAGGGCATGACCGTCAATATCCATGCCGCAGCGTCCGGCACACGCTGGTATGGCACCGATTTCAATCCGGCCCAGACTGCCTTTGCGCAGGAACTGGCCGAGGTCTCCGGCAATGGCGCCGTGCTGTCGGAACAATCGTTCCAGGATTTTTGCGCCCGCAGCGACCTGCCTGACTTCGATTTCATCGCCCTGCACGGTATCTGGAGCTGGATCTCGCCGGAAAACCAGGCGCATATCAGCGACTTCCTGGCGCGCAAGCTCAAGCCGGGCGGCGTGCTGTACATCAGCTACAACACGCAGGCGGGCTGGGCGGCGATGGCGCCGATCCGCGACCTGATGGAGCAGCACAGCCGCGTGCTGAGTGCGCCGGGGCAGGACTCCCTGACGCGCGTGGGCAGCGCGCTATCCTTCGTCAACCGCATGATGGAGACCAAGCCGCGCTACCTGCTGGCCAATCCCACCATTGCGCTAAGGTTGCAGCAGCTCAGCGAGCAGGATCCGAATTATCTGTCCCACGAATACTTCAATCATTACTGGCAACCGGTATCGTTTTCGGCCATCAAGCCGGTGCTGGCAGGGGGCAAGCTCGAGTTTGCCGGTTCGGCTGCCTACTCCGATCATGTTGCCCCGCTCAATTTCTCGCCCGAACACCTGGCTTTCCTGGCGCAGATTCCGGATGCCACTTTCCGCGAAAACACCGCCGATTTTCTGCTGAACCGGCAGTTTCGCCAGGATTACTGGGTCAAGGGCAGTCGCAAGCTGAGCGCCCATGAACAGGCTGCCGCACTGCGCGCCATACGCATCCTGCTGGTGGCGCCGGTCGAGCAGATCACCATGAAGGTGACGGGCGCCTTGGGCGAGGCCGACCTGGACCCGGCCGTGTATGGCCCCCTGCTGGAACTGCTCGGTGACGGCAAGCCGCATACCATAGCCGAACTGCAACAGCGTTTGCCCGCCGGCCTGGCTGACCTGGGCAGCCTGCTGCAGATGCTGCTGGTGCTGGCGCATAAAGCCTGCATCTCGCCGGTACAGGATGACGCCGTGATCGCACTGGCGCGGCCGGCCACGGCCAGGCTGAACCGGCATCTGCTGGAAAAGGCCCTGGGCCGCACCGACCTGGCCGCATTGGCCAGCCCGGTGACGGGCGGTGGTGTCGGTGTGTTGCATCTGCAACAGTTGTTCCTGCTGGCCAGACTGGAAGGGCATCTGGAGGCCGACGCCTGGGCGGCATTTGCCTGGCAGGCTTTGCGCGCACTGCAGCAAACCATGGTACGCAATGGCACAGTGCTGACGACGGACGAAGACAACCTGGCTGAATTGGCCGTGCAGGCGGAAAGCTTCCGCGTCACCGTACTGCCCATCCTGCAGGCGCTGGGCGTGGCCGATTGATGCTGAGGCCGAAACACCTCGCGGCATGACGATGGTAGTGATTTTTATGATATCAATCATTTGTTTCGTGAATGACTTCATGAAAATCACTGTTTTCTATTTATAATTTGAAATGTTTTTAACGATGCAATGAAAAATTATGTTGCGGCGCAACCTGCGCGCAATGTGCTACACTTTTAGGGTTTTTGCGGCGCCGCAGGTGCGGTTGCTGTTCGTAGAAGCTGCGAACGGCGTGCTTTATGCACATGGCTGCTTACTAAATTTTGGCCGCGCAAGCGGCATCGGTCTTATGCCCCTGTCAACTCCCGTATCCCGGCGCGCCCTACGGCACTCCCGCGTTATCGACGTCCAAGCGTATGTGCGCGACGACGGCCTGTGGGATATTGACGCCCGTATCACTGATATCAAAAGCTATGACGCGACCCTGGCCTCTGGCCCCCGTCCCGCCGGCACTCCCCTGCATGACCTCCATTTACGCATTACCGTCGATCGCGAACTGACCATCGTCGAGGCCGAAGCCGCCTCCGATGCCGTGCCCTATCCCGGTTTTTGCGATACCATCGGCCCCGCTTACAGTGCGCTGATCGGTTTGAATTTATTGAAGAATTTCCGCCGCGACTTGAAACAGCGCCTGGCGGGAATCGCTGGCTGTACCCATTTGACGGAACTGGCGCAAGTCTTGCCGACTGCGACGGTTCAGGCATTTGCCGGCGATGTCTGGTCGACCCGTGACGGTGAGAATGCTGATTTGTCGCATGAAAAGCCGTTTCAACTCGACAAGTGTCACGCCTTGCGCACCGATGGCGGGGCAGTTGCACAGTACTACCCGCGCTGGGTAGCCAAAGCGTGACCCCGGCGCTGTATTTCCTGTTTTTTTGCACCACTAACCGTATTTTTACAAATCAGTATCAGAAGGGAAGCCAGCATGAAAATCCATGAGTATCAAGCCAAAGAAATCCTCCGGCAATTCGGAGTGACGGTACCACGCGGCATTCCGTGCATGTCCGTCGACGAGGCAGTCAAGGCCGCGGAAACCCTGGGCGGCCCGGTATGGGTCGTCAAGGCGCAGATCCACGCAGGTGGCCGCGGCAAGGGCGGCGGCGTGAAAGTGGCAAAATCGATCGAACAGGTCAAAGAATACGCTGACCAGATCATGGGCATGCAGCTGATCACGCACCAGACCAGCGCCGAAGGCCAGAAAGTCAACCGCCTGCTGGTGGAAGAAGGCGCCGACATCAAACAAGAACTGTACGTTTCGCTGGTCACCGACCGCGTTACCCAGAAAATCGTCCTGATGGCTTCGTCCGAAGGCGGCATGGACATCGAAGAAGTGGCCGAGAGCCACCCTGAGAAGATCCACCACGTCACCATCGAGCCTAGCGTCGGCCTGACCGATGCCCAGGCAGACGACATCGCCGCCAAAATCGGCGTGCCTGCCGGTTCGATCGCTGACGCCCGCGTCAACCTGCAAGGCCTGTACAAAGCCTACTGGGAAACCGATTGCTCGCTGGCCGAGATCAACCCGCTGATCGTCACCGGCAGCGGCAAAGTCATCGCCCTGGACGCCAAGTTCAACTTTGACCCGAACGCCCTGTTCCGTCACCCGGAAATCATCGCCCTGCGCGATCTGGACGAAGAAGATCCAGCTGAAATCGAAGCGTCGAAATTCGACCTGGCCTACATTTCGCTCGACGGCAACATCGGCTGCCTGGTGAACGGCGCCGGCCTGGCCATGGCCACCATGGACACGATTAAACTGTTCGGCGGCGAGCCAGCCAACTTCCTCGACGTCGGCGGCGGCGCCACGGCAGAAAAAGTGACCGAAGCGTTCAAGATCATGCTGAAAAACCCAGGCCTGAAAGCCATCCTGGTGAACATTTTCGGCGGCATCATGCGTTGCGACGTGATCGCCGAAGGCGTCATCGCCGCGGTGAAAGCCGTTTCGCTGAACGTACCGCTGGTGGTGCGCATGAAGGGCACCAACGAAGATCTGGGCAAAAAGATGCTGGCCGATTCCGGTCTGCCTATCATCGCAGCCGACACCATGGAAGATGCAGCCAAGAGCGTCGTTGCCGCTGCTGCCGGTCAAGCTTAATTAAGGAATCAACATGTCCATTCTGATCAATAAAGATACCAAAGTCGTTACCCAAGGGATCACCGGCAAGACCGGCCAGTTCCACACCCGCGGTTGCCGCGACTACGCGAACGGCAAAGCTGCCTTCGTGGCAGGCGTGAACCCGAAGAAAGCCGGCGAAGACTTCGAAGGCATTCCTATTTTCGCTAGCGTCACCGAAGCGAAACAAGAAACCGGCGCCAACGTTTCCGTGATCTACGTGCCGCCAGCAGGCGCGGCAGCGGCGATCTGGGAAGCTGTCGAAGCTGAAATGGATCTGGCCATTTGCATCACCGAAGGCATTCCTGTACGTGACATGATGGCCTTGAAGGACCGCATGGCCAAGTCGGGCAGCAAAACCTTGCTGCTGGGCCCTAACTGCCCAGGCTTGATCACGCCAGACGAAATCAAGATCGGCATCATGCCAGGTCACATCCATAAAAAGGGCCGCATCGGCGTGGTATCGCGTTCGGGTACCCTGACCTATGAAGCAGTCGGTCAATTGACCGCACTGGGCCTGGGCCAATCGTCGGCAGTCGGCATCGGCGGCGACCCGATCAACGGTCTGAAGCACATCGACATCATGAAGATGTTCAATGACGATCCAGATACCGACGCGGTCATCATGATCGGCGAAATCGGCGGTCCGGACGAAGCCAATGCGGCGTATTGGATCAAAGACAACATGAAAAAACCGGTCGTCGGCTTCATCGCTGGCGTGACCGCTCCTCCAGGCAAGCGCATGGGCCACGCCGGCGCGCTGATCTCGGGCGGTGCCGATACGGCACAAGCCAAGCTGGAAATCATGGAAGCTTGCGGCATCACCGTAACCAAAAACCCGTCGGAAATGGCGCGTCTGCTGAAAGCCATGCTGTAATTCCAGCCTGGTTCACGCAGCACAAAAAAGGAGCTTCGGCTCCTTTTTTTTGTCCGCAAGACAGGCCGCTGCGCGGCCTGGGCCGACGCAACTGGTCCGAACCTGCCCAAAAGTGTCGCTTTTCTTTCCACGGATGCCGCCGCTGCCCGGGCGCGCCGCTGGCATGGCGCTTGCACCGTACCCGCCGTGAGCAATGCACCATGGGAGGAGACGATGCGCGCGCAGAGCGGATTTACCCTGATAGAACTGATGATCGTGGTGGCCATCGCTGGCATCCTGGCGGCCGTGGCCATTCCCCAGTACGGCGACTATACGATGCGGGCCAAGGTCGGCAACGTGCTGGCGGCGGCCGCACCGCTGAAGACCGCCGTGGCCCTGTGCGTGCAGGAAAATGGCGGAGCGGCTACCGCCTGCAGCACGCCCACCGAGGCCGTGCCCAGCGCCATCCCCGTGTTCAGTGCCACGCGCGAAGTGGCCAGCGCCAAGGTCGACAAGGGCGATATCGAGCTGACCCTGGCGGGCGACCTGGGCAGCGGCTTGGGCGGCCAGACGGTGAACATGGCGTTGCAGCTTGGCACGAGCAGCCTGAGCTGGTTTAACAGCACCAGCGTGACGAATCCTGTGGCGAAGGAAGCGATTACCAAAAACAACATTCCCAAGGTGGTGGCGACGCAGTGAGCGGCGCCTGGCGCGCCCATGTCAGACGATTTTTTGCCGGTCCGCGATCAGCGCCTCATAGGTGAGGTTTTGCAGCAAGGTGTAGTGGGTCGGTTCCAGGTCGATGAATTGCACGCCATACGTATAGATTTCGGCGACCTCGGCCGCCTTGCCATTTGACGGCTTGCCCACGCTGACGTTCTGGATGCGCGCGCGCGTATTGACGCGCATCTGATGCTTGTTCGGCTGCACCAGCAGGGTAAAGCTGAGCGCGACGCCCTCGTCGTCCGGCGTGAGCATGCTGGGCGCCTCGATCAGCGCCCCCGAGACGCTGAGGTTGACGATGAACACGGGCACGGCAGCCACGTCGCGGTAGCTCAGCTGTGCCGGAATGTCCACCTTCACGCGCATGGCCGTGCGCAGGCTGGTGCCCTGGATGGCGTCGGGAAAGCTCAGGTGCACGTAATTGAGGGGGCGGCCAAAGATGCGCAGCACGCTGCAGGCAAACGAACACACGGTGACGCCGGAAAACACGCGGATGGTCAGCTTGTCGCCCTCGTTGAGCACGATGGACGCACCGTTTTCCATGGGGATCTTGACGATCAGGTACTCGTCTTTCACGTAGCCGATCAGGGTCGAGAAATGCTGGATCGGTTTGATGGTGCGATGCGTGATGAACTGGATGCGTCCCCCCACCTGCAGATTCATCGCCTCGAATTCGAAGTCCTGGAGCTTGCTTTCCGCGGCGGGCTTGTTGCTAGTCATGCGATGCTCATCTCGATATTGTCGAATCGCAGTATGCATGATTTCTTGATGAAAAAGCACTTATATCAATGAAATTCATATTCGCATAGAAAAATGCCCTGTGCGCGTGCCGGCGCGCGGCTCTGGCTTTACAATTGTATCAATATTGACGAATGTAAATCTTATGCCACGCAGCTACTTCTGGACCATGTTGTTCCTGATCCTGCATCAAATCGACGCTGCCTACTGGAAAGAGTGGGAAATGTTTCATGTGCCGGGCGGCGTGCAGGGTTTCCTGGTGTTTAACCTGGCAGCGATTACCCTGGTGCTGGTCGGTTACCGGCACGTGCTGCTGGCGACCCCGCGGGCGGTCCTGTACGCTTGTATGTGCGCCGCGCTGGGCGTGGGAACGTGTCTGATCCACGCCGGCTTTGCGCTGGCGGGGATGGAACAATTCCACTTGCCCCTGTCCGTGGCCATCATCGCGCTGTGCCTGGCCAGTGCCGTCTGGCTGCTGTGCGACGTGCGCCGCGTCCTGGGCCTGCGGGCGCGCCAGGCAGCATAGTTACACCTCGGCGTGCCAATCGCCCGACTTGCCGCCATGCTTTTCCAGCACGCGCACGTTCGTCATGACCATGCCGCGGTCGACGGCCTTGCACATGTCGTAAATGGTCAGCAAGCCGATCTGTACGGAAGTGAGCGCTTCCATTTCCACGCCCGTCTTGCCGGTCGTGTCGACCTGGGCGCGGCAGTGCACGCTGTTGGCTGCTTCCTCCACTTCGAAGTCGACGGTGACGCGGGTGAGGGCCAGCGGGTGGCACAGGGGAATCAGGTCGCTGGTGCGCTTGGCGCCCATGATGGCGGCGATGCGGGCGATGCCCAGCACGTCGCCCTTTTTCGCATTGCCGGAAATGATCAATGCCAGCGTGGCGGGCTGCATGCGGATGGTGCCGGCGGCCACGGCGCTGCGGCGCGTGTCTTCCTTGCTGCCCACGTCGACCATATGGGCCTGGCCCGTGGCGTCGAAATGGGTCAGTTCTCCGGCGGGGGCTTGCTTGTCTGCTGTTGTCATGGCGTCAAAATAGGTGAGGAGTGGGGCGCGGCACGCGTGGGAATGGGCGCCGCTAACAAGGTATGATAGCACCCGTGAATTCAAAAACTCCCCTTCCGATCGTCCGTGAAAACACCGCTGCGGCATGGCGGTGCCGCTCCCGCTCCCGCTCCCGGTGCGCATCCATGCTGGCTGCATTGTGGCTGGCAGCACCGTTTGCGCTGGCGCAAACCTATACGTCTGCGGCGGCGGCCAGCACGGTGGCCAAGCCGGCCGGCAGCTGGATGCCGCTGGCCGTGCCGCCAGCGCCGAACTTGCCGAATCTGGGCGATACCTCGCGCGAAGACCTGTCGCCGGCGATGGAGCGCAAGATCGGCGAGGAGATCATGCGTGGCATCCGCGGCGACCGCGACTACCTCGACGATGCCCCGCTGCTGGAATACCTGAATACTTTCGGCAACGCCCTCGTGGCGGCGCGCCCCAGCGTGCGCGGCGAAACGAATTACGACTATTTCTTCTTTGCCGTGCGCGATCCCCAGTTGAACGCGTTTGCCTTGCCCGGCGGCTTCATCGGCGTGCATTCGGCGCTGGTGCTGGCGGCGCAAACGGAGGCGGAACTGGCGTCCGTGCTGTCGCACGAGATCGGCCACGTGGCGCAGCGCCACATCGCGCGCATGCTGGGCCAGCAGCGCCAGGATGCCCTGATGCCGCTGGCGGCCATGCTGCTGGCGGCGCTCGCGTCGCGCGCGGGCGGCGACGTGGCCATGGGCGTGTTTGCTGCCGGCCAGGGCCTGGCCATCCAGCGCCAGCTCAACTTCGGCCGCGACGCCGAACGCGAGGCCGACCGCATCGGTTTCCAGATCATGGGCGAAGCCGGTTTCGACACCACCGGCATGGTGGCCTTCTTTGGCCGCATGCAGGCGGCCAGCCGCTCATACAGCGACCTGATGCCCGCCTATCTGCAGACCCACCCGCTGACGACGGAGCGCATCGCCGACATCCAGGCGCGCATCCGCGAGCAGCCCTACAAGCAGCGTCCGGACAGCCTGAGTTTCCACCTGGCCCGTGCGCGTGCCCGCGTGCTGCAGGATGAAAACGTGCAAGGCCTGTTGAATGCCAAGGCCGTCTTCAAGACGCAGCTGGAACAGCAAAGCCGCTTCCAGGTGGTGGCAGCCCATTACGGCTTGTCCTTTGTCGCCGTCAAGCAGGGCAAGCCGTTTGATGCGCAGAAGGAACTCGACGCCGCCAATGCGGCACTGCACCAGCCGGCCGGGCCGAATGTGTTTACCTCGGGCGGCACGCAGGCGCCGAACTCGCTGCTGGCGGCGATGGGGCTGGAAGTGCTGCTGATGCCGGCGCAGAAGAAGGAAGTGGCGCAGCAAGCGTTGACGGCAGCCGATGCGGCGCGCCAGCAGTTTCCCCTCTCGCGCGGCATTGCGCATCAGTATGCGGAAGCGCTGATGGCTGCCGGCAAGCTGGAACAGGCTACCTTGTATCTGCGTGACCAGGTGCAGCTCTACAAGGAAGAGCCGGAACTGTACGATTTATTGGCGAAAGCCTATGCGGACCAAGGCAAGATGACCTTGCAGCACATGGCGCTGGCCGAATCCTACGTGCTGCAGGGCGCCACCATGGCCGCGCTGGACCAACTGACCATCGCCCGCAAGTCGACGGACGCGACCTTTTATGACCAGGCCGTGATCGATGCGCGCGAGCGCGAACTGCAGGAAAAGCGCCGCGAACAGCTGAAAGACCAGAAAGGTTAAGCCTTATTCGGCTTGCGGCGCGCGCTGGAAGCCGAAGGTGGGCGGTACGCTGGCATAGGCCAGCGGCTGCACGGCAATCTCTTTGCCGTCATGCAATAACATCAAGTTGCCCTGCCCCTTTTCCAGCCAAGCCAGCAGGGCCTCGTCGCCGGCCGCCTGTCCGTCGACGCGCAGCGATGGCAGCACGTGCGCCATGTCGCGGTCGTCGACCTGCGCCACGATATGATCGTTGCGCAAGATCAGCGCGCCGTTGTCGCACAGATACGCCGCCTCGATGGCCGCCAGCGGCGCGCCCGTCTGCAAGACAAAACCGTGCTGCGGATCGCTGCGGGCGATGTACGGCGTCGCTTCCAGGTTCACGTACACGCGCTGCGGGCCATTCTGGAAAAACCAGCAGCCCCGGTCGTCATGGTCGTAATTGCGGTTGATAAATCCCAGCAGCGCTGCATGAGCGATCTTGTCGCCGGGCAGTTGTTGCTGTTGCGCCTGCTGGTCGCGCATGCGCCAGTGGCCGCGCGCGTCCAGGCCCAGCCAGCCGTAGCAGTGGGGCACGTTCGGCCATTTGGCCAGCGCCTGTTTGACGAGTTCATCCATGTGGTGCGTTTTCCATGTGAGTGCGTGCCCCGCCAGCCTGACAGCTTTGCGGGGAAGAGGGCGCCGTGTTGCCGCCTTCAAAAAAATGGATCAGGCGCTGCGGCAGCCAGCGTGTGCTTCCCGGCAACTTGCCAGCGGCAAAGCCGACATGGCCGCCGTGGCGCGGATATTCGAGCGTGACCTGCGGCGCGGCGCTGCGCGGCAGGAAGCGCCCGGGCAGGAAAGGGTCGTTCTGGGCATTGAGCACCAGGGTCGGCACGGTGATGTCCTGCAAGACGTGCTTGGCGCTGGCGCGGTGCCAGTAATCGTCGGCGTCGCGGTAGCCGTGCAGCGGCGCCGTGACGACATTGTCGAAGGCGTGCAAGTCGCGCGCGGCCAGCATGGCATCGCGCGCAAACAGGCCGGGAAATTGTTCCAGCTTGGCCAGGCACTTGGGTTTGAGTGTGTTCAAAAACATGCGCGTGTAGAGCCGGTTGGCGCCGCGTGACAATGCCTTGCCCCCTTGCGCCAGGTCCAGCGGCGCGGACACGGCCGCGGCCGCATCGATGAAATCGGCCTGGTGCTGCGACTGGCCCAGCCAGCACAGCAAGGCGTTGCCGCCCAGCGACACGCCGGCCGCGTAAAACTTGCCCGTGGCACGAGGACGCAGCTGGCGCAGTACCCAGTCGACTTCCTGCGCATCGCCTGAATGGTAGAAGCGCGGCGCCAGGTTGGCTTCGCCCGAGCAGCCGCGAAAATGCGGCACGGCGCCCGACCAGCCGCGCGCCGCCACTTCGCTCATCAGGGCGCGCGCGTAATGGCTGTTCGACGAGCCTTCCAGGCCGTGGAACAGCACCACAAAGGGCTGGCCCGGCTGGCCGTCGACCAGGTCGACGTCGACGAAGTCGCCATCGGGCGCTTGCCAGCGTTCGCGGCGGAAGGCCACGGCCGGCTTGGCGAGGCACACGGCGGGATAAATCGTCTGCGCATGGCCGCCAGGCAGCCACAGCGGGGCGGTATAGGAAAGAAGCAAGGACATCAGTGCAAGATCTGCGTTCCCGTGGCGTCGGCCGGCGCGCCGCCGGGGGCGACGGAGGCGTGGTGCAGCACGATGCGCCAGCCGCGCGGCGTCTTGACGTACACATTTGTCGCCAGCAGATGCGCCGGGCCGCCTTCTTCGGCGGTGATGCCTTCGATCACCGTGTGCACCGAGCTCATCAAATTGTGCGTTTCATGCAGCTGCGCCGGTACGATGTGCAGGCCGCCGGCCGTCAAAATGGTTTCCCACGAGGCGCGGATGGCGGCATGGCCGATCAGGCGTGCGCCGCCCGGGTGGATGCAGACGATTTCTTCATCGTCGGCCCATAGCGCCATCAGCGCTTCGAGGTCGGCGCGGTGCAAGGCATCGTAGAAAGCCGCTTCGACTTCGGCGGCGCTGCCATTGAGTTCTTTCAGACGTTTCATGACGACTCCTGGCTGGTACAAATAAAAACGGCGCGCTGGGGGCGCGCCGCTGGGCAGTTTAGTGATGGCCGGCGCTGGCGCCTTCCTTCAGGGTATACGCCGTGCCGCAGTAGGGGCACTTGGCGATACCGTCTTTGTTGAATTCCAGAAACACGCGCGGATGCGACGACCACAGCGGCATGGCCGGGTTAGGGCAGTGGGCTGGCAAGTCTTTACCGTCGAGTTCGACCGCTGGCTGGGTGGTTTTTGTCATCTTGTCATGCTCCGTGAGGCTGTATGGAAGGAAGTCGGCTGCTGCCAAAAGCACGATTTTAACGGATTCAGGCAGACAGCAAAAATCATGGCTAAAATGGCGGCTCGATCATCTGCGGCTGCGGCGCGGTTTTTTTGCGGAAAGATGGCAGCTGCAGCGCCACACTGACTGGATTTGCCTTGCCGGTATCACCGTTGCCGCCCTTGTCGCCATGCACCATTGTTGTGCAGTTACCACACTCCGCCTGCCGGAGGGGCGCATGAACACCCGCGTGAACGCCGTCCCGGCCGCCAGCGACGACGCCTTGCTGAAAGACGCCTGGCGCGCCGGCCTGAACCTGGGCGCGCCGACCCTGCTGGGCATCGCCGCCTGGGGCATGGTGGTGGGCGTGGCCATGGTGAAAAGCGGTCTGACGGTAGCGCAGGCGGGGGCGATGACCCTGTTCGTGTTTGCCGGCTCGGCCCAGCTCGCCTCCCTGCCGCTACTGGCCGCGCAGGCGCCCGTGTGGGTGATCTTCGCCACGGCGCTCGTCGTCAATTTGCGTTTTGTCATCTTTTCCGTGCTGCTGGCCCCGCATTTTTCCCATCTGCCGTGGCGCCAGCGCTTTGCGCTCGGCTATGTGGCGGGCGACATCACGGTGGGCCTGTTCCTGCAGCGCTACCCCCATGAAACGCCGGACCCGGCAAAGCTGCCCTTCCTCAAGGGACTGATTTACCCCAACTGGCTGGCCTGGCAAATCGGTTCCTTCATCGGCATCGTGCTGGGCGCCGTCGTGCCGGCCGAATGGGGGCTGGGTTTTGCCGGCACCCTGGCGATCCTGTGCGTGACGGTGCCGCTGATCCTCAGCCGCGCCGCCCTGTGCGGCGTGCTGGTGGCGGGCACGGTGGCCGTGCTGGCGTTTGGCTTGCCATACAAGCTGGGCTTGCTGGTGGCCGTCGTGGTGGGCATGGTCAGCGCCATGGCCGTGGAAGAATTGACCGAGAAATGGAACAAACGCCATGTTTGACGGCATCGATTGGGGCAGGGCCGATGTGTGGATCGCCATCGCCGTGCTGGTGGTGGCCACGGCCGCTACGCGCAGCACCTTCTGGCTGGTCGGCCACCACATCACCATTCCGCGCCGCGTGGGCGAGATGCTGCGCTATGCGCCGGCCTGCGCGCTGGCGGCCATCATCGCGCCCGACATGCTGATGGAGGGGCAGCAAGTGTACTTAGAATTGTCGAATTTGAAACTCTTGTCGGGTATTGCCGCCACGCTCTTTTTCGTGATTCGCCGCAATATGCTGCAAACCATCGTGTTTGGCATGCTGGTTTTCACGGGCTTGCGACTGTTGCATGTTTTTCAGTAAAGCAGGACAAATCGGGGATTTGGTCTGGTCATTGCGGTAAAATAGCGCACTTCCTTCCACTCGTCATCTGGATCGCCATGTCAGCTGTTCTCAACTTCATCCGTCTGCAAGATTTGATCGCCCGAAATGCACTGCAAGGCAAGCGCGTGTTTATCCGCGCCGACCTGAATGTCCCGCAAGATGACAGTGGCAAGATCACTGAAGATACGCGCATCCGCGCTTCGGTGCCGGCCATCCGCGCCGCGCTCGACGCTGGCGCCGCCGTCATGGTGACTTCGCACCTGGGCCGTCCGACGGAAGGCGAGTTCAAGCCTGCCGACAGCCTGGCGCCCGTGGCCGCCCGCTTGTCCGAGTTGCTGGGCCAGGAAGTGGCACTGAAACAAAACTGGATCGATGGCGCCGGCCTGGAAAACCTGGCCGCCGGCCAAGTCGTCCTGCTGGAAAACGTGCGCGTCAACAAGGGCGAAAAGAAAAACAGCGATGAACTGGCGCAAAAAATGGCCAAGCTGTGCGATATCTATGTGAACGATGCGTTCGGCACGGCCCACCGCGCCGAAGCGTCCACGCACGGCATCGCCAAGTTCGCCCCTGTCGCCTGCGCCGGCCCGCTGCTGGCCGCCGAACTCGATGCGCTGGGCAAAGCCTTGCACGCGCCAGCCCGTCCATTGCTGGCCATCGTTGCCGGTTCGAAAGTATCGAGCAAGCTGACCATTTTGAAAGCCCTGTCTGACAAGGTCGATAATCTGATCGTTGGCGGCGGCATTGCCAACACCTTCATGAAAGCTGTTGGCTTGAACGTCGGCAAGTCGCTGGTGGAAGCGGAACTCGTCGAAGAAGCCAAGGCCATCATCGAGATCATGGCCAAGCGCGGCGCGCAAGTGCCGATTCCCGTCGATGTCGTGTGTGCCAAGGAGTTTTCGCCTGCGGCCGCCGCTACCGTCAAGGACGTGGCCGACGTGGCGGACGACGACATGATCCTCGATATCGGCCCGAAAACAGCGGCCCTGCTGGCGCAGCAGATCGCCGCTGCCGGTACCATCGTGTGGAACGGCCCGGTCGGCGTGTTTGAATTCGACCAGTTCGGTCACGGCACCAAGACCCTGGCGCTGGCCATTGCCGAATCGAAAGCGTTCTCGATTGCCGGTGGTGGCGACACCCTGGCGGCGATTGCCAAATACGACATTACCGATAAAATCAGCTATATCTCGACGGGCGGCGGCGCTTTCCTGGAATTCCTGGAAGGCAAGACTTTGCCAGCAGTTGAGATACTGATGCAACGCGCAGGCTGATCCAGCCTGACTGTAGTGCCACCAAGCGCAGCCTGATCGCTGCGCTTTTACCTTGCCGGCTGCTGTCTCAAACCGGCCTTGCTCACCTTCGCTCGCGCACAAGGACTCCTATGCCACGTGGTACAAAAATCGTAGCAACAATCGGCCCCGCCTCCACGGACTTCGATATCCTGGTCAAAATGATACGTGCGGGCGTCGATGTGGTGCGCTTGAATTTTTCCCACGGCAAGGCGCAAGACCATATCGACCGCGCCGCGCTGGTACGCCTGGCGGCAGCTGAATGCGGCCGCGAAGTGGCCATCATGGCCGACATGCAAGGTCCGAAAATTCGTGTCGGCAAGTTTGAAAACACGCGCATTCAGCTCGAAGCGGGCGAGCGCTTCATCCTCGACGCCAAGTGGGGCGAAAACGGCGAACTGGGCAACCAGGAGCGGGTCGGCCTCGACTACAAGGCCTTGCCGCGCGACTTGCACAAGGGCGACGTGCTGCTGCTGAACGATGGCCTCATCGTGCTGATCGTCGAGCGCATCCACGGCAGCGAAATCCACACCACCGTCAAGATCGGCGGCGAGTTGTCGAACAACAAGGGCATCAACCGCCAGGGTGGCGGCCTGTCCGCGCCCGCGCTGACGGCCAAGGATATGGAAGACATCAAGACGGCCATGAGTTTCCAGGCCGACTATCTGGCCATTTCCTTCCCGAAATGCGCGACCGACATGGAAATGGCGCGCCAGCTGGCCAATATCGCGGGCGAAGCGTACCACCACAAGCCGATGATGATCGCCAAGATCGAACGCGCCGAAGCCATTCCTGCCCTGCAGGAAATTCTCGATGCGTCCGACGGCATCATGGTGGCGCGCGGCGACCTGGCCGTCGAGGTGGGCAATGCGGCCGTGCCGGCCTTGCAGAAACGCATGATCAAGATGGCGCGCGCGTCGAACAAACTGGCCATAACTGCCACGCAGATGATGGAATCGATGATCGTCAACGCCGTGCCCACGCGCGCCGAAGTGTCCGACGTGGCCAATGCCGTGCTCGACGGCACGGATGCCGTCATGACGTCAGCCGAAACGGCCTCGGGCAAGTACCCGATCGAGACGGTGGAAATGATGGCCGCCATCTGCGTCGAAGCGGAACAGTCCGAATACAACAAGCTCGATGCCGACTTCCTCAACGTCACGTTTACCCGCATCGACCAGTCGATCGCGTATGGCGCGCTGTTCACGGCCCACCATTTGCGCGTGAAAGCCATCGTGGCGCTGACGGAATCCGGTTCCACCGCCTTGTGGATGAGCCGCCACAGCATCGACACGCCGATCTACGCGCTCACGCCCAGCGTGACCACTTTGCGCAAAGCCGCGCTGTACCGCAATGTTCGGGCGTATCATCTGATGCAGAACGCCCCCAGCGCGCAAGTGCTGAAGCAGGCGGAAGAGCTGCTGGTGGCGCAGGGCATCGTCAAGAAGGGGGACATGATCGTCGTCACCTGGGGCGAGCCGATGGGGCAGGTGGGCGGTACCAACGCCCTGAAGATTGTCACAGTCGGCGAATTCGATTAAACGTAAAAATTCAGGCGCCAGCGCGGCAGTTAGCCGCGAAGCGCTGCAACGGTTTCTATTGTTATCTGGAGTATTACCATGTCTCTCGTATCCATGCGTCAACTGCTGGACCATGCCGCCGAAAACGGTTATGGCATTCCTGCTTTCAACGTCAATAACCTGGAGCAAGTGCAAGCCATCATGGCTGCCGCCGATGCGCTCAACAGCCCGGTGATCATGCAAGCGTCCGCTGGCGCGCGCAAGTACGCCGGTGAAGCCTTCCTGCGCCACCTGATCGACGCCGCCGTCGAAGCGTATCCGCACATTCCCGTCGTCATGCACCAGGATCACGGCCAGTCGCCGGCCGTCTGCATGGCCGCCATCCGCTCGGGTTTTACTTCCGTGATGATGGACGGTTCGCTGGAAGCGGACGGCAAGTCGGTCGCTTCCTACGAATACAATGTGGAAGTGTCGCGTGAAGTGGTGAAATTCTCGCACGCCATCGGCGTGACGGTGGAAGCGGAACTGGGCGTGCTCGGTTCGCTGGAAACCATGAAGGGCGACAAGGAAGACGGCCACGGCGCCGACGGTACCATGACGCGCGAGCAACTGCTGACGGACGTGGCGCAAGCGGCCGACTTCGTGCAGCGCACCCAGTGCGACGCCCTGGCGATCGCCATCGGCACCTCGCACGGCGCGTATAAATTCACGCGCAAGCCGACGGGCGACATCCTGGCCATCGACCGCATCAAGGAAATCCACGCGCGCATCCCGAACACCCATCTGGTGATGCACGGTTCTTCGTCGGTACCGCAGGAATTGCTGGCCATCATCCGCGAATTCGGCGGCGACATGAAGGAAACCTACGGCGTGCCAGTCGAAGAAATTCAGGAAGGCATCCGTCACGGCGTGCGCAAGATCAACATCGACACCGATATCCGCCTGGCGATGACGGCCGCGATCCGCAAGTACCTGTTTGAAAACCCGTCGAAATTCGACCCGCGCGACTTCCTCAAGCCAGCCCGCACCGCCGCCGAGCAAATCGTGCGTGCGCGCATGCAGGCTTTCGGCTGCGAAGGCCAGGCGTCGAAAATCAAGGTCATCACGATGGAAAAAATGGCCGAGCGCTACAAGGCCGGCGAGCTGTCGCAAATTGTGAAGTAAAATTCTGTCTGGAACGGGCCGGAAGCTGCATCTCCGTGCCCGATTTTCTCGACCGGCGGGCGCCTTCCCTGCCTGCCGGTTTCGTTTCATCCAACTATTCCCCCCGCTATGAACAGCCTCTATCAGACTTCCATCCACTCCCTGCCATTGCTGGGCCACGGCAAGGTCCGCGACAATTACGCCGTCGGCGACGACAAGATCCTGATCGTCACCACGGACCGCCTGTCGGCCTTCGATGTCGTCATGAACGAGCCTATCCCCGGCAAGGGCAAGGTCCTGAACCAGATGAGCGACTTCTGGTTCGAGAAACTGGGCCATATCGTGCCGAATCACCTGACCGGCGTGGCGCCGGAATCGGTGGTGGCGCCCGATGAAGTGGAGCAGGTCAAGGGCCGCGCCGTCGTGGCCAAGCGCTTGAAACCCATCATGGTCGAGGCGGTCGTGCGCGGCTACATCATCGGTTCGGGCTGGAAAGACTATCAAGAGACAGGCAGCATCTGCGGCATCGCGTTGCCAGCCGGCCTGCAACAGGCGGAAAAGCTGCCGCAACCGATTTTTACACCGGCGGCCAAGGCCGAGCTGGGCGAGCATGACGAAAACATCAGCTTTGCTGAAATGGAAGAGCGCATCGGCGCGGAACTGGCTGCCAAGATGCGCGACGTCGCCATCGCCCTGTACAAGGCTGCTGCCGAGTACGCCGCCACGCGTGGCATCATCATCGCCGACACCAAGTTCGAATTCGGCCTGGACGACAATGGCGTCATGCATTTGATGGATGAAGTGCTGACGGCCGACTCGTCGCGCTTCTGGCCTGCCGATTCCTACCAGCCTGGCATCTCGCCACCGTCGTTCGACAAGCAATTCGTGCGCGACTACCTGGAAACACTGACTTGGGGCAAGACCGCACCGGCGCCTGCGCTGCCGGCCGACGTCATCGAAAAAACCCAGGCCAAGTACTTTGAAGCCATCGAACGCCTGACGGGCGAGAAGCTGAAGGCCTGAGATGAGTGAGCACAAGTTGAACCCCAAGCCGCTGGTCGGCGTCATCATGGGCTCGTCCTCGGACTGGGAAGTGATGCAGAACGCGGTTGCCATCCTGAAACAGTTTGGCGTGCCGTACGAAGCGCAAGTCATTTCCGCGCACCGCATGCCCGACGAGATGTATGCGTACGCGAAAAGCGCGCGCGCGCGCGGCTTGCGCGCCATCATCGCCGGCGCCGGCGGCGCCGCCCACCTGCCTGGCATGGTGGCGGCGATGACCATCGTGCCCGTGCTGGGCGTGCCCGTGCCGTCGAAATACTTGCGCGGCGAAGATTCCATGCTGTCGATTTTGCAAATGCCCAAGGGCGTGCCGGTGGCCACCTTCGCCATCGGCGAAGCGGGTGCGGCGAATGCGGCGCTGACGGCGGTGGCGATGCTTGCCGCCAATGACGACGCCCTGGCCGACCAGCTCGAAGCCTTCCGTACCACGCAAACGGCCGCCGCCAAGGCCATGGTCTTGCCTGAATAATGTGTTTGAAAAATAATGAATAGTAAATCGACTTCCCCCTTGCTGCCCGCCGCCAACCCACCGGCGTGGCTGGGCGTGATGGGCGGCGGCCAGCTCGGCCGCATGTTTGCCCAGGCCGCCCAGAGCATGGGCTATCAGGTGGCTGTACTGGAACCGTCGGACGCCTGCCCTGCGGGGCAGGTGGCGCAGCGCCTGGTCAATGCCGGCTACAACGATGCAGCCGGGCTCGACGCCCTGGCGGCGCAATGCCTGGCCGTCACCACGGAATTTGAAAACGTGCCGGCCGACAGCCTGTCGCGCCTGGCCGAACGCGTGTTTGTTGCCCCCAACGCCCACGGCGTGTCGGTGGCGCAAGACCGCATCGCGGAAAAACGTTTCTTCGTCGCTTGCGCCTCGACATCCGGCGTGCTGCCGGCGCCGCATACGGTCATCGCCACGCAGCTGGATATTGATGCCATCGCCGACGACTTGCTGCCTGGCATTTTGAAAACCGTGCGCATGGGCTATGACGGCAAGGGCCAGTTCCGTGTGCGCACGCGCGAAGACGTGCGTGCTGCCTTTGCCGAAATGGGCGAAGTAACTTGCCTGTTGGAAAAGATGCTGCCGCTGGCGTATGAAGTGTCGGTGCTGACGGCGCGCGGCGTGGACGGCGAATCGGTCGTGTATCCGATCGCCGAAAACGTGCACCGCGACGGCGTGCTCTTTACCACCACCGTGCCGGGCCCGAACGTGTCCGACGACTGCGCCGCCAGGGCGCAGCGCGCGGCGCAAGCGATGGTTGCCGAGCTTGGTTATGTCGGCGTGCTGTGCATCGAATTTTTCGTTCTTGACGATGGCAGCCTGGTAGTCAATGAAATGGCGCCGCGTCCGCACAACAGCGGCCACTACACGATGGATGCCTGCGTCACCAGCCAGTTCGCGCAGCAGGTGCGGGCCATGGCGCGCTTGCCGCTGGGCGACGTGCGCCAGCATTCGCCGGCCGTGATGCTCAACATCCTCGGCGACGCCTGGTTTGCTGACGGCAGCGATGCCGCCTGCGAACCGGCCTGGGACCAGGTGCTGGCGCTGCCGGGCGCCTGCCTGCATCTGTATGGCAAGGACGATCCGCGCCGTGGCCGCAAGATGGGCCACCTGACCTTCATCGCGGCCACCTTGCCAGAGGCGCAGCAGCGCCTGCGCGACGCTTGCCTGATCCTGGGAATCGCGCCGTGAGCCTGCCCGCACAAGACCTGGCGGCCGCCGCCGCCGTGCTGGAAGCGGGCGGCCTCGTCGCTTTCCCGACGGAAACCGTGTATGGCCTGGGCGCCGATGCGGAAAACCCGGCCGCCGTGGCGCGCATCTACGAAGCCAAGGGCCGTCCCTCGGACCACCCCGTGATCGTGCACGTGGCACCCGGTGCCGACCTGGGACACTGGTCCGATGATATTCCCGCCGAGGCGCAGCAATTGGTGGCCGCCTTCTGGCCCGGCCCGCTGACCCTGATCGTCAAGCGCGCCGCGCATATTCCCGACGCCGTTTCCGGCGGCCAGGACACGGTGGGCCTGCGCTGCCCGTCGCATCCGGTGGCTATCGCATTGCTGCGCACCTTCAAGGGTGGCAAGGGCGGCCTGGCGGCGCCGTCGGCGAACAAATTTGGCAACGTCAGCCCCACCACGGCGCAGCATGTGCGCGATGAATTCGCGGCGGAACTGGACAGCGGCTTGCTGGGCCAGGTCCTCGATGGCGGCCAGAGCGAGGTCGGTATCGAGTCGACCATCGTCGACCTGTCGCGCCTGGCCACGCACGGTCCCGTGCTGTTGCGTCCCGGCCATATCAGCAGCGAACAGATCGCCGCCGTGATTGGCCGCGCACCGGCCGTGGCGGACGCGGCCGCGCCGCGCGCCTCGGGCACGCTGGAATCGCACTACGCACCGCACACGCCTGTTGCGATGCAGCACAGCGACGACGTGTGCGCCACCTTGAACCGCCTGCTCAACGACGGGCGCCGCGTGGCCCTGATCCATTACTCGGACTTGCCACCGGCCAGCGCCAGCGTGCGCCTGGCGGCCAACCCGGAAAACTATGCACACGCGCTGTATGCCTCGCTGCGCACGATGGACCAGGTCGGCGCCGAGCTGATACTCGTCGAAGCACCGCCCACCGGCCCCGCGTGGTTGGGCGTGAATGACCGTTTGCGGCGCGCCGCCTTCGGCTCAAGTGGTATCTTGCAGCAGTTTCTATCCGCATCATAAAAAGCCCCGCAAGGGGCTTTTTCTTGATGCAGCGCAATAGCGATGCTTGCCCCGAAACATCTTATATCCTCCATAATTCATGCGATCGCCCGCTCGTGACAGGGCGCCGGTGGTGTTGTTATTTCGTTGATTTTTAAAACATATTTTCTATACAAGCCCGAGGAACGATGGCATATTAGTTGGGTAGCGAATAGCACGCCCGTTCGTTTAGAAACCAGAAAAAAGACCGAGGAGACAAAATGCATCAAACAAAATTCGCGCTGGCCGTGCTGGCTGCGGCTGTCCTGGCAGGTTGCGGCGGCGCCAGTGGCGGTGATCAAACCTTGAAAGTCAAATACACGGCGCAGGTGTCGTTCGGCGACAGCCTGTCCGATGTCGGTTCGTATGCCGTCGGCACGGTGGCGGCGAAAGGTGGCGGCAAGTTCACCATCAATGGCGACAATACCAAGATCAATCCTGAACTGACGGGCAAGAACTGGACCGAGCACCTGGCCGCGCAATTCAGCCTGGCCGCGCCATGCGCCGCCGAGACTGGCCTGGAAGGCAATGCCTTGAAGGGCTTGGCCGTGCCGCGCGTCAAGCATGCTGGTTGCTACGGCTACGCCATGGGCGGCTCGCGCGTGACCAATCCTGTCGGCCCGAACAACAAGTTGACCGGCAGCGAGCTGGGCGCCCTGACCGTGCCCGTGGTGACGCAGATCGCGAACCACCTGGCCGTGTCCGGCGGCAAGTTCAGCGGCACGGAAGCCGTGTTCGTGATGGCGGGCGGTAATGACGTGCTGTATCAGCTGGGCGTATTGCAGGCGGGGGCGGCGGCTGCTGGCAAGGCGGCTGGCGCCACCGCTGGCGCGAAGGCCTTTGCCACCAACCTGATCACCGTCTTGGTGGCCAGCTCGACCAATCCCGTCACGGCGGCGCAAGCCATCGGCGCGGCGGTAGCGACCGCCAGTGCGGCGCCAGGCGCCACATCGACATCGATCGTGCAGGCCGCTATCCCCGTCGCTGCCACTCAGCCGGGTAATTCCGCAGTGGGTAGCCCTGCCGTGTATGGCCCGCTGGTGGCCAAGGCACAAGCCGATGCGACGGTGACGGGCAATGCTGCCGGCGCCAAGGCCGGTGCCGATTACGCTGCGGCCCAGGGTCCGTTGCTGGTTGCCTCGATGAAACAAGCTGGTACCGAACTGGTAGCGCTGGTCAAGGACCAGATCATTGCCAAGGGTGCCAACTATGTCATCGTCAACAACCTGCCGGACGTGGCTGGTACGCCATCGGGCCTGAGCAAGGATGCCAACACCAAGGCGCTCATCAATGCCATGGTCGGCGCCTTCAATGGCGAACTGAGCGGCGGCTTGAACGGCAATGCGAAAGTCTTGCTGGTCGACGTGTTTGCCGTCAGCCATGACCAGGGCGCCAACCCTGGCCCGTATGGCTTGACCAATGTCAGCGAGACGGCATGCGACCTGAGCGCACCAGGCAATATCCTGAGCAGCTCGCTGGTGTGCAATGGCACGAACCTGAAAGCGGGCGACGTCAGCCACTACTCGTATGCCGACGATGTGCACCCTACGCCTTTCAATAACCTGTTGCTGGCCCGCTACGTGGCCAAGGATATGGTCGTGCGGGGCTGGCTGTAAGGGATGGCCGTACCGGCTGTGCCTGGGAGGCGCGGCCGGTACCGGCAGCGACAAGACTCGATAGCGGAACACTCCGCATATACTGAATCAGGAGACAAGATGAAGAATCATTTGAATACCGCCGTGCGCGTACTGGCCGCAGTTGCCGCGATGACCGTGGCGACGGGCGCCTCGGCGCAAAGCGCCGGCACCTGGATGGCCAAGGTTGGCCTCAACAAGATCACGCCGCACGTGGACAGTGGCGACATTTCCGCACCGGCACTGCCGGGCACGAAAGCCGACGTCAAGGCCGATACCAAGCCCATCCTGACCTTTGCCTACATGATCACGGACAATATTTCTGCTGAAATGATCCTGGGCGTGCCGTACAAGCACGACCTGATGGGCGACGGCTCGATCAAGGGCACGGGCAAACTGGGGACGGCCGAAGCCTTGCCGCCAACGGCCTTCGTCCAGTATCGTTTCTTCCAGCCCAATGCGATGATCCGCCCTTACGTGGGCGCTGGCTTGACGTATGCCTATTTCCAGAAAGAAAAAGGCTCGGGTCAGATGACGGCCTTGCTCGATCCGGGTGGAAAACCAGTCACCTACCGCATGGACAACAAGCTGACGGGCAGCCTGGTGGTCGGCAGCACCCTGGCCATCAACGAGCGCTGGTTTGCTGACGTGGCCGTGGTCAAGACCTACCTGAAAACCAAGGCGAAATTCTCGACGGGGCAGACGCAGGACATCAAGCTCGATCCGGTTGCCGTGAGTATCAGCATCGGGTACAACTTTACGCTGTAAAACAAAAAATCCGCCTCGGCGGATTTTTTTTGGCCCGCTCAGGCTGGCGGTGTATTGAACTTTCCATTGTGGAAGATCAAGGGCGGCTGCGCGGCAAATGCGCATTGTTCCACTTCGCCCACGAAAATGACGTGGTCGCCTTCCGGATAGCGGCTGCGGTTATGGCATTCGAACCACGCCGACGCGCCTTTCAGGATGGGCTGGCCCGTGCGCGACAATTCGTATTCGACGTCGTCGAAGGGATTCGGCGTGCGGCGCGCGAAGCGCTGCGCCAGTTCCGCCTGCTCGGCGCCCAGCACATTGATGACGTAATGCGAGTTGCCGCTGAAGATGGGCATGCTGTTCGCCACGGAACCGAGGCTCCACAGCACCAGGGGCGGCGACAGCGAGACGGAATTGAAGGAACTGGCCGTCAAACCGCGGAAACTGCCGTCGGCCAGGCGCGTGGTGATGACCGTCACGCCGGTGGCAAACTGCGACAATGCCTGACGGAAATGTGTCGTATCAAATTCTTGCGCTGGCGCGCGGGGGGAGCGTGTGTTCATGGTTGACCTGTCTATTTGCTGACATTATGCCAAAAATCGGCCGCGCCAGCGCAATCGTGGCTGGCATGCCTCTTATGTGCGGTGCACCACGCGCCGTTTCAAGCGGCACTGCAGGCCATGGCGCTTTGCGCTACAGTAATGAAATGATACGTCGAACAGGCGTTGCGGGAGGACATCATGCATCAACAGATGGAAGTGGCGGTATTCGGCGGCGGCTGTTTCTGGTGCCACGCTGCCGTGTACGCGGAAGTGCGCGGCGTGACGCGCGTCGAGCCCGGCTACACGGGCGGCAGCGTGCCCGACCCCACGTATGAACAGGTGTGCACGGGCGATACGGGCCACGCGGAAGTGGTGCGCCTGGAATTCGATCCCGCCGTCATCGCTTACCACGACTTGCTGGAAATCTTTTTCACGCTGCACGACCCCACCACACCGAACCGGCAGGGCAACGATGTCGGCACGCAATTTCGCTCCGTCATCTATTACCAGTCGGCCGAACAGGAAAGCGTGGCGCGCAAGGTGCTGGCCGAGATGGCCGGCGTGTGGGATGCGCCCATCGTCACGCAACTGGCGCCGGCGCAAGTGTTTTACCCGGCCGAGGACTACCACCAGAATTATGTCGCGCGGCATCCCTTGCAGGGCTATTGCGCGCTGGTCGTCGCGCCCAAGGTGGAGAAATTCCGTGCCATGTATGCGGGGCGTCTGAAGTGAGGCAGTCCCCGGCGCCGCGCGCGCCTGTCAGGGCGTGAGGGCCGGCGCGGGTCTGGCATCGTGCGCATACATGTAGTTGCGCGACCAGGGCAGGGTGGCGGAGCGCCGGCCTGCCTTCACGCAGACGATCTGGTACAGGCTGATCAAATCTTGCTCGAAGGCATAGGCGCAGCCGGCCAGGTAGACGTGCCAGATGCGGAAGCGCCGCTCGCCCGCGAGCGGACGAATTTGCTCGGCATGGGCTTCGAAATTCTCCGTCCACAGGGCGCAGGTGCGCGCATAGTGGCGCCGCAGGTTTTCCACGTCGAGCACTTCCAGTCCCCCTTGCTGCATGGTTTTCAGTACATTGCCGATGTGCGCCAGTTCGCCGTGCGGAAACACATATTTTTCGATGAATTCGCCGCCGCCATATGGCGTTTCGCCATTCTCCGGGTCGGTCGAGGTGATGCCGTGGTTCATCGCCATGCCGTCCGGCGCCAGTAGCTTGTGGATAATGGAAAAGTAGTCGGGCAAGTGCTTCAACCCCACATGCTCGAACATGCCCACGCTGGTGATGCGGTCGAACTGGCCCGTGACGTCACGGTAGTCTTGCAGGCGGATCTCGATCAGGTGTGAGAGTCCGGCCGCCGCCACGCGCTGGCGCGCCAGCGCATACTGGTTTTCCGACAGGGTCACGCCCACGCAGCGGGCGCCATATTGCTGCGCGGCACGGATGACGAGCGCGCCCCAGCCGCAGCCGATGTCGAGCAGGGTCTGGCCCGGCTGCAACTGGATTTTCTTCAGGATATGGTCGATCTTCTTGACTTGCGCCTGCGCCAGCGTTTCATCACCATGTTCGAAATAGGCACAGGAATACACGAGAGCGGGGTCGAGAAACTGTTCATAAAACGCGTTCGACACATCGTAGTGGTAGCGGATGGCTTCCGCATCTTTGCGCTTGTCGTGCGTAAAGCTGCGCACGATGCGGGCCAGCTTGCCTTCCGGCTTCAAGGTATTGCGGGCCAGGGCATTGCAGATGGCAATCATGTCCATCGCCGTGCCCTTGACCTCGATATTGCCTTCCACGTAGGCCGAGCCCAGATTGGCCAGCGAGGGGTTCAGCAGATAGCGGGCCGAGGCGACAGTCGGCAGGCGGATTGTGACTCTGGGCGCTTCGCTGGACAGGTCGACATGCTGGCCGTTCCACAATTCGATGCGCAGCGGCAGGGCGGTCTTGCTGCGGATGCCGGCGATCCAGGACTTGAGTTGGTTTTGTACAAACAAAATGGCCTCCAATGCAGCGACCCCAGCTGGGGCCGCAAATTGAGAAACAATGTCATTTAGTAACTTCTACCCTCATAGCCTACACCTATATTGACCAGCTTGCTTTGCGCCGCCTTGACCAGCTTGCTCAGGGTTGCAAGCGTTGCATGCTCCATTGCCCGTCAGCACCGCGCGTAAACACGATGCGGTCGTGGAAGCGCGAACGGCGTCCCTGCCAGAATTCGATGCGCTCCGGCTGCAGACGGTAGCCGCCCCAGTGGGCCGGGCGCGGCGGCTGGGCGTCGCCGAGGGCGGCGGCCACGGCCTCGTAATGGCTTTCCAGCATGGCCCGGCTTTCGATGGGCGCGCTTTGCTGCGAGGCAATCGCCGACAAGCGGCTTTGCAGGGGGCGCATATTGAAATACTCGTCGCTCTCGGCCGCCGTGGTTTTTACCACCGTGCCTTCGATGCGCACTTGCCGCTCCAGCTCGCGCCAGAAGAACAGCAGGGCGGCGTTGGGATTGTGCTCGAGCTGCTGGCCCTTGTCGCTGTGGTAATTCGTGTACCAGGTAAAGCCCCGCTCGTCGAACTGCTTGATCAGCACGATGCGCGAGCTGGGCTTGCCATCAGGAGTGACGGTGGACAAGTCCATCGCGTTCGGCTCCATCACCTGGGCCTTGACGGCTTCGGCAAACCATTTCTGGAACATGGCGATGGGATCTGCCAGCACATCCGTCTCGCTCAGGCTCGATTGCACGTAATCGGTGCGCATGGCTGCCAGCGCGGCGGCCGCGTCCGGCACTGCAGGCGCTTCCGGCGCATCGGGCGCGATGCCGCGGCGGCGCTGCATGGCCGTGCCCAGCTGCTCCATCTGCTGCGCGCTGAACAGGCGCTTGGCCATCGGCGCCAGCTGACCCTCTTCCTTGGCCATGTGGGCCTGGTAGGCGGCGACATAGTCGCGCACGCCATCGTGCGACAGCTGCGAGTCCGTACCGGCGGCAATGGCATCCAGTTCCGGGCGCAGGGTCAGCCAGGCCTGGTCCATGCGCTGGTGGTCGGCCAGGATGTCCGGCACCAGGGTGGCCAGCAGGGCTGCGTCCTCGCCCGTGGCCGTCACCTGCAGCATGGGCATCAGGTCTTGCTCTTCATCATCATGGTGCAGATGGGCGGCTTTATTGAAATACTGCAACACCGCCTTGGCCGCCTGCTGCGCTTCCGGCGTGTTGCCGTTCTGTCCCAGGTGGCCCAGCAGATTTTGCAGGGTCGTCAGCTGCTTGCGGATCTTGTCGTGGCAATGCTTGAGCACGGCGATGGGCTGGTCAAAGCCGGGAACGGAGTCGAACAGGGGAGAGGTCATGGCGAGTTCTCGTGGTGGGCGGTGTGGGGGCGCGGCGACAATGCGGCTTGTCGCTGTGTCAATTCGGCTATTTTAGAATATCTGCCAGCGCAGTGTCCGTTAAAATGGCGCCATGCATACCTCCACCAATGAACTAATTTCCATGGACTTGACCGAGATCGATTTTGAACGGCGTTTCGGCGGCATTGCCCGCCTGTACGGCGCCCCCGCGTTGCAACGCTTCCGCGCCGCCCATGTGTGTGTGATCGGCGTGGGCGGCGTCGGTTCCTGGATCGTCGAAGCGCTGGCGCGCAGCGCCATCGGCCGCCTGACCCTGATCGACCTCGATAATGTTGCCGAATCGAACATCAATCGCCAGATCCAGGCCATGAGCGACACCATCGGCAAGGCCAAGATCACGGCCCTGGCCGAACGTATCGAGCTGATCAACCCCTTGTGCCAGGTCACGCAGATCGAGGATTTTATTGCCCCCGATAACCTGGAACAGTTGCTGGGCGGGCGCGATTTCGACTATCTGGTCGACGCCATCGACAATGCCAAGGCCAAGGCGGCCGTGATCGCGTATTGCCGCGCGCGCAACATTCCCATGCTGACCATCGGCAGCGCGGGCGGGCAGACGGACCCGACCCTGATCGCCGTGCGCGATTTGTCGAAAACGGAACAGGAACCGCTGCTCAAGCGTGTACGCAAACTGTTGCGTACCGAATATGGTTTCCCCCGTGGCGTGAAAAACAAATTCAATGTCGACGCCGTGTTTTCCATGGAACCGCTGAGCACGCCCGAGAGCGCCGAAGCATGCGCCATCGATGGCAGCGCGCCGGCCGGCGTCACGGGCCTGAACTGTGCCGGTTTCGGTTCCAGCGTGGTGGTGACGGCCAGCTTCGGCATGGTGGCGGCCGCCCATGCGCTGAAAAGCTTGCGCCAGCCTGGTGCCTCGGCCTTGCCGGACCTCTAAGTCCATTCCGGCAGCGGGCGTGGAAAGTGTAAGTCTTGTGACAGGGTTTTCAACTTCGGGCAGCGGTTTGCTATTATTGTTGTCCCTGCGCTATCTGGACTGCAGGGATCTTACCGAAACTCACTGAAAGAAACCATCATGACGCGTAGCTCCGTTTTGTTTGCCCTGATCTGCTCCGTCGCCGCGTCGCTGGCGCAGGCACAGGCGCCAGCGCCTGTTCCCGCCTCCGCCGTCTCGCTGAGCCCCGGCCCTGTCGCCGATAAACTGATCGTGATCGACAACAAGGTCGGCACCGGCAAGGAAGCGTCCGCCGGCAACAACGTCACCGTGCACTACACGGGCTGGCTGTACCGTCCCCTGGCGAAAGATTCGCGCGGCAAGAAGTTCGACAGCTCCGTGGGCCGTGGCCCGTTTGACTTCCCGCTCGGCAAGGGCATGGTCATCAAGGGCTGGGACCAGGGCGTGGCCGGCATGAAAGTGGGCGGCAAGCGTACCCTGATCATTCCAGGCGAACTGGCCTACGGCCCGCGCGGCGCCGGCAATGGCGACATTCCGCCGAACTCGGCACTGATCTTCGACGTGGAATTGCTGGACGTGAAGTAATTGTTCAGTTTCGGCAGCGCACCACGTGCGCTGCCGTGAAAAAGCGGTAGACTGGATTCTTCTGTAATTGCTGTGGAGACTCCCATGAACATCGCCAACGACGTCACTGAACTGATCGGCAACACTCCCTTGGTGCGCATCAACCGCATCGCCGCCGGCAGTGTGGCTACCATCCTGGCCAAACTCGAATTCTACAATCCCGCGCACAGCGTCAAGGACCGCATCGGCCTGTCCATGATCGTCGCGGCCGAAGCCGCTGGCAAGATCCATGCCGATACCGTCATCGTCGAGCCTACCAGTGGCAACACGGGCATCGCGCTGGCCATGGTCTGCGCCGCGCGCGGCTACCGTTGCACCCTCGTCATGCCCGACACCATGAGCCGCGAACGGCGCATCCTGCTGCGCGCTTACGGCGCCGAGCTGGTGCTCACGCCGGGCAGCGAAGGCATGCTGGGGGCCATCCGCAAGGCCGAGGAAATGGTGGCGGCCGCGCCGCACTACCTGATGCTGCAGCAATTTAACAATCCTGCCAATCCCGCCATCCACCGCGCCACGACGGCCGAGGAAATCTGGCGCGATACGGATGGACAAGTCGACATCGTCATCGCCGGCGTGGGCACGGGCGGCACGATTACCGGCATCGGCGAAGTGTTGAAGGAACGCAAGCCCGGTCTGCAAGTGATTGCCGTGGAACCGGAAGCGTCGCCGATGCTGTCGAAAGGCACCAAGGGCCCGCACCCGATCCAGGGCATCGGCGCCGGTTTCGTACCGCAGATTTTGAACACGGCCATCTACGATGAAATCATCTGCGTGAAGAACGACGACGCCTTCGCCACGGCGCGCCTGGCCGCCAGCGACGAAGGTTTATTGGTCGGCATCTCGTCGGGCGCCGCCCTGTGGGCCGCCCTGCAAGTGGCGCGCCGCCCGGAAAATGCAGGCAAGACCATCGTCACCATCATCCCGTCGTTTGGCGAACGCTACCTGAGCACGGCGCTGTATGCGGGCTTGGGCGACTGAGAACCTATCCGTCCGCCGGGGCTGCGCAGGTGGCCCCGCTTGAACTTGTCATAGCGAAATAGGCGCCAGGCAGGCAGGGCAGGCGCAGTACAATATCGGACGGGCCGCAATGGTTCGGCCCGAATTGTGTCTTTGAATGGAAATATGTTCCTGGTAAAACCTGAACGCCGCCGCCTGCTGCAGGTGGGCGCAACCGTGGCTGTCATCGCGCTGGGCCTGGCCTCGCGCGCTTATCCCCAATATCTTCCCGCCGCGCTCGGCAAGTATCCGGGCGACGCCCTGTGGGCCATGATGATCGTCTTTGCGCTGGGCATCATCGCCACGCGCATGCGCACGTGGCAGCTGGCATTGTGGTCTTTGCTGATCTGCTTTGCCGTGGAATTCGGCCAGCTGGTCCAGGCGCCCTGGCTCGTCGAGTTGCGTGCGCATCCGCTGGGGCACCTGGTGCTCGGCTCCACCTTCGGCTGGGCCGACTTGATCGCCTACACGGCCGGTGTGGCGATCGCGGCGCTGGTGGATAAAGCGGCGCTGTTCAAGCGCCGCTAAGCTTTGATATGTGGGGCCAGGCCTGACAGGACTAGCCCCATAAGTATCATTTGACGTTACCCTCCGCATCGCGCAATTCCACGGGCGCCAGCTTCAGCTTCGACAATTGCGGGGCGATCTTCGCCTTGTCGCCCACGCCGATGACGATCAGCTTTTCCGGCTGCAGGTATTTCTTTGCCACCTGTTGCACCTGCTTGTCCGTCACGCCCGCAAAGCGCTGCGGCAAGGTCGCGTAGTAGTCGAGGCCCAGGCCGTAGATATACACGTTGGCCATGCTGGCGCTGATGCTGGCATTCGTCTCGAACTGGCCCGGCAGCGACAGCACCTGCGAATTGCGCGCATTCGACAATTCCTTGGCCGTTAACGGCTTGGCGATCATGGCGCGGATTTCCTTGAAGGTTTCCGACACGGCCGGACCCGTCACATCGGTGCGCACGCCGGCGGCTATCGAGAATGGGCCTGGCTGGCTGCGGTACTGGAATTGCGAGCGCACGCCATACGTGTAGCCCTTTTCTTCGCGCAGATTATTGCTCAGCCGACTCGTAAACAAGCCGCCCAGCGCCGCATTCATTACTTGCAGCGGCGCATAATCGGGCGTCGTGCGGGCCACGGCGATGGTCGACAGGCGCACGGCCGTCTGCGGCGCGCCCGGCTTGTCGACCAGGATCAGCCTGGCTTTCGTCGTGGCCGGCGCCGCCGTCACGGAAGGCGCCACGGCGCCCGCCTTCCAGCTGCCGAACTTGGCTTCGGCCAGGCTCTTCAATTCCGCGGCGCCGATATCGCCCGAAACGATCAGGGCCGCATTGTTGGGCACGTAATGCTGCTGCCAGAACGCCTGCAGGTCGGCGCGGCTGGTGGCTTTCAGGGCCGCTTCCGTGCCCAGCTGGATAGTGCCGTACGGATGTTGCGGGCCATACAGGGCGGCCGCTTCCACGCGGGCCGCCACGGCCCCCGCGTTTTCGCGCTGCTGCGCCAGTTCGCCGATGCGGCTGGCGCGCTGGCGTTCCACCTCGGCCGAGGGGAATTGCGGGTGCTGCACCACGTCGGCCAGCACGTCGAGCGCTTGCGGGAAGGTGGTTTTCAGCGACGTCAGCTGGGCGAACGAGGCATCCGCACCGGAACCCGTGCCCAGGAAGGCACCCAGTTGCGCCACGTCGTCGGCGATCTGCGGCGCGCTGCGCGTGGCCGTGCCTTCCTGCAGCAGTTGCGCCGTAAAGCCAGACAAGCCCGGCTGCGCCAGCGGATTCGCGCCCGAACCGCTTTTTACCACCAGTTGGCTGGAAATCAGCGGCACGGCCGGGTTGAAATTGTGGATCACGGTCAAGCCATTGCTCAGCGTGAAGGACGTCGCTTGCGGCAGCACAATCTTCGGCGCGGGACCGGCGGCCGGCACCTTGTTACGCCACGGCTCGTCCGCATTGATGGCCGTGCCCGGCGCCGCCTTGACCTTGCCCGGTGCCGGCGTCGCCACTTCCGGACCCAGGTCCGGCGTGCCCGGCACGCCATACACGACCACGCGCGCCTGGTTTTTCAGGTAAGTGTCGACGGCGCGCTGCACGCCGGCCGCCGTCACCTGGCGGTAGCGTTCGATATCCTTAGCCAGGTAGCCGGGGTCGCCCAGGTACTGGTTGTACTGGTTCATCAGGTTGGCGTTGCCGCCCACTTTTTCCACCTGGCTCAGCATGCTCGTCTCGATGCTGTTGCGGGCCCGCTCGAGTTCTTTCTCGCTGGGTCCCTTGGCGCGCAATTGCTCCAGCTCCGCCTGCATGGCTTGCTCGATTTCCTCGGGCTGGTGGCCAGGGCGGGCCGTCACGTCCACGCTGAACACCGAGGTGAGGGCGTTCGAGCTCTGGTTCGCGCCCACGTCCTGCGCGATCTGCTTGTCGTACACCAGCGATTTATACAGGCGGCTGGACTTGCCGCCGGCCAGGATGTGCGCGGCCATCGACAGTTCCGCATCATCCTTGGCGTAGGCGGACGGCGTCAGCCAGGCCATGAAGACGCGCGGCAACTCGACCCGGTCCTGCACCACGATGCGGCGTTCCTGCGTGATGGGTGGCGTCACGACATCGGGTTTCGGCACGGCGGGGCCGCTCTTGAAGCTGCCGAAGTATTTGTTGACCAGTTGCTTGGTTTTCGCCTTGTCGATGTCGCCGGCGATCACCAGGCTGGCGTTGTTGGGACCATAGTATTTGGTAAAGAATTCCTTGATATCGGCCAGCTTCGCGTTCTGGATGTCCGCATGCGAACCGATGACGCTGGCGTAATACGGGTGGGTCTTCGGGAACAGCTGGTGGTACAGGGCTTCCTGCACGATGCCATACGGTGCGTTTTCCACGCTCTGGCGGCGTTCGTTGCGCACCACGTCTTGCTGGTTCGTCAGCGCCGTCTGGTCGAGTACGTCCAGCAGATAGCCCATGCGGTCGGAATGGGCCCACAAGGCCAGTTCCAGCTGGTTCGACGGCACCGTGTCGAAATAATTGGTGCGGTCGAAATCCGTGCTGCCGTTCGAATCGGTGGCGCCCGCGCCTTCCAGCAACTGGTCGGCCATGCCGCGCGGCACGTGCTTGGTGGCGGCAAACATCATGTGTTCGAACAAGTGCGCAAAGCCCGTCAGGCCCGGCGCTTCATTGGCCGGCCCCACGTGATACCAGACGTTGACGGCCGTGACGGGCAATTTATGGTCTTCCACGAGGATCACGTCGAGGCCATTCGGCAGCGTGTATTTTTCGTACGCAACATTTGGCACGCTCGTGGCTGCCGTCGCGACGGCCGCAGCGGCGGCATGGGCGAGGCTCAGGGGGGCGCCGTACAGCGACAGCAACAGGGCGGGTATGGCCAGCAATTTGATCGGTTTCATGCATGCTTCCAGGCTAGGGTGGGGGGAAGACGCTGCGCTTCGCTCGTGGCTGGCGCAGCGCGACAGTGCTACGCTCGGTGCTACAGTTTATACAGCAGGGCCGCGCCGCCCAGCACCAGCAGCGCGCAGGCGACGGAGACGATGGCGGCCGCGCCCAGCAAACGCCATTCGCGCGGCGTAAAGCCGGCGGCTGGCGCCGCCGCATTATCGGCAGGGCTGGCCAGGCTGGCCAAGGACGCGGGCGGCAGCTCAGGCAAGCCGCCCGCCGCGCGCGCTTGCGCCGCCAGCGCCTGCGTGGCGGCGTCCAGCAGAGCCAGCTGGCGCTCGACGGTTTCCGCCAGCACCGCTTCGTTCAGCGCCACCAGGGCGAATATCGGGTCATCGACGTCGATCTTGATGCCCGTCTTGTCGAACACATGGCTGCGCAGTTTGTGCTGGTCCATCTACCACTGCACCTTGTCGAGCTGTTCGAAGATGTCGCGGTAGACGACCTTGATGCGCTGTTTTTCCATGATGTTGAACTTGTCGTTCTGCATCACTTCCTGCATCGTCAGGCGTGCCGTATTCATTTTCTTGACATCCGCGCCGAAGGTGTCGGGATTGCGCTGGCTCAAGGTGATGCTGCCCTTGACGCGCGCGCGGTTGTCGGCATACGACTGCGATTCGATAAACTGCTTGCCGGACGCCGATTGCAGCAGGCCGAAGTGTTCGTTTTGCCACAGCACCAGCGGCACTTTCGTCGCTTGCGCCGTGGCGACAAAACCCGTGGCCGTATCGTGCAAGGTGTCGCCGCCGCCGACGATGGTGTGGATGTACACCTTGCGGCCCGATTCTTCCAGCAGCGAGAAACAATCGTTTTCCAGCAGATAGCCCATCAGCGGCGAAAAGGTATTCGCGCCATTGTCGATCACGCAGTTGCCGTCTGTGTCGAGGATGTCGATCATCAGCGCGTCAAAGCGTTTCGGGTCGATGTTGCGCGCATCCGTCATCACGGGCACGTGCTTGACCTGCATCGCCTTGTAGCGCGAGAACGTGGCGTTTTCCTGATCGGTGTCATAGCAGCGCAAGGGCGTGTCGTCCTTGCCGCCTATCCATTGGGCCAGCAGGGTCGATACCAGGGTCTTGCCGATGCCGCCCTTGCCCTGCAGGATGAAATGTACCGTGTTTTGCATTGCGACTACTCCAAGTTGTTGCGTCAGTGACAATCAAAGATTCGTGACAGCGGCGCGGGCGCCAGGCCAGGCCACGACTGGCATTTTTACCACAATCGTTTGCGAATATGCCATGCGGAACAGCGAATCTGGTTATGATGTTAATCAGGATACCATTGATATAGAGCAAGTTTTGTGTGAAAAATCCACCCCCAGAGTGTGAACGAGGACGCAGTGCCGATCTCCAGTCTCGATAAAGCCGACATTGACCGTTTGAATCAGCAAGCCCTGTCTTGCCTGGTCGGCAACCGCCGCCAGGCGCGCCGGCTGGCGCAGATGGCGCTGGCGGCGGCGCAACGACAACAGTATGCGCGCGGCGGCGCGTATGCGGAACTGAATCATTGCTGGCTGGCGTATTACGCGGGCGAGGCTGAACCGTCGTGCGAGCGCCTGCGCGCGTATTTCCAGCACAGCGGCGACCTGGAAGGGGGCATGGAAGTGGCCGCCCTGCAGGGCGCGTATGCGAGCCGGCGCGGCGACTTTGCCGATGCCGAGCAGCATTTCCTGCAAGCGCGCAGCCAGGCCGCGCAGATACCTGACTCGCTGCACAAGTTCATGCTGTATGCGCGCCTGGGCGTCGATGCCCTGAACCGTGGCGATACGCAGGACGGCCCGCGCAATTTTTTGCTGGCGCTCGACATTGCCGAACGCTTCGGCAGCCCCGCGCACCGGGTCAACAGCCTGTCGAACCTGGCGTCGTCGCAGCATGACCTGGGCAACGATGAAGATGCGATTCCCCTGCTGGTCGAGGCGCTCGGGATCATCGGCACGCAAAAGCTCAAATACCAGCAAACCATCGTCTCGGCCAACCTGGCCATGTGTTTATTGGCGACGGGCAAGCCGGCCGAGGCGCTGGCGCTGGTGGAGCCGTTTTACGAGTGGCCGGAAGAAGACCTGGCCGTGCGCGCCTTTTTATTCTGCGTTGCCGCGCACGCCGCCATCTTGCTGCAGCAGCCTGCCAGCGCGCTGCAACTGCTGCTGCGCGCCGAAGAATATGCGCGCCGCGGCCAGGACCTGGAAGAGCAGATGCATGCGTGGCTGGTGCGCGGCAAGCTGGACCTGCACGCGGGCCAGACGGCGCAGGCGCTGGCCTCGCTGACGCAGGCGCACAGCCTGCTGAGCTGGACGCGCAACCCGTTTCACCAGCAGCAGATTTTGCGGGGCTTGGCCGAGATCAATGCCCAGCTGGGCGAATGGCAAATCGCCTATGGTTTCCTGCAGCAATACCAGGCCGCCTACGAGGCCAGCAGCAAGTCGGCGCGCGCCTCGCGCAGCCTGATGCGCAACCTGGAAAAGGAAATGCACAGCCTGAAAGCCGAGCGCGACAAGGCGCTGGAGCTGCAGGCGGCGCGCGAGACGGAAAACGTCAAGCTCGAGCACCTGAACCGCGAACTGGCGCACCAGATCCTGCACGTCAATGCGCTGCAGGACAGCCTGAAGGAACAGGCCATGCGCGACCACTTGACGGGCTTGTACAACCGCCGCCATTTTGAAACTTGCCTCAATGCCATTTTGCACGAGGCCGATGCGGATGCGCCGGTGGCCATCGCCATCATCGACCTGGATTTTTTCAAGCGCGTCAACGATACGTATGGCCACAACTTTGGCGATGCAGTGCTGATCCAGTTCGCGCGCCTGGTGGAGAGCCAGCTGCGCGGCAGCGACATGGTGTGCCGCTATGGCGGCGAGGAATTCTGCCTGCTGTTGCGCGAAGCCGACAGCGTCATCGCCGCGCACAAGATCGACGATATCGCCGCGCGCTACCGCCAGTTGCTGATCCGGCAGGCGCCACACAGCTTGACGGGCTGCACCTTTTCGGCTGGCATCGCCGAGTATCCGCGCCACGGCGCCGGCCGCCACGACTTGCTGCTGCGCGCCGACAGCGCCCTGTATGCGGCCAAGCAGGCGGGCCGCGACCGCGCCTGCATCGCCGACGCTACTGGATAAAGCGCAAGAGCCCCTGCAGCGCATGGAGGACGGCCTGCTCGCGCACGGCTTGCCGGTCGCCGGCGAATACCCGGCGCTCTGTCTGCACGCGACCGTCTATGGCCCAGCCGAAGCAGACGGTGCCGACGGGCTTGCCGGGCACGCCGCCCGTGGGGCCGGCGATGCCCGTGGTCGAGACGGCCACCTGGGCCTCGCTGTGCGCCAGCGTTCCCTGCGCCATGGCGGCGGCCACTTCCTCGCTGACGGCGCCGTGTGCGGCGATCAGCTCGGCGGGCACGCCCAGCATGCTGCTTTTGGCCCCGTTGGAATAGGTGACGAAGCCCCGTTCGAACCAGGCGCTCGACCCGCTGATGTCGGTGACGGCCTGGGCCACGCCGCCGCCCGTGCACGATTCGGCCGTGGCCAGCAGCAGGCCCTTCGCCTGCAAGGCCAGGCCGACGGCGGTGGAGAGGGGGGCGAGTGCGTTGCTCATGGAGGACTCCTGCATGCGTTGGTAAGGGTGGCGAGACTGTAGCATGCTCAACGGTAAAAGAAACTTTCCCCGGTACCAGCGAAAATGCGTACACTCTTTTATACATTTGCTACCACTTTGGGCCGGCAGGCGCTGTGTCGCTGCGCCACCCTGGTGTGCATCGCCCGAACCGGCAAGCGGCATGGTGCCGCGCCTTCGTATGCATTCTCTTTACTCGGTAGTCATGGTAATTCTGAACTGGTCCTGGTGGCGTCATCCTGGCCCCCTGCGCCGCCCCGTGCGCGGCGCCGGCCGCCGCTCCCTGCGCTTGGGCTGGCTATTGCTGCTCCTGGGCGTGCTGTGCGCCGATGCGCGATCGCAGGTGCCGGGGGACCTGGAACGCCAGGTCAAGGCCGGGTATCTGTACAAGTTTGCCGGTTATGTCGAGTGGCCAGACGGCAGTTTTGTCCGGCCCGACTCTCCGCTGGTGATCGGCGTGGCGGGCGCCGATGCGCTGGCCGAGCAGCTCGAACAGAGCGTGGCCGGGCACAACGTCAACGGCCGCGCCGTGCAGGTGAAAAAAGTGCGCCGCGGCGAAGCGCTGGCCGGGCTGCACGTGCTGTACCTGGGCGCGCTGGAAAAAACGGCGCTGCAGGAGATGCTGGCCGCCAGCCGTGGCCTGGCGTTGTTGACGGTGTCCGATTCGGATGAGGTCTACGCGATGGGCAGCATGATCAATTTTGTGATGGCCGACGACAAGGTGCGCTTCGACGTGGCCTTAAAACCCGTGGCGCAGGCGCATATCCGCATCAGCGCGCGCATGCTGCTGGCCGCCTATCGCGTGCAGACGGGGGGCGCCTGACCATGCTGCGACTGCGTTCCATCCGCCACAAGCTGATGTCGGTGGTCTTGCTGACCACCCTGGTGGCGCTCGTCATCTCGCTGGGCACCATCGTCGTCTACGACTTGCGCGCCTATCACCGCAACCTGGTGGCCGATATCAGTACCCAGGCCGAGCTGCTCGGGCACATGAGTTCGGCCGCGCTGGCCTTCGACGACGAACGCCTGGCGCAGGAAAACCTCAACCTGATGCGCATCCGCCCGCGCGTGACGGCCGGTGCCCTGTACAAGGCCGACGGCAGCCTGTTTGCCAGCTATCGCGCGAACGAGCGCGTGGGCGCGCTGCCGGCGAAGGTGGGCAAGGAAGGCGAAAGTATCGCCGGCAGCTCGGTGGAATTGTTCAAGCCCATCGTCGACAATGGCGAGCTGCTGGGCACCGTGTATCTGCGCGCCGATTATGAGCTGTCCGGCCGCACGGCCGATTACCTGGCCATCGCGCTGGGCGTGACGGTGCTGGCGCTGCTGGTGGCCTTGCTGCTGCTGCGCCGCCTCGATTTCGTCATCACGCAGCCCATCCTCGATATCGCCGATGTGGCGCGCGAAGTGATCGAGACGGGCGACTACTCGCGCCGCGCGCGCAAGCTCAGCGACGACGAAGTGGCGCAGCTGGTCGATTCCTTCAACAAGATGCTGGCCGAGATCGAGCTGCGCACGCACGCGCTGGAACGCTCGAACGGCGAACTGGCGCGCGAGGGCGAGCAGCGCACCGAGGCGCAGCAGGAAGTCATGCGCCTGAACCAGGAACTGGAAGTGCGCGTGCACGAGCGCACGATGCAGCTGGAAATGACGAATGGCGAACTGGCCATGGCGATGGAAGAGGCGCGCAGCGCCAACTATGCCAAGTCGGCCTTCCTGTCGTCGATGAGCCATGAATTGCGCACGCCGCTGAACGCCATCCTGGGCTTCGCGCAAATTCTCAGTTCCGACCGCCTGCCGTCGACCCTGGAGCAAAAGAAGGAATTCGCCGGCCATATCCTCAAATCGGGGCGCCATTTGTTGACCTTGATCAATGAAATCCTCGACCTGGCCAAGGTGGAGTCGGGCACGGTCAGCCTGTCGCTGGAACCGGTGGGCCTGGACGCCATCTTGCAGGAATGCCGCGACATGATCGCGCCGCTGGCCAGCCAGCGCGGCATCGGCATGGCCTTCCCCGATGCCTGCCCCCTCAACGTGCTGGCCGATCGCACGCGCCTCAAGCAAATTCTGTTGAACCTGCTGTCGAATGCGCTCAAGTACAACCGCGAGCAGGGGCAGGTGGCCATCGAGTGCGTGCCGCACGCGTGCGGACGCGTGCGCATCAGCGTGCGCGACACGGGCGTGGGTCTCGATGCCGAACAGCTGGCGCTGCTGTTCCAGCCCTTCAACCGGCTGGGGCAGGAGGGCGGCACGGAAGAAGGCAGCGGCATTGGCCTGGTGGTCACCAAGCGCCTGGTGGAATTGATGGATGGCAACATCGGCGTCTCCAGCGCGCCCGGCGAGGGCAGCATTTTCTGGATCGAGCTGCGCGTGGTCGACGCCGTGGCCCTTCCCGCCGCTCCGGCGTTGCCGCGGCCGGACCTGGCCGGCGCGCTGCTCGAGCACAGCGCCCCCGTGACCTTGCTATATGTGGAAGACAATCCCGCCAACCTGACCCTGGTCGAGGAAATCGTGCGCTACTGCCCGCAATTGCAGCTGCTGACGGCCATGGATGGCCGCCTGGGTGTGGAGATGGCGCGCACGCATTTGCCGCAGCTGATCTTGATGGATATCAACCTGCCGCATGTGAACGGCACGGACGCGCTGAAACTGCTGCGCGCCGATCCGCGTACGGCGCACATTCCCGTCATCGCCCTGACGGCCAACGCCATGCCGGGCGACGTCGAGCGCAGCATGGCGCTGGGCTTTTATCGCTATCTGACCAAGCCGATCAACCTCGATGAATTTACCGAGGCGATCAACAGCACCCTGGCCTATGTGGCGCAGCAGCGCCGGCAAAAGGGAGCAGGCGCGCCATGATCAGCCAGGCCGATATCTATGCGGCGAAAATTCTCATCGTCGACGACCAGGACGTCAATCTGCGCCTGCTCGAGCACCTGCTGGGCAGCGGCGGCTACTCGGCCATCAGCAGCACCCTCGACGCGCGCGCCGTGGCCGGCCTGCACCAGCGCCACCAGTTTGACCTGATCATTCTCGACCTGGTGATGCCCGGCATGAGCGGCTACGACGTGATGGATGCCTTGCGCCCGCTGGAGCTGGAAGGCTACCTGCCCGTGCTGGTGATCGCCGCCGACCCGGACGCCAAGCTGGCAGCGCTGGAAGCGGGCGCGCGCGACTTCATCAGCAAGCCCTTCGACGCGCTCGAAGTGCTCACGCGCATCCGCAACATGCTCGAAGTGCGGTTGCTGCACCGCGCCGCGCGCCACTACAACACCTTGCTCGAACGCACGGTGGGCCAGCGCACGGCCGAATTGCAGCGCTTTCGCGGCGCCATGGACGCCACCACCGACGCCATCTTCCTCGTTGACGTGCTGGGCATGACCCTGGTCGACGTCAACGATGGCGCGTGCCGCCTGCTCGGCTATGCGCGCGCCGAACTGCTGGCGCTGGCGCCCGGTACCCTGCTGCCGCCACCGCCGGCCCCGCCCCTGGCCGCGCTGCCGGGCGGCGCGGCCCACCTGGCCACGGAAGTGACGGAATGCGAACTGCTGCGGCGCGACCTGAGCCCGGTGCCCGTGGAACTGGGCTGGCACTGGTATGCGCAGGCGCCCGTGGCCGGCGGCCATGCCACGGGTGGCCTGCTGCTGATCGCCGTGGCGCGCGACATCAGCGAGCGGCGCCAGGCGCAGGAGCGCCTGAAGCACCTGGCCCATTACGATGGCTTGACGGGGCTGCCGAACCGCAGCCTGTTCTACCAGACGCTGGCCCAGGCCGTCGAACTGGCGCAAGAGAAAAGCTGGCGCATCGTGGTGCTGTTCATCGCGCTGGACCGCTTCAAAAGCATCAACGACACCCTGGGTGCGGCGCTGGGCGACGAGCTGCTGCGCCAGTTCAGCAACCGCCTGGTCGAATGCGTGCGCCTGCGCGACACGGTGGGGCGCCTGGGCAACGATGAATTCGCGCTCATATTGACCATGAGCCGCAACCAGCAGGAAGCCGTGGCGGTAGCGAACCAGGTGCGCGAAGCCTTGCGCGCGCCGTTCGACTTGCGCGGCCACGCGGCCACCCTGACGGCCAGCATCGGCATCGCCATGTATCCGGACGACGCCACCGACCCGGAAACGCTGATCAAATACGCGAATACGGCCATGGGCGGCGCCAAGCAGGCGGGCCGCGACGGCTACCGCTTTTTCACGGCCGGCATGAACGTGCAGGTGCTGGCGCGCCTGGACCTGGAACTGGCGCTGCGCCATGCGCTCGAACACGATCAGTTCATCCTCTACTACCAGCCCAAGGTGGATTTGCGCACGGGCCGCATCAGCGGCGTGGAAGCGCTGCTGCGCTGGCGCCGTCCCGGCTACGGCCTGGTGGCACCGGCCGAATTCGTGCCGGTGCTGGAAGACACGGGCCTGATCGTGCGCGTGGGCGCCTGGGTGATCCAGGCCGCCTGCCGCCAGATCGCCGAGTGGCGCGACAGCGAAGTGGGGCCCGTGCACGTGGCCGTGAATGTGTCGAGCCGCCAGTTTGCCGAAGGCGACCTGGAAGGCGAAGTGACGCGCGCGCTGGCGCAGTACGGCGTGGCGGCGGAACTGCTGGAGCTGGAGCTGACGGAAACGGCGCTGATGTCGAACGCCGAGCGCACCATCGTCGTGCTGGGTAAATTGAAAAAAATCGGCGTCAAGGTGGCCATCGACGATTTCGGCACCGGTTACTCGAGCCTCGCGTATTTGCAGCGTTTCCCCATCGACAAGCTGAAAATCGACATCGCCTTCGTGCGCAACATCACCAGCAACCCGAACGACGCGGCCATCGCGCTGGCCATCGTCAGCATGGCGCACAGCCTGAAACTGAGCGTGGTGGCCGAGGGCGTGGAGTCGCGCCCGCAGCTCGAATACCTGCGGCGCAACCGCTGCGACGAGATCCAGGGCTTTTATTTCAGCCGCGCCCTGCCGGCGCTGGAACTGGGGCAGATGATCGCCGCCGGCGCCGGCCTGCCGCCCGGCCACGATCCCGCCGCCCAGCCGGCGCAAACCCTGCTCATCGTCGACGACGACGTCAACGTGCTGTCCTCGCTGCACCGTTTGTTCCGCCCCGAGGGCTATCAGATTCTCACGGCCAGCACGCCGGCCGAAGGGTTTGAAATGCTGGCCCTGCACAGGGTCCACGTGATCGTCTGCGACCAGCGCATGCCCAGCATGAGCGGCACGGAATTCTTGAGCAAAGTCAAAGAGCTGTACCCGGAAACCATCCGCATCATCCTGTCCGGCTACACGGGCCTCGAAGCGGTGCTCGACTCGATCAACCGCGGCGCCATCTACCGTTTCTATACGAAGCCGTGGGATGACACCCAGCTGCGCGACAACATCCGCCTGGCCTTCCAGCACTACTGGATGGTGAACCAGCCGGGGCTGGCGCGGGCGGCGGCGCGGTAGCGCTTGTTTATTCGCTGAAGTGGTCGAAAGAACTCACCGCCAGATCGAGCGGCAAGCCTGCCGCATCGACCAGCCGCAAGCCTGATTGGGCCTCGATGCGTCCGACCCGCGTGACGGGTGTGCCGCAGCTGGCCGCCAGCGCGGCGATGGCCGCGCGCGAGGAAGCGCTCGCCGTGAAGCACAGCTCATAATCGTCGCCGCCGGCGGCCGTGTAGCGGCGGCGCAGGCTGGTTTCCTGCCGCGCCAGCACGGGGCCGGCCGGCAGGGCGTCGACGTTCAGGGTGGCGCCCACTTGCGACGCTTTCAAGATGTGCCCGAGGTCCCCCACCAGGCCGTCCGAAATGTCGATGGCCGCATGCGCGAGGCCCGCTTCGGCCAGCGCGCAACCGAGCGCCACGCGTGGTGTGGGCGTGTGCATGCGCACGCCAGCCATCAGCAGGTCGGCTGGCGCCAGTTCCTGTTCCACGCGGTAGCCGGCCAGCGCCAGGCGCGCGTCGCCCAGCGTGCCGCTGACCCAGATGTCGTCGCCCGCCACGGCCGCGCTGCGGCGCAGGGCCTGGCCCGGTGCCAGTTCGCCGAATACGGTGATGCAGATATTTAAGGGCCCCTTGGTGGTGTCGCCGCCGATGAGTTCGCAATTAAACGCGTCGGCCAGCGCAAACAAGCCTTCGGCAAAGCCGGCCAGCCAGGCGCGCTCGGCTTGCGGCAGCGCCAGGGCGAGGGTAAATGCTACGGGACGCGCGCCCATGGCGGCAAGGTCGGACAGGTTCACGGCCAGGCTTTTATGACCGAGCATGCGGGCGTCGGCGCCGGCAAAGAAATGCCGGTCCTCGACCAGCATGTCCGACGAGATGGCGATCTGCTTGCCGGCGCCGGGCGTAATCAGCGCGCAATCGTCGCCGATGCCCAGGGTGGCGCGGCCGGGGCGCTGGCGCACGAAGTATTGTTTGATCAGGTCGAATTCGGAAAGCGCGTCGTGTGGGGCCATGGCGTAGTCTGTGCGTTGAGTGATGGTGTGGCCCGGCTATTATAGGCTGGCCTACAATACGGGTCTTTTCCACTGCCGAGCAACCTGCCATGCCCATTCTCGATATTCACGACCTGCTGCAATCCTGGCTCGACCATGGCTGGTTGCGCGACCCGCAAGCCGTCGGCCTGGCCTCCTTCGAGGCACAGGAACTGGTGGCGTGGGGCTTCGACGCCATCAGCGATGGCGGCCAGCTGTGCCTGTACGAGGACGAGCGCCTGTTCCGCAGGGGCAAGCGGCAGGTGCAGGCGTCGTTCAAGGCGTATCTGCAGCGCGGCCAGCTGGGCGCGAATGGCCTGGACCTCGGTTATCAGGTGCACCTGGCCGGTTTCCTGCGCGCGGCGCGGCAGCCCTTGCCGGCGTTTCGCGTGCTGCTGGAACAGGGTGGCCGCAGCGGCGCCCTGCTGTTCGACAGTGGCCTGGTGCTGCAGTTTGCCGCCAACTTGCGCGGCAAGCCCCGTCATTACTATCTGACCCTGGTCGAGGGCCACGTGGCCGACGCCCAGCTTGCGGACCGCGACAGCGATATCGACTTGCACGCGGCCAGCGTGGGCCATGTCCAGGCCCTGTACGACAGCCGCGACCCTGCCGAACTGCAGCGCCTGGCCCGGCGCGGCAATGCGGCGCTGCGCGAGCTGGCGCAGCTGCTCGCCTAGCCTTTCTTCGCCTGCGCCATGCCGTGCAGCAGCTTGGCCAGCAACTGGTCGAGCTGGCGCTGCTCGTCCGCGCTCAGGGGCGAGAGCATGGCGCGCTCGTTTTCCACGTGCAGCAGCACCAGCTTGTCAATCAGTGCCAATCCCTTCGGCGTCAGGGCCACCAGCACGCCGCGCCGGTCCGTCGGGTGCTTCTGGCGTTCGATCAGGCCGGCCGCTTCCAGCCGGTCGATGCGGTTGGTCATGCCGCCCGAGGACAGCATGGCCGCCTCGTACAAGGCCGTCGGCGTCAGGCTGTAGGGCGCCCCCGAGCGGCGCAAGGTCGCCAGCACGTCGAATTCGCCCGGTTGCAAGCCATGTTCGGCAAACAGCGGGTTGAGCCAGTCGCGCGCCATCAGCTGCGCCACCGTGCCCAGCTGGCCCACCAGTTGCATGGCATGCGTATCCATCTGCGGTAATTCGCGCTGCCATTGTGCTGCGGCAAATTGCGCGCGCGTGTGTTCTTGCGGGGTAGTTGTCATGGGGTGTCCATTTATCTCGACCTCAAGATAGATTTCTATCTTTATGTTAAGATACTTTTCATCGAGTCATAATTGATGACGCATTAAACCATGTGCCTCCCAGCGAGGCAAGGACTATCCCATGCCATCCGCACGACCTGCCGCTTCCCCTTCTTCTTCCGCTTCCTCGGCCCTGCTGGTGGCCGCCATCATCCTGCTGGGCTTGAACTTGCGGCCCATCCTGGCCGCCATCGGCCCCTTGCTCGACAGCATCCAGGCCAGCACGGGCATCAGCAATGCCGACGCGGGCTTGCTGACCACCGTGCCCGTGTTCGCCATGGGCGTGTGCGCGCTGGCGGGTGTGCAGCTGCAGCGCCGCCTGGGCGTGGCGCGTGGCATCGGTATCGGCATCGCCATCATCGCTGCCGCCTGCGCGCTGCGCTGGCCCTTGCATGACAGCGGCGGCCTGATCGCCACGGCGGCCTTGGGCGGCCTGGGCATCGCACTGGTGCAAGCCTTGCTGCCAGCCTTCATCAAGCGCCATTTCCCCGCGCGGGCGGGCCAGTTGATGGGCTTTTATACGACCGGCATCATGGGTGGTGCGGCCATTGCCGCCGCGTCCGCTTCACCGCTGGCGCAAAGCTGGGGCTGGAACGCGCTGCTGGCCTTGTGGGCGCTGCCCGCCGTGGCCGCCGCGCTGCTGTGGCGCCGCGCTGCCGCTACGCGCGTGGACGTGGCCAGCGGCGCGGGCGCCAGCTTGCCCGTGGGCAGTGGCCGCGCCTGGCTGCTGATGGTGTTTTTCGGCATCGGCACGGGCGCCTACACGCTGGTGCTGGCCTGGCTGCCGCCGTTTTACACGGAACTGGGCTGGAGCGCGGCCGACAGCGGCTTGCTGCTCGGTGCCCTGACCCTGGTGGAAGTGCTGGCGGGACTGGTCATTTCCAGCATCATCCACCGCTTTCCCGACCGCCGCATCCTGCTGCTGTCCGTCTTGTTGTCCGTGCTGGGCGGCCTGGCTTGCCTGATCGTGGCGCCGGCGCAACTGGCGCTGCCCGCCGTGATTCTGCTGGGCTGCGGCATCGGTTCCCTGTTCCCCCTGTCGCTGATCGTCAGCATGGACCACGTGACGGACCCGGCCGGCGCCGGCGCCCTGCTGGGCTTTGTGCAGGGCGGCGGCTACATCATCGCCAGCAGCATGCCCTTCATTGCCGGCCTGATCCGCCAGCATTCGTCCAGCCTGGCCCAGGCGTGGATGGTGATGGCGGGCGGCGTGGTGTTGCTGCTGCTGATCGCCGTGCGCTTCGCGCCCGGTGCGCGGCTGGCGTCGCCGGCAGGAAAAATCGCGTAGGCTATCGGTTTTCCCTGCGAGAAAGATGTACCACCATGGCTGACGATATGGCTGCGCCACCCTCCTTATTGCCCGCCAACCGCCGCATCGTGCTGTCCGGCGAGGATGCGCTGCGCATCCTGCGCGAGATCGAATTCCTGTTGCAGTCGCTGCATCACATCGGCCGCTACTATTATCCCGACGGCGACGATGACGGCGCCGATGCCCTGCGGCGCGCGCAGTATTGCGCGGAAACGACGCGCTTCATCGACGCGGAGCAAGCGACGACGCGCCTGGCGCTGATGCGCAGCATTTTGTCCGCGCCGTTCGACACCACCCTGGGCGCGGATGAGATGGACGATCTCGAGCGCGCCGTCGAAGCGCTGCCGCTGTGGCGTGCCCCTGGTCGCCTATCATAAAAACTAATTGAAATCTAAAATTTGATAGTTTTTCCTGCTCAGCACGTTTGTGCCGCCGGACGGCCTTACAATGCTAGGTTATGCGTTTTCGTGATATCAGACTGTGGCTAGCGGAAAATACCTAGCTAATTGAAAGAATCGGTCTGATAAAATCCGGAACACCCGATCGACCAAACAGGAAGGCTGCACAGCATGGATTCGTCATCTGATAAAAAAGAAGAATTGCGTCAACAATTGCGCTTGGCCGCACTCGAATATCACGAGTGCCCGCGCCCCGGCAAAATCAGCGTGACGCCCACCAAACAACTGACCAACCAGCGCGACCTGGCGCTGGCCTACTCGCCAGGCGTAGCAGCTCCGTGCGAAGAAATCGTCATCGATCCGGCGAATGCCTATAAATATACGGCGCGCGGCAACCTGGTGGCCGTCATCACCAACGGCACGGCCGTGCTGGGACTGGGCAATATCGGCCCGCTGGCCGCCAAGCCGGTGATGGAAGGCAAGGGCGTGCTGTTCAAGAAATTCGCCGGCATCGACGTCTTCGACATCGAAATCAACGAGATGGACCCGGACAAGCTGGTCGACATCATCGCTTCGCTGGAACCGACCTTCGGCGGCGTGAACCTGGAAGACATCAAGGCGCCCGAGTGCTTCTACATCGAGCGCCAGTTGCGCAGCCGCATGAAGATTCCTGTCTTCCATGACGACCAGCATGGCACCGCCATCATCGTCGGCGCGGCCATCCTGAACGGCCTGAAAGCCGTCGGCAAGAAAATCGAAGAGTGCAAGCTGGTCGTGTCGGGCGCGGGCGCCGCGGCGCTGGCCTGCCTGGACCTGATCGTCGACCTGGGCTTCCCGCTGAAAAATATCTACGTCACCGACCTGGCCGGCGTGGTCTACAAGGGCCGCACGGAACTGATGGACCCGGACAAGGAACGCTTCGCGCAAGACACGCCGCTGCGCACCCTGGCCGAGATCATCCCGGATGCCGACATTTTCCTGGGCGTGTCCGCCGGCGGCGTGCTGAAGCAAGACATGGTGCGCAAGATGGCGCCGAACCCGCTGATCCTGGCGCTGGCCAATCCGAATCCGGAAATCCTGCCGGAAGAAGTCAAGGCCGTGCGCAGCGACGCCATCATCGCCACGGGCCGTTCGGACTATCCGAACCAGGTCAACAACGTGCTGTGCTTCCCGTACATCTTCCGCGGCGCTCTCGATTGCGGCGCGACGACGATCACGCGCGAAATGGAAATCGCCGTGGTGCACGCGATCGCCGACCTGGCGCATGCCGAGCAGTCCGACATCGTCGCCACCACCTACGGCATCAGCAACCTGTCGTTCGGTCCTGAATACCTGATCCCGATGCCGTTCGATCCCCGTTTGCTGATCAAGATCGCCCCGGCCGTCGCCAAGGCAGCCGAGGAATCGGGCGTCGCCACGCGTCCGATCAAGGACTTGCAAGCGTACGCGGACAGCCTGCAGCAATTCGTCTACCGCAGCGGCACTTTCATGAAGCCGCTGTTCCTGATGGCCAAATCGACGCCGGCCGAACTCAAACGCATCGTCTACGCCGAAGGCGAAGAAGAGCGCGTGCTGCGCGCCGTGCAAGTGGTGGTCGATGAAAAACTGGCGCGTCCTATCCTGGTGGGTCGTCCACCCGTGCTCGAAGCGCGCATCCAGAAATTTGGCCTGCGCCTCAAGCAAGGCGTCGATTTCGACGTCATCAACCCGGACTTCGACGAGCGCTATCGCGATTACTGGAACACGTATTACGCGATGACCAGCCGCAAGGGCGTCACCGAGGAATACGCGAAGCTGGAAATGCGCCGCCGCCATACCCTGATCGGTTCGATGATGATCCACAAGGGCGACGCCGACGGCATGATCTGCGGCACCTTCGGCACCACCCAGCTGCACCTGAAATACATCGACCAGGTGCTGGGCAAGCGCGCCGGCAGCAATGTCTACGCGGCCATGAACGTCCTGATCATGCCGGAGCGCCAGCTGGTGATGGTCGACACGCACGTCAACGAAAACCCGGACGCCGGGCAATTGGCCGAGATCACCATCATGGCCGCCGAAGAGATGACCCGCTTCGGCCTGTCGCCGCGCGCGGCCCTGCTGTCGCATTCGAACTTCGGTTCCAGCGACAGCGCCTCGGCGCAAAAGATGCGCGCCGCGCTGGCCATCATCAAGGAACGCGCGCCGGACCTGGAAATCGACGGCGAAATGCACGGCGATACGGCCCTCGACAGCAAGCTGCGTGAAAAAATCATGCCAAACTCGGCCCTGAAGCACGATGCCAACCTGCTGGTCATGCCGAATATCGAGTCGGCCAACATCGCCTACAACCTGGTGAAAACGGCCGCCGGCAACGGCATCGCCGTGGGCCCGATCCTGCTCGGCTGCGCCAAGCCCGTGCACATCCTGACGCCATCGGCCACCGTGCGCCGCATCGTCAACATGACGGCCTTGTGCGTCGTGGATGCGGTGGCGCAACGTAAAGTCTAAGCGCTAGCTGTTCTTCGGTAAAAGCCGCGCCATCCGTCAGGGTGGCGCGGCTTTTTGACGTCAGTGCGCCATCAACACGGGCAAGGTCATCTGGCGCAAGACGGTTTCCGTGACGCCTCCCAATAAAATTTCGCGGAAGCGCGCGTGGCCGTAGCCGCCCATCACCAGCAGGTTTGCATGCACTTCGGCGGCCATGGCCAGCAGCGCCGTGCCGATGTCGCCCGTGGCGATGGCGGGACGCACTTCCACGGGCACGCCATGGCGGCTCAGGTAGGCGGCGATGTCGGCGCCCGGATGGCGGGCCGGCTGTGCATGGCCAGCCGGCGGGTGCAGCAGGGCCAGCACCACCAGGCGCGCCGCGCGCAAGAGGGGCAGGGCGTGGCCGATGGCGCGCGTCGCTTCCATGCTGCCATCCCAGGCCACCACCACGGTGTTGTTGACCTCCGCAAACTGGCCGCTGCGCGGCACGATCAGCACGGGGCGGGCCGCGTTGAGCATCACATACGGCACCAGGTCGCTCATGGCGCCGGGCAGCGCTTCGCTGTCGTCGTGCTGGCTGAGCACCGTCAAGTCGCTGTAGCGGGCGCTGACGGCCATGCCGCCATCCTCATCGTCTTCGATCAGGCGCCGTTCGAGCGAGACGGCGCCGGCCTGGCGCGCCAGCGTTTCGAACTGGTCGAGTGCCTGTTCCGCCTGGCCGTGCAGTGCTGAAATCTGCGCCGCCACGGCGCCGCCGCGCATGCCGCGGTTGTTTTCCAGGGTAAAGCGCGACAGGCCCGTCATCGCCGCGCCGATCAGGTGCGCCTGGTGCGCGTGCGCCAGCCGCGCCGCAATGGCGATGCGCTGCGGCGCATGGCGCGACAGGTCGGCGTGGACGAGGATGGATTTGTAAGCCATGGTGTCACTCGGTAGTCAGGATGGCAACAAGGCTAGAACGACAACACGGGCAAGTCCAGCATTGCCGTGCCGGACGGCGGTTTTCTTATGCTGGACTTGATGTGGGTCAAAAAAACACGGGCCATGGCCTTCCGCAAGGCCACGGCCAGGAAATTGCGAGCTGTTTGATGTGCATCAAAATGCCTATCCCCCTGCCGGCGATAATGGCATCGAACTCCTTGCCCTTCCAGTGGTCTGCATCGGCGCCGGCGCCATCTGTCCGGCACTTCTTTGTGTGACGCAACAACGCTGGCCGTGGCGGGAGTTCACTTAATTGTAGGGCTGCAAGTCCAGCCAGACGGCATACGACAGGCGCTTGCCGTTCCACAGGCCGCCGCCGCGGATGACGGCGTCGCACGAGGTCAGCTGGCCGACCAGGTCCATGCGACCCAGGTTGCGGCGCAGGCGCAGGGCGTCGTTGTGTGACAGGTAGCCGACCAGCTGGCCATCGATGAAGACGGCGATGGCCTTGTCCTGGAACGGATTGGCGTCGTCGCAGACGAGCAGGGCCAGGCATTTTTCTTCCGCGTTGCCGGGACCGTGTTCGCCAGCCAGTTTGGCGATGGCGCTCTGGTACATCGCTTCGTTTTCCACTTCCGACGCAAAGCGCCCCTCGTCGTTCCAGTGGTGTGCCGGTGCGCCTGCAGGAATCGCCGGCATATACTGGCGTACCGAAACGAGCGGCTTGTGCAGCGGTTTGACGGGCGTGCGGCCGCTGAAGACGTAGTACAGCAGGGCGATGACGATCACGATGGCAAGCAGGTAAAGCATGGTATCTCTCTGATTTCTAAGGGGGAGCCGGGAACGCGGGCGCGCCGCGCGGCGTTGCCGCTACTATAGCAAGTTCGCTGCCTGCTTCCCGGTAAATCTGGCCATCAGATGGCGGCGCCGGCGCAGTGCGCGCGGATCGCCCAGCACGATGGGTGCGGCGCCCGTCAAGCCCGAGTAATACTGGCCGTGCCGACGCAGCACCGTGGCATAGTCGCGCAACGCGTGGCCGTGCGCCAGCATGCGCGCGTCGCAATCGACTTCGATGGCAAAGCGCAGCCGGTGCAGCTGCCACCACAGGGGCAGGTTCCAGGGCATGAGCACGATCAAGGCGTAGGCCATGGCCATCAGCTGCGGGTCGCGCGCGGCCAGCCGGCATTGTGCGTGCGCCAGCAGCAGCGCCTGCTGCCGGGGTGGAATCAGTTGCAGCCAGACGGGCATCACGATGCGCGGTCGCAGCAGCCCCGCCACGCAAGGGCCGATGCCGCCACTCAAGTACACGGGCGTGCCCAGTAACGATGTTTTCTGCCAGCGGCGCTGGTGCGACAGCAGCCAGACGCTACGCAGCACCAGCAGCAGCAGCATGCCGCTGGATAAGACAAACCAGCCCAGCTTCAGCTGCGATTGTGTCGCCGGCATGGCTGCCAGCACGCCGGGTAGCCATGCCAGGGGCAAGATGGCGGACGCGGCGATGGCCGCCAGCCACAGCCAGCGCGTCGTGCGCCCGCGCCGTTGCAGCGTGCGCTCGGCGCGCCAGGCGGCGGCGCTCAACAGCAGCGCCAGCGCCATGCTGCCAGCCAGCCAGGCCGGCACTAGCGTACCAGCGCCATGCCGACGGAGACGGGCGCCGTATGCTTGAAACCGAATTGCGCATACAGCTCTTGCGCCTGGCCATCGGCGATCAGGCTGACATACGCGCTTTGCGGGACGTCCGTCTCGATGAATTGCATGATTTCGCGCATGATGCGCTTGCCCAGGCCCTTGCCCTGATGCGCGGGCAGCACGGCGATATCGGTCACCTGGAAGAAGCAGCCGCCATCGCCGATGATGCGGCCCATGCCCACCACTTCGTCGCCCAGCAGCACTTGCACGGCAAACAGGGAGTTGGGCAAGCCCTTGGCCGCCGCCTCCGTGCTTTTCGCGCTCATGCCGGCGGCCACGCGCAGCAGCTGGTAGGTGGCGATGGCGGGAATGGCCAGGCGGATGGTGTAGGGCGATGCTGCGGTCAAGGCGCTCTCCTGTGCAATATGGATGGAATGACCATTATAGGCGGCATGCTTTATTCGCCGCGCGCCATGTTGTTTGCACCGCTTTTGCGCTATGGTGGCGTCATCCCCCTATTTGTTGAAAGCACGCCATGTCCGCAGGATTTACCGCCACCGAGTTGTCCGTTATGAATCAAGACGACGCCCTGATCACCACCCTGGCCGCACCAGCCGGCAAAGGCGAGCCCGTCTACCTGATGCTGCAGCGCGCAGACGAATATGACGAGCAGGACGTCGCCATGGGCATGGACGAACCCTATATTGAATACTGCGGCCAGGAATTTGCCTGGTATGGCCACATGCACGCCGTGATCTTGCATCCGAACCGCCTGTCCGTGCAGATGGATGCCGAGGCGGCCATGCAGATGGATGACGACGGCCAGATCGACGTGCGTTTCAACCTGACGCCCGAGCGCTACGCCCAGCTGCAGCAGGCGCTGCGCACCACGTTCGAGGGCTGCGACTACTATCGCGAGGAACGTTGATCTGCGCGGACGACGCCGGCCATGGCGTCGTCTATGCTCCTTAGCTGCTTTTGACTGGGAGGGAAGACGATGACGGTGCTGATACTCGGTTTGCTGCTGTTCCTGGGCTTGCACTCGGTGCGCATCGTCGCCGACGGCTGGCGCAGCGCCCAGCTGGCGCGCCTCGGCGAAAAGCGCTGGAAGGGGCTGTATTCGCTTGTGGCGTTTGCCGGGCTGGGTCTGATCATCTGGGGCTACGCCCTGGCGCGCCAGCAACCGCAGGTGCTGTGGGCGCCGCCCATGGGCTTGCGCCACGCCAGCGCCCTGCTGATGCTGTTCTCGCTGATTTTACTGGCGGCGGCCAATGTGCCGCGCAACCGCATCAAGACCTGGGTGCACCACCCCATGCTGCTCGGCACGCAACTCTGGGCCGTGGCGCATCTGCTGGCCAACGGCAGCGTGGCCGACGTGCTGCTGTTCGGCGGCTTCCTCGCCTGGTCGTCAGTGGATCTGTATGCCGCCGTGCGGCGCGACCGCGCGGCCGGCGTGGCGTACGAGGGCGGCACCATGCAAGGCACCTTGATTGCCATCGGCGCCGGGGTCGCGCTGTGGCTGCTGCTGGCGTTCTGGCTGCATGGCGTGCTGTTTGGCGTGCGGCCGTTTGGCTAGTCGGATGCGGCAGCTTCCTTGCTGCTGTGCCCGCTCCCTCGTTCCCGGCCAATCACGGCAAGCAGATAGCCAAATGATCATCTTGCATGGTTTTCAACTGGGACATTTTGTCTCAATGTATGGAAATTGTTTTGAAGTAGTATGCTTCAGAACGTACTGCAGCATCCTTGCATGGCAGACGCTGACGTTGTCTCCTCTCTCATCCGTATTCGGCCCATCACTGCGCCCGATGCCATTGTTATTTCATAGGTGGCTATAATGAAAGAGTCAAACAGGATGTCTGGGGGATGGTTTGAACAGAAGCTGCTGAAGCAGCGTTTTGAGGTAGTGCTCCTCACGATAGATAGTGTCAAGTAATAGACTGGAAATACGCAAAATGATCGATTGGACCCCCATAGTCTTAGTTACCTTCAAGGCTCTCGTGCTCGGCACGGGCATGTTCTTCGCCATCAAGTGGCATTACGATCAAGGGAAGAAGGATCAGGATAAGGCGAAGCAGAATCGCGCGGTGCTGCGCGCAAGCGGCAAGGTGGTCGCAGTCTTCATGCTGTTGCTCCTGGCCTTGGGGATCGTCACCTTCTTCGTTGTCAGGATGGCCGGTCTGGAAATGAGCTACTGATGATGGCAAGGAATCGTCGGCCGCTATTCAGTGATGCGGCCGTACTTCCCCGCTGCGGCTAGGGCAGCAGCGGCAGGCGGTTCATGGCGGCCTCGCTGCAGCGCTATCGGGAATAATCGCTGGTGTTCGGAATGATCAGACAAGAAAAAAGCCACTAAATCCTTGATTACATTGGATTTAATGGCTTTATCGGTACTTCTTTGATGTGTTCTGTGGTGCCGGGAGCCGGAATCGAACCGGCACGCTGTTTCCAGCGCGGGATTTTGAGTCCCGTGCGTCTACCTATTCCGCCATCCCGGCAACGCGAGACGCATTATCACTGATTTGTCACAATCTGGCAAGTTTTATGCTTTACGTGTGTTTTACACCAGCATTGAGCATCCTTGAAGGCGCCGATTCCAGCGTGCGGACAACAACGCGGTGCCGGAAACGCCGACGGCCCGGGGATGAGCCGGGCCGTCGGTGTGGTGCAGCTTGCCTTACGCTACATCAAGCTCAGTTGTGAACCGAGTTCAGCTGGCGCGCGATGATGTCGTGGTTGAGCCAGATGACGGGGGCTTGCGGCTCCGACATGGCGTGGAACATCAGCGGGCCCGTGCCTTCCAGTACCAGCGAGCTCAGGTGGTCGGTGATCAGTTCCTTGCGGTCCTTGTGCAGCTTGGTGATGTCGTCCGAGGTGCCGATCATGACGTCGGCCAGTTCTGGCGTGTTGTCCATCGGCCAGGCGGCGAAGTTGCGGAACTGCACGCTGGTGGCGTCGCCGTTGTAGGTGGCGATACGGTCGAGCAAGTCTTGCAGCGAGACGCCGTCTTCCAGCAAGCCCTGGCAGATTTTCCATTGCTCTTCGGCCCAGGCTGCGCCGCCTTCTTTTTTCAGTGCGACGAGCAGGGGGAACAAGGACAGTTCCACGCCGACAAAAATGTCGGACGAATTCGTGCGGATTTCCGGGCAGTTGAAGACGGTGGCCTTGATGCCTTTTTCCCACGCGGCCTTGGCCACGTTTTCCAGGCGCATCTTGGCCAGGCCTTGCGTGTAGTTGCTATACGTTTGCCACTGGTATTTGCCGTCGATCAAGATCTCGGTACCGTGGTAGCCGTAGGCGCTGTAGCGCACCTGGCCGCCTGTTTGCTCGATGCGGGCGCGGATGGCGGCGCTGCCGTCGATCAGGTGCTGCAGGGTGTTGGCCGTGACTTCGTCGAAGTTCATCAGGATCAATTTACCCAGGTCGCTGTCGAGCAGGGCGCGCGAGGACATGAAGCGCTCGCCGCGGCCTTTGTAGATGCGGTTGGCAATCGCCAGGAAGACCTTGACCTTTGGAATGCCGCCAGCCATGGTGTGGGCGAAATACACATTGCTGCCGTCAGGAATCAGGCTGTCCAGCTCGGCCATGGCTTTCGCCACGGAAGCGCCGAAGCGGGCGATGCCGGCTTCGCGGCAGCGTTCGATCTGCGCCCAGTCCAGCTTGTCTTCTTGCCAGCTTTTCAGGGTCATGTCGGCCAGCAGGGCCGTCGGCGTCGGTTCGCCGGCTGGCGCGTCGAGGTCGAAACCGGCCATCAGCGGCACATTGATGATGCGGCCGCCCAGGTTGGCTTCCGCTTCGGCCAGCTCTTCCGCGTTCAGCGGGCGCAGCGCCATGTTTTCATCGCGGCGGCCGACCGTCATGCCGACGATATTCATGCCCGCCTTGCGCGCTTCGTCCAGCAAGCCATTCACATAGCCGCGGCCGAACAGCTCGCCGAACAGCACAAAGGTGTCGCCCTTGCGGAAGATATTTTTTTGCGGGATGTCTCTTAAGGACGTGATCTCGGTCATGGTGTCAATTCATTCAAAAATTAGCAGGGCAGATGGCTGGTGCGACTGCCCGCTGGTTCAACATAGTGTTAAATGATGCGCCATTTCAGCTGGGAAAATCATGTTGCGAACGATTCTCGTCTGGAATGGCATCTTCTTCATGCAGCTCTTATTCTTTCGCCATGGCGTATTTTACGCTGCCCCGGCGCACAGCGCCTGCGGACTGGCCTGGCAGGCGCCGATATTACCTCAGCTTGGCCATGCCGGTCAGTAAAATTGACCTAAAACAAATCCTGCTGCCCCGACACGAGGCGCGAAAAATCGTCGCCCAGGAAGGGCAGGATCGCGTCGGCCACCGGCTGCAGCTGGCGCGTCAGGTAGTGATGGTAGTCGATGGGCGAGCGCTGTGTTTCCAGTGGTTCCGGCCCCGCCACCGTGATGACATAACTGATCCAGCCACCGTTCTGGTATTGCAGCGGCCGGCCCTGCGCCAGGTTGTAGGCGTCGGCCGTGCGCGCCGCGCGCACATGGGGCGGCACATTGCGCTGGTAATCGCCGAGGGGGCGGCGCAATCGCTTGCGGTAGACCAATAAAGCATCGCATTCGCCGCGCACGGTGCGCGCCACGTAGTCGCGCACGTAATCCTGGTAGGCGGCGCGCTGGAAGATGCGCCGGTATAACTCTTGCTGGAATTGCTGCGCCAGCGGCGTCCAGTCGCTGCGCACCGTTTCCAGGCCCTTGTAGACCATCTGTTCGCTGCCGTCGGGCTTGCCCACCAGGCCCGCATAGCGCTTCTTGCTGCCTTCTTCCGAGCCGCGGATGGTGGGCATCAGGAAACGCCGGTAGTGCGTCTCGAATTCCAGCTCCAGCGCATTCTCCAGGCCGAATTCCTCGCGCAGGTGCCGCTCCCACCAGGCGTTGACGTGCGTCACCAGGGCGCGGCCGATCTTGCCCGCTTCTTCATCCGTACGCGCTGTTTTCAGCCAGACGAAGGTGGAATCCGTGTCGCCGTAGATGACCTGGTAGCCTTGTTCGGTGATCAGCTCGCGCGTGCGGTGCATGATGTCGTGGCCGCGCAGGGTGATCGACGAGGCCAGGCGCGGATCGAAAAAGCGGCAGCCACTCGATCCCAGCACGCCATAAAACGCATTCATGATGATTTTTAACGCTTGCGACAGCGGGGCGTTGCGCTCGCGCTTGGCCGTCTCGCGCCCTTGCCACACATGTTCCACGATGGTGGGCAGGCAATGTTTCACACGCGAAAACTGCGCCCCCCGGTAGCCGGGCACGGTATCGGCTTCGTCGCCGCTGGTGCCCACCACCAGTCCCACGGGATCGATCAGGAAGGTGCGGATGATGGACGGGTACAGGCTTTTGTAGTCGAGCACCAGCACGGAGTCGTACAGGCCCGACTGGGAATCCATGACGAAGCCGCCGGGGCTGTTTTCGCCCGAAATATCGCCCAGGTTGGGCGCCACATAACCCTGGCGGTGCATCAGCGGCAAGTACAAATGTTCGAAGGCTGCCACTGAGCCGCCGCTGCGGTCGGCCGCCAGGCCCGTCACGCTGGCCCGTTCCAGCAAAAACGTCAGCAACTCGGTTTTCGCGAAGATGCGCGTGACCAGTTCGCAATCCTTGAGGTTGTAGCGCGCCAGTGCCGGTTTATCCTCACGGAAACGCCGGTCGATCTCGGCCATGCGCTGGTAGGGATTGTCGATGGACTTGCCTTCGCCCAACAGCGTTTGCGCCACGTTTTCCAGGCTGAACGAGGAAAAATTCCACGTCGCCGATTTTAATGCTTCGATGCCGTCGATGATCAGCCGTCCCGCCGCGGCGGCAAAATAGTGTTCCTGCTTGCCGCCATGTTCGCGCCACTCCATCACGGCGCCGCCGCGTCCCAGCCGCAAGGGAACTTGATAGCGCTCGGCATGTTCCTTGAGCACGCGCAAGTCGAACTGCACCAGGTTCCAGCCGATGATGGCGTCCGGATCGTGGCGCGCCATCCAGCTGTTCAGGCGTTCGAGGATTTGTGCGCGGCTGTCGCAGTATGCGAGGTCGAAATCGAGTGTCTCGTCGCCGCCGTTTGGCGGCCCCAGCATGTAGACCTGGCGCTGGCCGCAGCCTTCCAGGGCCAGCGAATACAGCTCGCCATGGGCCGTCGTCTCGATATCGAGCGATGCCAGTTTCAAGCTGGGCCGGTAGCCTGGCGCCGGTTTCAGCTGTACTTCCTGTCCTGTTTCCCCTTTGACGCTTACCGGTGCCGTAATGAAACGCTCCATCAGGTAGCGCTCGGGCGGGCGGATGTCGGCTTCGTACACGTCGACGCCGTGGGCGCGCAACTGCTTTTCCAGCTTCAGCAAATGCCGGTATTGCTTGCAATATAAGCCCAGCACGGGGCGCTGGTGAAAATCGCACAGCGACAGGGGCCGCAACTCGGCATGGCGCTCGCCGCGCAGCAGCAGTTCCGCCTGCTCGCGCTGCTCCATGGGAAGGAAGGCGACGGCCGTCTGCACGGGCAGGCGCACGTGGCGTGGTCCGGTGTCTGTTGCCAGCCAGAAATCGACTTCCGTGCCGGCGGACGTGTCGCGCCAGTGGCGGGTCAAAATAAAGCCCTGTTCGGGCGGGTGCTGCGCGTTGCCTGTCATGGTGCCGTGAATGTCTGGTGTGCTGGCCTGCACATTACAGCAAGCCGGTGCAGGGCGGGGGCGGTTGCGGCTATAATTTTCAGCATCGAAGACGATAACAAGAGCGCGTCGCGCCACACACCCTGGAGACAGCATGCAAGCAATGAGTTATGTACATGGCGCCCACGAGACGCCGTTGATCGGCGAAACCATAGGCGCTTACCTGGACGGCGTCGCCGCCCGCTACGGCCAGCACGATGCCCTGATCGTGGCGCACCAGAACGTGCGCTGGACGTATGCCGAATTCCAGCGGCGCGTGCACCGCCTGGCCGCCGGCTTGCTGAAGCTGGGCTTGCAGCCGGGCGACCGGGTCGGCATCTGGTCGCAAAACTGTGCCGAATGGGTGCTGACCCAGTTCGCCACGGCGAAAGCCGGTTTGATCATGGTCAACATCAACCCCGCCTACCGGCGTTCGGAACTCGAATACGTGCTCGACAAGGTGCAATGCAGCGCGCTGATCCTGTCGCCCAGCTTCAAGTCCAGCGATTACCTGGCCATCGTGCAAGACGTGGTGCCGGAGATCGCCCGTTCGCGCGCGGGCGCCCTGCAGTCGCCGCGCCTGCCGCAATTGCGCCACGTCATCCGCCTGGGCGCGGCCGCCACGCCAGGCATGCACAACTTCGACGCGGTGATGGAGGGCATCACGGAGGCCGACCTGGCCCACCTGGAAGACGTCAGCGCCACCTTGCAGTTTGACGACGCCGTCAACATTCAGTTCACGTCCGGCACCACGGGCGCGCCGAAGGGTGCCACCTTGACGCACCACAATATCCTGAACAACGGCTTTTTCATTGGCGAAGCCATGCGCCTGACGGAACGCGACCGCTTGTGCATTCCCGTGCCCCTGTATCACTGTTTCGGCATGGTGCTGGGCAACCTGGCTTGCGTCACGCATGGCGCGGCCATGGTGTTTCCGGGCGAAGGTTTCGACCCGAAGGCCGTGCTGGAAACGGTGCAGGCCGAGCGTTGCACGGGGCTGCATGGCGTGCCCACCATGTTCATCGCCATCCTCGACCATCCAGATTTCAAACAATATGATCTGTCGAATTTGCGCACCGGCATCATGGCCGGCTCGCCCTGCCCGATGGAAGTCATGGCGAGGGTCATCGAATTGATGCACATGGCGGAAATCACCATCGCGTATGGCATGACGGAAACGTCGCCCGTCAGCTTCCAGACGGCGATCGAAGACCCGCGCGAAATGCGCGTGTCCTCGATTGGCCGCGTCCACCCGCACCTGGAAGTGAAAATCGTCGATGCGGAAGGGCGGATCGTGCCGCGCGGCGAGAAGGGCGAATTGCTCACGCGCGGCTATTCCGTGATGCAGGGCTACTGGGGCGACCCGGAAAAAACAAATGAGGCCATCGACACGGCGCGCTGGATGCACACGGGCGACCTGGCCGTCATCGATGCCAACGGCTTTTGCAGCATCGTCGGCCGCTCGAAAGACATGGTCATCCGTGGTGGCGAAAACATCTATCCGCGCGAAGTCGAGGAATTCCTGTACCGCCACCCGAGCGTGCTCGACGTGCAATGTGTGGGCGTGCCGGATGCCAAGTATGGCGAAGAGTTGTGCGCCTGCATCATTCTAAGGCCGGGCACGCAGGCCACCAGCGAGGATATCCGCGCCTTTTGCGACGGGCAGATCGCCTATTACAAGATTCCCCGCTATGTGCGCTTCGTCGAGGAATTTCCCATGACGGTGACGGGCAAGATCCAGAAATATTTGTTGCGCCAGCAGGTGGCCACGGATCTGGGGCTGAGCGCGGAATAATCCTTTCGCCAGCACATAAAAAAACACCGGGACGCTCGCGCGGCCCGGTGTTTTTTTGATGGCTGCAGCGTGAAGCTCAGGCCAGTTGCGCTTGCGGTGCGCGCGCTGGCGTGCGGCGGCGCATGAAGGCGAGCAAGCCCAGGCCGGCCAGCAGCATGGCCCAGGTGCCTGGTTCCGGCACGGCCGAGACGTTGACCGTGTTGAAGCCGGAGCCGTTCATCGAGACGTGGCCATAATTGATCGAGCTGACCGAATTGGCGACCAGCGTGCCATTCATGCTGCCCGAACCGGAAAACGCGCTGTTCGGCGCCAGGATGCTGCCGTTGATGCCGACGTTCTGCAGGCTGGTGGTGGTGGCATTGGCGAAGTTGAGCAGCGTACGGTTGGCGAAACTGGCGAAATTGTCGAAGCCGCCGCTCATGGTGATGTTGGTGGCCGTGCCGTTGATGATGATGCTGGCCGTGCTTTTCAGCGACGATACGTCCAGGATCAGGTTATGCAGGTTGTCCGCATTGATCGTGAAGACATTCACGTCGGCATTGACGTCGCCCACCAGCTTGAAGCCGCCGTATTGGGAGATCACGGTGCCGTTCGATTGCAGCTTGGCCACGTCGCCCGACAAGGTCGTCAGTTGTTGCTGGGCGGCCGCAAAGTCCAGGGTGGAGGCATTGCCCTTGCTGAAGGTGCCCGCTGGGTAGTCAGATCGTGCCGTCACGCTGCCGTTGGCATTGCTGACGCCGTACACGGCCGTACCCTTGATGCCGCCTTCGCCGATATTCAGGCTGTCACCGGCAACCAGCGTGTTGGCGGCGCTGCCGGGCTTCTTGTTCGTGCCGACACTGTAGTGATCCAGGTAGATATTGCCGCCAGCGGCCAGGCTGCCACCGACGCTGGTAAAGCCGCTGGCATTGCTGCTGCCGATGTTGCCGAAGATGAAGGCCGAGTAGCCGTTGGCGACGCCGAGGTCAATCACGGTCGCCTGGGCCGAGGCGCTGAAGGAGAAAGCGAACAGGGCGGCGCTGATGAGCGGCAAGGTGCGTGAGGCAAAAAATGTCATAAATATTCTCGAGTAATAGGGACGGAAGGGCGGGAAAGCAAGTACACCGCCATCGCGCTGGCCGACATTATAATATAAAAAGCAATTGTCGTTCATTTTAGCTAATTGACTATACTTTAAAGCAATATTTTATCTATGCTCGAAGCTGGCCTGGCGGGCAAGAAAAAACCGGGACATGCCCGGTTTTTTCGTGTGTTACCTGATGCGCTGGTACAGGCGGAAACGCTCCACATTGTCGGTGGGGCGGCGGCCCTCCCATAGCTTGATCCAGTCCGCGCCGTGATGCTCGGGCAGCTGTTCCTTGCTGTCAGGAACCTTGATGCTGTCTTGTAACAAGAACACATCGCATTGCTGCTGCTCCACGCTGGCAAACGGCAGGTGGCCGTAGTAGGCGAACGAGGCGCGCTGGGCGGCGCCAACGTTGCTGTTGATGCACTTGCTGCCTGGCGGCAGGTGGATGGAAATCTGGTGCGCCACGCTGGCGTAGCTCTTGCTGTAGTTCAGCGGCGGCAGGAATAAGGTCATGATCAGGACCCAGATCAGGATCAGGCCGCCGGACGACAGCACCACGGCACGCCACAGCACGGCAGGCTGGCGCGAGATGCGCCAGTGCACCAGGGCGATCCAGCCGGCCGTGACGCCGGCGGCCACGAAGAAGGCCACCAGTTCCAGCTCGGGCTTGAATCCTGGCACGAGTTTCAGTGCATTGTGGGCCTGTTGCGGCGGCCAGCCCGTCAGGATGGCGAACCAGAACAGCCACAGTACGAGGGCGCAGATGGTCAGCACCATCACGGAGAACCAGTCGATGGCGTTGATGGCGCCCCGTTTCATGGTCAGCAGGCCAAACGCGGCCATCACGGCCAGCGGCGGCAGCAGGGGCAACAGCTGGCTCGGTTCGGGATCGGGGTGGCACAGGCCCAGGATGGCCAGCATGGCGACAAAGGTCAGCGGCACGACGATGTGCAGCACGTGGCGCTGGCGGCGCCAGGCGTACACGGCCCAGGCGGCGAACGGCCACGCGGGCCAGAAGAACCAGATACCGACACGCAAGAAATATTGCAGGCTTTTCAGGCTCGGGGCGCTGAACTGGCGGCCATTCCACTCTATCCATGCCTGCAGCGGCGAATGGCCGTATGGTTGCAGCAGTTCGCCCGGCAACAGCCAGACCAGGGCCAGTGCGATGGCCACGAGCACGGCCAGCGCCAGGTGGCGCACGCTGCGCAGCAGCGGCAGGCGCAGGAAGACGGTGCACAGCAGCAGGGCGATGCATAGTGCCGCCGGCGTGATCCAGCCGCGCGTGAGGGTCAGGCCGCCCAGCGCCAGGCCCAGCAGGGCGGCATTGCGCATGGATGGGCCTTCCACATAACGCACGGCGCGGTATAGCAAATAGGCCATCAGCGCCACATGCAGCGCTTCGGCCGTGATGTCGTGGCTGTGCTGCAGCAAGCCCAGGCAGCCCAGGTAGATCAGCACGGCGGCATCGGCCAGGGTGCGGCCGAAATCGTCCGGCTCGGGCTGGCCGCCGAAGGCCAGGCGCAGGGGCTGGGCGTCATTGCGGCGGCCCAGGTTGAAGGCGGTGTACCAGACGGACAGGGTGCTGACGACGAAGATGCCGATGGTCGACATGCGTGCGCCGAAGACGTCGCCGTCGATCCAGCCGAACAGCTTGATGAAAATGGCGCCCAGCCAGAAGGCCAGCGGGCCTTCCTCGGGCCAGGACAGGCCGGCCACGTTGGGCCACAGCCAGTCGTTCAGGCCGCCATGCGCCATGGTCCACATGATGCCGAAACTGGCGGCATCATCGTTCTTCCACGGCTCGCGGCCGATCAGGCCAGGCAGGATGTACAGCAGGCCAAGCGCAAACAAGGCCCATCGTGGCAGCGCGAGTGTGGCAGCTGCAGGAAGGCGGACTGGCTTCATCGATAATCGGTATCAGAATAGTGGCAAGACGCGACGAATGGCGTCGGGTATGCGCGAGTATAAAGTAAAGCGGCCAAAGACAAAAAAGGCAGCCGTGGCTGCCTTTTCTCTGGGAGCCGAAGCTGCCCTTTTTTGCCGCCAAGCGGCAAAAATCAGCCTGCTGCGACTGCGGTTTTCGAACCAACGGTACCGAACTTCTGACGGAACTTCTCGACGCGACCAGCGGTATCGACGATTTTGTGCTTGCCCGTGAAGAATGGGTGCGATTCAGCCGAAACCTCGATCTTCACCAGTGGGTATTCTTTACCGTCGTGGGTGATTTTTTCGCGGGTTTGGATGGTCGAGCGGGTAACGAATTTGAAATCGCACGACAGATCGTGGAAAACAACTTCGCGGTATTCTGGATGGGTATCGACTTTCATGGGATTCTCTCTAAGTAGGTAGCCAAACAGCACTTCGTCGGTCGTCTTGCTTCTTGACCCGATTGCCGATCACTTGCCAGGGTTTAAAATAATGCAACCGTCGATTATATAGCGCTTTCGGGCCGCAGGCAATAAAAAAGCCGCTCGATGAGCGGCTTGCATGATCGCGTGGGGCGGCGTAGGTCGGATTAGCGCGCAAGCGCGTAATCCGACAACACCACCGTCTTCGCCAACAATGTTGTCGGATTACGGCCTGCGGCCTAATCCGACCTACGATACTGCCACGATTGGCACCGGGGAGGGAGAAACCGTAGCGAGCAGGCCACAGTTGCGATTGAGTAGCGCAACCGTACAAAAAGTACGGTGAGCAACGGAGATCGCAAATGCGGCCGTGCAGTCGGTTTATCCGCCGCGGCGCATCATGTCGAAGAATTCGGCGTTGTTTTTGGTCGCCTTCATCTTGTCCAAAATGAACTCCATCGCCTCGATCTCGTCCATCGAGTACAGCAACTTGCGCAGGATCCAGATTTTTTGCAGTTCGTTCGGCTTGATCAGCAGTTCTTCGCGGCGGGTACCCGATTTGTTCAGGTTAATTGCCGGATAGACGCGTTTTTCAGCCAGACGGCGTTCCAGATGCACTTCCATGTTGCCGGTACCCTTGAATTCTTCAAAGATCACGTCATCCATGCGCGAACCCGTTTCGATCAGCGCCGTGGCGATGATGGTCAGCGAGCCGCCTTCTTCGATATTGCGCGCGGCGCCGAAGAAGCGTTTTGGACGTTGCAGCGCGTTGGCGTCGACACCACCGGTCAGGACCTTGCCCGAGGCAGGGATGACGGTGTTGTAGGCACGGGCCAGACGGGTGATCGAGTCGAGCAGGATGACCACGTCTTTTTTCATTTCGACCAGGCGCTTGGCTTTTTCCAGCACCATCTCGGCTACTTGCACGTGGCGCGTGGCCGGCTCGTCGAAGGTCGAGGCGACGACTTCGCCGCGCACGGAGCGTTGCATTTCGGTAACTTCTTCCGGACGTTCGTCGATCAGCAGCACGATCAGCGTGATGTCCGGGTGATTGGCCGTGATCGCATGCGCGATGTGCTGCAGGATCACGGATTTACCGGATTTCGGCGATGCCACCAGCAAGCCGCGCTGGCCTTTGCCGATCGGGGCGATCAGGTCGATGATACGGCCGGTGATGTTTTCCTGGCCATTCATTTCACGTTCCAGGCGCAGCGGCTCGTTCGGGTGCAGCGGCGTCAGGTTTTCAAACAGGATGCGGTGTTTCGACATCTCCGGCGATTCGCCGTTGACCTTGTCGACTTTGACCAATGCGAAATAGCGTTCGCCATCTTTCGGGGTCCGTACCTCGCCCTCGATCGAATCGCCGGTGTGCAGATTGAAGCGGCGGATTTGCGAAGGGGAGATGTAAATGTCGTCGGTGGACGCCATGTAGCTGGCGTCAGGCGAGCGCAGGAAGCCGAAGCCGTCTGGCAGCACTTCCAGGGCGCCGTCGCCAAAAATCTGTTCGCCGGACTTGGCGCGTTTTTTCAGGATAGCGAACATCAGCTCCTGTTTGCGCAAGCGGGCTGCGTTGTCAATGTCAAGACCGATCGCCATCTCAAGCAGGGCGGATACGTGTAGGGCCTTTAGTTCGGATAAATGCATATGTGTTGAGTGTCCCGAGACGGGATGTAAAGGTAGGGGAGGGGACTGCGTGGCGTTGATTAATTATGGGGCAGGCTGTGCAAGAATGATGGCAAAGCCGCTTCCCGGTGGTTCCAGTCAGGCGGCGCTGCGGGCGCAGCGCTGCCTATCATACATTAAATGTTGCTGTCGACGAAAGCGGTCAACTGGCCCTTGGCCATGGCGCCCACTTTTTGCGCAGCAGCGACACCATCCTTGAACAGGATCAGGGTCGGGATGCCGCGGATGCCGAACTTGGCAGGCACTGCCTGGTTGGCGTCCACGTCCATCTTGGCGATCACGATGCGGCCGGCGTATTCCTTGGCCACTTCTTCCAGGATCGGGGCGATGGCCTTGCAGGGACCGCACCACTCAGCCCAGAAGTCGACCAGCACTGGCAACTCGGATTTCAGGACGTCTGCTTCAAAAGATGCATCGCTAATGTGTTTGATATTTTCGCTCATATTTTCCTCAAATGAGGGTGGGATCAATAATGCCTGGGATTAACCATACGCTGGTTCGCCATCCATGCTTCCTGGAATGCAGCTAGCAGATGGGGGCAATGGGCACAAATTCAATATTCTTGGAAGGTGCGACCAGAGGTATGCAGGCGGGGATGGCTGAAATAATAACCCATTTTTTCAAAGCGTGGCGATTATTGCAGAAAAACTTGAGGCATATCGCCACCGCGCGTGCCGGCAGGGCGGCAAAGCCGCATGCCTGCTGGCCCGCAGCGCCGTACCCGCCCTCCGGCCATCCTCCGCGCTCAGGCATGTACGCTGGCCAGACGCGCCGTGTGCTGCAGTTGCAAGTTCACCATGAGCTGCAATTCCGCGCTTTCCATCGGCTTGCGGAAGGTGCCTAATATATGCAGGCCATTGGCCACGGCCAGGCGTTCGGCTGCCAGGCGCACGGCCGAATGCAGGCCCGACAGCAACACTACGCCGCCGCGGAAGCCATTCTCCGCCGCCATGCGCAGAAATTCGATGCCGTCGATGTCGGGCATGGACAGGTCGCAGATCAGCAGGTCGGGCTGGTGCTGCTTCAGGGCCGACAGCGCCTGTTCGCTGTGCGATTCGCAGCGGATGTCGAATGGGCCCATTTGTTCGAGCATGTCGCTGAGCACGTCGAGCATGAAAACGTCGTCGTCCAGCAGCAGCACGCGCAACGGCGCCAGGCCTGCTTCGTTGTGTTCCCGGCTTGCTTGGTTTGATACAGTATTCATCGTTCTGTCTTCCTATTGATATGCTGCATCGTTGTCGATGCCGATACCTTGCCGTAAGGTGATTTGGCGGTAGCTAATCGTCATTGGCAAAGCTGGTGTTATTCATGATTTGTTCGGTAATCAGTTCCAGCAGGGGCCACAGGCGCGCCACGATGCGTTGTGCCCGCTCAGCCTCGTCGGCCGGTTCGCCCGGCGCCAGGGTTTCCAGGTTCTGGCACAGTTCGGCCAGCCCCAGGGCCCCCACGGTGCGCGCCGACGACTTGATGCGGTGCCCCAGTTCGCGTACCTGGTGCACGTCGCCGCGCGCCAGGGCCGCATCGATGTCGCCAAAGCCATCCTGCGTCGTCTGCAGGAACTTGAAGGCAAATTTGCGCACTTTTTCCGGGTTGTAACCCAGCAACTTGGCCAGGATGGACAGGTCGATCACTTGCGGGTCGCCGGCCAGGGTGGTCTTGAAGGCGGGCGCGGCGCGGCTGCGCGCGGGCGGTGGCGGCGGTGTCTCGCGCGCCGGCAGCCAGCTGGCGATGGTCTGGTACATCATGGCCGGCTGGATCGGTTTGGAAATGAAATCGTCCATGCCCGCCTCCAGGCAGCGCACGCGGTCTTCACTGGTGGCCGTGGCCGTCATGGCCAGCACGCGCAGATGCGCCAGCTGCGGGTCGGCGCGGATGTGGCGCGTCGCTTGCAAGCCATCCATCAGCGGCATCTGCACGTCCATCAGCACGCAGTCGAACTGCGTCTGGCGCAGCAGGTCAAGCGCCTCTTCGCCATTGTTGGCCAGGCAGACGGAGGCGCCCGCTTCTTCCAGCAATTCCAGCGCCACTTGCTGGTTGAAGGTGTTGTCTTCCACCAGCAGGATGCGCGCATGCTTGAGCGTGCGCATGACCAGGGCGGCGTCGGCGCTGGCGCGCATGGCCGCTGCCGTCTGCGCCATGCTGTCGAGCATGGCCGGCGCCGCCTGGTCGGAAATGCCCAGGTTGGCCGTGAACCAGAAGGTGCTGCCGGCGCCGGGACGGCTGTCGACGCCCACGTCGCCACCCATCAGCTGTGCCAGCTGCTTGCAGATGGCCAGGCCCAGGCCCGTGCCGCCATATTCGCGCGTGGTGGAGGTATCGGCTTGCTGGAAGGACTGGAACAGTTTACTCATTTCATCCTGCGACAGGCCGATGCCGTGGTCGCACACTTCGAAGCGTACCAGGCAGTGCTTGGCGTCCGCCACCACCTTGCGCACTTTCACGGTAATGCTGCCCTGTTCGCTGAACTTGATGGCGTTATTGGCGTAGTTGATCAGTACTTGCCCCAGGCGCAGCGGGTCGCCCACCAGCACGGCCGGCAATTGCGGGTCGATCTCGAACAGCAGTTCCAGGTTCTTGCTGGCGGCGCGCGGCGCCACCACCGTCATCAGGGTTTGCACCACGTGGTCGAAACTGAAGTTGACGCGCTCGATTTCCAGCTTGCCTGCCTCGATTTTCGAGATGTCGAGAATATCGTCGATGATGCCCAGCAAATGCTCGCCGGCGAAGCGGATTTTTTCCAGGTAATCGCGCTGGCGCGGTTCCAGGTCTGTCTTGAGGGCCAGATACGCCATGCCGATCACGCCATTCATCGGCGTGCGGATTTCATGGCTCATGTTGGCCAGGAATTGGCCCTTCGCCTGGCTCGCCTCTTCGGCCACCTGCTTGGCCTGGTCCAGCTGCTCCGTGCGCTGCGCCACGCGCTCTTCCAGATGTTCATTGAGTTCGCGCAAGGCGCTCTCGCTGCGCTTGTGATACGTGATGTCCGTCAGGCTGGCCACCACCATGCCCACCTTGCCGTATTCATCGCGGATGGCCTCGGTATTTACGGACAGCCATGACAGGCTGCCGTCGGGCTGCTGCACGCCCATCAGCACGTCGCGCATGGCGACACCCGTCGACAGGGTGATGTGCACGGGATGGCTGCGCTGGTCGAAGGCGGAACCGTCTTCGTGGATGGCTTGCCACAGGCTATTGCCGGCTGGACTGGCCGCCAGCATGCGCTCGGCGGCGGCGTTGCTTTCCAGGATGTGGCCGTGGCTGTCCTGCACCACCAGGCCATTCGTCACGGCGCCGAACACGGAGGCCATGCGCTGGCTGGAATTGGACAGCGCGATCGACGCCTGGCGCCGTTCCGTGATGTCGGTAATCATCGCCAGCGTGCCACCCGGCTCGCCATTGTCCGATTGGATACTGGTGCTCGACAGCAAGCCCCACAGGCTGGACAAGTCCTTGCGGAAGAAGCGGAAGTCGACCTGATCCGGCTGGCTGGCGAAGCTGCCGTGGCTGGCCAGGCGCCGCTGCATCAGCAACTGGCTGTCGCGATCCATGAAGTCGAGCATGGGACGACCCAGCATTTCCTGCACCGTATAGCCCAGCATGTGCGCCATCTTCGGGTTGACGAAGGTGGTTTTGCCGTCCGCATCCGTCATCCAGATGCCTTCGGCCGCCGTCTGCACGATCAGGCGGTAGCGTTCCGAACTGGCGTGCAACGCTTCTTCGGCGCGCTGGCGCTGCGTCATGTCGCGCAGCGAGACGATGGAAAACACTTGCCCGGCCATGCGCAGCGGCGACAGGCTGACCTTGGCGGGGAAGTGCGTGCCGTCGCGGCGGCGCGCCATCATCACCCGGCCTGGCAGGCTGTGCCGCGCTTGCGGGTCGCCCACGGAGTGGTTGGCCGTGCTTTCTGGCACCAGTTGCTCCAGCGACATGCCCGTCAACTCGGCCAGCGGATAGCCGAAACAGCGCGCGCCGATCTGATTCGCGTAGTGCACCTTGCCCTCGACGTCGGCTACCAGCATGGCTTCGGGCGCCGCTTCCAGCATCGAACGCATGCGTGATTGCTCGTCCTGCTTGCGCTCGCTGATATCGCAGACGATGCCGCTGGCATGGGTGGCGGCCCCATCCGAGGCGCGTGCCAGCACGGCGCCGCGCGCCAGCAGCCAGCGCCAGTGGCCGTCGCTGTGGCGCAAACGGAATTCGCAATTGAAGGTGCCGTGCGCCTGGCCATCCAGATGTTGTCGAAATGTAAGACTCAGGCGCGCGCGGTCGTCGCGGTGCACTTCGGCCAGCCAGTCGGCCAGTGTATGGTCGAGCCTGGCGCTCTTGTCGCCCAGCACGTCCTGGTACTGGGGCGCAAATTGCAAGCGGTCGGACTGGCGCCGCCAGGTCCAGCCAGTCAGGGCCGCGCCGCGCAAGGCTTGCCCCGCATCCTGTTCGCTCAGGGCATGTGCAGGCAGGAGCCGGTGGCGCAGTTGTTGCCGCAACCGCCAGGCTTGCCAACAAGCCAGTCCCGCCAGGGCGGTGGCGCTGGCGGCAGCGTACGGCCACAGCAGTGTCGGCGCCATGCCGTGTACCGCTGCCTGCACCGGCAGCGAGAATGCCATGCCTGCCGCCAGTATCATGCGAGCGAGCCGACGCAGCGCAGGGCGCCGTCGGCGCGGTGCGCTGAAACTCGTGTGGCTGCAATACGACAAATGCATCCCTTTCTGGGGCATGATTGAACTGGGCTGACAGGGCATGATGCGCGCTCAAATAAACGCCTGCGGCGCTTTCTGGCGGCAACTATAGCATCGAATATTTAGTCGCAGTAGTTAAGTTCAGAAACGGCCAAAACGGGATTTTTTTTGCCCCGGAATGGCCGTTTTTTTTTACGATTTGGTGAGAATTCGTGAGAAAGTTGGCGCGAAATCGTGCTACTGAATCAGTGATGTGTAGAACACCTGATAAAACCGTAGCGAGCGGCAGCGATTTGTGGTCGAGAAGCGCAACCGTGCTGTAGCACGGTGAGCATCACAGGCCGCAAAGCGCGACGCGCAGTAGGTTTTTCCAGGTGTTCTTAGGTGAAACTGCCTGCAAACTGATAGCGGTGTCCGGGATGCCACATGGTGGCGATCGAGGCGATCTTGCCGCCCGAGCGCGTCTGGCGGCGCAGCACCAGGCATGGCTGTTTGGTGTCGATGGCCAGCATTTCGGCGATGTCGCGCGGCGCCGACAGCGCTTCGATGCTGTAGGTGGCGCCTTGCAGGGGCGCGGCGGCCATCAGGTATTCGTTCGGCGTGATGCTGGAAAAATCCTGCGTCATGTAGTCGGGCGCGCACTCGGGATTGACCCAGCGGTCTTCCACCTGGATCGGCACGCCGTTTTCAAAATGCACGATCAGCGAATGAAACAGCGGGTGTTCCGGCGGCAAGCCGAAGTGTTTGGCCAGCAAATCCGAGGCCTTGGTGCGTTCCAGCAATTGCAAGCTGCTGCGGTGGATATGTCCGCGCGCGCGCACTTCATCGGCGATACTTTTGATTTCCAACAGGGTCGCCTGGTATTTTTGCTGCGCCACGTAGGTGCCGGAACCCTGGCGCCGCGTCAGTATTTGTTCGCTGGTCAGTTCGCGCACGGCGCGGTTGACCGTCATGCGCGAGACGCCGAATTGTTTTACCAGGGCTTGTTCGGAGGGAATCACGTCGCCTTCCTTCCAGCGTCCGGCGGCGATGCCGGCCAGCAGAAAATCCTTGATGCGCTGGAAAATGGGCGTATTTTCCTGGGTAGTATGATCGTCCAATGCGGTTTCTCCGGGGCGCGGGCAGGGCGCGCCCCCGGCTGGAGGCGCGATGGCCGATTTTAGCACCGAGCACGCTGCCTGCCGCCAGCCTTTTTTGAATTCAAAAGCAAGCGCCGGAGTGTGGCGCGCGCAGGTGCTGGCTATGCTGCGGACTTACTATGACTTGCCATTGACCTTCACGGAGTCCGACATGGATCACTCTTACACCACCGATGATGAGCGCTGGGATGCCCTGCAGCGGCGCGCGCCCGACGCCGACGGCGTCTTTTATTACTCGGTGCGCACGACGGGCGTGTATTGCCGCCCTTCCTGCGCCGCGCGTCCCGCCTTGCGCCGCAACGTGGCTTTTCACGCCACGTGCGAGCAGGCGGAGGCGGCCGGCTTTCGCCCCTGCCTGCGCTGCAAACCGAACTTGCCGCCGCTGGCCCAGCGCCAGGCGGCCATCGTGGCCGACATCTGCCGCCTGATCGATGCCAGCGACGAGCTGCCTGACCTGGACAGCCTTGCCAGTGCCGCCGGCATGAGCCGCTTTCACTTTCACCGCGTCTTCAAGGCGCACACGGGCATCACGCCAAAAGCCTATGCGGCGGCGCGGCGCGGCGAGCGCCTGAAGGCCGGCTTGCAGGGCGCGGCGAACGTCACGGAAACGTTATATGCGGCCGGCTTCAATTCCAGCGGCCGCCTGTACGCCGCTACGCCGGGCTTGCTGGGCATGACGCCGGGCGCGTTTCGCGCTGGCGGCAGCGGCGCCGTGATCCGCTTCGCCATCGGCGCCTGTTCGCTGGGCGCCATCCTGGTGGCCAGCACGGAGAAGGGCATTTGCGCCATTTTGATCGATGACGACCCGGAAGTGCTGCTGCGCGACTTGCAGGATCGCTTTCCGCAAGCCGAACTGCGCGGCGCGGAAGCGGACTATGAACAGACGGTGGCACAGGTGGTCGGCCTGGTCGAGGCGCCGGGCCTGGGACTGGACTTGCCGCTCGACGTGCGCGGCACCGTGTTCCAGCAGCGCGTGTGGCAAGCCTTGCGCGAGATTCCCGCCGGCAGCACGGTCAGCTATGCCGAGCTGGCGCGGCGCATCGGTGCCCCGCACGGCGCGCGGGCCGTGGCGGGCGCCTGCGCCGCGAATGCCCTGGCCGTCGCCATCCCTTGCCACCGCGTGGTGCGCAACGATGGCGCGCTGTCCGGCTACCGCTGGGGCGTGGAGCGCAAGCAGGCGCTGCTGGAACGCGAGGGCGAGCGGTGAGGTCGCTGGACTGGCGCCAGATCGAGGATGCGCTGAATGCGCATGGCTATGCCGTCGTGCCGGGCTTGCTCGATGCGGATGCCTGCGCCGCGCTGGCGGCGCAGTACGACGAGGCGTCGCGCTTTCGCAGCAAGGTCGTGATGCAGCGCCACGGCTTTGGCCAGGGTGAGTACCAGTATTGGGCGTATCCGCTGCCGGATGTGGTGGCCGCCTTGCGCGACCAGTTGTACGGGCCGCTGGCGGCGATTGCCAACCGCTGGCATGCCAGCATGGGTCTCGAGAGCCGCTTTCCTGTGGCACACGGGGATTTCCTGGCGCGCTGCCATGCGGCCGGGCAGACGCGGCCCACGCCCTTGCTCTTGCGCTACCGCGAAGGCGATTACAACTGCCTGCACCAGGACTTGTATGGCGAGCACGTGTTTCCGCTGCAACTGGCCGTGCTGCTGTCGCGCCCGCAAGACGATTTCATGGGCGGCGAGTTCGTGCTGACGGAGCAGCGCCCGCGCATGCAGTCGCGCGCCGAGGTGGTACCGCTGGCGCAGGGCGACGCCGTGCTCTTTCCCGTGGCGCAGCGCCCCGTCAACGGCACGCGCGGCAGTTACCGCGTCAACATGCGCCATGGCGTGTCGCGCCTGCGTGCGGGCTTGCGCCACACCCTGGGCATCATTTTCCATGATGCGAGCTGAAGAGTAGCTGCGGCGCTTGAGTTTCCAGGATTACATGGCATGATGGCTATTCTTGTCACTCTTTCATTTCTGCCATGTCCGCGTTGCTCCGCCTGCTGTGCCTGTTGACCATGTTCCTGTTGCCCGCAGCCCACGCGGACGATGGCGTGCCCGCGCTCGTTGCGCAGGCCGCATCCGTCGTGGCGCCGTCGCAGCTTGCTGCGGCCAGGACGGCGCCGTTGATGTTTGCCAACCGCAAAGTATTCGTCTTCCGTGCCGCGCTGGCCGGTTATCCGCCCGATGAACGCGCCATCGGCGCGCAGCGCCGCCTGGAAGGCGTGCTGGCGAAAAACGGTCCCTTGCAGACGAGCACGCGCATGATTCCAGAAGGCACGCAGGTGCTGCTCGATGGCGTGCAGCTGTTCGTCGTCGTGCCCGGCGACGTCAACCAGCTGGCCGGCGACACGACGGAAAGCGTGGCGAAAACGGCAGCCGAGGAATTGCGCAAGGCCGTGTTTGACTATCGCGAGCAGAGCAGCTGGCGCTACCTGGCGATCGCCGCCGCCGTGTGCGCGTTTGCTACCCTGGTGTTCTGGCTGGTGTGGCTGGGCTTGACGCGCTTTTACCGCTGGGCCAAGCGCCGCAGCGGCATCCTGCTGGCCTCGCGCCTGCGCGACGTGCGCCTGAAAAACGTGCGCGTGCTCGATGCCGAGCACTACATCGCCTTCGCGTATCAACTGCTGAGCGCCGTGCTGTGGGGCTTGCGCCTGATGGCCACGTATCTGTGGGCCGCCTTCGTGCTGGGCCGCCTGCCCTACACGCGTTCCTGGGGCGAAAGCCTGAACGGCTATCTGTTCGACGTGGCGGCCGACGTCTTGCACGCCATCATCGGCGCCTTGCCGGGGCTGGTGCTGGTGTGCGTGATCTTTGCCATCGCGCGCCTGATCGCCGCCACCGCCGCCTCGCTGTTCAAGCGCGTGGAAAGCGGCGAATTGCAAATCGGCTGGCTCGACAAGGACACGGCCCTGCCGACGCGCCGCATCGCCAGCGTGGTGATCTGGCTGTTCGCGCTGGCCATGGCGTATCCGTATCTGCCCGGCTCGCACACGGCCGCCTTCCAGGGCTTGTCCGTGCTGGTCGGCCTGATGGTGTCGATCGGCGCGTCGAGCATCGTCGGCCAGGGCGCCAGCGGTCTGATCCTCATGTACACGCGCGCCCTGCGCAAGGGCGAATATGTGCGCGTGGGCGACAGCGAAGGCACGGTGGTCGACGTGGGCATGTTCGAGACGCGCTTGCGCACGGGCCTGGGCGAGGAAGTCGCCTTGCCGAACGCCTGGGTCATGTCGCAAACGACGAAAAACTATTCGCGCGCCCAGCCCGGCGGCGGCTTCGTGCTCGATTCCACCGTCACCATCGGCTACGCCACCCCATGGCGCCAGGTGCACGCCATGCTGGAGCTGGCCGCCTCGCGCACGACGGAACTGTCCACCACGCCGAAACCCTACGTGATGCAACTGGCGCTGCAGGATTACTACGTGCAATACCGCCTGGTCGCCTACGCCAGCGCCGAAGTCCCCCGCCAGCGCGCCGAAGTGCTGAACCGCTTGCACCAGAACATCATCGACGTCTTCAACGAATTCGACGTGCAGATCACGTCGCCGCACTACATCGATGACCCGAAAGAGTCGCAGGTCGTGCCGCCCGGTGAATGGTTCAGGGCGCCGGCGAAGCGGGGGGAGGAAGAAAAGTAAGCTCGGACTGTTTTTGGCAAACAAGGCCTGGTGTGTCGGACTAGGGGCGCGATGGGCGGGGTGGGCAGATTTCAGTGCGCCATTCCTGCATATCACTGTTGATAGCAATGATTTTTTGCTGACCTGCCGCGTCGTTGGTCAGGCAAAATTTTCCTCTATAACCACGGGTCGAATCGGAGGGATCATCCGGCCTGCCATTCAAAAAGACGCTGTACATTCTGTCTATTTTGAGCATTGTCGCGGCAGTCGATTCGGCTTCTGCTGGTACTTGGCCATACAAATAGCAGGTTTTTGCATGCATGGGGAGGGTCGTCGCTCCAGGGAGTATGAAGGACCAGACCTTTACAGGCGGCTTTATGGAGATATCGTAAACCATGAGTGCGCCCAGCATTGGCGTTCCATTGCGTCGTTCTTCTTTTTTTGAGATGGTAAAGCATGGCATCCCTTTGAATGCGCTAATCTCGGCTTCAGCCATGCGGGACCATGCCGAGGCATCCATGCTCGTCAAGGTCGCCAGCAGACAAAGAGTACGGTGACGATGATTCATGGCATGCCTTCTATGGGACAGGATTTTTGGCTGGGCACGTATCATTCATCCAGGCCTGTGTATCGCTTTGGATGACGACAAGACGTGGCTTGGCGGAGACCTGCTGGACTAGGCAGAATTTCGCCACGTACCCATAGGTTGGATCGGCAGCATCCATTGGCCGGCCATTCAAAAATACTTCGTACACCCTGCCGGTCTTCAGTTCAGGAGCCGGCGCAGCTTCCGCACTGGCTGGAATTCTTCCATAAAGAATGCAATTTGCTGATGACAACGTAATTTTCTTGCCACCTGTCATGAGAAACCCCCATATTTCCGTCGTTGGCTTGACCGTCACGTCTGACACGCTCAAGGCGCCGAGGAACGGTTGGCCGTTACGCCTCTCTTCCTTTTTTGAAATGCTAAAGCAGGGCACGCCATTGATCGAGGTGACTTCGGCATCGGCCATGCGTGATCGCGCGTCGCTGTTCATGCTCGAGAATGCGAGCAGTAGGAATAGTGTTTTATGACACAAGGGCATGATGCTAAGGATGCGTTGGGCAGACTTCATCGATCCATGCCTGCATGCCGCTGTTGATGGGGATGACTTGCTGACCGCCAGCAGCCGTAGCTCTCACGCAGAATTTTCCTTGATAGCCATAGGTTGGATCGGACGGATCTTTAGGGCGGCCATTCAGGAATACGCTATAGAAATGCCCGGGTATCAATTTTCCAGCGCGTATGCCCGTCGCGCCGGTAGGCACGTTTCCATAGCGTATACATATGCTGGCGCGGATGGGTAGCGGCATGTCTGGAGGCATGGAGAATCCCCATACTTCTTTTACCGGTTGCACGGACATGTCTGAAACCATGAGTGCGCCAAGAAATGGCAGGCCATTGCGCGCCTCTTCCTTTTTTGTAATGGAGAAGCAGGGCATGCCGTTGACAGAGTGAATGTGGGCATCTGCGATGCGCGACCATGCCGAGGCATCGATAGTCGTCAGCGTGGCAAGCAGGAATAACAGTGTGTGACGATATGGCATGGCGATCCTTGCACTATCTGATGAGCGAATGCTCCGGGCAACTATCCTGTTTCCACGCTGGCGTGTCGCTGCCAATGGCGATGATTTCTCGTTCACCAGTGGACGTGGCAACAATACAGAATTTCCCTCTATAGCCATAAGTCGGGTCGGAAGGATCATCTGGACGCCCATTCAAGAAGATGCTGTAAACCCGTCCTGTTTGCAGTTCAGGGGCTGGCATGCCATTTGCGCCCTGTGGAATGTCGCCATAGAGAAGACAGATTTTTGATGAAAGTGGAACTTTTCCTCCTCCGCTCATCACAAAGCTCCACACTTTTGTAGAGGGTTTTACTGACAGGTCTGAAATGCTGAGTGCTCCCAGGAGTGGCTGGCCGTTACGTTTTTCTTCCGTCTGCGAGATTGTGAAGCAGGGGGTGCCATTCACTGAACTGATTTCAGCATCGGCGATGCGTGATGTTGCACAGGCATGCAGGCCGAGGGACATGAACAGTATGAACAGGGTATTCTGCTGCAAGGACATCATGTTTTCCCTATTTCTGAACGGGACAGATTTCGTCTATCCAGGCTTGGCTATCGCTGTCGATACGAAGAATCTTGCGCTCCCCGGAGATGTCGGTGAATAAGCAAAACTTGCCCACGTAACCGCGAGTAGGATCTGAAGGATCGGCTGGCCTACCGTTCAGGAAGACGTCATACATGCGCCCCGTTTTCAGCGGCGGGGCTTTGGGGGGCTTGACCTCTGCTGTTGCTGGTGCAACCCCATATGGCAGGCAGGACTTGGCATGCACAGGAATAGTCGCTGCGCCCGGTAAGAGAAAAGACCATACTTCTACTGCAGGCTTGACGGATACATCTGTCAGTACGATCGCACTAATCCGAGGAAGCCCGTTGCGCGCTTCTTCTTTTTGCGAAATGGTGAAACAGGGAGTGCCATTTTTTAGCTGTACTTCCGCGTATGCCATGCGGGACATGCCGAAAGCGTTATGGTATGTCAAACAAAGGCTCATGTTCAGAGTTGCGGCCAGGCAGATTCGTCTTGCTTTTCCTATCTTTAAAAAAGTCATGTAATACCTCTTCATAGAGCTCTATCGAGTTTTGATATTCCGGTTGCCGCATTGCATTTGGTTTTTTTAAATACTTCAGTGTGTGATAGTCGGCGAGCAGGTCACCTTGTGCTTCCATGTTGTAATCCGATAATTTTTTCTTCGGAAGTAGTACATACTTGTAATCCAAACCTAGCCTGACAAGTCCCCGTATCGCTACTGGATAATTCAATTGATGCTGCCAAACATGCACCATTTCATGCATGAACCAGTTTTTTGGCCTTGGTTTCTCCTTTGAGAAGTCCTCTCGGAATTCCGACTCATGAAAATACATCTCCCCATCCGGCGTCATGGCCACGTTCTTTGGCTGCCAGTTAAACCATAGATACGGCTCCCCATGCACCTTGACCTTGCTGTAGTCGATCGCATCCTGGAACAGCATCCACACCATGTCGATCTCGCCCTTGGTCAGCGGGCGAACCTTGTCTTTCACTTTGACCTGTTTGACGGACGAACCGACGTCCTTGTCGGTCGTCTTGATGCCTTCCAGTTGGACGACCTTGATGGCTGGCGCAGCATGTTTTGGCGCGGCGGCGCAGCATGGCGATTTATCCGCGTGCGGCAGGAATTCGGCCTGGGTGATTTGCGCTTCCTGCTTGCTGGCGATGCGCCCCGTGCGCCCCTTTGCATCCGTCGTCCCCGTCCACGTTTCGCCATTGCTCAAGGTGAGCCGGTAGTCGGCGTGCGCCAGCGGAACGCTGTTTTGCGAGACAAATTCCAGCTGTTCGTCGTAGCCGCAGCACCAGCATTCGTCGGGCTGGCCGGCCAGGCGGTGCAGTTCGCAGCCGCTTGTCGCGTTGCGCAGGGTGGCGCCCTGCACGGGCCGGCCGTCGGCGCTGAAGGTGACGATCATGCTGTCGAAGTGCGCGCCCAGGCTTTTCTTCTGGTGGGCCACGAGCTTGAAGAACACGTCGCACGCGGTGGTGCTGATGACATGGTGCCTGGCCATGGGGCCTCCCCGTTAAAACGCCAGCGTAGGACAGCGGCGGCGGGACGGTATTGACTGGGCGCAAGGCGTGCGCGCCTGTGTCTGATTGATTGACCATTTTGCCAATTTCTATACACTCGTCTTTTCGTTTATTGACTTAACAGACCTGGAGATGGAAATGCCGACCCTGCCAATGCGCCGCACCCTGCTTGTTCTCGCCTGCCTGGGCACCCTTACCCACGCCCACGCCGATACCGTCATCGACAACGCCAACGGCTACACGCTCAATGCTGCCGGCAAGGTAGTCCGCTTCACGGCGCTGGCGTTTGACGACGCTGGCAAGCTGCTCGCCGTCGGCAGTGCCGCACAGGTGAAGCGCAAGGCGGCCAAGGGCGCTACCCACGTCGACGTGCAGGGAAAAACCGTGTTGCCGGGCCTGATCGACGCGCATGGCCACGTGTTCGGCCTGGGGACGATCGCCAGCGGTGTCATGTTGTACGGCTCCGCGACGCTGCCGGCCGCCGTGCAGGCCGTGGGCGACTTCGCGCGTGCGCACCCCGAGCGCAGCTGGGTCATCGGCAATGGCTGGAACCAGGAAATCTGGAAGCTGGGGCGCTTTCCCACGGCCACAGAACTCGATGCGGCGGAAAGCGCGCGGCCCGTGTGGTTGCGTCGGGTCGATGGCCACGCGGGCTGGGCCAACAGCCGCGCGCTGGCGCTGGCCGGCATCACGCGCGCCACGCCAGATCCGGCGGGCGGCAAGATAGTCCGCGACGCGGACGGCAATGCCAGCGGTGTGCTGGTCGATAACGCCATGGACTTGATGGATGCCGTGCTGCCCAAGCCCGGCGACGTGGAAAACCGCGCCGCCCTCGATGGCGCGCTGGCGCAGCTGTCGCAAGTGGGCCTGACCAGCGTGCACGATGCGGGCATCGGCCAGATGCAGGACCGATTGTTCCGCGACTATGCGGACCACGGCAAGCTGACGGTGCGCGTGTACGGCATGATTGCCGACACCACGGAGGACTTCGACGCGCTGTCAAAAAATGGCCCCTTGAATAGCTATGCGCGCGACATGTACGCCTTGCGCGCTGTGAAACTGCTGTCCGACGGCGCCCTGGGCAGCCGCGGCGCGGCCCTGCTGGCGCCGTACAGCGACGATCCGTCTACCCGCGGCCTGCTGTTCTTCAAAGATGACGCCATGCGCGCGAAGATGGAAAAAGCCATGCGCGCCGGCTACCAGGTGAATGTGCACGCCATCGGCGACGCGGGCAATCATCAGATCCTCGACGGTTACCAGGCCTTGACCGCGCAATACCGCAGCGTGGGCTTGCGCCACCGCATGGAACACGCGCAGGTGGTGCAATTATCCGACATCCCCCGTTTCAAGGCGCTGGGCATCGTGCCGTCGATGCAGCCGACGCACGCCACGTCCGACCAGAACATGGCGGAGCAGCGCGTGGGCCACGAGCGCATCAAGGGCGCGTATGCGTGGCGCACCTTCCTTGCGCAAGGTTCGCGCATCGCCTGCGGGTCGGACTTCCCCATCGAGTCGCCGAATCCGTTCGAGGGCATCCACGCGGCCGTCACGCGGCAAAACAGCGACGGTTTCCCTGCTGGCGGCTGGTATCCGCAGCAAGCCATGACGGTGACGCAAGCGCTGCGCTGCTTCACCCTGGACGCGGCCTGGGCGGCGCACCAGGAAAAGGTCATCGGCACGCTGGAAGCGGGCAAATGGGCGGATTTCATCGTCGTCGACCAGGACCTGTTCAAGGTCTCACCAGCGGCCATCGGCAAGACGCAGGTGCTGCAGACGTGGGTGGCGGGCAAGCGCGTGTTCGAGAAAAAATAAAATGGTGTAAGCCCGAAATTCAGATGCTGGGGTCGGACCCTGAGGGTCCGACCCCGGTCCTATTGCTCTTGGGTTGTACCAACAAAAACCTGTTGACTTGGTTGTATAGACAACCTATGCTGGGAATACCAGAGCGGGCCACGTATCGGGCTAGATACGCCCGCTCGCACCCTACGAGGAGACAGCATGAACAGCACAATGGACACCGATCCTCGCTTTGATGCCAGCCGTACCATCCGCGCCCCGCGCGGCACGGTCATGGCTTGCAAGAGTTGGCAGGCCGAGGCGGCCTACCGCATGTTGCAAAATAATCTGGACCCGGAAGTGGCGGAAAATCCGCAGCATCTGGTCGTCTACGGCGGCATCGGCCGCGCCGCCCGCAACTGGGCCTGTTTCGACCAGATCCTCGCCTCCTTGCGCGAGCTGGAAGACGACCAGACTCTCTTGATCCAGTCCGGCAAGCCGGTGGGCGTGTTCCAGACCCACGCGGATGCGCCGCGCGTACTGATCGCCAACTCCAATCTGGTGCCGAAATGGGCCAACTGGGAACACTTCAACGAACTTGATCGGCAAGGCCTGTTCATGTACGGCCAGATGACGGCCGGCAGCTGGATCTATATCGGCACGCAGGGCATCGTGCAGGGCACGTATGAAACCTTCGCCGAGGCGGGCCGCCAGCATTTTTGCGGCGACTGGGGCGGGCGCTGGATTTTGACGGCGGGCCTGGGCGGCATGGGCGGCGCGCAGCCGCTGGCCGCCACCATGGCGGGCGCCGTGTCGCTCAATATCGAATGCCAGCAAAGCAGCATCGACTTCCGCTTGCGCACGCGCTACCTGGACAAGCAGGCGGCCAGCCTGGACGAAGCCCTGGAACTGGTCAAATACCATACCGAACGCAAGGAAGCCATTTCCATTGGCCTCCTGGGCAACGCGGCCGAAGTGCTGCCGGAGCTGGTGCGCCGCGCCAAGGCGGGCGGCCTGCTGCCGGATCTGGTGACGGACCAGACGTCCGCGCATGACCTGGTCAACGGCTATCTGCCACGCGGCTGGAGCGTGTCGGACTGGAAGGCGGCGCAGCAAGACCCGCAGCGCCACGCGCGCCTGTCGGTGGCCGCCGCCGATTCCTGCGCCGCCCACGTGCAAGCCATGCTCGATTTCCACGCCATGGGCGTGCACACCGTCGACTACGGCAACAACATCCGCCAGGTGGCGTTCGACCAGGGCGTGCTGAACGCCTTCGACTTCCCCGGCTTCGTGCCCGCCTACATCCGCCCGCAATTTTGCGAAGGGCGGGGGCCATTCCGCTGGGTGGCCCTGTCGGGCGACCCGGAAGACATCTATAAAACGGATGCGAAGATCAAGGAACTGTTCCCGCACCACGCGCAGGTGCACCACTGGCTGGACATGGCGCGCGAGCGCATCGCCTTCCAGGGCCTGCCGGCGCGTATCTGCTGGCTGGGACTGGGCGAGCGCCACATCGCCGGACTGGCCTTCAACGAGATGGTGCGCACGGGCGAACTGAAGGCGCCCATCGTCATCGGCCGCGACCACCTGGACACGGGTTCCGTCGCCAGCCCGAACCGCGAGACGGAAAGCATGAAGGACGGCACCGACGCCGTCTCCGACTGGCCGCTGCTGAACGCCATGCTGAACACGGCCGGCGGCGCCACCTGGGTCTCGCTGCACCATGGCGGCGGCGTGGGAATGGGGTATTCTCAGCATGCGGGCATGGTCATCGTGGCCGATGGCAGCGAAGCGGCGGCGAAACGCCTGGCGCGCGTGCTGGTCAACGACAGCGGTTCCGGCGTGATGCGCCATGCCGATGCCGGCTACGAAACCGCGGCCGCCTGCGCCAAGCGCAACGGCCTGATTCTTCCCATGCTACCTTGAGACCTTGATGCGAATGACTATGACACAGCATGCCAAAAGTTGGACCCTGAAACCGGGCGCGATGACCCTGGGCGACCTGCGCGCCGTCTGGGCCGCACCCGCCAAACTGATTCTCGCGGCCGAGGCCTATCCCGTCATCGAGGCGTCGGCTGCGGCCGTGCAAGCCATCGTCGCCAAGGGCGATGCGGCCTACGGCATCAACACGGGCTTCGGCTTGCTCGCCAAGACGCGCATCCCCGATGAAAAGCTGGAGCAATTGCAGCGCAACCTGATCCTGTCGCACTCCGTCGGCACGGGTGAACTGCTGTCGGACGCCGTCGTGCGCCTGATCATGCTGATGAAGATCGGCAGCCTGGCGCGCGGCTATTCCGGCGTGCGCCCGCTGATCGTCGACACCCTGATCGCGCTGTACAACGCTGGCATCATGCCGGCCATTCCTGCCAAAGGTTCCGTCGGCGCCTCGGGCGACCTGGCACCGCTGTCGCACATGACCCTGGCCATGCTGGGCGTGGGCGACGTGCGCGTCAACGGCGAATTGATGCCGGCCCCCGAGGCACTGGCGCAGGCGGGCATCGCGCCCGTCGTGTTGGCGGCGAAAGAGGGCCTGGCACTGATCAACGGCACGCAAGTGTCGAACGCGCTGACGTTGCATGGCCTGTTCATGGCCGAACGCCTGCTGGAAGCGGCCATGGTCACGGGCGCGCTGTCGCTCGATGCGGCCAAGGGCAGTGATGCGCCATTCGACGCGCGTGTGCACGCCGTGCGCGGCCAGCCGGGACAAATCCTGGCCGCGCAGATGTACCGCCAGCTGGTGGCCAATAGCGCGATTCGCGCCTCGCACCTGGAAGGCGACGAGCGCGTGCAAGACCCGTACAGCCTGCGCTGCCAGCCGCAAGTCATGGGCGCCTGCCTGGACCTGATTGGTAACGTCGGCCGCACCCTGCTGATCGAAGCCAACGCCGTCACGGACAATCCGCTGATCTTCCAGGACGGTCCCGGCGGGCAGGCGGAAATCGTCTCGGGCGGGAACTTCCACGCCGAACCGGTGGCGTTTGCCGCCGACACGCTGGCGCTGGCGATCGCTGAAATCGGCGCGCTGGCCGAGCGCCGCATCGCGCTGCTGATCGACGCCACGCTTTCCGGCTTGCCACCGTTCCTGGTGCGCGATCCGGGCGTCAATTCCGGCTTCATGATCGCCCACGTGACGGCCGCCGCGCTGGCGTCGGAAAACAAGTCGCTCGCGCATCCGGCCAGCGTCGACAGCCTGCCGACGTCCGCCAACCAGGAAGACCATGTGAGCATGGCCACGTTTGCCGGGCGCCGCCTGGACGACATGGCGCACAACACGGCCGTCATCGTCGGCATCGAGCTGCTGGCCGCCGCGCAGGGCATCGATTTCCACCGTCCGCTGAAAACCTCGCCGCACCTGGAACACGTGCATCACCAGTTGCGCCAGAAGGTGCCGTTCTTCGACGCCGACCGCTTCTTCGCGCCCGATATCGAAGCGGCCAAGCAGATGGTGCTGCAGGGTGAATTGAGCAGCACCTGCAAGAATTTGTTCGCCCCGTTGTACGCCTGAGCGGGCGCAAGGAGACTAGCATGGATTTCCGCTTCAACGAAGGCAGCATTCCGCTGCTGGTATCGATGCCCCACGTGGGCACCGACATACCCGACGATATCGCCGCGCGCATGACGCCGCAGGCCCTGATCAAGGCCGACACGGACTGGCATTTGCGCGAGCTGTATGGCTTTTTGCAGGAGATGGACGCGTCCGTGCTGTCGGCGCGCTGGTCGCGCTACACGATCGACTTGAACCGCCCGCAGGAAGACACGAATCTGTATCCGGGCCAGGATACGACGGGCTTGCTGCCCAACGATACCTTTCATCGCGAGCCGCTGTACCTGGCCGGCAAAGAGCCCGATGCGGCTGATGTGCAGCGCCGTCTGCAGCGCTACTGGGCGCCGTATCATGCGCAGCTGCGCGGGGAACTGGACCGCCTGCTGCGCGTGCATGGCGCGGTGGTGCTGTGGGATGCCCATTCCATCGCCTCGCACGTGCCGCGATTTTTTGAGGGCAAGCTGCCCGACCTGAACTTCGGCACGGCCGATGGCGCCAGTTGCGATAGCGGCCTGACCTCCGCCGTGGTCGATATCGCACGCGCGCAGGAGCAATTTACGGTTGCCCTGAATGGCCGCTTCAAGGGCGGTCATATCACGCGCCATTACGGCCAGCCGCAAAGCCGCGTGCATGCGATCCAGCTGGAGATGTGCCAGTGCCTGTACATGAATGAACCTGGCATGGACGACGCGGCGCCGTTCGGCTACCGGCCCGATCTGGCGGCGCGGGTGCAGCCGCTGCTGCGCCAGATGATGGACGCGGCCGTGGCGTGGGTGGCGCGTTGAGCAGCTGTCTGTTCGCGCGCCATGCGCTGCTGCCGCAAGGCTGGCGCCGCGACGTGCTGCTGGAATGGGACGCGGCCGGCGATCTGACGCGCATCCAGGAGGATGCCGTTCCGGCGCCTGGCGTGGAAGTGGCGCAATATGTCTTGCCCGGCATGGTCAACCTGCATTCGCATGCGTTCCAGCGCGCGCTGGGCGGCATGACGGAAGTGGCCGGTGACGAGGTTAATCATGTAGCGGATAGTTTCTGGACCTGGCGCGACCTGATGTACCGTTTCGCGCGTCACATCACGCCAGAGCAGATGCAAAGCATCGCCGCGCAGCTGTTTGCGGAATGCCTGCGCCATGGCTACACGGCCGTGTGCGAATTCCATTATCTGCAGCGCGATGCGGCCGGCGCGCTGTATGCGCGTCCCGCAGAAATGGCCGAACGGGTGCTAGCCGCTGCGCGCAGCAGCGGCATCGGCCTGACCATGCTGCCCGTGCTGTACAGCCATGCGGGCTTCGGCGCACAACTCCTCAAACCCGAGCAGGCGCGCTTCCGCACCGATGCGGATGATGTCTTGCGCATCATCGAGGCGCTGGCGCCGCAGCGCGGCGGGCAGGTGGAGGTGGGCTTCGCGCCGCACTCGCTGCGCGCGGCCGACGTGGCGCAGATCCGCGCAGTGGCGCAAGCGTTGCCGCCACTGCGCCCCATTCACATTCACATCGCCGAGCAGCAGGGCGAGGTGCGCCAATGTGTTGACTACAGCGGCCGGCGCCCGGTGCAGTATCTGTATGATCAGGTCGATGTCGACGCGCGCTGGTGCCTCGTGCATGCCACGCATGTACAGCCAGACGAGGTGGCGCTGATGACCGCCAGCGGCGCCGTGGCGGGCCTGTGTCCGACGACGGAAGCGAACCTGGGCGACGGCCTGTTCCCGCTGGCCGAATTCATCGCCGCCGGCGGGCGCTTCGGCGTCGGCAGCGACAGCCATGTATCGCAGTCGCCGGTGGAAGAATTGCGCTGGCTTGAATATGGCCAGCGGTTGCAGCGCCAGCAGCGCAATGTCGCCGCCACACCCGATGAACGGCATGTGGGCGACTACCTGTGGCAGGCCGCCTTGCGCGGCGGCGCGCAGGCGTCCGGACGCAAGCTCGGTGCCCTGGCGCCGGGCTGTCGCGCCGACTTGCTGGTGCTCGACGAGGCGCATGTGAACCTGTGCGGCGTGGCCATCGCCGATGTGCTGGGCAGTTTTATCTTCTGCGGCAACGACAAGCTGGTGCGCGACGTGCTGTGCGGTGGCCAGTGGCAGGTGCGCGATGGGCGCCACGTGGCGCAGGACGCCATCGCGGCTGCCTACAAGCGCACCCTGGCGCAACTGAGAGCGCTCTGATGGCGACCTTCATCCCGCAGGAATGCCTGCGCGCCGCGCCGTGGAAAAACGGCGGCGGCAGTACGATGGAAATCGCCATTTCGCCAGCGGGCGCCAGCCTGATGGAATTCGACTGGCGTATCAGCCTGGCGACGATCACGGCCAGCGGGCCGTTTTCCAGCTTTCCCGGCATCGACCGCAGCCTGATGCTGGTCGATGGCGACAGCGTGCAATTGACGCTCGATGGCACGCGCAAGGTGACCTTGAGCGCGGCGCAACCGATGCTGTGGTTTCCCGGCGAGGCCGTCGTGTCCGCGCAAGTCAAGGGGACGACGACGGATTTCAATGTGATGACGCGGCGCGACCGCTGCCGCCACCAGCTGGAAAAAATCACGGCGCCGGGCAAGCTGGCGCGGCGCAGCGCAGCCACCTTGCTGTTCGTCGCCGGCGAGGGGCCCGTGCTGGCGCGCGCAAGTGACCAGCAGTTCGCGCTGGCCCGCCATGACGCGCTGCTGCTCGATGCCGACGATGCGCAGGAATGGCGGCTGGAAGCTCTGCAGCGCACGGCCGTGTTCCGCGTCGACCTGTTCATCTAACGAGGAAAATACCATGCAAGACTGGGATCTGGTCATCCACAACGTTCACCTGGCCACCATGGAACACGGTTATGGCGAGCTGCTGGACGCGGCCATCGCCGTCAAGGATGGCCGCATCGCCTGGTTCGGCCCCGGCGACGAGCTGCCGGCCAGCGGCGCGGTGCTGCAGGATGGCCAGGGCTGCTGGCTGACGCCCGGCTTGATCGACTGCCATACGCACATCGTCCACGCGGGCAACCGCAGCGACGAATTCGAGGCGCGCCTGAATGGCGCCAGCTATGAAGACATCAGCCGCGCCGGCGGCGGCATCATGTCCACCGTGCGCGCCACGCGCGCGGCCAGCGACGACGAGTTGCTGCGGCAAAGCTTGCCCCGCGTGCTGGCGCTGCTGGCCGAGGGCGTGACCACGCTGGAGATCAAGTCCGGCTATGGCCTGACTGCGGACAGCGAAGCGAAGATGCTGCGCGTGGCGCGCAGGATCGGGCAAACGCTGCCCGTATCCGTGCGCACCACCTTCCTCGGCGCGCACGCGCTGCCGCCCGAATATGCGGGCCAGGCCGATGCGTATATCGAGCTGCTGTGCGCGCAGATGCTGCCCCGGCTGGCGGGCGATGGCCTGGTCGACGCCGTCGACGCGTTTTGCGAACGCATCGGCTTTACGCCGGCGCAAACCGAAAGGGTGTTCGCGGCGGCGCGCGCCTTGAACCTGCCCGTGAAACTGCATGCGGAGCAGCTCTCGGACCTGGGCGGCGCGGCCCTGGTGGCCAAGTACGGCGGCCTGTCGGCTGACCATCTGGAGTTCTTGTCGGAAGAGGGCGTCGCCGCCATGGCGCAGCATGGCACGGTGGCCGTGCTGCTGCCGGGAGCGTATTACTTTTTGCGCGAGACGCAGCAGCCACCCGTCGCGGCCTTGCGCGCGGCCGGCGTGCCGATGGCCGTGTCCACCGATTGCAATCCGGGCACCTCGCCCATGACGTCCTTGCTGCTGGCGATGAACATGGCGTGCACCTTGTGGCGGCTGACGCCGCAGGAAGCGCTGGCCGGTGCTACCTGTCATGCGGCGCGCGCGCTGGGCCTGCAGCATGAAACGGGCAGCCTGGTGGTGGGCAAGCGCGCCGATTTCGCCCTGTGGCGCATCGCGCGCCCGGCCGACCTGGCGTATGCGCTGGGCCTGAACCCGTGCGCGGGCGTGGTGCACGGCGGTGTCTGGCGCACGCCGGTGGTAAGCTTGCCGGATTGATCACTCATCCCGGAGCGCCGCGTGCGTGCTGCTTATTTGCCGTTTTATTTGCTGTTCTTGCTTGTCTTCGCCGCCGCGCCCATGTCCTCCCTTGCCATGGACGGCGGCACCCTGAAGGTGGGCTCGAAGCGCTTCACGGAATCGTATATTCTCGGCGAAATCGTCCAGCAGAGCGCCGCGCCGCACGTCAAGGCGGAGCACCGCCAGGGACTGGGCAATACGGCCATCGTGCTCGCTGCGCTGCAGGCGGGCAGCATTGACGTGTATGCCGAATACATGGGTACCATCGCCAGCGAAATCCTCAAGCACGAGAAAGCCATCGATCTGGAACAGATGCGGCGCGAACTGGCGGCACTGGGGCTGGGCGTGGCCGTGCCGCTGGGCTTTAACAATACCTATGCGCTGGCCATGCGCGGTGATGAACAATCCATCGCCAGCCTGGCGCAACTGGCGCAGCACCCGGCCCTGAAGTTTGGCCTGTCGCATGAATTCATCGGCCGTGTCGATGGCTGGCCGGGCCTGGCCGCGCGCCATGGCTTGCCGCAGCGCCCGCGCGGGCTCGATCATGGCATCGCCTATGAAGCGCTGGCGCAGCGCCAGGTGGACGTGATCGACATTTATTCGACGGATGCGAAGATCCGCCAGTACGGCTTGCGCGTGCTGGCCGACACGCAGCAGTATTTTCCCCGCTACGACGCCATGCTCCTGTACCGCCTCGACCTGCCGCCGCGCTTTCCCGCCGCCTGGCAAGCCTTGCAAGGGCTGCAGGGACGCATCAGCGAGGGCGACATGATCGCCATGAATGCGGCCGTGGAAATCGACGGCAAGAGCTTTGAGGACGTGGCGCGGCAATGGCTGGCCTCCGGCACGCAGGTGGATAAACCAGCCGCCGCGCGCAGCAATCTGCTCGATAAAATCATCGGCGACGATCTGTGGACGCTGACGCGCCAGCATCTGACCCTGGTACTGCTGTCGGTGGCACTGGCCTGCCTGATCGGCATTCCGCTGGGCGTGCTGGCGGCGTTTTCGGCGCCGCTGCGGCAAACGGTGCTGGCCTTCGTCGGCGTGCTGCAGACGGTGCCCTCGCTGGCCCTGCTGGCGATCTTGATCCCGGTGCTGGGCATGATCGGCACCGTGCCGGCGCTGGTGGCGCTATTCGTGTATGCCTTGCTGCCCATCGTGCGCAACACCTGCACGGGCATCTTGCAGGTGCCGCAAGGCTTGCGCATGGCGGCGCTGGCGCTGGGCTTGAACCGGCGCGACCGCCTGCTGCACGTGGACTTGCCGCTGGCCTTGCCGGTGCTGCTGGCGGGCGTGAAAACGGCGGCCGTGATGAGCGTGGGCACGGCCACCATCGCCGCCTTCATCGGCGCGGGCGGCTATGGTGAACGCATCACCATCGGCCTGGCGCTGAACGACAACGACATGCTGCTGGCCGGCGCGATCCCTGCAGCCGTGCTGGCCCTGCTGACGCAAGGCTTGTTCGAGCTGGTGGAGCGCTGGGCCGTGGCCGGCCGGCAGCGCTGACGGCATCACGCTTACAGCGAGTGCAGTTTCGAGCGCACCGAGACGACGGCCTGGTGCAGGATGCGTTCGGCCTGGAAGTCGTTCTCGCGCTGTTCGGCGATGGCTTGCAAGTCGCGCGTGTAGCGTTCCAGGCGGGAACGCAGGTAGGCGCGGTAGATTTTCATGACGAGCGGTTTGGCAGAGACATTCATGATGTGGCTCCCGTATGCGATTCGTTCATTGATTCGTTCATTGTGTGTGAGCGCATTGCCGCCATTTTGCGTCGCATCAAACGCCAGCGCGCCGTCACGTTGACGCGTTTGATATTGCGCAATGCCCCACCAGCAGAAGATGCCACACTGAATCTTCCCTGTTTGGCCATCATCGGCCGCAGGCTCTGTTTTCCCTGATACCTATAAAAAACTCAAGGAGCGTCGCATGGTCATTTTTGCCGTGGTAGCTGGCTGCATCGCCTGCCTGACAGTGTACCAAATCTATCAAAATGCGCAGGGTGGCAGTGGGGTTGCGCAACAACATATCGGCTTGCATGGCACGTTGATTGAACCACGGAAATAATCAGTGTCCTCCGAGCGACACTTGGTTAGCGGACTTAAGTCAAATGTAAGGCCCGGTAAGCAAATGTAAAGGTCGACGCGTTGGCAAGTCGTAGCGTTTATATTGATAACCGTTGATTGCATTCTCCCCCTCCCACTTGACAATGGGTTCACCCCGCGGTGCCGCTAGCCCGCGGGGATTTTTTTGGGAACTTACTGCGCGGCGCGCCTTGCGGCCTGCGATGCTTACTGTACCTAGCGTACAGTTCCGCTTCTCGGCCACAAATCGCATCCGCTCGCTACAGTTCCCCCTTCTTACCGTTTCCCCTCTAATCAGGCCGCTTTCGGCGTGCCCGCCGACAATTGCGTCAAGGCATCACCAGCCACGCGGCAGATGCGCCAGTCCGGCATCACGTCCGCGCCCATGCCCTTGTAGAAGTTGATCGCGTTTTCATTCCAGTCCAGCACCGACCATTCGAAGCGGCCGCAATCGCGTTCGACGGCCAGTTGCGCCAGCGCCACCAGCATCTGCTTGCCATAGCCCTTGCCGCGCACCGATTGCTTCACATACAGGTCTTCCAGGTATAGCCCCTTGCGGCACAGGAAGGTGGAAAAATTATGGAAGAACAGGGCGAATGTCACCACCTCGCCATCTTCCTCGCCGACCAGCGCTTCGCACGCGGGGTGCTTGCCGAACAGGCTGTCGTGCAGCATGGATTCTTTGGCGATCATCATGTGTTCCAGTTTTTCAAACACGGCCAGTTCATGGATCATGCCGAAGATGGCGGCCACGTCGGTTTCCTGGGCGGGACGGATGGCGAGGGAGGAATAGGTGCTCATGTTGCCTTTGCTGATGGAGTGGTGGAAAGGGATGCAATGGTATTCGTCTTGCGCGCGCCCGAGGTCAGGGCCCAGGCCACGCTGGACAGGCATAGCAGCATGCCCACCCATTCGATGGGGGCGGGCCGGTAATGTTCGAATTGCACCGACAGCAGCACGGAAATGACGGGCGTGACGACGCCGATGTACACGGTCTTTTGCGTGCCGATGCGGGCGATTAACGTGAAATACGCACTGAAGGCGATCACCGAGCCGAAGATGGCCAGGTACACCAATCCCATCCAGTAACTGGGGCGCGTGGGCAACTGCCAGGACTGGCCCGTGGCGATGGCCCAGGCGGCCACCATCAAGGTGCCCCACAGCATGGCCCAGGCCATGGTCAGCATCACGTTGCCCGAATGTTCGCGCACTTTCATGACCAGGGCATTGCCGGCCGTGCTGGAAATGGTGGCCACCAGCGCCAGCATGAAACCGAGCAGAAAGTGGCCATTGCCGCCGCCTAGAATATCGTGCAGCGCCGCGCCGATGGACTGGTAAAACAGCAGCACGATGCCGCAGATGGCGACAAACGCCGCGCAGCAGGTGCTCCAGGTAATCGGCGTGCCGAAGGCGATGCGGTTGAGCAAGGGCGTCCAGAACACCATCAGCGCGAACAGCACGCTGACGAGGGCCGAGACCAGGTATTGCTCCGAGCTGTAGGTGCACACATAGCTGAGGGCAAACGAGGCCAGGCCTTGCAGCAGCATCCATTTTTGCGCGCGCCAGGGCAGGCGCAGGGTGTCGCCGCGCAAGGCGCACCAGGCAAACAGGGTGGCCGAAGCCAGGCCGAAGCGGTAGACCACGGAAACGGCGGGGGCGACATCGCCCAGCTGCAAGGTGATGGCCCAGAAGGTGGAGCCCCAGATCAGGCAGGCAATGATGAACAGGAGAGGAGAGGACATCGCGCAAGTATACGGGCATCGCGCGGGGATGGCGAGTCTTGGTCGAGCTTGCTCACAGAACGGTCAGGAGACACCCGGGCATTGAGCCAGCGCAGCGCTTCTGGAAAATGTTGAATTTATGAAAATATTTACTTTATTATTAGGTAAATATTTTTTGAATTGCCTCTTTGAAAGGGAGCCGCCATGCCAGCCTCACTGCAGATCAAAGTCTGGAGCCTGCTTGTGTATGTCGTCGTGACCGCTGTGATTGCCATCTGGCTACACCCTTCTGCCTTGCTCGCTGCCGGCGCATTCGGCTGAGCGCATGCGCCGACAAGCAGATCAATGCGTGACGCGGGTCTTGCGGCCATCGGACAGCAAGCGCACGCGCTCGCCCGGGCGGAACAGTTCGTCCGCGTCCTGCACGATGGCGCGCATGTCGCCATTGTCCAGGCGCACGGTGATTTCCAGGCCGGCTTTGTTCGAGGCATTCGCTTCGATGCTCTTGCCGGCCATGCCGCCGGCAACCGCGCCGAGGATGGTGGCCGCGATGGCGCCCTTGCCGCCGCCCACTGCGGAACCGGCCACGCCGCCCAGTGCCGCACCAGCCAGCACGCCCGTGCCCGTTTCTCCCTTGTCGATGCTTACCTGGCGCACGGATTCAACCGTACCCATGCGAACCGATTGTTCATTCTGCGCCTGGCGTGCGTTGTACACGTTCGCCGAGTTCGGTTGTACGGCGCAGCCGGCCAGGGTGGCGAGCAATGCCACTGCAATAATTGGTGCTTTCATGTAGGACTCCCTTGGACAAAAGTTAGTTGCCGATTGCGTCGACCGGCAGTAAAGATACTGACTTATCATAAGGACACTTGCCTCAGATAACTAGTTGCGAATAGTAAAAATCTGTTACCGGTTCCGCGTGACCAAGGGGCCACCTGCTGCTCAATACGCCAGCCGCAGGCGCCGGTATAAAAATCCCAGCACGAACAGCGGACCCACGAGTAAAAAGCGCACATCGTCGAGAAACGACGGTTTCTTGCCTTCGATCTGGTGGCCGATGAACTGGCCTATCCAGGCCAGCACGAACAGCGCCAGCGACACGGGCAGGATGGTCAGCGCCGGCATCAGCAGCAGCAGGCCCAGCATGATGGCCAGGATCGCCAGCATGCCCGCCGCAAACGGACGCGACAGCTTGTAATAATAGTATAAGGCGAGAATACTGGCGAGCAGCGCCACGCTGGGATGCGCGCTCCACAGCAGCCCCAGCAGACTGAAAACGATCAAGGGCACGCACACGATGTGCACCCATTCATTGACGTGGTTGCGGTGGCTTTCGCCATACTGGGCCAGCAGGGTGTCGATGGTGCGCATGGGCGGTCTCTTGTGTGGGGTTGTCCGGGAATTCTACACCGTCGCGTGGCCGGGTAAAATGGCCCTTCATTTCCCCTTCCGGACATCTCATTTGAATAGCCCAGTCTTCTTGCCAGACGATGGCGCCGCCCCGCGCAAGCGCTGTTTCGATCCCGTCGTCGACGCCGATACGCGTTTGCTGATACTGGGCAGTCTGCCAGGAGAAAAATCGCTGGCGGACAGCCAATACTATGCGCACCCGCAAAACAAGTTCTGGATGCTGCTGGGTGAAGTGCTGGGCGTGGAGTTGAAGGGCCTGCCCTATGTAGAGCGCCTGGCAACCTTGCTGGCGCACGGCGTGGGCCTGTGGGACGTGGTGGCGCAGGCGCAGCGCACGGGCAGCCTGGACAGCAATATCCGCGCCCGCGACGACAACGACCTGGTGGCCCTGGCCGCCAGCCTGCCACGGCTGCAGACGATCGCTTTCAACGGCGGCACGGCGGCGAAGCTGGGTGTCAAGGTGCTGGGCGAGCACGCGCAGCGTTACCGCATCGTCAGCTTGCCGTCGAGTAGCCCCGCCTACACCTTGGCGTATGTGCAGAAATTGCAGGCTTGGCGGGCCTTGCGTAACTGATATGGGATGTCAGACAGCGGCCCTGTGCATGTGGCGTCGCGCCTGTTCCTGCCGGTACTGGCGGCGCCAGAACCAGGCGATGCAGATCAAGCCCAGCAGGGATGGCGCCAGCTGCGTCCAGGGTTGGCCCATGCGCAGCAGGTTGCCTGCGGCGGCCGAGAGCATGGCGAACAGCGAGGCGAGCAGCTTGTAGATGTGTTCATAGCGCCACAACACGCCATGCCAGCGGCGGGGAAAGGCCCAGCGCGCGCCGTCGTAGACGAGGATGGCGGCCAGGCCGCCCAGCGATGACAGCACGACGATGGCTTGCTGACCGGAAGCATCGTGCTGCAGGCGCAGCAGGATCAGCCCGCCCGCCACCAGCGCCGCTGCCGTCATGGCGCCATCGACGGCTTGCGGACCGGCCTCGCGCGTGTAGACGGTGCGCCAGCCGCTCAGCAACTGGTACAGCACCAGCACGGTCAGCACGGCAAAGACGGGGCGATAGTCAAACAGCAGATTGCCGATGGCAGCCGTGGCGCAGACCAGCAAGGTCAGCCAGGCGAACAGCCTGCCGCGGCGGCGATGCTGCGGCGTGCCCTTGGCAGTCGCCACCAGGAATAGCCCCAAGCCGATGGCGGCGCTGCCGGCCAGCACATGGGTGGTGATATTGATCAGTTGCGGCTGGGGCATGCGCATCTCCGGACGGTGCGCCTGGCTGGTCGCACGTTAACGGGATATGGTATCTTGATAACTGCCGCCTGTCGAGATGGCGGGCGGCAGGGCGAATTCAGGCAGGCGCGTACGGCTGCGCTTCCAGCGGCTGTCCCTTGGCATCGAACTTCAGCGCCACGGACAATTGCGTCACGCCGATGGTGGCCAGCGCATCGCAGATGTCGTCGACTTCGTCCTGCAGGTCGGCAACCAGGTCGAGCGGCTTGTCGGCGCTGTGCAGCAGCTCGCCGCCCGCCGTGCTGACATTGACGCGCAGCAGCATTTCGCCGTGCTCATCGGCCGGGCCGACGACGACTGATACATCGCCGGCGTCTACCTTGTTTTCCGCCAGCGCGTGGTTGATGCCGGACATCATCTGCAGCATCGCATACTCGCTCATGCCTTGTTCCTTGCCACCGTGGAACAGATCCTGGTAGAGGAAGCTCACTTCCAGCGCGCTGCCGGCCGGCGCCAGGCAGCGTTTCACCAGGTCGCCCACTTCCGTCGTCCACTGCTGGTAGCGGGCCATGCGCGCGTCGAACCAGGCGTCGAGCGCCGCTTCGTCTTTTGGTTCCGCATAGAACGGGTCGTCCACGCGCTTGAGGGCAAAGCCCAGCAGGAAGCGCAGTTCGATGGCCGTGTCTTGCGGGCCGAAGGCCGTCTCGCTCCAGCCGACGATGCTGCTTTCCAGGCCCGGCGTGGCGACGATTTTCTTGTCCGTCATCGATGAGTACGCATCGCGCACCATCTCGTGCAAATGGCTATACGTGATGCGGTCGATTTCATCGAGGTCGTAGGCATGGCTCATCAAGACCACCTTGGCCTTGGCGCTTTCCAGTTGTGCCTGTTGAACACTCTTGACCAGCGCTTCGAATGCGTCCTGGTCCTGGAAGCTGTCCGCTTCCTTCAAGCCACCCGTGCTTTGCACCAGCAGCGGTACGACGAAGGCGTTGATTTCCATGGTGGGGGCATTCTCGCGGCGGATCGTCACGACGGACGCGGCTTCCTCGATATGGCTGCGCAGGTATTGATAGGCGCCCACGTCTTCGTACTTGGCGCGCTCGATGGCGTCGTACAGGATTTCATCCTTCTTTTGATTCAAGGCCTTGCGGATCAGGCGGCCGAACTCGACGGCTTGCTCGGCCAGCACCGTGCCCTGCGATTCGCTGTCTTCCTGCTCCGCCAGGTTAAGGGCCATCGTGCACAGCATGCGCGTGACGGACTCATCCTTGTCTTCAGGCGTGTTGGCGGATTTACGGGGGACAGGGCGCTTATTTTTGGGCATGGCGATCAACAGGTTAAGAAATACGGGTCGGGCAAACGGAAACGGGCGCCAAGGCTTCGCCAGGGCGCCGGCACAGATCATACAGGCGGACGCGGCCGCCTGATACCTCAATGGTCGGTATCGAACATCTCGTGCAGCTCGTCGAGCAGGTCGGCGGCTTCTTCCTGCGACAGGCCGAGATGTTGGCAGGCAAGTTCGCCGCCCTTGTCCCACTCCAGCGAGGTACTGTTGCCATGGTAGCGCTGAATGCCCTTTTCGGCCAGCAGCGACAGGGCGACGAGCGAGCGGATGGCGTCGTCCGTGGACGGGTCGGCCAGCACCGTGTAGTCGTGGTGGTGCAAAATGGCCCAGGAGACATCGGAAGACAGGCCCCAGTTGCGCGCCAGCAAGCAGCCGATGGCCGCGTGGTTGGTCTGGTGGCGCGCGTCTTCCAGGCGGGTAAAGCAATTGTGCGCATCGTTGGCCGCCGCCGCGTAGGTCTTGACGTAGTCGGGGAATCGGTTCATCAGCAGGGGCACGCCGATATCGCAGAACAGGCCGAAGGTGTGGGCGATGTCGGGCGGGGCGATACGCAGCTTGCGCGAGGTAAATACCAGGGCGCGCGCGCGCTTGGCCGACACATCCCAGAAGTTGGTCAGTTCCACGCCTTCCGCTTCCAGCGCCTGGCGCGCCAGCAAGCCCGTCATCAGGGCGCTGCACTGGTTGATGCCGAGAAAGTTGATGCCTTGCTCGACCGATTTGGCCTTGCGCGCGGCGCCATAGAACGGTGAATTCGCCAGTTTCAGCAGGGCGCCGGACATACCGACATCGTCGGCGATGATGCGCGCGATGCGCCGCGGCGACGGGTCGCCTTCGGCCAGTTCGCGCTGCAAGTCGACCAGCAGGCTGGGACGCGGCGGGATACGGATGGAACGCATCAAGGCGTCAACCGGATCTTCCTGCACTACCTGCTTTTGCGCTGCCGCTCTCATCATCACGCTTTCATCATCATTTTGTGCCCGGTGCTTATTCTGTCGCACGCTGCCGCTGCCCGCTTCATGAGCGTCTGGCGCAGTGCCCAACGATTATCGCTGTTTATGCGCGGCAATAGTTCATCTCGACAATATATTCTGGAAAAAATCCCCATTTTGCTCTGGTCCCTACGCTATTTTCGTCATTTTACGACGCTGTCCTTCCCGGATTAGGTGACCAAACAATCAAGTTTTACTTGTTTTTAAGATGGGGCAAGACGCGCGGCGGGAAGCGCGGCAGTACAATTGCCGCATGAAAAAACTCCTGGCCGGTATCGATTTTGCGGACGATTCCAGCAGCGTGGCGCGCCAGCTGATCGGCGTGATCGTGCTGGTCGACGGCGTGGGCGGACGCATCGTGGAAACGGAAGCGTATGACCGGCTGGACCCCGCTTCGCACACGTATGCCGGCATGACGCCACGCAACGCGGCCATGTTCGGCCCGCCCGCGCACGCCTATGTCTACCGTTCCTACGGCATCCACTGGTGTTTGAATTTTGTGTGCCGCGAAGCGGGCCATGGGGCGGGCGTGCTGATCCGCGCCATCGAGCCGCTGGCGGGCATCGATGCCATGCGCGAGCGGCGTGGCGTCGAGGAACTGCGGCGGCTGTGTTCGGGGCCTGGCAAGGTATGCCAGGCGCTCGGTATCACGCAGAGGCATAACCGGCTGGCGCTCGATGCGCCGCCGTTCATGCTGCTGGCCCGCGAGGATGACGTGACGGTGCAAGCGGGGCCGCGCATCGGCATTTCCAGGGCGATGGACACGCCGTGGCGTTTCGTCCTGGCCGGCTCGCCGTATTTAAGCAAACCGATGCGCGCGCCAGCCGCTTAGCTGTGGCGGCGCTGCGGCGTCGTGTCTGCGCCGCGCACGGCGGACTTGCCGCGCAGCGGGCTGTGCAGTGCGCGCCGCTCCTGTTGCGCACTGGCCGGATGCCGGAACGCCTCTGCTTCGGTAGGGCCGCTCGGCGCTGCCGGGCGCTCGTCCAGGGTGAACACGCTGACTGCCGCCGACAACTTGACGGCCTGGTCCTGCAAACTGGCCGCCGCTGCCGCCGCTTGCTCCACCAGGGCCGCATTTTGCTGGGTGACGTCATCCATTTGCGTGACGGCCTGGTTCACTTCCGTGATACCCGAGGCCTGCTCGGCGCTGGCCTCTTTGACGCGCTGGATGATGGCATTGACTTGCTGCACCGAGGCCACGATGGCGCCCATGCTGTCGCCCGCTTGCTGCACGGCCACGCTGCCGCCATCGATGGTAGTGACCGAGGTGGCGATCAGGGTCTTGATTTCCCTGGCCGCCTGTGCCGAGCGTTGCGCCAGGGTGCGCACTTCGGACGCCACCACGGCAAAGCCGCGGCCTTGCTCGCCCGCGCGCGCCGCTTCCACCGCGGCATTCAGCGCGAGGATATTGGTCTGGAAGGAAATACCATCGATCACGCCGATAATATCCACGATCTGGCGCGAATTGGCACGTATCGTCGCCATCGTCGCCACCGCCTGCTGCATCGACGCCCCCCCTTGCACGGCCAGGGTGGACGCTTGCCCCGCCAGCTCGCAGGCCAGTTGGGCGTTGTCGGCGTTGTCATTGACGGCTTGCGTCAGCGCTTCCATGGCGCTCGACGTTTCTTCCAGCGAACTGGCTTGCATTTCCGTGCGCGCCGACAGATCCAGATTGCCGGTGGCAATTTCACGCGACGCCGTATCGATCGATTGCACGGCGCCCATGATGGTGCGCAAGGTCTGGTTCAGGTGGGCGATGGTCTGGTCCAGCACGCGCGAGGTGGAGGCGATCTCGTCATTGCCTTGCTTGGGCGCACCGGCGATCAGCTTGCCCGCCGCCAGGTCTTGCACGGCGTCGGCGATGCCGCGGATTTCCAGCAGCATGGCGCGCCGCACCAGCATGGTCACCACGATGGAGGCCAGGATGGAGAGCATGACGGTCAGCAACAGGCTCCAGCCCAGGTTGCGAAACTCGGCGCTGGCCGTCGCATGGGCCTGGCTGCTGAGCGTCGTTTCCAGGGCCGACAGCTGCGCCAGCTGCGTATTGAACTGGCCGAATTGCGTTTCCGCCTTGAGCATGGAATTGGTGGCGATCGACTGGTCCATCTGCGCCATTTCCATGGTTTCCAGCACGGCCTTGCGGTAGCCGGCCAGGGCCGTGATCGCGGCATCGACCAGGTTGCGTTCGGCGCCCGTGGCCGTGGCGCGCAGCGTGGCCAGCTGGGTGCCGATGGCCGCGTGACGCGCCTTGATCTGTTGCTCCAGTGTATCGAGGCGAGCCTTGGCGAAGCTGCCATTCGTCCACGACAGCAACTGGTACATATTGCCGTGGACGTGCTTGGCCTCGCCGAGTATGTCGGCGGCCGCTTTCAGATGCGTGATGCGCACGCGTACCATGTTTTCCAGCGAGGTATTTTGCCGCACCATGCCATACCAGGCGCCGCTCGAGCTGAGGATCAGCAGCAGCAAGACCAGGGCGGGCGCCAGCAATAATTTTGGTCCGATGCGTAATTGATTGAGCATGCTTGACTCCTGGCTATGGCTGTTCCAGGCACTGGCGGCGCACAGCGTTCGTGTACGCCGCCGCTGCCTTATTTTTTGTAGATGCCCGCTTCCAGCACCACGTCGTTGACGCGCAGGATGTACGTGGTCTTCGGCTCGATCTTGCCGCTGGTGGGGTTCTTGTACTGGTAGTCGACCCAGCCCTTGCCCTGCTTTTGCGCCAGCTCAATGATTTCACGGCGATATTTCTTGCCATTCGCATCAGGCACATCCGTCAAATCCTTGCCCACGATGGAAGGATTGATGGGGTGGGCCAGCACGATGCCCGTCTTGATGTCACGCATGTCCACATACAGCGAGCCCTGCACGAAGTCGGGGTCTTTCGCCGTGATTTTCTTCATCATTTCTTCCTTGCCATGCGCCTTCATGAAGGCGGCGCCCCGTTCGGCCATGGCGATGGCGTCTTTTTCCGTTGGTTCGACGGCGGCATTGGCGCTGCCGCCGGCAAATGCCAGGCACAGCAGGCTACCCGTGAATAAGCGTTTCATGACAGCTCCTTGTGAGAATCGAGGGATGTATTGCCAAGCCGTAATTTACGTCGTCGAGGGTTCCATCAAATTGCGATGGAACAAACTAAGGTGTTGCTTGTAGGCAGCGAACAACGTATCGGAATGCTTGTTGATGTGTAGCAATTTAGTTCCAGATGGCAAGAATTATGATGACTTTCACAGCATGCCGAGCTGGCATGGCCTGTGGGAGAAAGAGGCTGTAATTGGCCGATATAGGGTCAATTTCATGAAAGTTATCGCTATTTATTGGCAAGGAGACTATCGTGTCCGCACTCATTACCGAGCCGTTTTCACCCAAGTTCAAGCCGTATACGCGGCAAACCATTCATCAGGCGCGGCAGTGGGAATGGCTGCCGGAAGAGCAACGCGAAGCCGTGCAAGTGGTGTCGCACGTCTTGCCGTTTCGCACCAATGCCTATGTGCTAGACCAGCTGATCGACTGGAACAACATCCCTGACGACCCCATCTACCGCCTCGTCTTTCCCCACCGCGACATGCTGCCGCCCGAGCAGTACGCGCACTTGCGCGACCTGGTGCTGGTGCAGCGTGACAAGGCTGCCACCGATGCCTATGTGCATGGTATCCGCCTGGGCATGAATCCCCATCCGGCCGGGCAGATGACGCATAACGTGCCGAAAGTCAACGATGCACCCGTGCGCGGCTTGCAGCACAAATATGTGCAGACGGTGCTGTTTTTCCCCAGCGCGGGCCAGACGTGCCACGCGTATTGCACCTTCTGCTTCCGCTGGCCCCAGTTCGTCGGCATGGACGACATGAAGTTCGATGCGCGCGAGTCGCATGAGCTGGCCGCCTACCTGACACTGCATCCGGAAGTGACGGATGTGCTGATCACGGGCGGCGACCCGATGATCATGAACACGCGGCAACTGGCCGCCTACCTGGAGCCGTTGCTGGCGCCGGGCCTGGAACACATCCAGAACATTCGCATCGGCACCAAGGCGGTGGCGTATTGGCCGCAGCGTTTTGTTTCCGACCGCGATGCGGATGATTTGCTGCGCCTGTTCGAACGCATCGTCAAGGCGGGCAAGAACCTGGCCGTGATGGGCCATTACAGCCACGCCGTCGAGTTGCGCCAGGATATTGCGCAGCAAGCGGTGAAACGCATCATCTCCACGGGCGCCACCTTGCGCATGCAGGGGCCGCTGATCCGCCATATCAATGAAGATCCGGCTAGCTGGGCCGAGCTGTGGCAGACGGGCACGCGCCTGGGAGCGATTCCGTACTACATGTTTGTCGAACGGGACACGGGGCCGCGCGGCTATTTCGAATTGCCGCTGGCGAAGGCACATGAAATCTTCCAGGCCGCCTACCAGATGGTGTCCGGCCTGTCGCGCACGGTGCGCGGGCCCTCCATGAGTGCGTTCCCCGGCAAGATCGTCATCGATGGCATCGTCACCATCAATGGCGAAAAACTGTTTGCTCTGCAATTTTTGCAGGCGCGCAATCCGGATTGGGTGCGCCGGCCGTTTTATGCGAAGTTCGATGCGGAAGCGACGTGGATGGACGATTTAAAGCCCGCATTCGGCCACGACAAGTTTTTCTTTGAAACGGATGAGCCTATGCCGCAGGTGCCGCATAAAATCATCCGCCTGGCACAGGCCGCCTGAGTATGCACGCCGCCGGCGCCTCTTCGCGTTGCGGGGTGGCCGTGTTTTGCCTGGTGTTCCTGCCGTTCGCGCTCGGGCATTACCTGTCGTGCCTGCTGCGCGGCGTGAATGCCGTGCTGACGGCGGAATTGCTGGGCGCCATCGCCCTGACGCCAGCGCAGCTGGGCTTGCTGACCAGCGCCTTTTTTCTCGCCTTTGCGCTGGTGCAACTGCCGATCGGCATGGCGCTCGATCGTTACGGCCCCCACACGGTGCAACTGTGGCTGCTGGGGCTGGCGGCCCTGGGTGTGTGGCTGTTCAGCCGGGGCCACAGCTTTGCCGAGCTGATGTGGGCGCGCGCCCTGATGGGGGCTGGGCTGGGCGGCTGTTTCATGGCCGCCGTGAAAGCGATCTCGTGCGCCGTCGCCCCAGCGCGCCTGCCTTCCGTGCATGGTTACCTGATCGCCGTGGGCGGCCTGGGCGCGGCCACGGCCACCATGCCCGTCAAGCTGGCCCTGCACTACACGGACTGGCGCGGCGTGTTTCTGGGCCTGGCGCTGGCCGCGCTGGCCATCGGCCTGCTGATCCGCCTGCTGTCGCCGGCCATGCCCAGGCCCGCCACCGCGCACCCGGTGAGCAAGGTCAGCGTCTGGAGCGTGTACCGCGATCCCGGCTTTCGCCGCACCATCGCGCTGATCTTGCTGCCGCACACGGTGTTCTTTGGCGTGCAGGGCTTGTGGGTGGGGCGCTGGCTGGCCGACGTGGGCGGCTTGTCCGATGACAATGTCGCGTATCTGCTGTACCTGGGCATGGCGGCCGTCATCTTTGGCGCCATCGGCATGGGCATGCTGACGGAGTGGGCGGGGCGGCGCGGCATTGCGCCCATGCAAGTGGCGGCCGCCGGCATCGTCCTGTTTGTCGCCGTGCAAGTGGCGATGGCGTGTAACGTCGTGCCCAGCCTGCCCATGCTGTCCGTGCTGTTTGCCTTGCTGGGCACGGTGACGGGCCTCGAGTATGCGATCGTCGCGCAAAGCATGCCGGCCAGCCTGACGGGTAGGGCGGCCACCTGCCTCAATCTGCTCATTTTCACGGGCGCCTTTCTGGTGCAGGCGGGCTTTGGCCTGATCCTCGGCTGCTGGCCCCTGGACAGCTTGCAGCAGTATCCGCCGCAAGCGTATCAGGTGGCGTTTGGCGTGCTGGCGGCTTTGCAACTGCCGGGACTTGCGATGTTTTTCATTCGCCGCTACAGGCGTGCCGGGCCATCCGGTAAAATGGCAGCCTGCACAGCGGCAATGATCAACTCCAAGGAAGACTATGAAACTCGTTCGTTATGGACGTCCAGGCAAGGAAAAACCGGGCCTGATCGATGAAGAAGGCAAACTGCGCGACCTGTCCGGCGTGATTGCCGATATTGACGGCGCACAACTGTCCGACAAGGCCTTGCGCAAGCTGGCCAAGCTCGACGAAAAGACGCTGCCCCTGGTGCGCGGCAATCCCCGCTTCGGCGTGCCGCTGGCGAAAGTCGGCAAATTCATCGGCATCGGCCTCAATTACGCGGACCACGCAGCCGAATCGGGCATGCCGATTCCCGCCGAACCGATCGTCTTCATGAAGGCGATCACTTGCCTGAATGGCCCTGACGACAATGTCGTGTTGCCGAAAGGCTCGAAAAAGACGGATTGGGAAGTGGAGCTGGGTGTCGTCATCGGCACGCGCGCACAGTACGTGAGCGAAGAGGATGCGCTGAAATACGTGGCCGGCTACTGCGTCGTCAACGATATTTCCGAGCGCTCGTTCCAGCTGGAGCGGGGCGGCCAATGGGATAAGGGCAAGGGCTGCGACACCTTCGGCCCCATCGGCCCGTGGCTGGTGACGCGCGATGAAGTCATCGACGAGCAAGACCTGGACCTGTACCTGGAAGTCAATGGCAAGCGCATGCAGACCGGCAATACGCAAACCATGATTTTCACGGTGGCGCAGATCGTCAGCTACCTGTCGCAATTCATGACCCTGGAACCGGGCGACGTCATCGCCACGGGTACGCCTCCGGGCGTGGGCCAGGGCCGCAAGCCGCAGCGTTTCCTCAAAAAAGGCGACAGCATGCGCCTGGGCATCCCCGGCCTTGGTGAACAGCAGCAGGACGTGGTCGCCTGGACTGCCTGATGGCAGGGGGCGATATCGACCGTTTGCCCGCGCTGCCGCTGGACCGGCTCGACGCCCAGCAGCGCGCGGCCGCGCAAGCCATCATCGATGGTCCGCGCGGGGCCCTGTATGGCCCCTTCGTGCCGCTGATCCGCAGCCCCGAGCTGATGGAAACGGCGCAGCGCATGGGCGAGTATTTGCGCTACCGCAGCGCCATCGGCACGCGCCTGTCCGAGCTGGCGATCCTGGTGACGGCGCGCCAGTGGAACCAGCAGGTCGAGTGGGCCATCCACGCGCCGCTGGCCGTGCAGAACGGTATCGCGCAGGCGGCCGTGGACGCCATCGCCGCGCGGCGCGCGCCGCTTGCCCTGAAGGAAGACGAGCAAGCCGTGCATGACTTCTGCATCGAATTGCAGCAGAACAAGCGCGTCAGCGATGCCACGTATGCGCGCGCGCTGGCGCTGTTCGGCGAGCATGGCGTGGTCGACTTGATGGGGATCAATGGCTACTACACTTTCCTGGCCATGGTCATGAACGGGGCGCAGACGGCCGTGCCAGCCTTGGGCGTCACGCCTTTGGCCGATTAGAATAGTTCTTCGGGCAAAGATGGACAAAGTGTAATGAAGTTGAAATTATTCAATATATAATTTTGCTTCCCTTCCATTGCTAAAAAGCTCAATGAAAACTCGTCCGTGCTTCACCCTGATGGGCCGCGCCTTCCTGGCGTTGGCCCTTTCTTTTTCCCCCTTGATGACGGTACGGGCGCTGGCCGCCGAGACCGCCGCTAGCGCTAGCCCCAGCGCTTCCGCCCTGGAAAATTCCGTCGTCAAGGTGTTTTCCACCCTGCGCGGACCGGACCCCTATAAACCCTGGAGCAAGGCCGCTCCGCAAGAGGTGACGGGCTCCGGCGTCGTCATCGAAGGCCGCCGCATTCTCACCAATGCGCACGTGGTCGGCTATGCCAGTCAGGTGCGGATCCAGGCCAATGGCGCCGGCGACAAGATACCGGCGACCGTGCTGGCCATCTCGCGCGGCATGGACCTGGCTTTGCTGAAGATCGACGATGACAGTTTTTTCGCCAGCCATAAAGCGGTGCCGCGCGCCAATGTCTTGCCCGACGTGCGCGATGCCGTGCTGGCGTATGGCTATCCGACGGGCGGCACGTCGCTGTCGATCACCAAGGGCATCGTTTCGCGCATCGAATTCGTGCGCTATAACTTCCCCGTGTCCGGCTTGCGCATCCAGATCGATGCAGCCATCAACCCGGGCAATAGCGGCGGCCCTGTGATTGCCGGCGAGAAGATGATCGGCCTGGCCTTTGCCGGCATGCTCAATGCGCAAAGCATCGGCTACATCATCCCCAACGAGGAAATCGAGCTGTTCCTGCGCGACCAGGAAAGTGGCGCGCCCCAGGGCAAGCCGGCCATGCGCGACGTGACGCAAACGCTGGAAAATCCCGCACTGCGCACCTACCTGAAGCTGGCCAAGGGCGTCGAGGGCGCCGTCGTGATGACGCCGGCCAGCAAGGACGCCGCCTATCCGCTCAAGGAATGGGATGTCATCACGCATATCGGCGATTTTCCCATCGACAACCAGAGCATGGTCAAGCTGAATGCCAACAGCCGCGTGCGCTTCCAGTACCGGGTGCAGCAGCTGGCGAAAGACGGCGAATTGCCGTTGACGGTGGTGCGCCAGGGCGCGCCCCTGAAAATCAAGATACCCGTCTCGGCGGCGCACCCGATGCTCATCAGCGGCCTGCAAGGCAATTACCCATCCTATTTCATTTTCGGCCCGATGGTGTTTTCGCGCGCCAGCACGGAATTCATGGCCGCGCCCAATGGCAACCCGGCTATGTTGGGCGGCATGAGTTTTGCCGGCAATCCGCTGGCCACGCGGCGCGGCGATGCACCCGACAGCGAGCGCGAAGAGCTGGTGGTGATCGCCGCGCCGTTCTTCCCGCACAAGCTGATGAATGGCTACAGCACGCGTTTCTTTTCGGTCGTCGATTCCGTCAATGGCGTGCGCGTGCGCAGCCTGGCGCACCTGGTGGCCTTGCTGCGCGACCAGACGGATGAATTGCTGACGTTCCGCTTCCAGCAGCGCGATGCGGAAATGGTCGTCGTGCCGCGCAAGGAGATGCTGGCAGCGACGGAATCGGTGCTGACGGACAACGGCATCCGCTCGGAAGCGTCGCCAGACATGTTGAAGGTCTGGAATGAAAAAACGCCGGCGAACTGATCGTTCCCGGCGTTCCATACGACAGCAGGCGCGGCATACACCGCGCCTGTTTTACTTTAAGCCAATACTTTTTTCAGCCACGCGCCGATGGCGTCGATCTCTTCCTGGCACAGCGAGTGCTGCATCATGTAGTCATGCCATTCCACCTTGTAGCCCATGCCGGTGAGCAAGTCGCGCGACTGCTGGGCGCGAGTGATCGGCACCACGGGGTCGGCCGTGCCGTGCGCCATGAAGATCGGTGTGTCCAGGCTGGCCGGCGTGCGCTCAAGCGCCGTCTTGTCGGCCAGCGGCAGGTAGCCGGACAGGCACATCAGGCCGGCCAGCGGTTCCGCATGGCGCAAGCCCGTTTGCAGGGTCATGGCGCAGCCTTGTGAGAAGCCGGCCAGGATGATGCGGCTGGCGGGAATGCCGCGCGCCTTTTCGCGCGCGATCAGCGCCTCAATTTGGGCTTGCGAGGCGCGCAGTCCACCCTCATCTTCGCGGCGCACCAGGTCATTTTCGCGGATGTCGTACCAGGCGCGCATCACGTAGCCGTTGTTGATGGTGACGGGCATGGTGCCGGCGCTGGGGAAAATGAAGCGGATGGCGGGGCAGCCGCGCAGGTCGAGTTCCTTCACCAGGGGCACGAAGTCATTGCCGTCGGCGCCCAGGCCGTGCATCCAGATGATGGAAACGGTGGGGTTCGGTGCGCTGTCGAGTTGTATGGTTTCCAGCAAGGTGCTCATGTATTTTCCTCAGGTAGGGGTTGCGCCGGACGCAGCGCCGATTTGGGACGGAAGGCCTTGCAGATGGCCGGGTCGGTTTCCATGTAGGGACCGCCGATGAGATCGATGCAATATGGCACGGCGGCAAAGATGCCGTTGACCAGTTGCACGCCCTCGGCATCTTTCAAGCCTTCCAGGGTTTCCTTGATGGCTTTCGGCTGGCCCGGCAAGTTCATGATCAGGCAAGCGCGCTCGGGCGTCTCGCGGACCACGGCTACCTGGCGCGACAAAATCGCCGTCGGCACGAATTGCAGGCTGATCTGGCGCATCTGTTCGCCGAAACCGGGCATTTCCTTGGTCCCGACGGACAAGGTCGCGTCCGGCGTCACATCGCGCCGCGCCGGGCCCGTGCCGCCCGTCGTCAGGATCAAATGGCAGTGGCTCAGGTCGACCATGTCGATCAGGGTGTTTTCAATCTGCGAGCGCTCATCCGGGATCAGGCGTTTTTCCAGGCGAAACGGCGTGCGGATGGCGGCGGACAGCCAGCTTTCCAGCGCGGGGATGCCCAGGTCTTCATACACGCCGCCGCTGGCGCGGTCCGAGATCGACACGAGGCCGATAATCAATTCGTCTTCGAGAGTGGTCATGCGGTACCTGTCTATGTCGTAAAAAAACCGGGCTGATCCCGGTTTTTAGCTACTTTCGGGGTCAGACCCGCCGGGTCTGACCCCAGTTTCTTACTCGTCGTCTTCGCCTTCAACGTCATCTTCGTCGGCATCTTTCTTGCCGCCGTTTTTCTTCTTGGCGATCTCTTTCAAGATCTGGAAGATTTCACGGTAGGCTTTTGGCGGCTTGTTCTCGGCCTGCTCCTTGCGGGCATTGCGGATCAGGGTGCGCAGGTGCTGCACGTCCAGTTCCGGGTTTTCCGACAGCAAGACGGTCAGTGCCTTGTCGTCCGTCAAGAGTTTGTCGCGGCGGCGTTCCATCGCGTGCATATTGGCCGTGTCGGCTTTCGACAAGCCTTTCCAGCTATCGATGGTGCGTTGGATGGCGGCAACTTCTTCTTCATCCAGGGTGCGCATTTTCTTGCCCACGTACTGCAGCTGGCGGCGGCGGCCTTCGTGATCCCTGATTTGCTGGCATTCGAGAATGGCGTCGCGCACGTCTTCCGGCATCGGGACGCGCTTGACGCGGTCGCGTGCTTCATTGACGAGTTCTTCGCCCAGCTTTTGCAGGACGGTCATCTGGCGCTTGAGTTCCGACTTCGACGGACGTTCATATTCCTGTTCGAATTCGGTGGATTGGAAGCCGCAAGCTCCCCGGTTTGGATTTGGCATGATAAGGCGGGATTGGCCGCGTAGGCCGCACCTGTAAACTGTAAACGACTGCTATGATACCCTTTTTAGCGGCTTTCCGAAGAAAACAGCGCATGAACGACTCCGTATTTACCCATAGTCAAGAGCAATTGCAGCAACTGGCCCGTGATGTGTTGTCTTTTGCGCGGGAAGCGGGCGGCACCGACGCAGCCGTCGAAGTCAGCGAAGGCGGCGGCTTGTCCGTTTCTGTACGAAAAGGCAAGATCGAGACGATCGAGCAAAACAAGGACAAGGGCATGGGCGTGACCGTGTTTGTCGGCAAGAAACGCGGCAATGCCAGCACCTCCGACTTTTCGCCATCGGCCCTGCGCGCCACCGTGGACGCCGCCTACAACATCGCCCGTTTCACGGCCGAAGACGATTGCGCGGGCCTGGCCGACGCGGACATGCTGGAAATGTCCCCCCGCGACTTGCAACTGTTCTATCCCTGGCTGATTTCCGCCGAGGAAGCCGTCGTGCTGGCCCAGCGGGCTGAAGCGGCCGCGTTTGCCGTCGACCCGCGCATCACGAACAGCGAAGGCGCCGGCGTGCACGTGCAGCAATCGCATTTTGTGTCCGCCAATTCGCGCGGCTTCATCGGCGGCTACCCATTCTCTCGTCATACCCTGTCCGTGGCGCCCATCGCCGGCAAGGGCGCGAAGATGCAGCGCGACGACTGGTATTCGTCCGTGCGCGACGCCGCCAAAATGTCGAGCCCGGAAGCCATCGGCCGCTACGCCGCGGAACGCGCCCTGTCGCGCCTGAACGCGCGCAAGCTGGGCACGCGCACCTGTCCCGTACTGTTCGAGGCGCCGCTGGCGGCCGGTTTGCTGGGTACCTATGTGCAAGCGACCTCGGGAGGCGCTCTGTACCGCAAGTCCACTTTCCTGAACGATTCCCTGGGCACGCAAGTGCTGCCGTCGCACGTGCAGATCTTTGAAGATCCGCACGTGATCGGCGGGGTCGGTTCCGCGCCGTTCGACGAAGAAGGCGTAAAAACCGTTAGCCGTGACGTCGTCAAGGATGGCGTGGTGCAAGGCTATTTCCTGTCGACTTACACGGCCCGCAAGCTGGGCATGCAGACGACGGGCAACGCGGGCGGCTCGCACAATCTGTACCTGACGTCCAGCCAGACGGCCGCCACCGATGATTTCGTTGCCATGCTGAAAAAGCTGGGCACGGGCTTGCTGGTGACGGAACTGATGGGACAAGGAACCAATTACGTGACGGGCGACTATTCGCGCGGCGCCTCCGGTTTTTGGGTGGAAAATGGTGTGATTCAGTATCCGGTGGAAGAAATCACCATCGCCGGCAACATGAAGGACATGCTGCGCAACATCGTCGCCGTGGGCGCCGATGTGCTGCGCCGTGGCACCAAAGAGACTGGTTCCATCCTCATCGAGAGCATGGTGGTGGCGGGCGGCTGAGGCGCAGGCCTAAGGCGTGCGCCGCTGCAAGCTGCTTGATGCCTTGTGGCAGGTGGTGCCTCAGTACTCTTCCCACTCGGTCTCGGCGACTGCGGCCTGTGCGACCACCTTGTCTGCTTTCCTGGCGGGTGCGGCAGCGGCCTTGGCCGTGACGCGTGGCGCGGCGGCAGGCTTGGCCGGCGCGCGGATGGCTGGAACCGGAACCGGTGGCAGCGCTTGCATGCCGTCGAGCTTGAACACGCTGACGGCTTCGGCCAGGATGGCGGCCTGATCCTGCAACGCTTCGGACGCGGCTGCCGCCTCTTCCACGAGGGCGGCATTTTGCTGTGTCACGGCATCCATTTCCGTGATGGCCTGGTTGATCTGTTCAATCCCCGTTTCCTGCTCGTTGCTGGCAGACGTGATCTCGGCCATGATGTCCGTAACGCGCCGCACGCTGCTGACGATCTCTTGCATGGTGCTGCCGGCCTGGTTCACCAGGTTGCTGCCGAGATTGACCTGCTGCACGGAGTCGTCGATGAGGATCTTGATTTCCTTGGCGGCGGCAGCGGAGCGGTGAGCCAGGTTGCGCACTTCCGTGGCCACCACGGCAAAGCCGCGGCCCTGTTCGCCCGCCCGGGCCGCTTCCACGGCCGCATTCAGGGCCAGGATATTGGTCTGGAAGGCAATCCCATCGATGACGCCGATGATATCGACGATTTTCTTCGACGAGGCATTGATCGTATCCATGGTTGTGATCACTTCCGCCACCACCTGGCCGCCCTTGCTGGCCACGCTGGAGGCCGATTGCGCCATCTGGTTGGCCTGGCGTGCGTTTTCGCCATTCTGCTTGACGGTCGACGTCAGTTCTTCCATCGACGATGCCGTTTCTTCCAGCGAGCTGGCTTGTTGCTCCGTGCGCGAGGACAAGTCCATATTGCCGGAGGCGATTTCACGCGAGCCATGGGCGATGGCATCCGTGCCATGACGCACGCGGGCCACGATGCCTTGCAGATTGTCGTTCATTTCTTTCAGGGCACGCAGCAGCAAGCCCGTTTCATCGGTGCCGCGCGCGTCGATGCTGCCCGACAGGTCGCCGGATGCCACGCGTTGCGCCACTTTGACAGCTTCGCCTATGGGGCGGCTGATGGAGCGGCTGATCAGGATGGCCAGCACGATGGCAATGAGCGTCGCGGCGAGCGACAGCGACAGGGTCAGGATGATGGCCAGACGCCCGTCGGCGAGGGCTTGCTTGCCTTCGTCTGCCATCAGCGATTCCTGGAAGCCGGCCATGGCCGCCAGCGCCGTCAAGATTTTTTCTTGTGGATAGCGCAGCTGCGTCAGCAGGAAGATGCCGGCCGTTTCAGTTTTCCCCTCTTGCAACAGTTTGATATTCGCATCGCGCGTCTTGCCATACGTTTCGCGGCTGCTCATCACGGCCTGGAGCAGTTCCTGGCCCTTGGGCGTGTTGATCATGGTTTTCAGGCGCGCCAGCAGTTCCGTGTTCTTTTTTACCGATGCCTGAATCTTGGTCACGGCACTGCTGACTTCGTCAGGATCGTTGGCGCCGATGATGGCATTGCCCAGCAGGCGGGCCTGGATATTGATCTCGGACTGGATGGTGTTCGACAGCATGACCTTGACATAGCGGTCATTGACAATTTTTTCCGTCGAGGCATTGATGTTGCGGATGCGGCTCACGGAAACAAATGCCACCATGGCAAGCAGGACAATGATCAGGCCGAAACTGAAGGCCAGGCGGGTACTGATTTTAAGCTTGGACATAGGGTATTCATCCTCGACGTAAAGCGGAAAGCGTGCGCTTGGCATGGTCCTGCGGACAAGCGGTGCCTGTGCATGACGATGCTGATGCGGTCAGTTTGCGTTACATAAAGCTAATTCGGCGGGGATAGGGCCGTGGATGCGTATTTCGGTGGCGGGAAGTCGTGGCGACCTGCCCGGCCGTATATTCTTGCGGGGCCGCGCAGCGTGGCACGGCCTGATTCTGTTGAATAGTGTAGGACGATAATTTCTGACAGGCAAGATGTTTGCGAAAAAAACCATTTGTCCAGCAACGCTTGCCGTGCGGTCAAAAAAAATGCCCCGGCGTGCGGGGCATGGGGCTTACGCGGGCCGGTCCGGCCCTGATGCTCAGGCGCGCAAGGTGGACAGGATAGGCTGCAGGACGGCCGCGCCCAGGGCAGCGCTGCGGGCGCCGCTCCAGCCCGTTTGTGGGTCGGGATCGTTGGCATTGTCCTTGAACGGCAGTTCCAGGGTCAGTGCCAGGCAGCCGAAGGCGTGCGTGATGTGAGGCGAACCCATGGTCAGTACTTCCGGCGTGAACGGGCCGTCTTCATAGCCGTGCTCATCCTGGAAGTCGGGGCTGGCCACCTTGAAGTCGGCGATGAAGCGGTCTTGCTCGGCCTTTTGTGCTGGCGTGAAATTTTCCAGCGCATCGCTGCCGGCCACGAACACGTAAGGCAGACCTTCGTCGCCATGTACGTCGAGGAACAGATCGCAGCCGATTTCATGCATTTTCTGTTTCACCAGGAATACTTCCGGGCTGCGTTCCATGGTCGGCGTCATCCATTCACGGTTCAGGTTGGCGCCGGCCGCGTTGGTGCGCAGGTTGCCATGCACGGAACCGTCCGGGTTCATGTTCGGCACCACGTAGAAGACGGCGTCTTGCAGGCATTGGCGGGCAAACGGATTGGCCTGGTCCAGCAAGGCTTCGAGCATGCCCTCGACAAACCATTCCGCCATCGTTTCACCGGGATGCTGGCGCGCGATGACCCAGACTTTTTTCTCGGCATCGGCGTCGCCGACCACCAGCAGATTCATGTCGCGTCCTTCCACGGTGCTGCCCAGGTCGATCAGGCGCACCAGCGGCGACGCTTGCGCGCTGTCGATCAGGGCCAGATGGCGATCCCATGGGTACGGCTCGAAGTAGGCGTAGTACACGCTTTCTTCCTCGGGTGTGTGTGCGATGGTCATCACCGTGCCGTCGAAGCTGGTTGGCACGCGGAACCAGGTTTCGCGGTCATAGCTGGCGACGGCCTGGTAGTCTTTCCAGCCGTCCGGGTAGGCCGACTTGCCTGCATTCATGAAGCGGATCGAGCACGCCTCGCCTTGCGCGCCTTGCAGGCGGAAATAAAACCACTGCGTGATGTCGGCGTGGGAATCCTTGCGGATGTTCAGCTCGATGGATTGGGCATCGTCGGCGCGCAGCACCTCGATCGCGCCGGCGTCGAATTGCTGGCTGATTTTAATGGTCATGAGTGTTCCTGATAAAAACATATGGGTTTTGCATCGTGTGCAATGGCGCGATGATACCCGTTTTAGCCGCGCCTTTGTGCTGGCGCAAACGACGCGGGACATGCTTTGCTAACGTGGAAGCTCCGACACGGGGAGAGCATCATGGACGACAACGGCAAGCACATACGCGACCTGGAAAAGAAAGTCAGCGCCCTCAGCGACGCCCTGGCGCACCTGGGCAAGGGCACCACCTTGCAGGAATTGCTGCGCATCCTGCGTTTTCCCGGCTATACGACGCCGGCCGAATTTACCTTCAATACCGCCATCCTCGACACCATGCTGGTGCAGGCCAATGCGCTGGAAAAGCTGGGGCAGGATTTGCTGGCTGGGGCGAAGCAGGTGGTGGCGAAGCAATAGGTTGAGTTGGTTTTAATATTTTCACCCCAAACGCAGAGGCTGGGGTCGGACCCTCAGGGGGAATAGGGGCCAATGGATCGTATTCCAATTCCGAAGGAACCGCCCCGGTATTAAGCCGTTGGGTTCAAGTAGTCAGGCCGCCAAAACGTTCAAAAAACCAGGGCTCCACGTCCGGCGCATGCTCATCCTCGCGCCGCAGGGTGGTCAGGATATGTTCCTCGGCCGCCGCATGGGTGATGCGGTACAGGTCGCGCGCCAGTGCATACGCTTGCGTGCCGGGCCACGGTTCGGGCAGCAGTTCTACGGGCAACTGTGGGTCGTGCAACTGCACGCGGCGGTAGGCGTGCGTCAGCAGCGAGCGGATGACGAAGGCTTGCTCGGCATCGAACACGGGCGCTTCTTGCAGCAAGGTCAGCAGCGGCTGGAAGCTGGCGATGAATTTTTCGTAGCCGGCCATCACTTCCGACAAGTCCCAGCATTCGCCCACCATGTCGCGCAGCGGGCGTGTGCTGACATCCGGCAACTCCGTAGTGTGGCAGACATACAGCTTGCCCTGTACCTCGTTGCGCACGAGGATGTCTTCCAGCGCCTCCGAGTTGCTGGCAGGATGGCCAAAGATGCCAGGAGAGATCAAGCCATAGCCAGCCCACAATAATTCCTTGCGCAGCGCCCCCCGCTCGGCGGCGCCGATGCTGCCGGCCGGCCCGATCACCAGGGTCCAGCTGCCATCCCAGTGCACGACCAGTGGCGCATAGATGCGGCGATACGCGCGCTCGAAGCGGGCCAGCGCCTCCGGGCGTATCGTATAGGCGCTGCGGCGGCCGTCGCGTTGCGAGCTGAGCCAGCCCTCCTGCGCCAGGCGGAACACGCTGGTGCGCAGCAAGCGGTCATTCACGCCAAACGGTGCCAGCAGTTCGATCAGGCTGCCCAGCCAGATGGCGCCGCCGCGCGGCACGATGGCGTCGCCGAAAATCGTCATCACCAGGGACTTTGAGCGGGGTGGGTCGCTTTCCAGGAAATCGGCTATCCATGCCGTGCAGCGGGTGTTCTTCATGTGGTTCCGGTCTGGCCGTGTTGCGGTCGATTCAATAAAAGCAGCAGTTTACTTGGCTGCGCGGGTAGCGCGTCAATAATTTGCAGGAAGCGCGGGTGGCACTTCGCAGTGTTTTCTCATCAGCAATATCATACGCACAAAAAAGCCGCACAAGATACGAATTTTTAAAATGACTCACATCAAGTGTATGCAAATAGTTTTTTGTATCGTATTATCTGTTCATCGCACCGCGTTGCTGCGCAAAATCAAAGACATGGGAGACAGATCATGTACGCACAAATGGTTGAAACCGGCCTCAAGAACGTCCGCTCCATCGACGACATGGGGCAAGAAGAGCGCGCTTTTCAGGCGCGCATCGACGAAGGCATCAAGATCGAGGCCAAGGACTGGATGCCGGACGCTTACCGCAAGACCCTGATCCGCCAGATTTCGCAGCATGCGCATTCGGAAATCGTCGGTCAATTGCCCGAAGGTAACTGGGTCACGCGCGCACCGACCTTGAAACGCAAATCCATCCTGCTGGCGAAGATCCAGGACGAAGCCGGTCACGGCCTGTACCTGTACAGCGCCGCGGAAACCCTGGGCGTGTCGCGCGACGATCTGCTCGCTGCCTTGCACTCGGGCAAAGCCAAGTATTCCAGCATCTTTAACTATCCCACCCTGTCGTGGGCCGACATGGGCGCCATCGGCTGGCTGGTCGACGGCTCGGCCATCATCAACCAGATCCCGCTGTGCCGCTGCTCGTATGGCCCGTATGCACGCGCCATGATCCGCGTCTGCAAGGAAGAATCATTCCATGCACGCCAGGGTTACGACATCATGATGTCGCTGTGCAAGGGCACGCCAGAACAGAAAGCCATGGCGCAGGATGCGCTGAACCGCTGGTGGTGGCCGTCCTTGATGATGTTCGGTCCGTCCGATGCCGCCTCCGTCAACAGCGCCCAGTCGGCGCAATGGCGCATCAAGCTGTTCTCGAATGATGAATTGCGCCAGCGCATGGTCGACCAGACCGTGCCGCAAATCGAATACCTGGGCCTGACGGTGCCCGATCCCGACCTGAAGTTCAATGCGGAAACGGGCCACTATGAATTCGGCGAGATCGACTGGTCCGAGTTCAACAATGTCTTGAAGGGCAATGGTCCGTGCAACCGCGAGCGCCTGCAAACGCGGGTGAAAGCGTATGCAGACGGCGAGTGGTTCCGCGATGCCTTGCTCGCGTATGCAGACAAGCAAGCCGCTAACAAAGCAGCAGCGTAATTACATAAGACAGATAGGGGAGAGCAACATGAGCAAAGAATGGCCATTGTGGGAAGTTTTCATCCGCAGCCAGCACGGCCTGGCGCACAAGCATGTGGGCAGCCTGCACGCCTCCGACGCCACCATGGCGGTCAACCATGCGCGCGACGTCTACACGCGCCGCAATGAAGGCGTGAGCATCTGGGTGGTGCGCGCGGCCGATATCGTCGCCAGCAGCCCGGGCGACAAGGGCGCCCTGTTCGAACCGTCGAACAGCAAGGTGTACCGCCATCCCACCTTCTTCCCGATGCCGGAAGAAGTCAAGAACCTGTGATGGGAGCGCCTGCAATGGATGACAAGCTGACTCAACAAAAGTTCGATTACCTTTTGCGCCTGGGCGACAACGCCCTGATCCTCAGCCAGCAGTTGTCGCAGCTGTGCGGCAAGGGGCCCGCGCTGGAAGAAGACATGGCGCTGACCAACGTGGCGCTCGACCTCCTGGGCCAGACGCGTTTGTGGTTCAGCTATGCGGCCGAACTGGAAAACGCGGGCCGCGACGAGGACGACATCGCCTTTTTGCGCGACGCCCACGACTTCAAGAATTGCTTGCTGCTGGAGCAGCCGAACGGCAATTACGCCGACACCATGATGCGCCAGTTCTTCTTCGACACCTGGCACTACTTCCAGCTGCTGGAACTGGCGAAATGCAGTGATCCACGCATCGTCGAAGTGGCGCAGAAATCGATCAAGGAAGTGACGTATCACCTGCGCCGCAGCGGCGACCTGATCGTGCGTCTCGGCGACGGCACGGCGGACAGCCATGCGAAGACGCAGGCGGCCGCCGACAAGCTGTGGATGTACACGGGCGAAATGTTCAAGTACGACGCCGTCGACCAGGCCATGGTTGCCGCCGGCATCGCGCCGCCATCGGACGTGTTGCGCCAGGCCTTCCTCGAACACGTGGCCGAGATCTTTGCCGAAGCCACCTTGAGCATGCCGGCGCCCGACGCCTGGATGCAAAAGGGCGGCAAGCAGGGCACGCACACGGAACACCTGGGTTTTATTCTGGCCGAGATGCAGTTCCTGCAGCGCGCCTATCCCGGGGCGGAGTGGTAGTGAACACGCCCATCGCAGCGCTGGACGCCGCCCAGGTCTGGGCCTGGCTGGGCGACGTGCCGGACCCGGAAATTCCCGTCATTTCGGTGGTGGACCTGGGCATCGTGCGCGCCGTCGATGTGGTCAGCAGCGACGAGTGCATCGTGACGATCACGCCCACGTATTCGGGCTGCCCGGCCATGCAGGTGATCGCCGATGCCGTCACGGAGGCCTTGCGCAGCCATGGCGTGGCCAAGGTGACGCTGGTAAACCAGCTGGCGCCCGCCTGGACCACGGACTGGATGAGCGAGGCGGGCAAGGCCAAGCTGAAAGGCTATGGCATCGCCCCGCCGCAGCAGCAGGTGATCGACATCAGCGGCCTTCGTAGCGGCACAGCAGGCGGTGTCAAGCGCCAGCCCATGCCGACGCTGGAGGTGGTCTGCCCGAATTGCGGTTCCACGCATACGCAGCTGACCAGCCAGTTTGGCTCCACGCCGTGCAAGGCCCTGTACAAATGCCTGGCTTGCCGCGAACCGTTTGATTACTTCAAGTGCCACTAAAAAAATCAGGCACACGTTCCGAAGAAAATGGAGATGAAGCATGAGTAAATTTTATCCGCTGTGCGTAGCGAACGTGCGCAATGAAACGCGCGACACCATCGCCGTCACGTTCGACGTGCCGGCCGAACTGCAGCAGCAGTTCCGCTTCCAGCAGGGCCAGCACCTGACCCTGCGCGCCAATATCAATGCGGAAGACGTGCGCCGCTCGTATTCCATCTGTTCGGCGGTGCAGGACGGCACCCTGCGCGTGGCCATCAAGCGCACGCCCGGCGGCGCTTTCTCTACCTGGGCGAACGATACGCTCAAGGCCGGCGCGACCATCGAGGTGATGCCACCCATGGGCCACTTCAACGTGCCGCTCGACTGCGTCAACCGCAAGCACTACCTGGCGTTTGCGGCCGGCAGCGGCATCACGCCCATCCTCTCCATCATCAAGACGACACTGCTGACGGAGCCATTGAGCCGTTTCACGCTGTTCTACGGCAACCGCGCTTCGTCGTCCGTCATCTTCAAGGAAGAATTGACGGACTTGAAGGACGTGTACCTGGAGCGTTTGAACCTGGTGTACGTGATGAGCCGCGAGCAGCAGGATATCGAGCTGTTCAACGGCCGCATCACGCAGGAAAAATGCGAGCAGTTCCTGCAGCACTGGATCAAGGTAGAAGATTACGACAACGCCTTCATCTGCGGCCCGGAAGACATGATGCTGGGCGTCTCCTCCGCCCTGCAGGCGGCTGGCATGCCCAAGCAGAACATCAAGATCGAACTGTTCGCCGCCAGCATCCCGAAAAATGCCCACAAGCCGCGCGCCCAGTTCGACGCGGGCGCCGTGCAGGAAACGGAAGTGACCGTCATCATGGATGGCAACCACACCACCTTCACGATGGACAAGGACAAGGAATCCATTCTCGACGCGGGCCTGCGCGCAGGGCTGGACATGCGCTACTCGTGCAAGGGCGGCGTGTGCTCGACTTGCCGCTGCAAGATCCTCGACGGCAAGGTCGAGATGGACGTCAACTACGCGCTGGAAGACTACGAAGTGGCGCGCGGCTTCGTCCTCAGTTGCCAGAGTTTTCCCCTCACCGACAAAGTGATTGTCGATTTCGATCAGGCCGAGTAAACGCCGACCCCAAACAACATCTGGGGTCGGACCTTAAGGTCCGACCCCGGCAGTGGCACCTGGGTTAAAAATAAACGTATACGAGACACGCCATGACCTACCAAAACATCCTCTTCACCATCGAGCAGGGCATCGCCACGCTGACCCTGAACCGTCCCGACAAACTCAATAGCTTTACGCAAGCCATGCACGAGGAAGTGCGCGACGCGATTGCGCAAGTGAACGCCGACAGCACCGTGCGCGTGTTCGTGCTGACGGGTGCGGGGCGTGGCTTTTGCGCGGGCCAGGATTTGTCCGACCGCGCCGTCGAACCAGGCTCGAAGGGCGTGGACCTGGGCGAGTCGGTGGAAAAAAACTATGCACCGCTGGTGCTGGCCTTGAAAGCACTGCCGATGCCCGTGATTTGCGCCGTCAATGGCGTGGCCGCCGGCGCGGGCGCCAATCTGGCGCTGGCCTGCGACATCGTCATCGCCGGCAAGTCGGCTAGCTTCGTCGAAGTGTTCTGCAAGCTGGGCCTGATCCCGGACACGGGCGGCACTTTCTTCCTGCCGCGCTTGATCGGTTCGGCGCGCGCCATGGGCCTGGCCATGCTCGGTGAAAAGCTGACGGCCGAAAAAGCCGAAGACTGGGGCCTGATCTGGAAATGCGTGGACGACGCGCAGCTGGCGGAAGAAACGCGCAAGCTGGCCGTGCATTTTGCCAGCGCGCCGACCAAGGGCCTGGCGTACACCAAGCAGGCACTGGCCGCCAGTGGCGCCAATACCCTGCCGCAGCAGCTGGCGCTGGAAGCGCGCATGATGAGCGAACTCGGTAACAGCGACGATTACCGCGAAGGCGTGGCCGCCTTCATGGAAAAGCGCGCACCGCAATTCAAGGGACACTGATATGACCGCATTGGCAAACAACAGTATCGTCGCCGTCATCGGCAGCGGCGCCATGGGCGCCGGCATCGCGCAGGTGGCCGCAGCTGCCGGTTACACAGTCAAACTGTACGACACGCGCGCGGAAGCGGTGAGCAAGGCCTTGCTCGATATTGGCAAGATGTACGCGAAGCTGGCCGAAAAGGGCCGCATGACGTTTGACGAAGCGGCGGCCGCCACGTCGCGCCTGCAGGCGGCCGGCAGCCTGGCCGATGTGAGCGATTGCGCCCTGGTGGTGGAAGCCATCGTGGAAAACCTCGACGTCAAGCGCAGCCTGTTCGCCGAACTCGAAGCGTTGGTCAGCGACGACTGCATCCTGGCGACGAACACGTCGTCGATTTCCGTGACGGCCATCGCCGCCAAGTTGCGCCGCCCTGAACGCCTGGTCGGCATGCACTTCTTTAATCCTGTGCCCCTGATGGCGCTGGTCGAAGTGATCAGTGGCCTGGCCACCAGCGAGCAAGTCGCCGCCACCGTGTATGACACCTCGATCGCCTGGGGCAAGAAACCCGTGCATGCGAAATCGACGCCCGGCTTCATCGTCAACCGTGTCGCCCGTCCGTTTTACGCGGAAGGCTGGCGCCTGTTGAACGAACAGGCAGGCGATCCCGCCACCATCGATGCGGTGCTGCGCGAAGCGGGCGGTTTCCGCATGGGGCCATTCGAGTTGATGGATCTGATCGGCCACGACGTCAATTTCTCCGTCACCCAATCCGTGTTCGGCGCCTATTTCAACGACCCCCGTTTCACGCCGTCCGTGCTGCAGCAGGAAATGGTCAACGCCGGTTTCCTCGGCCGCAAATCGGGCCGTGGCTTTTACCTGTACGGCGAAGGCGCGCCGGCCCCCGTGGCGCAGGCGGAAAGCGCGCAAGCGACCCCGGAATATGTTGCCCTGTCGGCCGCCGTCGGCGGCGATGGCCGTGGCCACAGCGGCGTCATTCGCAGCCTGGTGCAGCGCCTGGAGCAGGCCGGCATCACCGTCAGCCGCCGCGTCACGCAGGAAGGCCAGGCACACGACGAAGCGCCGGCCCTGCATTGCAACGGCGCCGCGATTTATCTCACGGACGGACGCAGCGCCACCCAGCGCGCGCACGATAACCAGCATCCGGACACGGTGCTGTTCGACCTGGCGCTCGATTACGCCGGAGCCAAGCGCATCGCCGTGGCGCGTGCCGACCAGTGCAGCGATGCCGCCTACGTGGCCGTCGTCGGCCTGTTCCAGGCAGCCGGCTTTACCGTCACGCGCCTGGACGACGTGCCTGGCCTGGCCGTCATGCGCACGGTCGCCATGCTGGCCAACGAGGCGGCCGACGCCGTCAACCAGGGTGTGTGCACGGTGGCTGCCGTCGATATCGCCATGCAGAAGGGCGTCAATTATCCGCGCGGACCGCTGGCCTGGGCCGACGCGGTGGGCGTCCAGCAGATCGTGACCGTGCTGCACCACCTGGCGCATGGCTATGGCGAAGACCGCTACCGTGTCTCGCCGCTGCTGCGCCGCAAACTTGCCACTGGAGCGACGTTTCATGCCGAATGATATGTCAAATAAGGACCACAACATGACCGCGCAAGCTCTGGCCGAAGCGGCCGCCGCTTCCATGCTGTCGCGCGATAACGCCACCGCTGCCATGGGCATCGCCTTGGCCGAGGTGGGCCCCGGCCATGCGCGCATGACGATGACGGTGCGCCCAGACATGCTCAACGGTCACCAGACCTGCCACGGCGGCTTTATCTTTGCCCTGGCCGACAGCGCCTTCGCGTTTGCCTGCAACAGCTACAACATGAATACCGTGGGCGCCGGCTGCACCATCGATTATCTGGCGCCGGGCCGCGAAGGCGACGTGCTCACGGCGCATGCCGTCGAACAGGCGCTGGCCGGCAAGAGCGGCGTCTACGACGTCAAGGTCAGCAACCAGGATGGCCGCGCCGTCGCGCTCTTTCGCGGCAAGTCGATCCGCGTGGCGGGCGAAGTCATCAGCAATTGAAGTGATAAGAGCAGGCTTGAACTGCCAGTACCGATTGAATAGTTAAGGAATTAAACAGGAGACAATGATGGTCCAACGTACGCCTTCCCCCAATGACCTCGAACCGATCGAGCGCGCCAGCAAGGATGAATTGCAGGCGCTGCAGCTCGAACGCATGAAATGGACGCTCAAGCACGCGTATGACAACGTGCCCCATTACCGCGCCGCTTTTGACGAAGCGGGCGTGCATCCGGACGACCTGAAGTCGCTGGCCGATCTGTCGAAATTTCCGTTCACGGATAAAAAAGTATTGCGCGACAATTATCCGTTTGGCCTGTTTGCCGTGCCGCGCGAGCAAGTGGTGCGCATCCACGCGTCGAGCGGCACCACGGGCAAGGCAACGGTGGTTGGCTACACGCAGAACGACATCGATACCTGGGCCAATGTGGTGGCGCGCTCGATTCGCGCCGGCGGCGGCCGCGCGGGCGACATGGTGCATATCTCCTACGGTTACGGCCTGTTCACGGGCGGCCTGGGCGCGCACTATGGCGCCGAACGCCTGGGCTGCACGGTCATCCCGATGTCGGGTGGCCAGACGGAAAAGCAGGTGCAACTGATCCAGGATTTCAAGCCATCTATCATCATGGTCACGCCGTCGTACATGCTCAACATCATCGAGGAATTCACGCGCCAGGGTCTCGATCCGGCTGAATCGTCGCTGAAGGTGGGCATCTTCGGCGCCGAACCGTGGACGGACGCCATGCGTGCGGAAATCGAAGCGCGCGCCGGCATCGACGCCGTCGACATCTATGGCCTGTCCGAAGTGATGGGGCCTGGCGTGGCTTCAGAATGCATCGAAAGCAAGGACGGTCCCGTCATCTGGGAAGACCATTTTTATCCAGAAATCATCGATCCGGAAACGGGCGAAGTACTGCCGGATGGCGAGGAGGGCGAACTGGTCTTCACCTCGCTGTCGAAGGAAGCGCTGCCCGTCATCCGCTACCGCACGCGTGACCTGACCCGCTTGCTGCCGCCTACCTCGCGTTCGATGCGCCGCATCGGCAAGATCACGGGCCGCTCGGACGACATGCTGATCATCCGCGGCGTGAACGTCTTCCCCACCCAGATCGAAGAGCTGATTTTGAAGATGCCGAAGCTGGCGCCGCAATACCAGCTGGTGGTCACGCGCGACGGCCACCTCGACAAGCTCGAAGTGATCGCCGAGCTGCGTATCGATCTCACCGCCACCATCTCGGCCAGCGAGACCGATGGCCTGGCGCGCGAGCTGGAACACCGCATCAAGACGCATGTGGGCGTGAGCACGCGCGTGCGCCTGGTGGCCGCCGCCGGCATCGAACGCACCCTGACGGGCAAGGCCCGCCGCGTGGTCGACCAGCGCCCGAAGCTTTTCCCCTGATAGCCCGAACAAGGAACCAAACATGAACGACGCTTTTATCTGTGATGCCGTGCGTACGCCATTTGGCCGCTATGGCGGTGCACTCTCCAGCGTGCGCGCCGACGACCTGGGCGCGCTGCCGATTGCCGCGCTGATCGCCCGCAATCCTTCCGTCGACTGGTCCGCCATCGACGACGTGTTCTACGGCTGCGCCAACCAGGCGGGCGAAGACAACCGTAACGTGGGCCGCATGGCTGCGCTGCTGGCCGGTTTGCCGGCTGCAGTACCGGCCAATACCATCAACCGCCTGTGCGGCTCCAGCCTGGACGCCGTCGGCATGGCGGCCCGCTCCATCAAGGCGGGCGAGGCGGAGCTGATCATTGCCGGTGGCGTGGAAAGCATGACGCGCGCGCCTTTCGTGATGGGCAAGGCTGACGGCGCATTCTCGCGCGCTGCGAAAATCGAAGACACGACCCTGGGCTGGCGCTTCGTCAATGGCAAGATGAAAACGCAGTACGGCATCGACACCATGCCGGAAACGGCGGAAAACGTGGCCGTGGAATTTGGCATCAGCCGTGCCGACCAGGATGGTCTGGCCTTTCGCAGCCAGCAGCGCTGGGCTGCCGCCAACGCGGCTGGCGTCTTCGATCGCGAAATCGTTCCCGTCGCCGTGCCGCAGAAAAAAGGCGAGCCGAAGATGGTCACCAGCGACGAACATCCGCGTCCCGATACCTCGATCGAGATGCTGGCAAAGCTCAAGGGCGTGGTCAAGCCGGATGGCACGGTCACGGCTGGCAATGCCTCTGGCTTGAACGACGGCGCCTGTGCGATTTTGCTGGCGTCCGCCGCCGCCGTGGATAAATACCAATTGACGCCGCGCGCCAAAGTGCTGGGCATGGCCACGGCCGGTCTGGCGCCGCGCATCATGGGTTTTGGCCCGTCGCCCGCCTCGCGCAAGGTGCTGGTGCTGACAGGACTCACCATCGAGCAGATGGATGTGATCGAGCTCAATGAAGCGTTTGCGGCGCAGGCGCTGGCCGTCACGCGCGACCTGGGCCTGGCGGACGACGCGGCCCACGTGAACCCGAATGGCGGCGCGATTGCCATCGGCCATCCGCTGGGCGCATCGGGGGCGCGCCTGGTGATGGCGGCCCTGAACCAGCTGGAACGCACGGGCGGGCGTTATGCGCTGTGCACCATGTGCATCGGCGTGGGGCAGGGTATTGCTGTCGTAATTGAACGCGTATAAAAAAGTAAAAAAGGCGCAGGCTGGTAAAAAAGCGCCAACCATACATTGACCGTAGTGCCAACCTGGTGGAGACCACAATGATTGCCAATATTTTCAAGAAAACCCTGATCGCCGGCGTGCTGGCCATGTCCGCCGCAGGCGCGTATGCGGCCGAGAACATCAAGATCGGATCCGTGCTGTCCGTCACGGGACCTGCCGCCTTCCTGGGCGACCCTGAACTGAAAACTCTGCAGCTGTATATCGAGAAAATCAATGCGGCCGGCGGCGTGCTGGGGCGCAAGCTGGAACTGGTGCACTACGATGACGGCAGCGATGCGGCCAAGGCCAACGGTTTCACCAAACGCCTGATCGAGTCCGACAAGGTCGACGTGCTGATCGGTGGCACCACCACCGGTGCGACGATGGCGATGGCGCCGCTGGTGGAGCGTGCCAGCATGCCGTTCATTTCGCTGGCAGGCGCCGTGGTGATCATCGATCCCGTGAAGAAATGGGTGTTCAAGACGCCGCATACGGACCGCATGGCGGCCGAGAAGGTGTTCGAGGACATGAAGAAGCGCGGCATCAGCAAGGTAGGCCTGCTGTCGGAAACGAGCGGCTTCGGCGCCTCGGGCCGCAAGGAATCGCAGATCGTCGCCTCCAAATATGGCATCACCCTGGTGGCCGATGAAACCTACGGCCCGAAAGACACGGACATCACGGCGCAGCTCACGCGCATCAAGAACACAAATGGCGTGCAAGCCGTCTTCGTCTTTGGCCTGGGTCAGGGGCCGGCCGTGGTGACCAAGAACTACGGCCAGCTGGGCATGTCCGCGCTGCCGCTGTACCAGTCGCACGGGGTGGCGTCGGACGAGTATCTGAAGCTGTCGGGCAAGGCCGCCGAAGGCGTGCGCCTGCCAACGCCAGCGCTGTTGATCGGCGCCATGCTGCCGGACAGCGACGCGCAGAAGGCCATCGTGGTCGGTTACGACAAGACGTATAAAGAGCGCTACAAGATCGATCCGTCGACCTTTGGCGGCTATGCACTCGATGCCCTGAACCTGTCGGTCGACGCCATCAAGCGCGCCGGCGGCACGGACCGCGAAAAAGTGCGGGCGGCGCTGGAAACGACCAAGGGTTTTGTCGGCACCACCGGCGTCTTCAACATGTCGGCGAAAGACCACATGGGCCTGGACCTGTCGGCGTTCCGCATGGTGGAAGTGAAGAACGGCGAATGGCAATTGTCGAAGTAATGTAAGCCAGAAGTACCTGCGCGGGCTGCCCTCGAAGGCGGTCCGCGCGCAGCCGAACATAATGGAGACACCATGGAAGTCGCTCAATTTCTACAATTTCTGTATTCCGGGATGACGGTCGGTTCCGCCTACGCACTGGCGGCGCTGGGCTTTACCATCATCTATAACACCAGCGGCGTGATCAACTTCGCCCAGGGCGAATTCATCATGCTGGGCGGGATGCTGGCCGCCGTGATGTCGGCCGCCGGCGTGCCGCTGCCGTTGGCCATCATTCTGGCCGTTATCGCCACGGGCCTGGTTGGCCTGCTGATGGAAAAAACCGTGATCGAACCGGCGCAAAATGCGCAGGTCATTACCCTCTTGATCATCACCATCGGCGCCTCGCTGGTGCTGCGTGGCCTGGTGCAAATCTGGCTGGGCAAGGATACGCATACACTGCCGGCGTTTTCCGGCGACGCGCCGATCGAGTTTTTGGGCGCCAGCCTGCTGCCGCAAAGCCTGTGGGTGCTGGGCGTGACGGTCGTCATCGTGCTGGTGCTGGGCTGGTTCTTCGGCCGCACCTTGATGGGCAAGGCCATGCTGGCCACCTCGCACAACAAGCTGGCCGCGCAACTGGTGGGCATCAACACGCGCAAGGTGCTGCTGTTTTCGTTCGGCCTGTCGGCCCTGCTGGGCGCGGCGGGCGGCATCCTCGTCGCGCCGATCACGTATACCTCGTATGACGCGGGCATCATGCTGGGCCTGAAAGGCTTTGTCGCCGCCGTACTCGGTGGCCTGGGCGGCGGCGCCGGTGCGATTGCCGGTGGCCTCATTCTCGGCATCGCCGAAGCCATGACGGCCGGCTACATCTCCTCGGCCTACAAGGACGCCGTGCCGTTCGTGCTGATCTTGTTGATCCTGTTCTTCCTGCCGCAAGGCTTGTTTGGCGCTAAAAATTCGGAGCGTGTATGAAGACGCGGTTATCAACATTATTTTCCCGCTCACGCCACGGTGGACTGCTGGTGCTGGCCCTGGTGCTGGCCATCCTGCCGCTGTTCCTCACCAATGCGTTCTACTATGACGTGGCGATCCGCATTGCCCTGAACGCCATCGTCGTCATCGGCCTGAACCTGTTGATGGGCTACACGGGCCAGATCAGCCTGGGCCACGCGGGTTTCTATGGCCTGGGTGCGTATGCATCGGCCGTGCTGACCACGCACTACAGCTGGCCGCCGCTCGCCGCCCTGGCCGCCGGTGCCGTCGCCACCGGCTTGCTGGCGCTGCTGCTGGCGCGTCCCGTGCTAAAACTCAAGGGCCATACCCTGGCCATGGCCACCCTGGGCCTGGGCATCATCATCTCCATCGTCATCAACAACGAGACGCAATGGACGGGCGGCCCCGATGGCATCGGCGTGTCCACCTTCAGTGTCGCCGGACTGGAAATCGCCGGTGAAAAATCGTGGTACCTGGTGTGCGCCGTGCTGCTGTTGCTCGTCACCTGGCTGGCGCTGAACCTGATCGATTCGCCCGTCGGCCGCGCGCTGCAGGCGATCCACGGTTCGGAAGTGGCGGCCCGCGTGGTCGGCGTCGATACGACACGCTTCAAGGTGCGCGTGTTCGTGCTGTCGGCCGTCATTGCCAGTATCGCGGGCAGCATCAGCGCCCATTACATCGGTTTTATCACCCCCAACCTGGCCGGCTTCTTCCACTCGATCGAGCTGGTAACGATGGTGGTGGTGGGCGGCATGGCATCGATCTTCGGCTCCATCATCGGTGCGGCCCTGCTGACGATCCTGCCGCAGTTGCTGTCCAGTTTTGAAGGCTGGGAAACGGTGGTGTTCGGCGTGATTTTGATGGCCACCATGATTTTCATGCCCAAAGGTCTCGTACCGAGCCTGGCCAGCCGTTCGCGCAAGCGGGCAGCGGTGCCCAAGGCGCCCGCCGCATCAAATAAACCACCGGCACAGGAGGTGTGAGATGTTGACGATTAACAATCTGAGCAAGAGCTTCGGCGGCGTGCACGCGGTGCAGGACGTGAGCTTCACCGTCAAGGAAGGCAATATCCACTCCGTGATCGGGCCGAACGGCGCCGGCAAGACGACGCTGTTCAACCTGATTACCGGTGTGTACACGCCGACCCGTGGAGAGATTTTGTTGAATGGCGAAAACGTGGCCGCCATGCCGCCCGATGCGCTGGCGCGGCGCGGCATGAGCCGCACCTTCCAGAATCTGCAAGTGTGCATGAACATGACGGCCATCGATAACGTGATGGTGGGTGCGCACCTGCGCCTGAACCAGAACCTGTTCGCCTCCATGCTGCGTTTGCCGTCCGTGCGCCGTGCCGACGCGGCTTGCCGCGACGAGGCGGCGGGCCTGATGGAGTTTGTCGGCGTGGGTCGGCATATCGATGACGAGGCGGGACAGATGTCGTATGGCGCCTTGAAACGCCTGGAAATCGCGCGTGCGCTGGCGGCCAAGCCGAAGGTGCTGCTGCTCGATGAGCCGGCGGCGGGTCTCAATCATACCGAGACGGGCGAGATCGAAGCCTTGATACGCAAGGTGGCGCAATCTGGCGTGACGGTGGTGCTGGTCGAGCATGACATGAAACTGGTGATGAACCTGTCGGACCATATCCTGGTGCTCGACTATGGCAAGAAGCTGGCCGAGGGAACCGCCGCCGAAGTGCGCGCCAACCCCGACGTGGTGGCCGCGTATCTGGGAGTGGCGGCATGATGAAGATGGAAAAACCTCAAACTCCGCTGGTGCTCGATATCGCCGGCCTGACCAGCCATTACGGCCGCATCCAGGCCCTGCACGGCATCGACCTGCAGGTACGCCAGGGGCAACTGGTGGCGCTGGTGGGCGCGAATGGCGCCGGCAAGACGACCCTGCTGCGGGCCATCTCCGGCGTGCAGCCGATCAGCGCGGGCAGCATCGCCTTCGCCGGCCAGGACGTCAGCCGCATGAGCGCCGACAAGCGCGTGCGCAGCGGTATTTGCCAGGTGCCGGAAGGGCGCCAAGTGTTCGGCCCCATGACGGTGGAAGACAATCTGCGCCTGGGCGCCTTTACGCGCCCCGCGCAGGACGTGGCGGGCGACATGGAGCGCATGTATGGGCTGTTCCCCATCCTGAAGGAAAAGCGCTTGCTGCTGGCCGGGACCTTGTCCGGTGGACAGCAGCAGATGCTGGCCATGGCGCGCGCGCTGATGGGCCGTCCGCAACTGCTGCTGCTCGATGAGCCGAGCATGGGTCTGGCGCCGCTCTTGATTGCGGAAATCTTCCGCATCGTCGCCGAGTTGCGCGACCAGGGCATCACCATCTTCCTCGTCGAGCAAAACGCGCACGCGGCCCTGTCGATTGCCGACGTGGGTTACGTGATCGAGACGGGCGCCATCACCTTGTCCGGCCCCGGTCCCGAATTGCTGCATAACGAGCAAGTACAGAGCGCGTACCTGGGCATGTAACCCAAGAGCAGAGACTGGGGTCGGACCCTGAGGGTCCGACCCCGGCAGTTGAGGTCTTGGGCTGAAAGCACGCTTTATCTCAAGGCATATAGGAGTTTTTATGGTCAAAGTCTACGAAATCAACGGCGTCACCCCCGTCGTCCACCCCAGCGCCTATGTGCATCCGAGCGCGGTCTTGATCGGCGACGTGATCGTCGGCCCGCGCTGCTATATCGGTCCGCTGGCCTCGATCCGCGGCGACTTCGGCCGATTGATCCTGGAAGAGGGCGCCAATCTGCAGGACACCTGCGTCATGCATGGTTTCCCCGGCTGCGACACGGTGGTCGAAGTCGACGGCCATATCGGTCATGGCGCCGTGCTGCACGGCTGCCGCATCGGCCGCAATGCGCTGGTCGGCATGAATGCGGTGGTGATGGACAACGCCATCATCGGCGCGGAATCCATCGTCGCGGCCATGAGTTTCGTCAAGGCTGGCATGATCGTCGCGCCGCGCAGCATGGTGGTGGGCACGCCCGCCAAGGTGATACGGTCGTTGACCGACGATGAAATCAAATGGAAAAGCTCGGGCACGGGCCAGTACCACGAACTGGCCGTGCGCTCGATGCAGACGATGCGCGAGGTGGACGCTCTGACGCAAGTCGAGGCGAATCGCCAGCGCCTCAATTTCGAATCCGCCTTGCCGCTGCATTTGCACAAGAACGCAGCAGCGCAGTAACCTTTAACCCTTTAAATGCTGGGGTCAGACCCGACGGGTCTGACCCCTAACGGAGAAACCACATGGCTCACATATCCACCCTGCAAAGCCTGATCGCCGGCCGCTGGCTGGGCGAAAGCGCCGCCGTGCCCCTGCATAGCGCCTTGAACAACCGCGTCATCTATCACACGCATGCCGAGAAGATCGACTTCGACGAAGCCGTCACGTATGCGCGCAAGACGGGCGTGCCGGGCCTGATGGCGCTGGACTTCCAGCAGCGCGCCGCGCGCCTCAAGGCGTTGGCCCTGTACCTGGTCGAGCGCAAGGAGGAGCTGTATGCGATCTCGCACCTGTCGGGCGCCACGCGCGCCGACAGCTGGGTCGATATCGAAGGCGGCACGGGTACCCTGTTCGCCTACGCCAGCATGGGCAGCAACGAGCTGCCGTCGTCGAACGTGTTGCACGAAGGCCCGGCCATCGCGCTGGGTAAAAAAGGCGGCTTCGTCGGCACGCACATCCTGGTGCCGCGCGGCGGCCTGGCCGTGCACATCAACGCCTTCAATTTCCCCATCTGGGGTCTGCTGGAAAAATTCGCACCGAGCTTCCTGGCGGCCATGCCCTGCATCGCCAAGCCGGCCACGGCGACGAGCTACCTGACGCAGGCCGTCGTGCGCATGATGCATGAATCGGGCTTGCTGCCGGCCGGCAGTTTGCAACTGGTGATCGGTTCCACGGGCGACTTGCTGGACCGTTTGAATGGCCAGGATTTCGTCACGTTTACAGGGTCGGCTGCCACGGCCGCCAAGCTGCGCACCAACCCGAACCTGATCGCTCAATCCGTACCCTTCAACGGCGAAGCCGATTCGCTCAATTGCGCCATCTTGGCGCCGGACGTCACGCCCGACGATGTGGAATTCGATCTGTTCGTCAAGGAAGTGGTGCGCGAAATGACGGGCAAGTCGGGCCAGAAGTGCACGGCGATTCGCCGCATCATCGTACCCGAGCACCTGATGGATGCCGTTGGCACGCGCCTGCGCGAGCGCCTGGCCAAGGTGGTGGTGGGCGATCCGTCCATCGAAGGCGTGCGCATGGGCGCGCTGGCCTCGAAGGAACAGCAAAGCGATGTGGCGGAGCGGGTTGCCACGCTGTCGCAGGGAAATGAAGTGGTGTTCGGCGCGGCCGACGGTTTCAGTCCCCTGGGTGATGGGGCACAGGATGGCAGCTTCTTCTCGCCGACCCTGCTGCTGTGCCGCGACGCCTTCGGCAACGACGCCGTGCATGACGTGGAAGCATTCGGCCCCGTCAGCACCATGATGGGCTACAAGGATATCGACGAAGCGCTGGCCCTGGCCGCGCGCGGCAAGGGCAGTCTGGTGAGCACCCTGGTGACGTGCGATCCGAAGATCGCCGCGCGCGTGGTGCCGCAAGTGGCGGCCACGCATGGCCGCGTGCACGTGCTCGAGCGCGTGGCTTCCGTCGATTCGACGGGCCATGGCTCGCCCCTGCCGCAACTGAAGCACGGCGGCCCTGGCCGCGCGGGCGGCGGCGAAGAACTGGGCGGCGTGCGCGCCGTGCGCCACTACCTGCAACGGGCGGCGGTGCAAGGCTCGCCGACCATGCTGGCGGCGATCACGGGTGAATACGTGCGCGGCGCGGACGTCAACGAAAGCCCGATCCACCCGTTCCGCAAGCACTTCGAAGACTTGAAGACGGGCGACTCGCTGCTCACGCACCGCCGCACCGTCAGCGAAGCGGACATCGTCGCCTTTGGCGGCATTTCGGGCGATTTCTTCTACATGCACTTCGATGAAATCGCGGCGAAAGAGTCGCAATTTGGCAAGCGCATCGCCCATGGCTACTTCGTGCTGTCGGCCGCCGCCGGTCTGTTCGTCTCGCCCGGCGTCGGCCCCGTGCTGGCCAACTATGGCCTGGACAACCTGCGTTTCGTCGCCCCCGTCGCCATTGGCGACACCATCCGCGCGCGCCTGACGTGCAAGCGCAAGGTCGACCGCAACCGCAAGGACGTCTTTGGCGTGGGCCAGGGCGTGGTGGCGTGGGACGTGCAGGTGACCAACCAGAACGAGGAGCTGGTAGCCAGCTACGACATCCTGACCCTGGTGTCGAAGCGCGAGTAAGCGTTTTCGCAGCACGGCATCGACCGGCGCCATCCGCGATCTTTGCGCGGGTGGCGCTTTTTTTTATCCGAGTTCTTTTCGTCTTGAATTATCCATAAGTGTATGAAAAATATACCGAAAGTGTGGTTTTTCACGTCTGCCCATTAGATAAAATCCTCTAGAAAGCATGTTTTTTCCATGAAAAATGGCAAAATCGGTAATTGCCTTGGGAAAACTTTTCAAATCAGACTTTTTCTCTGTAGCATGGTTCTACTCACTGGTCACACCGTCATTCACGCCATGCAAGGCGACGGCGGCGCAAAAAAGGACCCGGCCTGTTATAGCCGGTGAACCTCCGATCTAGAGCCCAACTCCACGATTAACGTTCACCGCTACGGGTATTTAATTACTATGAATAAACACGTCCTGATTTTTCTGCTGGCCATGCCCCTGGCCATCAGCCACGCCTACGCTGAAGATGTCGCCAGTGGCCCGACCGTCAAGATCAGCGGTTTCGGCACGGCCGCGCTGACTGTGGCCGATACCGACAAGGCGCAGTTCGCGCGTCCGAACCAGGCCGCCGGCGCCGGTCGGACAGCCCGTACGGGCGTCGATTCGAACCTGGGATTGCAGGCCAATGTCACCGTCAATCCCTGGTTGTCGGCCACCGTGCAAGGCCTGGCGCGCAAGGATGGCGAAGATGATTTCGGCGCCGAGCTGGCATGGGCCTTCGCCAAGGCCAAGGTGTCGGACAGCTTCAGCGTGCGCGTTGGCCGCATGGGTCTGCCCGTCTTCATGATTTCCGATTACCGTAACGTGGGCTATGCCAACACCATGCTGCGCCCACCGGGCGAAATGTATTCGCAGGTGCCCCTCAACAGCATCGATGGCATCGATGGCACTTACCAGTTCAGCTTGGGCGATACCAGCATCACCACGCAGCTGGCGCTGGGCCGCACCAAGGCCACCCTGGCAACGGGACCCGATTCGACCGTGCATGTGGAAGGCAAGTCCATCGTTGCGCTGAACATGGTGGCCGAACATGGTCCCCTGACCCTGCGTTTCGGCCGTGCCGAGACCAAGCTGACGATCAATGATTCGCCCAGCCTGAATACCTTAATGGGCAGCTTGCGCGCGGCCGGCAGCGGCTACCGGATCGCCCAGCTGGGCGCCCTGGCTGATGCGCTGGAAGTCAAGGACAAGAAGGCGTCCTTCACGTCCGTGGGCCTGGGCCTGGACTGGAACAATGTCCTGGTGCAGTCCGAGTATGCCAAGCGCAAGACGGACAGCTATATCAGCGACAGCACCTCGTGGTACGTGATGGGCGGCTACCGCATCGGCGCCTTTTTGCCGTACTACAGCCATGCCAGCCTGAAGGCCGATGATCGCGTGAATAACACTGTGCCTGCTGCCTGCCCGGCCGGTTATCCAGCCGCCTGCACGCCAACCCTGCGCGCACTGTCGGCCGGCGTCAATACCATGGCCAACACGCGCAACCAGCTGGAGCAATCGACGGACAGCATCGGCGTGCGCTGGGATTTCCACCGTTCGGCCGCCTTGAAGGTGCAGATCGACCGCATCAAGCCCAAGAATGGCCAGGGCCTGTTCGTGCAAGCCAAGCCGGGTTTCAGCGGCCCCGTCACGGTGGTGGCTGCCGCCATCGATTTTGTTTTCTAAGGAGCGCCGCATGAAACCATTTATTTTGCATATGGCTGCCTTGCTGGCCTTGTCGATGAGCGTTCCCGCCATGGCCGAAGTGGTCGTGGTGGTCAATCCCAAAAGCGCCGCCGGCGCGATGACGAATGAACAGGTAGCGCAGTTCTTCCTCGGTAAATCGACGGCCATGACGCCGATCGACCAGCCTGAAAGCGCTCCCGTGCGCGCCGAGTTCTACAAGAAAGTGACGGACAAGGAACCGTCGCAGGCGAAGGCCCTGTGGTCCAAGCTGGTCTTCACGGGCAAGGCGACCTTGCCGAAAGAGGTGGCCAATAGCGCCGACGTGAAAAAGGCCGTGGCCGCCGATCCGAAAGCCATCGGCTATATCGAGAAGAGTGCCGTCGACGCCAGCGTCAAAGTAGTGCTGACGGCGCCATAAAGCCGGCTCGGGCCGCGCGCCATGCGGCGGCCCGATAATTCATCAGAATCAGGAGACAGCAATGAGCATCAAACGCAAGATATGGGCGCTGCCCGTCGTCTCGGCCGTGATCTTCGGCCTGGGACTGGCCGTCAGTGCCTACCTGTCTACGGCCGCGCTCAATTCCATTCACGCCACCGAAAGCGCCGACTATCCCGTGCTCGACATGGCCAAGTCGCTGACGCTGGACCTGGCCGCCGTCGGTGACGGCTTGCGCGACGCCGTCAGCGAAGGCGACAAGGAGCGCATCGGGCAAGTCGATGGCCAGGCCGTCAAGCTGCGCGCCAAGCTGGCCGCCTTTGCCGCCATTCCTGGCCAGCGCGAGCACGGCATGCAACTGGCGAAGGAGTTTGACGCCTACTATGCGCCGGCCACGAGTGCGGCGCGCATCATGCTGGAAATGGAAGAGGGCGACCCGCAAGCGACCGTGGCGCGCATGCAGGGCGCGCTGGCGGTGCTCAATACGGACCTGGCCAAGACCAACGAACAGGCGCAAGCGCAATTCAAGCAGGGCATCGAGCGCAGCGCGGCGAATGTGCGTCATGCCCTCAATACCAGCATCGCCGTGGCGCTGGCCGTCATTGTTTGCCTGGCGGCCGTGTCGCACTTTGTCGTGCGCGCCATCTGGCAGCAGCTTGGCGGCGAACCGGAATATGCGCGCCAGATCGCGCGCGCCGTGGCCGATGGCGACCTCTCGATGGAGATCGTCACCGAATCGGGCGACCAGGCCAGTTTGCTGGCGGCGCTGAAGGAGATGCGCGGCCGGCTGGCCGGCATGGTGTCCGGCATCAAGGCATCGGCCGAAACCATCCAGGTGGCCAGCGCGGAAATCGCGCAAGGCAATGCGGACCTGGCCGCGCGCACGGAATCGCAGGCGGGCAGCCTGGATCAGACGGCGCGCAGCATGGATAGCCTTACAAGCACCGTGCGCGACAACGCGGCCAATGCGGGCCAGGCGCATGCACTGGTGGTGTCGGCGTCTTCTGTCGCGGTGAAAGGCGGGCAGGTGGTCAGCCAGGTGGTCACCACCATGGGCGAGATCAACGACTCATCGAAACGCATTGTCGACATCATCGGCGTGATCGACGGCATCGCCTTCCAGACGAATATCCTGGCCTTGAATGCGGCCGTGGAAGCGGCGCGCGCGGGCGAGCAGGGACGCGGCTTTGCCGTGGTGGCGTCCGAAGTGCGCAACCTGGCGCAGCGCAGCGCGGCAGCGGCGCGCGAGATCAAGCAATTGATCGGCGATTCGGTGGACAGGGTGAATGTCGGCTCGAAGCTGGTCGACGAGGCGGGGCTGACCATGGGCCAGATCGTCGACTCGGTGAAAAAAGTGGCCGACATCATGGCCGAAATCAGCGCCGCCAGCCAGGCGCAGAGCACCGGCATCGGCGATATAGGCGTGGCCATCGGCAGCATGGACCAGATGACGCAGCAAAACTCCGCGCTGGTGGAAGAGGCGTCGGCGGCCGCCGAATCGCTGCAGGAGCAGGCCGTGCAACTGGGCGTGGCGCTGGCCGTGTTCAAGCTGGCGAAGGACGGCGCTGTGTCGGATTACGTGCAAGGCGCTCCCGCGGCTTACCTGGCGTTGCGGTGATGTCGGATTACGCGCTACGCGCCTCGGCGGCCCCGCTAATCCGACCTACCTGGCTACCGGGCATTGGTGGCGTAGGTTGGATTAGCGCAGCGTAATCCAACACCCGGCTTAAGCCTGCAGACCGAACGGATCGTCGATGCTGTGCGCAGGTTGCGTGAACCAGCGCGGACCGTCTTGCGTCATGTAGAAATGGTCTTCGTGGCGGATGCCGAACTCGCCGGGGATGCAGATCATCGGCTCGTTCGAGAAACACATGCCCACGTCGAGCGGCGTCGTGTCGTTGCCCACCAGGTAAGGCCACTCGTGGATATCGAGGCCGATGCCGTGGCCCGTGCGGTGCGGCAGGCCGGGCAGCTTGTAGCCGGGGCCAAAGCCGTCTGCCTCCAGGGACACGCGCGCGGCGCGGTCCACGTCGCCGCAGGGCACGCCCAGCTGGGCGGCCGCGAACGCGGCTGCCTGCGCCGCTTTTTCGCTGTTCCACACGCTGCGCTGGCGCGCGCTGATCGTACCAAACACATAGGTGCGCGTGATGTCGGAGATGTAGTTCATCACCTGGCAACCCGTGTCGATCAGCACCGTGTCGCCCGCCTTCAAGGTCTGCACATAGTTGACGCCATGCGGGTAGGCCGTCGCTTCGCCGAACAGCACGATGCAAAAATACGAGCGCGGCGCCCCCACCTTGCGGTGCGCGCGCTGGATGAATTCTTCCACTTCCACCGTCGTGATGCCCTCGACCAGCATGCTGGCCGTGGCCACGTGTACGGCCAGGGTCATGTCCATCACACGCTGCATCAGGGCGATTTCCGCCGGTGACTTGCGGCTGCGGCAGTACGCGGTGACGGCGCGTGCGTTTTCCAGCGCATAGCCAGCGGCGAGCGGATTGATGCCATCGTAGATGAAGAAGGCGGCACTTTCGCAGATGCCCACGCGCGGCGGCGCAGCCGCATCCTGGGCTATCCCCATGCGCGCCAGCACGTCGGCGAACAACTGGTACGGGCTTTCATGCTCTTGCCAGCAATTGACCTTGCCCTCGATGAGCATGAAGCCCGTCAAGGTGCTTTCCTCGAAGGCTGGGGCGATGTATTCGATCTCGCCGCTGGCCGGCAGGATGGCGCCCACCATGCGTTCGCTGGCATACCATTTGGTACCCGTAAAATAGGTGAGGTTGGCGCCCGCGTTCAGGTAGATCGCGGCGATGCCCTGTTCGCGCATGAAGTCCTGCGCCCTGGCGATGCGTTGCGCATGTTCGTCCTTGCCGATGGCGACCATGCCGCCCGTCATGTCCGACAGCGATGCCAATGCCTGTTCGATGGAAATGCCACCTATGCTCATGCCTGCTCCTTTGTGCGATGCTGAATATGGAATGCGGGCATGATATCAGTTTGCGCCTTTCGGCTTGAGTCCCGGCGCGCCGCCAGCGACATCGGGCTGGGCCAGCATCAGGTCGTGCGGATAGGTAAAATGCCAGTCTGCGTAGCGCTGCTTGCGGCGCAGGCTGGCGTCTTCGTCGAGAAAATGATCCTGCTTGATGGGCAGTTGCGGCGACAGCGAATGGATGCCGACGATGCGTCCCTCCTGCCGCAGCACGCCCCATTCCGCCTTGCCGGTGACGGGGTCCGCATACAGGCGGCGCAAGTGCCGCCGGGCGTTGGCAAAGCGTGGGTCGCGCAGCAGTTCCTGCAAGGTCAAGGGATAGCGGGGTCGCCCGTCGCCCGGCGTGCTGTCGTAGTAACGGCCCAGCGCATTGCGGAATTCATGGCCGATGAACAGCAGTTCGCGCTCCTTCTCGCGCCGTGCGGCGGTGGCATGCAATTCGCTGGCCAACACCAGGCCGACACCCATGAAGGCCACCAGCATCAGGGTCCAGATATACGCGAAGCCCCGTGCGCGGCGTCGAAAACTAGAGCTGCTCAAAGGGGATGCCCTCGCGCGTCTTGCCCTTGGCGCCGCTGCGCACGTCGGCCACGCCGCTGATCTCGCCGTTCGGAGAAGGGATCAGTTGCCAGGTGGCGGCGGACTCCGTGACGGGGTCCAGCGGTACGCTGCGGAAGTAATGGTGGGTCACGAGGTCGGCCAGCTCGGTCGGATATTCTCCCTTGTCGGCGTAGTATTTATCCAGGCCGCTCCTGAGCACTTGCAGGTTTTCCTTCAGCGCGACTTCCTTCGATTTTTCCACCGAGCCGAAATAGCGGGGAATGGCAATCGTCAGCAGCAGCGAGATGATCGCCAGCACCACCAGCAATTCGACCAGGGTAAAGCCGCGCCGCGGGGATGAATAGGGCATGGGGATCACCATTGATTGAGCGGCACGCCGTTCAGGCCTGCCTTGGTCGAGCGCGAGGCGACGTCGAATACGTCCTCCCCTTCGCTGGGATTATCTGGCGGCGAGGCATAGGCGCGCTTGCTCCAGCTGTCGGCGGCGCTGCCTTCTTCCCTGGGCTGGAATGGGTCGCGTGGCAGGCGGCGCAAAAAATAGATGTTCTGCTTCGAGGGACTGCGCTGGTCGGGCACGCCCTCGACCAGTTCCTCAAGTTTTTTCGGGTAGCCGGAGGCGCCCAGCGACAGCTTGATGCGGCCATTGTCCGAGGCGCGCTTGTAGGCATCGATGGCTACGCGTATCTCGATCAGGGCGCTGCGCAATTCCTGCTCCTTCGCTCGTTGCAAGGCCACCTGCGCCATCGGCACGGCCACCGTGGCCAGGGTCGCCATGATGGCCAGGGTGATCATCAGCTCGATGAAGGTAAAGCCTTTATGCTTCACTGGCCACCTTTGCTTGTCTTGTCGGCGGCGGGCGCTTCGTCGCCGCCCGTCATGGGCGAGCCGGTACGCGGCGCGGCCTGCTCGGGTGCGGTAATGGCTTCCGGCGTGCCGCCCACGCTGGCACGGCCGCCCACCGCTGCCTCGGTGCCCGAGTTGAACTCGGCCGTCAGCAGGTCCGGGCGGCGGATGCTGCGCAGCAGGCGCGGCGTGATCGACAGCACGATCTCGCTGCGCATGGCGTCATCCTTCTGGCTGCCGAACAGGCGGTTCAACACGGGCAGTTCGCCCACGCCGGGCACCTTGTTGGCCGTGCCCCTGTCCTCGTCGCTGATCAGGCCTGCCAGCACCTGCGTCTCGCCATCCTTCAGGCGCAGCACCGTGGAAGCGCTGCGCGTGCCGATCTGGTATGCCTGCGTGCCCGTCTTGCTGATCACTTCCTTGACCACGTTCGACACTTCCAGGTTGATCTTGATGGCCACCTCGTCGTCCAGGTAGACGTTCGGTTCGACGTCGAGCTTCAGGCCCACGTCGATGTAATTGACGCTGTCGGAACTGACGCCGTTATTCGTCGTGACGGTAATGACGGGCACGCGGTCGCCGATCAGGATCTTGGCCTTTTCCTTGTTGCGCACGCGGATGCGCGGGTTGGCGAGGATATTGCTGTCGCTATCGGTCTTGTTGGCGTTCAGGGTGACGCCGCCGATGCCCAGGTTGATATTGTCGCCATTGATGCGGTGCAGGTCCGCCACTTTCAGGCCGCCCAGGCCTCCCGTGCTACCTGCGATGCCGGCCAGGGTCAGGTTGGCCTGGTCCGGCCAGCGCACGCCCAGTTCCATCAGGCGCGTGCGCTTGACTTCCAGCACCTCCACTTCCAGCATCACTTCCGGGTCGGCCAGGTCTTGCACGTTGATGATGCGTTCGGCCATGCGCACCATTTCCGGCGTATCGCGCAGCATGATGATGCCCAGGCGTTCGTCGGTGACGACGTCCTTGGCCTTGAGCAGGGTCTTGATGGAGAACGCCACCGTCTTGACGTCCGCATTGGCGAGAAAGAAGGTGCGTACCACGAGTTGCTGGTAATCCTTCACCTTTTGCGGCGTGTTCGGGTAGATCGTGATCGACTTGTCGCTGGTGACGCTTTGTTCCAGCTGGTTGGCGCCCAGCAGCATGGCAATCGCCTCTTCGATACTGGTGTCGCGCACGGAAATGGTGGCGCGCAGGGCGGGGTCGACTTCCTTGTCGAAGACGAAGTTCAGGCCCGACACCTTGCTGATGAAGTCAAACACGGAGCGCAGCGGCGCGTCGCGAAATTCCAGCGTCACGGGTTTGCGGTAGGCGGCGGCCAGCTTGCCGCCGGCCGGCCGGGCCTTGGCCTGCTCGTCGCCGATACGGCTTTTCAGGGCCAGCGCTTCGCGCTGTGCGGGGCGCTCTTGCAGCACCTGGCGCAAGGCTTCCTGCGCTTGCGCGATATTCGCTTCGCCGCCGCGCTGGTAGCTGGCCTGCGCTTCCTGCACCAGCTTGCGGTGCCGTTCCTCCTGCGCCACGCCGGCCAGGCCCCGCTGTGCCACGTCGTTGCTGGCGTCCAGCACCAGCGCCTGCTGGTACAGCGCTTGCGCTTCGGGCAGCTTGCCCTGCTGGCGCAGCGCCTCGGCGCGGCCATTCAGGTTATTGAGTGCGCGCATCCTGCCGTTGGTGACGGCGATGCGGTACTTGGCGTTGGTCGGCTCGGCCTGCGCCGCCTGTTCCAGCAGGGCCAGGCCCTGTTCCGTGCGGCCGGCCCCCAGCATGGCCTGGCCATCGTTGTAGGCCTGGTTGCCCGCACAGGCGGCCAGCAGGGACAGCACAGGGAGCAGGGTGAGGATAGTACGAGACATACGTGCGGCGCGTCGTTTCAATTGAGGTCCCCTACGGCGAGTGTCTGTTTCAGGTTGAGCGGCAGATAGGTAAATTGCAGGGCGCCCTGCACCACGCCGTCGAAGCGGTAGCTCTCTTCGAGCGTGTCGCCGGGCCGCGCCACCACGTTGCGTTCGCCCGCCTGCAGGAAGTAGGCCGCCTTGCCTTCATCGACAAAGCGGCCAAGGAATTGAAAGGGCAGCGGTGGCGGCGCGTTCGCATCGACGGCGGCGACAGTTCGCGTGGCCTGCGCCGCCTGCTGGTCGAGCATGATCTTTTTCGGCGTCTCCGGTTGCCAGCTTTGCTTGGCGAACAGGGTGGCCGCATCCTCGACTTCCAGCGCCCGGCGCGGATGGATGGCCAGCGCGCGATTGGTCTGCGGCGCGGCGACTGTAGCGAGCGGCGCGACCGCCACCCGTTCTACCTGGCGCGGCGTGGCCGTGGCCGGCCCGACGATGCTGCCTTCATCCTCGGGGGCGAAGAGGGCGGCCAGCAAGGTCGCCACGGCGGCGCCTCCCAGTACGGCTTTTTTCATCGGCGTACCTCCGCCTTTTTCACCAGCAGGATGAACTGGATGCGCGCGTCGATCTCGCCCGCTTCGATCTGCTCGCGCTTGAAGAGCACGGAGTCGAGCGTCAGGGTGGGCAGTGCCTGCAGGGCATCGACGATAAAGGTTTGCAGCTGCGCGTATTCGGCCTTCACGGGCAGGGTGATCTGGTAGCGCAAAAAGGCCGTGTTACCGTCTTCCTGCGGCTTGTAGTCAGCCTTGGCCAGGGTGACGCCGCTCTTTTGCGCCACTTCCAGCAAGGCCTTCAGCTGTTCGGGAATGCTGTCATGCGCGGGCAGGTAGGCGTGAAAGGCGGCCAGGCTGTCGGCATCGGCATCGAGCGTGATTGGTGCCGGCGGCAGCGCCGACTGTCTGGCAGCAGCGGCCAGTTGCGCCGTCAATTGCTGCTGGTGTGCGGCCAGCGCGTCGCCTTGCTGCACGGCGAAGGCGGCCAGCGCCAGGCAGGCCGCGCCGATGGCGCAAGGCCAGCCCAGCGTATGCCACAGCCGCTGCGCTTCCCACTGCAGGCGCGGCGGCATGCGCAGCTGCAGGCGCGGACGGGACACGGGCGCGCTGGCTTTTAGTGCCGGTTTTATTGCCGCCATTGCGCCTCCAGCTGAAAACGATACGCGTGTTCCGGCGCGTTGGCGTGCATCTCGTGCTTGAGCAGATACACGGAGCTGAACATGGGCTGCTGGTTCAGGAAGGCCAGGTAGTTGAGCATGTCCTGCGGCGTTTCCGCTTCGGCGGCGATTTTCAGCACGCTGGCACCATCCTGCCCCTGCTGCGCGTTCAGGTCCAGTCCCAGCAAGGCCACGCGCACGTCGCGCGGCGGCTGCACCGTCCTGACCAGGCGCGTAACGGGCAGGTTAAGCTGGCGCACGGCGGCGGCCACCTGTTTCAGTTCGAGGTCGCGTTCGCGCTGCTGGCTTGCCGAAAGGGGCGCGCGCACGGGACGCGCTGGCTGCAGCTGCGCCAGTTGGGCTTCCAGGCGCCGCGTCTCCTGCGCCTGCACCAGCCAGTACACGGCGGCCGGCAGCAGCATCAGGCCGCCCGCCAGGCACAGGGCCAGGCGCCAGCCCTTGAAGGTCTGCCTTGCTCCGGGCGGCAGGAATTCCAGGCGGCTCAGGCCCATGCGGCCTCCCGCATCAGGTGGGCGCCGCTGGCCACGGCGATGGGCACGAAGCGTTCTGGCACCTCCGCTTGCGGCACGCCGCTCAGGTCGAGCAGCGCCACCTGTTCGATGGCGTCGAGCTGCGGCGCGCGCAGGTTCCAGCGCCGCCAGGCGCTATCCAGTTCCTCGCCCCAGGCGGCGCCGCAGGACTGGCTGTGCATGGCCGTGATGCGCCCGCCGCTGGTCGTTGCCAGCAGCAGCCGTCCCGCTTCCACCAGGGCGAAGGCGGCAGGTTTGCCGCCGGCGATGTTGCGCCAGGCGGGACCGACGATGGGTTCGATGGACAGGCAGCGCCGGCCATGCGCTGCGGCCGCATCCTGCACGCCTTGCAGCAATTCCCCATCGATGCCGCAGGCCAGGCGCGGTTTGCCATAGGGCGCATCGTCGGCAGCCAGGCGCCAGGCGCGCGCGCCATCGCCATACACGGCAGCGAACTGGCCATGCAGGAAGCGCTGCGCGCTGGTTCGGTCGAGCAGGGCGCCGCTCCACGGCACCATCAGCATGGCGCACCAGCGGCTGGCCAGGCTGACGGCCAGCGGCAGTTTTTTTTCATTGTGCTGTTCGAGCCAGCCGCGCAGGGCGGCCAGCGCCACTTCCCAGCTGGCGTCGGGGTTCGCAATGGGCAGGTGGAAGGTGCTGTCGGGCACGGGACGGCCGGTGCGGCGCAGCACGCCGTCCAATCCGTGCGGCGCCAGGTGCAGGCACAGGGTGGCGCGGGTAAGGCGTTCAATAAGTGACACGATTGAGCTCCGCTAAAGTGGTTTCGCCGCGCCGCACCAGGTCCAGGCCCGCTTCGCGCGCCAGGCGAAAACCGTTGCGCGCCGCTTCTTCCTTCATCTGGCTCAGGGGCGCGCGCGTGCAGATCATTTCGCGCATGGCGTCGCTGAGCATCAGCACTTCGGCGACGGCCTTGCGGCCTTTGTAGCCGGTGCCGCGGCAATGGCCGCAGCCCTTGCCGGCCATGAATTGCCAGTCCTGCAGCTGGTGCAGGGCCAGGCCGCTGTCGCGCAATTGCTGCGCATCGGCCAGTACCTCGGCGCTGGCGTCGACGGCGCAATGGACGCAATTGAGGCGCAGCAGGCGCTGCGCCACGATGCCGTTCAGGGCCGCCGCAAAGCTGTAGGCATCGACGCCCATATGCAGGAAGCGGCCCACCACATCAAAGACGTTGTTCGCGTGCACGGTGGTAAATACCAGGTGGCCCGTGAGCGCGGCCTGCACGGCGATCTGCGCCGTTTCGTCGTCGCGGATCTCGCCGATCATGATCTTGTCGGGATCGTGGCGCAGGATGGAGCGCAGGCCGCGCGCGAACGTCAGCCCCTTCTTTTCATTGACGGGGATCTGCAGCACGCGCGGCAGTCGGTACTCGACGGGGTCTTCGATGGTGACGATTTTGTCGCGTCCCGTGTTGATTTCCGTGATGGCCGCGTACAGGGTGGTGGTCTTGCCCGATCCCGTGGGCCCCGTTACCAGCAGCATGCCATGCGGCTTGGCGGCCAGGCGGCGGATCTGCTCGATGGCATCTTCGTTCAGTCCCAGGCTTTCCAGGCGCAGCGCCTGCGCCGCTTCCGTCAGCGCGCGCCGGTCCAGCAGGCGCAGCACGGCATCTTCGCCAAAGATATTGGGCATGATGGAGACGCGAAAATCGATTTCCGCCCCTTTGACGCGCACCTTGAAGCGGCCATCCTGCGGGATGCGGCGCTCGGCGATGTCCAGGTCGGCCATGACCTTGATGCGCGAGATGATCTGTTCGGCCATCGCCAGCCCCTGTACCTGGCCCGCCTGTACCAGCACGCCGTCGACGCGGTACTTGATGACCAGGCTGGCCACGTCGCATTCGAGGTGGATGTCGCTGGCCTGGAATTTCAGGGCGTCGTAGATGGTGGAGTTCACCAGTTTGACCACCGGGCTGCTGTCCTCGCTGATGCGTATCAGCGAGATATCTTCGATACTCTGGTCAAGTCCCGGCACATCATCACCGTGTTGCATCTCCTGCATCGCCTGCTGCACGCTTTCCTGCTGCAGCAAATAGGCGGCCAGGTCGTCCGGGTGCGCCAGCGCCACCGTGAAGGGCGTGGACAGGGCAAAGTCGGCCCATTGCAGCAGGTCTTCGGCAAACGGGTTGCCGATGACGAGCACGGGCGGCGCGCCGGGGGCGCCCGGCTGCAGCAGCACGCAGTCGCGCTGGGCGCAATCCGTGTAGGGCAGCAGGGCAAAGGCGGGCAAGGCAGCCTGCAGCTCGGCCATCGTCCACGCCGGGTAGCGGAACAGGGCGGCCAGCTGGCGCAAAAAGACTTCGGGCGGCAGGGCCGCCGTTTCCTGCAGCACCGCCATCTGCGGGCGGCCCTGTTCCAGCGCGCTGGCGTGGGCCCGGCGCAGCATGGCCGCATCGAGAACGGTGCGTTCTTCGTCGCGTGCGTTCATGACATGAACTTCAAGATAAGCTCCCGGCCAGTTCAAAGATCGGCATGTACATCAGCACCACCACGCCGCCGATCACCACGCCGATGATGGTCATCAGGAGCGGCTCGAGCAGGCGGGACGCCCAGTCCACCCAGCGGGCGAATTCCTCGTCGTGGAACTTGGCCGAGCGTTCCAGCATGTCGCCCAGGCGGCCCGTGTTTTCTCCCACTTTCAGCAGCGATTGCGCCACCGGCGTGGCCATGCCGGCGTGTTCCAGCGCGGTGGAAAACGGCATGCCTTCCTGCACCGCGCGGCGCGCCTGCGCCAGCTGTTCCTGTTGCGCCGGCAGCAGCATGGGGGCCACCATGGCCAGCGCCTTGTGCAGCGGGATGCCGGCGTGCAGCAGGAGGCTCAGGGCGCGGTAGAAGCGGGCCAGGCGGAACTCCGCCGCCTTGTCCGCCAGCACGGGCAGGCGCAAGAGGCGCAGCACGAGGGCTTGGCGCATGGCGCGGTTGGCGATGCCGAACACCACGGCGGCCACGCTGGCGGCGAGCGCCGTGGCGCACAGCAGCGGATGCGCGGCCAGCGTTTGGCCAAAGCCCAGCAGCATTTGCGACATCCAGGGAATCTCGCGGCCCGAGCTTTCGTAGACGACGCTGAACTTCGGCACCACGTAGCCGAGCAGGAACAATGTCACCAGGCCGCCGACGACGAGCAGCATGCACGGGTAGATGGCGGCGGAAATGAGTTTTTTGCGGATGGCGTCGAACTGCAGCTGGTAGCTGACAAAGCGCGCCAGCGCTTCGGGCAGGTTGCCCGAGCGTTCGGCCGCATGCACGGTGGCGATGTAAATGTCGGGGAAGATGTCGGGGAAACCGGCCAGGGTGTCGGAAAAGCTTTGCCCTTGCTGCAGGTTGAGCACGATGGCGGCCAGCGTGGCCTTGGCGCCCGGGCGCGTTTCCTTGTTGTGCAGGGTGGCCATGGCCTCGCCCAGGTTCAGGCCCGCTTCGAGCAGGGCCAGCAGCTCCTGGCTGAATTGCAGCAGGGGCAGTCCCTGTTTGCCCGGGCGTAGCGCGGCGCCCGTGTCTGAGGTGGCGCCAGCGTCGACGGCCAGCACGCGCCAGCCGCCGCGCACGGCCGCGCGGATCGCCTCGGCCTCGCTGGCGGCGTCGACGGCCAATGCCTGGCTGCCGGCCGGGCCCTGCACCTGGAGGTGGAACTGCATCGCCGGCTCAGGTGAGCAGGGCGACGGAAGTAGACAGGAACAGGCTGCCAGGGAGGAAGGTGCGTGCGGTCAAAGTAGGCATCGGTAGGGAACAATCCAAAAAAAGTTCAATTCGTCGCGGGTACCGGCAGCAGCAAGAGGCAATGAGTTGCCTCAGGGTAGACTGGAATTGCCAGAAAATCAATCGTGCGGTGTTGCATGCGCGGGCAAGCCCTTGTATCGATGGCTTGCCCGCATGTTCAGCCGCTTACTGGGTGATCAGGCTGACCTTGTCGAGCACGAACGAGGTTTGCAGCGAGGCGTCCTCGGTCGCGGCAAACGAGATCTGCACGGTCTGGCCCTTGTAGGCGATCAGGTCGAAGGTGCGGATCTGGTAGCCGGCCGCCTTGTTCACGTTGGAGTACGAGGCCAGGGTACCGAGCACCGTGCCGGCGCTGTTCTTCACGGTGACGACCAGCTTGTCGTACACGGTATTGCCCGTTTCAGCCGTGTCGATATGCAGCGCAAAGCTCAAGCTGGCCGAGGTGGCGGCGGCCGGAATGGCCACGCTTTGCGTCAGCGATTCGCTGGCCGTGGCGCCATTGCCGCCCAGCCAGGCGTACTGCGTGCCTTCATACGCGGTTTGCCCCGTGAAGGTGCCGATGGCGCCCGTGGTGCCGCTCCAACCCGTGGCGCCGGACTCAAAGCCGCCGTTCGTCACGCGTTCAGTGGCGCTGCTCGTGCCCACCGTCAGCGTAGCGTTGTTCGACGTGGCCGTCACGGCAGGCGAGGACGAATCCGTCACCGTCGCCTTGAAGACGGCGCCGCTGTCGGCCGCCACAGTGGTGAAGCTGTAGGCGGGCGACGTGGCACCGCTGATCACGGCGCCGTTGCGGTACCACTTGTAGGTGTACGGCGCCGTGCCGCCGCCCGCGCCCACGGCGAACGAGGCGGTGGCGCCTGGTGCGACGGTGATGCTGGCCGGCTGGCTGGTGATGCTCACCGCGCCGCCCGTGCTGCTTTCATCGACGTCGGCACCGACGTTGATGGCCGCATACGCGCGCTTGACGGCCGTCGCCTCGGCGCTGCCCACGCCATACAGTTCCTCGGCGGCCAGCAGCACCTTGTTGCGCGCATCGGCGTAGTTGGTCGACGAAGTGAACTTGGTGGTCGCTGCCTTGAACCAGATGCGGTAGGCCTTGTCGCTGCCGATACCCGTCATGGCCAGCGGGCTCTTGTTCAGGTAGGAGCTGTAGTAGTCGCTGCTGGCGGTGGAGTTCGAGCCTTGTGACAGGAAGTAGAACATGCGGTTGTTCGGACCGCTGCTGTAGTGGACGTCGAGGTTCTTGATGGTGCTGCTCCATGCATTCGGACTGCTGCCATCCTTGCTCGGCTTATACAGCCAACGCAGCGGCTGGCCATTCTTGGCGATTTCCTTGCCCGTCATCCAATCGTTGCCCGTGTTGGGGATGCTGGTGCCAGTGCCGCCGGCGCGCGCATACGCTTCCACCATTTCGCCGGCGATGTCCGAGCTCGATTCGTTCAAGCCGCCCGATTCCTGCGAGTAGATCAGGCCCGAGGTGGCGTCCGTGATGCCGTGGCCCATTTCATGGCCGATCACGTCGATGGAACCGAGGTTGTTGAACGAGCTGCCGCCGTCGCCGATGTACATGCACTTGCAGCTGCTGTCGTAGTAGGCGTTGTCGTAAGCCGTGTTGACGTGGGCGGCGATGTGGGTGGCCGTGTTGTTGCCGTCCAGGCTGGACCAGCCCAGCACATTCTTGTGCGTGTCGTAGGTGTTCATCAGGCCCCACATGGCGTTGACGGCCGCCGTCTGGCCGTTGGCGTTGGTGGTGCTGCCGCCGCTGATGTATTGCTGGCCGTCGCCCCAGGTATTGCTGGTGCTGCTGTACACGCTGCCCGAGGTGGTGCCGTGGTTGGCATTCGTGATGGCCATGCCGCCGAAGCTGCCGCCCGTGCCGCGGCTGGGATCCTTCATGGTGTAGGTGCTGCCCGTGAGCGTGGTGTTGAGCGGAACTTGGCCGTTGTACTGGCTGTTGCCGATGCCGGCGACGGTTTTCAGGGCTTTCCACTGGCGCAGGATGCGGCCATCCTTGGCGCTGACGATGGTGTCGTAGTAGACGGGCTTGTTGCCGCTGATCATGCGCGTCTGCACCAGATAGGCCAACTCGTAGTGGTCGACCACGTCCTGCACGTCGAGGGCGTTCAGTGCCGCTTCCGATTTGTTCTCGGCGCCAGCCACGCGCACGGTTTTCATCACGGGATAGATCAGCAGTTGCGCATGCGGCGGCACGTGGTCGACGGCCGGCACGCCGATGCTTTTCACTGCGGCGGCGATGGCGGCAGCAGCGCTGACTGCCGGCGTGGTGTCGATATCGGTGGTGGCGCTGCGGGTGACGGCATTGATGCCGCCGCTACCGAGGCCCGAAGCGCGGTCCGACACGGATTCGCTGACGATGTCGCCAGCGCTGTTGCTGACCACCACCGTCTCGGAACCGAAGACGGGCAAGCCCTTGTAGGTGTGCTGTACGCGGCTCACGCGCGTGCCGCTGACGCCCGGATGCTGGGCGCCGACGGCAAAGCCATGTTCGCTATTCAGGCCGCGGCTGCGCGCCTGCGCGGCCAGCTTGTTGACCAAGCTGGCGTTCTCTTGTGGAGAGGCCAGGGTGACCGGGGCAGCCATCAAGGTCTGTGGCAGCGGCGTGGCGGCGTCTGCCGTGGTGGCCATCAGCGGCAGGGCGGCGATGGATGCGGCAACTATCGTCAAACGTAAATTCATTTCTGCTCCATGGTATCGGTTAAGGAAATGGTGAATGAGCTGGCCGCGATGCCTGATGGCCACCCCGGCCTGCCTTGCAGCGAGCGGATAGCCTGCCGTTTTGTGGTGGCATGAAGTCGGGTAAGGGGACACTAAACTTGTCGAGATCGCCATGTCAAAAAATTCAAGAAATGGGTCACTACGCGATTTTTTGTTAAGAATTGAACATTTATCGTCGCTGTATCGTCGCAAAGTTTGATGTATCGCAAGCTGCAAATTTTGTTTTGGATCCATTCCCTCAATGACGTGTTCTGTTGGAAAAACACTGTTGCATTTTCTAAATGTTGCGATCTACACTAGGTCTTCGCGTTGTCACCAGTGGCGCACGCGAAGACAAAAAAGCGCACGCGGCAATGACCGCGTCCAGATACAGCGCATCGGGAAAAAAATCAGGAGTTTCACATGACATCAGTTCTGTTTTCTGCTGTTGGTTTCAGCCATTTCCCCTCTGGAGCGGCCTGCATGCTGCATCCGCCTTCCTAGCCGCCGCTATCCGACTCCTCCCCCTGCGACGGGGGCTTTTCAGCGAGTCCGACCGCGCCACCCGGCGTGGCCGCTGGCGCAGTGCATTCTCTTTTTCAGGAAGGGTTGCCGGCTCCTGGTGCGTGCACCGGAATCACCGGCCCGACGAACTATGCTTTCGATAGCGACCAAAGTGGAACAGATCGTGATGGAATCGGCGTTTCTCAGCGAGGGGCTGGGCCGGGGCTTGCTCAACCTGTCGGAACTGGCGCGCCAGTTGCAGCCGCAATTGCAGACCGACTTATGGAAGCCGGTGGGGCAGGCCGCCGTGGTGATGGCGCTGCGCCGCCTGGCCGAGCGGATGCCGCAGCAGAAAAGCGGCGAGATCGTGCTGGCGCACCGCGCGGGCGAACTGTCCACGCGCAGCGAATTGATGATTTTTACCTACCGCTACTCCGACCAGACGTATGCCTGCCAGCGCCAGTTGCTGGCGCTGGCAGCACCCCAGCGCGGCACGTTCATCACGGTCACGCGCGGCGTCAACGAGGTGATGGTGATCTGCAGCCGTTCGCTGCATGCGCTGGTGGAAGAGGTGTTCGGCGAAGAGCAGGAACTGGCGCGCCTGGAACGGGTGACGGCCGTGACCTTGCATCTGGCGCCCGAAACCTGCTATACGCCTGGCGTGTATCACGCCATCCTCAAGCGCCTGGCCTGGGAGCGCATTAACCTGATCAATATCATCTGCACGTATACGGAGCTGACCTTGCTGCTGGAAGCATCGCAGACGGGGGCCGCTTTTTCCGTGCTGTCGAAAATCGTCGCGCAATGAAAAACGCCCCGCTGCAGCGATGCAGCGGGGCGTTTGAGCGCGCAAGCGCGGTTTATTTTTCCAGTTGCGTGCGCACGCGGGCGATCGCGGCGCGCACCTGGCGCGGCGCGGTGCCGCCCACGTGGTCGCGTGCGGCGACGGAGCCTTCCAGCGTCAGCACCTCGAATACGTCTTCGCCAGTCAGCGGCGAGAAGGCACGCAACTGCTCCAGCGTCAGGTCGGCCAGGTCGCAACCGGCGTCGACGCAGGCGCGCACGGCCAGGGCCACCGCTTCATGGGCATCGCGGAACGGCAGGCCCTTCTTGACCAGGTAGTCGGCCAGATCGGTCGCCGTGGCATAACCCTGCAGGGCTGCCGCGCGCATCGCTTCCGGTTTCACCGTGATGCCGCCGGCCATGTCGGCGAAGATGCGCAAGGTGTCAATGACGGTGTCGACGGTGTCGAACAGCGGTTCCTTGTCTTCCTGGTTATCCTTGTTGTAGGCCAGCGGCTGGCCTTTCATCAGGGTCAAGAGGCCAATCAGGTGGCCATACACGCGGCCCGTCTTGCCACGGGCGAGTTCGGGCACGTCCGGGTTTTTCTTTTGCGGCATGATCGACGAGCCGGTGCAGAAGCGGTCGGCGATGTCGATGAAGCCGATGCGAGGGCTCATCCAGATGACCAATTCCTCGGCCATGCGCGACACGTGCATCATCAGCACGGCGGCTGCGGCGCAAAATTCGATGGCGAAGTCGCGGTCCGACACGGCGTCGAGCGAGTTGTGGCAGACGTCGTCGAAGCCCAGCGTCTTGGCCACGCGCAGGCGGTCGATGGGGAAGGTGGTGCCGGCCAGGGCGGCGGCGCCCAGCGGCAGACGGTTGACGCGCTTGCGGCAATCGGCCATGCGCTCGGCATCGCGGCCGAACATTTCGACATACGCCAGCATGTGATGGCCGAAGGTGATCGGCTGGGCCACCTGCATGTGGGTAAAGCCCGGCATGATGGTGTCGGCATGCTGTTCGGCCAGGTCCGTCAGCGCGCTGCGGAACGTCGCCAGCAGGGCGGTGATGTCGTCGATGGCGGAACGCACGTACAGGCGGATGTCGGTGGCCACCTGGTCGTTGCGCGAACGGCCGGTGTGCAATCGCTTGCCCGCATCGCCTACCAGTTCGGTCAGGCGTTTTTCGATATTCAGGTGGACATCTTCCAGATCCAGCAGCCATTCGAACTGGCCGGCGGCGATTTCCTGCGAGATTTGCGCCATGCCGCGCACGATTTCCGCGTAGTCGGCCGGGCTGATGATGGCTTGCGCATGCAGCATTTCCGCATGGGCCAGCGAACCTTCGATGTCGAACAGCGCCAGGCGCTTGTCAAAAAATACAGAAGCTGTGTAGCGCTTGACGAGGTCCGAGACCGGTTCGGAAAACCGGGCCGACCAGGCTTCGCCCTTTTTGGAGAATTGATCAGTCATGAAAGAAGTCCTTTAGTGTAGGGCGATTATAAACAAGGTTGGCCTGCGTTAGGGCTTTTAGGGGCTTGCAGGGCGCTGAAATGGCCGGGAATGGGGCTGGCACGCGTCAAATGCCTCGCTGCGGACGCTGTTGTGCGTTCCATCCGGGCTTTTTGTATTCTGTCCCGCGAATCGTGCGTTTGGTCGCAATCCGATGGCAGTTCAGCGGTGATCGGCCTACAGTTCAATCATCGCAACACACAACCAGCCACTCAAAGGACACCATCATGAACATCGCTAAAAACATGGAAGCCATCTTCGTTGCCATCATCGCCATCGCCGCCGCCACCAGCCTGGCTACCGCCGCCGTGCCGAAATTGCGCGCCGCGCCCGCCCCCATCGCCGCCAGCGCCGATCAAGCCACCATGCACACCGTGTATGTCAGCGCCAAGCGTCTGAGCGCAGAAGAAAAAGTCGCCCTGTAAGCGCGGCGATGGCATTGCCGGCAGCACAAGAAGCATCCGCAGCAAACAGCAACACCGCATCACGGACAGGCAGAACGGGCGGCGCCCCCGGTTCTATCCAGCCCTGGTGACAGCCGCAGAAAAAAGGTCGATGATCGTGCTTTTAACGATAGCAGGGCCTGCGCGATGTCACATTTGATGATCAGCACCGACAAGGCGGAACTCGACGTTCCAGCCATCCACCATTTTCTCAGCACGCAATCGACATGGGCCATCGGCATCCCGCTGGCTACCGTACAGCGCGCCATCGACCATTCGCTGTGCTTTGGCGGCACGCTTGGCGGCCGTCAGGTGGCGTTCGCCCGCGTGGTCAGCGACTACGCCACGTTTGCCTATCTGGTCGACGTGTATGTGCTGCAAGAGTACCGCGGCCGTGGCTACAGCAAGCGCCTGATGGAGGCCGTGATGGCACATCCCGACTTGCAGGGCTTGCGCCGCTTCATGCTGGCCACCGGCACGGCGCATACGCTGTACGCGCGTCACGGTTTCACGGCGCCGCTGCGCCCGGAAACGCTGATGGAGCGCTATGTGCCGGACATCTACCAGCGCTGACTGGCTTACTGCCAGTGCATCAGGCAGGGTGGAATCAGCAGCAGCAGCGCCAGCACCAGGTAAATCAGCTGCAGCGGGATCATCCACTTGGCCCAGGTAATCCACGGCACGCGCGCCAGCGCCAGCACGCCGACGGTGATGCCGGAAGTGGGGATCATCGGCGTGGTGAATTCTCCGAACTGGAATGCCAGAATGGCCGTCTGGCGCGTCACGCCCACCAGGTCGGCCAGCGGCGCCATGATGGGCATGGTCAGCGCGGCCTGGCCGCTGCCGGAATGGATGAAAAAGTTGATCACCGACTGCATGAAGAACATCTTTTGCGCGGCAAAGACGGGGCTTGACGACGCCACCAGGGGCGTCAATGCATGCAGCATGGTGTCGATGATCTGCGCATCGCGCGCCAGGATCATGGTGCCGCGCGCCAGCGCGATGACGAGTGCCACGCTGACCATGTCGCGCGCGCCTTGCACGAAGGATGCCACCAGGCTGTCCATGTCGAGCCGGCCAACCAGGCCGACGACGATGGCCATCACCAGGAACAGGGCGGCGATTTCATCGATGAACCAGTCGTACTTGACGACGCCGACGACCATCGTCAGCAAGGTTGCCATGAAAATCCACAGCACCGCGCGGTGCGTGCGGGTCATGCCGGCAAAGCTGTCGAGGTCCATCGAATGCTCGCTGCGCTTTTCGATGTCGAGCAGGTAGGTCGGGCTTTTTTCCGGATGGCGCTTGATGCGCGCCGCATACCACATCAGGAACACGATGCTGACCGCCGTGGCGATGGCCCACACGATCAGGCGGTAGCCGATGCCGGAAAAGATCGGCACGCCGGCGATGCCCTGCGCGATGCCGACGTTGAACGGATTTAAAAAGGCGGCGGAAAAGCCTACCTGCGAGCCGATGAAAGGAATCGACACGCCCGTGATGGTGTCATAGCCCAGCGCCAGCGCCAGCGGCACGAAGATCAGGATGAAGGGAATGGCTTCCTCGTTCATGCCGAAAGTGGCGCCGCCCAGCGAGAACATGGTGAAGAAGACGGGAATGATGGCGGCGCGCACGAAGCGCGAACTGGTATGCGCCTTGGCGATGGCCTTGATCAGCGAATCGAAGGCTTCGGTTTTTTGCAGCACGGCGAAGGCGCCGCCGACGATCAGGATGAAGCCGATGATCAGGCTGGCGTCGACGAAGCCCTTGATGGGCGCCATCATCAGCGCGGCCAGTCCCTGCGGCTTGTTGTCCACGTAGTGAAACGTGCCGGGAATGATCAGCTGCTTGCCGTTCACCAGTTGGGTATCGAATTTCCCGCCCGGCACCAGCCAGGTCGCCAGCGCGATCATGGCCAGGATGCCGCACAGCAGGACGAAGGTATTGGGGAGCTTGAATGTTCTCATGGCGTCATTGGCTCAGCAGGCTGCCGCCGCGGAAGGCGATGGCACCGGCGACCTTGCCGACGTTCATGCCGCGCAAGACGTGGCGGTGGGCGCTGCGCGCAAAGAAGACTCCGGCGACGCTGCAGCGCAAGGTCGTCGTCTCGCCGCTGACCGGATCGATCAGGTCGGCCAGCGCATCGCCGGCGGCCAGCACGTCGCCCATTTCGCGCAGATACACCAGCACGCCGTGATGCGGCGCGAGGATCGGTTCCACGCCGGCCAGCGGCGTGGGCTGGCATTGCGGTGCGGGCAGGTCGTCGCCGGCACCGGCGATCTCTAGCACGCCCTCGATGGCAAGAAAGCGCAGCAGGGCGGTGGCGTCGCGCTCTGCCAGGGCGTAGCTCACTTCCACTTCGCCGCGCAATTCGACGGTGGTCGACAGGCAGGCGGCGGGAATCGGATAGCGGCCTTGGAAGTGTGCGTCGAGGTCCCACCACAGGCGGCTGCAGGCTTCGTCGAACGGCTCTTCGCCGGCCGCCAGTTCCAGCAGCACGGCGCGCGCGCCCAGCAGTGCGGACAGGGGCGCGATCTGCGCTGCCAGCGGCGTGCCCGTATAGATGTGCAGGGCCGCCTCGTTATCGCAATGCAGGTCGAGCACAATGTCGGCATCGATGGCCATGCCCAGCAGCGTCTTTTTCAGCGTCTCCGCATCCGTGGACGGCCGCCAGGCGGCGACGGCGTCGCGCGCATGCTGGCGTATCAGCGCCACGTTGGCTTGCGCATCCTGCCCCAGCTTGCCATCGAGCGTGGTTTTCAGTTCATCGGCCACGTGGCGGTAGGCGCGGTTGAAGTTGATGCCGGTGGTCAGGTCGAAGCGGCCGAACGGCGCGCCATGGATGGCTTGCGCCAGGCCGATGGGATTGGCGGCCGGTACCAGAATCACTTCGCCGTGGATCTTGCCCGCCGCCTCCAGCGCCAGCAATTCACGGCGCAAAAATTGCGATACCAGCATGCCCGGTACTTCGTCCGCGTGCAGCGCCGCCTGGATATACACCTTCTTGCCGCTGCGGCTATTGGCTGCTGCGGCGCCGAAGTGGAAGCTGCTCAATTGGCAGGTGATGCTGGCGTGCGCAGTGGAGATGGGATGCTGTTGTACTTGCATGGCAAATTCGCCCCAAAACGGGGCGCGGTTGATGGATTTCGGTCGATTATGTAGCATTATTTTCACGAAGTAAATCAATGAAAATCCTTTTACAAATATTTGTTGAGTTTTCTTTTTGATATGAGTAGAGTAAGTTCCAGCGACCCGTTTTCGCCTTTTTATGCGTCATCCGCCATGTACAAGAACACAGGCCGCCAGTGATATGAAATCATCCGCCAGTCCTGCCCGTAACAGCTTCCGCGCGCCGGTGGCCGCCGCCCTGTCGTCGCCCGATGCCGCCTTCGCGCAATCGCCGTTGGGGCAAACGCTGATGCACGTGCTGGCCAGCGGCTCGGCCTCGCAGCGGCAGATCGCCGATTACCTGCTGCGCAACCAGATGCGCGTGACGGCGCTGGGCATCGAGGAACTGGCCGACAGCTGCCAGGTCTCGACGGCCACCATCAGCCGCTTCGCGCGCGACATCGGGCAAAAGAATTATTCGGCCATGCGCAGCGCCATGGCCGAAACCCTGCAATCGCTGTTGCAGCCAGTCGACAAATTGCGCCGTACGATACAACGGCGTGCGCGTGCCACCTCGCCCATCACGGAAAGCCTGGAGTATGCGGCCGCGAACATTGCCGCCACTTCCGATGCCCTGTCGCCGCCGGCCATGCAGGCCGTGGTGCGGCGCCTGACGCGCGCCAAGGTGGTGTATGTGATGGGCTTTGGCCTGTCGGCCAACCTGGCGGGCATGCTGGTGCAGCATCTGCAGCCGTTTTGCCCGCATGTGGTGGAAGTGGTAGGCATTGGCGGTTCGGAAGTGGCGGCCGGGCATCTGGTCAACTTGACGGCGCACGACGTGCTGGTGGTGATCTCGTTCCCCCGCTATACGCTCGACTGCATCGGCCTGGCCAGCTTTGCGCGCGACCGTGGCGCCTGCATCGTGGCGCTCACCGACTCTCCCGCATCCCCCCTGGCCGAACTGGCCGATCACGCCTTGTATGCGCAAAGCACGCATCCCGTCCTGCCCAGCAGCGCCAGCACGGCGCTGGCCATGATCGAGGCGCTGGCCGTGGCGCTGATGGTATCGAACAAGAACAACGTTGAAAAGGCGGCCCGCCTGAGCGAAGTCATCGCCGCCTATCTGTACGGCGGCGAGCATGGCGTGCCGGGTCCCCGGAAAGCAGTATTCAGGCAGCGCAAGGCAGTACAAAAATCATGATAAAAATCAGACATACACCATTGGGGAGAGTTGCAATGCACATGAAAAGACAGGACGGCCGTTCCGTATTGCCACGCGAGTCGGTGCTGGCGCAAGGCGTGCGCCTGGCGCTGGGCGCCTTGAGCGTGTCGGCGGCGCTGGGCATGCTGGCCAGTGGCGCGCAGGCGCAGGCGCAGGTACAGGAGCAGGAGCTGGCGCGGGATGGCGAGCCGGCGCCGAAAAAAATGCAGCGCGTGGAGATCACGGGTTCGGCCATCAAGCGCCTGGAATCGGAGACGGCGCTGCCGGTGCAGGTCATCACGCGCGCCGATATCGAAAAGGCGGGCGTGACGACGGCGGCCGAGCTGATGGCGCGCGTGTCGGCCAACGTGGGTGGCCTGACCGATGGCGTCAGCATCAATGTGGGCGGCGACCAGCGCGGCTTCAACAGTGCCAACCTGCGCGGCGTGGGCACCTCATCGACCCTGGTGCTGCTCAATGGCCGGCGCATGGCCAACTTTGCCTCGCCCGGCGACGATGCGGGCGTAGACCTGAATAACATTCCCGCCGCCGCCCTGCAGCGCGTGGAAGTATTGCTCGACGGTGCCTCGGCCCTGTACGGCACGGACGCCATCGGCGGCGTCATCAATTTTATTACGCGCAAGGATTACCAGGGCGTGGAGCTGAATGTCTACGGCAGCCGCACCGATGAAGGCGGGGCCGGCAAGCGCACGGCCAGCATTACGGCCGGCACCGGTGACCTGGCGGCAGATGGCTACAATATCTTTGCCGTGGTCGACCTGCAAAAAACCGACCGCCTGAGCACTTCGCAGCGCAAGTTCATTCCGAACCTGCATGTGCCGGAACGCCTCGGCCATTTGTTGTCCAGTTACACCAGTCCGGCAAATATCCGCCTCTCCAGCGACCAGCGCGACTACCTGCAGGAACAGGGCTTCCTGCTCAATGGGAAGCCGATCACGAATCGCCTCATCAACCTGTCGATTCCTGGCTGCAGCGGACCGGCCAATGTGTACCTGCCGGGGGGCACGGGCGGCGTCGATGCGTGTACCTATAACTATATGGGCGACACCGAGCTGTATCCGAAGACGGACAAGCAGAACCTGCTGACGCGCGGCGTCCTCAAATTGAACAATGACCACCAACTGTATGCCGAGGTGGCGTTGAGCCGTTCGCGCAGCTATTACGTGGGATCGACAGCGCGGCCGGATGGCGAAATCGACGCCAGCATGGTGCCGCAGCTGAGCGCGGCCGGGCTGACTGACACGCTGGCCCTGCGCATCCGCCTGAATGAAGCGGGCATGCGCACCAGCGAGTTGACCAGCGAAAGCCAGCGTTACGTGGTGGGCGCCACCGGCACCGTGGGCGGCTGGGATTACGACGTGGGCTTGAATCACAGCGTCAACGTGGTCAGGGACAAGGACACGCACGGCTACCTCCTGGCCGACCAGCTACAAAAGGGCATCACGGATGGCACCATCAATCCCTTCGGCCCGTCCAGCGCGGCGGGCAAGGCACTGCTCGATAGCATCCAGGTCAACGACGAAGTGCGGCATGCGCGCGGCGTCATGGACTCGCTCGATTTCAAGGTGTCGCGCGCGCTGATGGCACTGGGCGGCGGCGACCTGGCGCTGGCCGTGGGCGGCGAAGTGCGGCGCGAGCGCACGGACTTCCGGCCATCCGCATTGTTGATGAGTAATAACATCACCAACGACGAAGCGCCCGAAGGGGGCGTGGCCACCAGCGACAGCCGCAATGTGCAGGCCATCTACAGCGAACTGCTGCTGCCATTCAGCAAGCAGTGGCAGGCGCAGCTCTCGGGCCGCTATGACCATTACCAACAGGTGGGCGGCGCCTTGAGTCCTAAAATCGGCCTGACCTACATGCCCAGCAAGCAGGTGCTGCTGCGCGCCTCGGCCGGCAAGGGCTTCCGCGCGCCATCGATGTCGGACCTGCACCGGCCCACCGTCTACAGCCAGACGGCGACCCTGCCCGATCCCGTCTACTGCGAAGCCGAGGACAACGACTACTCTGTCTGCGCCGACAACTGGCGTACGCGCCGCTACAGCAACGACAAGCTGAAACCGGAGCGCAGCCGCCAGTTCACGGCCGGTGTGGTGCTCGAACCGAGCCAGCACTGGACCTTCAGTGCCGACTACTGGAACATCCAGCGTACGGACCTGATCAGCGAAATCGGCGACGACATCATCCTCGGTAACCTGGCCAAGTATGGCGATCTGGTGCACCGCGACGAAGACAATGAAATCCGCTACATCGAGCTGCGCAAGGAAAACCGCGGTGCGCAAAAAGCTGCGGGCATCGATATCACGGCCGACCTGCATGGCGTGAAAACGGCGTGGGGGCGTTTCGGCGGCCACCTGAGTGGCACGTATGTGCTCGACTCGAAAATCCAGACCAGCCCTGGCGACGTTTTTATCAGTAACTTGAATAAATTCGTCACGGATGGCGTGGTGCAGCGCTGGCGCCATACGATCACGCTGGACTGGGATAATGGCCCGTATTCGGCCAGCCTGTCGAACACGTATTCGAGCGGCTATGATGACCAGAATTCGGCCATCAACACGGACGACGGCAGCGTGGTCAAGCCGAACCGGGTGAAGGCTTACACGCTGTGGGACATGTCGGGTGCGTATGCGGTCAGCAAGCAGTTCAAGCTGCGCGCGGGCATACAGAATCTGTTCAATACCAGCCCGCCGTACTCGAACCAGGCGTACTTCTTCCTGTCCGGCTATGACCCTACTTATTCGGACCCGCGCGGCCGGCGCTTCTATGCCAGCGCCAATTACAGCTTCAAGTAAGGCGGCAAAGCAGGAGATACCGCAATACGGCTGTCACACGCAGCAGGTAGTATCGTAGTCCGATGGCGTTGGGTTGCAAGCAGCAGTTTTGGCAGCAAGGGCGCGCGCCAGGCGCGTGCCCCTTTCCATGTATTCGAGAGGCACCATGAAATCATCTTCAAGCCTGTATCAGACCTTCCGCGCCGCGCTGCTGTTCGCGCTGGCATTGTGCAGCTTCCATGCCGTGGCGGCGCCTGGCGGCAGTGCCATCGGCAGCGCCCCGCAGGGCACCCTCGTCATCATTGGCGGCGGCCTGCGCGCCGACAATGCCGAAGTCTGGCAGCGCATCGTCAAGTTGTCGGGCGGGCCGGGCGCGCGGATCGCCGTGCTGGCCTCGGCTGCGATGAATCCGGAAAAGTCGGGTGAAAGCATCATCCAAAAACTCAATCAGTATGGCGCCGATGCCTTTTTCGTGCCGCTGGCCGTCAAGCTGCCCAATCGCGATTACCGCAAGGCGGCCGAAGATCCGGCCATCGTCACGCAGATCAAGTCGGCCAGCGGCATCTATTTTGCCGGCGGCGACCAGGGCCGCATCACGCAAGCCTTGCTGCGCCCGGACGGCAGCCGCACGGCCGCGCTGGAAGCCATCTGGTCGGTCTACCGCAATGGCGGCGTGATCGCCGGTTCCAGCGCCGGCGCGGCCATCATGAGCACCACCATGTTCTACGATGCCAAGCCCGTGCTCGACATGCTCAAGATGGGCGTCACGGATGGGCGCGAGATCGCGCCGGGCCTGGGTTTCATCGGCAGCGATGTCTTCGTGGACCAGCATCTGCTGGTACGCGGGCGCTTTGCGCGCATGATTCCCGTGATGCTGAAAAAAGGCTATCACCTGGGGCTGGGTATCGATGAAAACAGCGCCATGGTGGTCGACGCCATGCGCGATGTGGAAGTCATCGGCTACAGCGGCGCCTTGCTGATCGACCTGTCGGGCGCCATCAGCGACCGTGGCGTGAAAAATTTCAATATCAGCAACGCGGCCATCAGCTACCTGGACCGGGGCGACAAATTCAACCTCGTCACGCGCGTATTTACGCCTTCGCCGGACAAGGCCGACAACAAGCTCGATCCGAACCAGCCCGACATGCGCGAACCCGTGTTTACCAACGATATCCTCGGCAATAACGCCGTGCTGGACCTGATGGGCAACCTGATCGACAACGCGCAGCAGGAAGCCATCGGCATCGCCTTCGGCAACCCGCGCGACCCGTACCCGGACCTGGGTTTTGAATTCAGGTTCAGCAAGACCGTCAACAGCGTCGGCTACAGCTCGACCGAGGCGGAAGCGTATTCGGTGCTGAAGCTGCGCCTCGATATCCGCCCGATCCAGCTGCGCCAGCCGCTGTACCGCTACAAATAGGCGGTGCGCTATCGCCGCCAGCGCGGCCACGCGGCGATCGTCAATGCCCGCAGCAGCCACTCGACGGGGCCATACGCGTGGCCGCGCAGCCACCGGCGGCTCAGTGGCAGCTGCAGGCTGAAGATGATGACGGCCAGCGCCAGCGCACCGAGCGGCGAGACGCTGCCCATCAGCCGTGCGCCATACGCGAGGAACAGCCAGGCACAGATGGCCGACTGCAGCAGGTAGTTCGACAGGGCCATGCGGCCCGTATCGGCCAGCAGGGAAAACAGCGTGCCACCGCGCAGGCGTTCGAACAGGGCCAGTGCCAGCGCCAGGTAAGCGCCCGCCAGCAGCGGCGCGCTCGCCAGGCCCACGGCCAGTCCCGCCACCTGCCATGCCTGGCTTTGCGCATACACGGAGGTCCACGCATACAAGGCGGCGCCGGGCAGGCCCACCAGGGCGCCGGCCCACAGCAGGCGGCGGCGCAGCGGCAGATACGCGCTGGCGTGCAGCAGCATCTCGCGCTTGCCGGCGGCCAGGCCGCACAGGAACATGGCCAGCGCGCACGGTGCCTGCACCAGCAGCAGGACGATCCAGATGTCACTCAGTTCGCGCAGGTGCTGCAGGATGACGGTGGCCGGTGTGGCGCGGTAGGCGGCCAGCGCGCTTGCCGCTTTCTGCGCCATCGCCACGGCGTTGTCCGCCGCGTCGCCCGCCGGCTGCAGGCTTTGCAGCCAGGCCATCGATGCCCAGAACGCCACGCAGACGGTGACGAGCATCAAGGCCAGGGACAGTGCCTGGCGTTCGCCGCAGCGGTGCAGCGCCAGCAGCACGATGCCCAGCAGGGCGTAGGTGGTGAGTATATCGCCATGAAACAGCAACACGGCATGCAGGGCGCCGATCAGCCACAGGCCCGCTTGCCGGCGCAGCATGCGCGGCACGAACGGCGCACCGGCGCGCGCGGCCGCCTGCATCTGCAAGGTGAAGCTGTAGCCGAACAGGAAGGAAAACAGCAGATAGAACTTGGTCTCGAACAGCAGCGCGACGAGAAAATGCGTGGCGCGGTCCACGCCGCCGTGAAAGGCAGGATCGGTCAAGCCCAGGCCGAACCACGGCGTGGCGAAGGCGCCGATATTGACGACCAAAATGCCGAACAGGGCGCAGCCACGCAGGGCGTCGACGTCGGCGATGCGCGCCGGCGGGGTTTGCATGGAGGCGCTCATGCCAGGGCAGGGCGCAGGAAGCGCGCCAATAACAGGTGCAGGCTGGCGCGCTGCGCTGGCGGTGCATAAGCGGGATCGACGGCGACCCGGTTGAAGATGCCGTCGATCAGCGCAGCGATCCAGCCTGCCGTTTGCGCGGGGTCGAGCGCGGCGTCGACCTGGCCTTGTGCCGCAGCGCTTTCCAGCAGCGCCTGCACGCCGGCGCGCAGCACGGCATCGTTGCGTGCCACCCTGGCCGCGATATCCGGATCGCGCATCGCTTCGGCGGAAATGTCCAGCGCCAGTCCCGCAAAATCCCCGTCGGCCGCCAGCGCCAGGACCAGGTCCATGAAATCGAGCAGGGCGGCGTACGCATCGGCGCTGCCTTGCACGCCGGCGAAATAGGCGGCCGTCTCGCTGCCTTCCTGGTCGACGATGGCGGCGATGATGGCTTGCTTGGTGGGGAAGTAATGAAACAGGTTGCCGGGACTCATGCCCGCTTGCGCGCAGATGGCGGCGGTGCTGGTCTGGTGAAAGCCCTTGCGCGCGAAGCAGCTGCGCGCGGCGGCGAGAATGGCGTCGCGACGGGCCGCGTGTTTGCCGGGATCGATGGTGCGCATGGCGGTTGGTTCTCCTTTTAATTGATCGACTAGTCAGTCTAATGTAAATGGATTGCGTGGCGCGGTCAAGCGGGTGCGTGAAATAGGTGCTTTGCAGTGCGTATTCCTGTCGCTACAATGTGCCGCACCGGATTTTTCCATGCCCGCCGCTGGCGCCGCTGTTTGTTTGGAAAACCGCTTCTTTTACCCGTTTTTCTACCGTGTCAGGAATGAAATGCAGCAGACCCCGATTCGATCCTTCCTCTGCGCGCTGGCGCTGGCCGCCGGCATCGTCCCTGTCGCGCAGGCTGCCGGTGCCGCCCAGCCGGCCACCATGCGCCTCGATTACCAGCACAGCGGCAATGCGCTGGGCGAGCATTATGCGGTCGAGCGCGTGCTGGTCGAACCCTTGCCATGGCCGGGCAATCTGGCGCGTCCCATCGACGACAGCAACCGTGGCAACAACCTGCTGGAAGTGGTCGATATCCAGTCGGGCAAGGTGCTGTATTCGCGCGGCTTCTCCACCATTTTCGGTGAATGGGCCAGTACCGACGAAGCGAAAACCACCACGCGCGCGTTCCAGGAATCCGTGCGTTTCCCGCAGCCGCAGCAGCCCGTGCGCGTGCGCATCCTCAAGCGCGACGAGCGCGGTCTGTTTTCCGTTGTGTGGAGTACCGATGTCGACCCGGCCGCGCAGGACTTGATCCGCAAGCAGCCGCCGGCACCCGTCAAGCCGATACCGATCCGCATCAGTGGCCCCTCGTCCGGGAAGGTCGACCTGCTGATCATGGGTGACGGCTATACGGCCGCCGAAATGGGCAAGTTCGAAGCGACGGCGCGCAAACTGGCCGAACACCTGTTTACGGTGTCGCCATTTCGCGAGCGGGCCGATGACTTCAATGTGTGGGCCATGGCCGCGCCGACGCAGGAATCGGGCGTGTCGCGTCCATCGACGGGCGTGCACCATGCGTCGCCGCTGGGCACGCGCTACGATATCTTTGGCAGCGAGCGTTATGTACTGACCACCGACAACCGCGCCCTGCGCGACCTGGCGCAGTATGCGCCGTATGAATTCATCGAAATCCTCGTGAACAACGACACCTACGGCGGTGGCGGCATCTTCGGCCAGTTCAGCACGGCCGCAGCCAACAACGACTGGGCCAATTACCTGTTCGTGCATGAATTCGGCCACCATTTCGCCGGCCTGGCCGACGAGTACTACACTTCGCCCGTGGCCTATCAGTCAAATGGCGAGCGGCAGGAACCGTGGGAGCCGAACGCCACGGCCCTGCGCGATCCGGCCAGGTTGAAATGGCAGAACCACGTCAAGGCAGGCACGCCGCTGCCGACGCCATGGCCGAAGGAAGCGTACGACAGCCATGCGCGCGAATACCAGAAGCAGCGCGCCGCCCTGCGCGCGGCCAACCGCCCGGAAAGCGAGATGAGCGACTTGTTCAAGGCCGACCTGGCGTACACGCAGCAGCTGTTCTCGAAGGCGCCGCAGCGCCATGCGGTGGGCGCCTTCGAAGGCGCGAACTACGAGTCGTCCGGCTACTACCGGCCCGAGATGCAGTGCATCATGTTCGACCGCAGCGAGACGTTCTGCTCCGTATGCCAGGATGGCATCAGCACCATCATCGACCTGTATTCGCGTCCCGCAGCGGCGTCGCGCCAATAAGGCCGTTCAGCGCAGTTCCGCAAGGTATGGTGGGCCATGTTGCAATGCAATAGCATGGTCCCCATTCCATCTCTCCCCCGCCGCCTGCCATCCGCCGCCGCCCAGCGCTGCTTGTTTTTACAGCAATGCCCATCTGCACCGGAAAAGTCCTTTTTCTTCCTGTCAGCCCAGCAGTGTTATCAAATATGCATGTCCGCACGCTTGCCTGAAAAATATTTCATTTAGTTAATATTGAGGTAAAATTTGATTTACATCAATGCTGCATTGCCGCAATCGCACTTATAGTTGACCTAGCTCAAAGCGTCATGGAATGCGTATCGAACTCATCACGAATCACGCTTCTAAATGCTGTAGAGTAATTTCGCCCCGTACCAGTTCCCCGAGAATGCACTGGTGCTGGCCTCGAATTTCAGTGACGGAAGCCCGATTCATGAAGATGCAGATCCCCGCGCCTGACGCGTGCAGTACCTTACACCCCCACACTCCCATTGCTTTGCCGTATGCGCGCGCCGGTGGCGTCACACTGGCCATGTGCGCCGCCGCCATGCGTGCCGGCGCGGTGCGATGCGTGCATGCGGCCACGCCCTGGCCCGCCCTGCGTCCAGTTCAGGCATGACGGCCGCCTTGCAGCAGTACTTGCCTTTGCAGGGCAAGCGCGGGCTGGTGGTCGGCATCGCCAACGCGCAAAGCATCGCCTGGGGCTGCGCCAGCGCATTGCGCGCGGCCGGTGCCGAACTGGCGGTGACCTGGCTCAATGACAAGGCGCGTCCGCATGTGGAACCGCTGGCGCAGCAAGTGCAGGCGGCCATCGTGGCGCCGCTCGACGTGGCCGTGCCAGGCCAGCTCGAAGCGCTGTTTGCGCAGATCGAGCGGCAGTGGGGGCGGCTCGATTTCGTCGTCCATTCCATCGCTTACGCGCCCAAACAAGACTTGCATGGCCGCGTGACGGACAGTTCGGCCGACGGCTTCGCGCAGGCGATGGATATCTCGTGCCACTCCTTCATGCGCATGGCGAAGCTGGCCGAACCGCTGATGCCGGACGGTGGCAGCCTGATGACCATGAGTTACCTGGGCGCCGAGGAAGTCATCGCCGACTATGGCCTGATGGGTCCCGTGAAGGCGGCGCTGGAAGCATCGGTGCGCTACCTGGCGGCGGAACTGGGTCCGCAAGGCATTCGCGTCAATGCCATCTCGCCGGGGCCCCTGGAGACGCGGGCCGCTTCCGGCATTGCCCATTTCGACCGCCTGATGGCCGACGCCATCGAACGCTCGCCCATGCGCTGCCTGGCCACCATCGACGACGTGGGCGCGCTGTGCGCCTTCCTCGCCGGCGACGGCGCGCGCGCCATCACCGGCGGCACCTTGTATGTCGACGGCGGCTACAACATTCTGAATTGACTGGAAGAAGATGATCATGCCTGTTCCCGCTTTATCTGCGTGCGCCAGGATGGCCGCGCTGGCCACTGGACTGGCCGCCACGCTGGCCCTGGCCGGCTGCGCCTCGATGGCGCCGCCGTATGCGCCACCGCCGCTACCCGTGGCGGCGCAGTATCCGGAAACTGACGCTGCCGGCGCAAGCGCGCCCGACGTCGCCTGGCAAGCCTACTTTGCCGATCCGCGCCTGCAGGCGCTCATTGCGCAGGCGCTGGCCAGCAACCGCGATATTCGCATCGCCGCCCTGCGCGTGGAAGAGGCGCGCGCCGCGTATGGCATCCAGCGCGCGGAACAATTCCCCACCATTGCGCTGGGCGCCTCCGGCAGCCGTGCGCGCGTGCCTGGTGACCTGAGCGTGACGGGCCGCCCCATGACGAGCGCGCAGTACCAAACGGGCTTGAACGTGAGCGCCTGGGAGCTTGATTTCTGGGGCCGCGTGCGCAGCCTGAAGGACAGCGCGCTGCAAACTCTGCTGGCCAGCGACGAGGCGCGCCGCGCCGTCGGCGTGGCCCTGGTGGCGCAGGTGGCCAATGGCTACCTGAGCTTGCGCGAACTCGATGAACGGGTGGCGCTGGCGCGCGCCACGGTCGACAGCCGTGCCGAGTCGCTGCGCATCTTTACGCGTCGCTTCGAGGTCGGTTCGATTTCCAAGCTGGACCTGACGCAGGTGGAAACCCTGCTCAGCCAGGCCCTCTCGCTGTCGGCGCAGCTGGAGCAGGCGCGTGCCATGCAGGCGCATGCGCTGGCCCAGCTGGTGGGCGGCCCGGTCGACCTGACGCCTGACACGCGCCGCTTCGACGATGCCAGCGTGCTGCAGCCGCTGCATGCGGGCCTGCCCTCGGCTTTACTCACGCAGCGCCCCGACCTGGTGGCGGCCGAGCATCAGCTGCGCGCCGCGCAAGCCAATATCGGCGCCGCGCGCGCCGCCTTCTTCCCGACCATTTCGCTGACGGCCGCCTACGGCACGGCCAGCGCGGAATTGAGCGGCCTGTTCGACTCGGGCAGCGGCGCCTGGAATTTCGCGCCGCGCCTGGTGCTGCCGATCTTTGACGCGGGCCGCATCCGCGCCAACATGGACCTGGCCGAGGTACGCCGCGACGTGGCCGTGGCCAATTATGAAAAGAGCGTGCAGGGCGCGTTTCGCGAAGTGGCCGACGCGTTGTCGAACCGGCGCTGGCTGGCGCTGCAGGTCGACATCGGCAAGATCACCCTGGCCGCGCAGAGCGAACGCGCGCGCCTGGCCAAGCTGCGCTATGACAATGGCGCCGCGCCCTACCTGGAAGTGCTCGATGCGCAGCGCGACCTGCTGACGGTCGAGCAGCAACTGGTGCAGACGCGCCGCGCGCTGCTCTCCAGCCAGGTCAGCCTGTATGCGGCCCTGGGCGGCGGCGCGCCTGCCAACACCCCCGCCGCCGCTTCCACCCACTAATTTGATCGCCCCGATACCATGAATGCTCAACTGAAGAAAAAACTCATCCCCGCCGCGCTGATCGTGGCCGTTCTCGTGCTGGGCTATGTGGCCTGGCAAAAAATGCGTCCTACCGGCCCTGGCGAAGGTTTTGTCAGCGGCAATGGCCGCATCGAAGCGACCGAAATCGACGTCGCCACCAAGCTGGCGGGGCGGGTTAAGGAGATCCTCGTGCGCGAGGGCGACTTCGTCAAGGCGGGCCAGCCGCTGGCCACCATGCAGGTGGACTCGCTGACTGCCCAGCGCGACGAGGCGCGCGCGCGCCAGCAGCAGGCTTCCGACGCGGTGGTCGGTGCGCAGGCGCAGGTGGCCGTGCGCGAGAGCGACAAGGCGGCCGCGCTGGCCCTGGTGGCGCAGCGTGAAAGCGAACTCGATGCGGCCCGCCGCCGCCTGGCCCGCTCGGAAACCCTGTCGAAGGAGGGCGCTTCCTCGGTGCAGGAACTCGACGACGACCGCGCCCGCGTGCGCAGCGTGGCCGCCGCCCTGAATGCATCCAAGGCGCAGGTCACGGCGGCGCAGGCTGCCATCGACGCGGCCAGGGCGCAAGTGGTCGGTTCGCGTTCCGCCGTGACGGCCGCCGAAGCGACCACCGCGCGCATCGACGCCGACCTGGCCGATGGCCAGCTGGCGGCGCCGCGCGACGGCCGCGTGCAGTACCTGGTGGCGCAGCAGGGCGAAGTGCTGGCCGGTGGCGGCAAGGTGCTCAACCTGGTCGACCTGTCGGACGTCTACATGACCTTCTTCCTGCCCGAGACGGCGGCCGGCAAGGTGGCGATGGGCGGCGAAGTGCGCATCATCCTCGATGCGGCGCCCAATTACGTGATTCCGGCGACGATTTCCTTTGTCGCCGCCAGCGCGCAGTTCACGCCGAAGACGGTGGAAACGGCCAGCGAGCGCCAGAAGCTGATGTTCCGCGTGAAAGCGCAGATCAGCCGCGAGCTGCTGCAAAAGCACCTGGCGCTGGTCAAGGTGGGCTTGCCCGGCGTGGCCTGGGTGCGCCTCGATGCAAAGCAGCCATGGCCGGCTGAACTGACGAGCAAGGTTCCGCAGTGAGCATGGACGTGACCCCATTTGTTGTCAGCATCAAGGGCGTCAGCCAGCATTACGGCAAGACGGTGGCGCTCGATGCCATCGACCTCGATGTGCCGGCCGGCCGCATGGTCGGCTTGATCGGGCCCGATGGCGTGGGCAAATCGAGTCTGCTGTCGCTGGTGGCCGGCGCGCGCGCCGTGCAGCAGGGCAGCGTCATGGCGCTGGGCGGCGACATGCGCGAGGCGCGCCATCGCGACGATGTTTGTCCGCGCATCGCCTACATGCCGCAAGGCCTGGGCAAGAATCTGTATCCGACCCTGTCGGTCGAGGAAAACCTGCAGTTTTTCGCGCGCCTGTTCGGCCACGATGCCGCCGAACGCCGGCGCCGCATCGACCAGCTGACCCGCAGCACGGGCTTGCATCCGTTCCTGACGCGCCCGGCGGGCAAGCTGTCGGGCGGCATGAAGCAGAAACTGGGTCTGTGCTGCGCCCTGATCCACGATCCCGACCTGCTCATTCTCGATGAACCGACGACCGGCGTCGATCCACTGGCGCGGGCCCAGTTCTGGGACCTGATCGCCGGCATTCGCGTGCAGCGCCCGCAAATGAGCGTGATGGTCGCCACCGCCTACATGGACGAGGCGCAGCGCTTCGACTGGCTGGTGGCCATGGATGACGGCAAGGTGCTCGATACGGGCACGCCGGCCGAACTGTTGGCGCGCACGCAAAGCGACAACCTGGAGGCGGCCTTCATCAAGCTGCTGCCCGAAGCCAAGCGCGCGGGCCACCAGCCTGTGGTGATCACGCCGCTGGACGCTGCCAGTGCGCAGGACGTCGCCATCGAGGCGCAAGACCTGACCATGCGCTTCGGCGATTTCACGGCCGTCGACCATGTGAATTTCCGCATCGGCCGCGGCGAAATTTTTGGTTTTCTCGGCTCGAACGGCTGCGGCAAATCGACCACCATGAAGATGCTCACGGGCCTGCTGCCGGCAACGGAAGGCAAGGCCTGGCTGTTCGGCAAGGAAGTCGATTCCAACGATATCGACACGCGCCGCAGGGTCGGCTACATGTCGCAGGCGTTCTCGCTGTACAGCGAACTGACGGTGCGCCAGAACCTGGTGCTGCATGCGCGCCTGTTTCACGTGCCGGAAGCGCAAATCGCTGCCCGCATCGACGAAATGGCGCAGCGCTTCGACTTGCTCGAGGTGATGGACGACCTGCCCGACAGCCTGCCGCTGGGCATACGCCAGCGTTTGTCGCTGGCCGTGGCCATGGTGCACAAGCCGGAGATGCTGATCCTCGACGAGCCCACGTCCGGCGTCGACCCGATCGCGCGCGACAATTTCTGGCGCCTGATGATCGAGCTGGCGCGGCGCGACCGCGTCACCATTTTCATTTCCACCCACTTCATGAACGAGGCCGAGCGCTGCGATCGCATCTCGCTAATGCATGCCGGTAAAGTGCTGGTCAGCGATGCGCCGGCCGAACTGGTACGCAAGAAGGGCGCGCCATCGCTGGAAGCGGCCTTCATCGCCTACCTGGAAGAGGCGGGCGGCGGCACGGCAGCGGCGACAGTCCCGGAAACGCCGGCGCCCGCGCAGCAGGAAGCGGCACCGGCGCCACAGCAGAAGCAGCAGCGCAGCCGCTTCAGCCTGGGGCGCATGCTCAGCTACATGTGGCGCGAAACGCTGGAATTGCGCCGCGACCCCGTGCGCCTGACCCTGGCGCTGGGCGGCTCGGTGCTGCTGTTGTTCGTCATCGGCTTCGGTATCAGCCTGGATGTGGAAGACCTCAGTTATGCGGTGCTCGACCACGACCAGACCACCCTGAGCCAGAATTACACGAACAACCTGGCCGGTTCGCGCTACTTCGTCGAGCGAGCGCCGCTGCGCGACTATGCCGATATCGACAAGCGCATGCGCAGCGGCGAACTGTCGCTGGCCATCGAGATTCCACCCGGCTTTGCGCGCGACGTGCAGCGCGGCGCGCCAGCCCAGGTGGGCGCCTGGATCGACGGCGCCATGCCGATGCGCGCCGAAACCGTGCAGGGCTACGTGCAGGGCATGCATCAGCTGTGGCTGGCCGACCAGGCCCTGCACCGCTATGGCATCACGATGAGCAATCCCGTCGCCATCCAGACGCGCTACCGCTACAACCCCGACGTGAAAAGCCTGCCGGCCATGGTGCCGGCTGTGATTCCCCTGCTGCTGCTGATGCTGCCGGCCATGCTGGCGGCGCTGTCCGTGGTGCGTGAAAAGGAACTCGGCTCCATCATCAACCTGTACGTGACGCCCGTCACGCGCCTGGAATTCTTGCTCGGCAAGCAGGTGCCGTACGTCGTGCTGGCCATGTTCAACTTCGCCCTCATGGCGCTGCTGGCGGTCACCGCCTTCGGTGTGCCGATCAAGGGCAGTCTGCTGACCCTGATCGGCGCCACGTTCATCTTCAATATCTGCGCCACCGGCATCGGCCTGTTCGCTTCGACGTTTACGCGCAGCCAGATCGCAGCCCTGTTCGTGACCATGATCGGCACCATGATCCCGGCCATCCAGTTTTCCGGCCTGCTCAATCCCGTCTCGTCGATGGAAGGCGTGGGCAAGGCGATCGGCCTGATGTATCCGGCCACGCACATGCTTAATATCAGCCGCGGCGTGTTCAACAAGGCGCTGGGCTTTGGCGACCTGCACGCCTCGTTCTGGCCCCTGATCGTGGCGATCCCCGTGATCCTCGGCGTGACGGTGGCGCTGCTGAAGAAACAGGAGAGCTGATATGCGGCATCTTGAAAATATCTACCGCCTGGGCGTGAAGGAAATCTGGAGCCTGATCCGCGATCCGATGATGCTGATCCTGATCCTCTACACCTTCACTTTGGCCATCTACGTGGCCGCCACGGCCAAGCCGGAAACCCTGCACATGGCCTCGATCGCCATCGTCGACGAGGATGGTTCGCCGCTGTCCGGGCGCATCGCCTCGGCCTTCTTTGCGCCGCAGTTCACGCCGCCGGCCATGATCAACCAGAGCCAGGTCGATGCGGGCCTGGACGCGGGCCAGTACACCTTCGTGCTGACGATCCCGCCCAAGCTGCAGGCGGACGTGCTCGGTGGGCGCCAGGCGGAGCTGCAGCTGAACGTGGACGCCACGCGCATGAGCCAGGCCTTCAGCGGCAGCGGCTACATCCAGCAGATCGTCGCCGGCGAAATATCCGAATTCGCCAAGCGCTATCGCGGCGCGACGGTCTCGCCGGTGGAGCTGGTGATGCGTGCGCGCTTCAATCCTTCGCTGAGCCAGGCGTGGTTTGGCTCGCTGATGGAACTCATCAACCAGGTGACGATGCTGTCGATCATTTTGACGGGTGCGGCGCTGATCCGCGAGCGCGAACACGGCACCATCGAGCACTTGCTGGTGATGCCCGTGACGCCGGCCGAAATCATGCTGGGCAAGGTCTGGTCGATGGGCCTGGTGGTGCTGCTGGCCGCCGCCCTGTCGCTGAACCTGGTGGTGCGCGGCATGCTGCATGTGCCCATCGAAGGCTCGATCGCGCTGTTCCTGTGCGGCGCAGCCCTGCACTTGTTTGCCACCACCTCGATGGGCATTTTCCTGGCCACCGTGGCGCGCAGCATGCCGCAGTTCGGCATGCTGCTGATCCTCGTGCTGCTGCCGCTGCAGATGCTTTCGGGCGGCAGCACGCCGCGCGAAAGCATGCCCGAACTGGTGCAGAACATCATGCTGATCGCTCCGACCACGCATTTCGTCGAACTGAGCCAGGCGATCCTGTACCGGGGCGCCGGCATCGACGTAGTGTGGAAACCGTTCCTGGCCCTGCTGGCCATCGGCACGGCCTTGTTTACCTTCGCGCTGGCGCGCTTTCGCAAGACCATCAGCCAGATGGCGTAGCCCCCGCGCCGGAATGTTCCGGCGTTTGTTTGCATGAAAAGGATAGCCATGAAGATCGAAACTGCTCCATTTTTCTCCACCGGCGGCTTGCCGCCGCTGGGCGTGCTGGGCGACTATGCGCGCGACTCGTGGCAGCGCATCGTGCTGTACGCGGACGTGATGCGCCGGCGCGGCAACCAGTACCAGGAGCATCTGGCCGAGGAAGTGCCGAACGTACTGGACTTCCCCGCCGAACTGGTGATGTCCGGCCTGGAGCTGGCGCGTCCCGTCAACTACGGCCTGGCGCGCATATTGACGCCCGATGCACCGGAGCCAGATCCGGGCAAGCGGCCGTTCGTCGTCGTCGATCCGCGCGCTGGCCACGGTCCCGGCATCGGCGGCTTCAAGGCCGAGAGTGAAATCGGCGTGGCCCTGCGCGCCGGCCATCCGTGCTACTTCGTCGGCTTCCTGCCCGATCCCGTGCCGGGACAGACGGTGGAAGACGTGATGCACGCCGAGGCGGCCTTCCTGGAAAAAGTCATCGCCCTGCATCCGCTCAGCGAAGGCAAGCCCGTCGTCATCGGCAATTGCCAGGCGGGCTGGCAAATCCTCATGACGGCGGCCATGCGTCCGGAGCTGTTCGGCCCCATCATCGTGGCTGGCGCGCCCGTGTCGTACTGGGCCGGCTGGCATGGCCGCAATCCGATGCGCTATGCGGGTGGCCTGATGGGCGGCAGCTGGGCCACGGCCCTGGCGGGCGACCTGGGCAAGGGCCGTTTCGACGGCGCCAGCCTGGTGCAGAATTTCGAGAAGCTGAACCCGGCCAATACCCTGTGGGGCAAGCAGTACAACCTGTACGCGAACATCGATACGGAAGCGCCCCGTTATCTGGAATTTGAAAAATACTGGGGCGGCCACGTGTTCCTCAACGACGTCGAGATGCAGTACATCGTTGACAATCTGTTCATCGGCAACCGCCTGGCCACTGCCGAGCTGATCACCTCCGACGGCGTGCGCCTGGACTTGCGCAATATCCGTTCGCCCATCGTCGTGTTCTGCTCGAACGGCGACAACATCACGCCGCCGCCGCAGGCGCTGGGCTGGATCACGGACCTGTACCGCGACGACAATGATGTGCTGCTGCACGACCAGACCATCGTGTATGCCGTACATGACAGCATCGGCCACCTGGGCATTTTCGTCTCGGCCAAGGTAGGCCACAAGGAACACCAGAAATTCGCCAGCAATATCGACCTGATCAACCTGCTGCCGGCCGGCATTTACGAAGCGCGGATCGTCGACAAGACGCCCGATACGCCGAACGCGGACCTGGCCAGCGGCGACTACGTGCTGCAGGTCGAACACCGCGGCATCGAGGATGTGCGCGCCATCGTGCAGCCAAGCGTGGAAAATGACCGCAAATTCGCCGCCGCCGCGCGCGTGTCCGAAGTGAACCTGGCGTTGTACCGCACGTTTGCGCAGCCGTGGGTGCGCGCCATGGTCACGCCGCAGTCGGCGCGCTTCCTGCAGCTCACGCATCCGCTGCGCGTCTCGTACGAGCGCTGGACGGACCACAATCCGCTGGCCAAACTGGTGGCCAAGGAGGCGGAAAAAGTGCGTGCCCAGCGCCAACCGGTGGCGCCGGACAACCCGCTGCTGGCCATGCAGGAAGCCTTCTCCGACGCCATCACGGCCGGCTTGAACAGCTGGCGCGACTGGCGCGATACGGTGCAGGAAACGACCTTCGACCTGGTGTACGGTTCACCCCTGGTGCAGGCGCTGACGGGACAAGCCATCGGCGACACCTCGCCGCCGCGCCCGCATCCCGGTATCTCGCCCGAGCATTGCGAATACGTGCGTTGCGAAACGCTCAAGATGGACGCGGACATGCAGCATGGCGGCCTGGTGGAAGCGGCCGTGCGCGCGCTGTTCTACATCTACCGCTTCCGCATGATCGCCGACGAGCGCCGCGTCAACCTGGCGCTCAAATTGGTCAAGCCGCAGTACACGCAGGGCTTCAGCATGGAAGAATTCCGCGGCATCGTGCGCCAGCAGGCGCGTTTGATGCTGCATGATTTCGATGCCGCCATCGCCGCCTTGCCGACTTTGCTGGCACGCGCCGAACCGGATGCCATCGGCGCGCTGGGCGAATGGATGCAGCAAGTGCTGCAAGTGCCCGAAGCGCCGACGCCGGACGAGGAAGCGAGCCTGCAGCAAATGCTGGAGGTATTCGAGCGTGCGATCAAGGCGCACGCGAAGGCGCTGCCACCGGCCGCGCATGCATCTCAAACTGCGTCCCAGCCTGCTGTCCAGGCCAAACCTGCCAAAAACACTACCTCTGCCTAGAAGACCATGATGACTACCACCCAAGACGATGATTTGCATATCGTGCGTAACCGCACCTTCGACCAGATCGCCATCGGCGACACCGCCAGCATCACGCGCACCCTGAGCATGGACGATATCGCCCTGTTCGCGGTGATGTCGGGCGATGACAACCCGCAGCACCTTGATGTCGAATTTGCCGCTTCCAGCCGCTACCAGGGCGTCATCGCGCACGGCATGTGGGGCGCCGCCCTCATTTCGGCCGTGCTGGGCACGCGCCTGCCCGGCGCCGGCACCGTCTACACGGGCCAGACCCTGCGTTTCCTGCAGCCCGTGCGCGTCGGCGATACGCTGGCCATCAGCGTCACCGTCACCGCGCGCGAGCCGCGCAACCGCCACGTGACTCTGGCCTGCCGCTGCGTCAACCAGCATGGCGCCGTGGTGCTCGACGGCGAAGCGCAGGTGATCGCGCCCGCTGAACAGATTGAAAGAGTGCGCGCCACCTTGCCTGAAGTGCGCCTGCATAACGGCGACGGCACGCGGCGCCTGCTGGAACACGCGCGCACGCTGGGCCCGATCCGGGTAGCCGTGATCCACCCGTGCGATGAACTGAGCCTGGCGGGCGCGCTCGATGCGCATGCGGCCGGCCTGATCACGCCCGTGCTGGTGGCGCCGCGTGCGCGCCTGGAAGCGGTGGCCCTGGAAGCGGGCCTGAGTCTGGCCGGTATCGCCATCGAGGATGTCGAGCATAGCCATGCTGCCGCCGCGCGCGGCGCCGAAATGGCGGGCAAGGGCGAAGTCGAGGCGCTGATGAAGGGCAGTCTGCACACGGATGAACTGATGTCGGCCGTGCTGGCCGCCAGCGCCGGCCTGCGCACCAAGCGCCGCATCAGCCACTGCTTCCTGATGCAGACGCCTGCCTATCCGCGTCCTTTCATCATCACCGATGCAGCCATCAATATCGCGCCGAACCTGGCCATGAAGGCCGACATCGTGCGCAACGCCATCGACCTGGCGCACGTGATCGGCGTGGCCTGCCCGCGCGTGGCCATCCTGGCCGCCGTGGAAACGGTGAACGCGGACATGCCGGCCACCTTGGACGCGGCCGCCCTGTGCAAGATGGCCGACCGTGGCCAGATCACGGGGGCGATCCTCGATGGCCCGCTGGCCTTCGACAACGCCGTGTCGATTGCCGCCGCCACCGTCAAGGGCATCGTCTCGGAAGTGGCGGGCCGCGCCGATATTTTGCTGGTGCCCGACCTGGAAAGCGGCAACATGCTGGCCAAGCAGCTTGAATACATGGGCGACGCGGACAGCGCCGGCATCGTGCTGGGCGCGAAGGTCCCCGTCATTCTCACCAGCCGCGCCGATTCGCGCGCCAGCCGCATCGCCTCGTGCGCCATCGCCGTGATGCTGGCCAATCATTACCGGAGCACGCCGCCATGAACGCACCCGTCCAACATGCCGACGGCGCCCTGATCCTGGTGCTCAATTGCGGCTCGTCGAGCATCAAGTTCGCCCTGTTCGAGCAGGCCGGCGGCGTGCTGCCGCAGCAGGCGCAATGGAGCGGCAAGGTGGAAGGCATCGGCCGTGAAAACGCCACTTACCGCGCTGGCGGCCTGCCGGCAGTCGCCTTGCAGCTCGATGCGCAGCAGCCGCATCACGCGGCCCTTGAATACATCCGCGCGCAAGTCGTGGCCCAGCTGGCCGGGCGCCCGCTGCGCGCCGTGGCGCATCGCGTGGTGCATGGCGGCAGCAAGTATTTCGCCCCCGTGCGCATCGATGCCAAGGTGCTGGCGGACCTGAAAAGTTATGTGCCGCTCGCACCGCTGCACCAGCCGTTCGCGCTGGAGGCGATCGAGGTGTTGCTCGAATCGCGGCCCGATATCGCCCAGGTGGCGTGCTTCGACACGGCCTTCCACCACACGGTGCCGCAGGTCGAGCAGATGCTGGCCCTGCCTTACGATGCGTGGGAGCGGGGCTTGCGTCGCTACGGCTTCCACGGCCTGTCGTACGAATACCAGTCGCTGGTGCTGGAGCAGCGCTTTGGTGCTGTCGCGCGCGGCAAGGTCATCGTGGCCCACCTGGGCAGCGGCGCCAGCCTGTGCGCCATGGAGAATTTGCACAGCGTGGCCACGACCATGGGCTTTTCCGCGCTCGATGGCCTGATGATGGGCACGCGCTGCGGTTCGCTCGATCCTGGCGCCGTGATCTACCTGATGGAAATCGAAAAACTGTCGCTGGAAAAAGTGGCGCATGTGCTGTATCACGAGTCGGGCTTGCTGGGCGTGTCGGGCGTGTCGGCCGATCCGCCGGTGCTGCTGGCGCAGCAGGACCGGCAAGATGCCACGGGCGAGCGCATCCGCGCCGCGCTGGCCCTGTATATCCGCCGCATCGTGCGCGAGATCGGCGCCCTGACGGCCGTGCTGGGTGGGCTGGACATGCTGGTATTTACGGCCGGTATCGGTGAACATAGCGCCGAACTGCGCCAGCGCATCTGCGCCGAACTCGGTTTCATCGGCCCTGTGCTCGATGCGCAGGCCAATGCGCGCAACGCCAGCCGCATTTCCAGCGATGCCAGCCGCATCGTGGTGGGCGTGGAGCCAGCCAATGAGGAGTGGGTCGCTGCCCGCCATGCGGCGCTGGCCGTGGGCGCCTGAGGATCTGAAGCGTCAGGCCGCGCTCAATGGGAAATTTGCCGAATTGCATATATTTCCCGTTGAGTGCGCTAGCGCACTGTGTGGTTTGCCAGTTATCTTTATTATGAAGTCATGCCATTGCGCTCTATCCAGAAACAGCGCGATGCCTGGCAAATTTTGAACATTTTGCCCGCCTTTAGTAAGAATAAAATTAAACCATATTGAAAGGTCTCATCATGAACAAATTACTCGCCGCACTGATCGCCACCCTGTTTGCTACCGCTGCCTTCGCTCAAACCGCGCCGGCTACCGAAGCTGTCGTGAAAGCCCAGGCTTCCGCGCAAAAAGACGTCAACAAGGCTGTCGCTTCGGAAGCCAAAGTCGATGCCAAGGCTGACGCCAACGTCGCCAAGGCTGAAATGAAGGCCGACGACAAGAAAGCCGACGCCCATCACAAGGCCAACAAAACCAAAGCCAAGGCCCACGACAAAGTCGTCAGCGCCGATGCGGAAGACAAGCTGAAAGCGGAAGCCAAGGCCGATAAAACCGATGCCAAAGCCGATGCGAAAGCCACCAAAACGGCCGTGAAAGCCAACGCCAAGGTCGCCAAGGAAAAAGTGGAAGCGAACGCCGATAAAGCCATCGCCGCCACCAAGACGGCAGAAGTCAAGGCCAAGGCCGACGCTGAAGTCAAGGCCGCCGCCGCCAAGTAATTCCCCGTTTGCGGGCCACGGCCTGCAAGCCCCAAAGACAGCTTCGGCTGTCTTTTTTTTCGTCCTCCACTTTTCTTGGCCACCGCTTGCCAGTCTTGATCTGGCGCAAATGCTCCTCTTTTCGCCGTGCCATAGTGAACTGGCAAACAGACGAAGGGAGACATCATGAGCACCGTTAAAACGAAAAAATCACCGGCCACCGGTTCGGCGGAAGGCATACCTGCCATGTCTTCCATGCAGGCGATGCCGGTCGAGGGCGACGTACGGGCCGACGCTGGCGCGGCAGGCAGCGACGATGCCATGTCCGGGACCCGCCTGGGCATGTCGTATGCGGACCAGGCGGCGCTCACCCAGGGCACGGCCGCCGCAGATGCCAGCGCCATGCCGGGTGGCGGCATGCAGCAGGCATCGCAGGGCATGGCGGGCGCCAGTTGCATGCACGTGGGCGATGGCGGTGGCATGGGAAGTGGCGGCGCTGCGGGTGGCGGCGGCATGGGCGGCGGTAGTGGTGGCAGCGGCGGTGATGGGGGGCAGGGCGGCGGCACGCCGCAAGTGCGCACCTGCGCCACGATGGACGTGCATCGCCGCCTGCTGAGCGAAGATCCCTCGTATGCGAACGTGCGCGCCGATATCGAAAACCTGGCCGGACTCTACGAGGGTGACAGCGGCATTGCCGGCCGTTCCGGCGTGACGCAGATACCGGTGGTGGTGCACGTGGTGTGGAATACGGCCGCGCAGAATATTTCGGATGCGCAGATCGCCAGCCAGATCGATGTGTTGAACCGCGATTTCCGGCGCGTCAACCCGGATGTGAACGGCACGCCGGCGCCATTCCTGCCGCTGACGGCCGATGCGCGCGTGGAGTTCGTGCTGGCCACGATCGATCCGCATGGCGCGGCCACCAGCGGCATCGAGCGGCGCCAGACGACGGTGGCCTCGTTTGGCGCCGACGATGCCGTCAAGTCGCAGGCGACGGGCGGCATGGACGCCTGGCCGGCCGACAGTTACCTGAATATCTGGGCGTGCCAGCTGGGCGGCGGCTTGCTGGGCTATGCGCAGTTTCCCGGCGGCCCAGCCGCCACCGACGGCGTGGTGATCCTGCAATCGGCCTTCGGCACGAGCGGCACGGCGGCGCCACCGTTCCACCTGGGACGTACGGCCACGCATGAAATCGGCCACTGGCTGAACCTGAACCATATCTGGGGTGATGACGGCACGGGCTGCTCGGGCACGGACAACGTGTCCGACACGCCGAACCAGGGTGGGCCGAACACGGGCCAGCCTTCGTTCCCGCATGTTTCCTGCAGCAACGGGCCGAATGGCGACATGTTCATGAACTACATGGATTACGTCGACGATCCCGCCATGTTCATGTTCACGGCGGGCCAGGTGGCACGCATGCAGGCCTGCCTCGATGGTCCGCGCGCCAGCATCGGCACGGGCACGGGCGGCACGGGCGCCACGCCGTGCCAGAGCTCATCGCCCGTCGTGGCCTGGGGTGCGAATCGTCTCGACGTCTTCGTGCTGGGCACGGACCGCGCGCTGTATCACAAGGCCTGGAATGGCTCGGCCTGGGTACCATCCGTCACCGGCTACGAGGGGCAGGGTGGTATCTGTACCAGTGCGCCGCAAGTGGTCTCGTGGGCGCCGAACCGGCTCGATGTGTTCGTCACGGGGACCGACAGTGGCTTGTTCCACAAATGGTGGAACGGCACGGCGTGGGGGCCGTCCCTGACCGGCTATGAAGCGATGGGTGGCTTGTGCGTGGGCGACCCGCGCGCCGTAGCGTGGGGGCCGAACCGTCTCGACGTGTTTGTCGTCGGCACGGACCGTGGCCTGTATCACAAGTGGTGGAACGGATCCGCCTGGGGGCCATCCTTGACGGGCTATGAAGCCATGGGCGGCATCTGCCTGGGCCAGCCGGAAGCGGTGGCGTGGGGACCGAACCGCCTCGACGTGTTCGTCATCGGTTCCGACCATGCGCTGTACCACAAGTGGTGGAACGGCACGGCCTGGGGACCGTCGCTGACGGGCTACGAGCGCCTGGGGGGCATCTGCACCTCGTCGCCGAAGGCCGTGGCGTGGGGACCGAACCGGCTCGATGTGTTTGTCACGGGCACCGATGGCGCGCTGTACCACAAGTGGTGGGATGGCGCAAAATGGGGGCCGTCCATCGACGGCTTCGAACGCCTGGGCGGCATCTGCGTGGGCGAGGTGGAAGCCGTGTCGTGGGCAGCCAACCGGCTCGACCTGTTCGTCATCGGCACCGACAGCGCCCTGTACCACAAGGCGTGGAACGGCACTGCCTGGTCGCCATCCCTGACGGGATTTGAAAGCCTGGGCGGTGTGTGTACCTCGCGTCCGCGCGCCACGGCCTGGGCAGCCAACCGCCTCGACGTGTTTGTCACGGGCACGAATGGCGCCCTGTTCCACAAGGCGTGGAACGGTACGGCCTGGTCGCCTTCCGTGAGCGGCTATGAAAGCCTGGGCGGCGTGGTATCGTGCTTCTGACGTCAAAGTGATCAAGGGGAGGCGGCATGCACGGCATGACAACGGCACTGCCCAGCGGTAGCTGGACGCATTCCTTCGAGGAGGATGCAGACGGTATCGAGGTGTACCGGCCCACGGCCACCTTCGTCTTTCCGCCCAGCCGCAAGGGGCGCAAGGTGCTGGAGTTTGGCGCTGGAACAGCGAGCATGGAAGGAGGAGAGGCGACGTTGACCTCCATGGCGCCCGGCCCCGATGACCGTCCCCGCGCCGGTCCCGTGACCCGGCTGGTGCCCCTGGGCATGGGCCGCTATGCCCTGGGGGATGCCAGCGGGGCGCAGGACGTGATCGATATCGTCGAGGCGACGCCCGGCGTGTTGCGCCTGGCGCGGCATCAGGGGTGACCGCGCAGCTTGTGCGCAAGCGCCGTACGGTTGCCCACGCCGAGTTTCTGGTAAATCGCATGCAGCTGGTTGCGCACGGTGGCCGGCGACTTGCCCAGTTCCCTGGCGATGCTTTTATATGGCAAGCCTTCGGCCGCCATGGCCGCCACCAGCCGCTCGGCCGGGGTCAAATGCTGCATGGCAGCCTGTCTGCAACGTTGTTTGTCATCCTGGTTCTCCTGTCCGTGGGCGGCACGCCGGTGGCGTGCCTGCAGGAGTAACGGGAACGGGGGACGTATTTGTAAAACTATTTTTCCCGCTGCGATGGGCGAAAAAAAAAAGACAGGCGAACCTGTCTTTTCGTGTGAACCGATGGCGCTTAGCCGATGGCCGCCATCGAGACCGGTTTCAGCTTGGCCGCCAGTGCCTTGCCCTTCTTCGCGCGCTTGCCGAAGTGCTCGGCCAGGGCGGTGGCACCGAGCGACGCATCTTGCGGTTTCGCGGCCCGGCCGATACCCGAGACCACCACGCCGCGCTGGGTGATCGGCTGCACGGCCAGCAGCTTGTCCTTGGCATCGAGGTCGATCAGCTTGACACCGGTGCCGCCCTTGGTCAGGGTTTTCATTTCATCGAGGCCGAACACCAGCAGGCGCGCGCCTTCCGTCAGGCAGGCCAGGGCGCTGGCCGCCTCGGGGATGACTTTCGGCGCCAGAGGCACGTCGCCATCGTCCAGGGTGATGAAGGCCTTGCCGCCTTTCAGGCGGCTGCTCATGTCGCCCGCCTTGGCGACGAAGCCGTAGCCTGCGCTCGACGCCAGCAGCAAGTTGGTCGCGCCATTGCCCGCAAAGTAGTGCAGGATGCGCACGGCGTTGCCCGGTGTGCCGCCGCTCAGGTCGCACAAGGTCGTGATCGGCACGCCGTCGCCGCGCGCGTTGGGCAGCGCCGAGACGGGCACCGAGTAAATCTTGCCGTTGTTACCAAAGCCCAGCAGCGTATCGACCGTGCGGCATTCGAAGGCGCCATGCAGGGTGTCGCCCGCCTTGAAGGTGAATTGCGCCGCGTCGTGGCCGATGCCGGTGCGTGCGCGCACCCAGCCTTTTTCCGAAATGATGACGGTGACCGGTTCATCGACCACCTTCTGTTCGGCCACGGCTTTTTGCGCTTCCTCGATCAGGGTGCGGCGCGCGTCGCCGAACTGCTTGGCGTCCGCTTCGATCTCGCGGATGATGGCGCGCTTCATCGAGCCCGGGTTGTCGAGCAGGTCTTGCAGCGACTTTTCTTCCTTGCGCAGCTCGGCCAGCTCCTGCTGGATCTTGATCGTTTCCAGGCGCGCCAGCTGGCGCAAGCGGATTTCCAGGATGTCGTCGGCCTGGCGTTCGGACAGCTTGAATGCTTCGATCAGGGCCGTTTTCGGTTCATCCGAATTGCGGATGATCTGGATCACCTTGTCGATATTGAGCAAGATCGCTTCGCGTCCTTCCAGGATATGGATGCGGTCCTTGACCTTGCCCAGTTTGTAGCTGGTGCGGCGCGTGACGGTCTCGAAGCGGAAATCGATCCACTCGCGCAGGATGTCGCCCAGCCCTTTTTGGCGCGGACGGCCATCGCCGCCTATCATCACCAGGTTGATCGAGGTCGACGATTCCAGCGAGGTGTGCGCCAGCAGCATCAGCATGAATTCGGTCTGGTCCTGGTTCTTCGACTTCGGCTCGAACACCAGGCGCACGGGCGCGGCACGGCCCGATTCGTCGCGGATGGTGTCGAGCGAATTGAGGATCAGCGCCTTCAGGGCCACCTGATCCGGCGACAGCGCCTTCTTGCCCAGCTTGATCTTCGGATTCGTCAGTTCCTCGATTTCTTCCAGCACCTTTTGCGACGAGGTACCCGGCGGCAGTTCCGTCACCACGGCTTGCCATTGGCCGCGCGCCAGTTCTTCGATCTTCCAGCGCGCGCGCACCTTCATGCTGCCACGCCCGCTCGCATACATGTCGGCGATCTGCGATGGCGGCGTGATGATCTGGCCGCCGCCGGGGAAGTCCGGGCCGGGAATGAAGGCCATCAGCTCGGCGTGCGTCATCTTCGGATCGCGGATCATGGCGACGGCCGCTTTCGCCACTTCCGCCAGGTTGTGCGACGGGATTTCCGTCGCCAGGCCCACGGCGATGCCGGAGGCGCCATTCAGCAGCACCATCGGCAGGCGTGCTGGCAGCAGCTTCGGTTCTTCCGTCGAACCGTCGTAGTTGGGCTGGAAATCCACCGTGCCCATGCCGATTTCATCCATCAGCAGCTTGGCGATCGGCGTCAGACGCGCTTCCGTGTAACGCATCGCCGCCGCGCCGTCGCCATCGCGCGAGCCGAAGTTGCCCTGGCCATCGATCAGCGGGTAGCGCAAGGAAAAATCCTGCGCCATGCGCACCAGCGCGTCGTACACGGACTGGTCGCCGTGCGGATGCAATTTACCGAGCACGTCGCCGACCACGGCCGCCGATTTGCGCGGCTTCGCCGTGGAATTCAAGCCCAGCTCATTCATCGCATACAGAATGCGGCGCTGCACGGGTTTCTGGCCGTCGCACACGTCGGGCAGGGCGCGGCCCTTGACGACGGAGATGGCGTAATCGAGATAGGCGCGCTCGGCAAAGGTGGACAGGGTCAGCGCTTCGCCGTCGAATACCGGTTCATCCGGCAGGGTCGGATCAGGCTGGGCATCGTCAAATAAATTGGTTTGTGTGGACATGGCGCTTGTTTCAGTATGAAGTAGTTGCGTTTGAATTCATGGGGCCGATTATGACAGCCCGGTTGCTTGTGCGGATCTGCGCTGCTGCAGATAAAGATGACGCACGGTGAAATACAGGACGGACAGCGCCAGTACGGCGCTCAGCTTGACGATGGCCTGGTCTGGTGGACCACCGAGCTGACTGGCGAGCAAGAAGGTGGCGGCTGCGGGCGTGATGGCAATTGGCCAGGCTGCGCGCCAGTTCAGCTCGAAAGGAGCAAACAGCATGCCGATGCAGGACCAGACAAACAGCACGGCACCTAGCACATGCGCTGGCGCTGCATGCAGATGTATGGCCAGGAACGCGATGGTGCAACCGATCATCCAGACAGCGCGCAGGCGCGGCAGGAGATGCGCTGGTCCGCCGCTATCGACATACAGTCCCGTCATCGAGCGCAGTGCCAGTACCTGCACGCAGAAAAGCAGCATGATGCCGTCGCTCAGTGCCAGGCCGGTATCGGTCCTGTCCAGCGTGAAAACCATGGTTGCCGTAAAGGCGATCAGGATGCAAGCCAGCAGGCGTCCGCGCAGCAGTGCGTAGTTGGCTTTCGCGGCCAGCAGCGCCGTGATGCACAGTCCTAACGAGGTGGTAATGCGCAGTGGAGCAGCAGGCGCTGGTATGAATAGCAGCAGCGCCAGGCACAGGAACGGCACGATCCAGCCCAATTGCCCCAGGCCGGGGTGCCTGCGCAGCGCTGGCAGGCAGGCGTGCAGTTCCTCTCGCAAGGAGGCCATCCATGCATATGCCGGCGCCGGCTTTTGCCATGCGTTCATGGCCAACAGCAGGAATGCCAGCACTTGAAATCCGATCAGGCTGGCATAGCCGCCCGCGTTGCTCAGTTCCAAGCCTGCTACGCTGATCACGCCCGACAGCATGAAATGCAGCACGAAACCCAGGCCGCACGAAGCCAGCGCCGTCTGCTTGAAGTAGCGCTTGGAAAAGACCGCCTGTTCCCATTGCTCGAACAGGTCGGCATCGAGTTTATAGGCCAGCATCTCGCCGTGCTGCCAGCGTATCGCCTGCAGCAGTTCGCGCAATTGCAGCGTGAATTTTTGGTCGAACAGCTGGCGCGCGTAGGCGCTTGGCGGCTGTTGCGACATGATGCAGTCCAGGCCGGGGTAGCTGTCCCGGTTGTCGCTGAAATGGGCGAACGAGCGGTCTGCCCGGTAGCGCTGCACGGCGCCGCGCACCAGGTCCGCATGGCTGCGCGCCAGGTAGGAAAAGTCGTGGTCCCAGCCTAGCTGCTCGAACAGGGCCTGGCGCAGCGCCAGGTCATAGCCGGCGCAGGCGCAATAGCGCAGCGCGCACAGCTCGAATTCCTCGCGCACGTCGAGGTTCAGCATGGCGTCGTCCTGCAGCATGCGGGCCAGCACGTCGCTGGCATTCGCTTGCCGCGTCAGCGCCAGGCAGCCTTGCCAAAGGCTGGCCGCTTCCTGCGCCGGGTCAATGGCAACCACGCCCCACAATTCGGGTGGCGGCATCTGTTCCTGTGCAATGACGCCCCACAGTTCTGCGGGCAGCTTCTGCGTTTCCTGCGCGGCGTCGTCGATGACGCCCCACAGGTCGGCCGGTTCCATGGGCGGCGCTGCCATCGCTGCCGCTTCGGCCTCGGCCGCTTGCGCTTCCGGCAGCTCCTCGGCAAACAGGTGCGCATGGCGCAGTGCGTACTCATACGCTTCGCGCAGCTCCTGGAAGGCGGCAGGATCGTCTTCGGGACGCGTCACCTTCAGGCGCTTCGCGTATGCGCGCTTGAGGGCGCGCTCGTCGCCCGTCGGCTCCGTGCCCAGGATGGCCCACAGGCTGCGCTGTCCGTTGTGCATGCCGCCGTCCATTTACAGGAAGCTCTCGCTCTCGACCTGGCGCAACACCTCGTCGAGCGCCTGGCGCGCCTTGCGGATGGTGTTCGGGTCCTGCGTTTCCAGCGCGGCCTGGAAGTTCGCCGTGTGCGCCGCCAGGTACTGGCGCACGTCGCCCAGCGACTGTTCGTACAGACGGTCGGCGCGCGTGACCAGGGTGCGGTTTTCCATCTGCTCGCGCGGGTGGATCTTCAGGTCGGCCAATTCCGCAAAGCGCTGCTCGATCTGTTCCGGCGTCATCACGCCCGCGTTGTCGCTGATGACCATCTTGTGCTTTTCCTGCGTGGCCAGCACCGTCACTTCCGCTTCCAGCACGCCGCTGACGTCGTAGGTGAAGCGCACGTCGATGCCGATCTCGCCCGCTTTTTTCGCGGGGATCGGGAAGCTGATCTTGCCGAGGAAAACGTTGTCGGCCACCAGGCGCGATTCGCCCTGGAAGATCGCCACGTTGATTTCCTTCTGGTTGTCGTGGATGGTGGTGATGTTTTCCGTGCGCGAGACGGGCACCACGGAGTTGCGCTCGATGATGGGCAGGTAATGCCCGCCTTCATACTGGTTTGCGCCGACCTGGCGCGAAATCGAAATGCCCAGCGAATACGGTGCCACGTCCGTCATGACCACTTCATCGAGGGCCGCATCGCGCATCTTCAGGCCCGCCTGCACGGCGGCGCCCAGCGCCACGGCTTCGTCCGGGTCCAGGTGGATGGCGGGGAAGCGGCCGAACATGCGCGAAACGAGCTTGCGCACCAGCGGCATGCGCGTGGCGCCGCCGGCCAGTACCACTTCATTCAATTCCGCGGCGCGGATGGTGGCGTCGCGCAGCGCCCGTTCCACGGGCAGGCGCAGGCGCGCCAGCAGCGGTTCGCACAACTGCGCCAGTCTGTCTTCGCTGATCTCCCAGCTGTATTCCTTGTCCTGGTAGCGCGTGGCCATGCGCACCGATGGCTGCTCCGACAGCAGGCGCTTGACGCGTTCGGCTTCATCGCGCAGCAGCTGTTGCTGGCGCGGATCGAACAAACGGCTACCGGCCGCGTCACGCAAGCCGCTGCCGTCCAAAAAGGCGTCGACCAGCACGGTGACGAAGTCTTCGCCGCCCAAAAAATTGTCGCCGGCCGAGGCGCGTACTTCCATCACGCCTTCGAACAGTTCCAGGATCGACACGTCAAACGTGCCGCCGCCCAGGTCGAAGACGAGGAATTTGCTTTCCTGATCCTTGTCGCGGATGCCGTAGGCCAGCGCGGCGGCCGTTGGCTCGTTCAGCAGGCGCTCCACGCGCAAGCCCGCCAGCTGGCCGGCGATGCGCGTGGCCTTGCGCTGCGCATCGCTGAAATACGCGGGCACGGTGATGATGGCTTCCTCGACCTTGTGGCCCAAAAAGGATTCGGCATCTTCCTTCAGCGCGCGCAGCACCATCGACGACAGCTCTTCCGGACGGAATTGCTGCGTGCCGAGGGTGATCTTCTTTTCGCTGCCCATGTAGCGCTTGAAAACGGCCGCCGTCAGTTGCGGGTGCGTCTGCAGGCGCTCGCGCGCGGCGCGGCCCACCAGCACGCTGCCGTCGTCGTCGATGCTGACGCACGACGGCGTCAGGTGCTCTCCCAGTGCATTCGGGATGATGGCAGCCTTGCCGTCGCGCCAGATGGCGGCCAGGCTGTTGGTGGTGCCCAGGTCGATGCCGATGATCATCAGATATCCGCCTCCGCCTCATTGCCGTGTTCCTCGATCCAGGCGCGGCGTCCTGCCGCTTCGCCCTTGCCCATCAACATATTGAAGCGCGCGGCGGAAGTCATGTGGTCGATTTCGCCCAGAGTCACGGGCAGCAAACGGCGCGTGTCCGGGTTCATCGTGGTTTCCCACAGCTGCTCGGCGTTCATCTCGCCCAGGCCCTTGAAGCGCGAGATCGACCAGGCGCCCTGTTTCACGCCTTCCTTGCGCAGCTTGTCCTCGATGGCGACCAGTTCGCCGTCGTCGAGCGCATAGATTTTCTGCATCGGCTTCTTGCCGCGCGCCGGCGCGTCGACGCGGTACAGGGGCGGTCGGGCGATGCAGATGTGGCCCTTGTTGATCAGGGCCGGGAAGTGCTTGAAGAACAGGGTCAGCAGCAGTACCTGGATGTGCGAGCCGTCCACGTCCGCATCCGAGAGGATGCAGATCTTGCCGTAGCGCAGGCCGGACAGGTCGGGCGAGTCGCCCACGCCGTGCGGATCGACGCCGATGGCCACCGCGATGTCGTGGATCTCGTTATTCGCAAACAGGCGGTCGCGGTCCGTTTCCCACGAGTTCAGGACCTTGCCGCGCAGGGGCAAAATCGCCTGGAATTCCTTGTCGCGGCCCATCTTGGCCGAACCGCCCGCCGAATCGCCCTCGACGAGGAACAGTTCATTGCGCGTGATGTCCGACGATTCGCAGTCGGTCAGCTTGCCCGGCAGGACGGCGACGCCCGAGGATTTTTTCTTTTCCACTTTTTGCAGCGAGCGCTGGCGCGACTGCGCCTGCTTGATCACCAGGTCGGCCAGCTTCTTGCCGTAGTCGACGTGCTGGTTCAGCCACAGTTCCAGCGGCGGCTTGGTGAAGGTCGAGACGAGGCGCACGGCGTCGCGCGAGTTCAGGCGTTCCTTGATCTGGCCCTGGAATTGCGGGTCCAGTACCTTGGCCGACAACACGAAAGAGGCGCGCGCAAACACGTCTTCGGGCAGCAATTTGACGCCTTTCGGCAGCAGCGAGTGCATTTCGACGAAGTTTTTCACGGCGCCAAACAGGCCGTCGCGCAAGCCCGATTCGTGCGTGCCGCCATTCGAGGTGGGAATCAGGTTGACATACGATTCGCGCACGATGGCGCCTTCTTCCGTCCACGCCACCACCCAGGCCGCGCCTTCGCCTTCGGCAAAACCTTCCGAATCCGGGCCCGCGTACTGCGCGCCTTCGAACAGGGGAATCAGGGTTTCGCCATTCGATACCTGCGCCAGCGATTCGGTCAGGTAGCCGCGCAAGCCTTCCGCGTACTGCCAGGTTTGCGTATCGCCCGTCTTGGCGTTGGTCAAGGTGACGATCACGCCGGGCAGCAGCACGGCTTTCGAGCGCAGCAGGCGCTGCAGCTCGGTTTGCGAGATATTCGGCGAATCAAAATACTTCGCGTCGGGCCAGGCGGTGACGCGCGTGCCCGACTTCTTGCCGTCGCGCGGGGCGGGGCGGGAACTCAGGGGCTCGATCACGTCGCCATTCGCAAACACCATGTGATGCAAGCCATTGCCGTCGCTTTCCTTGCGCCAGACGGTGATTTCCAGGCGCGTCGACAGCGCATTGGTGACGGACACGCCGACGCCGTGCAAGCCGCCCGAGAACGCGTAGGCGCCGCCCGAACCCTTGTCGAACTTGCCGCCCGCGTGCAGCCGTGTAAACACGATTTCCACCGTCGGCACGCCTTCTTCAGGGTGGATGCCGACGGGAATGCCGCGGCCATTGTCTTCGACGGTGATGCTGCCATCCGTATTTTGCGTGACGGCGATATGCGTGCAATGACCGCCCAGCGCCTCGTCGGAGGCATTGTCGATCACTTCCTGAATGATGTGCAGCGGATTTTCAGTGCGGGTGTACATCCCCGGGCGCTGCTTGACGGGTTCCAGTCCTTTCAGGACACGGATGGATGATTCGCTGTAGTCGGATGCTGGTTTTTTAGTGGCCATACGTGTTCAAGCTAAGTAAAGACAGTGGTTGGAACGCCAGGCCGGGGCACTGCGGGGCGCAGTGACAACGGCGGCGATAACTGTATAAATATACAGTATATTCCGTCCAGCGTCACTGGCAGAGGGCAGCGCGGCAGGCTTGGCGTCCTTGTGCGGACGCTCGCGCATTCTATCTTGTCCAGCGAGCAATAGCGCTACTCCAGGGCAACAACAGTGCGCCGTGCGCGTGGTTTGGCGCCCATTGTGAAGGATTTTATGCGGCAAAGCCGCCGTTTTTACATCTTGTTTACAAGCACCTCTCCAGTCTTTACAAATTTTTTAGACCCTTTTGGCTAATCTGCTCACTATCAAAACAAACCTGAATGAGGGTGGGAATGGATATCGTGTATCTCGGCTTGATTGCCGTTTTTTTCGTCGTGGCGGCCGGCTTTGCCGTCGCCTGCGACAAATTAGGGAGCGTCAAATGAACGCGTTTTATGTGCTGGGCGCCGTGGTCTCGGCTGGCCTGCTTGTGTACCTGCTGGTGGCGCTGCTGAAAGCGGAGGAACTGTGATGACGACGCAATCGATGTTGCTGCTGGTGGCCTTCCTGGCCGTACTGCTGGCCGCCGGCTATCCGCTGGGCCTGTACATGGCCAAGGTGGCCGGCGATGGCCCCGTGCGCGGCCTGGGCTGGCTGCAAAAATTTGAAAACCTGCTGTACCGCTGGTCCGGTCTGCCTGCCGACAAGGCCATGGGCTGGAAAAGCTACGCCATCGCCCTGATCGTGTTTAACACCGTCGGTGCCGTCTTCGTGTACGGCCTGCAGCGCCTGCAGGGCTTCTTGCCCCTCAATCCACAGGGCCTGGGCGCCGTCAGCCCCGATTCTTCGTTCAATACCACCGTCAGCTTCGTCGCCAATACCAACTGGCAGGGCTACGGCGGCGAACAGACCATGAGCTACCTGACCCAGATGCTGGGCATGACGTGCCAGAACTTCTTTTCGGCGGCCACCGGCATTACCGTGATCTTCGCGCTGGTGCGCGGCTTCGCCTCGCGCTCGGGCAAATCGATCGGCAATTTCTGGGTCGACCTGGTGCGCTCCACGCTGTACATCCTGCTGCCGCTGTCGCTGGCCCTGTCCGTCGCTTTCATGGGCGAAGGCATGATCCAGAATTTTTCCGCCTACAAGGAAGTGACCCTGCTCGACCACGTGGCGTATGAAACGCCGAAAGTGACGGCCGACGGCCAGCCCGTGCTCGATACGGCCGGCAAGCCTGTGATGGAAGCGCAAGTGGCAACCACGCAGACGATCGCCATGGGCCCCGTCGCTTCGCAGGAATCGATCAAGCTGCTGGGCACGAATGGCGGCGGTTTCTTCAATGCCAATTCCTCGCATCCGTACGAAAACCCGACCGTGCTGTCGAACTTCCTGCAGATGCTGGCTATTTTCATCATTCCCGCCGGCCTGTGCTTCACCTTTGGCCGCATGGTGGGCGACCTGCGCCAGGGCTGGGCAGTGCTGGCCGCGATGACCATGATCTTCGTCGTCATGACGGTCGGCGTGATGAGCGCCGAGCAGCAAGCCAATCCCGCCTTGCAAGCCTTGGGCGTGGACCAGCAGGCCAGCAGCCTGCAATCGGGCGGCAATATGGAAGGCAAGGAAACGCGCTTCGGCATCAGCTCCTCGACCCTGTTCGCGGCGGTGACGACGGGGGCATCGTGCGGTGCAGTCAATTCCATGCACGACTCCTACATGCCCCTGGGCGGCATGGTGCCGCTGCTGCTGATGCAATTCGGCGAAGTGATTTTCGGCGGTGTGGGCACGGGCCTGTACGGCATGCTGATGTTTGCCATCCTGGCTGTCTTCATCGCCGGCTTGATGATAGGTCGCACGCCTGAATACCTGGGCAAGAAAATCCAGGCCTATGAAATGAAGATGGTGTCGCTGGCCATCCTGGTCACGCCAGCCCTGGTATTGACGGGTACGGCGATCGCCGTGATGGTCGAACCAGGCAAGATCGGCGTCGCCAATCCAGGCGCACACGGCTTCTCGGAGATCCTGTACGCCTTCACCTCGGCGGCCAATAACAACGGCAGCGCGTTTGCCGGCCTGTCCGCCAACACGCCGTTCTACAACGTGATGCTGGCGATCGCCATGTGGTTCGGCCGCTTCGGCGTGATCGTGCCCGTGCTGGCAGTGGCCGGTTCGCTGGCGGCCAAGCAGCGCCTGTCGGCCAATGCCGGCACCATGCCCACGCACGGCCCCATGTTCATCGGCCTGCTGATCGGCGTGGTGGTGCTGGTCGGTGTGCTCAATTACGTTCCCGCGCTGGCCCTGGGCCCGATCGTCGAACACCTGCAACTTTTTACAAAATAAGAGGCTACCATGTCACGCACAAGCCTGACCTTGTTCGATTCCGCATTGATTGGCCCTGCCATCGTCGATGCGTTCAAAAAACTTGACCCCCGCACGCAGTGGCGCAGCCCCGTGATGTTCGTCGTGTATGTCGGCAGCATCATCACGACCCTGCTGGCCATCCAGGCCCTGAATGGCCAGGGTGAAGCGCCGTTCGGCTTCATTGCCGCCGTCGCCGTGTGGCTGTGGTTTACCGTGCTGTTTGCGAACTTCGCCGAAGCGCTGGCCGAAGGCCGCAGCAAGGCCCAGGCGGCCTCGCTGCGCGCCCTCAAACAAACGGTGATGGCAAAGAAAATGCAAACGCCGAAATACGGCACCTCCTGGCTGCCGACGCCGGCGACCGACCTGCGCAAGGGCATGACGGTGCTGGTCGAGGCGGGTGACGTGATTCCCGCCGACGGCGAAGTGACGGCCGGCGTGGCCTCCGTCGACGAGAGCGCCATCACGGGCGAATCGGCGCCCGTCATCCGCGAATCGGGCGGCGACTTTTCGGCCGTGACGGGCGGCACCCGCGTGCTGTCGGACTGGCTGCTGGTGCGCGTTTCCGTCAATCCCGGCGAAGCGTTCATCGACCGCATGATCGCCATGGTCGAAGGCGCCAAGCGCCAGAAGACGCCGAATGAAATCGCCCTGACGATTTTATTGGTGGCCCTGTCGATCGTATTCCTGATCGTCACCGTGACCTTGTTGCCGTATTCGCTGTTTTCCGTGGCGGCGGCCGGCAGCGGCACGCCCGTCACCATCACCGTGCTGATCGCACTGCTGGTGTGCCTGATTCCGACCACCATCGGCGGTTTGTTGTCCGCCATCGGCGTGGCCGGCATGAGCCGCATGATGCAGGCCAATGTGATCGCCACCTCCGGCCGCGCCGTGGAAGCGGCGGGCGACGTGGACGTGCTGTTGCTCGACAAAACGGGCACCATCACCCTGGGCAACCGCCAGGCCTCGACCTTTGTGCCGGCCCCCGGCGTGACGGAGCAGCAGCTGGCCGACGCGGCGCAACTGGCCTCGCTGGCCGATGAAACGCCGGAAGGTCGCAGCATCGTCGTGCTGGCCAAGCAGAAGTTCAACATCCGCGAACGCGAGATGGCCAGCCTGCACGCCACCTTCGTGCCCTTCACGGCGCAAACGCGCATGAGCGGCGTGGATATCCCTGGCGAGCAGCAGGTGCGCCAGTTGCGCAAGGGCGCGGCCGATTCCATGAAAAAATATGTGGAAGCGCTGGGCCAGCCGTATCCGCTCGAGGTGTCGCGCGCCGTCGACGATATCGCGCGCCGTGGCAGCACGCCGCTGGTAGTGGTCGACGACGGCCGCGTCATGGGTGTCGTGGAATTGAAGGATATCGTCAAGGGCGGCATCAAGGAGCGTTTTGCGGAACTGCGCCGCATGGGCATCAAGACCGTCATGATCACGGGCGACAACAAGCTGACGGCGGCGGCCATCGCCGCCGAGGCGGGCGTGGACGATTTTCTTGCCGAAGCGACGCCGGAAGACAAGCTCAAGCTGATTCGCAGCTACCAGTCCGAAGGCCGGCTGGTGGCGATGACGGGCGACGGCACCAACGATGCCCCGGCGCTGGCGCAGGCCGACGTGGCCGTGGCCATGAACTCGGGCACGCAGGCGGCGAAAGAGGCGGGCAATATGGTCGACCTCGATTCGAATCCGACCAAGCTGCTGGAAATCGTTGAAATCGGCAAGCAGATGCTGATGACGCGCGGTTCGCTGACGACGTTCTCGATTTCGAACGATATCGCCAAGTACTTCGCCATCATCCCGGCGGCGTTCGTGGGCACCTATCCGCAGTTGAAGGCGCTCGACATCATGCACTTGTCCAGCCCGGCCTCGGCCATCATGTCGGCCGTGATCTTCAATGCCTTGATCATCGTCGTGCTGATTCCCCTGGCGTTGAAAGGCGTGCAATACCGGGCCATCGGCGCGGCCAGCCTGTTGCGCCGCAATCTGCTGATCTACGGCTTGGGCGGCATCATTTTGCCCTTCATCGGGATCAAGCTGATCGACATGCTGCTGTCCGCACTCAATTTAGTCTAAAGGAACCATCATGAGCACTATCGTACGTCCCGCCCTGGTCCTGTTTGCCGCGCTGACCGTGATCTGCGGCGTGGTCTATCCGTTTGCCACGGCCGGCATCGGGCAGCTGGCTTTCAACGATGAAGTCAACGGCAGCATCGTCGAGCGTGGTGGCAAGCCCGTCGGCTCGATGCTGATCGGCCAGTCCTTCACCTCGCCCAAGTATTTCTGGGGCCGGCCATCGGCCACCGCGCCGATGGCCAATAACGGCGCCGGTTCGAGCGGCTCGAACCAGGGACCGACCAATCCGGCCCTGGTGGATGCCGTCAAGGCGCGCATCGCCGCCCTGAAGGAAGCTGATCCCGGCAATACGCGCGCCATTCCCGTCGACCTGGTGACGGCGTCGAGCAGCGGCCTGGACCCGGAAATCAGCCTGGCCGCAGCCCTGTACCAGGCGCCGCGCGTGGCCCGCGTGCGCGCCGTGCCGCTGGCGCAGGTGGAAAACGCCATCGCTAAGGTGCAGAAAACCGCGTATATCGGCTTTTTCGGCGAACCACGCGTGAATGTGCTGGAACTGAATCTGGCGCTTGATGCCATGGCAAAGTAAGCTGGCAACGGTGCGTAGGTCGGCTTAGCGAAGCGTAAGCCGACATCACCACCAGCCAGGCCAACAATGTTGTCGGATTACGCGCGCCCTTCGGACGCGCTAATCCGACCTACAATGCCCAAGAAGATTAAAATACAACATGCTCCCCAACGACAGCCAACGCCCCGACCCTGATGCCCTGCTGGCGCAAGTGCAGGCGCAGGAACAGAAAGCCGCGCGCGGCCGGCTGCGCATTTATTTCGGCGCCTCGGCCGGCGTCGGCAAGACCTATGCGATGCTGGCCGCCGCCCGCAAACTGCTGGCCGATGGCCAGGACTTGCTGGTGGGCGTGGTGGAGACGCATGGGCGCCAGGATACGGCAGCCCAGCTGGACGGCTTGCCTGTGCTTCCCCTGAAGGCCATCGAGTATCGGGGCAAGACCTTGTTCGAGTTCGACCTGGACGAAGCCCTGCGCCGCGCGCCGTCGCTGATACTGATGGATGAACTGGCCCATTCGAACGTGGCCGGATCGCGCCATCCGAAGCGCTGGCAGGATGTCGAGGAATTGCTGGCGGCCGGCATCGATGTGCTGTCGACCGTGAATGTGCAGCACCTGGAAAGCCTCAATGATGTGGTGGGGGGGATCACGGGCGTGCGCGTGGCCGAAACCCTGCCCGACACGGTGTTCGACCGCGCCGATGAAGTGGTGCTGGTCGATATCCCCGCCGACGAACTGCTGCGCCGCCTCAAGCAGGGCAAGGTATACCAGCCGCAGCAGGCCGAGCGGGCGTCCCAGCATTTTTTCCGCAAGGGTAACCTGATCGCCTTGCGTGAACTGGCCTTGCGCCGCACGGCGGACCGGGTGCAGGACGACGTGCAGGCATACCGCGTCGAGAAATCCATCAATCCCGTGTGGAAGACGGGCGCCGCGCTGCTGGCCTGCGTGGGACCGTACGCGGGTGGCGAACACGTGATCCGCAGCACGGCGCGCCTGGCCAGCCAGCTGAACGCGGAATGGCACGCACTGTACGTGGAAACGCCACGCCTGCAGCACCTGCCGGCGCGCGAGCGCGAACGCATCCTGAAAACGCTGAAACTGGCGCAGGACCTCGGTGCACGCACGGCCATTGTGCCGTCCGCCGACATCGCCGGTGCCGTGGTCGAGTATGCGCGCAATGCGAATATCTCGAAAGTCATCGTGGGCCGTGGCCGTTCCGGTGCGCTGGCGCGCCTGTGGCATGCGCCGCCGGCCGTGCGCATGGCCAGTCTGGCGCCCGATATCGATTTGATCGAGGTTGGCTTGCCACCTGCCGATGCGGCGCTACGGCGCGCGGCGGGCGACGATGCGCCGGCGCCGCGCAGGCCATCGCGCCATTTACGCTACCTGCTGGCCGCCGGTGCCAGCCTGGGCACGGCCCTCGCCTCGGTGCCCCTGCAACCCTACCTGGACCTGGCCAATATCGCCATGCTGTCGTTGTTGACGGTGGTGCTGGTGGCCGTGCGCCTGGGGCGCGGACCGGCGGCGCTGGCCAGCCTGCTGGGCGTGGCCAGCTTCGATTTCATCTTCGTGCCGCCGCGTTTTTCGTTTGCCGTGGGCGATTTTCAGTACGTGATCACCTTTGGCGTGATGCTGGCCGTAGGCCTGATCACGGGCCACCTGACGGCCGGCCTGCGCTTCCAGGCGCGCGTGGCATCGCACCGTGAAGCGCGTGCCCGCGCCCTGTACGAGTTTTCGCGTGAATTGTCCGGGGTGCTGCAGACGGAGCAGATTTTCGACATCACGAAAAGCGCCATCGAGCGGGCTTTCCGCGCGCGTGCCACCTTGCTTTTACCTGATGACGAGGGCAGCTTGCAGACGCCGAACGGCGGCGAGCCGCTGGACATGGGCATCGCGCAGTGGGCCTTCGACCATGCGCAGGCGGCGGGGACGGGCACGGATACCTTGCCGGCTTCGCCCATTTTCTACCTGCCGCTGATTGCGCCGATGCGCACGCGGGGCGTGCTGGCGCTGTTGCCGCTGGAGGCTGCCCAGCACGGGCGCTGGCTGCTGGTGCCGGAACAGCGTCAGCACCTCGATACCTTTGCCGCCCTGGCGGCCATCGCCCTCGAACGCGTGCACTACATCGACGTGGCCCAGGGCGCGCTGCTGCAGATGGAGTCCGAGCGGCTGCGCAATTCGCTGCTGGCGGCCCTGTCGCACGACTTGCGCACGCCATTGACGTCACTGGTGGGCCTGGCCGAATCGCTGGCGCTGTCCAGGCCTGCGTTGTCGCCCGCGCAGCTGGACATGGCGCGCTCGCTGCAGTCCGAAACCGTGCGCATGAGCGCTTTGGTGGCGAACTTGCTGGACATGGCGCGCATCGAAAGCGGGCAGGTGCGCCTGAACCTGCAATGGCAGGCGCTGGAAGAAGTGGTGGGCAGCGCGCTGCGCGCCAGCGGCCCGCAATTGCTGCAGCATGCCGTGCAGACGCAGCTGGCGCCGGATTTGCCGCTGGTGCGCTACGACGCCGTGCTGATCGAACGCGTGCTGTGTAACCTGCTGGAAAACGCGGCCAAGTACACGCCGCCCGGCAGCACCATCACGGTCGCGGCCGGGGTGCACGGCCAGTTCCTGCAGGTGAGGGTGTTTGACGATGGCCCGGGCCTGCCGCCCGGCCGCGAAGAGGCCATCTTTGAAAAATTCACGCGCGGCGAACGCGAATCGAACAAGCCGGGCGTCGGACTGGGGCTGGCCATTTGCCGCGCCATCGTCGAAGCCCACGGCGGCACCATCCACGCGCAGCCGCACACGCCGGGACAGGGCGCTGCCATCGTCTTCAGCCTGCCGCTGGGCACGCCGCCTGCGCCGCCAGAGATCGAACTCGATGACGCCAACGATTATGAAACAGGAAAACCATCATGAACGAACCTTCCGCCACCGCCTTGCTGGTCGAGGATGAACCGCAAATCCGCCGCTTCGTGCGCGCCGCGCTGGAAGACGAGGGCTGGCAGATTTTCGAGTCCGCCACCATGCAGCGGGGCCTGATCGATGCCGGCACGCGCCGGCCCGACCTGATCGTGCTCGACCTGGGCCTGCCTGACGGCGACGGCATCGACTTCATCGCCGACATCCGCAAATGGTCGGCCGTGCCCATCATCGTGCTGTCGGCGCGGGTCGACGAAGAGGACAAGATACGCGCGCTGGACGCGGGCGCCGACGATTACCTGACCAAGCCGTTTGGCGTGGGCGAGCTGCTGGCCCGCGTACGGGCCACCCTGCGCCGCCAGCGCCAGCCCGCCGCCAGCGACGATGGCGTGGTGCAGTTCGGCGACGTGCGGGTCGACCTGAAAGACCGCCTGGTGACGCGCAACAAGCAACTGGTGCACATGACGCCGACGGAATTTCGCTTGCTCTCGGTGCTGGTGAAGAACGCGGGCAGGGTGGTCACCAATCCGCAGCTGCTGCGCGAAGTGTGGGGGCCGTCGAATAGCGAAAACGGCCATTACCTGCGCATCTACATGGGGCATCTGCGCCAGAAGCTGGAAGCCGATCCGGCCCAGCCGCAGTATCTGCTGACGGAAACGGCCGTCGGCTACCGGCTGCTGCTGCCGCTCTAACACCTGTGAATCCCCTGTTTGAAAACGGGCGCCGCGCGCGCCGGGGGGACGCTTTACTTTAAATTTTTGCAGCGAATTTTTGCAGCGGCGGGCCAGCTGCGCCATGTTGGCAAAGGCCCATACCACCCATGAAGAAGAAGAAACCATGAATAAAATGATACTTGCACTTGCCGTCGCCACCGCCTTTACGGGCAGCCTGGCCCACGCGGAAGAGGCCAAGCCCGACAACGAAGTCAGCTTCAACGTGGCCGGCGTGTCCGACTACCGTTATCGCGGCATTTCGCAGACGCGCTTGAAACCCGCGCTGCAGGGCGGCGTCGACTACGTCAACAACCCGACCGGCCTGTATGCGGGCGCCTGGGCTTCCACCATCAAGTGGACCAAGGATGCGGGCGGCAGCGGCGACGTGGAATTGGACCTGTATGCGGGCAAGCGCGGCCAGCTGACCAGCGATATAGGCTACGACGTGGGCGTACTGGCGTATGTGTATGCGGACAACGGCTTGAACCATATCGACGGCCTGGCCAACGCGGACACGCAGGAAGTCTACGGCCAGCTGTCGTATGGCCCCGCCTACATCAAGTATTCGCACGCCGTCTCCAATCTGTTCGGCATCGTCAACAGCAAGAACAGCGCTTACCTGGACATCGGCGCGAATATCGACCTGACGAACGGCTGGACCGGTAACCTGCACGCGGGCCACCAGAAGGTCAAAAACAATGATGCGGCTAGCTACACGGACTGGAAAGTGGGCGTCACGCGCGATTTCGGCGTGGTGACGGGCGCGCTGGCCGTGATCGGCACGAACGCGGGCAAGTCGGCCTATGCGTCGCCAGTGAATGGCAAATTCATGGGCAAGACGGCGCTGCTGCTGACGGTCAGCAAAACGTTTTAATGGACTGAGTTGAGTGAGAGGAGAGGCGGCGCATGCGCCGCCTTTTTTTGCGTGTCCAGCCAGGCTAGGCAGGCAGATTGAAAACGGCGCAATACAGCTGTCCCAGGCTGACCACGCGGGCGGCCGGAATCTGTGCGGCCAGTGCATGGGCGGGGGCCGCTTGTGTATCCGTTGCCAGCAGGACGCGCAGGTCGGGATTGACGCTGCGCGCGTGCGCGATGCGGCGCGCCAGGCCAGCCTGCGCGTCGCCGTCCACGACGCCGTCGAGCGGCACCACCAGTACGCGCGCGGCGATCAGGGCCGAACGGCTGCCCATGGAGTCGCGGCCTTCGCTGTCGATGACGATGTCGTGGTAGCAGTTCACCAGGTGTTCCAGCTCCGGCTGCAAGCCCTTGGCGCTGATGGCGCGCGCCATCAGGCGTGGCCGCGTCAGGCTGCCGTGCATGGCGCCGTCGTGCATGTTCCTGGCCTGCTCCATGGCGCCCTGGCGCGGATCGGCATCGAGCAGCAATACCTTGCGTCCGGCCAGTGCACGCGAGGCGGCCAGTCGCCCGGCCAGGATGGATTTCTCCATCCCCCCGCGTTCATCCGTGATGGCGATGATCATCTTGGCGCACGGCTGGCATGATGTTGGAAGCGGAGACCAGCTGCAGCAGACAGCCTTCACGCGGCGCGTCCCTGTCGCTGGCGGTCCATACGGGCAGTTCCATCAGGGGCTCGAGTGCTTCGGCCAGCTTGTGCTGGCCGGCGGACGACATCGGCGTCATCGGCAGGCGCAGCTCGTCGCGCACCTTGCCCTGCATGGCCAGTGCCGCCTTCACGGGGCCAGGATTGGGTTCGGCAAACAGCAGGCGGATGACGGGCAACATGACCTTGAACAGGGCGCCGGCGGCGCCGTGGCGGCCCTGCCTGACCAGGTGGTACAGCTGCGCATACAGGTCGGGGCGTACCTGGGCGGCGGCCGACATGGCGCCGTGGCCGCCCATGGACAGGCTGGCCAGCAGCAGCGCATCGTCGCCGCACAGCACATCGAGGCGCGTGTCGAGCAGCAGTTCGCCCAGTTGTTGCAGCTTGCCGCCCGCTTCCTTGATGGCGACGAAGTGCGAGTCGCGCGCCAGCAGCGCCGCTGTCTGCGGTTCGAGATTGACGCCCGTACGTGCCGGCACGTTGTACAGCACGATGGACTGGTCGGTGGCGGCGGCGATGGCCTCGAAGTGGCGCACGATGCCGTCCTGCGAAGGGCGTACATAGGACGGTGCGGAGATCAGCAGGCCGGCCAGCGGATGGTCGTGATAGCGCTGTACCGTGGCGACGACGCTGCGCGTATCGCTGCCGCCGATCCCCATCACGACGGGGAAGCGGGGGCCGATGGCTTCGAGCACGCTATCGAGCAGCATGGTGTGTTCCGCGGCGCTCAGCATGGCCGCTTCGCCCGTGGTGCCGCACACCACCAAGCCATCGACGCCGCTGGTGGCCAGCTCGCTGGCCAGCTGCTGGGCGGCGTCGAAGTCGATCTCGCCGTCACGGAATGGCGTGACCATCGGCACCCAGATACCCTGGAAGTGCGCGGTGATGCGCGATGAAGACATCGCCTGCTCGCAGGCATACTGGTTCATAGCGATTTCCCCTGGCTGATGCGGCCAAATTCCGCCGCCGGCAGCAGGCGCATGACGGCATCCATGGTCAGGCGCAGGGCCGGCTCCGTCACGCACAGCCAGACCTTCATGCGTTCGGCGTGGTCGACCGCCTCGACGCGCATGAACGACAGCATGCCGCCGCACGTCCTGACGACCAGCTGGCGCAGCTCGGCCAGGCAGGACTTGTCGACCGTGATATGCATGAGGAAAGTGGGCAGGCGGGGATGGCGGTGGGGCAGTGCTTGATGCGCTTGATGCGTTTGCAGGCGTGAATGGGGTTCCATGGTGGCTTTGCAGCGGTGGTTGAGGTACGTTCAAGATTAGCAGCGGGAGCGTAAAGATTCTCTAAAAAGCGGGGTCTTTGGTGTAAACGGACTGTATGCAGTGTTATTGCCGGCGTGTTGCGTGGATGCGCCGCGCCTGTGCTTTTGTTACAAAATTGAATCGTGCTTTGGGAGTCAGGGGTTTATATTGAAAGCGTCCCCGCTTTCAGTCAGCCTTGCCATGTCAGACGAAAAAGATCCCCAGCATCCCCCTTCCACCGATCCCGCAGCGCCAGCGCCGTCAAGGCCTGACCGCGTGGGCCGCCGGGCGCCCGATGATGAGCACCGCGCGCGCGATGCGGCCCCTCGCTACCTGAAGGATAACGATACGCCGCTGGCGCTGGCCTGGCGCGTGATCTCGTCGCGCTACCGCTCCATGCGCGACAAGGCCAGCCGCGATTTCATGCGGCGCACCCTGCGCATCGGCATCTCGGCGCGCATTTTCCACCCGGAGCCGGGTGCCACTGGCCTGCGCAGCAAGAACCTGCAATACCTGGAAGAGTCGATCGCGCAGTGGGTCATGTCGCGCGATGTGCTGGTGTTCATGATCCCGACCGTCAATACCAGTGGCCAGCTACACCCGAGCAATATCACCTTGCGCCACTATGCGCGCCACCTGGACGGCCTGGTGCTGCAGGGCGGTGCCGACGTCTCGCCGCAGACGTATTCCGAGGCGGCCACGCGGCCGGAATGGAACGGCGACCGGGCGCGCGACCTGTACGAACTGGAACTGCTGCACGAATTCGTCGATGCGGGCAAACCCGTGCTGGGCATATGCCGCGGCTGCCAACTGATCAACGTGGGCTTTGGCGGCACCCTGTACCAGGACATCGCTTCGGACGTGGAAGGTGCGACTTCCCACGTCAACGACCTGTATGACCGTCACCGCCACACCATCGTCTTCCCGAAAGGCTCGTCGCTGGCGGGCATGTTCCCGAAGGCGGGCGAGGCGCTGGTCAATTCCATCCACCACCAGTCGGTCAAGGAGCTGGGGCGCGATATCACCGTGGAAGCGTATTCGCAGGGCGACAATATCGTCGAAGCCATCCGCTACCAGCGGGCGCGCTTCGTCATGGGCTTGCAGTGGCACCCGGAATTCCATTCGGCGGGCGGCGTCGAACTGCTCGATTGCACGCCCATCCTCGATAACTTTTTGCGCGCAGCGCGGGAGACGCGGTTTTGAGTACGCATCTGATGCGCCGGCGCATTGTGCTGGCCGGCTTGCTGGCGCTGCCCCTGGCAGGCTTGCGCGCCGCGCCGCGCCCGCATGAGGGGGCGCTGCCGTTTGCGCTGACGTCCGCCGCGCGCGCCCGCACGCTCAAGGCGCGGGTGGCGCCGGCCATTGCCGAGCAGGTGCTCAAGACGGCGCGCAAGGATGCGGCGCGGCCCGTGCACCTGATGGCCGAAGTGCGCACGGGCGGCTTGCTGAAGGGAGAAGGCGGACGCGAGACCAGCCAGCAGGCGCAGGAGGACTGGCGCCAGGTGCGCCTGCAGGCGCTGGCCTGGAGATTATCGGGCGAGATGGCGCATTTCGAGGCAGCGCGCCAGTTGCTGCTGGCCTGGAGCGGTACTTATCAGCCATCGTTCAGTCCCGTCGACGAGACGGAGCTGGCCAGCCTGCTGATCGGCTTTGACCTGGTACAGGAGCGCTTGAACGGCGTCGAGCGCGAACAGGTGCAGGCGTTTTGCCGCACCCTGGCGCAAGGGTATCTGAGTGATCCCATCAAGGTGGGCGGTCCGTCCACGGCGCGCAACAATTGGCATAGCCACCGCATCAAGATCGGCACGGCCGCCGCGTATGTCACGGGCGACGCCTTGCTGATCGCGCGCGCGAAGGAGCGCTTCCTGGCGCACGTGCCGCGCAATATCGGCGCCGGCGGCGTGCCCTTCGACTTCGAGCAGCGCGACGCCCTGCATTACACCACCTACAGCCTGGAGCCGCTGCTGACGACAGCCCTGATGGCGCAGGCGCATGGCGACGACTGGTATGGTGCGCCGGAAGCGCGGCGCCTGGCCGAGGCGCTGGCCTGGCTGGCGCCGTATGCGCAGGGCCGAAAGACGCACGAGGAGTTCGCGAAAAGCGCCGTGCCCTTCGACCGCAAACGCGTGGCGGCCGGTGAAAAGGGTTTTACGGGGAACTGGGAGAGCAAGGGCGCCGCCAATGTGTACCTGCTGGCGGCGCGCTTCGACCCCGCTTACCTGTCGCTGGCGCTGGAATTGCACCCGCCAGCCTGGGCGCTGGCGCTGTACGGAACTTAGTTAGAACTTCGCGTTAAAACTTCGTCCGTACGGTGAACATCACATTGCGCGGTTCGCCGTAGAAGCCCGTCTGGAACAGACCCAGTCCCGTGAAGTACTTCTTGTCGAGCAGGTTGTTCACGTTGAGGCTGGCCGTGACGTTCTTGCTGATCTCGTAGCGCGCCATCAGGTTGACCAGCGCATAGCCGCCCTGCTTGATGCGGGAATAGTCCACGATGGCGGGGTTCCAGATATTGCCGTGGTAGCTGCTTTGCCAGTTGATGCCGCCACCGACGGTCAGCTTGTCCAGGCTGGCCGGCAGGCGCCACGTGCCCTGTACGCGCACCAGGTGGGCAGGCTGCGTGGTTTGCATCATGGTGGAAAACACGTCCTTGCCATCCGCGTCGCGCACATGCGCATAGGTATAGCCGGCGCTCAGCTTCACGTCCTTCATCACTTCGCCCGTCACTTCCATTTCCACGCCGCGGCTGGTGACGCCATCGATGGCCTTGAACACGGCCTCACCGTTGACTTCGCCCGCAGGGCCGGCCACGTTGCTTTGGCGGATCTGGAACAGGGCGGCGCTGGCATTGACCTTGCCATCCAAATATTCTGCCTTCACGCCTGCTTCAACACCCTTGCCGCGCACGGGCGACAGAAAATTACGGTTCACGTCGCGGTTGCTCTGCGGCGCAAAGATGCTGGTGTAGCTGCCGAACACGGAATAGGTCTTGTCGAGGTCATACACGACGCCCGCATACGGCGTGATGACGTTGGTTTCCTCGATGCGCGAAGTGATGCGCGCAGTCTTGGGGTCGAAGAAGCTGCGGTCCGTCTCTTGCTTGTAGTTGCTGACGCGCGCGCCGACGATGACGGACAGCGCGTCAAGCGGATGCAGGCGCAGCGCGCCATACAGGCCGCTCTGGCGCGTGCTGTCGTTGTCGTTGCCCAGGCGCTTGAACGCCGGTTCCGCGTACTGGCCGCGCCAGTCGAAGTAACTGCTGTCCAGGGTCGGATAGACTGATTCGTAGACGGGGCCATCCTGCTTTGCCGTCGAGGTGGAGTAGCCGAGCATCGCTTCATGCTGGCGGCCGAAGGCCATGAACGGGCCGCTGGCGTCCACGTTGACGGTGGTCTGGCGGCGGTCGCCCTTGTATTTGCCCATGAAGAAAAACGTGCCTTCGCCCGTATCGGGGCGGGGATTGCCGCCGCTGGCCGAACCGAGCACGCTGTCATGCTTGCTGCGCAACTGGTTGGCGCTCAATTTCACTTTCCACGCGTTGGCGAACGTATGCTCCAGCGCCGTGAATAGGGTGGTGTTCTGCATGTCGCGGCGGCTCCAGTCCGTGGCCGGATTCCACGCGGTGGGGAAATCCGTGCGGGTGCCGTCGGAGAGCAGGACAGGGAAACCCGTCCAGGTCGAGCCGCGCGGTTTGTAATCCTGGTGCGTGAAGCCGGCCGTCAGCAGGGTGACTTGCGTCAGGTCCGCCTCGATGATGCCGTAGGCGACGGATTTTTGCTGCGTGTAGCGGTCCAGGTAGGAGTGCTTGTCCTGGTAGGCGGCCACCAGGCGGCCGCGCAGCGTGCGGCTGTCGTTCAGGGGGCCGGAGACATCGGCTTCGGCGCGGTAGTTGTCCCACGATCCCGCGCCCAGGGTGGCCGAGCCCTCGAAGCTGGCGGTGGGGCGCTTGCGCACCATGTTGACGGTGGCCGACGGGTCGCCCGAGCCGCTCATCAGCCCCGTCGCGCCCTTCAGCACTTCGATGCGGTCATAGATGGCCATGTCGCTGTTGGTCGTGCCCCAGTCGTACACGCCGTCATAGATGGCCGACACGCCGTCGTACTGGAAATTGGTGACGGCAAAGCCGCGCGCCTGGAAGCTCCAGCGGTCGCTGTCATAGTTTTGCACGCTCACGCCATTGACGTTTTTCATGACGTCGGAAACGGCGTTGCTGTTCTGGTCATCCATCTGCTGGCGCGTGACGATGGTCAGCGACTGCGGCGTTTCGCGCTGCGTCAGGGCCAGTCCCGTGGCGCCGCTGGCGGGGCCGCCCGTGTAGCTGCCCGTGCCGCTGGTGGCGGCGCTGCGCTCGGCCGCCGCCACCACGGTGACGCCGCTCATGACGGCCACGCCACGGCTGTCCGCCGTGGGTGCGCTGGCGCTGGCGGGGGTCTTTTGCAGCAGGTAGCCGCCATTCGATTGCGGCACGGCTTGCAGGCCGCTGCCGGCCAGCAGCAGGCGGAAGCCCTCCTGCAGGCCATAGCTGCCTTGCAGGCCGGCGCTGCGCAAGCCTTGCGTGGACTCGCTGGAGAACGACAATAAAATGGCGCTGTCGCTGCCGAAGCGCGTCAGCACGTCACCGAGCGCGCCGGCCGGAATGCTGTAGGCGCGCACTTGCCGGGTTTGCTCCTGGGCTGATGCCGGCAGGGCCAGGGCCAAGCCGATCTGCGACAGGGCGCACGCCAGGACGGTGCGGGTAAGGAGGGAACGCGAAGCGTGATGCATGGAATAAAACCTTTCGTGGATGCGCAAGATGGAGACTACCTGTCTACCAAGTCACGCGAGCACGGCGAAACAGCTCACTTTGCAGAAAATTTAATTCAATGCGCCGCCAGTTCGATCCTGACGATTTGCCGGCCCCAGAAGCGCGTGACGGTATTGCGCCGCAGTTGCAGGCTGGCACTGACGGCGTCGAGGATGGCGCCCACATCGGCCAGCGGGTAGGAACCGGACACGCGCAGGCTGGCGACGGCGGGGGGACAGCCCAGCGGATGATCGCTGTAGCGCGTCAGCTCGGCGAGGAAATCGGCCAGGCGCATGTCGCGCGCCACCAGCATGCCATCGAGCCACGCGCCGCCATACGGCGCCAGCGCCTGGCGGTGAGCACCCGTACCGTCGAAATGCGCGCCTTCGCCTGGATGCAGCACCAGGCGCTGAGCGCCATCATCGGCCAGCACGGCGACGGCGCCTTCGAGCACGCCGGCGCTGGCGTATTGCTCGTGCAGGCGCACGGTGAAACGCGTGCCCAGCGCCTGCAGGCTGCCGTGCGGCGTGTCAACGAAGAACGGACGTTGTGCCGCTTCCTTGCCGGTGGCGATGAAGATCTCGCCTGCCAGCAGTTGAATGCGGCGTTGTGCGCCGCTGTAGTCGACATTCACGGCGCTGCTGGTGTTGAGCGTGAGCTGCGTGCCATCAGCGAGGGTCACGACGCGGCGCTGGTTGACGGCCGTGCGGTAGTCGGCCATCCAGCCGCGCCATGGGCTGCGGCGTTCGAACGCATACAGCGAGGCGCCGCAGGCCAGCAGCAGGGCCAGGGTCTTGATGGCATGGCGGCGCGGCGCGTTGGCTTGCACGCAGGCGCGCAGCAGGCTCGCGTGCGCTGCGGGTGGCAGATGCTCGTGCTGCGTTTGCAGCTGCTGCCACGCCTGCGTGGCGCTGCCGGCGCGCTGCAGATGGCGTTTTACTGTCGCCAGCGAGATGCCGAGCTGGCGCGCGATGTCTTCCTGCGGCAGCTCGTCGAGCTGGCGCAGCAGGAAGGCCCGCTTCACGGGGGGCGGCAAGCCGTCGAGCATGCGGTCGAGTTCAAACACGGTGGCCAGCAGCAGCGCGCGTTCTTCCGGTGATGGCGCATGCGGGGGCGGCAGCTGCGCCAGCACGTCGAGGTAAGCCTGTTCCAGCTTCTGGCGGCGGTAATGGTTGAACAGCACGCGCTGCGCCACGGTAGCCAGAAAGGCACGCGGTTCGCGCGCGGCGACGGCGTCTTCTCGGTCGAGCAGGCGCATAAAGGTGTCCTGCGCCACATCGGCCGCGCAGGCCGTGCTGCCGAGTTTTTTACGCAGCCAGCCCTGCAGCCAGCCGTGGTGGTCGGCATACAGTGTCGCGATGTCCTGGCGTTGTAGCGGCTCTGCCAGCGGCATCGCGTTCCCCTTGCATGACCCGCCCGGGTGGGCTGGTGTTTTTAAACAGTAATAAGAATCATTCTCACTTATTGTAACAAGCGGGGGAGGTGGCTGTAAATGACGGGCAGGCGGGGTGTGGTTTTTTGGGTTGCGTTGTTGGGGTAAAAATCACGATGACTGGCAAAACCGTCGCGAGCGGAAGGGAGAGGTGGCTAAGAAGCGCAACCGTACGAAGGTACGGTGAGCATCGCAGGCCGCCTATACCGACGCGCAGCAGGTTTGGCCAGGCATCCTCAGTAATTCATCGGTTCGCCCCGGAAGCATCTGATCGCGGAATCGACCATGCCCTCGGCACTGCCCTGCACATTGCGCTGCTTGCGCAGGTATTGCGCGTCGCTCCATTGCTTGGCCACGTCCGACAGGTGTTTCAGGGCCGGCGTGCTGCCCAGCGCCTCGGCGTGCGGTTCCATTTTGCGCAAGGTGGTCATGATGTCTTCGCGCAGCGACATCGTTTCGTAGGTTTTCGGATGCGTGATGGCGCCATCGAGGCCGAAGCGGCAAGCCTGGAAGCGGTTGTAGTTATATACGAGGTAATCGTCTTCCACCGGCGGCACCTCCTTGCGTTCGAGCAGGTAGCGGCACAGCGCCTGCAGGTAGGCGGCCAGCGCGGCGGCCCGCTCCACCGTCAGCGGCGTGTCGCACACGCGCAGTTCAATGGTGCCGAATTCCGGCTTGGGACGGATGTCCCAGTAAAAATCCTTCATGCTCTTGATGATGCCCGTGTTCTCCATCTTGGCAAAATACTCGTTGGAGAACTGCTCCCAGCTCAAGGTGAACGGCGCGCGCCCGCTCATGGGAAACGCGAACACGGAGTTCAGGCGGGCCGAATCGAACAGGGTATCGCGTCCCTGCACGTAGGGCGAGGACGCCGACAGGGCGATGAAGTGGGGGATGTAGCGGTTCAGCGAATGCAGCAGGAACATGGCGTCGTCGCCCGAGGCGCAGCCGATGTGCACGTGCTGGCCGAAGATGGTGAATTGCTTGGCCAGGTAGCCGTACAGTTCCGAAATCTCCTGGAAGCGGGGCTTGGAAAAGATCTTTTGCGACGACCATTGCTGGAACGGATGCGTGCCGCCGCCGGCGATGCCGATATTGAGCTTGTCGCCGGCCGTGATCAAGGTGTCGCGGATTTCCTGCAACTGCGCCAGCAGGGGGCCGTGATGCGTGTGCACGCTGGAGTTAATCTCGATCATGCTCTCGGTGATTTCCGGCGTGACGTTGCCGGGGAACGGTTTTTTATTCAGCAGATGCAGCAGGTCGGGGCTGGCGGCCGTCAAGTCGTAGTCCGACAGGTTCACCAGTTGCAGTTCGAGTTCGACGCCAAAGGTCAGCGCGGCCGATTGGCCAAAGGGTTCCAGCGGCATTTAGCGCTCCTTGATTTCGTGGGTTTCTTTGGCCAGCATCAGCACGCGCTGCACCAGCACGGGGCCGACCAGTTCCAGGCCCAGGGTGATGGCGGCCAGGGCGTTCAATTCGTCGCCGAAGTTCACGCCGTGCTGGCGCGCGTGTTCCAGCAGCAGGATGATGAAGACGGAGACGGGCGTCAGTGCCACGCCCGTCAGCACGCCCTTGCGCCAGGAAATGCCGCTGACGTGCGAGAACGCGGCCACGCCGGCGACTTTCGTCAGCAGGCGTCCGCCGACGACGGCCAGGGCCAGGCCCGCACCGGCCGTCACGCTGGCCCATTCCAGGGTCGAGGCGGCATACACGAACAGCAGCACCGTCAGCAGCTCGCCCAGCGCGCCGAAATTGCGCTGCGCCTGGCTGAAGGCCACGCGGCGGTGGCGTGCCACCAGGCCGAAGGTGAGCGTGGCCAGCAGCGGCGACAGGCTGGTGGTGTAGGTCAGTGCGACGAGCAGCATCACCGACAGCGCGAACGCCACGGTGGCGTCCTGCGCCATATTGCCCAGGCGGCGCAGCATGGCCGGCACGACGATGCCGAAGACGGTGCCGGCGGCCACCGAGGCGGCCAGCACGGCGGCGCTGCTGCTGCTCGCCTCGATCAGGTCGGTGGAGCTCTGGAACATCCAGAAGCCGACGATGATGTTGAACGTGAAGACGGCCAGCACGCAATTGAGGGCGGTGAGGTGGACGATGCGTTCCGTCACCTGGCCCGAGCTGCGTTCCTCGTTGATGACGCGCATGATGGTGGCCGGAGAAGTGGACATGGCCAGGGACGCCAGCAGCAGCGCCGTCATCGAGGTGCTGCCGAATTCGATACCGATGAAGTAGACGACGGCAAAGGTCAGCAGGGATTCCACCAGGCCCGTGACGGCGATCCATGGGTTGTTCTTCAGCCAGCGCAGGTTGATGCGGTAGCCCACCTCGAACAGGATCAGGCCGAAGGCCACGTCGGCCAGCACCAGCATGGGGCCGGCGTCCGTCTGCGGCAGCACGCCTACCTGCGTCTGCGCGAGGACGAAACCGATCACGCCGTAAAAACTGATGCGCGGCAGGCCCGTCCAGCGGTGACCGAATTCGCCCACCACCCAGGCCAGGGTAATGGCGAATGGCCAGGACAGGTCGGCGGCGATCGAGATCAGACTTTGCATGCTCATTCCTTTGAAAATGGCGCTGGCACCGGCCGGCAGCACGGGGGCTGGCGCGGCTAGGTCGTGGTGCAGCGATGGTGCATGGTTTGCGCAGAGCGATACGCCGATTCTACCGGAGCAGACGGCGCGCACGATGTGCGCAATCGAACAGTGTCGCGGCCATGGCGGCCGCGCACAGGATGCAGCAGGATGGGGCAGGGCTGGTGTCAGCGTATGGTACCCGCCCGCAGCGGAGATGCTCCGCACGGTAGTTTTGTACCGCAGTGTACGACATGGCGGCGGCATGCCGCCATGGACTTTTTGTTGTGCGACTTTATTTACTGAGCAGACGCATGCCCCGTTCCAGCCCGTCGATCGACAGGGGGAACATGCGGTTGTTCATCAATTGCCGCATCACGCCGATCGACTGGCGGTACTGCCACAATCCCTCCGCCTCGGGATTGAGCCAGATGAATTTCGGGAACGCCTGGGTAAAGCGTGCCAGCCACGTCGATCCCGCTTCCTCGTTGTTGTATTCGACGCTGCCGCCCGGCTGCAGGATTTCATAGGGACTCATGGTGGCGTCGCCGACAAAAATCAGCTTGGTGTCGGGCGGGTATTTGCGCAGCACGTCCCAGGTGGGGAAACGCTCGGCGTTGCGGCGCCGGTTGTTCTTCCACAAGGTGTCGTAGACGCAGTTATGGAAGTAAAAGAACTCCATGTTCTTGAATTCCGTCTTCGCCGCCGAAAACAACTCCTCGGTGCGCTCGATATGGTCGTCCATGCTGCCGCCCACGTCGAACAGCATCAGCACCTTGATGCGGTTCTTGCGTTCGGGCCGCATCCGGATGTCGAGATAACCGGCGTTATTCGCCGTGGCGGCGATGGTGGCGTCGAGCGCCAGTTCGTCTTCCGCGCCTTCGCGCGCGAACTTGCGCAGGCGGCGCAGGGCCACCTTGATGTTGCGCGTGCCCAGTTCGCGCTCGGTGTCGTAATCCTTGTAGCTGCGTGCTTCCCACACTTTTACTGCCGTGCGGTTGCCGCCCTTGCCGCCGATGCGGATGCCTTCCGGATTCGTGCCGCCATTGCCGAATGGCGAGGTGCCGCCCGTGCCGATCCACTTGCTGCCGCCCTCGTGGCGCTCCTTCTGCTCCTTCAGCAGTTCATTGAGGCGGTCCATCAGCTTGTCGTAGCCGAATTTTTCCAGCTGCGCCTTCTGCTCGTCGGACAGTTCGCGCTGCATGCGTTTCAGCAGCCAGTCGAGCGGTATCGCCGCATTCGTCTCGAAGGCCGCGTTGACGCCCTTGAAGTACTGCGCAAACGCGCGGTCGAACTTGTCGAAATGCGCTTCATCCTTGACCAGGGTCAGGCGCGCCAGATAGTAGAAATCGTCCATCGAGGCGCCGATGATGTTCTTTTGCAGCGCCTCAAGCAGGGTCAGAAATTCCTTGATCGAGACGGGAATCTTCGCATCCTTGAGCGTGAAGAAGAAATCGATCAGCATGGCGCTTCCTCTGTCCCTGCTTCGGTCCCTTTACCTCCTGCGCGGGGCAGTGCGGTGATGGGGCGCTGCGCCAGCTTGTAGCGCAGATGGGCGGCAATTTCCGGCCACTCGCCGCGCGTGATGCTGTACATGACGGTATCGCGCACGGTGCCGTCGCGGCGCAGCGCATGGTGGCGCAGCACGCCATCCTTTTTCGCGCCCAGGCGCTCGATGGCCGCCTGCGAGGCGTGGTTGAAATTATCGGTGCGCAGGCCCACTAGCGCGTAGCCGAGCGTGTCGAAGGCGTGCGCCAGCAGCAGCAATTTGCAGGTGGTGTTGACGTGGCTGCGCTGGTAGCGCTTGGCGTACCAGGTGTAGCCGATTTCCAGGCGGCCAATGGCTGGCAGCACGTCGTGGTAGCTGGTGGTGCCGAGCACCTCGCCACTGGCCGCGTCGATGACGGCAAAGGCGAAGCGCGAAGGGCGCATCTCGATGCCCTTGAAAATATACTGGTCCACCTGCTCCGGTTCGGGCACGGAAGTGACGCGCAGATTCCACAGCTCGCCATCCGTGGCCGCCGCGCGCAGGCCTTGCGCGTGGTGTGGCGCCAGCGCTTCGAGGCGGATGCCGTGCAGTTCCAGGGGCACGAAGACCTTGTCCGGGCTGATGTCGTTCACCGGCGCTCCTTAGCGGTTGGTGCGCGACATGAACATCAGGCGCTCGAACAGGTGCACGTCCTGCTCGTTTTTCAGCAGCGCGCCGTGCAGCGGCGGCACGACGGCCTTGTTGTCCTTGCTGCGCAAGGCTTCCGCCGGGATGTCCTCGGCCAGCAGGAGCTTGAGCCAGTCGAGAAATTCCGAGGTCGACGGCTTTTTCTTCAGTCCCGGCACGTCGCGCACTTCGTAGAAGGTTTGCAGCGCCTGCGCCAGCAATTCCTGTTTCAGGTGCGGGTAGTGGACGGCGACGATCTGCTCCATCGTGTCCTTGTCCGGGAATTTGATGTAATGGAAGAAGCAGCGGCGCAAGAAGGCATCCGGCAATTCCTTCTCGTTGTTCGAGGTGATGATGACCAGCGGACGATGGCGCGCCGTGACCATTTCGCGCGTTTCGTACACATAGAATTCCATGCGATCGAGTTCGCGCAGCAAGTCGTTCGGGAACTCGATGTCGGCCTTGTCGATCTCGTCGATCAGCAGCACCACCGGTTCGGGCGCCGTGAACGCCTGCCACAGCACGCCCTTGACGATGTAGTTCTGGATGTCGCGCACGCGCTCGTCGCCCAGCTGCGAATCGCGCAGGCGCGACACGGCATCGTACTCGTACAAGCCCTGCTGGGCTTTGGTGGTCGATTTGATATGCCATTGCATCAGTGGCATGTTCAGCGCGGCCGCCACTTCCTCGGCCAGCATGGTCTTGCCCGTGCCCGGTTCGCCCTTGATCAGCAGCGGGCGCTGCAGGGTCAGCGCCGCGTTCACGGCCAGTTTCAGGTCGGCGGTGGCGACATAGCTGTCGGAACCTTCGAAGCGTTGGCCTTGCTGGGAGTGCTGTGCTTGCATGAGCGGTCTGCCAAAGTGGGGAAATGGAGAGTATAAACAGAACTGTGGCGCACCGCCACGCGGACGGGCTGTGCCCGCCCGCCTACAATGCGGGTTTTATAGGTGGACTTGCAAGAATATCTTGGCTAGAATCGGCAAGCAGCAGATTAATTGTCAACCTTAATTGTCAACACATAAGATCAAAAAAAACCAGCTCTGGCGTTTCTCCGATTACCTTTGTTCACATTGCCACTATGAAAAAAATATTTGCACTTCTCGTGCTTGCCGGCATAGCAAATGCCGTCACAGCGGCTGACATTGTAGGAAACGCCAAGGCAGCGACTGCCAAGGTGGAAATGTGTATCGGTTGCCACGGCATCCCCGGTTACAAGGCGACCTTCCCCGAAGTGTTCCAGGTGCCGATGATCGGCGGCCAGCCGGCAAAATATATCGAAAATGCGCTGCAAGCCTACAAGAAGGGCGATCGCAAGCACCCCAGCATGAAGGGCATCGCCAGCAGCCTGTCGGACCAGGATATCGCCGATGTCGCCGCGTATTATGCGCAACAAGCCAAGCCGAACTGAGGATCAGCCAGATGAAAACACTACTCGCCGCCCTCGTTTGCGCCACCGTCTCGTTCGGCGCCAGCGCCGCCGGCAATATCAATACGGGCAAGGCCCTGGCCGAAAAATACAGCTGCGCCACCTGCCACGGCAAGGATTATGGTTCGCCCATCGACCCGTCGTACCCGAAGCTGGCGGGCCAGCACAAGGATTACCTGGAACACGCCTTGACGGCGTATAAACGCGGTGACAAGGCCAATGGCCGCAACAACGCCATCATGACGGGCCAGGTGAAACCGCTGAGCAACCAGGACATCAAGGACCTGGCCGCCTACCTGCACAGCCTGCCGACCACCCTGGTGACCCACCGCTGAGTTGTAGCGCCGGATTGATTGGTTGTTCTGACACCTGACAAAACCGACGCGCAGTAGGTTTGGTTAGGTGTTCTTCAGTCCGACGCGGCGCGCCAGCTTATGCAGATTGCTGGCGTCGAGTCCTAACTGACGCGCCGCAGCGGCCCAGTTATCCTGATGCAGGACCAGCGCTTGCCGGATGGCCTGGCGCTGGCTCGCTTCGACGATCTGATGCATCGACAGCAGCGGTGCCGCCGGCGTGCCGCACGCGCCTGGCACTGGCGGCAACGCATCCGTGCCGGCCGGCGCTTCCAGCGCATCGAGGTCGAGCATATCCGTTTCCAGGGTCACGATGTCCTTGCGGTTCGCGCCGCGGATCACGGCTTTCAGCGCGGCCCGGCTGATCACATGTTCCAGTTCGCGCACATTGCCCGGCCAGCGGTAGTGGCAGAGCGCGTTTTCCGCCGCGGCGGACAGGCGCAGGCTGCGCAGCCCCAGGCGCGCGCGGTTCAGTTCCAGGAAACCGCCGGCCAGCAGCAGCACGTCATTGCCCCGCTCGCGCAGCGGCGGAATCGGCACGGGATACACGGATAAACGGTGATACAGGTCGGCGCGGAACGTGCCGTCGCGCACATGCTCGCGCAGGCTGCGGTTGGTGGCGGCGATCACGCGCACGTTGACCCGGCGTGGCCGGTCCGCGCCCAGGCGCTGGATTTCGCCATTTTGCAGGGTGCGCAGCAGCTTGGCTTGTATCGACAATGGCAATTCCCCCACTTCATCGAGAAACAGCGTGCCCCCTTCTGCCGCTTCGAAGCGGCCAGGCCGGTCGCTGACGGCGCCGGAAAACGCGCCGCGCACATGGCCGAACAATTCGCTTTCGGCCAGGGATTCGGGCAAGGCCGCGCAATTGACGTGAATCAGCGGCTTGCCCGCGCGGCGCGACAGCCGGTGCAGGCGGTGCGCGCACAGTTCCTTGCCCACGCCCGTCTCTCCCAGCAACAGCACGGGCAGGTCCGATTCGGCCACCACCTGCAGCTCGTGCAGCAGCTGCATGATGGCGCTGCTCTGGCCGACGAAGTCGTGTTCCTCGCGCGGCGCCTGCGCATCGGCCAGCATGGCGCCGCCCGACAGGCGCAGGGCGCGGATTTCCGTTTCCAGGCGGGTCACGCGCACGGCCGCCTCGATGGCGCAGGCCAGCTCGCCCAGGTCGCGCTGCGCGCGCGCGTCGAAGGTACCCACCTGCAGCGCATCGAGCGTGATCACGCCCCAGCGTTCGCCTTCCAGATCCAGCGCCATGCCCATGCAATCGTGCACGGGCAGCGGCTCGCCGGCCCGCTCGGCGATCAGGCCATCGTAGGGATCGGGCAGGGAGCTGTCGTGATGGAAGCACAGCACGCCGCGCCGCTGCAGGATGGCGGCCAGGCGCGGGTGGTCGGCGACGGCGAAGCGGCGTCCCAGCGCATCGCTGGCCAGGCCGGCCATCGCCACGGGGCGCAGGTGTTCGCCGTCGATTTTCAGCAAGGCCACGGCCTCGCAGCCGAAGTGCGCGCGCAGGCTGCCCACCAGGCGCTGCAGGCGCACGGCCACGGGCAGGTCGGCGACCAGGTCGGTAAGTAACAGCAGGTGGATGGCGGTGGTGGTCATAACTACCATGCAGGGTACAACGAACCACGCCTAAACAGGGTCATGCCGACCCTGCATTTTTCAAATCGTTGATTTAAAACAAGTTTTTCCTGGCACACGGATTGCCTAGGTAAGGGTGCCGAACCGGCATACAAGACCAAGGAAAGCTTGATGAAAACGACTCCCTCCCTCCGCGCCATTGCCGCCGCCGTCTGTGTTCTGGCCATGCCCCTGTCCGTGCAAGCCCAGGCGAGCCTGCCGGCCAGCGCCGCCGCCACTGCGGCCAAAGCCGCGCCTGCGACGCTCAAGCGATATGAACTGCAAACCAATATCGTCGACGGCAAGATGGTCTTCATCGACGCCAAGGGCCAGGTCAACCCGGTGCTGGCGGCCAAGGTGGGCGATACGGTGGAACTGGTGCTGAAAAGCGGCGAAGGCGCCGAGCACGATCTGCTGATCCCGGAACTCAACGTCGCATCCGCCAAATTCAGCGCCACTAGCGGCAGCACCACCGTGCGCTTCAAGGTCACGCGCGCCGGCACGTTCACCTATTACTGCTCGATTCCCGGCCACCGCCAGATCGGCATGGAAGGCAAGCTGGAAGTGACCGGCACGTCGCTGGCCGAAGCCGGGGCACCGAAGGCCGCCGCCGCCGGCAGCGCAGCGGGCGAATCGAGCCAGGCCGCCGCGCTGGCCCTGTACACGCCCGCGCCGTCGCCGATGCGCGGCCCCGATCCGTCCGCCGTCAACGTGGCGGCCAATCCGGCGCAGGTACCGGCCGCCATCGGCGTGCGCGCGCCGCAAACCCTGAAATACCGGATGGAGACGGTGGAATTGCCGGGCAAGCTCGATGACGGCACCACTTTTACGTACTGGACCTTCAACCGGCAAGTGCCCGGCCCGATGCTGCGCGCGAAGGTGGGCGACACGGTCGAACTGACCCTGTTCAACGCCAAGGACAGCAAGATGATCCACTCGATCGATTTGCACGCCGTGACGGGCGGCCATGGCGGCGGACAGCACACGCAGGTCGCGCCGGGGCAGGAAAAAACCGTCACCTTCAAGGCGCTCAATCCGGGGCTGTTCGTCTACCACTGCGCCACGCCGCTGGTGCCGCAGCATATCGCGGCCGGCATGTACGGCATGATCCTGGTCGAACCGGAAGGCGGCTTGTCAAAGGTGGACCGCGAGTATTACGTGATGCAGGGCGAGATGTATACGGGCCGTCCGCACGGCGCGCCCGTGCACCAGGAAGCGAACCTGGAAAAAATGGCCAATGAGCTGCCCGACTACTACGTCTTCAATGGCGAAGTGGGCGCCCTGAGCAAGACGCACAAATTGCAGGCGAAAGTCGGCGAGACGGTGCGCATCTATTTCGGCGTCGGTGGCCCGAACAAGATTTCGTCCTTCCACATCATCGGCGAGATCTTCGACAAGGTGTATAGCGAAGGCTCGATCAGCAGCCCGAAACACGACGTGCAAACGACGCTCGTGGCACCGGGCGGCGCGACCATCGTCGAACTCAAGGTGCAGCACCCGGGCAGCTATCTGCTGGTTGACCATGCCTTGTCGCGCGCCGGCAAGGGCGCCGTGGGCGTGCTGGAAGTGACGGGCGACCCCGTGCCCGGCGTGTATCACGCTGGCGCAGTGAAATAAATCTACCTATTCATCCTCAAGGAACTGTTATGGAAATGATCGAGTTATCCCTGGGCCAGCTGGCCCGCCGCATCCCTGGCGCCACGCGCCTGTTCGATGCGCACCGCCTGGATTTCTGCTGCGGCGGCAACAAGACCCTGCGCGCGGCGGCCGCAGCGGCCGGCGTGGACACGGCGCCCATCGTCGAGGAACTGCGGCTGCTGGCAGAGCGCGCAGATACCAGCGGCGAGCGTGACTGGCAGGACGCCCCGGCCACCGAGCTGGTGGAACACATCCTGGCGCGCTACCACGCCGTGCACCGCGAGCAGCTGCCCGAGCTGATACGCCTGGCGCGCAAGGTCGAGCAGGTACATGGCGACCGCGCCGACTGTCCGCACGGGCTGGCGGAACACCTGTCGGCCATGGCGCAGGAGCTGGAAAGCCATATGCGCAAGGAAGAAGACGTGCTGTTCCCGATGATCGTGCGCGGCCAGGGCCCCCGGGCCGGCGCACCCATCAACGTGATGCGCATGGAGCACGACGACCATGGCGTAGCCTTGCGCGCGATGGAGGCGATGACGAACGATATCACCGCGCCGGCCGGCGCCTGCACCACCTGGCGCGCGCTGTACACGGGCTTGCGCACCTTCCGTGCCGACCTGATGGCGCACATCCATACTGAAAACAATATCCTGTTCGAGCGCTTTGCGCCGGCCGTGGTGCACTGACAAAGGAAAGACCCATGGGTCCCTATAAAAAACTCTGGTTCACCCTGATCGGTGTGCTGATCGTGACGTTTTCGCTGCTCGGCTACTACGGCACGGAAGTCTACCGGCAGGCGCCGCCCATTCCCGCGCAAGTGCTGGCGCAGGATGGCCGGCAACTGTTCGACCGCGAGGGCATCCTCGACGGCCAGACGGCCTGGCAATCGGTGGGCGGCATGCAGCTGGGCTCCATCTGGGGCCACGGCGCCTACCAGGCGCCCGACTGGACGGCCGACTGGCTGCACCGTGAACTGACGGCCTGGCTGGAACTGGCCGCGCACGAGCAGCATGGCAAGGCGTACGCGGCGCTCGACGGCCCCGCGCAGGCGGCGCTGCGCGAAGCGCTCAAGATGGAATACCGCGCCAACCGGGTCGATGAAGAACAAGTACTGCACCTGTCGGCGCGCCGCGTGCAAGCCATCGCCAACACGGCGCACTATTACGACCAGCTGTTCTCCGACGCGCCCGCGCTGCACGCCAGCCGCGAGCATTTCGCCATGAAGGAAAACACCCTGCCCAGCGCCGAGCGGCGCGCGCAGATGACGCAGTTCTTCTTCTGGACGGCGTGGGCCGCCGCTACCGAACGTCCGGGCCAGAAAGTGACCTATACGAACAACTGGCCGCATGAACCGCTGATCGGCAACCAGCCCAGCGGCGAAAACCTCGTCTGGTCGGTCGCCAGCGTGGTGGTGCTGCTGGCCGGCGTGGGCTTCCTCGTCTGGGGCTGGGCCTTTTTGCGCGACCATGACGAAGCGCTGCCGACGCCCGGCGCGCGCGATCCTTTGAGCACGTTTGCTCTCACGCCCTCGCAGCGGGGGCTGGGAAAATATCTGTTCCTGGTGGTGGCGCTGTTCATCTTCCAGGTCTTCATCGGCGGCTTCACGGCGCACTACACGGTGGAAGGACAGCAGTTCTACGGTATCGACGTGTCGCGCTGGTTCCCGTATGCGCTCACGCGCACCTGGCATATCCAGGCCGCGCTGTTCTGGATCGCCACGGGCTTCCTGGCCGCCGGCCTGTTCCTCGCACCCCTGATCAATGGCGGCAAGGATCCGAAGTGGCAGCGCCTGGGCGTCGACGTGCTGTTCTGGGCTCTGGTCGCTGTCGTCGTCGGCTCGTTTATCGGCAATTACCTGGCCATTGCGCAAGTGATGCCGCCCGAGTGGAATTTCTGGCTCGGCCACCAGGGCTATGAATACGTGGACCTGGGACGTTTGTGGCAGATCGGCAAGTTTGTCGGTATCTTGCTGTGGCTCGTGCTGATGCTGCGCGGCGTCGTGCCAGCCTTGCGCCAGCCGGGCGGCGACAGGAACCTGCTGGCGCTGCTGACCGCATCCGTGGGCGCCATCGGCCTGTTCTACGGCGCCGGCCTGTTCTACGGCGAACGCACGCACCTGTCGGTGATGGAATACTGGCGCTGGTGGGTGGTGCACCTGTGGGTGGAAGGCTTCTTTGAAGTGTTCGCCACCACGGCGCTGGCCTTCATCTTCTCGACCCTGGGCCTGGTGTCGGTGCGCATGGCCACGACGGCCAGCCTGGCGTCGGCCTCGCTGTTCATGCTGGGCGGCATACCCGGCACCTTCCACCATCTGTACTTTTCCGGCACCACCACGCCCGTGATGGCCATCGGCGCGAGCTTCAGCGCGCTCGAAGTGGTGCCGCTGATCGTGCTGGGCCACGAAGCCTGGGAGAACTGGCGCCTGAAAGCGCGCGCGCCGTGGATGGAGCAGTTGCGCTGGCCGATGATGTGCTTTGTCGCCGTCGCCTTCTGGAACATGCTGGGCGCCGGTGTCTTCGGCTTCATGATCAACCCGCCCGTGGCGCTGTATTACATCCAGGGACTCAACACCACCGCGACGCATGCGCATGCCGCGCTGTTCGGCGTGTACGGTTTCCTGGCGCTGGGCTTTACCTTGCTGGTGCTGCGCTACTTGCGGCCCGACTACCGTTTCAGCCCTGCCTTGATGAAGACGGCGTTCTGGGGCTTGAACGGGGGCCTGGTGCTGATGCTCTTTACCAGCCTGCTGCCGATTGGCATCATCCAGTTTCACGCCAGCGTGACGGAAGGCCTGTGGTATGCGCGCAGCGAGGCATTCATGCAGCAGCCGCTGTTGCAGAATCTGCGCTGGATACGCACCTTCGGCGACGTGGTGTTCATCGTCGGCGCTATCTCCATGGCGCTGCAGGTGGTGCTGGGGTTGATGGAAAAAGGGCCGGCACAGGTATTGCCTCAACGCATGAAGGCGGCAGTAAAACCGATGTGAGGTAGTACTGGCACAACACCTGGCAAAACCGTAGCGAGCGGCAGCGATTTGTGGCTAAGAAGCGCAACCGTACTCTGTACGGGGGCGCCGAGCCGGTGAGCATCGCAGGCCGCAAAGCGCGACGCGCAGTAGGTTTTGACAGGTGTTCCTACCGGCGCCGCACGCAGTCGATATACGCGTCCGTATCCGGTGGCAAGCCCGAGCGCTGCGAAGCCCAGATCATCTGGCCCAGGCATTCCATCACTTCGTGCTGGGCGGCATGGGCCGAATCGAGGCGCTGCGTGAGTTGCTGGACGGCCGGGCGGATGCCGCGCGGCTGGTCCACCTGCACCTGCTCCGTGATCGACAGATGCATGGACAGGTGCAGGAAAGGATTGGCTTGTCCCCCTTCGACGGAATAGTCGCGCGCCAGTGCCGCTTCGACGTCGGAGAGCTCGTTTTCATACTCGGGATGCTCAAGGATCCAGTCGAGCGCGATGGCTTCCATCGGCGTGAGGATCTCATGGGCGCGGTGCTTGCGTAATGTTTCGCAAAAGAAGCGGCGCACATCGTCGGAAGAGGGGTTGAACATGGCTGAAGGACTATGGCTAAAGGGCAGCCGGCATTGTACCGCGTAGATACGCAAAGGGCATCGAGGATGCCCTTTTTGCCGTCTGGCACCCGCTGGCATGACCCGATAGTCACCGCGATTTAATACCCTGCAGTAAGTATTATCCACTACCGCCGCAGACTGGCGGTGCCAAATAACGGTGATAAAATCGCCGCTCTTGATATTTGCTCTGGACATGACGGCGATTTCATTGCCGGTTTTTCAGCCGACAAGGTAGTCCGCGCTGTCCATTGCCCGCACCTTTGCCACCAGATCCTGCTTTCGGGACATCCCGGAGCGCGGCAGCATGCCTATCACCATCGACATTGCGCTGTCCGGCCGCCCTGGCGTTCTGGTTGGCCAACTGTTTTCATTTCATACAGCGATGGTGCCGCCACGGTGGCGCGCAAGAATCATCCTTCAGTATCCAAAAATGGAGTTACGAATGCGTAAATCGCTATTACTTTTGATGTCGTGCCTGATCCTGGCGGCATGTGACAAGACCCCTCCGGCCTCGTCCGAAAAACCGGTCGATGTACTGCTGATCGGCGCCGGCACCATGAGCGCCACCCTGGGCAGCATGCTCAAGGAACTCGATCCGTCGCTGACGATGGAAATGGTCGAGCGCCTCGATTCTGTCGCCGCCGAAAGCTCGGATGCGATGAACAACGCAGGCACGGGCCACTCGGCGTTTGCCGAACTGAACTACACGCCGGAAGCGGCCGATGGCAGCATCGAGACCAAGAAAGCCGTTGCGATCAACGAGCAATTCGAAATTTCCAAGCAATTCTGGGCTTATCAGGTAGCCAACAAGCACCTGGGCGCGCCGCAAACCTTCATCAACAATGTGCCGCACATGGCCTTTGTCTGGGGTGACGATAATATTGCCTTTTTGAAGAAGCGCTACGCCGCGCTGCAAAAGGAAAACCTGTTCAAGGGCATGCTGTTCTCGGAAGACCCGGCGCAGATCGCGCAATGGGCGCCGCTGGTCATGCAAGGGCGCGACCAGGGCCAGAAAGTGGCGGCGACGCGCATGGACATCGGTACCGACGTCAATTTCGGCAACCTCACGCGCGGCCTCGTGAGCTACCTGACGGATAGCCACGGCATGGTCCTGCACCTGCGCCACCAGGTGGAAAACATCCAGCGCGGCGCTGATGGCGTGTGGAACGTGACGGTGAAAGACTTGAACGCCGGCAAGGAAAAAATCGTGCGCGCCAAGTTTGTCTTCATCGGCGCCGGTGGTGGTTCGCTGCCGCTGCTGGAGAAATCGGGCATTCCTGAAGCCAAGGGCTACGGCGGCGTGCCGGTGGGCGGCCAATGGCTGGTCACGACCAACCAGGAACTGGTGGCGGCGCATGCGGCCAAGGTCTACGGCAAGGCATCCGTCGGTTCGCCGCCGATGTCCGTGCCGCATCTCGATACGCGCATCATCGATGGCAAGAAAGCGCTGCTGTTTGGCCCGTTTGCCACCTTCTCGACCAAGTTCCTGAAAAACGGTTCGTGGATCGACTTGCCTGCTTCGATCGGCACGGGCAATGTGAAACCGATGCTGCAAGCCGGCTACGACAATATTCCGCTGACCAAATACCTGGTCGAGCAAGTCATGAACACCCCGGAAGACCGCTTGAAGACCCTGCGCGAATACTTGCCGAACGCCAAGATGGAAGACTGGACCTTGCAAAACGCTGGCCAGCGCGTGCAGATCGTCAAGGATGACCCGGTCAAAGGCGGCTTGCTGCAGTTCGGCACGGAAGTCGTCGGCGCCGCCGATGGCAGCATCGTTGCCCTGCTGGGCGCCTCGCCTGGCGCCTCGACCGCGCCGCCGATCATGATCAAGGTGCTGCAAACGGCATTCAAGAGCCGTCTGGCCACGCCGGAATGGCAAGCGAAGATGGTGGAAATGGTGCCGTCGTACGGTCAAAAGCTGAACAATGACCCGGCCCTGGCCAACAAGATTCGCCACTACAGCAGCAATATCCTGGGCTTGAAGGCGATTACCCTGGACGTTCCAGCCGCTAATTAACACCTAACCAAACCTACTGCGCGTCGCGCTTTGCGGCCTGCGATGCTCACCGTACTAGAGTACGGTTGCGCTTCTTAGCCACAAATCACTGCCGCTCGCTACGGTTTTGTTAGGTGTCGAAACTGTCTGCATTTTTAAAAGAAAGTTTCTTACCTGTATGTAAAAAGGGGCAGCCTGGTCAGGCTGCCCCTTTTGCGTGGGAAGTGCGTGCATTGCGGCGGACTACCCCTTGCCCGGCAAGATCAGCTCCGGTGTACACCCTTCGGCGGCAATGGCGTCGCAAGGCTTGCCCAGTACCGCGCCGTCCTGCGGGCGTGGCGCATGCGGTTGGCGCAGGTAGCGCGAGGTGTGGCGCTGCGCTTGCTGTGCGTTGCCATGCACGGGCCAGGTCAGGAAGCGGGACAGCTCCTGCAAGGCGCGCTGGTACACATCGCGTTTAAATTCAATGACGACATCGAGCGGGACCCAATATTCATGCCAGCGCCAGGCGTCGAACTCGGGATGGTCGGTCAGGCGCAGATTGACGTCGTTATCGCGCGCGCACATTCTCAGCAGAAACCAAATCTGCTTCTGGCCACGGTAATGGCCGCGAATCTCGCGCTTGATGAAGTGGTCTGGCACTTCATAGCGCAGCCAGTCGCGGGTGCGGCCGACAATTTTGACGTGTTCCTGTCTGAGTCCGATTTCCTCTTCAAGTTCGCGAAACATGGCTTGTTCCGGTGTTTCGCCATATTTGATACCGCCTTGTGGAAACTGCCATGAGTGCTCGCGCACCCGCTTGCCCCACCACACCTCGTTCTGGGCGTTTAGCAGGATGATGCCGACGTTGGGCCGAAACCCTTCACGGTCGAGCATAATGCACCTCAAACTTTCTGCGACCGAGCGTCCTTTTTTACATAATTACCCACAACTTCGCAAGCCGGTGACCTTTTCGGGGTGCGAAAAGCGCCGGAATCGCACCAATTGAGCGCATTTGTGTAAAGTATGGACGCATCAGCCAGCTAATCCTTTAAAATTAGGTTGATTATAACCCTCTCTTTTTAAAAAGAATTCACCGTTATGCGCGCCTCCCGTTTTTTTATTTCCACACTTAAAGATGCACCTTCTGACGCGGAAATCGTCAGCCACCAATTGATGATGCGTGCAGGCATGATCAAACGCCTCGGTTCCGGCATCTATACCTACATGCCGATGGGCTTGCGCGTGATCCGCAAGGTGGAAGCCATCATCCGTGACGAGATGAACAAAGCCGCCGGTATCGAACTGCTGATGCCGCTCGTGCAGCCGGCCGAACTGTGGCAGGAGACGGGCCGCTGGACCAAGATGGGCGACGAACTGATGCGCGTGAAAGACCGCCACGGCCGCGAATACGCGATCCAGCCGACGTCGGAAGAAGTCATCACCGACGTCGTGCGCACGGAAATCAAGTCCTACCGCCAACTGCCGCTGAACTTCTATCATATCCAGACCAAGTTCCGCGACGAGCGCCGTCCCCGCTTCGGCCTGATGCGCGGCCGCGAATTCACCATGAAGGACGCGTACTCGTTCGACCGCGACCTGGCCGGCATGCAAGCGTCGTACAAGGTCATGTTTGACGCCTACACGCGCATCTTCACGCGTTTCGGCCTGAAATTCCGCGCCGTGGCCGCCGACAATGGCGCCATCGGCGGTTCCGGTTCGCATGAATTCCACGTCATCGCCCACACGGGTGAAGACGCGCTCGTGTACTGCCCGACGTCCGACTACGCGGCCAACATGGAAGCGGCCGAAGCGCTGCCGCCAGCGGGCGAGCGCCCGGCCGCAGCCCAGGCGCTGACGAAAACGGCCACGCCGGACACCGTCAAGTGCGAAACCGTGGCCGCCTTGCTGGGCCTGGAGCTGTCGCAAACCGTGAAAACCATCGCCCTGACGGTCGATACGACGGGCAAGGATGACAAAGTCACGCAACAGCATTTCATGCTGCTGCTGCGCGGCGACCATGAATTGAACGAGATCAAGGTGGGCAAGGTTGCCGGCCTGGCCGGTCACCGTTTCTCGACGGAAGCGGAAATCCTGGAAGTCTACGGCACCATTCCTGGCTACCTTGGCCCGATCGGCACCAAAGCACCGGTCACCGTGGTGGCGGACCGCACGGTCGCCCACATGAGCGACTTCGTCTGCGGCGCGAATGACGCCGGTTTCCATTACACGGGCGCCAACTGGGGCCGCGACGTGGCCGAGCCAGCCATCGTGGCCGACTTGCGCAATGTCGTCGCCGGCGATGCTTCGCCGGATGGCCAGGGTGCGTTGGCGATTGAGCGCGGCATCGAAGTGGGCCACGTGTTCCAGTTGGGTACGGCGTACTCGGAAAGCATGAAAGCCACCTTCCTCGACGAAAACGGCAAGCCTGCGCCGCTGCAGATGGGGTGCTACGGTATCGGCGTGACGCGCATCCTGGGCGCCGCCATCGAACAGAACTTCGATGACAAGGGCATCATCTGGCCCGCCTCGATCGCGCCGTTTGAAGTCGTGCTGTGTCCGATGGGCATGGACCGCAGCGAACTGGTCAAGGAAGAGACTGAGAAGCTGTACGCGGCCCTGCAAGGCGCTGGCGTGGATGTCATCGTCGACGACCGTGGCTTGCGCCCTGGCGCCATGTTTGCTGACTGGGAACTGATTGGCGTGCCGCACCGCATCGTCATCGGCGAACGGGGCCTGAAAGAAGGCAAGCTGGAATACCAGGGCCGCCGCGACGCGGAAGCCACTGGTGTGGCGCCGGACGAGATCGTCGCCTTCATCCAGGGCAAAATGGCGCAGTGAAGCGTCCATCCGTAAGCAAGGTGGCTGGCGCGCTTGCGCTGGCCGCCGGCCTGGCCTGCGCTTTCCCGGCGCAGGCCGGCAACCAGAAAGAGGAGGCGCTGGCCGACTCCGTCCGCCTGGCCCTGTCGCACGCGATCCGCGACGAACGCCCGCCGCAACCCAAATTTGCCACCCCCATCGAACTGCAGCGCTACCAGCAATGGCTGGCGCAGATGTCGCAACGCCTGCAACGCAAGCTGCCGGACGCGCAGCTGCGCACGGAATTTTTGGAAACCGTCTGGTATGAAGCGCGTCGCGCGGGCCTGGAGCCGGCCCTGGTGCTGGGCCTGATCCAGGTGGAGTCGGCCTACCGCAAATATGCCGTCTCGCTGGCTGGCGCGCGTGGCTACATGCAGGTGATGCCGTTCTGGACGGGCGTCATCGGCGACCATGACCGCAGCAAGCTATTCCACATGCAAACGAATTTGCGCTATGGCTGCGCGATCTTGCGCATGTACCTGGATATGGAACGCGGGGATTTGTACCTGGCGCTGGGGCGGTATAACGGTAGCCGGGGGCGGGCCGAGTATCCGAATGCGGTAAGGGCGGCTTGGAAGCAGTGGGAGTTCAAGCCAGCAGGGTAGGTCGGACGTAGGTCGGATTAGGTCTGCAAGACCGTAATCCGATAACATTGTTGGCGCTTACAGCCAAAAAAATGCCCCGCTCGCTGAATCAGCTGCGGGGCACTCGCTCGGTGTTGGGCCGGCGCGTATCTGATTATTTCAAATGATCGGAGATCAGTTTCGTCATTTCAAACATGGAGACTTGGGCTTTGCCGCCGAAAACAGCTTTCAGCTTGTCGTCCGCATTGATCATGCGGCGGTTGGCCGGATCTTGCAGATCGAGTTTCTTGATGTAATCCCATACCTTCTTGGTCACTTCCGTGCGCGGCAGTGGTGCTGCGCCAACAACGGCGGCCAGATCTTTCGATGGCGTCATTGCTTTCATGAATGCTGCGTTTGGCTTGCGTGGTGTTGCCGGTGCTGCCGCTTTCTTCACCGCTGCTGGTTTAGCTGCTGCTTTGGCTGCGGGTGCTGCTTTTTTGGCGGCTGCAGGCTTGGCTGCTGCTGCTTTGGCTGGCGCTGCTACTGGGGTTTTTTTGGCTGTTGCCATCTTCGAGCCTCCTTAACAAACACATGGGAAATTGCGCAATTAATCGCACGGCTAATATTGGTGTGGATTTACCTTGTATGCAAGTGTTTTTCACGTTTTCACGAGGAAAAGGCAGGGAAATGGCGATGCTGTCGCCCGGGCGCACCGCTTGGGAGTGCGGAAGCGTGTTTTTGCCCGTAAATGGCATGGTTACTGGCTATGCGGGGGAGGAGCACTGCGGGGGGAGGGAAGAGTGATGCCGGACACATGAAAATGCAATCCGGCATTATTTGAAACGGTGTTTTTACTTGGATGTGCGGCGTAATGAACGCCATCAAAATCCCCGTGAACGGGGATTTTGATGCCTTAACGCATGCCAGGCATCATGCCCTTCATACTGCGCATCATCTTCATCATGCCGCCGCCCGACAATTTCTTCATCATCGTTTGCATTTGCTCGAATTGCGTCAGCATGCGGTTCACTTCCTGTACCTGCACGCCGGCGCCGGCGGCGATGCGGCGCTTGCGCGTGGCCTTGATCAGTTCAGGCTTGGCGCGCTCCTGCGGCGTCATCGAATCGATGATGCCGCACATGCGGCGCACCTGTTTATCGGCTTGATCCATGTTCTTGCCGCCCGCTGCCTGCTGGAACTGGGCCGGCAGCTTGTCCATCAGGTTGGCCATGCCGCCCATTTTCTTCATCTGGCCCAGTTGCGCCTTGAAGTCGTTCATGTCGAACTTGCCGCCGACCTTGATCTTTTGCGCCAGGTCGGCCGCTGCCTTGCTGTCGACGCCCTTGCGCGCTTCTTCCACCAGGGCGAGGATGTCGCCCATGCCCAGGATGCGGTTGGCCATGCGGGTCGGGTCGAACGCTTCCAGGCCGTCGAGTTTTTCCGAGACACCGGCAAACTTGATCGGTTTGCCCGTGATGTGGCGCACCGACAGGGCAGCACCGCCGCGTGCATCGCCATCGAGCTTGGTCAGCACGATACCGGTCAGCGGCAGCGCATCGTTGAAGGCTTTTGCCGTATTGATGGCGTCCTGGCCCAGCATGGCGTCGACGACAAACAGGGTTTCGATCGGTTTCACGGCGCCGTGGATGGCGGCGATTTCGCGCATCATCTCTTCGTCGATACCGAGGCGGCCTGCCGTATCGATGATCAGCACGTCGTGGTAATGCTTTTTCGCCCAATCCAGCGCGGCCAGCGCGATATCGACCGGCTTGTCGGTGCTGGCGGACGGGAAGAAGTCGGCGCCCACCTGGGCGGTGACCGATTGCAGCTGGGCGATCGCGGCAGGGCGGTACACGTCGGCCGAAACGGTCAGTACTTTCTTCTTCTTTTCTTCTTTCAGGTACTTCGCCAGCTTGCCGACGGTGGTGGTCTTGCCCACACCCTGCAGACCGGCCATCAGGATGATGGCGGGCGGTTGCTGCGCAAAGCTGATCTGCGACGCTTCCGGTCCCAGGTCGGCGCCCATCAGGGCGGCCAGCTCGCGCTGCACCACGCCGACCAGGGCCTGGCCTGGTGTGAGCGAGGAAATGACATCCTCGCCCATGGCTTTTTCTTTGACTTTGACGATGAATTCGCGCACGGCGGGCAGGGCGACGTCGGCTTCGAGCAGCGCCAGGCGCACTTCGCGCAGCATGTCGGCGGTGTTCGCTTCGGTCAGGCGCGCCTCGCCGCGCATGGTCTTGACGACTTTGGCAAGCCGTTGGGTGAGATTATCTAGCATGATGAACCTGCAATGAAAAGCTTGGGAGTGGGCGGAGCTAAGAGCCTACCTCAGTAGGGAGCGTCTTCTGCTAGCAGCTCATCAGGAGCGCGGACAAGGCGTGAGGAGGAAGCGTGGCAAGCCACGCGACGACGAGCAACGCAGTCCCCGCTTCTGAGGGGCGCCAGCAGGAGATGTATTCATCTACTGAGGTAGGCTCTAAACCGGACGATGGGCGCCATTTTACCCCATCGCGGGTGGCGGGCGGTCCTGCGCTGCAGTGCCTGGCGGTTGGCCGGCTTTTGAATTAGTTGGTATTTCTGCCAACGCCACGATTGCATGAAAGCCAAAAACACGGTTAGAATGAGAATAATTCTTATTTACATTCTCGGGTGACGCACGCCTGAGCGGAAAGGGATGCCATGTCGGCCGCCGATTTTGCCCAGCAACAAGACCTGCACGCGCTCTACAGCAGCCATCACGGCTGGCTGCAGGGCTGGCTGCGGCATAAGCTGGGCAATGCGGGCGAAGCGGCGGACCTGGCGCAAGACACCTTTGTCAGTGTGCTGACCAATGGCACGGCGCCGCAGATCCGCGAAGCGCGGCCTTTTCTCGCCACCATCGCGCGGCGTCTGGTGGCGCACCGCTACCGCCGGCAAGTGCTGGAAGACGCGTATCTGCAGGCGCTGGCCTGCCTGCCGCCCGAGGTGGCGCCCGCGCCGGAAGAACGGCTGCTGGCGCTGGAAGCCTTGCAGGAAATCGATGCCGCCCTCGATGGCTTGCCGGGTCCCGTACGCACGGCGTTTTTGCTGGCGCAACTCGAAGGCCTCAGCTATGCCGAGATCGCCGTGCGCCTGAGGGTGTCGGCCAGCTCGGTCAAGCAATACCTGACGCGCGCCAACCGCCAGGTGTTTTTCTCCCTGCCGGCATGAGCGCGGTGGCAGAATCCGCGGCCCCGGCGGCCATAGCCGAGGAAGTGCAGCAGCAGGCGGCCGAGTGGCTGACCGTGCTGATGTCGGACGAGGCCAGCGAAGCGGAGCACGCCGCCTGGCAACGCTGGCGCGGGGCCGACCCGGAACATGAACGGGCCTGGCAGCATATCGACGCGGTGTCGCAGCGCTTCAACGGCTTGCACCGCGGTGCGGCCGCGCAGGCGCTGGCCGGCACGCAACAGCAAGCCGTTAACGGCAAGCGGCGCCAGTTGCTGGCATGGCTGGGCGTGGCCGCTGGCGGCGGCTTGCTGGCCGCGCAGACGGGCGCCTGGGATGGCGTGCGCGCTCTGCGCGCCGACTACCGCACGGCCACGGGCGAGCGGCGCGAGGTAGTGCTGGACGATGGCAGTGTGCTCAGCCTGAATACGGGATCGGCCGTGAACGTGCGTTTCGACGCCAGCCGCCGCCTGATCGAGTTGCTGGCCGGCGAAATCCTCGTCAGCAGCGGCCACGGTGCCGGCAGCGCCGCGCCGTTGGTGGTGGCCACGCGCGAAGGCCTGGTGCGCGCGCTGGGCACGCGCTTTGTCGTGCGCCAGCAGGATGGCGTCAGCACCGTGGAGGTGTTGGAAAGCGCCGTTGAAATCCGCCCGCGCGACAGCGCTGGCGCGCCCTTGCTGCTGGCGGCCGGGCGCGGCGTGGCGTTTTCCCGCCATGCGCCGGACGCGCCGCACTCCATCGATGCGTATGCGGATGCCTGGTCGCGCGGGCAACTGATCGTCGACGACGTGACCCTGGGCGACTTCCTGGCCGACCTGGCCCGCTATCGCCCGGGCGTGATCGACTGCGCGCCGGCAGTGGCCCAGCTGCGCCTGTCGGGTGTATTCCCGCTGGCCGATACCCAGCGCATTTTGAACATGCTGCCCAACTCGCTGCCGGTGCAGGTGCGCAGCCGCACGCGTTACTGGGTGACGGTGGAGCCGGCCGCGTAGCCCGCCTCGGTAAAAATATTTTTCAATCGGACTGCCCGTTTTTCGTTTTCGCGGCACCTACAGAGTAGGGCGCCTGTTTTTTACCGTCTGATGACGCCATTACTATCAGGAACTTTCATGTCGCACGCTTTGCCTTTTGTCAGTTTGCCATCTTCTCACTCCGCGTTGCGTCCGCTGGCGCAAGCCGCCGCTGCCCTGTGCCTTGCCGCCAGCCTGCCGGCCATCGCGCAGCAGGCGCGAGCCACCCCCGCCACCGAACAGACCATGCTCGGCGTGTCCGTCACGGCAGGACGCGATGCGGCGACGGAAGGCAGCGGCTCCTACACAACGGGCGTGAGCAATACGGCAACCAAGCTGAGTCTGTCGCTGCGCGAAACGCCGCAGTCGGTCAGCGTGCTGACGCGCCAGCAGATCGACGACCTGGGCATCACAACCCTGGACGACGCCGTCCAGTCGATCACGGGCCTGGTCATGCAAAAAGGCAACTTTACGGGCGATTCGGGCAGCTTCAGCGCACGCGGTTTTCCAGTCGACAACATCCTGTTCGATGGCTTGCCCACCAGCCTGGGCGCGAACGGCACCTTCAATGGCGACAATGACGACCTGGCCATCTATGACCGCATCGAGGTGGTGCGCGGCGCCACGGGCTTGATGACGGGCAGCGGCACGCCCAGCGCGGCCATCAATATGGTGCGCAAGCGCCCGACGGCCACGCCGCAAGCGTCGTTTTCGGCCAGCATCGGCAGCTGGAGCAACTACCGCCTGGAAGCCGATGCGGCCAACGCGCTCAACGAAGCGAAGACCCTGCGCGGGCGCATCGTCGTGACGCTGCAGGACAAGAAGGACTATGTTGACGTGCTGCATGGCCGCAATCACCAGTTGTACGGCATCATCGAGGCCGACCTGCGCCCCGATACCACCTTGACCCTGGGCGCCCACTACCGCAAGACCGATAACGACGGCGTCACCACGGGCGTGGTGACGGCCGCCGACGGCACCTTTTTGAACTTGCCCCGCTCGACTTACCTGGGCACCGACTTCGATGACTGGCGCCAGACGGATAAAACCATCTTCGCCGAACTGGAACACCGTTTCGGCAACGGCTGGAAGGCCAAGCTGGCGGCCACGCGCAAGACGCCCGAGATCGACACGACGTTTTCCGGCATCAACCGCCGCGGCGACACCCTGCGCTTCAATTCGCAAAGCTACCGCGCCGAGCTGGCCAATACCAGCTATGACGCGTATGCCAGCGGCAGCTACAGCCTGTTCGGCCGCGAACACGAGCTGACGGTCGGCGCCAGCCATCGCCGTTCGTCGAAAAACAGCTATGGCGGCTGGGCCCCGTACAGCTGGGGCGCAGCGGCGCCGGTGCTCGACCCGTTCAACTGGGATGCGGGCAGCGTGGCGCGCCCCGTCATCAACTACGCGCAGTGGGGCACGGCCAGCATCACCGAGCAAAGCGGCGTGTATGCGGGCACGCGCATGCGCCTGGCCGATCCGCTGTCGCTGGTGCTGGGCGGGCGCGTGAGCTGGTACAAGGACGATGCCGGCTACTCGGTGGCGCGCGAATTCACGCCCTACGCCGGTGTCGTGTATGACCTCGACAAGCAGCATTCCGTGTACGCCAGCTGGACCGAGATCTTCCAGCCGCAAGCATCCACCGACGCCAATGCGCAGCCCCTGAAGCCGATCAGCGGCACCAACTATGAAGCGGGCGTGAAGGGTGAATACTTCGGCGGCGCCCTCAATGCCAGCGCGGCCGTGTTCCAGATCCGCCAGCAAAACCGCGGCGTGGACGACCTGGCCGGCCCGAGTCCCTGCCCCGGCAGCACCTGGGGCTATTGTCAGCGCGCGTCGGGCGAAGTGCGCAGCGAAGGCGTGGAGCTGGATGTGGCGGGCGCGCTGACGCCTGACTGGCAACTGTCGGCCGGTTTTACGTATGTGAAGGCGCAATTTACGCGCGACAGCGATCCGGCCAATATCGGCAAGGATTTCAACAGCCGCTATCCGCGCCAGCAGCTCAAGCTGGCCACCAGCTACCGCCTGTCCGGCGCGGCGCAAGGCTGGCGCGTCGGCGCCTCGGTGTACGGGCAGGGCGCGACCGAATCAAACGACGGCACTTATCACCTGCGCCAGGGCCGCTACGCGATCCTGGGCTTGAATGCGGCCTGGCAGATCGACAGCCGCGCCGAGCTGCGCCTGAACGTCAACAATGCGCTCGACAAGCACTATTACCAGAGCATCTACTCCGATGTCTTCGGCAATCTGGTGGGCACGCCGCGCAACCTGATGCTGACCTTGAACTACAAATTGTAAATAATCACTTTTGAATGACCTATCTTGATGAAGGATGCATGGCTTATGAATGTGCAGTTGAATCTGGCCCACGCCAGCAATGGCGTGAGCTGGCGTATGCCACAGGGAGCGCCGCGATGATGAAATCGGCCAATATGCTGTTGTTCTCGCGCGTGCTCGCCGCCGTCTTTGGCGGCTATGCCCTCACGTCCGGCGTGGCCGTGCTGTTGTCGGCCGTGCTGCCGCTGTCGCGCGCCGAAGCCGTGCTGACGGCCACTCTGAGCGCCTTCGTCGTCTACACCTGCGCCGTGGTCTGGGTCTTTGCCGTGCAAGACCTGCGCCGCGCCTGGCTCGGCATGCTGCTGCCGGCGATTCTGTGCGGCGGCCTTGGCCTGCTGCTGTCGCGAGGTGCCGCATGAACGCCGTCAAGGTAGACAAAGTGGTGAAAACGCCGCAACAGGGCGGCTTGCGCCAGGCCATGGCCTGGCTGCATACGTGGAGCGGGCTGTGGATTTCCTGGCTGCTGTTCGCCATTTTCCTGACCGGCACCCTGGCCGTCTTCGACGACCCGATCGGCCACTGGATGACGCCCGAACACGCTCTGGAAGAGGCGGCGCATGCGAACGATCCGCCGCTGCCGAAGGTCACGGACCGCGCGCACCGCCTGGAACTGGCGCTCGACTTCATGGCCAAAGAACACCCGAAGGCGGACATGTGGGAAATCTGGCCGGTGCAGCGTCCCGACCACGGCTTGTCCGCCTACTGGTTCCAGCCCAGCGGCGGCTACGGCTCGGCGGACCTCGATCCGCTGACGGGCGCCGTCATCGAACATGCGCGCGAGGTAACGCAGCGCGAGACCATCGGCGGCCACCACTTTGTCGATTTCCACTACGAACTGCACGCGGGACGCATCGGCGTCTGGATCGTCGGCATCACCACCATGATCATGCTGGTGGCGCTGGTGAGTGGCGTCATCACGCACAAGCGCATCTTCAAGGATTTCTTTACCTTCCGCCCGGCCAAAGGCCAGCGTTCGTGGCTCGACGCGCACAACGCGGTGGCCGTGCTGACCTTGCCGTTCCAGTTCATGATCGCCTACACGGGCCTGGCATTTTTCAGCGATGACTATGTGCCGGCCCCCGTGGTGGCGCAATATGGCATGGACAATCCCAAGAAAGCCTTCCTGGCCGACTGGAACGATGCGGGCAAGCCTGCGCGCTCGGGCCAGCCGCTGGCCATTCCCGCGCTGGAATCGTTTGCGCAGCGCGCCGAGCAGGCCATCGGCCAGGAAATCCGCGCTGTGGTGCTGGACAATCCGAACGACGCCTCCATGCGCGTGTGCATGTATGGCTGGAACGAGGATACGGAACTGCTCACGCGCATCAGCGCCAATACGGGCAGGGCCTGTTATGCGCTGGCCACGGGCGAGCAGGTTGCCGTGCGCCTGCCGGGCGAGTCGGACACGGGCGGTGCGGGCCTGACGCGCTCCGTCATGTCGAACCTGCACATGGTCGGTTTTGGCGGCACGCCGATGCGCTGGCTGTACTTCTTTTGCGGCCTGGCCGGCACGGCCATGATGGGCACGGGCGCGATCATGTTCATGGTCAAGCGGCGCCAGAAGTCCGGTGGCGAGTTCGGCGCCTATACGCAGCGCGTGTACCGCGTCATCGCCTGCCTGAACGTGGCGGCGATTGCCGGCCTGTCGATCGCTTGCGTGGGCTTCCTGTGGGCCAACCGTTTGATCCCCGTCGGCATCGAGCACCGGGCAGGTTGGGAAGTGCGTGCCTTCTTCGGCGTGTGGTTTTTGATGCTGGTGCACGCCTGCCTGCGCGCGGAAAAGCGCGCGTGGATCGAGCAACTGGGCTTGCTGGCGGCTCTGTGCCTGCTGCTGCCGGTGCTCAATGTCCTGAGCACGGGCGACAACCTGGTGGCGCAGGTCGCGCGCGGCGACTGGGAAAGCGCCGGCGTGGAACTGGGCAGCATGGCCTTCGGCCTGCTGGCCGCCTGGGGCGCGTGGAAAGTCCGGAAGCGCAAGGAAAAGCCGCTTGAAAAAGCCGCCGCCAGAGAAAACGCTGCGCCCACGGCCAGCCTGCATGTCACTACGGAAGGACAGTCATGATCAACACCATCCTGTGCGCGCTTGGCCTGTCGTATGCGGGCATGGCCAGCCTCTCGCTGGCGATGGATCGCCACCATGGCCAGGTCTGGGGCAGGGACGCGGCGCCGAACGTGCGGCGCGCGCTGCAACTGGCGGGCGCCATCCTGCTGGCGCTGGCCATCTGGCCTTGCGTGGCCGGCTGGAGCGCTACCGTCGGCGTGGTCGCCTGGCTGGGATTCATCGGGGCGGGAGCGCTGCTGGTGGCCCTGCTGCTGCCGTATGCCCCCCGCTTGCTGTTTCGTAGTTCCCTGCTGGCAGCCGTCGCCGCGCTGGCAGGGCTTGTGACGTTCCTGCGGTGATGACCACCGCCATTTTCAAGGATAGACCGATGTATTTTTCACGCCTGGCGACACCGATTGATGTTTTGAATGTACTGAAGGCGGCTTCCTGATGGCGGCCCGCCTGCCTTCCCGCCGCGCCCGCATTCTGGGCGGCGCGGTCTTGCTGGCGCTGTTTGGCGCCGGTGCCCTGTGGGCCACGCGTGGCCCGGCCACCGTGTTCGACACGGCGCCCGTCAAGCGCGGCAATATCGAGGCCAGCGTCACGGCCATCGGCACCTTGCAGCCGCAAACCTATGTCGATGTGGGCGCGCAGGTGTCGGGCCAGATTACGCGCCTGCACGTGCAGCCCGGCAGCGCCGTGGAAAAGGGCCAGTTGCTGGCCGAGATCGACCCCAGCGTGCAGCAAGCCACGGTCGACGCGGGCCGCGCCGCCCTGGCGGGCTTGCGCGCGCAGCTGGCCGACCAGCAGGCGCAGCACCGCCTGGCCGGCCAGCAGCATGGCCGCCAGAAGCAGATGGCCAAGTTCGACTCGACGCCTTTGGCCGACCTGGAAACGGCCGAAGCCACGCTGGCCTCGGCCGGCGCCAAGATCGACCACCTGAAGGCGCAGATCGACCAGACCCAGGCCAGCCTGAAGGCGGACGAGGCGCGCCTCGGCTATACGCGCATCTACGCGCCCATGGCTGGCAAGGTGGTGGGCCTGGACGCCAAGGAAGGGCAGACCCTGAACGCCACGTACCAGACGCCGAACATCCTGCGCATCGCCGATCTGTCGGCCATGACGGTATGGACGGAAGTGTCGGAAGCGGACGTGCGCCGCGTGCGCCCGGACATGCCCGTGTACTTCACCACCCTGGGTGGCGACCAGCGGCGCTGGAGCGGCAAGGTGCGGCAAGTGCTGCCGGCCCCGCCGGTGCCCGGTGGTTCCGCCGCCGGCACGGCGCTGGCGCCGTCGACCAGCAAGGTGATTTTATATACCGTGCTGTTCGACGTGGATAACGCCGATGGCGAACTGATGCCGCAGATGACGGCGCAGGTGGTGTTTGTCACGGCAGCGGCAAACAATGTGCTGGCCGTGCCCTTGCCGGCCCTGAAACCGTCGACGGAAGAAGGCGCCAAGCCGGGGCAGTTCACGGCCCGCGTGATGGATGCGGACGGCAAGGTCGATACGCGCGCCGTCACCGTGGGCGTGCGCAACCGCCTCAGCGCGGAAGTGCTGCAAGGCTTGCGCGAAGGTGAATTGCTGGTCACGGGCGAGCAGCCGGGCAGCAGCGGCGCCAGCAGGTTCCAGTTATGAGTGCCATGAGCGAGGCCGCGTCACTGGGGCAACCGGGAGAACCTGGCCAGCCGGCGCCACTGATTGAACTTGCCGGCATCCGCAAGCGTTACGGCGGCCACGACGGCGCGCCGGCCGTGGAAGTGCTGCGCGGCCTGACCTTGTCCATTGGCGCCGGTGAATTCGTCGCCATCGTGGGCGCGTCCGGTTCCGGCAAATCGACCCTGATGCATCTGCTGGGCTGCCTGGACCGTCCCAGCGACGGCACCTACCGCTTCGCCGGCCAGGACGTGGCCAGCCTGAATCCCGATGAACTGGCGTGGCTGCGGCGCGAAGCGTTCGGCTTCGTCTTCCAGGGCTATCACCTGATCGCCACTGAATCGGCGCGCGAAAACGTGGAAGTTCCGGCCCTGTACGCGGGCATGCCGGCCGCGGCCCGCCACGCCCGCTCGGAAGCGCTGCTCAAGCGCCTGGGCCTGGGCGACCGGCTCGACCACCGGCCGAATCAATTATCGGGCGGGCAGCAGCAGCGCGTGTCGATCGCGCGCGCGCTGATGAATGGCGGGCGCATCATCCTTGCCGATGAACCGACGGGGGCATTGGATAGCAGCAGCGGCGCCGAAGTCATGGCTCTGCTGGGCGAACTGGCCGACGCGGGCCACACCATCATCCTCATTACGCATGACCGCAAGGTGGCGGCCCAGGCGCGCCGCGTGATCGAGATCAGCGATGGCGAAATCATCGCAGATTCGGGCGCCATCGCCATCCCCGCTACGTCGACGGCCCTGCCGCCGCTGGACATGTCGCGCGCCGCGCATGACACTGGCGCGTCGCTGGGCACGGAATTGCTCGACGCGGCGCGCGCGGCCTGGCGCGTGCTGTGGATCAACCGCTTCCGCACGGGCTTGACGCTGCTGGGCATCGTCATCGGCGTCGCTTCCGTGATCGTCATGCTGGCCATCGGCCTGGGCACGCGCCAGCAAGTGATGGCCCAATTGGGCGCGTTCGGCTCGAATTTGCTGTACATGGCGTCGCGCGGCGAAAGCTCGCGCATCCCCGGGCGCAGCATCACCCTGGCCGACCTCGATGCGTTGAAAGACGTGCCGGGCATCACCCACGTGCTGCCGAATGTCACGGGCAACAAGGTGATACGCCACGGTAACCTCGACGTGCAGACGTATGTGCGCGGTACGGGGTCGGCCCTGCCGCAGATCCAGACCTGGCCGGTGGCCAAGGGCGGCTTCTTTACCGAAGAAGACGAGCGCGAGATGGCCACCGTGGCCGTGCTGGGCGCGCACCTGGCCGAAAAACTGATGCCCGATGTGGCCAATCCCGTGGGGCAGAGCATCCTGATCGGCAATGTGCCGTTCCAGGTGATCGGCGTGATGAGCGCGAAGGGCGCGCTGACGGGCGAGAAGGATGAAGACGACGTGCTGCTGCTGCCGTTTTCCACGGCCGGCATCCGCGTCTTCGGCCAGCGCGAGCCGACGTACACGGTGATGGCGGTGGCCGACGTCAAGCGCGTGACGGAAGTGGAGGCGGCGGTCGACGCCACGATGTTCGAGCGCCACCGCATCCGCGACTATGGCATCAGCAACGCGGCCGCGTCGATCGCCGCCGAAGCCAAGACGCAGGACAACATGACCATGATGCTCAGCCTGATCGCTGCCGTGTCGCTGGTGGTGGGCGGCATCGGCGTCATGAACGTGATGCTGATGACGGTGCGTGAGCGCACGCGCGAAATCGGCATCCGCATGGCGACGGGCGCGCGCCGGCGCGACATCCTGCGCCAGTTCCTCACCGAAGCCGTGCTGGTGTCGGTGGTGGGCGGCGTGGCCGGCATCGTGGTCGGCGTGACGGTGGCCGGCTTGCTGCTGGTATGGGACGTGCCGGTGATCTTTTCGCTGAGCGCCATCGCCGGCGCGTTTGCCTGCGCCGTGGTGACGGGGCTGGTGTTTGGCTTCATGCCGGCGCGCAAGGCGTCGGGACTCGATCCGGTGGTGGCGCTGGCCGGACAGTAGGTGTTGTAAAAACGGTTGTAAAAACGCCGGCGCAATGCCTGCCATCGCGGCCAGGCATTGCGCCGGCGTTGTTGTTTCGGCTAAAATGAGAATAATTCTTATTTGCATTGGTGCCAGGCGCCTGACAGGAAAGGATGCCCATGTCGGCCGCCGACTTCGCCCTACAGCAAGACCACTCTTCTCCCACGCATGCCGCCCAGGCGCTGTACCAGCAGCACCACGGCTGGCTGCATGGCTGGTTGCGCTACAAGCTGGGCAATGCCTTTGACGCGGCCGATCTGGCGCACGATACCTTCGTGCGCATCCTGGCCGGGCGCGACATCGTCGCTATCAGCCAGCCGCGCGCCTACCTGACGACGGTGGCGCGGGGCATCCTGATCAACTGGTATCAGCGCCAGGCGCTCGAACGCGCCTATCTCGACGCCATCGCCCTGTTGCCCGAACTGCAAGCGCCATCGTGTGAAGAGCAATTGCTGATCCTGGAAACCCTGCACCAGGTCGACGCCATGCTCGATTCCCTGCCGGCTGTCGTGCGGCGTGCCTTTTTGCTGTCGCAGCTGGAAGGGCTCACGTATGACGCCATCGCCGTGCGGCTGGACGTGTCGCTGGCCAGCGTGAAGCGCTATATGAAGCAGGCGTTCCTGGCATGCCTGCAGCTCGATGGCGACTAGCGTGGGCGCCCGTGTTCCGATTGATCCACGCGTGCTCGAGCAGGCGGCCGACTGGCTGATGCAGCTGCACTCGGGCGCGGCCAGCGCGCAGCAGCGGCTTGCCTGTGAGCGCTGGCGCGCCAGCGACCCGGAACATGCGCGTGCCTGGCAGCGTGCCGAAGCGTTGCTGGGAAAACTGGGCGGCCTGCCGCCGGAGCTGGCCATGCCGGCGCTGGACCGCTCGCGCGAATTGGACCGCAGCTCGGCGCGCCGCGCCGCGCTGCTGAAACTGGCCGCCTTGCTGGCGGTGGTGCCCGGCGCCTGGCTGCTGATGGAGCAGCAGGGCTGGCGCCACGATTACCGCACGGCCACTGGCGAGCGGCGCGACATCGTGCTGGCCGATGGCAGCCGCATCAGCCTCAATACGGCCACCACCCTGGACGTGCAATTCGATGGCGCGCAGCGCCTGCTGACCCTGCGGCAGGGCGAAATCGCCGTGCAGACTGCCGCCGATGCGCAGCGCCGTCCCTTCCTTGTCGCCACGGCCGAAGGCCGGCTCGAAGCGCTGGGCACGCAGTTTTCCGTGCGCCAGGATGATGGCCGGACGCTGCTGGCGGTGCGGGAAAGCCGCGTGCGCGTGCGCGCGCGCAGCGGTGCGCAGCACATCATTCCAGCGGGACGGCAAGTGGCCTTCACGGCGGCGGCCATCGGCGAACCGGCGGCGCTGGACGGCGGCGCGCTGGCGTGGCAGCGCGGCATGCTGCTGGCCGACGACATGCGCCTGCACGATTTTGCGCTGGAACTGGGCCGCTACCGGCCCGGCATCGTGCGCTGCGATCCCCGCGTGGCCAATGTGCGCGTCTCGGGCGCCTTTCCCATTACGGACACGGATGCGGCGCTGGTGATGCTGGTATCGACCTATCCGCTGGCGGTACGCACGCGCCTTGGCGGCTACTGGGTCACCCTGGATGCACCTGAATAAATAGTTGAAAAAACCTGACACTTTTTTCGCGCCGGGCTGGCAAGGGGAAGAAGATCCCATTGCCATGTAAAGGAAACGTCATGCCTGCAGCTCCCCTCCGTTCCATCGTTTTTCTCGCCGTCCACCTGGCCGTGCTGGCCATGGCCGCGCCCGTCCATGCCGCATCGCCGGACGCGCCCGCCGCGCGCAGCGTCGCGCTGCCGGCTGGCCCCCTGGGCCGTAACCTGTCCACCCTGGCCGTCGAGATGGGCATCGCCCTGTCGTTCGATCCAGCTCTGACGGCGGGGCTGAGCAGCCCGGCCCTGAGCGGCAGCTATACGCCGCGCGAAGCGCTCACGCGTCTGCTGGCCGGCAGCGGCCTGGAACTCGTCGGCCGCAGCGACGGCAGCCATACCTTGCAAAAAGCGCTGCCGGCAACGGCTGCCGCTGCGGCCACTGCCGCCAGCGCCGCGGATGAGCAAACCCTGGCCGCGATTCGCGTGCGCGCGCGCCGCGCCGCCGATGGCAGCACGGAAGGCACGGGCTCGTACACCAGCCGCGTCACCAGCATCGCTTCGAAGACGGACCAGTCGTTTCGCGAAATTCCCCAGTCTGTATCGGTGGTGACGCGCCAGCAGCTCGATGACCAGGACGTCAAGGATATCGGTGGCGCCATGGCGCTGACGCCGGGCATCACCTTGCAGCGTGTAAACGGCCACGCCTACAATTTCTATTCGCGGGGCTTCCAGATCGACAGCATGCAGATCGATGGCGGTGCGCCCTTCAATATCGGCAGCTACACCGCGACGGCGATCCAGGATATGGCGATGTACGACCGGGTCGAGGTGATGCGCGGCGCGTCCGGCCTGCTGTCCGGCGCCGGTGATCCGGGTGGCATCATCAATCTGGCGCGCAAGAAACCTCTTGAGCGTCGACAACTGGCGGCCGCTCTGTCGGCGGGTAGCTGGAGCAATTATCGCGCCGATATCGACGCCACGGGCCCGCTCACTGACGATGGACGGCTGCGCGGGCGGGTGGTGGTCATGTATGAAAATGATGGCTCCTTCATGCGCCACTTCCGTACGGAAAAGGCACTCGTGTACGCGGTGCTGGAAGCGGACCTGCCCACGGGGTCGCTGTTGACCGTGGGTGGTTCGCACAGCAAGCGCGATACGAATGGCAGTGGTTCCGGTCTGCCCCGTTATGCCGATGGCACGGATTTGCAGCTGCCGCGCTCGACCAATCTGAGCCAGCCCTGGGGGTATGTCGACAATGCGGTCACGGAACTGTTTGCCCAGCTTGAACACCGCTTTGCCACTGGCTGGAAACTGAAATTGAATGCCAGCCACGTCGAGCAGAGCGCCAAGGGACGCGGCACGTTTACCACCGGCGCCGTGCAGCCTGGCGGCAGCGATGGCGTGGTGTGGGCCGGTACGCGCAACAATGCCTGGAATCACCAGAATGTGCTGGACCTGAATCTGACGGGCAATTTCAAGTTGCTGGGACGCACGCACGAGTTGCTGCTGGGAGCCGACCGGCAGAAGGTCACGAGCTACTGGGATTCGGCCCGGCAGACGGGGGCCGGCAGTACGCCGGCCAATCCTTTCAATCCCGATGCCACGCCATGGGCCGGCGGCGACAATGGCCCTGTCTGGTACCGTTTTCATCCATGGGAGCAGGAACAGTATGGCGCGTATGGCACCGTGCGCCTGCATCCCAGCGACCAGTTGCACGTGGTGCTGGGCGCGCGCCTGGCCCGTTACAAATTCAAGCAATACGTGGCATCCCTCGATGGCGACACGGGCGTGTGGGCGCCCGACTCGGACAGCCGCTTCAGCGAGCCGACCAAGCTGACGCCGTATGGCGGCATCATTTACGACCTCAATGCACAGTGGTCGGCATATGCCAGCTATTCCGCCATCTTCAAGCCGCAGGCGCTGTACAAGGCGGGGCCGATGCCGGGCACCTCGCTCAAGCCAATCACGGGCAAGAGCTATGAAGGCGGCTTCAAGGGTGAACTGCTCGACGGGCGCTTGAATGCCACCTTCAGCCTGTTCCATGTCGAACGCAATGGCGAGGCTGTGCTCGACCCCAGTTATCCGGAAGAAACCGATCTGTATGCGGGCAATTGCTGCTATCTGCCGCAAGGCAAGGTGACCAGCCGTGGCGTGGATATGGAAGTGGGCGGCGAACTCTTGCCTGGCTTGCAGGCCGCCGCCGGCTATACTTTTAACCACAGCAAGAATGACAGCACGGGCTTGCCTTTCAGCAGCATCACGCCCAAGCATCTGTTCAAGCTGTCGACGGCGTATACCTTGCCTGGCGCCTGGTCTGCCTGGAAAGTGGGCGGCAACGTCGCCATCCAGAGCGCCAGCTACACGAGTGGCACGGTGCTCACGCGCGCCGGCGCCGTGCAGGACTTCCAGTTTACGCAGGGCGGCTATGCCGTCTGGAGCGCGCTGGCGCAATACCGCATCGATCCCCGCTGGTCGCTGGCCCTGAACGTCAATAATCTCTTTGACAAGCGCTACTATGAAAAGACGGGCTACTCAGGCGGCGGCAACTGGTATGGCGCGCCACGCAATGCGAGCGTGACCCTGCGCGCCACGTTTTAAACAGGGCGGGCTGGCCAGGGCAAAAAAATGTTGCCCTGCCCCCAACACGCGGTACTATCTCCCATAATAAAAAAAGCTGTGTTTAATGCCCTTGCGGGCACACACCAACCACCACAGGAGAACCCGATGCAGAAGAAATCAACCTTGAAGACCGGTATCGCCGCCGCCCTCATGCTGGCGTTCGGCATGGGCGCCGTGCAGGCCCAGGCACAGGAAGTCGTGCGCCTGGGTAATTTGAAATTCGCCCACTACGGCGCCGTGTCGTACATCAAGGAAATTGCGCCCAAGTGCGGCATCAAGGTCGAAGAGCATATCTTCGCCAAGGGCCTCGATGTGATGCAGGCGATTATCGCCGGCGAGCTGGACGTGGGTGCGACGGCGTCCGAAGCGGCCATTTCCGGCCGTGCCGGCGGCGCGCCCATCTATGTGGTGGCCGGCTTTGCCAAAGGCGGAGCGCGGCTGGTGGGGGGCGCCGGGCAAAAGATTGCCAGCGTCAAGGATTTGAAGGGCAAGCGCGTGGGCGTGACGCGCGGCGGCATCCAGGAAGTGCTGCTGCTGGCCGAGCTGGCGCAAGCGGGCCTGACGTATGCCGACACCAAGGGCAAGGATGTGCAACTGGTGTTCCTGGCCTACGCCGACTTGAACCAGGCGCTGATGGGCAAGAATATCGACGCCATGATGCAGTCGGAACCGCAATCGTCGCAGGCGATCAACAAAGGTTTTGGTACGGAAATCCTGAAACCGTACGACACGCCGATCGGCGAACCCGTGCGGACCATGGTGATGACGGAAAAGTTCTACAAAGAACGCCGTCCGGTGGCGGAAAAATTCATGCGCTGCTTCGTCGAAGCGACCAAGACCTTTATCGACAACAAGGCGACGGCGGAAAAGTATGTGCGCGAAGTCGTGTTCCGCGGCCAGATCACGAAGGATGACTTCGACGATGCGATCAGCAATTCGCCGTATTCGTACGACATCTCGCCCGAGCATATCCAGGTGACCACCGATGTGATGGTGAAAACGGGCGTGGGCCGCATGACGAAGCCGCCCGTGGCCAAGGAGTGGGTCAAGACGGACTTGCTGGAGCAGGCGAAAAAGAGCTTGAATGTAAAGTAAGCCGGAGATTGGCAGTGCCCGATGGCCCGCTTGAGCGGGCCATCATTTTTTGCGGCACACTGATATATAGGCAGGTGGTGCGAAAGATTGCCAAAATCTTGAGGGTGCGCTACCCCGTTGCGCCTCAGGCGCGATATCATGGCAGGCTTGCAGCATTGGCTGGCGGCGGAATGCCTGTCACCCTGGCTGTCGCTTGAATCGCGCTTGTCGGCTATGGTGTAAACTTAAACTATGCAGATCTATTTCTTTCTTATCGCCGCCCTGTTGTACGCGGCGTGCGCGGTGCTTCCCTCGTCCCGTGCCCGGCTCATTGCCGGCCTGACCGGCGTCGCCTGGCTGGCGCACGCCGCCACCCTGTGGTTCGACCTGATGGCGCCGGGCACCTTGCGCTTCGGCTTTTCCGCCATGCTGTCGGCCGCGCTGTGGGTATCGGTGGGCGCCTACTGGATAGAGAACCGCAATTTCAGTCTGGATGGACTGCGCCGCATGGTCATGCCCAGCGCCGTCCTCGCCATCGGCCTGGCCTGGGCCTTTCCTGGCAGCCAGGTCAGCATGGAAGGCAAGTCGGCCGTCTTCGGCTGGCATATTGCCGTGGCCGTGCTCGCCTATAGCACCCTGACGATTGCCGCCTTTCACGCCGTGCTGATGGCGCTGCAGGAATCGCGTTTGCATACGCGCAGCGAAAGCCGCGGCTTCATCGGCACGGCGCTGGACCAGTTGCCAGCCCTGCTGACGATGGAAAAGTTGCTGTTTCGCATGATCGGTCTGGGCTTCATTCTGCTGAGCCTGACCGTGCTGTCAGGCATCGTGTTTTCCGAACAATTATTTGGCAAGGCCTTGACCTGGGATCACAAGTCGGTGTTTACCATGCTGTCGTGGCTGTTGTTTGCCTCGCTGCTGGCAGGCCGGCGCTTCCGCGGCTGGCGCGGCAAGACGGCCCTGAGCTTTACCCTGGCCGGTTTCGCCACCTTGCTGCTGGCCTATGTCGGCAGCCGTTTTGTACTGGAAGTGGTTTTACACCGAGGATTCGCATGACACGTGTTTTATTCTGGCTGGCGCTGGTGTTCCTGGTGCTGTTTGCTATCCGCAGCAAGATCCGTGGCATGCAGCAACGGGCCCGCGCGCAGCAGCAGCAACAGCCGAACCCGTTTGCGCCGCCTGGCCGGCCGCAGGAATTGCCGGATGCCGAACTGATGCTGTGCTGCGCCCACTGCGGCGTGTACTACCCGGCCTCGGAAAACGTGCAGGCCAAGGGCCATGATTACTGCAGCCACGCGCACGCCACGTTGTAAGGGCAGGTCGCCGGCAGACTCGCTCGCGTTGCTCATCCGTATCGTAACGTCCTCCTGCCTGCGCCCGGCGTAGCATCTGCAGCAGGCGCTTCGTCGCCGCCATTGCAGAAAGGCGCGTCCCATGTCCAGTCCCCGCCCCAGCCCGCATACCGTGACCGCCGCCGGCATGCCACCGGCGCCGCAACTGAGCGGCAATTCGCTGCCCATGCAGGCGCTGCGCGCGCAGATCGGCCGCATCGCCCGCTGTGGCGCGCCGGTGGCCATCCGCGGCGAATCGGGCACGGGCAAGGAATTGGCGGCGCGCGCCATCCATGCGCAGGGCGCGCGCGCCAGCTTCCCGTTTATCGCCGTCAACTGCGGCGCGATTCCCGAAGCGCTGATGGAAGCCGAATTCTTCGGCTGCCGCCAGGGCGCCTATACGGGGGCGCATGAGCGCCAGGGATTGTTCCAGGCGGCCCATGGCGGCAGTTTGCTGCTCGATGAAGTCGACGATCTGCCGCTGGCCATGCAGGTCAAGCTGTTGCGCGTGCTGCAGGAGCGGCGCGTGCGCAAGCTGGGCGGTAGTACTGACGAGGCCGTCGACGTGCGCATCCTGTGCGCCAGCCAGCATGGCCTGGCGCGCGGTGTGGCCGCCGGCACGTTTCGCCAGGATCTGTTTTACCGCCTCCATGTGATCGAGCTGGCGCTGCCGCCATTGCGCGAGCGGCGCGGCGATCTGCAGGTATTATGTGAGGTGATCCTGGCGCGTCTGGCGCCACGCCAGGCCGTGAGCCTGGCGCCGCCGGTGCTGGCGGCTTTGGCCGCGTATGCGTTTCCCGGCAATGTGCGCGAACTGGAAAACCTGCTGGAGCGGGCATTGGCCTTTGCCGACGGCGGCGTGATTGCACTCGACGCGCTGGCCTTGCCGTCCGCGGCGGGCAGCATGCCGCTGCAGGCGCCGCCGGCATTGCCGGACTTGCCGGAGCGGCAACTGTGCCTGCCCGGCATGGCGGCATATGGCGTGCCGCCCGCTTTGCCGCTGGACATGTATTTACGCCAGGCCGAGCGCGACATGATCATGCAGGCGCTGGTGCAGGCGCGCTATCACCGCGCACGGGCGGCGCGCCAGCTGGGCCTGAGCGTGCGCCAGCTGCGTTACCGCATGCAGAAATTGACGATACAGGAAGCGTTATCTTGATGACAGCATGGACGATAGATGAAGACGGCTGGTGCGACGGCGCGCTGCGCTATGACTCCCAATACCACGATGCGCGCCCGGACGGTGCGCAAGTCGATTTGCTGGTGGTCCATAACATCAGCTTGCCGGGCGGCCACTTCGGTGGACCGCATGTGTCGGACTTGTTTACCGGCCGGGTAGACTATAATGCCGATCCTTCTTTCGCCGACCTGCGTGGCTTGCAGGTGTCGGCGCACTTTTTTGTGCGGCGCGATGGTGCTCTGTTGCAATATGTTTCTACTGATCAACGTGCCTGGCATGCGGGCGCGTCCACGTTCGAAGGGCGCCCGCAGTGCAATGGCTATTCCATCGGTGTCGAAATGGAGGGCACGGACTTTGTCCCCTTCCAGCCGCAGCAATACCGCGTGCTGGCGGCGCTGACGGCGGCGCTGGTGACGCGCTACGGGCTGTCCCAGGTGCGCGGCCACGCGCATATTGCGCCGGGGCGGAAGACGGATCCGGGGCCGTTTTTTGACTGGTGTTTTTATCAAAAATGCTGGCTGGAAACTATGCGCGGGCAGCCTGCGTTAGCGCTTACTACGCGGGGATTGGGCTTTCCATCCGTGCCCTGAAAAGTCAACCGAAATCGTATATGAAAATACAAAAAATTACGCTGGCGGATGCCGGAAAACTATTGCATCGCCTTTCGATGGGCACTACAATTAGTACATAACTTGGATTTAAAGACTATATGTAGTGCCATCACAGACATTTTCAGAATTATTACCAAAGCTACCCTGTTTGTTGATATGGCAACGGGAACTGGCGTTTCATCACCCTTGATCGTGTTTCGCGCCAGCCGGGCTGTACAGGTTGGCCGTCTGATTTTCGGCTGTATATTATTTATTATCTAGCAACAAATACCTGAAGAAACCCTGACCATCGGGCGTTCTATTCAACAACACACGCGGCAGCAAAACTGCAGGCTGACTTTAGCTGACAACGGGAGCTTCAATGCAATCACCACAAGATATTTCCATCCATCCAACGCCAGTATCGCCAGCGCCAGGCGCGGCCAATAGCGTGGCGAGCACCGGCGCGGCATTGGGCGACTATCGCATCATCCGCCGCAACGGCGCGGTGGTGGCATTTGAGCCTTCGAAGATCGCCATCGCCATGACCAAGGCGTTTTTGGCCGTTAACGGCGGCCAGGGCGCCGCTTCGGCACGCGTCCGCGAACTGGTGGAGCAACTGACCGACGGCGTCGTCGCCGCGCTGGTGCGCCGCCATCCGGGTGGCGGCACCTTCCATATCGAAGACGTGCAAGACCAGGTGGAACTGTCGCTGATGCGTTCGGGCGAGCACGATGTGGCGCGTGCCTACGTGCTGTACCGCGCCAAGCACATGGAAGAGCGCCGCTTGCAGAAGGAGGCGCTGGGCGCTTCCGCGCAAGTGACCGCACCCCAACTGAACGTCACTGACAACGGCGTGCGCCGCCTGCTGAACATGCAGGAAGTGCGCGACCTGATCAACGCCGCCTGCGCCGGCCTGGAAAAGCACGTCGATGCCGACGCCATCCTGGCGGAAACGGTGAAGAACCTGTACGACGGCGTGCCCGTCGAAGAGCTGCACAAGTCGGCCATCCTGGCGGCGCGCGCGCTGATGGAAAAAGATCCGGCCTACAGCCAGGTCACGGCCCGCATCCTGCTGCACACGGTGCGCAAGGAAGTGTTCGGCAAGGAAGTGCCGCAAGCGGCCGCTGCCGCCGAGTACCTGACGTATTTCCCGCAATATATCGCCAAGGGCATCGCCAACGATCTGCTGAACCCGGTACTTGCCAGTTTCGACCTGGAACGCCTGGCCAAGGCCATCGTTGCCGACCGCGACTTGCAATTCGGCTACATCGGCCTGCAAACGCTGTATGACCGCTACTTCCTGCACATCCATGACGTGCGCATCGAAATGCCGCAGGCGTTCTACATGCGCGTGGCCATGGGCCTGTCGCTGAACGAAGCGGACCGCGAAGCGCGCACCATCGAGTTCTACAATCTGCTGTCCTCGTTCGACTTCATGAGCTCGACGCCGACCCTGTTCAACTCGGGCACCCTGCGCTCGCAGCTGTCGTCGTGCTACCTGAGCACCGTCTCGGACGACCTGGAAGGCATCTACGACGCCATCAAGGACAACGCGCTGCTGGCCAAGTACGCCGGCGGCCTGGGTAACGACTGGACGCCAGTGCGCGCCCTGGGCGCCCACATCAAGGGCACCAACGGCAAGTCGCAAGGCGTGGTGCCGTTCCTGAAAGTGGTCAACGACACGGCCGTGGCAGTCAACCAGGGCGGCAAGCGCAAGGGCGCCGTCTGCGCCTACCTGGAAACCTGGCACATGGACATCGAGGAATTCCTCGACCTGCGCAAGAACACGGGCGACGACCGCCGCCGCACGCACGACATGAACACGGCGAACTGGATTCCCGACATGTTCATGAAGCGCGTCATGGAAAAAGGCGAGTGGACCCTGTTCTCGCCATCCGAAACGCCAGATTTGCACGACCTGGTCGGCAAGGCCTTTGAAAAGGCTTACCTGGGCTACGAAGCCAAGGCCGCCGCCGGCGAAATCCGTTCGTTCAAGAAAATCGCCGCGCTGGACCTGTGGCGCAAGATGCTGTCGATGCTGTTTGAAACGGGCCACCCATGGATCACGTTCAAGGATCCTTGCAACATCCGCAGCCCGCAGTCGCACGTCGGCGTCGTCCACAGCTCGAACCTGTGCACGGAAATCACGCTGAATACGGGCCCTGACGAAATCGCCGTCTGCAACCTCGGTTCCGTGAACATGCCGGCGCACATGAAGGAAGGCAAGCTCGATCACGTCAAGCTGGCCAAGACCGTGCGCACCGCCATGCGCATGCTCGACAACGTCATCGACATCAATTACTACGCCGTCGAGAAGGCGCGCAATTCGAACATGCGCCACCGTCCGGTCGGCATGGGCGTGATGGGCTTCCAGGACTGCCTGCACATGATGCGCATCCCGTTCGCTTCGGACGCCGCCGTCAGCTTCGCCGATACCTCGATGGAAGCGGTGTGCTACTACGCCTACCTGGCGTCGACGGAACTGGCCGAAGAACGCGGCCGCTATGAATCGTATGCCGGTTCGCTGTGGGACCGTGGCATCCTGCCGCAGGACTCGGTCAAACTGTTGGCCGAAGAGCGCGGCGGCTACCTGGAAGTCGATTCCTCGTCGGCCATGGACTGGACCCCGGTGCGCGAACGCATCGCCAAGTTCGGCATGCGCAACTCGAACTGCGTGGCGATCGCCCCGACGGCGACGATTTCGAACATCATCGGCGTATCGGCCTGTATCGAGCCGACGTTCCAGAACCTGTATGTGAAATCGAATCTGTCGGGCGAATTCACCGAGATCAACGGCTACCTGGTGCGCGACCTGAAGGCGCGCGACCTGTGGGATGAAGTCATGATCTCCGACCTGAAGTACTTCGACGGTTCGCTGGTGAAGATCGACCGCATCCCGCAAGACTTGCGCGACATCTACGCCACCGCCTTTGAAGTGTCGCCAAGCTGGCTGGTGGAAGCGGCTTCGCGTCGCCAGAAGTGGATCGACCAGGCCCAGTCGCTGAACATCTACATGGCTGGCGCGTCGGGCAAGAAGCTCGACGAGACCTACAAGCTGGCATGGCTGCGTGGCCTGAAAACCACCTACTACCTGCGTACCATCGCCGCTACCCACATGGAGAAATCGACCTCCAAGACGGGTGCCCTGAACGCCGTGGCAGTCGATGGCGGCATGTCGGCCAGCGCCCAGAGCGCACAGGCAGCGATCGTGGCGGCAGCCGCTGCCGCCGTGGTGGCACCCGTGGTGGCAGCTGCAGCGGACGACGCCGATGGCGAAGCCTGCTACCTGCGTCCGGGAGATGACGGTTTCGAAGAATGCGAAGCCTGCCAGTAAAAACCTGCTGCGCAGCCCCCTCTCGGGTTCTGTGTTGCTCACCGTACTAAAGTACGGCTGCGCTACTCGACCCGATATCGGGCTTGCTCGCGACGGTTTTTAAAAATTTTAGTTGTCAGTCCAGCGCTGCTGGGCTGATTCAATGTTGTTAATGTCCGCATTGTCCGATTCAACGGGCCTGTTGCGGATCGCCGGCTCGCCGGCATGGAAAGGAAGAAGATTATGTCGTTGTCCTGGGATGATGAAACCACGTCGGCAGCTGTGCCGCGTCCGGCGCAGCAAGCGCCATTGGGAAATACCGAATTGAACCTGCCGGCCGGTGCCGAACCGTCCGAAGCGAACGCCGAGCAAGTGGCGCGCCGCGTGAATGCCGACGACAAGCGCATCATCAACGGCAAGACGGACGTCAACCAGCTGGTGCCGTTCAAGTACAAGTGGGCGTGGGACAAATACCTGGCCGGCTGCGCCAACCACTGGATGCCGCAGGAAGTGAACATGCAGCGTGATATCGAGCTGTGGAAAAACCCGAACGGCCTGACGGACGACGAGCGCCGCCTGGTCAAGCGCAACCTGGGCTTCTTCGTGACGGCCGACTCGCTGGCCGCCAACAACATCGTGCTGGGCACCTACCGCCACATCACGGCGCCGGAATGCCGCCAGTACCTGCTGCGTCAGGCGTTCGAGGAAGCGATCCACACGCACGCCTACCAGTACATCGTGGAATCCCTGGGCCTGGACGAAGGCGAGATCTTCAACGCCTACAACGAAGTCAAGTCGATCCGCGACAAGGATGAATTCCTGATCCCGTTCATCAACACCCTGACCGACCCGGCATTTACCACCGGCACAGTGGAAAACGACCAGAAGCTGCTGAAATCCCTGATCGTGTTTGCCTGCCTGATGGAAGGCCTGTTCTTCTACGTCGGCTTCACGCAGATCCTGGCGCTGGGCCGCCAGAACAAGATGATGGGCGCTGCCGAGCAGTACCAGTACATCCTGCGCGACGAATCGATGCACTGCAACTTCGGCATCGACTTGATCAACACGATCAAGATGGAAAACCCGCAGCTGTGGACGGCCGAATTCCGCGAAGAGATCAAAGTGCTGTTCATGCAAGCCGTGGAGCTGGAATACGCGTACGCGGAAGACACCATGCCACGCGGCGTGCTGGGTCTGAACGCACCGATGTTCAAGGGCTATCTGCGCTTCATCGCCAACCGCCGCGCGCAGCAGATCGGCCTCGAGCCGCTGTTCGCGCAAGAGGAAAATCCATTCCCGTGGATGAGCGAAATGATCGACATGAAGAAGGAACGCAACTTCTTCGAGACGCGCGTGACCGAGTACCAAACGGGTGGTGCGCTGAACTGGGAATAATCCTTTTTCAGGCTACGCCAGGAAGCGCCGTCCTCGTGACGGCGCTTTTTTTTTCGCGTGCATGGCGGTGGAAAAATGCATGCTTTATTCAGCGCTGCGACGAGGCTTGCGCGAGGATTTTCGCCTGCTGCGAAGGGGCGCATGGCGGGTCCCAAAAATCATTTCAGGAGACGCTGGCGGCGGCATTTGCCGCGCGATTGTGCGATAGCACGCGTAACGTGCAAAAAAGCGGGTGAAAACGTGTCGTGCCGGTTGCGCATTGACAAGGTTTTCGTGTACTTTATGAGATTGCAAATGCGAGCGTTAGAATGCGGGGTTTTTTAACCAGCGCGGTAGCAAAAAAAGCTCGCAAAACAGGGATACAGATTTACACGGATATGCACAAAACCACACCGTTTTCGTCTGCCGCCGTGCCCGAATTTTTTCAGGCATGGCGGTTTTTTATTTGACGCATGGGTGTTGTGGCGAGCGCGATGCGAGGAGCGAAAAAACGCACGGCATCGAAAACGAATGACCGAATTCAGACTTTGCCACCAGCTGCGAGATAAAGCAGGGTGGCACCGACGATGGCTGAAGTGCTGCAAACGTGAGGAGTTGCAGCAGTTCAGCTGGTGCCGAATTCATTAGCGCAAACGACCGTTTGTGCCGATGAATAATTCGCCTGGCCTATCCCTGTGGTGGGTCGGACGGGTTTAAATCTTGTAGCTTAAATTTCTCATCTCAGATGAAGGAGAGACAAATGGCAACAGCCGCTAAGAAATCAGAAGTAAAGAAACCAGCCGTCAAGGCTGCTCCTGCCGCGAAGAAGCCGGCAGCCGCAGTCAAGACGGTTGCCGCTAAACCAGCTGCCAAAGCCGCAGCGAAACCAGCCGCCAAACCAGTCGCCAAAGCCGCAGCCAAGCCTGCAGCAAAAGTGGCTGCCAAGCCGGCAGCAAAAGTGGCAGCCAAGCCAGTAGCAAAAGCCGCAGCGAAACCAGCGGCCAAGGCTGCAGCAAAGCCGGCAACCAAGCCGGCAGCCAAGCCAGCCGCGAAAGTGGCAGCGAAACCTGCCGCCAAGGCAGCAGCCAAGCCAGTGGCGAAAAAAGCCGTTGCCAAGCCAGCAGCAAAAGCTGCAGCAAAACCAGCAGCCAAGCCAGCAGTGAAAAAAGCCGCAGCGAAACCTGCCGCCAAACCGGTCGCCAAGGCAGCAGCCAAGCCTGCAGCGAAAAAAGTCGTCGCCAAGGCAGCAGCCAAGCCGGCCGCCAAAGCAGCAGCCAAGCCAGCAGCAAAAGCGGCAGCCAAGCCAGCGGCCAAGGTAGCAGCGAAGCCCGCAGCAAAAGCGGCAGCCAAGCCAGCCGTCAAGGCAGCAGCGAAAAAAGCCGTTGCCAAGCCGGTAGCCAAAGCAGCAGCCAAGCCAGCAGCTAAGCCAGCAGCGAAAGCCGCAGCGAAACCTGCCGCCAAAGCAGTAGCGAAGCCAGCAGCCAAGCCAGCAGCGAAAAAAGTCGTCGCCAAGCCAGCCGCCAAAGCAGCAGCGAAGCCGGCAGCCAAGGTAGCAGCCAAGCCGGTAGCGAAAGTTGCCGCCAAGCCAGCAGCTAAAGTAGCCGCCAAAGTAGCCGCCAAACCGGTCGCCAAAGCAGCAGCGAAACCTGCCGCCAAGGTCGCAGCGAAACCTGCAGCCAAGCCAGCGGCCAAGGTAGCAGCGAAGCCAGCAGCCAAGCCAGCAGCGAAAGCCGCAGCGAAACCTGCCGCCAAGCCAGCCGCAGCGCCAGTCGTGGCAGCAGCAGCTCCAGCGGCACCAGTCGCCGTGGCCGCCAAGCCAGCCGCCAAGAAGGCCGCGCCTAAAAAGGCCGCACCGAAGAAGGCAGCGCCTGTCGCCAAGCCATCGGCACCTATCGCACCTGTAGCAAAAACCGTGTTGGCACCGGCTGCAGCCTGGCCATTCCCAACCAGCACCCGCCCATCGTAATTCTTGCGATACGGGTGCCTGGATGAGGCAACACGCCGCTGTGTGACTCAATCACACAGCGGTTTTTTTTTGGAGAATTAGTCGTGCTGATCGTTATCCTTACATTGATCGTTGATACCATTGCCACCTTGCTGGGCGGCGTATTGCTGCTGCGCTTCTGGATGCAGGCGGTGCGCGTGCGGCCCCCTTCATCGGTGGCGCAATTCACGTTTCAATTGTCCGACTGGCTGGTGCGCCCCCTGCGCCGCGTGGTGCCGGGCGTGGGCGGGTATGACTGGGCCAGCCTGATCGGCGCCTTCCTGATTGTGCTGCTGGCCAGTTCGGTCCTGTTTATTGCCGGCGCTCCCGTCGAGGTGGTGCTGCTCAAGTCGCTGCAACGCTTCCTGCAATGGATACTCTACGGTTTCATGGCTCTGCTGATCATCGAAGCCATCTTCAGCTGGGTCAACCCGCATGCGCCGCTGGCGCCGTTTATACGGGCCCTGAACGAGCCGCTGCTGCGTCCGCTCCGCAAGGTCGTGCCGCTGGTCGGCAGCCTGGATTTGTCGCTGCTGGTGGCGCTGATCCTGTTGCAGATCGCGCAAGTGCTGGTGGGGATGATTATTGTGCTGCGATGACGGTGATGGTGGTGTAGGTCGGGTTAGCCTGGCGTAACCCGACATCACCCGCGATGCCAATGATGTTGTCGGATTACGCGTGGCTGCGCCCCGCTAATCCGACCTACGACCTACATATTAATAGCGGTAACCAAATGCCGCTTCGAACTGCTCGGCGATGCTTTCTGGCGTAAACACATGGTTTTGCGCGCCCTGCGTGGCGATTTTAATCGCGCCCAGCAGGCTGGCCAGGCGGCCGCTGGTTTCCCAGCCCAGGTCGTTGGTGATGCCGAACAGCAAGCCAGCACGGTAGGCGTCGCCGCAACCGGTCGGGTCCAGCACTTCCTTGGCGGTCACGACAGGAATGTCGATGCGCTTGCCGTCCGTATAGATCTCCGACCCTTTTTCGCCACGCGTGACGATCAGCGCGTCCAGGCGGCTGGCGATGTCCGGCAGGGTCAAGCCCGTACGTTCCATCAACATTTCCATTTCATAGTCGTTGGCCGACACATACGTGGCTTTGTTGATGAAGTCGATCAATTGTTCGCCATTGAAGCGTGGCAACTGTTGACCCGGATCGAACATGAAGGGGATGCCCAGCTCGGCCAGGTCGGCGGCGTGCTTGAGCATGCCCTGGTCGCCGTCGGGCGAAATGATGGCAACCTTGGCCGGGCCCGCATTGGCGATCGGGTTTTCATGTGCAAACGACATGGCACCCGGGTGGAAGGCATTGATCTGGTTATTGTCCGCATCGGCCGTGACGAAGCACTGCGCGTTGTAGCTGTCGGCCTTGATCAGGATGTTGGCGGTGGAAATGTCCAGCTTTTTCAGGCGTTCCAGGTAGGCGGCGCTGTCCTGGCCCATGACGCCGACGATGCGCGGGTCGCCGCCCAGCATCTTCAGGCTGTAGGCGATGTTGCCCGAGCAACCGCCGAACTCCGTGCGCATGGTGGGCACGAGGAAGGACACGTTCACCTTGTGCAACTGGTCGGCCAGCAGCGATTCGCCGAAGCGGCCGGGGAATTGCATGATGGTGTCGGTGGCGAGCGAGCCGCAGATCAGCGATGTTTTGGTCATGATAGTGTCGGTTAAGGGTAAAAGATGGCGATATGGTAACCAGACGCCGTGAGCTGGTCTAATGCAAAGTACAGTTTGATGGTTTGTTCCGAGCGCGGCGCAAAGCCCTGGCTCACATCGATCGTGGCCGGCAGGTAGTCGCGCGGCGCGATCACGCGGCGCAAGAGCGGCTTGTCGTTGGCATCGTTGAGTATCAGTTCGATGCTGGGCCAGGCTTGCACGCTGCGGCTCTGGTTGCGCAGCAGCGAGACGTAGGAAAAGGTGTGTTCCTTGAGGGTCTGCAATTCACCCTGTTCGACGGACAGCGCCTCGATCAGCGCGTCCAGGCGGCTGGCGATGTCCGGCAGGGTCAAGCCCGTACGTTCCATCAACATTTCCATTTCATAGTCGTTGGCCGACACATACGTGGCTTTGTTGATGAAGTCGATCAATTGTTCGCCATTGAAGCGTGGCAACTGTTGGCCCGGATCGAACATGAAGGGGATGCCCAGCTCGGCCAGGTCGGCGGCGTGCTTGAGCATGCCCTGGTCGCCGTCGGGCGAAATGATGGCAACCTTGGCCGGGCCCGCATTGGCGATCGGGTTTTCATGTGCAAACGACATGGCGCCCGGGTGGAAGGCATTGATCTGGTTATTGTCGGCATCGGCCGTGACGAAGCACTGCGCGTTGTAGCTGTCGGCCTTGATCAGGATGTTGGCGGTGGAAATGCCCAGCTTTTGCAGGCGTTCCAGGTAGGCGGCGCTGTCCTGGCCCATGACGCCGACGATGCGCGGGTCGCCGCCCAGCATCTTCAGGCTGTAGGCGATGTTGCCCGAGCAACCGCCGAACTCCGTGCGCATGGTGGGCACGAGGAAGGACACGTTCACCTTGTGCAACTGGTCGGCCAGCAGCGATTCGCCGAAGCGGCCGGGGAATTGCATGATGGTGTCGGTGGCGAGCGAGCCGCAGATCAGCGATGTTTTGGTCATGATAGTGTCGGTTAAGGGTAAAAGATGGCGATATGGTAACCAGACGCCGTGAGCTGGTCTAATGCAAAGTACAGTTTGATGGTTTGTTCCGAGCGCGGCGCAAAGCCCTGGCTCACATCGATCGTGGCCGGCAGGTAGTCGCGCGGCGCGATGACACGGCGCAAGACGGGCTTGTCGTTGGCATCGTTGAGTATCAGTTCGATGCTGGGCCAGGCTTGCACGCTGCGGCTCTGGTTGCGCAGCAGCGAGACGTAGGAAAAGGTGTGTTCCTTGAGGGTCTGCAATTCACCCTGTTCGACGGACAGCGCCTCGATCTGCGCCGGCAAGTCGACCTGGCAGCCACTGAGCTTGCACAGCGCGACCAGGGTCGGCTTCCACTGCGGAAACTGCGCCGCCAGCGGATTGCGGAAGGTGGTCATTACTTGCAGCAATAACAAAAGTAACAGCACTACCGAGCCGGTGGCCATGGCGATGCGCAAGGCCTTGCCGCTCTGTTCGCGGCGCCGGCCCTGGATCACAAAGGCCGGTTCGTCGTCGGCCGGCGGCAGGACGGGGTCGTCCTGCTCTTCGGCTGGCTCCGGCGCAACGGGGGCGGCAGGCAGCGCGTCGAAAGCGTGGTCGGCCAGCGTCGGTTCCCGGCGCGCGGGGGTGGGCTTGTCCAGGCTGACTTTTTCGGCTGGGACTACTGGGGCTGCCACCGTTTCCAGGCTCGGTTCGCGGCGGCTGTCGCGCAAATACGTGGCGAAGGCGGGCGCGTCATCGACCTGGCGGCGCTTGAAGGGCGCCATTGGGCGGGGTAGCGGTGGTTCAGGCAGCTCTGCCGGTGTTTCTACTGGTAGTTCGAGCGGCGCGTCATCCAGCGCCTCGTCGGGCAGGCTGACGTCGAGGTCCAGCTCGATGTGCTCGCCATCGTCTTCATCGTCCTTGAGCTGCGCCGTTGCCGGCAAGATGCCGAACGGGTCGAACGAGGTGTCGAAGTCGAGAGAATAGATGGGTTCGTCGTCCGTGGCGGACGGCAGGCTGTGGTTCGCAGGATCGGTGGTCGACAGCGGGGCGGCAGCGCCGGGGCCGGATGTTAAAAACGGCGATGCCGCGGCTGGATCGACCAGCGCGGCATTGCCGTCAAACACTTCCCTGCACGTGCCACAGCGCACGATGCCCCCACGTAACTTCAACTGGTCAGCAGCGACCCGAAATATCGTGTTGCAATGGGGGCATTTGGTGGCGAGGGCCATTGCTGTGCTTATGCACCTTCCGCGCGGGGCGCAGGCGCTTGCGTGCTGCCCAGGCGGCCATGCAGGGCCACCCAGCCGTCTTGCTCGGCCCAGACACCCAGTTCGATGAACGGTGCGTAGGCGGCAGCCACTTCTTCGGCCTGGCGTGCCAGCACGCCGGACAGGATCAGCGCGCCGCCGGCGGCAACACGGCCCGACAGCATCGGCGCCATCACCTTCAATGGGCTCGACAGGATGTTGGCAACGACGATGTCAAACTTGGCCGTGGCGTGTGCCGACGTGGCAAACGTGTCTGGCAAGAAATATTCGATCTCGCACTGGTTGCGTTCGGCATTCAAGCCAGCCGATTCGATCGCTTGCGGGTCGATATCGACGCCGACCACGGTTTGCGCACCGAGCTTCTTGGCCACCATGGCCAGGATGCCGGAACCGCAACCGTAGTCGAGCACGCTCTTGCCAGGGGCGGGATTGGCTTCCAGCCACTCCATGCACAAACGCGTGGTCGGATGGCTGCCCGTGCCGAAGGCCAGGCCCGGGTCCAGTTCCAGGATCAGGCCGTCAGGATCCGGTGCCTCGTGCCAGCTGGGCACGACCCAGATATTCTTGCCGATGTGAATCGGGGCGAATTGCGACTGGGTCAGGCGCACCCAGTCCTGCTCTTCCACCGGGCGCATGGTAAACGCCGGTACCGTTGCCATGCCGACAGCGGCGGCGGCGGTCGCCACGATGGCGGCCTGGTCGGCGTCGACGTCGGTCAGCGCCACCACGCGGCTGCGTTCCCACGCCGCTTCCTTCGGTTCCATGCCGGGCTCGCCAAACAGGGGCTGCTCGGCATCCGTGCCTTCATCGGCGTCTTCCACCGAGACCGACAGGGCACCCGCTTCCATCAACGCGTCGGACATGGCCTCGGCGTTGTCACGGGCGATTTCGATGACGATTTCTGTCCAGCTCATGCGTCCGCCTTGATTTCGGATTTCTTGGCGATGCTGGGGCTGCCGCCATTCAGGTTCTTACCCAGGTCCGGCATGTCGGCCAGTTTCTGTTCCAGATAGTGAATGTTGGTGCCGCCTTCGATGAAGCGCGCGTCGATCATTAGTTCGCGGTGCAGGGCGATATTCGTGTTGATGCCTTCGACCACCATTTCGGACAGGGCGATCTGCATGCGGCGGATCGCTTGCTCGCGCGTGGCGCCGTAAGCGATCACTTTGCCGATCATCGAGTCGTAGTGTGGCGGCACGTAGTAACCGGCGTAGGCGTGCGAGTCGACGCGGATACCCGGGCCGCCCGGCGCATGCCACGACACGATCTTGCCTGGCGATGGCGTGAACTTGAACGGATCTTCGGCATTGATGCGGCACTCGATGGCGTGGCCCGACAGCAAGACGTCGCGCTGGCGGAAACGCAGTTTTTCGCCGGCGGCGATGCGGATCTGTTCTTGCACGATGTCGATGCCGGTGATCATCTCGGTGACGGGATGTTCCACTTGCACGCGGGTATTCATTTCAATGAAATAGAACTCGCCGTTTTCGTACAGGAATTCAAACGTGCCGGCGCCGCGGTAGCCGATCTTGCGGCAGGCTTCGGCGCAACGGTCGCCGATTTTCTCGATGAGTTTGCGCGGGATGCCCGGCGCTGGTGCTTCTTCGATCACTTTCTGGTGGCGGCGCTGCATGGAGCAGTCGCGCTCGCCCAGCCAGACGGCGTTCTTGTGTTCGTCGGCAAGGATCTGGATTTCCACGTGGCGCGGATTTTCCAGGTACTTCTCCATATACACTTCAGGGTTGCCGAACGCCGTGCCGGCTTCCGTCTTGGTCATCGACACGGCGTTGATCAGGGCAGCTTCCGTGTGCACCACGCGCATGCCGCGTCCGCCACCGCCGCCGGCGGCCTTGATGATGACCGGATAGCCGACCTTGCGGGCAATTTGCACGATCGCTTTCGGATCGTCCGGCAATGCACCTTCCGAGCCGGGCACGCAAGGCACGCCGGCCTTGATCATGGTTTGCTTGGCCGACACTTTGTCGCCCATCAAACGGATCGATTCGGAGCGCGGGCCGATGAAGACGAAGCCCGATTTCTCGACGCGTTCGGCAAAGTCGGCGTTTTCCGACAGGAAGCCATAGCCTGGGTGAATCGCTTGTGCATCCGTCACTTCAGCGGCGCTGATAATGGCGGGCATGTTCAGGTAGCTCAGGGCCGACTGTGCCGGGCCGATACAAACGGATTCGTCGGCCAGCTTGACGTATTTTGCGTCCTTGTCGGCTTCGGAGTGGACTACAACCGTTTTGATGCCCATTTCGCGGCAGGCGCGCTGAATACGGAGGGCAATTTCACCACGGTTGGCAATCAGGATTTTTTCAAACATGGTAGGTTCGCGTATGTCTGTGAGAGCCGGCGAGCCGGCGAAACAACAAGTGTGAGGGGCTAAAACTGCAAACGGCCGTTGCCGGCCGTGTGGACTGGGTTTTAGCCGATCACAAACAAGGGTTGACCGAATTCGACCGGCTGGCCATTTTCGACCAGGATCTGGGTCACGACACCGGCTTTATCGGAGTCGATTTCATTGAGCAGCTTCATCGCTTCGATGATGCACAGGGTATCACCTTCCTTGACGGCCGAGCCCACTTCAACATAGGCGGCGCTGCCAGGAGCGGAGGAGCGGTAGAAGGTGCCAACCATCGGCGACTTGACCACATAGCCCGTAGGCTCGGCGGCGACGACTGCGGCCGCTGGCGCAGGCGCGGCAGGCGCGGCTGGCTGGTAGTGGGCTTGCATGCCTTGCGGCTGCATCATGACCATCTGGTTTTGCGGCATGGCCGACGATTTGACGATGCGAACCTTGCTTTCGCCTTCGGTCACTTCCAGCTCTGCGATGTCCGATTCGGCGACCAGGTCGATCAAGGTCTTGAGTTTTCGTAGATCCATGTAAAACCCCTAGGAATGTAGTTTGTTTTATGAGTGATGCGGTGATGTCCAGAACCTATCGCCGCGCTAAATACGTGCAGATCGCGTAGATTAACGTTTTTTAAGCGCAAAGTCGATGGCAAGCCGATATCCATCGATACCTAGCCCGCAGATCGTCCCCTGCGCGATCGCGCTGAGAAATGAGTGATGTCGAAACGTTTCGCGTTGATAAATATTCGAGATATGGACTTCCACGAACGGGATGGCGACCCCGGCCAGCGCATCGCGCAAGGCAACGCTGGTATGGGTCAGGCCGCCCGGATTGATGACGATGGCATCGATCCCTTCCGCTCGCGCGGCATGGATGCGGTCGATCAGTGCGCCTTCATGGTTGCTTTGAAAGCAGATCAGGTCGGCACCGGCCGCCATGGCTTGCGCCATTGCTGCCTGCTCGATATCGGCCAAGGTGCTGGCGCCGTAGACCTCTGGCTCGCGCGTTCCCAGCAAATTCAGGTTGGGACCGTTGAGCAGAAGGAGGTTTTTTGCCATGTATGGAAGACCGTTTTAGCGAAAGTTCCGCATTTTGCCGCCAAAGATACGCATTGGCAAGAGAAAAAAGCACGCTCCGAATTTACAATTTATCCAGATCGGCGCGCAACTGATCAAATTTCAAGCGGCCCAGATAGGTCTTTTTGACTTCGCCATCGGCGCCGATCAGCACCGTAAAGGGCAAACCGCCGGTGGCATTGCCAAAATGACGCGACAGGTCGGTGCCGCTCAAACCGGACACATACACCGGATAGGCGATCTTGACCTTGCTGGCAAAAGTGGCAATATTACTGGCCGAATCGATACCGATACCGATCACTTGCAGGTTTTTCGCCGCATAGTGGCCTTGTACTTCGGATAACTCCGGCATTTCTTCCACGCAAGGCGGACACCATGGCGCCCAGAAATTCACCAGCAAATTCTTGCCTTTCCATTGCGACAAGGCTTGCGTGGCGCCCGCCGCGTCCGGCAGGGACAGTGCATACAGTTCGTTGACGGGACCGCTCGCGCCGGGCGCGATGGTGGTCGTCAGCGGTCCCGCTGCTTTCGCTTTTTCCTTGCTCAAGCCCACGTAGGCGCCCATGGCGCCGAACATCAGCGCCACGATGGCGCAGCCGATCCAATTCTTTTTTGTCATAACTTTATCTATATCAATGTTAGTCGGCAGCCGGCACGCCATCGGCGAGGCTGGTTGCCAGCAGGCTGCGCAGCCCGGCGATGTCGGTGCGCAGCACCTTGCCGTCCGCCTTGGCTTTCAGTGCGCCGCGCATATCGTCGAGCTCATACATGGCTGCGTGCACGCCTTCGTTTTTCCACAAGAAACTGGCTGTCTCGACCGCATCATAACGCGCCCCCTTGAAATGCGGGCTTTCCGACATGTCGAGCACGACATTTTTATTCAGCAGAAAGATGTGGATATCCTTGGCGCTCTCGGCAAACAGCTGCAAATAGATTTCGTCGTGGGGGCCGGCCGTGCCGTTGAGCACGGGGCCGCTGAGCAGGGGATGAAACTGTTGCAACGCTTCCATGACCTGCAGCGCGATCGTGCGCAGCTGGAACAGGCGCGCCGGCTGGCTGTCGGCCAGGAACAGGGCATTGTATTGCCGCACCTGTTCCTCGATCATGTCGTTATCGGGAAGTACGTTGGGCGGGCTGGGCGCGTCGCCCAGGACCTGCCGCGCCGCTTTGCGCTTGGCACTGCCATAGTCGGCGCCATCCTGCGCCACGAGGCGCGCGGCAGCGGCGGCGATTTCCTGGCGCAGCTGCGCACTATCGTCAAATGCATCGTTCGTCATGAGCGAGATGATACTCCGAAGCGGAAAAAGTCATGGCGTCAGGTAAAATCCCACACTTGCTCTTTTTTATCTCACCGTCTTACTTACTTAAGCGTGCACCTTTCGCACTGATCACATGCATATTCATATTCTCGGCATTTGCGGTACCTTCATGGGCGGCCTGGCCGTGCTGGCCAAGGAAGCCGGCCATAAAGTTACTGGTTGCGATGCCAACGTGTATCCGCCGATGAGCACCCAGCTGGAATCGCAGGGAATCGAACTGATCCAGGGCTTTGATCCGGAACAAACCAAGCTGAACCCGGATTTGTATGTGATTGGCAATGTCGTCTCGCGCGGCAACCCGCTGGTGGAAGAAATCCTCAACCGCAGCCTGCCGTACGTGTCCGGCCCGCAGTGGATCGGCGAACACATCTTGCGCAACAAGTGGGTACTGGCCGTGGCCGGCACGCATGGCAAGACGACTACCTCGGCCATGCTGGCCTGGATACTCGAAGACGCGGGCTATGCGCCGGGCTTCCTGATCGGCGGCGTGCCGATGAACTTTGGCATTTCCGCCCGCCTCAGCGGCAAGATCGATGGCAAGAGCGCCGAGTCAGACTTCTTCGTCATCGAAGCCGATGAATACGATACGGCCTTCTTCGACAAGCGCAGCAAGTTCGTGCATTACCACGCGAAGACGGCCATCATGAATAACCTGGAATACGATCACGCCGACATCTTCCCCGATCTGCACGCGATCGAGACGCAATTCCACCACCTGGTGCGCACGGTGCCCGGCATCGGCCGCCTCGTGTTCAACGGCGACGAAGCGTCGCTGCAGCGCGTGCTGGCGCGTGGTTGCTGGAGTGAAAAGGAAAGTTTTGGCCAAGATGCCAACTGGCAACTGCAAGAGCAGGCCGATGGCAGCTTCGACGTGTATTTCAATGGCCAGCAGGAAGGCCATGTGGCGTGGGCCCTGACGGGCAAGCACAACCGCAGCAATGCGCTGGCAGCCATCGCCGCCGCGCGCCATGTGGGCGTGCCGATGGCCCAGGCCTGCGCGTCGCTGGCCACGTTCGAGAGCGTCAAGCGGCGCATGGAAGTACGCGGCGTGGTCAACGCCATCACCGTGTACGACGATTTCGCGCATCACCCGACGGCCATTGCCACGACCGTGGGCGGCCTGCGCCAGAAAATAGGCAGCAGCGCCCGCATCCTGGCCGTGCTGGAACCGCGTTCGAACACCATGAAGCTGGGCGCCATGAAAGATGCGCTGCCTGGCAGCCTGAAGGATGCCGACCTGGTCTTCGGTTACGGCAGCCATGCCGCGCTGGGCTGGAGCCTGGGCGACGCGCTGGCGCCGCTGGGCAAGATTGCCAGCGCGTATGAAGACATCGATACCCTGGTGGCCGCCGTGGCCGCGGCCGCCCGTCCTGGCGACCAGATCGTGGTCATGAGCAATGGCGGCTTTGGCGGCGTGCACCAGAAGTTGCTGGAGGCGCTGGGCCGATGATTCTGTACCTGCATGGATTCCGCTCGTCGCCCCTGTCGATGAAGTCGCGCCTGCTGGCCGCGCAGATGCAGGCGCTGGGCCGCGAGTCAGAGTGGCTGTGCCCGCAATTGCCGGCTTCGCCCAAGCTGGCCATCGAGCTCGCCCTGTCGCTGGTCAAGGACGTGGCGCCGGGCGACCTGACCATCATCGGCTCGTCCTTGGGCGGCTATTACGCCACCTGGCTGGCCGAGCAGCTCGGTTGCCGCGCCGTGCTGCTCAACCCCGCGATTGTTCCCCTGATCGACCTGGAACAGCATGTGGGCGTGACGACCGAGTTCCATTCGGACCAGCCATTCGAGTTCAAGCGAGAGTATATCGACGAACTGCGTGCGTTTGCCGTAGCGAAAATTACGGAGCCGCAACGTTACTTCCTGATTGCCGCCACCGGCGATGAAGTACTCGACTACCGCGACATGCTGGCGCATTATCAGGGGGCGCAACAGTGCGTCATCGACGGCAGCGACCATGGCATCAGCGAATTTGCCGATTATGTGGCGCCCGTGCTGGCCTTTTGCAGCATCGATGCGGACGCCGCCCGGTGAGGCCGGGTTCGCTGCGCCAGGCGCAATGGCATGCGCACGTGAATGCCGTCAATGCGCCACCCACCCTGCGCCACTGGCTCACGGGCGGCGGCTCGCTGACGGCCAAGCTGAAAGCGCATAGCCAGGCATTTCGCGTGCAATGTTTGCATCAGGAAACGGCGCGTTGTTTGAGCGACGAGGCGGCGATCATTGGTTTGCACCGCGCGGGCCGGGTATGGGAACGCGAAGTGTTGTTGCGTTGTGATAACAGACCGGCCGTGTTTGGCCATACCGTCGTGCCCATGCAGGCGACGGCCACGGACTGGCCCTTGTTTTCCGCGCTGGGCGAGCGTTCGCTGGGCACGACCCTGTTTGGCGACCGCATGGTACGGCGCGGTGCACTGGAATTTGCCCGTTTGCGCGCCGGCCACCCGCTGGTGCAGCGGGCGCAGGCGGCGCTGTCACGGGAAGGGCAGCGCGTCGACGATACGGCGCTGTTTTTTGCCCGCCGCTGCCTGTACCAGCGTCACCAGGGCTTGCTGCTGGTAACCGAAGTATTTTTGCCGGCGGTGCTGGAGTTGATGCCCCTCACTCGCACCGTTACAACCGACACATTAATAAACAAAGCATAACAATGAATCTATTTTTTGAAGAATCCGGCGATTTCAAGGTCGGCACGGTCCTGTCGCAAGCGGGTGAAGCGTATCAAGTGGAAATGGCCAGCGGCAAGCGCACCAAGGTCAAGGTCAAGGATGTGCTGCTGCAGTATGAAAAGCCGGCCCCGGCCGAGCTGCTGGAACAGGCCAAGAGCATTGCCGCCGAGATCGACCTCGATTTCCTGTGGGAAGTGGCGGGCGAAGACGAGTTCGGCTTTGCCGAGCTGGGCGCCGAGTATTTCGGCCACGCACCGTTGCCGCCAGAAGCGGCCGGCCTGATCCTGGCCCTGCATTCGGCACCCGTGTATTTCTACAAGAAGGGCCGTGGCCGCTACAAGGCGGCGCCGGAAGCGTCGCTGAAGGCGGCCCTGGCCGGCATCGAAAAGAAAAAGCAGCAGGCGCTGGTGCAGGCAGGCTATGTGGACGAGCTGAAACAGAACCGCTTGCCTGCCTCGATGCAGCCCATGGTGCTGCAACTGCTGTTCAAGCCGGACAAGAACACCATCGAATACAAGGCGCTCGAAGCGGCGTGCACGCAATTGCACACGACGCCGCCGCGCCTGATGCTGGCCGTCGGCGGTATTGCTTCGCCGAAAGACTTGCACCTGTCGAAATTCCTCTTTGAAAATTTCCCGAAAGGCGCCGGCTTCCCGAGCGTGCCCGTGCCCGCCGTGACGGCCAAGCTGCCGCTGGCCGAGGTGGCCGCCTTCTCGATCGACGACGTGACCACCACCGAGATCGACGATGCCTTCTCCGTGCAGCCGCTGCCCGATGGCACCGTGAAAGTGGGTATACACATCGCCGCGCCGGGCCTGGGCATCCGCCCGGAAGACGTGATTGACAAGATGGCGCGCCAGCGCATGTCGACCGTCTACATGCCGGGCGACAAGATCACCATGCTGCCGGACGAAATCGTGAATGCTTTCACGCTCGCCGAAGGCACGACGTGCCCGGCCCTGTCGCTGTACGCCACGCTGGACCCGAAAGCCGACTGGGCGGTCATCAGCACGCAGACGCGCGCCGAGCTGGTGCCGATTGCCAGCAATTTGCGGCATAACCAGTTGGACGATCTGGTCAACGAGGAAACCCTGGCCAGTGGCGAAGGCGAGTACCCGCACAAGGCCGATTTTGCCGTGCTGTGGCAGTGGGCGCAGCAGCTGGAGCAGGGCCGCATGAAGAAGCGCGAAGCGTTCGGCCTGAAGCCGGAACAGAATAACCGTGTCGATTTCAACTTTTATGTGGAAAACGATATCGTCACCGTGGCGCGCCGCAAGCGTGGCGCGCCGCTCGACAAGATCGTCGCTGAACTGATGATCTTTGCCAACAGTACCTGGGGCAAGATGCTGCACGACCATGGCGTGCCGGGCATCTACCGCAGCCAGGGCGGCGGCAGCGGCAATAGCTGGGCGGCCAAGATGCAGGTACGCATGGTGACCCATGCGGCGCCGCACCAGGGCCTGGGCGTGGATCAATACGCGTGGAGCACCTCGCCTTTGCGCCGCTATACGGATCTGGTGAACCAGTGGCAAATTATCGCCTGCGCCGAGCATGGCGTGACGGCCCCCTTGGTGGCCCCGTTCAAGCCCCGTGATGCAAATTTGTTCGCCATCGTTTCGGCCTTCGACGCCGCGTATGCCGCGTATGGCGATTTCCAGTCGAACATGGAACGCTACTGGTGCTTGCGCTGGCTGCACCAGGAAAACGCGCGCCAGGTCGATGCCGTCGTCTTGAAAGACGAGATTTTGCGCCTGGTCGACATTCCGCTGGTCATCAAGCTGCCGGGCATGCCATCGGTGGCGCGCGGTGCGCAGGTCAAGCTGGATCTCTTGCGCTGGGATGAAGTCGACCTGAGCATTGAAGCGCGCCTGCTGGAAATCGCCGCCGTGCCCGATGCGGCGGCCGATGCCGAGCTCGACTACGAAGAAGAAGCGGGCGACGACGGTGCCGACGCGGGCGACGTGGCGCAAGAAGCTTCGCCGGAAGCGGCCAACCAGGTCAGCGATGCCGATGCGGAAGTGGCGGAACTGGCCAGCGAAGACGTGGTCAGCGAACCCGAGGTCAAGTAAGGTCCCAGGCAGACCACCAGGGCGGTGCTGAAAACTGTTGCCGGCATCGCCCTTTGACGTAGAATTCAGCCATCTTGTATCGTGTGTTGTAAGGAACTGGGTTGCGCGTGAAGTCTTTCCGAGAGTATCGTTTCCTGATGATTGCCGTGGCGGTATCGCTGCTGGCGCACGGCGCCTTGCTGGCGATGCATTTTGTCGCCCCGGCGCCACAGCGCGCCGTCGCCACCGATCCCGGCCTGGAAGTGATCCTGGTCAACGCCAAGCATGCGAACAAACCGCTGAAGGCCGATGCCCTGGCGCAAGCCAACCTCGATGGCGGTGGCCAGGCCGACAAGGGCCGCGCCAAGTCGCCCTTGCCCGACATGCGCAAGGTGGAAGAGGGCGACAGCGTCAAGGCCAGCGCCCGGCGCATTGCCGAACTGGAACAAAAACAGCAGCAATTGCTGACGCAGGCGGCCAGGCCGACGCCCTACAGCGCCGCGCCCGTCACGGAACAGGACAAGCCCAATCCGCTGGCGTCCGGTTCGGACTTGATGGAAAGCAGCAAGGCCATCGCGCGCATGGCGGCCGAGATCAGCCAGACCGTGGAAGACCAGAATAAACGTCCGCGCAAGACGTTTATTACGCCCAGCACGCAGGAGGTCGGCTATGCCATGTATTACAAGACCCTGCAAAAGCGCATCGAGGAAATCGGCACCCTGAATTTCCCGCAAAAGAATGGCCGCAAGATATATGGCGAACTGGTCGTCTACATCCCTATCTTCCAGGACGGCACGATTTACCAGAAGGAAGGCGGCGCCCGCGTGGAGAAAAGCTCGGGCAACCCCGTGCTCGATGCGGCGGCCCTGGCCATCGTGCGCCGCGCGGCGCCGTTCGGCCGTTTTCCACCGAATATGTTGTCGAGTGACAAGGACGACCTGTGGGTGGTGATCACCCGCTTCAAATTTACGCGCGAAGAAAAAATGGAAGCTAACCTGACTGGCGGCAGCAATTGAACAAGCAAGCAATGAATCCCGATCAATATTGCGTCTTCGGCAATCCCATCGCCCACAGCAAGTCCCCCCTGATCCACGCCGCGTTTGCCCTGCAGACGGGCGAGCCCGTCGTCTACGAACGCCGGTTGCCGCCGCTCGATGGCTTTGCCCTGGCGGCCCGCACGTTTGCCGCCGAGGGCGGCAAGGGCGCGAACGTGACGGTGCCCTTCAAACTCGATGCGTGTGCGCTGGCCACTGTCCTGACGCCGCGGGCCAAGGCGGCCGGCGCCGTCAATACCCTGCGTTTCGATGGCGACACCATTCTTGGCGACAATACCGATGGCGCGGGCCTGGTGGCTGACATCGTGCGCAACGCGGGCGTGGCCATCGCGGGCAAGCGCGTCCTGCTGCTGGGCGCGGGCGGCGCGGCGCGCGGCGTGGTGTTGCCCTTGCTGGAACAAGGGCCGCAGGAAATCTTCATTGCCAACCGCACCGTGGCCACGGCCGAGGCGCTGGTGGCGCAGTTTGCGCATGCGGCGAGTCACGCTGCCCAGCTGCGCGCAGGTAGCTTCGCGCAGGCGGACGGCGTCTTCGATATCGTCATCAATGCCACTTCGGCCAGCCTGGCGGGCGACTTGCCGCCCGTGCCGCCCAGTGTTTTTGGCAGCCACACGCTGGCGCTGGACATGATGTACGGCGCCCAGCCCACCGTCTTCATGGACTTTGCCGCGCAGCATGGCGCGCAGGTGCGCGACGGCCTGGGCATGCTGGTGGAGCAGGCGGCCGAAGCGTTTTACGTGTGGCGCGGCGTGCGGCCGCAGACGCAGGACTTGCTGGCGCAATTGCGGGGCAACCTGTGAGTGGCGGCAAGAAGGGCGCGCGCAAAGGGGGTAACGGCAGCCGCTACGGCTGGATCAAGTGGCTGTTTATCGTGCCTATCCTGGCCTTTATCGTCGTGCAACTGTATTTCTTCCTGCAAATCTGGTGGTGGATCGACCACAACCCGTCCAGCACGGCCTTCATGCGCGAACAGTTGTCTGTCTTGCAGGACAAGAATCCGAATGCCACGATCAAGCAGACGTGGGTGCCGTACAACCGCATCTCGAACAACCTGAAACGGGCCATCATCGCCTCGGAAGATGCGAATTTTTCCGAGCACGAAGGCGTGGACTGGGAAGCCTTGCAAAAGGCGTATGAAAAAAACAGCAAGAAGCAGAAAGTCGTGGCCGGTGGCTCCACCATCACGCAGCAGCTGGCGAAGAATCTGTTCCTCTCCGGTTCTCGCAGCTATGTGCGCAAGGGCCAGGAACTGATCATCACGTATATGCTGGAAAACCTGATGGAAAAAGAGCGTATTTTCGAGATTTATCTGAACGTGGTAGAGTTTGGCACGGGCACCTTCGGCGCCGAAGCGGCCGCGCGCCACTATTACAAGGTCAGCGCGGCGGGCCTGAGTACGGCGCAGGCGGCGAAACTGGCCGTGATGCTGCCGAATCCGCGCTTTTACGACCGTCACCGCGACACGGGCTATCTGAACCGGCGTACCAGTGTCATCCTGCGCCGCATGGGCGCGGCGGAATTGCCTTGATGGCAGCCGACTTTATTTGCATAAAATCAAAGCTGCCTGATTGGCACTATTGCGACGCAGCATCTTAATCGTCACCCTTGGTGCAACGCCGCACTTTTTCCGTGAAAAAGCGCTGCCGGGGGTGGTCGTGAAAAGGCCTTTGCGGGTACACTTGCGCTGTTTTCATTTTTGGCGCCAGCGCCAGCACATCACGATAACCCAACATCCGGCTGAGAGCGCGCATGATCAATGTCTTTGTATTACAGAATGGCCGGCTCAACCAGGTGCCGATCGACAGCCGCGCAGACCTCGAAAATGCCGAACCGGTGTGGGTCGACCTGACCGACCCCACCGATGATGAACGGGCCTGGGTCAAGGCCATCTACAACGTCACCCTGCCGGGCGAAGACGAAGTCAAGGATATTGAAGCGTCGGCCCGCTATTACGAAGCGGAAAACGGCGACTTGCACCTGCGCACCGACTTCCTGCGCGAAGAAGACGACGGCCCGTCGCGCGTCATCACGGTCGCCTTCATTCTGGCCCGCAAGATTTTGTTTTCCATGCATACGGACGACCTGCCCGTGTTCCGCCTGGTGCGCATGCGCGCCCGCTCGCGGCCAGGCTCGATTGCCGACTACATGGACGTGCTGCTCGACCTGTACGCCACCGATGCCGAATATTCGGCCGACGTGCTCGAAGGCATCTACCAGAACCTGGAAGAAGTCAGCACGCGCGTGCTGCAAAAGGAATTTACCGATGCGCACGCGGCCGAAGCGCTGAACGCGATTGCGCACGAGGAAGATTTGAATGGCCGTATCCGCCGCAACATGATGGATACGCGCCGCGCCGTGAGCTTTCTGATGCGCGGCCGCTTGCTCAATTCCGAGCAGTTCGAGGAAGCGCGGCAGATTTTGCGCGATATCGAATCGCTTGACGGCCATACTTCGTTCCTGTTCGACAAGATCAACTTCCTGATGGATGCCACCGTCGGTTTCATCAACATCAACCAGAACAAGATCATCAAGATCTTCTCGGTGGCCAGCGTGGCCTTCCTGCCGCCAACGCTGATCGCCAGCGTATACGGCATGAACTTCAAGCTGATGCCGGAACTGGAATGGACCTTCGGCTATCCGTGGGCCTGGGGCTTGATGATCACCAGCGCCATCGCGCCGTTCCTGTACTTCCGCCACCGTGGCTGGCTGAAATAACCGTCTTGCCGGGACGCTCCCGCGTCCCGGATTTCAAGGCGAGCGCAGCAATTTCAAAAATCAGCGATAATCATTGGTATTGCGTGGTATTGAATTGGTATTTGCGCGTAGCCGCTTGCCTGGCGCCCCATTCTTTCCCCCGTAGTCTGCTGTTTGCAGAAAAGTATCGTCATGCAGACGTTTTCTGCGTGGTAGCGTCCGCCTGTTCCACCTATGATCGTTGCGATGCCTGCCTTGGCCGGCTGGCCGCCGCATTTCCCGTCACCGTTGTCTTCTGGAGAGTCCATGCCTGATACCGCCACCACCCCACTGCGCTTTACCCATCTGATCAGCGACTGCGATGGCGTGCTGATCGACAGCGAAGCCGTGGCGCTGCAAGCGCTGCTGGAATTGCTGGCACCGCGCCTGCCGAACCTGCCCCAGGGCGTCACCCTGCAAGGCTTGATCGAGCCGCGCCTGGGCCAGCGCCTGGTGCCGCTGATGCAGGATATCTACAAGGAGCTGGGCTTGCCGCAATTGCCGGCCGACGAGATCATGGCCATCGGCAACGCCGTCGATGCGGCCTGCGATGCGCAATTGCGCGCCGTACCGGGCGTGGCCCAGGCGCTGGCCGCCATTGCGCTGCCCAAGGCCGTGGCCTCGAACAGCGTCAGCGCGCGCGTGCTGTCGGCGCTCGAGCGCACTGGCATGGCGCCGCTGTTCCATCAACGCGTGTTTACGCCCGACCTGGTGGGTCACGCCAAGCCGCATCCGGGCGTGTACCTGGCGGCAGCCGCCGCTTTCGGCGTGCCGCCAGGCCAGTGCCTGGTGCTGGAAGACAGCGTCACGGGTGTGACGGCCGCCGTGGCGGCGGGCATGACGGTATTGGGATTCATCGGCGGCGGGCATATCGCCGCAGGCCAGGAAGATAGGTTGAAAGCGGCCGGCGCGCATGTCGTGTTCAAGGACATGGCCAAGCTGCCGGCGCTGGTGGCCGCGGTGATGGACACCGCGGCAGTGTAAGACGCTTACGCGAGGGCGGCAAACACCTTGCGCGCGGCGGCGATGGTGGCGTCGATGACGGCATCATCGTGCTGTGCCGAGACGAAGCCGGCTTCGAAGGCGGCGGGCGCGAAGTACACGCCTTCGTCCAGCATGGCGTGGAAGAAGGCGTTGAACTTGCTGCGGTCGCCCGCCATCATTTCCGCGTAGCTGGTCGGTGGCGTGGCGCTGAAATAGATGCCGAACATGCCGCCGATGTAGTCGGCGCAGAAGACCACGCCCGCTTCTTTGGCGGCGGCGGTCAGGCCTTCGGCCAGGCGCTGGGCGGTGGCGCCCAGCTGCTCGTAGAAGCCCGGCTGCTGGATCAGTTTCAAGGTGGCCATGCCGGCCGCCACGGCGACCGGGTTGCCGGACAACGTACCGGCCTGGTAGACGGCGCCCAGCGGCGCCATGTGGTGCATCAGCGCCGCGCTGCCGCCGAAGGCCGCCACCGGCATGCCGCCGCCGATCACCTTGCCCAGCGCCGTGAGGTCGGGCTTGATGCCGTACAGCGCTTGCGCGCCGCCCAGGGCCACGCGCAAGCCGCACATGACTTCATCGAAAATGAGCAGGGCGCCGTGCTGCGTGCACAGCTCGCGCATCGCCTGCAGGAATTCTGGCGTGGCTTTGACCAGGTTCATGTTGCCGGCCACCGGCTCGACGATGACGCAGGCGATTTCCGTGCCGAAGCTGTCGAAGGCGTCCTTCAGCTGTTCCACGTTGTTATAGTCGAGCACCAGGGTGTGTTTCACGAAATCTTCCGGCACGCCGGCCGAGGTCGGGTTGCCGAAGGTGAGCAGGCCGCTGCCCGCTTTCACCAGCAGCGAATCGGCATGGCCGTGGTAGCAGCCTTCGAACTTGACGATCTTGTCGCGTCCCGTGGCGCCGCGCGCCAGGCGCAGGGCGCTCATGGTCGCTTCCGTGCCCGACGACACCAGACGCACCTGCTCGATCGACGGCACCAGGCGCGTGATTTCCTCGGCCATCAGCACTTCGCCTTCGGTCGGCGCGCCGAACGACAGGCCCAGCGCGGCCGCATCCTGCACCGCTTTCACCACTTCCGGATGGGCGTGGCCGACGATGGCCGGGCCCCACGAGCCGATGTAGTCGATGTAGCGCTTGCCGTCCGCATCCCAGAAGTACGGGCCTTCGGCGCGCGTGATGAAGCGCGGCGTGCCGCCGACGGAGCGGAAGGCGCGCACGGGCGAATTGACGCCGCCTGGCGTGGTTTTTTGTGCGCGGGCAAACAGGATGTCGTTCTGTGAAGTCGTCGTCATGATAATCGTGCCTTGAAAGTGGATCGTTGTCTGTGTCGTCTGTCTGGTCTGCTACAGAATTATTGGGCGTCGCGCTGGCGCTGCTGCCGGAACAGCCGGTTCGGCACCAGCTTACCCATGCCGTGGCGCTGCGCGTGGGCTAGCGCGCCGGTGGTAAATTCCTGCGCCGCCACGACCACCTGCGGCACATCGTCTTCGTTTTGCGCCAGGGCCAGCAGGGCGGTGGCGGCAGCCGACAGGGTACTGCCGGCGCCGTTGAAGATGCCCGGCAGGTGCTGCCATACGTCGTGGCGCACCACGCCGTCTTCGCCGAACAGGGTATTGGCGCGCAACTTGCCTTCGCCCGTGCCGGACTTGCTGGCGTCGGCCGGCATGCCCGTGACGAGCACGTATTCGCAGCCCAGCGCCACCAGGTAGTCGACATCGTTTTGCAAGGTGTCGTCCGGGTCGGCGTCGCGCCAGGTCTCGGCCAGGCGCTCCAGTTCCACCGGCGAGAGCACCAACAGGGTCGTTTGCGGGATCAGCAGCTGGCGCACGGCGGTGAGGATGTCTTCGTCGTCCATGCCCTGTTCCGGCAGCGCCGAAATGAAGGGATCGAGGATCAGCGGCACGTTCGGATAGTCGGAGACGATTTCGGCGATGGCCGTGACGTTTTCCACGCTGCCCAGGGCGCCGATCTTGATGGCCGAGACGGACATGTCTTCCAGCAGCACGCGCGCCTGGTCGGAAACCCAGTCCGGGTCGACCGCCTGCACGTCTTCCACGCGCGCCGTATCGCTGATCAAGAGGCCCGTGGTGACCGACAGGCCATGGCAGCCGAAGGCTGAAAATGTGGCCAGGTCGGCCTGGATGCCGATCGCGCCGACCGGATCGGACACGCCGAAGCTTAATATGAGGGGAGAAGTTTGGTTTTGCACGGCGGGTAGATTAAGATACCTAATTCAGCATTTTACTTGATTGAAGGGTGGCAGAACGTGAGTAGCAACGAAACAACGCAGCAATTCCAAACGTGGATGTGTCTTATTTGCGGCTGGGTTTATGATGAAGCGGCCGGCCTTCCCGACGAAGACATCGCTCCCGGCACGCGTTGGGCCGATGTTCCGATGAACTGGACCTGTCCTGAATGCGGTGCGCGCAAGGATGATTTCGAGATGGTGGCGCTTTAATTTATCCCGATCCCCGGGATGGTACTGCCGCACGCAGCTATCGCGGCAGCCTGTGCTATGGTATGAAAGATTGTCGAATAATCACATGACGCGTCCCTTTTTGCCCGAGGCGCCGTCCGATGCCGTGTGCGCCAGCGCCACAATACTGGTCATCGATGACAGCGCCACCAGCCGCAGCGCGGCCGAAAAGGTCTTGCGCGAGGCAGGGTATCGCGTGGTGGTGGCGGAAAACGGCTTCGAGGCCCTGGCCAAGATCGCCGATTGCCAGCCGGCGCTGATCGTGTGCGACATTCTGATGCCGCGCCTGGACGGCTACCGCACCTGTGCGCTGATCAAGGCCAGTGCGGCGCATCACGCCACGCCGGTGCTGATGCTGTCGTCGAAGGAGGGCTTGTTCGACCGCGCGCGCGGCGCCATGGCAGGCGCCAGCGCCTGCCTGGCCAAGCCGCTGGCGCGCGAGGCGCTGCTGGAGGCCGTGCGGCTGCACCTGGCCAGGCATTTTGAGTAGTGATTTATTGATTGACAACGCAGCAAGGAAGCAGATGGCCATACACACAATTCTGATCGTCGATGACTCGGCGACAGAACGCTATTACCTGAGCGAGATGCTGGTGCGTGCCGGTTATGCCGTCTTTACGGCGCAGGACGGCGCCGACGCGCTGGCGCAACTGAAGCAGGCCAGGCCCGACCTGATCCTGATGGACGTGGTGATGCCCGGTGCGAATGGCTTCCAGATCACGCGCGCGATTGCGCGCGATCCCGAACTGCAGGACGTGCCGGTGATTATCTGCTCCAGCAAGAGCCAGGAAACGGACCGCATCTGGGGCTTGCGCCAGGGCGCGCGCGATTACCTGGTCAAGCCGGTGGTCGAAGCCGAGCTGCTGGCCAAGATCGCTGCGCTTTCCTGAGCATGCACACGATGCCAGGTAACGGCGTGTCCACCGCAGCCTTTTCGCCTGCCGCTGCCGCCATGCCATCGTTCGAGACGGGCGCGCGGCAGGGGCGCCTGCGCCAGTATCAGCTGCAATTGATCGAGCGGATACAGGCCGCGCGCAGCGGCGCGCTGGCGGCGCGCAAGGAATTGGGCGTGATGCTCGGTGGCCGGCCGTGCCTGCTCGACCTGACGCAGCTCGGTGAAATCGTCATCGCTGCCGGGGTGCAGATCCAGGGCGTGCCGCTGGCGCAGGATTGGTATCTGGGCCTGGCGGCCATGCGCGGACGCCTGACGGGGGTCGTCGACCTGGCCCGCTACATGGGCGAACCGGCTTGCGCGGCAGGCAGTCACTGCCGCATCATCACCTTTTCTCCGCGGCTGGGCCTCAATTGCGCCGTGCTGGTCGAACGCGTGCTGGGCTTGCGCCAGCTGCGCACGCTGCAGTCCGTGCGCGTGCACGATGCGGCGCAGGGTGTGCTACCACCGTGGGCGGCGCAAACGCTGCGCGACAGCGAAGGGCAGCAGTGGCTGCGCCTGGACCTGGCGCAGCTGGCGCAAGCGGAGCGCTTCCTCGATGCCGGTTTTGGCGCCTTCCCCGCACTCCACAAGGATATTTGCTGATGGGCGCTCATTCCCCCATTCTGGCGGCCGGCATGTCCGAGGCGGAGCACGCCGCTGGCGAACCGGCAGCGGCGGCCGACCTGCCGCTGCGCCTGCGCGACGCGCTGGGACGGCGCAAGTCGCTGGCCAGCGCGCCGGCCGGGGACTGGAAGCTGCCGCTGATCGGCCATTTGCCGCTGCAAAAACAGCTGAGCATCCTCTCGACGGTGATGGCCCTGAGCCTGGCCGCCAGCCTGCTGTTCGTTGGCCTCAACACGCGCAGCGGCAATATCGCCTCGGCGCAGACGCAGCTGGCCAGCGATGCGCTGATGCATTCGCAGCGCCTCGGCAAGGCTGCGCCGAACGCCGTGCAAGGCAATCCGGAAGCCTTCCGCCAGCTCGAGGAAAGCCGCAATGAACTGAACCAGGATTTCCGCCTGATGCTGCGCGGCGGGACGTATCACGGCCGCGATATCGGCGAGTCGCGTTCCGCCCTGCTGGCGGCGGTGGCCGACGCGCGCAAGAAGTGGGCCAGCAGCGACCGCGCGGCCAGCACCATCCTGCGCCTGAAAACGGAGCTCGGTGAATTCGACAAGACCTTGCAGCAATTGAACGCGCTGTCGCCGGCGCTGCTGGCGCAGACCGAGGAAATCGCGGCGCTCAAGGTGCAGCGCGGCGGTAACGCGCGCGACCTGGCCGTCATCGGCCGTCTGATGATGCTGAGCCAGCGCATGAGCCGCAGTGCCAGCGAGTTCTTGTCGTCGGGCAGCATCAGCTCGGAAACGGCATTTTCGCTGGGGCGCGACACGACGTATTTCCGCACTGCCGTCGAAGGTTTGCTCAATGGCAGCGTGGCGCTGCAATTGGCGCCCACGCGCGACGCCGAACTGCGCGACCGTCTGGTGGCGCTGAAGGGCAGTTTCGACACTTACCAGAAGCTGGTCTCGTCGATACTCGACCGGCTGGATAAATTCAGTGCGGCGAAAAGCGCCGAACAGCTGATCTTCAACGAGAACGAAGACCTGCGCCAGCGTCTGACCCTGCTGCAGCAGATGTACCACGTGAACCAGGAAACGCTGGGCATGGCCTTCTGGATGATGGTCGGCGGCGTGTTGCTGACCCTGATCGCGGCAGCCGGTATCGGCCGCGTGCTGCTGCAGGACTCCGTCAACCGCACGCGCGACGCCGAGCGGCGGCGCCAGGAAGCGGAAATCCTGCGCCTGCAGTCGCAGGAAAAAGAGGAAGTGGCGAAGGCCCGGAATGAGCAGAACCAGGCGGCTATCCTGCGCCTGATGAACGAATTGCAGAAGGTCGCCGACGGCGACCTGACGGTGCAGGCCACCGTGTCGGAAGACATCACGGGCGCCATCGCCGATTCCGTCAACTACACGGTCGAGGAATTGCGCGGTCTGGTGGGCAGGGTGACGGCGACGGCGGAACAGGTCAACCGCGCCTCGACGCAGGCGCAAAGCATCTCCAGCAAGCTGCTGATCGCTTCGCAGCAGCAGTCGCGCGAAATCCAGGGCGTCAGCGCCACCGTGGTCAAGATGGCCAATGCGATTACCGACGTGTCGAAGTCGGCCAGCGTCTCGGCCGACGTGGCGCGCCAGTCGGTGGCGGCGGCGCAGCAGGGGGCGACGGCGGTGGAAAACGCCATCAAGGGCATGCATGAAATCCGCGAGCAGATCCAGGATACCTCCAAGCGCATCAAGCGCCTGGGCGAATCGTCGCAGGAAATCGGCGAAATCACCGAGCTCATTTCCGACATCACCGAGCAGACCAACGTGCTGGCGCTGAACGCCGCCATCCAGGCTGCATCGGCCGGCGAAGCGGGGCGCGGCTTTTCCGTCGTCGCCGAGGAAGTGCAGCGCCTGGCCGAACGCTCGGCTGCCGCCGCCAAGCAGATCGGCGCGCTGGTGCGCACCATCCAGGCCGATACCCAGGACGCGACGCGCGCGATGGAAAAATCCACGCAGGGCGTGGTCGAGGGCGCACACCTGTCCGACGCGGCCGGTGCTGCCTTGAACGACATCAGCCAGGTGTCGAAGCACCTGGCTGAACTGATCCAGGGCATCTCGTTTGCCACCGGCACGCAGGCCGGTTCGGCCAGCGGCGTGGCCTTGAATATCCAGCATATCCTGAGCGTGACGGAGCAGACCCAGGATGGCACGCAGCAAACAGCGCAGTCGATCCACAAATTGTCGATGCTGGCGCAGGAACTGAAAAATTCGGTGTCGCGCTTCCGCGTCGCCGCCTGAACGCCGCGCCAGTCCAGGCGATTTCCTTACCGAGGCATGCATGAGCACACCTGATAGTCCGCAGCAGTCCAAGCCGTTCGACAGTGAGCCCTTGTCGTGGGTGATGGTGGAAATCCGCGAAGCGCTGGGCCGCTCGAAAACGGCGCTGTTCGAAGCCGGTGGCCGCCAGCGCGAGGAGCGCGCCACGGCACTGCAGCATGCACGCTCGCACCTGCACCAGGCGCATGGCGCGCTGGTGATGGTGGACGTGGCCGGCGCCAGCCTGCTGACGGATGGCGCGGAACAGGCACTGGCGCGCTTTCGCGACGGCAGCCTGGAATATACGCTCGACCATGCGCAGGTCGTCGCCCGGTTGTATCAGGCCCTGACCGAATACCTGGAAGACCTGGTGGCCGGCACGCCGCCGCAGCCGACGCGTTTATTCCCCTACTACCGCGACCTGCAAACCATGCTGGGCGCCGAGCGCATCCACCCGGCCGACCTGTTTTTTCCGCCTGCATCGATGCTGGAAGGGCATGCCATCGCGCTGGCGCAATCGCCGCCGGTGGCCGATTATCCGGCCTGGCGCGGGCGCTTTGAAAAGTCTTTGCTGCCCTTTCTGAAAGCGCAGGATGAGGCGGCGCGGCGCCAGCACGCCAGCGACTTGCACGCCACCTTGACCCTGGTGGCCGACGCGCAGCAGGCAGCGCCGGCGCGTACCTTCTGGTTCGCCATGCAGGCGTTTGCGGGACTGGCGGCCAGCGGCGAGGGCATGGGCACGCTCAACGTCAAACAGTTGTTCGGCCTGATCAATCTGCAATTGCGCCGCCTGGCGCAGGGCACGGCCAGCCTGCCCGAAGCGATGCTGCGCGACGCCCTGTACTTCATTGCCGCCGCCGCCGAGCCCACATCTGAGGCACGCCAGCTGCGTGCCGCCTTCGCGCTGGAGGGCATGGTTCCCGCCGACGTGGAAGCGCGGCGTTACGGCCAGGTCGACCAGGAAGCCTTGCACGGTGCACGCGCGGCCCTGGCGCAGGCGCGCGCGAGCTGGAGCCGTCTGGCGCAAGCCGATCTCGATCCGGCACTGAGCACGGACTTTGACGAGTCGCTGCAAGAGGTGGCAGTGCATGTGGAGACCTTGAAGCAGCCAGCCCTGGCCAGCCTGCTGCGCGAATGCGCGGCCGTGGCGCGGCTCGCCGTGGCCAGCGGGCGCAGTGCGGCGCTGGAGAATGAAATCGGCATGGCGCTGCTGTTTGCCGACACGGGACTGGAGCAGGTGCGCCGCCTGCCCGACGATTTTGCCGGCAATGCGGAAACCATCGCCGCGCGCCTGCAGGCGCTGCTCGCTGGCGAAGCGCCGCCGCCCGTCACGGCGGGCGAGCTGTCGCGCCAGATCGAGCAGGGCCAGACCGTCGCCGCGCTGGCCGAGGACATGAAGACGGGCTTGCGCCAGGTGGAAAAGGTGCTCAACGCGTATTACGCGGATGCCTCGCGCGGCGCGGTGGGGGCCCTCGATGGCGTTGCCCACGTGCTGGAACAGTTGCAGCAGCAGCTGGCCGGGCTGGGACAGGAAGACGCGCGCGCCGCCGTGCTGCAGGTCGATGCGGCCGTGCGGCAGCTGGCCGCTGGCGACACCAACGCGGACGCCAAGGCGGACGCCAAGGCGGACGCGCACGCCGGGGCGCTCGACGACATCGCGCAAAATGTCAGCGCGCTGGGATTTTTTGTCGATATGCTGGGCCGCAACGCGCAAGCGGCCAGCGGACGTTTCCATTTCGATGCCGCCGCTGGCACCTTCCGCGCGCTGCCATTTGAAAAAGTCGCCGCCGCCGGCGCCGTGCCGGTGCCCTTGCTCGACCAGGCCCTGGCGCCCGCCGCGCCTGCCGGCATGGATGCCGCACCGGCAGTGACCGATGTCGACGCGGAGATGCTCGATATCTTCATTGCCGAAGCGCGCGAAGTGCTGGCCTTTATCGATGCCACGCTGGCCCTGCCGCGCGAGCAGGCCGCCAGCGGCGACCACCTGGCCATGCTGCGCCGCTGGTTCCATACCTTGAAAGGCAGCAGCCGCATGATCGGCCTGGCGCAGTTTGCCGAGGCAGCCGACGCCATCGAACGTGTCATGAATACCTGGCTGGCCGAAGCGCGCCCCGTCAGCGATGATCTGTTTACCCTGCTCAATTACGGCTGGTACCAGCTCAGCGAATGGGTGGCCGAACTGGAAGGCGGCGCAGGGCGCGAGCGCGAGGCTGGCATGCTGCTGGCAGCGGCCGAGCGCGTGCGCGAAGGCGGTCCGTTCGAACTGCGCAAGCCTCGCCCGGCATCGGCCGCACCGGTGGCTGGCAACGGCAATGTGATCGGCTTTCCGTCGGCCACGGCGCCCGCCGCCCACGAAGCGCCCGACGATAACCTCAAGCACGTCGGCGACCTGCGCGTCAGCCTGCCCTTGTACAACATTTACCTGGCCGAGACGGATGAATTGTTGCGCGTGCTGACGCGCGACTTCGGCGAATGGCGCCATGAACAGCGTGCCGTCAGCGCGGAGGCGCTGCAAGCCGTGCATACCCTGGCGGGAACGTCGGGCACGGTGGGTTTCCAATCCCTGCGCGACCTGGCGCATGCGCTCGAAACGGTGATCGAAACGGTGGTGCCGCCGCTGGCCGGCCTGCGCGCCGAACAGCACGACGTGCTGGAGCAAGCCACGCAGCGCATCGGGCAAATGCTGCAGGCGTTTGCGCTGGGCGACCTGGCTCCAACGCAGCCGGACATGATCGAAGCGCTCAACACCCTGTGGCGCGCCCTGACGGCGCCGCCGGGCGAGAGTCAGGAAGAGCGGCTCGACGCCCTGTTTGCGGCCGCCTACGCCAGCATCGTCGGCGCGCCGGCGCAAGCTGACGAGCCACTCGCCGAAGTCCCTCTGCCGCAGCTTGAGACCTTGTTCGAGGCGACGTATGCGAGCATCGTCGCCGATGCGCTGCAGCCCGCTGCGGCTGAAGTGCCGGCGCCCATGCAGGACAGCGGTGCCAGCGACGACCTGTTCGACGCCGGTTTCGAGCACGCACCGCCGCTGGAACACGCGGCGCCGGAAGCGCCGGTGTCCGCCATCATGCCGGCCGATGCGGCTGCGCTGCTGGCGGCCAGCGCCGGCATCAGCGATGAACTCGACCTCGATTTATTGTCCGTCTTCCTGGAAGAGGGCGCCGACCTGCTGCCGCAGATCGGCGAGGCGCTGCGCAGCTGGCAGCAACAGCCGCACGACAGCGGCCAGGCGCAGATGCTGCTGCGCACCCTGCATACGGTCAAGGGCAGCGCACGCATGGCCGGCGCCATGCGCCTGGGCCAGCATGCGCATGAAATCGAGACGCATATCGAAAACATGCTGCACGCTGGCACCGCCACGCCGCAAGCCTTCGAGGAATTGCTGGCCCATTACGACCATGCGCTGCACCTGTTCGAACAGCTGCAGCAACCGTTGCTGCCCTTGCCGGGCATGGAAGATACGCCGGCCGCCGAACCGAAGGCGGCGCTGGTGCGCGTGCGCGCCGACATCCTCGACCGCCTGGTGAACCAGGCCGGCGAAGTGTCGATCACGCGCTCCAAAATGGAAAATGAAGTCGGCGTGCTGGGCGCTTCGCTATCCGAGTTTTCCGACAACCTGGCGCGCTTGCGGCGCCAGCTGCGCGAAGTGGAAATGCAGGCTGAATCGCAGATCGCCTCGCGCATGGCCGTCGGCAGCGAGCGCGAATTCGACCCGCTCGAATTCGATCGCTTTACGCGCCTGCAGGAACTCACGCGCATGATGGCCGAAAGCGTCAACGACGTGGCCTCGTTCCATGAAAACCTCAGCCTCAGTGTCGACGCGGTGACGGACGACCTGATACTGCAGGCGCGCCTGACGCGCGAGCTGCAGCGCGACCTGATGCAGATCCGCATGGTGCCGTTTGCCAGCATCGCCGAACGGCTGTTCCGCGTGGCGCGGCAAAGCGCCAAGGAAGTCGACAAGCGCGTCAACCTCGATATCCGCGGCGGCGGCGTGGAAATCGACCGCAGCGTGCTCGAACGCATGGCGGCACCGTTTGAGCACCTGCTGCGCAACGCCATCGTGCACGGCGTCGAGCCGCGCGAGGCGCGCCTGGCGGCGGGCAAGAGCGAGACGGGCGAGCTGCTGGTACAGGTCAGCCAGCAGGGCAATGAAGTGGCAATCGCCTTTTCCGACGACGGCGCGGGGCTGGACCTGGAACGCATCCGCGCCAAGGCGCACGGCGCAGGCCTGGTGGCGACGGATGCGCCTTTGACCGACGCGCAGGCGGCCGAACTGATTTTCACGCCCGGTTTTTCCACCGCCGACAGCCTGACGGAACTGGCCGGGCGCGGTTTTGGCATGGACATCGTGCGCTCCGAAGCGCTGGCCCTGGGCGGAAGAGTGGAAACGCTGACGCAGGCCGGCCAGGGTATGCGTTTTACCATTCACTTGCCGCTGACCCTGGCCGTCACGCAAGTGGTGCTGCTGGCGGCCAACGGCAAGACGTATGCCTTGCCATCGGTGCTGGTAGAGCAGGTGCTGCACCTGAAAGGCGAGCAGCTGCAGCAGGTGCGGGCGGCCGGGCGCATCGAGTCGCACGGGCAGTCGCTGGCGCTGCACCACCTGTCGGCCATGCTGGGCGAGACGCCGGCGGCGCAGGCCACGCAGCGCCATGCGCCCGTGCTGCTGCTGAGGAATGGCAATGACAGGCTGGCGCTGCAGGTCGATGACGTGGTGGGCAACCGCGAAGTCGTGGTCAAGCATGTGGGCCCGCAACTGGCGCGCATGCCGGGCATCGCTGGCGCCACGGTGCTGGGCACGGGCGACATCGTGCTGATCCTCAATCCGGTGGCGCTGGCGCAGCACCTCGAGCATCACCCGGAGCTGCTGTCGCAATACGCGCTGGCCAGCAGCGAACAGCATGCCGCTTCCAGCGCACTGGCCGTGCCAGCCGTGCGCGTGATGGTGGTCGACGATTCGCTGACGGTGCGCCGCGTGATGCAGCGTTTGTTCGAGCGCGAAGGCTATCAGGTGCTGCTGGCCAAGGATGGTCTCGATGCGCTGGAGCAGCTGCATGCGCTGGAACCGGCCGCCATGCCGGCCCTGCTGCTGGTCGACGTGGAAATGCCGCGCATGGACGGTTTCGACCTGACGCGCAATGTGCGCAGCGACGACAAGACACGTGCCATCCCCGTCATCATGGTCACCTCGCGCAGCGCCGACAAGCACCGCGCGCACGCGTTCGAGCTGGGCGTGAATGCGTATTTTGGCAAGCCGTTCCAGGAAGAGGAATTGCTGGCGGAGGTGGGGCGCTTGCTTGCCGACGGCGTGGCGTAACCCGGCGCCACCACCGGCCAAAACAACAATATCGTCGGATTACGCGAGGCCTTGCCCCGCTAATCCGACCTACGCCACCACTTTCACCACCGCATAGCGCTCCAGGGTTTCCTTGCGCGCCGCTATTGCTGGCGGAAGTGGGGCGTTTGCTGGGCGGTGACGTGGCGTAGGTCGGGTTAGCGCACAGCGCGTAACCCGACACCACCACCGGCCAAAGCAACAATATCGTCGGATTACGCGAGGCCTTGCCCCGCTAATCCGACCTACGCCACCACCTTCACCACGGCATAGCGCTCCAGCGTCTCCTTGCGCGCCGCATCGTGCTGCACCAGCGGCTCCGGATAATCGCGTCCCAGCACGATGTTTTTTTGCTCGAGCAGCATGCGCGGCACCAGCCAGGGCGCGTGGATTTCCTTGTCGCCCAGCGCCTTCAGCTGCGGCAGGTAGCGGCGGATGAAGCGTCCGTTCGCATCGAATTTTTCCGATTGCGTGATGGGGTTGAAGATGCGGAAGTACGGTTGCGCGTCGCAGCCGGACGACGACGCCCATTGCCAGCCGCCGTTGTTCGACGCCAGGTCGAAGTCATTCAGGTGCAGCGCGAAATACGCTTCGCCGCGGCGCCAGTCGATGCCCAGATCCTTGATCAGAAAGCAGGCCGTGACCATGCGCAGCCGGTTGTGCATATAGCCCGTCTGGTTCAGCTGTGCCATGGCCGCGTCCACCAGCGGATAGCCGGTGCGCCCCTCGCACCAGGCGGCAAAGGCGGCATCGGCCTCGGGTCCTGTTTCCCAGGCGATCGCGTCGTAGGCAGGCTTGAAGGCGCCGCCTTCCACATGCGGGTTCTGGTACAAAATCATGGCGTAGAAATCGCGCCAGATCAGTTCGGCCAGCCATACGGGCGCGCCGTCGCCGCCACCGCCCCGGTCCATCAGGTCGACCACGCTGCGCACCAGGTAGCGCAGCGACACGGTACCGAAGCGCAGATGCATGGACAAATACGACGGCCCCTTCAGGGCAGGAAAATCGCGCGCCACGTCATAGCGGGCCAGGCGCGGCAGGAAATCCTCGAACAGCGTGCTGGCGCCCGACATGCCGGTGGGAATGGCCAGTTCGGCCAGGTTGCTGGCCTCGAAACCCAGCTCGCCCAAGGTCGGCAGCGGGGCCGGCGTGCTGGCGCGCGGCGGCGCCAGGCTGGCCGCATGCGGTTCGATATCGAGCGGCGCCAGGCAGCCCGGTTCGGCGCGCATTTTCTTCAGCCAGGCATTCTTGTACGGCGTGTAGACCGTGTACGGCCTGGCCGAAAGCGTCAGCACTTCGTCCTTTTCAAAGATCACCTGGTCCTTGAAACTGAACCACAGGCGCGTCGCGTGCGTGAGCGCGGCCGCTACCTTGCGGTCGCGGGCGGTCGCTTGCGGCTCGTAGTCGTGGTTGGCAAACACGGCGTCGGCGTTCAGCTCGGCGGCCAGGCGCGGGATGGCTTCGGCGGCGTCCGCGTGCAGCACGATCAGGTCGCCACCCAGCTGGCGCAGCTCGCCGGCCAGTTCGGCCACGCTGGCATGGATGAAATCGACCCGCCGGTCGCGGCGCGGCAGCGCGGCCAGGATGGCGGTGTCGTAGACGAAGACACAATGCACGGCCTGGCTCTGGCGCAGGGCGTGATGCAACGCAGCATGGTCAAATGCGCGCAGATCGCGCCGGAACCACACCAGGGAAGTCTTGATTGTCATTATTTTGCGTGTTCAGGGTCAAAGATAGGCCATTTTTTGCCGCCAACAGGGCTTTATGGCCGCGCGCGTCGTGCCTTTGGCGTCGCTGCGGCGGCAATTCAGTGTAAACTAGCAGGTATGTTCGTGGTGGTTTATATGCGACAGCGATTGTGCCAGTTGCAAAGCGTGCATGGCGCAGTCGCAAGGCCAGGCGAATTGATAATTAATTTACAATAAATTTACAACATAACGAGAATAGCGCCTGGCATCACGGTGCGTGCCGCCCAGCATTCGCGGCAGCTTGCGCCAGGCGTACGATAGCGGGGTAAGCGAGACTTGCCAGCAAGCCCACAGAGAGAGCATCGCGTATGAAAAAGAGTAAAATCGACCAGACTCTACCAGGACATCGTTTGATGCAGGGTGTGGGAGAGCCGGCCGCGACCGGTTCCTCCACCTTGAATCTGGCCAACCATTTCCTGATCGCGATGCCGGCCATGCAAGATCCGGTCTTCGGCGGCACGGTCGTGTACGTCTGCGAGCACAATGAGAACGGCGTGCTGGGCGTCGTCATCAACAAACCCACCGACATGACCATGGAAGTGCTGTTCGATCGCATCGACCTGAAACTGGCGGCCGGCAGCGACACGCCCATCATCAATGAACCGATCATGTTCGGCGGCCCCGTGCAGGACGACCGCGGCTTCGTGCTGCATACGCCGGGCGCGCACTATTCCTCGTCGCTGACGGTGACCGATGAAATCGCGTTTACCACCTCGATCGACGTGCTCGAAGCCGTCGCCAAGGGCGATGGTCCCGAGCGCATGCTGGTGTCGATCGGCTATTCGGGCTGGAGCCCGGGTCAGCTGGAAGACGAGATCGGCCGCAACGGCTGGCTGACGGTGGGTGCCTCGGCCGACATCCTGTTCGACTTCCCCATCGAGCAGCGTTACGTGGCGGCCATCAAATTGCTCGGTATCGACCCTCTCATGCTGGCGAGTGAGGCTGGCCACGCATGAGCGGTGACGCCATCGACACCATCCTCGCCTTCGATTTCGGCTTGAAACGCATCGGCGTGGCCATCGGCAATAGCATGATTTGCCAGGCCAAGCCGCTCAGCGTGATCACGGCCACGGCGAACGAGCCGAAGTTTGCCGCCATCGATAGCCTGATCAAGGAGTGGGGCGCGAGCCGCATCGTGGTGGGCTTGCCCAGCCATCCGGATGGCACCGAACACGAGATGAGCGCGCGTTGCCGCCGTTTCGCCAACCAGGTGCATGGCCGCTTCAACCTGCCGGTGGAACTGGTCGACGAACGTTATTCCTCGGCCGTCATCGCTGCCAAACGCGGCGAAGTCATCGATGACCGCGCCGCCGCCATCATCCTGCAACAGTATTTCGACGCGAATTATTAATCTGACCTTAGACTCCCTCCCTGAATGATTAAGAACTCTATGCCGCATCCTACGAATCCTTCCCAACTCGACGCCGAGGCCCTGTACGCGGTCTTGCTGCAGCAGGTGCAGAGCGGCCTGGCGGGCATCCCCAACGTGGCCATCGTCGGCATCCATTCGGGCGGCGCCTGGCTGGCCGAACGCCTGGCGCGCGACCTGAACCTGCTCGATCGCCTGGGCGTGCTCGACGTGTCGTTCTATCGCGACGACTTCGCCCAGAAAGGCCTGCATGCCGACGTCAAGCCGACGCAGATCGCCTTCGACGTGGCCGGCGCCACCATCCTGCTGGTCGACGACGTGCTGTACACGGGCCGCACCACGCGCGCGGCCATCAATGAATTGTTCGACTATGGCCGTCCGGCCAAGATCATGCTGGCCGCCCTGGTCGACCGCGGCGAGCGCCAGCTGCCGGTGGCCGCCGATTTCGTGGCGGCCTTCACTGCCGTGCCGGCGGGCCAGGCCCTGGTCCTGAAGCAAGCCGACGATGGAAAATTCACGCTCACCCTAGATACCCACCATGCTTAATCCGCAACTGAATAAACACGGCGAACTGCAACATCTGCTGACGATTGAAGGCCTGCCGAAGTCTATCGTCAACCACATCCTCGATACCGCTTCCTCGTTCGTCGGCATTTCCGACCGCGATGTGAAAAAGGTGCCGCTGATGCGTGGCAAGAGCGTTTTCAATCTGTTCTTTGAAAACTCCACGCGCACCCGCACCACCTTCGAGATCGCCTCGAAGCGCCTGTCGGCCGATGTCATCAACCTCAATATCCAGGCCTCGTCGGCCAGCAAGGGCGAGTCCCTGCTCGACACCATCGACAACCTGTCGGCCATGCATGCCGACATGTTCGTCGTGCGCCACGCGCAGTCGGGCGCGCCCTACCTGATCGCCAAGCACCTGATCGACACCAAGCAGCCGCACGTCCACGTCGTCAACGCGGGCGACGGACGCCACGCGCACCCGACCCAGGGTTTGCTCGACATGTACACGATCCGCCACTACAAGAAGGATTTCACCAACCTGACGGTGGCCATCGTGGGCGACATCCTGCACAGCCGCGTGGCACGTTCCGACATCCACGCGCTGACCACCCTGGGCGTGCCGGAAGTGCGCGCCATCGGCCCGCACACTTTGCTGCCGGGCGGCCTGGAGCAAATGGGCGTGCGCACCTTCACCAACATGGATGAAGGCCTCAAGGGCGTGGACGTGATCATCATGCTGCGCCTGCAGAATGAACGCATGAGCGGCGCACTGCTGCCGTCGGCGCAGGAATATTTCAAGAGCTACGGCCTGACGCCCGAGCGCCTGGCGCTGGCGAAACCGGACGCCATCGTCATGCATCCGGGCCCGATGAACCGTGGCGTGGAAATCGATTCGGCCGTGGCCGACGGTCCGCAGGCGGTGATCCTGCCGCAGGTGACGTTCGGTATCGCCGTGCGCATGGCGGTGATGAGTATTTTGGCTGGTAATCAGGGCTGATAGCCCAAGGACGAGTAAGCGAGCATGACGACACTACATATCAAGAACGGCCACCTGATCGACCCTGCCAACGGCATCGATGGCTTGCAAGACCTGTTTATCGCCGATGGCAAAGTGCTGGCCGTGGGCAGCGCCCCGGCCGGCTTTACCGCCGATACCACCTTTGATGCGGCCGGCCTGGTGGTCTCCCCCGGCCTGGTCGACCTGTCCGCGCGCCTGCGCGAGCCGGGCTACGAATACAAGGCGACGCTGGAATCGGAATTGCAGGCGGCGCTGCAAGGTGGCGTCACGAGCCTGGTGTGCCCGCCCGACACCGATCCGGTGTTAGATGAGCCGGGCCTGGTGGAGATGCTGAAATACCGCGCCAAGACGCAGAACAAGGCCCACGTGCACCCGCTGGGTGCGCTGACCATGGGCTTGAAAGGCAAGTCGCTGACGGAAATGGCGGAACTGACGGAAGCGGGCTGCATCGGCTTCGCGCAGGCGGAGGAACCAATCGAAGACACCACCGTGCTGCTGCGCGCGATGCAGTACGCGAACACCTTCGGCTACACCGTCTGGCTGCGCCCGCAGGATCCGCATATCGGTCGCGGCGGCATCGCCCACAGCGGTCCGCTGGCCTCGCGCCTGGGCCTGTCTGGCGTACCCGTGATGTCCGAAACCATCGCCCTGCACACGATCTTTGAATTGATGCGCGCCAGCCGCGCGCGCGTGCACCTGTGCCGTATCTCGTCGGCGGCGGGCCTGGAACTGATCCGCGCCGCCAAGGCCGAAGGCTTGCCCGTCACCTGCGACGTGGGCGTGCACCATGTGCATCTGACGGACGCCGATATCGGCTTTTTCGATTCGAACGCGCGCGTCACGCCGCCGTTCCGTAGCCAGCGCGACCGCGATGCGATCCGCGCCGGTCTGCTCGATGGCACGGTCGACGCCATGTGCTCGGACCATACGCCCGTCGACGACGATGAAAAGCTGCTGCCGTTCGGCGAAGCGTCGCCGGGCGCCACGGGCCTGGAACTGCTGCTGTCGCTGGCCCTGAAATGGGCCGACGACTATGCCTTGAACCAGCCGCAAGCGGGCGCGCGTCCGCTGGCGCGCGCCGTGGCCAAGGTCACGTCCGACGCGGCCCGTGTCGCCGGTATTCCGGCCGGCAGCCTGGCCGTGGGCGAAGCGGCCGACATCTGCGTCTTCGATCCCGCCGCGCGCTGGACCGTGTCGTCGGCGTCGCTGGCCAGCCAGGGCAAGCACACGCCTTTCCTCGGCTATGAGCTGAGCGGCATCGTCAAGGCGACCATCGTGGCCGGACGGGTGGCGTTTCAGCGTTAATTATTTGTATCGGAGCCGTAGGTCGGATTAGCGGTACGCGTAATCCGACAAGTCCATGGCGGCTCCTGTCGGCTTACGCAGCGCCTCACCGGCGCAGCTAAGCCGACCTACGCGGCTGCATGGATTTGCTTCCAACCTTGGTGTCATTTGAAACTTCTGCTTACCTACCGCCTCGCGCGTATCGCCATTCACCTGGGCTGCGGCATGGCCAAGAGCGCCGTGCTGTTCCCCTGGCTGGACCTGGAGGGGCGCAACCGGCGCATCCGCCGCTGGTCGACGCAGTTGCTCGACATCTGCGGCGTGCACGTGGCGCAGCCGGCCGGCAGCGTGCCGGCACTCGAGCATGCGATGGTGGTGGCGAACCACGTTTCGTGGCTCGACATCTTCGTCATCAATGCCGTCCATCCCTGCCGTTTCGTCGCCAAGGCGGAAATCCGCGCCTGGCCTATCCTCGGCTGGCTGGCGGGGCGCGCCGGTACCATCTTCATTTCGCGCGGCAGCAAGCGTGACCTGCGCCTGATTTTCCAGGGCCTGGTGGATAAATTGACGGCGGGCGAGCGCATTGCGTTTTTCCCCGAAGGCACCACCGCCGCGCAAGGGCAGATTTTGCCGTTTCACGCGAATCTGTTCGAGGCGGCCATCGACGCGCAAGTGCCGGTGCAGCCGTTCGCGCTGGTGTATGTGGATGACAAGGGGACCTTGCATCACGCCGTCGACTTCATCGGCGACATGAGCTTTGCGCAAAGCATGGTGGCGATCCTGAGCGGCCCACCGATCACGGCGCGCCTGACCTGCCTGGCGCCGGAAGCCACGGCTGGCGCGCACCGGCGTGAACTGGCGGCGGCAACGCAGGCGGCGGTGGCCGCTGCGCTGCCGCTGGAACAGCTTAGTTCTTCACATGCAGCCAGCGCGCGTGCGCGGCGCGGGCCAGGTAGTCAAGCATAAACCCTAAAATCCCGATCAGCACGATGGCGGCCATCAGCTCCGAATATGCGAGGCGGTCGCGCGTGTCGAGGATGAAGTAGCCGAGGCCGGCCGAGACGCCCAGCATTTCCGCCGGTACCAGCACGATCCAGATGATGCCGATGGCCAGGCGCACGCCCGTCAGAATATCGGCCGTAATGCCCGGCAAAATCACCTTGAAGACGATCTCGCTGCGCGTGGCCGACAGGCTGCGCGCCAGCAGCAGCCAGTTCGGATCGAGCCGCGCCACGCCGGCCGCCGTATTGAGCAGGATCGGCCAGACGGCCGCAAACGCCAGCAGGAAGTACACGGGCGCGTCGCCTACCCCCAGCACCATCACGGCAATCGGCATCCACGACAACGGCGAAATCATGCGCAGCAGCTGGAACAGCGGCATGGCCGCGCCGGAAAAGCTTTTCGACATGGCCACCAGCACGCCCAGCGGCACGCCGATGATGATCGCCAGCCCCAGGCCGACAGCTACCCTTTGCAGGCTCAGTACCACGTGCAGCCAGATATCCGAGCCGCCCAGCATCTCCTTGAACGCCAGCGCCGTGGGCAGCGGTGCAAAGGCGGTGGCGATCGGTGTTGATTTCTCCAGCGCCGTCACGCCCACGGACCACAACAGCACGGCACAGGCCAATCCCACCAGGGGCAGGCCGAACTTCGTCAACAACTTCTGTGCCATCGTCAGACCGCCACGGTTTCGCTGCGCAGCAGGTTGGCCGGCAAGCCGAAGGCGGCGGGGCCACCGACTGCGGTGATGGCCTTGCGCACGAAGCGGTCATCGACCAGGTCGCGTGCGGCGAATTTCGGATCGAGATTGGCCAGGAAGCGCGTATCGCCTTCGACCTTGGTGCGGCCGATGGCGCGCACCAGTTCTTCCGTGTACGAGGCGAACGGATACGGCTGGAAGTCGATGCGGCGCTGCTGCCAGTTCTTGTGCACGATCAGGCCCTGTTTTTCGTAGCTCGCGTAATCGGTGGTGGCCAGCACCTTGGTCAGCACCTGCAGCGGATGCGGCGTGTAGCGGTGCTCGCCCACGTTCGACAGCAGCTTGGCCGTGTCGACCTGGTTCGAGCGCGTCCACAGCTGCGCCTTGACGATGGCGTTGGTGACCTTCTGCGCCCATTCGGGACGCGTGTTGATGTCGCGCTCGGACAGGAAGGTGACGCAGCACGCATGGTTTTTCCACACGTCGCCCGAGAAGCGCAGGATCTTGCCGATGCCGGCGTTTTCCGCCGCCGCATTGAACGGCTCGGCCACGATGTAGCCGGCAATCGACTTGCTGGCCAGGGCCGAGACCATTTCAGCCGGCGCCAGCACGATCAGGTTCACTTCATTCGATTTGATGGTGGCGTTGCGCGCGCGCGTGACCGGGGTCAGGCCATTCGAGGACAGGATTTGCTGCAGCAGGATGTTGTGGATCGAGTACCAGAACGGGATGGCGACCGTGCGCCCGCCCAGGTCGGAGACCTTGTTGATCTCGTTGGCCACCGTCAGCGCGGAGCCATTGACGTGGTTCCAGGCCACGACCTTCGCCGGGAACTTGGCGCCGTAGCGCACCCACAGGGTGGCCGGCGACAGCAAATGGATGACGTTGACCTGGCCGGCGACGAAGGCTTCGATGATCTGTGCCCAGCTGCGGAACAGGCGCGGCGTTTCCGCCTGCAAGCCTTCCGCTTCAAACATCTTGCGGGCGTGGGCGACCAGCAGCGGGGTGGCGTCGGTGATCGGCAGGTAGCCGATTTTGACGGGCTGGTCGTCGCCTTTCGGGCCTTGCTGGGCCATGGCGTCGCCGGCGAACAGCAGCGGCGAAGCGACGCTGGCCGTGGCCAGGGCCGACATGCGCAGGAAGTCGCGCCGCGTCAGGCCGCAGTCGCAATCGGACGAGGCGCAGATGTGCAGGGGTTTGTTTTGATCTTCGAATGTCATGGGAAAGTTCCGGTCGTTTAATTGGGGGCGAAGGCGGGCGTTTGATCCTGCTTTTGCAGCGCCTGCAGCGCGTCGAGGATGTCCATTTTCAGGGCGATGACGTCGGCGCTGTGGCCGATGCGCGGCTGGGCGATGGCGACGGGCCATTCGCGCACGATGTTGCCGGGCTTGCCGCCCATCAGCAAGATGCGGTCGGCCACGAGGATCGCTTCATCGATATCGTGCGTGACGAGCAGCACGGCCGTATGCCAGCGGTGCACCACGTCGACCAGCAGCGACTGCATCTCGGCGCGCGTGATGGCGTCGAGTGCGGAAAACGGTTCGTCGGCGAACAGCAGTTCCGGTTCGCGCGCGAGTGCGCGGGCCAGGGCCACGCGCTGCGCCATGCCGCCCGACAGCGCGGACGGATACAGCTTTTCGCGGCCCTTCAAACCCACCGCTTCGATAGCTTGCGCCACGCGCGCCTGATGCGCTTCGCGCGTGAGCTGCGGCTGGTGCTTGAAGTCCAGGCCGAAGCCGGCGTTGCCCGTGACGTTCAGCCACGGCAACAGGCTCGCCTGCTGGAAGACGAGGGCGCTGCGCGGGTCCGGTTCGCGCATGGGCGCATCGAGGAATTGAATTGCGCCCGTGGATGGCGGCTGCAAGCCGGCCAGCACGCGCAGCAGGCTCGATTTGCCGCAGCCGCTGCCGCCCAGCAGACAGACGATTTCGCGCTTGCGCACGCCCAGCGAGACATGCTGGAACACGGGTGCCGTGCCCGGATAGGCGTAGCTCAGATCCTGCGCCTGCAAGGCCCAATCAGCTACGCTCATGCCGGCGCTCCCGCTGCCTTGGCAGCCTGCTGGCTGTCGAACAGCTGCAAGGCCGCCTGCAATTGCGTCAGGCTGGGGGTGACGATGGGGATGAACGACGATTCGCGCCAGCGGCGCGCAAAGCCCTGCTGTTCCGCGTTCAGGTAGGCGCGCCCGCCCATGGCTTGCAGTTCCAGCATCAGCGCTTGCTGCAGCACGTCGGCCAGCTGTATGCGCAGGCGGAACATGGCCGGCGCCTGCGTCTTGAAGCGGCCATCGTGCACGCCGGCCAGCAAGGTGTCGACAGCTGCCTCCAGGGTAGCTTGCAGCGCTTCGATGCGTGGCGTGAGCGCGTTGCGCGAGCCGGCCGAGATCTGCGCCGCCTTTGCCAGGCTGGCGCGCGCCAGGCCGATCGACAGGCCGCACTGCATGCCGAGGAACGAGGGGCGCACCTGCGGCAGCCAGGCTGGCGCGTTGTCGCTGATGATGTCCGCAGCGGGGATGTGCACCTGCGTCAGCTTGACGGAGGCCGTATTGCTGCCGCGCAGGGCGATCAGGTCCAGGTCGTCGCTGCGCTGCACGCCTGGCGTGCCGCTGTCGAAGGCGACGATGGCCGGTGGCGCACCGTCGTTGGGCGCCACGGCGGCCGCCGCGACAAAGCCCGCCTTGCGCAAGTTCGTCACCCAGGCCAGGCCGCCGTCGACCAGCAAGCCGTCATTGTGGCGCACGCCCGTGATTTGCAGCTGCTCGATGCCGGACAAGAATTTCATGGCGTTCGACAGGCCGCTGGCGCCTGCCTGCGTGCCAGCCAGCAGGCCGGGCAAGCGGCGCTCGGCCAGCGCGCGGTTCTCGCTTTGCAGCAGGAATTCGATGAAGCAGCGCTGGCCCCAGAAGACAAAGGCCGCCGTGACCGATTGCTCGGCGACGTTGGCGATGGCGTCGATGGCGTCGCGCACGTCACCGCCCGCGCCGCCGTGCTCCTGCGGCACGCCGATGGCCAGCAGTTGGTCGCTGGCGAGGGCCGGCAAAACGGTTTCAGCCAGTTCCGACGATTGGTCGAGCTGGTCGGCATGCATGTGCAGCCAGTGATGGAGTTGGCCCATGTCAGACGGCGCCAGGCAGGTAGGGCGTCAATTGCGGATTGACGGGCGTGCCGGCCAGGCTGTTGGAAAAATTGCACAGGGTGGCCAGGCTGATGCCCAGCACGACTTCCAGCGCCTGCTGCTCGTTGTAGCCGGCGGCCAGGAAGGCTTGATATTCGGCGTCGCTGACGGCGCCGCGCGTGGCGATGACGGCCGTGGCGAAGGCGGCGACGGCGTCGAGTTTGACGTCGCCCGTCGGCTGGCCGTGCTGCAGTGCGCGCACGATGTCGGGCGTCTGGCCCGCCTTTTTCAGCGAGATGGCGCTATGGCCGGCGATGCAGAAATCGCAGCCGTGGATGCGCGCGGCCGTGATTTGCACCACTTCGCGTTCCATTAACGTCAGGCTGGCGCGCGCATTGATGCCGGAGACGGTCAGGTAGGTTTCCAGCGCCAGCGGGGCATTGGCCAGCACGCCGATCAGGTTGGGCAGGAAGCCATTGTTGGCGATGGCCTTTTCCACGAAGGGGCGGCTATCGGCCGGGGCGGTATCGAGAGTGTGCAGCGTCAGACGGGACATGGGGTACCTTGCTAAGTTGGTAAGTCACCCGGGCATTATATCGGCCATATCGCGCACGCAACAGACGTCAGCGTCGTCCTTTTGTGCTCGTTCGTCTGCGATTGTGTGATCCTTGATTCCGGCAGGCTCTTAGCTGGCCAGCTGGCGCAATCGCTGGTCGCGCCGGTAGGCACCCGGTTGCTCGCCCGTGACCCGCTTGAAGGCGCGCGTAAAGGCGGCGTGCGAGCGGTAACCCACCAGTTCGGCCGCGCGTTCGACGGAGACGCCGTCGTGCAGCCGGCGTGCCGCGATCTTCATGCGCAGCAGGAGCAGGAATTGGGCCGGCGAATGGCCGCTGGCGCTGGCGAAATGCTTGCAGAAGCTGGCGCGCGACATGCACGCTGCCTTGGCCATGTTCTCGATCGACCAGTCGTCGGCGGGGGCGTCGAGCATGCGTTCGAGCAGCGGCGAAAATGCGGGCTGGTGCAGCAGCGACAGCAGGCCGGCCGCCACCTGCTCGCCCTGCGCCACGTGGCGGATCAGGTAAAAGAACAGCAGTTCGACCAGGCGTGCGATGAGCGGCGACGGTTGCTCCGGATCGCCGCCCGCTTCAAGCAGAATCAGGTCGAACAGCGCGGCGGCGGCGCTGAAGGCGGGTGCGTCGCCGCGTATCAGCAGATATGGCGGGAAGGAGTCGACGATCAGCGCGGAAAGGGCGCCGCGAAATTGAAAGAAGCCGCAGGCCAGCGCCGTCGCCGGCTGCTGCGTGGGTGTTTGCAGCGGCAGCATGGCTTGCGCGCTGACCGCCTGCAGCGGATCGCTGTGCGGGCTGAGGAAATGCGGCAAGTCGCGCAGCAGGAAGACGCCGTCGCGCGGGCCGAGCGCTATCGGCGCGGCGCCATCGAGGTGCAAATAGCAGTGGCCATCGAGCACCAGGTGAAAGCTGCCCAGTTCCCGGCCCGCCGTGGAAGCGCGCCAGCGGCCGCAGTACTGGCCCACATGCAGGACGGCGGTGTCGAGTTCCAGGCTGCCGAGCAGCCAGCGCGCCAGTCTGTCGGTATCAGGATGCATGGGATGGCACAGGCAAAAGCTGCATCATACGGCGCCGGCGCGCCAGGGCCAACGACCGATTTCGATTAAGCATATGCGCGCCATGCGTAGCACTTACCGCTTGCCACTGTGCTGCTGAAAGGCGGGACAGTCGACTTGCAGCAGCGAGCGATCTTCCAGGCACACGGCCGACAGTTTCCCGCCCCAGACGCAGCCGCTATCGAGGCCGATCAGGTCGGGTCGCAACTGCAGTCCCAGCGCCGACCAGTGGCCGAAGACGACAGTGTCGCCCGCGCTGCGCCGGCCCGGCACGTCGAACCACGGCAGCAGACCGGAGCCCGGCGGCGCGCTGCCGCTCTCCTTCATCTTGAAGTCCATTACGCCGTCCGGCGTACAAAAGCGCAGCCGCGTCATGGCGTTGACGATACAGCGCAGCCGGTCGGTGCCCTGCAGGTCGTCGCGCCAGGCTGCCGGCTCGTTGCCGTACATGCTGTGCAGGAACGCCACCCAGCCATCGCTGCGCAGCATGGTCGACACTTCCTCGCTCAGGGACAGGGCCTGGGCCGCACTCCATTGCGGCAGCAAGCCCGCATGCACGAGCACATGCCCCTGGTGCTGCAAGGCGAGTGGCCGCTGGCGCAGCCAGGTGATCAACTCGTCGCGATCGGGCGCGTCGAGGATCTCGGCCAGCGTATCGGACGCATGCTCGGGCCGGATGCCGTTGGCCACGGCCAGCAAATGCAAGTCATGGTTGCCCAGGACACTGTCGGCCAGGCCTTGCTGCGCCAACGCGTAAATGTGGCGCAGGGTGGCCAGCGAGGCCGGGCCGCGGTTGATCAAGTCGCCCGCGAACAGCAGCCGGTACGGGCCATCGGCTGCCGCCTGGATCCGTTCGATCAGTTCGACGGTTTGTGCATGGCAGCCTTGCAGATCGCCGATAAAGTAAGTTTTCATAGGTACCAGGGTGAAGTGAACTACGCGCAGGCATTATAAGCATGGCTGCCCTTGGTCGTCGGGAGCTTTTCTTGCTGATGCCGGATTGCGCGCATGGCCGGTCGGAAGGGAAAGGCCGGACACGATTATTTTATATGGGCATTTACTTTAGCTGAATATCTCGCTGCTTTATCGCGATAATCATTGCCTGGCATATTTGCTGGAATCGATGATCGTGCCATGCCAGCCGAAATGTCATTTTATTCATGTTTATTCATGTCTCCCGTGTGGTTTCGACATATTCTTCATTTAATCTTAATGTTGAGCCGGTAAATAAATCGCGGTCTGCCATTCAGGCGACGAGGAATTACGTTACCGTGCGCGGATTTTTATGCAATGTAGTATATTTCACGTGATTTTATTATTTAATTGAATATAAAGGATATACAGGATGGATCTGTCAACGATGACGATGCTGGAATTGCGCAAGCTGGAAGATAATGTGAAGCAGGAATTGAACAGCCGCGAGCGTGAAGATTTGAACAAGGCGCGCGAACAAATCATGGCCATCGCGCAGCAAGCGGGCATTCCGCTGAAACAGCTGATACTCGACGGCTTGCACCCGCGCACGGGCAAAGTCGCGGTACGTTACCGCCATCCTGACAATGCTACTCAACAATGGACAGGCCGTGGTCGCCAGCCGCTGTGGGTCAGGCAGTGGGTGGAATCGGGCAAATCCATCGATCTGCTGCGCGTATAATTCGGTATACTCTTGGCGCAGTGGCAAGCTGCCAGCCACGCGCTGTACCTTGCCAGGCACCTTATCGATACCCTTACTTATACTGATAGCGCCCACACCATGCTTCCATTGTCCAGAACGATCTTCAAGGCCTACGATATTCGCGGCATCATCGCCAAAACCCTCGATGCAAGCGTGGCCTACAAGATCGGTCAGGCATTTGGCCAGGCCGCCCTGGACAAGGGTGAGCAGCGGGTCGTGATCGGCCGCGATGGCCGCTTGTCGGGACCTGAACTGACGGCGGCGCTGGCGCAAGGCTTGCAAGCGGCAGGCGTCGACGTGATCGACCTGGGCGTGGTGGCCACGCCGATGGTGTACTTCGGCACGAATGTGCTCGACACGCGTTCCGGCATCATGGTCACGGGCAGTCACAATCCACCTGACTACAATGGTTTCAAGATGGTGCTGGCGGGCGAAGCGATCCACGGCGAAGCGATCCAGGCGCTGTACCACAGCATCGTCGCCCACGACGGCAGCGCCAGCGCCAAGGACGTTGCCAACCCGGGAGCCTATGCGACCCACGATATCCGCGCCGCCTACCTGCAGCGCATCCTGGGCGACGTCAAGCTGGCGCGCCCGATCAAGATCGCCGTCGATTGCGGCAATGGCGTGGCCGGCGCCTTCGCGGGCGACCTGTTCCGCGGCATGGGCTGCGAGGTCATCGAACTGTTCTGCGACGTCGATGGCAATTTCCCGAACCACCATCCGGACCCGGCGCATCCGGAAAACCTGCAAGACCTGATCCGCTGCCTGGCCGAGACGGATGCGGAGATCGGCATCGCCTTCGATGGCGATGGCGACCGTCTGGGCGTGGTCACCAAGGATGGCCAGATCATCTACCCTGACCGCCAGATGATGCTGTTTGCCGCCGACGTGCTGACCCGCCATCCGGGCGCGCAAATCCTGTATGACGTGAAATGCACGCGCCACCTGGCGCCGTGGATCAGCAAGCATGGCGGCGTGCCGCTGATGTACAAGACGGGTCACTCGCTGGTAAAAGCCAAGCTGCGTGAGACGGGTGCGCCGCTGGGCGGCGAAATGAGCGGCCATATCTTCTTCAAGGACCGCTGGTACGGTTTCGACGACGGCATGTATTCGGCCGCGCGCCTGCTGGAAATCCTGACGCGCGAGGCAGATCCATCGGCCTTGTTGAATTCCCTGCCGCAGTCCGACAGCACGCCGGAACTGCACCTGGAATTGCAGGAAGGCGAGAACGTCGCGCTGATGGACATGCTGCGCCGCGATGCCGTCTTCCCGGGTAACGAACAGATCATCACCATCGATGGCTTGCGCGTGGAATACGCGGACGGCTTCGGCCTGGCCCGTTCGTCCAACACCACGCCGGTGATCGTCATGCGCTTTGAAGCGGAAACGCCGGCAGCCCTGGCGCGCATTCAGGGCCAGTTCAAGAGCGTGATCCTGGCCGCCAAGCCTGACGCCGTTCTGCCGTTCTGACAGCATGGCCGGTCAATCTGGCGCACAGGCGCCCTTGAAAATCCTGCTGGTGAGGGTATCTTCGCTGGGTGACGTGCTGCATAACCTGCCGATGGTGGCGGACATCGCCCGCCATTATCCGCATGCGACCATCGACTGGGTGGTCGAGGAAGGCTACACCAGCCTGGTGCGCCTGAACCCGCGCGTGGGTACCATCTTCCCGTTCGCGCTGCGGCGCTGGCGCAAGGGCCTGGGCAAGAAGGAGACGCGGGCGGAAATCGCCGCCTTCTTCCGCAGCCTGCGCCAGACGCGCTACGATTATGTGTTCGATACCCAGGGCTTGCTCAAGACGGGCGTCATCATGGGCGCCGCGCGCCTGGCGCCGGGCGGGCAGAAGGTCGGCCTGGCGAATGGCAGCGAAGGCTCGGGCTACGAAGGTATCTCGCGCATCTTTCACACGAAAAGCATTCCGCTCGATCCACGCACGCATGCGGTAGCGCGCGGCCGCCTGGTGGCCGCCGCGGCACTCGGCTACACGCTCGACACGCCGGCCGATTTCGGCTTGCCGGAAGTGTCAGCCAGCGAGCCGCGCCCGGACTGGATGGGTGCGGCGCCATACTGCGTGTATTTCCACGGCACCGCGCGTGACGCCAAGAAATGGGCGCCGGAGCACTGGATCGCCCTGGGCCAGGCGCTCGCGCCCATGCCGATTTTGCTGCCCTGGGGTTCGCCCAAGGAAAAGGCCGAAGCAGAAGTGCTGGCGGCCAGCCTGCCACATGCGCGCGTGCTGCCGAAGCTGTCGATGGGCGATGCCACGCTGCTGGCGCGCCACGCGGCCCTGGTGGTCGGCGTCGACACGGGCCTGACGCATATCGCTGCCGCCTTTGTGCGTCCCACGGTGGAAATCTATGCTGATTCGCCGCTGTGGAAAACGGAAGGCAACTGGTCGCCGAAAATCATCAACCTGGGCGACAAGGGTTCGCCGCCCGGCGTGCCGGAAGTGCTGGCCGCGGCACAGCGCCTGCTGGCCGACTATCCTCCCGCCTGACTTCAACGTTACCTATCATGCGACTTCTTTATACCCTTGCCTGGTGGCTGGCCTTGCCCCTGGTGCTGGCGCGGCTGTGGCTGCGCGGACGCCAGGAACCCGGCTACCGGCAGCACTGGGGCGAGCGCCTGGGCTTTTACCCTCGCCAGCTGGCACCTGCACCAGCCACGCTCTGGCTGCACGCCGTCTCCGTCGGCGAGACGCGCGCGGCCGAGCCGCTGATCGATGCGCTGCTGGCCGCATGGCCCGCGTGCCGCATCGTCCTCACGCATATGACGCCTACAGGGCGCGCGACCGGTAAAACCTTGTTTGCCAAACATGGTGCGCGCCTCGTGCAAAGCTATCTGCCGTACGACACGGGCGCCATGCCGGCCCGTTTCATCCGTCACTTTGCGCCGCGCATCTGCATCCTGATGGAGACGGAAGTGTGGCCGAACCTGATCCATCAATGCAATCGCTACAAAGTGCCGGTGGTGCTGGCCAACGCGCGCTTGTCGCAGCGTTCGCTGGGCAAGGCGCAGCGCCTGGGCAAACTCATTGCGGACGCGGCGCGCGGCATCACCCTGGTGGCGGCGCAGACGCAGGACGATGCCGAGCGCGTGCGCGTGCTGGGCGTGCAGAACGTGGTTGTCACGGGCAGCATCAAGTTCGATGTCGTCGTGCCCGCGGCGGCCCTGACGACGGGGGCGGCGCTGCGCGCCGCCATCGGTGCGCGTCCCGTGCTGCTGTGCGCCAGCACGCGCGAAGGCGAAGAGCCATTGATTCTCGATGCCTTTGCCCGCGCCAGCTTGCCCGATGGTGTTCTGCTGCTGATCGTGCCACGCCATCCGCAGCGCTTCGACGAGGTGGAAAAACTGATCGCGGCGCAGGGCCTGGCCGTGCAGCGCAGGTCCGGCCTGGCGCAGGACGATTTTGTGGCGGCGGACACGCAGGTGCTGCTGGGCGACTCGATGGGCGAGATGTTTGCGTACTACGCGGCCTGCGATTGCGCCTTTGTCGGCGGCAGCTTGCTGCCACTGGGCGGGCAAAACCTGATCGAGCCGGCGGCCCTGGGCAAGCCCGTGCTGATCGGCCCGCACACCTTCAATTTCGCGCTGGTGACCGAACAGGCGATCACCGCCGGCGGCGCCGCGCGGGTGGCGGACGCCGATGCGCTGATGGCGCAAGCGTCAGTCCTGCTGCAAGACCCCGCGCAGCTGGCATCGATGGGACAAAAGGCGCTGGCCTTCGCGGCCCAGCACCGGGGTGCCACGCCGAGGACCATTGCGGCCATCCAACCGCTGCTGCCGTGATGGATGCACGGCCAACAATGGCGTCGGATTACGGCCTGCGGCCTAATCCGACCTACGCGACCTACTACCGTGATCAAGGTAGGTCGGATTAGCGCTTGCGCGTAATCCGACAGGCGCCGCCAACAATGTTGTTTACGCGAACAGAACGGGCAGCTCCTGCGAACGTTTTCTCAGCGCCTGCTTGGCCCCATCATAATCGGGATAAATCGATTCCACGGTGGCCCAGAAGCGGGGGCTGTGGTTCATTTCCAGCAGGTGCGACAGTTCATGCGCCACCACGTAGTCGATCAGCGGCAGGGCGAAGTGGATCAAACGCCAGTTCAGGCGGATCTTGCGCTCGATGGTGCAGCTGCCCCAGCGCGTGCCGGCCGAGGATAGCGATAATGAATCGTAGCGCACACCCAGCTTGTCCGCATACAGGTCCAGGCGCGCTTCGAACAGCTGGCGCGCTTCATGCTGGAACCAACCCTTCACTTTTTCCTTCAACTGCTGTTCGCTGCCCGTGGGCGTGACCCATACGTGCAATTCATTCGTCTCGCGCTGGAAGCTGGCGCGGTGGCGCGGCGCCTGGTGCAATCGCAAGGTGATTTCGCCACCGAGGTAGGGCAGCGCGGCGCCATCGACCCATGCCACGGGCGGGCGCTGCTGGCGCTGCACCTTGCGCTCGCCCCGTTCCAGCAGCTTCGAGACGATCCAGCCCTGCTTGGCGCGGATGGCATTGTCGATCTCGGCCAGGGTGACGCGCTTGGGCGCGGTCACGCGCAAGCCGTTATCGTCGATCATGAAGCCGATGGAACGGCGCGTGGAGCGGCGCAGGGCGAATTCGACCAGGTGGCTGCCCAGTTGCAGCTGGCGCAGCGGAGGGCCATCGGCAGGGCGTGGCGGGGAAGGCAGGGGCGACGGGGCGGGGCGAACGATGGGAGGCGCGGGTGCCACTAGCGGTGGTGCCACGGGCGGCGCTGGCGGTGCCGTGGGGCGCACCGCCGGGGGCGTGCTGGTCGAGACGTCATGCGCGAACAGATCCAGTTGCTGGTCGCCGACCTTGATGGTCTTCATCTGCTGGCGCAGGGTCGGCTCCTGGATGACCGCGCTGATGCCGTCTAGCCAGCGTTGTAGGCGTGAGGCGAAATGACGCGCATTTCTGATTCTATCCAATTTTCCACCTGTTGCATCATGCTGTCCGGGGTGTGCCCTTCCGGCGAAATCGGTTTGCCTATCGAGACGGTGATCAGTCCCGGGCGTTTGAGGAATGACTGCTTGGGCCAGCATTCGCCTGAGTTATGCGCAATGGGCACCACCACGGCGCCCGTGGCAATGGCCAGGCGCGTGCCACCGCTCTTGTACTTGCCCGCCTGGCCCACGGGGATGCGGGTGCCTTCGGGGAACATGATAATCCATTGGCCGTCGGCCAGGCGGCGTTTGCCATGCGCGACCACGCTCTTGAACGCATGCTTGCCCTGTTTGCGGTCGATGGGAATCATGCGCAGCAGCGCCATGGCCCAGCCAAAGAACGGGATGTACAGGATCTCCTTCTTGAACACATACACCAGCGGACGGGGAAGGCTGGGCAGCAGGAAGATGGTTTCCCAGGCCGACTGGTGCTTTGACAGCACGATGGCCGGCGCATCCGGGAAGTTCTCGGCGCCCTTGACTTCATAGCGGATGCCGCAAATGACCTTGGCGCACCACAGGATAAACACGTTCCAGCGCGAGGTGACCCAATAGCGCTTGTTGTAGCTCAATGGCGCGGCAAAAAAGCACACGCAGGCCCAGACGATGGTGGCCACGATCATGATGGTCATGAACAGCAGGGATCGCAGGAACAGGGAAGTATTACGCAATGCGGTTCTCCGAAAATTAGATACTGAATGCCACAGTGGGCGCAGATGCTGCTGGCGCCTTGAGCAGGTGGCTGACCACGGCAGCCAGGTCGGGGAAGACCTGGGTACCGGGCGGCAGGCCACCCGTTTCATTGGTTTTTTCGCCCTTGCCCGTCAAGACCAGGTAGGGCACGCAGCCGCTGATGAAACCTGCCTGCAGGTCGCGCAGCGAATCACCAACGGTGGGCACGCCTTTCAGGCTCGTGTTGTAGCGCTTCGAGATTTCATGGAACATGCCCGGTTTCGGCTTGCGGCAGTCGCAATTGTCCGCGCCCGCGTGCGGGCAAAAGAAGATGGCGTCGATATCGGCGCCCACCTGCTGCGCCAGGGTGTGCATCTTCTGGTGGATCGCGTTCAGCACCGTCATGTCGAAGTACTCGCGCGCGATGCCCGACTGGTTCGAGGCGACGACGACGCGATAGCCGGCCTGGTTCAGGCGGGCGATCGCTTCGAGCGAACCGGGAATCGGCAGCCATTCGGCCGGCGACTTGATGAAGTCCGGCGAGTCATGATTAATGACGCCGTCGCGGTCGAGAATAATCAGTTTCAGCGCCGGCATGCCCATCATGCCGCCAGCTTGGAAATGTCGGCCACGCGGTTCATCATGCCGTGCAGCGACGACAGCAAGGCCAGGCGGTTGTTGCGCAGGGCGACATCTTCGGCCATCACCATCACGTCGTTGAAGAAACCGTCGACGTCGTCGCGCAGCTGCGCCAGTGTTTGCAGGGTGCTGGTGAAGTCGCCCTTGGCGAAGGCCGCGTCGACTTCCGGCTGCACGCGCGAGACGGCGGCGGCGAGTTTTTTCTCCGCGTCGTCTTGCAGCAGGGCCACGTTGACGCCACTGTCGGCGACCAGCTTGAGCGCTTCCTCGTTCTTTTTCAGGATGTTGGTGATGCGCTTGTTGGCGGCGGCCAGCGAAGCGCTTTCCGGCAGGGCGGCGAACGCCTGCACGGCTTCCAGGCGCTGCACGATGTCGTCCAGGCGATCCGGGTTTTGCGCCACGACGGCTTCGATTTCATTCGGCGAGAAACCGCGTTCGCGCAAGATGCCGCGCAGGCGCTCGAGCATGAAGGTGGTCACATCCGCGACCGGGTCCTTGAAGCCGGGCACGGCTGCGAACTGCGCGGCGGCGTCCGCCAGCAAGCCATGGATCGACAATGGCAAACGCTTTTCCAGCAGCATGCGCAGCACGCCCAGCGCATGGCGGCGCAGCGCGAACGGGTCCTTGTCGCCCGTGGGCGCCAGGCCGATAGCCCAGATGCCGACCAGGGTTTCGAGCTTGTCGGCCAGGGCCACGGCGGTGCCGGTGGCGGTCGATGGCAGGCTGTCGCCGGCAAAGCGCGGCTGGTAGTGTTCGGAGGCGGCCAGCGCCACTTCTTCCGGCTCGCCGTCATGGCGCGCGTAATACGTGCCCATGATGCCTTGCAGTTCGGGGAATTCACCCACCATGTCGGTCAGCAGATCGGCCTTGGCCAGCAGGGCACCCCGTTCGGCCAGGGCCACGTCGTAGTCCAATTTGGCGGCGATGGCGCCGGCCAGCGACTTGACGCGCTCTGTGCGGGCAGCTTGGGTGCCCAGCTTGTTGTGGTAGACCACGTTGGCCAGCAGCGGCAAACGCGATGCCAGCGTCTTCTTCTTGTCTTGCTCGAAGAAGAACTTGGCGTCGGACAGGCGCGGGCGCACGACGCGCTCGTTGCCGCCGATGATGTGTTCTGGCGTGCTGGTTTCGATGTTGGAGACGATTAGGAAGCGCGAGCGCAGCTTGCCTTCGCTATCCGTCAGGGCGAAATACTTCTGGTTCGTCTGCATGGTGAGGATCAGGCATTCCTGCGGCACGGCCAGGAATTCTTCCTCGAAGTGGCACTCATACACGACCGGCCATTCGACCAGGGCCGTCACTTCATCGAGCAGCGCTTCGGGCATCAGCACCTGGTCGGCACCGGCCTTGTCCAGCAACTGGGCGCGGATGCGCTCCTTGCGTTCCTCGTTGCTGGCGATGACGCTGGCGTTGAGGATCAGCGAGGCCGCATAGTTTTCCGCGTGCGCGATGGTGATCGGTTCGCCATCGGTGAGGAAGCGGTGGCCCAGGGTGCTGCGGCCGGCCGTGAGGCCCAGCAGGGTCAGGGGCAGCACGTTGATGCCATGCAGGGCGAGCAGGCTGTGGGCCGGGCGCACGAATTGCACGGTGGTGCCGTCCGGGCGCTGATAGCTCATCAGTTTTGGAATCGGCAGCTTGGCGCAAGACTCCGTCAATGCCGCCTGCGCGCCGGTGGCGAGCTGGCTGCCCGGCGCCGTGTAGGTGTAGAAGAAGCTTTCAGCCTTGCCGTCGACGGCGCGTTCCAGGTCCGCTACCGTCAGGTCGGGGAAGCCCAGCGCGGCCAGTTTCTTGGCCAGCGGCGGCGTGCCGTTGCCGTTCGCGTCCAGCGCCACGGAGACGGGCAAGACTTTTTCGCGGATGGATTTATCGGGCGAGACTTCGCGCACATTGGTGATGGAGACGGCCAGGCGGCGCGGCGAGGCGTAGCTGGTGGCGACGCTGTCGGCTTCCAGGAAGTCGCGCGCTTTGAGGCCATTGACGATGCCGGCGGTGAAGGCGGCGCCCAGTTTGGCCAGCGCTTTCGGCGGCAGTTCTTCGGTCAGCAGTTCGATGAGCAGTGTTTGGTTCATGGTGTTCTTGTCTGGTACGGCGGTGTATGAGCTAGGCGATCAAGCGGCGGCGGGTTGGTCTGCGGCGGGCAGCATCGGGAAACCGAGGCGCTCGCGCGAGTCGTAATACGCTTGCGCCACCAGGCGCGACAGGGTGCGCACGCGGCCGATATAGGCGGCGCGTTCCGTCACCGAAATGGCGCCACGCGCGTCGAGCATATTGAAGCTGTGCGAAGCCTTCATGATCTTCTCGTAGGCGGGCAGGGTCAGTTGCAGCTCGATCAGGCGCTTCGCTTCCGCTTCGTAGTTGCCGAACTGTTCGAACAGCAGGTCCGTATTCGCGTGCTCGAAGTTGTAGGTCGATTGCTCCACCTCGTTCTGGTGGAAGACGTCGCCGTAAGTCAGTTTTTTCGTGACACCGTTTTCTTCCCACTCGGTCCACACCAGGTCGTACACGTTTTCCACGCCCTGCAGATACATGGCCAGGCGTTCGATGCCGTAGGTGATTTCGCCCAGCACAGGCTTGCAATCGAGGCCGCCCACTTGCTGGAAGTAGGTAAATTGGGTCACTTCCATGCCGTTCAGCCAGACTTCCCAGCCCAGGCCCCAGGCGCCCAGGGTCGGGCTTTCCCAGTCGTCTTCGACGAAGCGCACGTCATTCTGCTGCAAGTCCAGGCCCAGGGCGGCCAGCGAACCCAGATACAGGTCGAGGATGTTTTCCGGCGCGGGCTTCAAGACCACCTGGTACTGGTAGTAGTGCTGCATGCGGTTCGGATTTTCGCCATAGCGGCCATCCTTAGGACGGCGCGACGGCTGCACATACGCGGCGCGCCAGGGTTCCGGGCCGATCGCGCGCAGGAAGGTGCCGGTGTGGAAAGTGCCGGCGCCGACTTCCATGTCGTAAGGCTGGAGCAGGGCGCAACCTTGCTTGTCCCAATAGGTTTGCAAGGTCAGGATAATTTGTTGAAATGTGAGCATCGTATGAGTTCGCCGCGCGCGAGGCTGCGCTTTGTTAAGGTTTGCTTGAAGCCCGCACGCTGCTAACAAGCGCGTTCGGGCCGGGATTTTGCTAATTTTAGCGGTTTTTACGGGCCCACTGTGACTCTTCGGGCAATATCGGCCGCTTATTGCTGCGTGGCGCGGCCACGGCGCGCGGCGCGCGACAGCAGGAATGCCGTCAGCAAGGCCAGCGCGGCCAGGGCCAGCACCAGTTTATTGCCATACAGAATGTATGGCGTCATGCCGCCCATGCCTTGCACCTTGGCCGCCAGGGTGGCTTGCTGTTCCGGCGGCAGCAGGCTTTGCACCACGCCCTTGCCGTCGATGACGGCGGTGGCGCCCGTATTCGTCGAGCGCAGCATCGGGCGGCCCGTTTCCAGGCTGCGCATCTGCGAAATCTGCAGATGCTGGGGGATGGCGATCGAGTCGCCAAACCAGGCCAGGTTCGAGATATTCAACAGCACCGAGGCCGACTGCTTGCCGTTGCGGTGGGCGCTGGCCAGCTGTCCCGCGATTTCTTCGCCAAACAGGTCTTCGTAGCAGATATTGGGCAGCACAAGCTGGTCGCGCACGGGCAAAGGCGCTTGCACTTCCGCGCCGCGGCCCATGTCGCCCAGCGGGATGGCCATCATGGCGACAAACCAGTGCAGGCCGGGCGGCACGAATTCGCCGAACGGCACCAGATGGTGCTTGCGGTACTGGTAGTACGGTCCCGGCGTGCCGGTGGGCGTGATCCCCACAGCCGCATTGTAGAAGCGCTGCTGTTCGTCGAGCACGGGCATGCCGAGCAAAATCGTGCTGCCCGTCTGCTGCGAATACGTCGCCAGGCTATCCAGATAGCCGGGCGGCAGCTGGTGCGGCAGCACCGTGACGGCCGTTTCCGGCGTGGCGATCAGGTCGGCCGGCGCGCTGGTGATGGCATTCTGGTACATCTGCAGGGCGCCCAGCACGAAGCCGGGGTCGAATTTCTGCTGTTGCGGCACATTGCCCTGCAACAGGCGCACCGTGATCGCGCGTCCGACCGGATGGGTCCAGTTCACGTATTGCAAGCCAACGCCGGCCGCGTACAGAGCGATGACGCCGCCCAGCGCGCTCCAGCGCGTGCGGCGCAGGGGATGGACTAGCAGCAGCAGGGCGCCGGCCGACAGCGCCGCCAGCCAGCCCAGACCGTACGATCCGACGATAGCGGCAAAGCCGCCCAGCGGGCTGGCATTGTGGGCGTAGCCCGTGGCCAGCCACGGGAAACCCGTAAACAGCCAGCCGCGCGTCCATTCGAACAAGGTCCAGGTGGCGGGCAATACCAGCAAGGTCATGGCGGGCAGCGAGAGCACCCAGCGCTGGCGCAGCCAGGCGGCCGCGCCCATGGCCAGGGCCACGTAAATGGCCATCAAGAGGGCCAGTAGGGCCACGGCGATGGCGGCGATCGGTGCGGCCATGTCGCCATAGCGGTGCATCGAGATATACAGCCAGTGCGTGCCGGCCGCGCACCAGCCGAAGCCATAGGCCCAGCCGATCAGCGCGCCGGCCTTGACGTTCGATGCGCGCAGCACCTGGTAGAACAGCACGCCCAGGCTGAGGATTTGCAATGGCCAGTAGCCGAACGGGGCGAACGCCAGCACCGCGACGGCGCCGGCGATGGCGGCAGTCAGCATGCGCGCCCACGTGCTGCGGGGCGGTTTGGCGGGGGCGTTGGGGTCAGCGCGTCTGAAACGCATTTACAGCACGCGCATGTCAGAGTTCCAGTTCCGGCACGTTGGGCAGGCGCTCGACGAGCAGCACGTGCACCTGGCGCGCATCGGCGCGCAGCACCTCGAAGCGCAGATTGCCCAGGTCGAAGATGTCGCCCTTGTGCGCCATGCGGCCCAGGTACTTCGAGACCAGGCCGCCGATGGTGTCGACGTCGTCGTCCACCAGGTGGCTGCCCACTTCTTCGTTGAACTGTTCGATCTCGGTCAGTGCCTTGACGCGCCAGCGGGGGCCGAACTGGCCTTCCTTGAGCGAGAGGATGTTGTCCTCGGCTTCGTCGAAGTCGTATTCGTCCTCGATGTCGCCGACGATCTGTTCCAGCACGTCTTCGATGGTGATCAGGCCGGCGACGCCGCTGTATTCATCGACGACGATGGCCATGTGATTGTGGTTGGCGCGGAAATCGCGCAGCAGCACATTCAGGCGTTTCGATTCGGGGATGAAGATGGCGGGGCGCAGCATGTCGCGCACGTCGAAAGTCTCTTCTGCGTAATAACGCAGCAAGTCTTTCGCCAGCAGGATGCCGATGACCTTGTCGCGCTCGCCTTCGATCGCGGGGAAGCGCGAGTGGGCGGTGGACAGGACTTCCGGCATCCATTCCTCGATCGGCTTGCTGATGTCGATGACATCCATTTGCGAACGGGGAATCATGATGTCGCGCGCACAGAGATCCGATACCTGAAACACGCCTTCGATCATCGACAGGGCGTCGGCGTCGATCAGCTTGCGTTCATGCGCATCGTGTAGAACATCGAGCAATTCTGCACGGTTCTCTGGCTCGGGGGAGATGAGTGCGGTCAGGCGTTCAAACAGTGACCGGTGGGGCTTGACGTCAGTTCTGACGCCACTAGGGTGCTCGGGCATAGGAGGCGTGAGCCGTTGTTGCGAAGGGATATAGGATACACCAAAAGTGGGGGAATACCGGATTTCCCCGCTTTTGATGCAAATTTAATACGTTGAAGTGCGCCGTTGCCCGATGTTTCAGGCGTCCTGGCCCAGCACACGGGCGCGCAGGGCCGCCACGTCCGCCTGCCAGTCCGTAAAATGCTCGCTGTCCTGCCACAGCTGGCGCAGTTCCGACGACTCGGCCATGATGCGCTCGAACGCCAGGCGTGCTTTTTCCAGCAGCGGCGGCGTGACTTTCTTCTTGCAGGCGGCCACCCATTCGTCCACTTCCGCCGTGGCCGGGTCGTTTTCTCCCGGCTTGCCTTGCAGGCGCGCGATCACTTCCAGCGCGGCCAGCGCTTCGGCGGCGAACGGCGCTTCGAGTTCCGCCTCCTGGCTGTCGATGACGTTGTCGAGCGTCGTCTCGACCAGTTCCAGGGTTTTGTATTCGTGCAGATCCTGCGCCCAATCCATGGCGTAGTCGTTGCCGAAGGCGTCGGTGGCCCAAGTGCCCATAGTGTGTCCTTGTTGCGTGTGTGGTTGATGGCGCTATTGTGGCTGTCGGGTTACGGCGTATCGCCTAACCCGACCTACGACTCCGGTGACGTTGTTGGATGTTGTCGGGTTACGCCCTGCGGGCTAACCCGACCTACCCCGACCTACCGGATCGGCCCAGGCTTGCGCGGCTTATTTCTGGTCGGTGTAGGGATCGGCTATCCCCAGCTTGGCCAGGATCTCCGTTTCCAGGCCCTCCATCTCGGCCGCTTCCTCGTCATCCATGTGGTCGTAGCCCTGCGCATGCAGCACGCCGTGCACGATCAGATGGGCCGTGTGCTCTTCCACGCTTTTCTTTTGCTCCGCCGCTTCCTTTTCCAGCACGTCCGTGCACAGGATGATGTCGGCGCGCGTCGGCTCGTCGTCGCTTAACTCTTCGCCTTCGTTGTAGGCAAACGTCAGCACATTGGTGGCGTAATCTTTTTCGCGGTAGTCGCGGTTCAAGGTACGGCCTTCTTCCGCGTCGACGAAGCGGATGGTCAATTCGGCGGGCGCGAACAGGGCCGCTTTGACCCAGCGGCGCACTTTGGGCCGCGTGATCAGGGTTTCCAGGCGGGCGTCCGGGTATTGCACGGACAAGGACAGTTTATTTTTTTCGGACATTTTTGGCGGCAGCTGGTGTCAATAAAGGAAGTAACTGGGCGGCGCTGGCGCCGGCCGCTTGCGCCGTTTCATACGCATCGACGATGCGCGCGACGAGCGGGTGGCGCACCACGTCGCTGCTGTTAAATTGTGTGAAGCCGATGCCGCGCACGTCTTTCAGTACGTGCACGGCGTCGATCAGGCCGCTTGTCTGGCTCTTGTGCAGGTCGACTTGCGTCACGTCGCCCGTCACCACGGCCTTGCTGCCAAAGCCGATGCGCGTCAAAAACATCTTCATCTGTTCGACGGTGGTGTTCTGCGCTTCATCGAGGATGACGAAGGCGTGGTTCAGGGTGCGTCCGCGCATGTAGGCCAGCGGGGCGATCTCGATCACCTGTTTTTCAAACAGCTTTTGTGTGCGGTCAAAACCCAGCAAATCGTACAGCGCGTCGTACAGGGGCCGCAGATACGGATCGACCTTTTGCGCCAGGTCGCCCGGCAAAAAGCCCAGGCGCTCGCCCGCTTCGACGGCGGGGCGCGTCAGGATGATGCGCTTGACGGCGTCGCGTTCGAGCGCGTCGACGGCGCAGGCGACGGCCAGATAGGTTTTGCCGGTGCCGGCCGGACCCACGCCGAAGCTGATGTCGTGTTCGAGGATGTCGCGCAGGTAGGCGATCTGGTGCGGCGTGCGCCCGCGCAGGTCGCTGCGCCGCGTTTTCAGCACGGGGCTGGCGATGTCCGGCTCGACGAAGGTGCTGGCAGGCGCGTTGACGTGGTGTTCCGAAGCGGCGGACAGTCCCGCGCGCTGCTCCACCAGGGCCAGCTGCACTTCTTCCAGCGGCACGACCTTGTTGGCGATGGCGTAGAACTGGTCGAGGATTTCCACGGCCCGTTCGGCATTGCTGCCGCCGACGATGAATTTCTCGCCGCGGCGGAAGATCGTCACGTCGAGGGCGGCGGAAATCTGGCGCAGGTTTTCATCGAGCGGCCCGCACAGGTGCGCCAGGCGCGTGTTGTCCAGCGGCTCGGGGATGAAGTAATGCGGCTGTATCGGGGCTTTGGTTTTCAACTGGCTCTTTTCAATGCGGAAGCGCCGGCGACGAGTTCGCCGCGCAGGGTGTAGGAGTGGCTTTCGGTAATGCGCACGTCGACCAGCTGGCCGATCAGTTGCAAGCCGTCCGGGCCGGCGTCGAAATTGACGACGCGGTTGTTTTCCGTGCGGCCTTGCAGTTCACTGTCATCGGTGTCCTTCTTCGAACGGCCTTCGACGAGGATGGTTTGCACGCTGCCCACCATGGCCAGGCTGTACTTGCGCGTGTTGGCGTCGATGGCCGCCTGCAGCTGCTGCAAACGGGCCAGCTTCACTTCATGCGGCGTATCGTCTGCCAGGCTGGCGGCCGGCGTACCGGGGCGCTTGCTGAAGATGAAGCTGTAGCTGTTGTCAAAGCCCACGTCGGCGATCAGTTTCATCATGGCGTCGAAGTCGGCCTGCGTCTCGCCGGGGAAGCCGACGATGAAGTCGGACGAAATGGCCATGTTCGGGCGCACGGCGCGGATGCGGCGGATGATGGACTTGTATTCGAGGCCCGTGTAGCCGCGTTTCATGGCCCCGAGGATCTTGTCGGAACCGTGCTGCGCCGGCAGGTACAGATGGTCGACCAGCTGCGGGATCTTCGCATAGGCATCGATCAGGCGCTGCGTGAATTCCTTCGGGTGGCTGGTGACGAAGCGCATGCGCGCGATGCCGGGAATGTCGGCCACGTATTCGAGCAGCAAGGCGAAGTCGGCAATGTCTCCGCCTTCCATCGCGCCACGGTAGGCGTTCACGTTCTGTCCCAGCAGGGTGATTTCCTTGACGCCCTGGGCGGCCAGGCCCGCCACTTCCGTCAGCACGTCTTCGAAGCGGCGCGACACTTCCTCGCCGCGCGTGTAGGGCACGACGCAATAGCTGCAATATTTGCTGCAGCCTTCCATGATGGAAACAAACGCCGACGCGCCGTCCACCTTGGCCGGCGGCATGTGGTCGAACTTTTCGATTTCCGGGAAGCTGATGTCGACCTGCGAAGCGCCGCTGGAGCGGCGCAACTCGATCATTTGCGGCAGGCGGTGCAGGGTTTGCGGGCCGAAGACCATGTCGACATACGGCGCGCGCTTGACGATGGCGTCGCCTTCCTGCGAGGCCACGCAGCCGCCCACGCCGATCAAGAGGTGCGGTTTGGCCAGTTTCAGCTCGCGCAGACGGCCCAGGTCGGAAAACACTTTTTCCTGTGCCTTTTCGCGCACGGAGCACGTGTTGAGCAGGATCACATCGGCATCTTCCGGCGTGTCGGTGCGCACCAGGCCGTCGGAAGCGCCCAGTACGTCGGCCATCTTGTCCGAGTCGTACTCGTTCATCTGGCAGCCGAAGGTTTTAATGAATACTTTTTTCTGCATGGAGTCGGATGCTTATCGGTAAATGTGGCGGCAAACAAGTGGGACAAATAAGTGTGGCGGCAAGTAAGCCGGGCAGGGAGCTTGCGCCGTGCGCCGCTCGGGGCGGGAGGCGCTGGATCACCGGCCGGGCGCCTCTGGCTGCCCGCTGGCAGGCTCGCTGCAAGTTCAGGCCATAGTTTAGCGTAAATCGCCGGGACGGGCCATGTTGTGCTGAGCATGCCGACAAGATTGCAGCGTGAATACGGCGCCCGGCACGGCGATGCCGTAAAGCATTTATTGCCGTGCGACACCATTGATTTGTAACAAGTTGCTGCAAAGCCTTGTGTGCGGCCGCTGGCATCCTAATGTGTTGAAATAGCATCGTTGGCAAGCCAACTAGCAGCTTGATTGATATTTAACAATCAGGAAGTTTGCGCGAGGCGCAGATGCCGCCTGTTTGGACTAGTATATTGCCTTATATGCAATTCATTTCAGTGGGTTGCAGTGCATTTACTCACGCGGCAAGCTGCGCACGTTGGCTGTGCGAGTCCTGTGCAGGCAGTGCGACAAGGAGGGAAGGCGGAGGGGAGGCTGAGTCCGATGGAAAGACGTTTATTTAAACACTCTAAGCCAGCCTTAAGTTCGTATCGGCATTCTTTGAACATTCACTAGACGAGGAAAAATCATGGCACATCATGCATTAGCATCGCAAGAGAGTTACAACCCGAATCACCTGCTGGATATTCTGCTGAGCAAGATGCAGCTGAAAAACGACGCAGCCCTGTCGCGCTTGCTCGAAGTGGCGCCACCCGTCATCAGCAAGATCCGCCATCACCGCTTGCCGGTCGGCGCCTCGCTGCTGATCCGCATGCACGAAGTGACGGGCATGAGCATCCGTGACCTGCGCGATTTGATGGGCGACCGCCGCACCAAATATCGTCTGTCCGACGCCCAGGGCCGTCCAAAAGCGGAAGACCGCGGCGATGCGCAAGAATCGAATTACGCGCACTGATGTGGCGGTTGCACGCTGACTGTGCCGCTTGCGTCACTGCTGGCGGCAACAGGCTGGTGTGGACCGGGCAGCATGGAGACACCGCAGTACCCATAACGGCTTTCGCTTCGCGGCGAGAGCCGTTGGCATGTGGCGCGGCGTTTAGCTCAGCAGTGCCGAGGTAATTTCGTCGTAGCGCAGCTCCGTTTCGCGGAACAGTTGCAGATACGTCTCTTCGCTCAGGCCCAGCGCATCCCAGGCCACCGACGAGACGCGCGGCACCATGTCGTCGCCCGCCTGCGCCAGGTCCAGCGCGCACACAATCGCATTGGCCACGTGGATCAGCGCTGCCAGGAAACCTGCGCCCGGCGTTTCCGGCTGCAGGTAGTTGGCCAGCGCCAGGCGCATGGTGTCGGAAAAATTCCAGTGTTCGGCCAGTGCCACGCCCGCCTGCACATGGTCCACGCCCAGCACGGCCCGCTCCGCTTCGAGCAGGCTGCAATCGTGCGCCGCCTGGTACACGATGACTTGCGCGTAGTGTGCGGGAAAGCTGCTGACCAGCACCAGGCGACCGATGTTATGCAGCAAGCCGGCCGTGAAGGCGTAATCCTGGTTGAAGCGGATCTGCCGCGCCAGCACCTTGGCGCAGCCGGCCGTCGCTACCGAATGGCGCCAGAAGGCCTTGTCGTCGAAGCCGGGGCAGCGCCCTTCCGGGAAGCAACCCGTGATGGCGGCCGAGGTGATCAGGCTGCGCGTGGTCTGGAAACCCAGGTAGGTGATCGCCTGCTGGATGGTGGTGGCCTTGACCTGCAAGCCATATTGCGAGGAGTTGGCCAGGCGCAGGGTTTTCGCCGTCAGCGCCTGGTCGTAGGAGACTTTTTTCGCCAGCACGGAAATATCGACGTCTTCCTGGTCTATGCTGTTGAGCAGCTCCATGACGACGGCAGGCAAGGAAGGCAGGTCATCGAGGTGGGCGACGATATCGTCGAGCGTCAGCTGGGTGCTCATGCTGGCTCTCCCGTGCCCAGGCGGTATTGCGTGACATAGTTGCGCAGCAAGGTCGTGGCGGTGTCCTCGGGATCGTCTGGATCATGCTTGCGGAACAGGTAGGCCAGCCGCGCTCTATCGGCCGCCTGCTGCGCGGCCACTTCCTCTGGCGAAGGGGGCGGCGCCTGGATCGGCAGCATGGCGATGCCGTGGCGCGGCATCAGGGACAGCATGTTTTCCGTCAGTACCGCGCCTTGCGGCAACAGCACTTGTCCATGCGCGTCGAGCAAGACATCCGACAAGACCATGCCAGGACGCACTTGTTCCAGGGGGAGATGTTGATGTATGACCGCCATGACGACTCCTTAGATGATTGCGGGATATTACCATTGCCATGACGCAATGTCTCAACCTGTATCAACGCCCCTGTCGAAAACGGAGGCGCTGTAAATCTTGCCAATCAGCATGTCATACCGTACATTTGATACAGGCAGTTGCATTGCTGACGTATCTGCGCCCGCGCCGCGGGCCGGCGGCTGGCCTGGCCCGGGGAGTGTTGATCGATGGTGAGTATCCAAGTCCGGCTGACCCTGCTTTTTGTCGTGATCGTCACCCTGGTGCTGGGCATTTCTGGCAGCTATACCCAATATACACTGAGCCAGGAACTTGAATCGGGCAGCGCGCGCCTGCGCAGCGGCGTGCTCACGCGCTTGCAGACCAGCTTGCCTTCGGCCCTGTGGGATCTCGACAAATCCAAAGTCGACAGCATTGTCGCGGCCGAAATGCTGCCGCCGGAGCTGGTCGGCATCCGCGTCTACGACGCTTCCGTGGGCCTGTTCGCCGGTGAAGTGCGCGACGCGGCCGGCACCCTGGTACCTTTGACCTCCGACGTGGCCATGGGTGGCACGCCCGTCGAGGCGCCGCTGGTGTTCCGCGACGCCGTGGCCCTGGCCTCGGGCGGCAAGCCGGTGATCGTCGGCAAGGTCATCGTCAATTTCAGCCGCGCGCAGATCGATGCGGCCCTGCGCGGCGAAGTGTGGCGCAAGGTGCTGGAAGTATTGCTGCTTGACATCATCCTGGTGGGTGCCCTGGCGCTGAGCCTGCGCATCGTCTTCGATCCCTTGAAACAGTTGCGCGACGGCTTGATCGACCTGGCCACGCGCGGCAGCGACGAGGTCGAAGAATTGCCGGAAAACCGGCGCGACGAACTGGGCGACGTGATCCGCGGATTCAATGCCGTGCAGCGCAAGCTCAAGTCCATCATCGAGGGCAGCCGCGAGGCGGAAGACATGGCGCGTCGTTCGCAGCAGGAGACGGCGCAGGCGATGGACGAGCTGCGCCGCGCGCAGGAATCGTTGCTGCAGTCGGAGCGCCTGGCTTCGCTGGGCAGCCTGGTCGCCGGCGTGGCGCATGAAATCAATACGCCGGTCGGCATTGCGCTGACCAGTGCCTCGGTGCTGAAGGAAGCCACCGATCACATCAGCGCAGCGGTGGCCGGCGGCAGCGTGAAGAAAACCGATATCGTGCGCTACCTGGAAACGGCCGGCGAGAGCGCGCGGCTGATCATGAACAACGCGTATCGCGCCGCGCACCTGATCCACAGCTTCAAGCAGATCGCCGTCGACCAGGTCAGCGAGGCGCGCCGCTTGTTCGAATTGCGCGACTATATCGGGGAAGTGATCTCGAGCCTGCAGCCGACCCTGAAAAAGACGCGCATCCGCATCGAAATCGATTGCCCGCCTGACATCATGCTCGACAGCTATCCGGGTGCGCTGGCGCAGGTGCTGACCAACCTGGTCTTGAACTGTGTCGAGCATGCCTTCGATGCGGACACGGCCGGCAACATCCATATCGGCGTGCGCCGCGACGGCGAGTGGATCGCCATGCAGGTGCGCGATAACGGCCGCGGCATCGCGCCCGACATGCTTGACCGCGTGTTTGACCCGTTTGTCACCACGCGGCGGGGGCAGGGCGGCACGGGCCTGGGCTTGAATATCGTGTTCAACTTGATTGCCAAGCAGTTTGGCGGCACCATCACGGTCAGCAGCACGCTGGGACAGGGCGCAACATTCCTGCTGCGCCTGCCCACGGTGACGCCGTTGCCGGACAGCACCAGCAGCCCGGCATAGGCAAGGAGAACAGACATGGCACAGCCAGAAAACAGTCAGCAAGTGGCGCTTTTGCGCGGGATCAATGTGGGCCGCGCCAAGCGCGTGGCCATGGCCGACCTGCGCAAGCTGCTGGGCGACCTGGGTTTTGCGCAGGTACGCACAGTACTCAACAGCGGCAACGTCGTGTATGAGGGGGGCGCGGTGGCGCCGGCCGAGGCCGCTGCCCGCATCGAGGAAGCGCTGGTGCTGAAACTGGGCGTCGCGGCCCGGGTGACGGTGCTGTCGGCTGGCCAGTTTGCCGAACTGATCGAACAAAACACCCTGGCGCCGGCGGCCGATGCGGCCCGTCTGCTGACCTTGGTGCTGAACAATCCGGCCGACGTGCAGCGCCTGGCGCCGCTCTTGCAGCGGCCGTGGCAGCCGGAAGCGCTGGCGCTGGGGCAATGGGCAGCGTATGCCTGGTGTCCCGATGGCGTGCTGGCCAGCAAGGTGGTGGCGGCGCTGGGCGTGCTGCTGGGCGATGGCGTCACCTCGCGCAACTGGGCCACCATGCAAAAATTACATGCGCTGCTGAACGGGCCCGAGGCGGTAGCCACCTCAGCCAAGGAGCACTGATGCCGGCCATCGAGACGCCATGAACTGGGATATCGTCAAGGGCGTGCTGATCCTGCTGCTCGCCGTCAGCGCCCTGGGCACGGCCTTCGTGCTCATGTCCGCCTCGGGCCCTGACAAGGCGGGCTGCATCGCGCGCGCCCTGAAGTCGGGTATTCCGGTGGGCAATATCGAAAGGGTGTGCCGCTTGCTGGACAAGTAAAAAAATTCCGCGCAAGGCGGAATTTTTTTAATGCAAGGGCATCCGCCGCCGAAGTAAAGTCAGCCATCGAATTTTTCCTGTTTTTCACCGTGCATGCTCAAGGCCAGCAAACCCAGTCCCACCAACAACATCGAGACCATGCTCGCTTCGGGTACGGGCGGCGGCACGTTCGGCTGTTGTACGGCAGGCGTGGCGGCGGTGGTGGGGGGCGCCAGTGCGCTTTGGCGCGCACCGGCGTTGAGCCAGCGCGGGGTCGCATTGAGCGTCGAGTGCTGCGTCAGCAGGCGTGCATATGGCAAGTCTGGCGTTTTCCAGGTGGGATAGTCCGTCATGTTGTTGAAAGCGAGACTGTCGTCGCTCACGGCAGGCGCGCTGGCGGCCACATTGCCGGCATACGCCGACAGTGCCAGCACGGCCACGCATAGCGGCTGAAAGATCTTCATCGTTGACTCCCTGGTTCACCGTGCGGCGTGGCCGAAACCGGCCTGCGCCTGGACGGAAAATGCGCCTGTACGGGGGCGTATCACAATTTTTCTGATGAGGTCTTATTACAGCACAAGTCGTGGCAATTTTGCTACGAATATTTGCTTTAAATTACGAATATTTATCATTTTGATAGCATGATGGCTATCGCTGCCGCACACTTGGCATGAGCACGCTATCACTGAAAAATACTGTTGTTTTTTTGTACGAATCGCCAGCAGGAAAACAATATATTGATTAGTATATTGTTTATCGCATGATGATGAATATGACCGCCTGTGGGAGGGCAAGATGGAGACAGTTACAGCACAACACGCCGAGTACAACCTCGACGCCATGCGTGGCTCGGCCTATAAGGCCAGCTCGCTGCTCAAGGCCATGGGCAATGCCGACCGTTTGATGCTGCTGTGCCAGCTATCGCAGGGCGAACATTGCGTCAGCGACCTCGAACAAAAAGTGGGCATCGGCCAGCCGACCCTGTCGCAGCAACTGGGCGTGCTGCGCGAAGAGATGCTGGTGGCCACGCGGCGCGATGGCAAGCAGATTTATTATCGCGTCGCCAGCGCGCCCGTGCTGGCCGTGCTGCAAGTGCTGTACGCGCAGTTCTGTGCGCCGCGTCTGCCGTTCAACGACGAAGCGGACTGAGGCCGACCATGACTATTGCTTGGCAGCACTTCACACCGTGGGCCTCGCTGGCGGGCGGCATGCTGATCGGCCTGGCGGCTGCGCTATTGATCCTGTTCAATGGGCGCATCGCCGGCATCAGCGGCATCCTCGGCGGCTTGCTGCGCCCGCGCCAGGGCGACCTGGGCTGGCGCATCGCCTTTCTTGCCGGCCTGATCGGCACGCCCCTGCTGTGGCAGTTGTGGCAAGTCTTGCCGCCCGTGCAGATCGAGGCGGGCACGTTGGCCCTGATCGTGGCGGGCTTGCTGGTGGGCGTGGGCGTGCGCTATGGCGCCGGCTGCACCAGCGGCCACGGCGTGTGCGGCCTGTCGCGCCTGTCACCGCGTTCGCTGGCGGCCACTTGTGTCTTCATGGCGGCCGGTTTCCTCACCGTCTATCTGTTGCGCCACCTATGAGTAAACTACTCCTTTCCCTGTTGAGCGGCCTCGTCTTTGGCCTGGGCCTGATCGTCTCCGGCATGAGCAACCCGGCCAAGGTGCTCGGGTTCCTCGACCTGGCCGGCGCCTGGGATCCGTCCCTGGCGCTGGTGATGGGCGGCGCCATCGCCGTGGCCATGCCCGCCTTCTGGCTGGCAGGACGGCGCAGCACGGCGCTGTTGGGCGAACCCATGCAATTGCCGGCGTCGCGGCGCATCGACCGGCGCTTGCTGCTGGGCAGCCTGGCCTTTGGCGCAGGCTGGGGCATCGCCGGTTTCTGTCCCGGTCCCGCCCTCGTCTCCCTGCTGGCGGGCCAGCCGAAGGCCTGGCTGTTTGTCGGTGCGATGCTGGCCGGCATGCTTCTGTTTGAAGTGCTGGAGCGCCGCAAGCTGTCCGCGCCGGCCTGAGACGGTACAATCTGGCGCATCGCCACTTTGGATACCGCTTACATGACAACCGTGATTTTCCGCGTCGGCGCGCGCGCCGCCCTGCTGTGCAGCGTGCTGGCATTGGCCGCCTGCGGCAGCTTGCTGAAGAAGGAAGCCCCGCCCGCTCCCGCACCCGCGGCCGACACCTTGCCCAATCCGCAAGTGTTGCTGCTGGGGGAAGTGCATGACAATGCACAAGGCCAGCGCTTGCGCGTCGCCGAGTTGCAGCGCCGCCTGGCGGCCGGCTGGCGTCCCGTGATTGTCATGGAACAATTCGACCGCGAAAACCAGGCCTTGCTGACGCGCGCCGCGCGCGATTGCGCCGACCCCGATTGCATCATCCGCGTGATGGAACAGCCGCGCTGGGACTGGAGCTTGTACCGGCCCGTGCTGGACCTCGTCATCAGCTATCAATTGTCCCTGGTCGCCGGCAATCTGTCGCCGGCCGATGCCTCGCGCATCGTGCGCGACGGCATCCAGTGGTCGATGCCGCCCGCCATGGTGGCCACCTACCTGGCCGCGCCCGTGCCGGCCGATATTCTGGAAGGGCAACAGAAGGAAGTGCAGGCGGCCCGCTGCAATATGCTGCCTGAGATGATGATCAAGGGCGTCGTCAACGCCCAGGTGGCGCGCGATATCTGGATGGCCAAGCTGATCCGTGACCAGGCGCCGCGCGACGTGGTGCTGATCGCCGGCAATGACCATGTGCGCAAGGATATCGGCGTGCCCCGCTGGCTGAAGCTGGCTGACCCGCAACTGAACCTGCGCAGCATCGGCTACCTGGAGCAGGGCGGCAGCGGCTACAAGGGGACGTTCGACCTGACGCAAACGATGCCGGCGCAGCCGCGCCCGGACCCGTGCGCCAAGTTCAAGAAATAAGGTTCAAGAAATAAGCCTACTGCTGCACCCGCACCAGGGCGCTGACCCGGCTTGCCGTATCGAGCAGTTTCGGCAAGCTGTGTTCCAGCAAATGCGCCACGGATGGCCCCGCCGTCTGGCCGCTGACATTGATCGCCGCCACCACCTTGCCGGCCCGGTCGAACACGGGGGCGGCCAGGGCGATCAAGCCCTGTTCCAGCTCTTCCTGCACCAGGCACCAGCCCTGGCGCCGCACTTGCGCAATCTCTTCCATCAAGATCTCGATATCGACCTTGGTCGCCGGCGTGACTTTCAGCAGCGCCATTGTCGACAGCCGTTCGCGCAGCACCTCGGGCGCCAGGCCCGACAGCAAGACACGTCCCATCGAGGTGCAGTAGGCGGGCAGGCGGCTGCCGATGCCCAGGTTGATCGACATGGTGCGGTGCGCTGACAGGCGCACGACATACACGATGTCGTCGCCGTCGAGCACGGTGGCCGAGCACGACTGGCGCAAGGTCTGCATCAATTCTTCCAGCAGCGGCTGCGCCTGCGTCCACACGGGCAAGGACGACAGATAGGCGTAGCCGAGGTCGAGCACCTTGGGCGTCAGGCGGAACAGCCGTCCATCCGCTTCCACATAACCGAGATGCAGCAAGGTGTGCAGGATGCGCCGCGCGCCCGCGCGCGTCAGCTGCGCCCGCTCCGCCACTTCGCTCAGGGTCTGCTGCGGCGCCTGCGCGCCAAAGCTGCGCAGCACGGCCAGGCCCCGCGCGAACGATTGCACATAGCTGTCGCCGGGACGGGGGGCGCCGTCGGTATCCAGGCTTGCTTCGGCGGAAAGGGGCGTGCTGCGGCGGTCGGTCATGGCAATTCCAATGGGGCAAGGTGGCAATTATAGCCATGGAGGTGGTGAAAACGGCAAATTGACAAGCGCGCCGATCAGGCATATTCTCACGAATAAGTTCTAAATGCGAATATTTGTTCGTTATACGAACAAATGAATTGTAGGTTTGATTTGGAGGAGACAGCAATGATCGACAAACTGCGTTCCAGCGTGCTTGATGCGCTGGCCGATATCCACGATGGCGCCACCGTCATGATTGGCGGCTTCGGCGGCGCGGGCCAGCCGGCCGAGCTGATCGACGGCTTGATCGCCCAGGGCGCGCGCGACCTCGTCATCGTCAACAACAATGCGGGCAATGGCGACACGGGCCTGGCCGCCCTGCTGAAAAACGGGCAGGTGCGCAAGATCATCTGCTCGTTTCCGCGCCAGGCCGATTCCCACGTCTTCGACGCGCTGTACCGCGCGGGCAAGCTGGAGCTGGAATTGGTGCCGCAGGGCAATCTGGCCGAGCGCATCCGCGCCGCCGGCGCCGGCATCGGCGGCTTTTTCACGCCCACGGGCTATGGCACGGACTTGGCCAAGGGCAAGGAAACACGCGAGATCGATGGCCGCATGTATGTGTTCGAGTCCCCGATCCACGCCGATTTCGCGCTGATCAAGGCGGAGCAGGGCGACCGCTGGGGTAACCTGACCTACCGCAAGACGGCGCGCAACTTCGGCCCGATCATGGCCATGGCCGCGACAGTCAGCATTGCTTCCGTGCACGAGGTGCTTGACTTGGGCAGCATCGACCCCGAACACGTCATCACGCCGGGCCTGTTCGTGCAGCGCATCGTGCAAGTGCCGCGCACGGCCACCGGCCCCGCCGGCTTCAAAGCTGCCTGAGGAGTATCAAGTGAATAAATGGAATCGAGATCAAATGGCGGCCAAGGTGGCGGCCGACATCCATGAAGGCAGTGTCGTGAACCTGGGTATCGGCTTGCCGACCCTGGTGGCGAACCACTTGCCGGCCGGCGCCGACATCATCCTGCATAGCGAAAACGGCGTGATCGGCATGGGCCCCGCGCCGGTGCCGGGCGAGGAAGACTACGACCTGATCAATGCAGGCAAGCAGCCCGTCACATTGCTGCCCGGCGGCAGCTATTTTCACCATGCCGACAGCTTTGCCATGATGCGCGGCGGCCACCTGGACATCTGCGTGCTGGGGGCGTTTCAAGTCTCTGCCACGGGCGACCTGGCCAACTGGCACACGGGCGCTCCGGACGCCATTCCCGCCGTGGGCGGGGCCATGGACCTGGCCATCGGCGCGAAAAAAACCTGGGTCATGATGGAATTGCTGACCAAGACGGGTGAAAGCAAGCTGGTGCAGGCGTGCACCTATCCGCTGACCGGCATCGCCTGCGTCAGCCGCATCTACAGCGACCTGGCCGTGCTCGACCTGGGGCCAAACGGCGCCACGGTGGTCGAACTGGCCGATGGCTTGAGTTTTGCGCAACTGCAAGCGTTGACGGCCGTACCGCTGACGGATGCCCGCTAATTCAACATCAAACAACTTTCTTGGAGGAAAGAACATGACCCACGCATACATTTGCGACGCGCAGCGTACGCCCTTTGGCCGCTACGGCGGCAGCCTGTCCGGCGTGCGCGCCGACGACCTGGGCGCCGTGCCCATCCGTGCCTTGATGGCGCGCAATCCAAATGTGGACTGGACTTTTGTTACCGACGTGCTGTACGGCTGCGCCAACCAGGCGGGCGAAGACAACCGCAACGTGGCGCGCATGGCCGCCTTGCTGGCCGGCTTGCCCGACAGCGTGCCGGGCGCCACCCTGAACCGCCTGTGCGGCTCGGGCCTGGATGCCATTGGCAGCGCCGCGCGCTTCATCAAGAGCGGCGAAGCGGGATTGATGATTGCCGGCGGCGTGGAAAGCATGAGCCGCGCGCCATTCGTCATGGGCAAGGCGGACAGCGCCTTTGCGCGCGGCATGAAAATGGAAGACACGACCATCGGCTGGCGCTTCATCAACCCCTTGATGAAGGCGCAGTACGGCGTCGATTCGATGCCGGAAACGGCGGAAAACGTGGCCAGCGATTTTGGCATCAGCCGCGCGGACCAGGATGCGTTCGCCCTGGCCAGCCAGGTCAAGGCGCTGGCAGCGCAGCAGGCAGGCGTGTCCGACAGTGAAATCTGTCCTGTCAGCATCGCCCAAAAGAAGGGCGATCCCATTATCGTTTCCCGCGACGAGCATCCGCGCGCCACCACGCTGGACACCCTGGCCAAATTGAAACCCGTCGTGCGCGCCGATGGCACGATCACGGCCGGCAACGCATCCGGCGTCAACGATGGCGCGGCGGCGCTGCTGCTGGCCGACGAGGCGAACGCGGCCCGTTTTGGCCTGACGCCGCGCGCGCGCGTCGTGGCCATGGCGACGGCCGGCGTGGCGCCGCGCATCATGGGCATCGGCCCTGCGCCCGCCACCCTGAAAGTGCTGGCCATGACGGGTTTGAGCCTGGCCGACTTCGACGTCATCGAACTGAACGAAGCGTTTGCCGCGCAAGGCCTGGCCGTGCTGCGCCAGCTGGGCTTACCCGACGACGATGCGCGCGTCAACCCGAACGGCGGCGCCATCGCCCTCGGCCATCCGCTGGGCGCCTCGGGTGCGCGCCTGGCCATGACGGCTGTCAACCAGCTGCACCGCACGGGCGGGCGTTATGCGCTGTGTACCATGTGCATCGGCGTGGGGCAGGGCATTGCGCTGGTGCTGGAACGCGTCTGACCCTGCTGAAATAAAGTTACCGTAAAATGGGGGACACTGCGGTGTCCCTTTTTCATCACCGCCTTTTTGTCGTGCCGATCAGGAGTCTTCATGTCGTATGTCATTCCCGCAGCCATCCAGCCCAGCGTTCCCGTCACCGGCAGCGTTGACACGTTTCCGGTGCACCGTATCTATTGCGTGGGCCGCAACTATGTCGAGCACGCCAAGGAAATGGGACACACGGGCCGCGAGGCGCCGTTTTTCTTCATGAAACCAAACGACGCCGTGCTGCCCGTGCCAGCCGGCACGACGGGCGAGTTGCCGTATCCGGCGCAAACGCAGGATTTCCAGCACGAGATGGAACTGGTGGTGGCCATCGGCAAGGGCGGCAGCGACATCGGCGTGGCCGATGCGCTGAGCCATGTCTGGGGGTATGCGTTGGGCCTGGACATGACGCGCCGCGATGTGCAGGGCGCGGCGAAAAAGCAGGGCCGTCCGTGGGAGACGGGCAAGGCGTTCGAGCACTCGGCGCCCATCGGCCCCATCACCCCGACCGCGCTGGCGGGCGACGTCAGCCATGCTGCCATCACCCTGCACGTGAACGGTGAACTACGTCAAAGCAGCAGCGTCGACATGCTGATCTGGAACGTGGCCGAAACCATCGCCGACCTGTCGACCTATTTCACCTTGCAGCCCGGCGACCTGATCTACACGGGCACGCCGGCCGGCGTGGCGGCCGTGCAGCGCGGCGACGAACTGCTGGGGGCCATCGATGGCCTGGGCACTTTGCGCGTGAAAGTGGTCTAAGCTGTCAAGGAGACTGGCATGATGAACGACACGTATTCTGTAGCACAACCCACGTGCGCCGAGATCGACGCCCTGGCGGGGCCGGCCCTGCTGGAATTCGGCACGGGCTGGTGCGGCCACTGCCGCGCCACCCAGGCGCCGCTGGCCGCCGCGTTTGCGCAGCACCCCGCGGTGCCGCACCTGCGCGTCGAAGACGGCCCCGGCCGTGCGCTGGGGCGCCACTTCCGGGTCAAGCTGTGGCCGACCCTGATCTTTTTGAAAGATGGCCAGGAAGTGGCGCGCCTCGTGCGTCCGCTCGATAGCAGTGAAATTGAGCGGAGTTTTGCATTGATTGATGCATAGGTCGTTTTAAACCCAACGGCAGATGCCGGGGTCGGACCCTCAGGGTCCGACCCCAGTCCTCGCTGTTGGGGTTTGCACGCCATCATTTCTTGCCGCACTGCACCACTGCGCGTATGATAAGCCGCTTACAGCAAGATCAACCGCATCCTTCGTGATGCAGCGCGATCATCGCCGGCCCGCTCCACCCGGAGGGGCCGCAGGCAAGGATTCACCACAAATGACCGATGCCGCGATGCCGACGCGCGGGTCTGGTACGGAATGCCTGGCGATACGCCGGGCCTGATACACGTCGCCCATCCCCTGACGCCTTTCCTGCCGTGCCCCGGGTAACCGGATGGCGCACGACCGTTGTTTCTCTAAATCAGCACTGATCACGGCGCGTTGGCGCGCGTTGCCGGTAGTTCGCTACGGCAACAAAAACCGTTGTTTTTTTGTTTGCAAATTGAATAGCAAATGCGCGGCAAATGCATGCACGCAAGGCTATGATATGCGAACGACACGGAGACAACGTGCTGTGCTGCTGCCTGAAAAAACATCCAGAGAATGGCCTTTAGACACCCTCCCCAAGGAGCGCAGTAAATGAGCAAGCCCCCGAGCACCCCCCCCAAGAAAAATTCCCCCGGCACGGTGCTGTTCGCCAGCCTGATCGGCACCACCATCGAGTTCTTCGACTTTTATATCTACGCCACCGCTGCCGTGCTGGTGTTCCCGAAACTGTTCTTCCCTGCCGGCGACCCGTCGGCCGCCGTGCTGCAGTCGCTGGCCACGTTCGCCATCGCCTTCTTCGCCCGCCCCATCGGCTCGGCCGTGTTCGGCCACTTCGGCGACCGCATCGGCCGCAAGGCCACTCTCGTGGCGGCCTTGCTGACCATGGGTATCTCGACCGTCATCATCGGCTTGCTGCCGACGTATGCCGCCATCGGTACCCTGGCGCCGTTGCTGCTGGCGCTGTGCCGTTTCGGCCAGGGCCTGGGTCTGGGCGGAGAATGGGGCGGCGCGGTGCTGCTGGCCACGGAAAACGCGCCACCGGGCAAACGCGCCTGGTACGGCATGTTCCCGCAGCTGGGCGCACCGATCGGCTTCTTCCTGTCGGGCGGCATCTTCCTGCTGCTCAGTGAAACCCTGACCGATGAGCAATTCTTCAGCTATGGCTGGCGCATCCCCTTCCTGGCCAGCGCGCTGCTGGTCATCGTCGGCCTGTATGTGCGTCTGAAGATCACGGAAACACCGGACTTCCAGAAAGTCATCGAGAAGAACGAAGTCGTCAAACTGCCGGTCGCCACCGTGTTCCGCCAGCATGGCCGCATGCTGTTCCTGGGCACCATCATTGCCCTGGCCACCTTCGTGCTGTTCTACCTGATGACGGTGTTTGCCTTGAGCTGGGGCACGACCAAGCTGGGCTTCACGCGCAAGGAATTCCTCGTTGTGCAGCTGTTTGCCGTGCTGTTCTTCGCCCTGACGATTCCGTTTTCGGCCGTGCTGGCCGACCGCCGCGGCCGCCGCGCCACCATGATTTGGGTTTCCGTCGCCATCGCCATCTTCGGCCTGGTGCTGGCGCCCATGTTCGGCTCCGGCGTGACCTGGGAAGTGACGCTCTTCATGGCTGTCGGCCTGGGCCTGATGGGCATGACCTACGGACCGCTGGGCACCATGCTGTCCGAGCTGTTCCCGCCCGAAGTGCGCTACACGGGCGCCTCGCTGACGTTCAACCTGGCCGGTATCCTCGGCGCCTCGCTGGCGCCGTACATCGCCACCTGGCTGGCCACCAACCATGGCTTGCAATACGTGGGCTATTACCTGTCGCTGGCAGCCTTGCTGACCCTGGGCGCGCTGCTGATGGTGGGCAAGCCGAGGGCAGGCAAGGAAGCGTGGGAATAAACGCCCGCGCCCATCCCCTTATGTAAAAAACCCCGGAAGCTCGATGCCAGCTTCCGGGGTTTTTTTATGGCGCCTGCACCACGCCATCATCCTGGCCGACAGACCTGCTTACCACTTCGGCGTGTACTTCAGGGTGAACTGCACGTTGCGCGGGTCGCCAAAGTGGTTATTGCCGCCCGTGTCGTTATACGACGGGATCACATAGCGCTTGTCGAACAGGTTGTTGACGTTGACGGCCAGCGACAGCTGCGGCGTGGCTTGCCAGGCCAGGCGCGCGTTCCACAGCGAGAAGCCGGCCACGTCGAACGAGCGGCCGAAGTCCAGCGTATGGCTTTGCATGTTCACGCCGGCGCCGACACTGAACTTGCTCCACTCGCCGGGCAGGGTATAGCCGGACCACAGGCGCAGCATATGCTTCGGCGTCCAGGTCGAGAAGACCTCGCCCTTGTTATCTGGATCGTCGAGATAGGTCGTCGTCGTATAGGCATAGCCGGCCGACAGCTGCAGGCCGCGCGCCACTTCGCCCGATACTTCCGCTTCCAGGCCCTGGCTGCGCACCTTGCCCGAGGCGCGCGAGCAGTACCAGCCGTCGCAGGCGAAACCGGCCGCGTAATCGTTGACGGCGCGGTCCTTGTGTTCGTAGCGGAACACGGCCAGCGAGGTATTGACTTTACCGTCCAGCAGTTCGGCCTTGACGCCCGCTTCGTAGCTGTCGCCCGTGATCGGCTTGAGGATCTGGCCCGCCGCGTTGCGGTTCGTCTGCGGCTGGAACACGCCCGCATAGCTGGCGTAGGTGGACCATTGCGGCGTCAGCGCATACAGCAGGGCTGCCGATGGCGTGAACTTGGCCGTGACACGGGTGGTGTCCGCTGTGCCACCCATTGGGGCATACACGAAGTCATACCAGCTGAAACGCCCGCCCAGCAGGGCTTTCAGATGGCTTGTCAGCTGGCCGTTCCAGCTGCCGTACAGGCCTTTCTGGCGCATGTCGTAAGTGCTGCTGGAGCTCACGCCGCGCGCGGCGATGGTGTCGAAATCCTGCCATGGGCGGTGATGATCGATATTGAAGATCTGCGCGCCTTGTGTCCAGGCGCGCGCATAGCGGTCGTCGGAATGGAACTTCACATAGCTGGCACCGACGACGACTTCCTGCGCGATGCCCAGGCCATCGAATTTGCCGCGCACAAAGGCGTCGATGCCGCGCTTCTGGTTCTTGAAATCGGTGGAGAAGTCGCCGTACATGGAACCGCTGCCATCGGCCTTGATGGTGCCGGCCATGCGCTGGTGGGTCGAATTGGTGCTTTCATTGACGCCCAGCGCGGCCGTCTTGAAGCTCCACTGGCTGTTGAAGTGGTGCTCCAGGTCCAGGTTGACAGTGGTCTGTTCCACCTTGCTGCGGTTCCAGTCGGCGCCCGTATAGGTCGAACGAGGCAGTCCCAGTTCGCTGCCGTCGGCGTAGCGCGCCAGGCCGACGAACATCGGGCGGCCACGCCCGTTGACGTTGCTCACAGCCAGACCCAGGGTGGTAGCGGGACCGAGGTCGTAGTCGAGCGCCGCATACACGGTGCGGTTCCTGATCCAGACCTGGTCGATGAAGGAGTGGGTATCGTCTTCATCGACGATGGCGCGTCCGCGCAGGCTGCCGTCCGCATTCAGCGGCGTGCTGACGTCAAGCTGGGCGCCGTAATGGTCCCACGAGCCGGCGCGGGCCGTGAACGCGACCTGGCGCGTGGCCAGCGGACGCTTGCGCACCAGGTTGACGGAGCCGCCAGGGCTGCCCCTGCCTTCGAGCAGGCTGGAAGCGCCGCGCAGCACTTCCAGGCGGTCGTAGATGACCATGTTTTCCTGGCCCCAGTTACCCAGCGCATAGGTGTTGCGGTCGATCGGTACGCCGTCGTACTGCCACTGGTCGATCTGGAAGCCGCGCGCCGTGATCACCACGCCCGGCCCCACGCCATGCACGCCCACCACGCCGGTGACGTTGTTGACGGCTTCGCGCAAGTCCGTGATGCCCTGGTCGTCCAGGCGCTGGCGCGTCAGCACGCTGACCGATTGGGGCATGTCCTTCATCGCTTGCTCGCCCTTGCCGAGGGTGATTTTACGCGCCGTGTAGGAGCCGCTGCCTTCCGTGGTGGCGCCTTGCTCGGCCTGGCCGACGATGGTAATCGCGGGCATGGTGCGCTCGGCCGCCGAAGCGCTACTTGCCGCTGCCGTGGGAGTGGCGACTGCAGGCGCGGCCACCAGCACATAGCCGGTCGCCGTCTTGCCGATGGCGTAGCCGCTGCCGCGCAGCAGCATGGCGAAACCGTCCTCGATGGCGTAGCTGCCCTGCAGCCCGGCACTGGTCAAGCCCTGGACCTTGGCAGCATCGATGACGATGGACACGCCCGCCTGCTGCGCATAGCGGTTCAGGGCGCCGGCCAGCGGACCGGCGGGGATGCTGTAGCTGGCGGTTGCCGGCGCCGTTTGCGCAACTGCCTGGGCGTGCAGGCCGGCGCTGGCGAGCAGCAGGACAGCCAGGGCGAATGGATGCAGCCGCGTGCGCAGCGCGCGCGGTGAGGAAACGGTAACGATAAGAGCGGACATGGTGACAGCCTTTTTTGATTGATCTCAGCTGCCTTGACGCACGAGATGCGCAAAGTGGAACCACGCACGCGAAATAATGCGCACTATTTTTTGGCCGGAGCGTCCACCATCACCAGATAGCGCGTCAGCATGCGGATGCGCAGCTGCGGGAAATTGTCGATGAGTAGCTGCAGCGCCTTGTCCGTATCGTCCAGCGGCAGCACGGCGGCCACGCGGATGCCGGCGATCTGCGCGCGGTCGTAGTGCAGCTGGCCGGGACGGTGACGCGCCAGTTCGTCGAGCACCTCGGCCAGCGGCAAGTCGTCGACCACCAGCTGTCGCGCGCGCCAGGCATCGTGCACGCTGGCCGCATCGATGCTGGTCAGCGGCCCGACGCCATCGTCCGTGATGCGCGTGCGCTGGCCCGCCTGCACCACGACGGCCGGATGTTGCGGCACCTGCGCCAGCACTGTGGATTCCAGCATGCTCAGGATGGTGGCGCCGTCTTCGCTGCGCACGGTAAAACGCGTGCCCAGCGCGCGGATCGCCGCCTGCTTGCTGTCGACGATGAAAGGGCGCTGCGCATCCTTGGCCACGTCGACGAGGATGTCGCCACGCACCAGCTCCACATGCCGCTCGCCCGCATTGAAATGCACGTTGACGGCGCTGCCGCCGGCCAGGGTGAGGCGGCTGCCATCGGCCAGCGTATGCGTGGACCATTGCCCGGTGGGGCTGCGCAGGTCGGCCAGCAGGTAGGCGGGGCGCTCGCCGAGAGCCAGCGCGCCGGTCAGCAGCATTACGGCCACGGCGCTGGCGGCGGCCACCTGGCGCAGACGCTGGCGGGGACGCTCGGGCGCGATGGCGGCCAGGGCGGCGCGCGCGGGTCGATGGTCGCCGCCGGCCGGCTCGCGCACGGCGCTCAATTGACGCAGCAGGTTTTCCATGCCGGCGGCCGCGCTCGCGTGCCGCGGGTCGGCCGCCTTCCACGCGGCGAAGCCGGCCTGTGCGGTGTCGCGCTCGGCCGGGTCGTCGGCGCTCAGGCGCACGATCCAGCGGGCGGCCAGTTCGGCGGCGATATCCGCGCGGGGGCTATTCATGCCGCCATGGCCGGGCAGGCGTGGCGGCAGGCCAGCAAGGCTTGCACCAGGTATTTTTGCACCATGCGCGTGGAGACGTTCAGTTGCGCGGCGACGGCGGCCTGCGGCAGCTCTTCCAGGTAATGCAGCAAAAAGGCGTCGCGTGCCTTGCTGGACAAGCCGTCCAGCGCCGTGGCGATTTGCCCGAGCGCCTGCACGGCCATCAGGATCTCGTCCGGCGACGGCGCGCCGGGCAGGCTGTCGGCCAGCAGGGCCAGTTCCGCCAGATAGCTGCGCTCGAGTATTTGCCGGCGCGCGCGGTCGAGCAGCAAGCGCTTCGCCGTGGTGGACAAGTAGGCGCGCGGCTCGCGCATGCCGAACAGCGCGTCGCGCGAGGCGATGATGCGTAAAAAGGTATCTTGCGCCACATCGGCTGCGCCATGCGGGCAGCTGAGTTTTTTGCGCAGCCAGCCGACCAGCCAGCCGTGATGCTCGCTGTAGAGCGTGTGCACTTGCTGCTGCAGGCTGGGCTGGATGGCGGACATGAGAGGCATTAATATGAATGAGAATTATTCTCATTGTAAGCGGCAGAGGCGGCTTGCCACAATCCCCGATTGCATGCGGATGGGGCAGGTGTTGCGCGCAGGCCGCATGCGTGGTGCTGCCGGAAATGAAAAAACCCGCCGCTGCACGGGGCAGGGGCGGGTTTATCAATACTGCAAATTCTTGGTGGTGATAGGTGGACTTGAACCACCGACCCCAGCATTATGAATGCTGTGCTCTAACCAACTGAGCTATATCACCAAACAGACCGGTCAGACCGGATGCTGGTTTTGATCAGTAAAAAACCTGATCGATGTTCTTTGGTGGTGATAGGTGGACTTGAACCACCGACCCCAGCATTATGAATGCTGTGCTCTAACCAACTGAGCTATATCACCCAACAGCCGAGCATTATCCAGTCTTCCGATTTCCTTGTCAATGCCGGTGCAAAAAAATGTGCGGATTTTTCTGCGTGCGCATCGGTGGTGGTTACTTTAGCAATGGCTGGATTTGTGCCAGCATGGACGAGGCTGGATCAGTGCCCAGGCAATCGATGACGCTGCGTTCCGGCATCGAGCGCAGCCAGGTCAGCTGCCGTTTGGCCAGCTGGCGCGTGGCGATGATGCCCGTCTCGCGCAAGGTGGCGCGGTCGATGCGGCCATCGAGGTATTCCCAGGCCTGGCGGTAGCCCACGCAGCGCATCGAGGGCAGGCCTGGATGCAGGTCGCCGCGCCGGCGCAGCTGTTCCACTTCATCGAGCAGGGCATCGTCTTTCAGCATGAGGTCGAAGCGCGTGGCGATGCGCGCGTGCAGCACGGCGCGGTCCGACGGTTCCAGCGCGAACGATTGCAATTGAAATGGCAGCACGGTCTTTTCGCGCCGGGCCAGCAGGGCCGACATGGGCTGGCCGGACAGGGCGATGATTTCCAGTGCGCGGCCGATGCGCTGCGCGTCCTGCGGCGCCAGGCGCGCGGCCGTGATGGGGTCTTGCTGCGCCAGACGCGCATGCATGGCGGGCCAGCCGATGGCGGCTGCATCTTCCTCCAACTGGGCGCGCAAGGCAGGATCGGCGCCGGGCAAGTCGTCGAGGCCATCGGCCAGGCCCTTGAAGTACAGCATGGTGCCGCCGACCAGCAGTGGCAGCTTGCCGCGCGCGCAGATTTCGCTCACCAGGCGCAGCGTATCGTTGCGGAACTGTGCCACGGAATACGCATCGAGCGGATCGATGATGTCGATCAGATGATGCGGTACCTGGGCCAGTTCTTCCTGCGACGGCTTGGCCGTGCCAATATCCATGCCCCGGTAAACGAGGGCGGAATCGACGGAAATGATCTCGGACGGGATGGCTTGCGCGATGGCCAGCGCACTGGCCGTCTTGCCGCTGGCCGTGGGGCCCATGATGGCGACGGCCAGGGGGAGGTGTGGAGTGTTTTTCATGGTGCTCTATGTTTTGTGTGATGCACACCCCAACGTCAAAATACCGGGGTCGGACCCTGAGGGTCCGACCCCAGCCCTTGCCGTTCGGGGTGAAAGTTATTGCCCGCGCAGGAACAATTTATCGAGCGCGTTAATTTCGACCTGCACCCACGTCGGCCGGCCATGGTTGCACTGGTCGGCGCGCTCCGTGCTCTCCATCTGGCGTAAGAGGGCGTTCATCTCCTGCACCGACAGAATGCGGTTGGCGCGCACGGCGGTGTGGCAGGCCAGGGTGCCCAGCAATTCGTTCTGGCGCTCGATGAGCACGCGCGAGCCGCCATATTCGCGCACGTCGCGCAGCACGTCGCGCGCCAGGGTTTGCGCGTCGGCGTTTTTCAGCAGGGTCGGCACGGAACGCACGGCCAGGGTGGTGGGCGACAGGGCGGCGATGTCGAAGCCCAGCGCTTTTAATGTGTCCTGGTTTTCATTTGCCGTCGACACCTCGATCGCGTCCGCATAAAACGTCACGGGGATCAGCAAGGATTGCACCTGCATGTCCTGGCCCGACACTTGCGCCTGCAGCGCGTTCTTCAGCTGCTCGTACAGAATGCGCTCGTGCGCGGCGTGCATGTCGACCAGCACCAGGCCCTTGGTGTTTTGCGCCAGGATGTAGATGCCGTGCAGCTGGGCCAGGGCAAAGCCCAGCGGATATTCTTCGCGCGCCATCGCTTCGGGCGAGGCGATGTACGGTTCCACCTGCGTGATCGGCGAACTGGCGGCGCCACCGAACAGGGCACCGTAGGCCGCCGTGTCTTGCCCCACGCCTGGCGCGTCGGCAAAGAAGGGGCGGGCCGCGCCGGGTGCCGCTGGTGCGAAGGTATTCGTGAATTGTGTGCCGAACGAGGTTTGCGTCTGCTCGCGGCGCCAGATGCCTGGGCCGCCCGTGCCCGAGCCGCTGTCGCCACTCAGACTGGAGGCGGCCGGCAGGGGCGCTGGCACGCTGCCAAACGCCGTGGCCGACGTTTGCGCCAGCGCGCGCTGCACCGCATGGAAGACGAACTGGTGCACGGAGCGGCTGTCGCGGAAGCGCACTTCGATCTTCGACGGGTGCACGTTGACGTCGACCAGCGCCGGGTCGAGGTCGAGCGCCAGCACGTACGATGGAAAACGGTCGCCATGCAGCACGTCCTGGTAGGCCATGCGCACGGCATGCACCAGCAGTTTGTCGCGCACGAAGCGCCCGTTGACATAAAAGAACTGGCCATCGGCGCGTGCCTTCGATGCCGTCGGCAGGCCGGCAAAGCCGTGGATGCGCAGCGTGCCGGCCGACTCGTCCAGCGCCAGGCGCGCTTCGGCGAAGTCATTGCCGAGGATGTGGGCGCTGCGCTTGGCCAGTTCGCTGATATTCCACTGGTCGATGGTGCGCCCGTTGTGCGACAGCGAGAACGACACGTCGGGGCGCGCCAGGGCGATGCGGCGCACGACTTCGGCGCAGTGGCCGTATTCCGTTTGCTCCGATTTGAGGAATTTGCGCCGCGCGGGCGTGTTGAAATACAGGTCTTGCACGTCGACCGTGGTGCCGTGCGCGCCCGACGACGGCGAGACGCTGCCATTGTGCGAGCCGACGATTTCCCACGCATGGGCGGCGTCCGCCGTGCGCGAGGTCACGGTGACGGCGGCCACCGAGGCGATCGAGGCCAGCGCCTCGCCGCGAAAGCCCAGGGTGCCCACGTTTTCCAGGTCGTGCAGCGAAGCGATCTTCGACGTGGCGTGGCGCGCCAGGGCCAGCGGCAGCTGGTCTTTATCGATGCCGCGCCCGTTGTCGGTAATGGCGATGCGTTTCACGCCCCCTTCTTCCAGCCGTACCGTGATCTGCGTGGCGCCCGAGTCGAGCGCGTTTTCCAGCAATTCCTTGACGACAGCCGACGGCCGCTCGACCACCTCGCCAGCGGCGATTTGCGAAATCAACTGGTCAGGCAGGGCCTGGATCGGGCGGTGGGGCGTAATGGGAGCGTTCATGCCCTGATTATAACGGGTTCGCAAGGGGAGGCGCTGCTGTGCTGATGCCCGAAACCCAAAACGAAGGCCGGGGTCGTACCCTGAGGGTACGACCCCGGAATTTGCCTTTCGGGTCGCTTTACTTCCCCACCTCCCGCACCGGTATCGGCGCATTGCACAGGTCGACGTGGCCGGCCGTGACCTTGCTCCACGGGCCGCCGCGGTGGCGCTGGGCTTCCAGCACGGCCTGGTAGGCGGCGCTGTCGGTGCGCATCACCTCCAGGTTCACGCGCTGTGCCAAAGGCACGCTGGCGGCCAGGCGGACGGCCTTGATCGGCACGTTTTTCTCGGGGCTGTCATAAAAGCCCATGGGCGCCGTGCCGCGCGGCAGGGTCGACAGCAATGGCATGCCGGAGACGACTCTGCCGACGACGGTGATGTCGCGGTCCAGGTGGCGCGGCGACTGGCCGATGACGGCGTACAGCTCGGTGCCGCCGCCGCTGTCGCTGGCGCTGTCGCGGCCCACGCCGACGGTGGCATAGCAATGCGTGAGCCAGGCCGTGCCGGTTTTCGGATCGCGCGCGGACGGGAAACCGTTCGAATGACCCACTTGCGGCGCATAGCCATCGACGTCAGGCAGGCGCGTGAAGCTCTTGATGTTTGTCAAAGGGACCGTGAATTCGCCGGGCAGGGTGCGCCGGGCATGCTGGATCGGCTTGGGATTTTTCTCGTTCGGATCGCCCCACTGCGCCACCCAGTTGTCCTGCGCGCGCGTGATGGCCAGGCCGTCGTAATACTGTTCGGCGACCAGTGCCTTGATATTGGCCACGTGCCTGGGTGCGAAGTCGGGCGCCAGTTCGATCACCACGCGGCCGGCGGGAATGTCCATGTACAGGGTGTTGTCCGGGTCCAGCGCACGCCAGTCGGACGGTTTCGAAGCCTTGATCACGTCGGCCAAGGTCGCCTTGGCGGGCAGTTCGGCGGGTGCCTTGATCTGGATGGGCGCCGCGTGGGCGGACAACTGGGCAAGGCCCAGCACGCTGGCCATGCTCAGGCCGCTCAGTGTATGCAGATACATATTCTCTCCTGGTCGGCGCGGATTGCACCGGTCAGAAAGTGTATACCGGAATGGCAATATTTCGTTGGAAAAACATTGCAGATAGCAATACTGAGAGTGGCCTGCCGAGGCGGCGTTTCCTTAACCTTTACTTAAATTGCCACACGCGCAAGGGCAGCACATAATTAATCCTGAAATATCGGGCAGGGGACTGCCGTTGCGCTGGCCGGGTGGTGTATGATTCCGCCGCTACCTTTAGGGAAAAATATATGGATTTTGTGCAATTCCTCGACATGATCGTGCATGTCGACAAGACGCTGGGTCTCTTGATCGAGCAGTACGGTACCCTCGTGTATGCAGTGCTGTTTGCCATTATTTTTTGCGAGACAGGCCTCGTGGTGCTGTTCTTCTTCCCTGGGGATACCTTGTTATTTATCGCCGGCGCGTTTTGCGCGACGGGACAGATGCACCTGGGCTTGCTGATTGCCTTGCTGGTGACGGCTGCCGTCACGGGCAATACGCTCAATTACTGGATAGGCGAGGCCATCGGGCAAAGGGTGTTTACCCACGATTACCGCTGGATTAACAAGGATGCCATGCGCCGCACGCATGAATTTTTTGAAAAGCACGGCGGCAAGACCATCATCCTGGCCCGTTTCGTGCCGGTGGTGCGCACCTTCGCGCCGTTCGTGGCCGGCATTTCCGACATGACGCATGCGCGCTTCCAGATGTACAACGTGACGGGCGCCCTGTTGTGGGTGGTCGGTCTGGTGACGGCGGGCTACTTCTTCGGCAATATCCCGTGGATCCGCGACCACCTGACCTTGATCGTGCTGATCGGTGTCGGCGCCGCCGTGGTGCCGGTGGTACTGGGCGGCATGTGGAAACTCTACAAGCGCATGGTCGGCAAGTCGGCGTAAGGCCGCATGGATACGGGGCAAGCGCGCTGCGGCACAGTCCGCAGCCGGCCCCGGATCCCGTTTTTCTCTGCCTCGTTTCTGTTTTACTCCCCCGCTGATTCAAGTTTTGTTGCTTTCCAGCCGTAAACCAGAGGGTGTTCTCTCTTTCTGGATTTCCATGCGACATTTGAGCGCCCTGTTAGCTTGCAGCCTTGCCGCGATGGCGGTCATGGCAAGCGCCAAAGATGCCCCCGCTGCGGCGAGCGCCAGCGCGTCCGCGCCGATGTCGGCGTCGGCGCGCGCGGCCGCCATGAAAACCCTGACCGAATCGGTGAAGGGCAAGGAGGGCAAGAAGGAGGTCAAGGCGCCTGTCGTGGTCGCGCCCACGGCGCGCGAGAAGGAAGAAGCGGCCGAAGTCGACCTGTCCGAACGTATCGCGGCGCGCCTGGCGGAAATGCGCGCCACCCAGGCGGCCCGCGCCGCCGCCCGCGCCAAGCGCGCTGCCGTGGTGAAAGCGGCGCCACCGCCACCACCTCCCGTGGCGCGCGGCACGCACTGGTCGTACGAGGGCGACAGCGGCCCGGCCAACTGGAGCAAGATCAATGTCGACTGGGCCAAGTGCGGCAATGGCAGCCGCCAGTCGCCGATCGATATCCGCGACGGCATGAAGGTGGAACTCGAACAGATCAGCTTTGACTACCGCCCGTCGTCGTTCAGTGTGGTCGACAATGGCCACACGGTGCAGGTGGGCGTGAGTGGCGGCAATTACATCACGGTGCAGAACCGCATGTTCGAGTTGCAGCAATTCCATTTCCACCGCCCGTCCGAAGAGCGCATCAATGGCAAGGCGTTTGAAATGGTGGTGCACCTGGTGCACCGCGATGCGGAAGGCCGGCTGGCCGTGCTGGCCCTGCTGCTGGAACGCGGTGCGCCGCAAGCGACCATCCAGACGGTGTGGAATAACCTGCCGCTGGAAAAATTCGAGACCATGCAGCCGACCATCCTGCTCGATCCGGCCGAGATGCTGCCGGTGCGGCGCGATTACTACACCTACATGGGATCGATGACGGAGCCGCCGTGCAGCGAAGGCGTGCTGTGGCTGGTGATGAAGCAGCCGGTGCAGGCGTCGCCGGCGCAGATGGCGCTGTTCAGCCGTTTGTATCCGTTAAATGCGCGTCCGATTCAACCAGCCAACGGACGCATCATCAAGGAATCGAATTAAACGAATTCGAGGTGCTGGCGGCCGGTCCATTGCGCCCCAGCAGCGAGCGTATCGGGCTGGATCAGGGCCGGCTCGATGCAGATGAAGCGCTGGTATTCGTCGTCGGCCAGGTCGGGCAGGGCGGCCGCGTCTTGCGCGCCCGGGTTCCATACGACGGCATCGGTAAAGCCCTGCTGCTCCAGGCGCAGGGTGTGGTTGCCAGACTGCAGGGTCAAGGCGCCCGGCAACTGGTAGTAGATGCGATCGAGCTTGTCCGCGAATTGCAACAGCTCTTCCGCCTGCAAGGCATCTTGCGGCGTCTCGTCCGAATAGCGCACGCGCTGCAGGCCGCCTATGCGCGCCTCGCTCAATTGATCGATCGCAAAATAGCTGTGCAGGGCGGCCGAGAACGGAAACGCCTGCTCGCCCGTGTTGTGCACGGACAGGTTCAACTCCAGCGACTGCGCCTTGACGGCCACGCGCAGGCGCAGGGTGAAGGCCCAGGGCCAGGTGGTGGCGATTGCATCCGGCAGGTCCGTGTGCTGCAAGGTAAATACCGCATGGGCGGCGCCATCGGCGTCGCCGGTCGATTCCAGCTGCCAGGTCGCCACGCGCGCAAAACCGTGGCGCATGCCCGTGCCGCGCGCGCCGAACTGAGGGAAGATCACGGGTACGCCGCCACGGATGGCGCGGCTGCCGTCGAGGGCGGAATCGCGGCTGCAGAACAGGCGCTCCTGGCCATCGCTGGTCTGCCACGCGACCAGGTGGCCGCCATACAGGGTGACGGTAGCCTGCGCGCCATCGGCGGCACGGATGGTCACGGCAGGCAATTGGCCAAAAGTACTCTCGTTCATGCGGGTGTCCATGTCAGGTCAATCGGCTTTTCGCCAGCGGCGGATTCTTGGCAAAGTAATTCTTGATGCCCGTGACGATGGCGTCGGCCATCTGGTCCTGGTAGCCGTTGTCGGTCAGCTTGGCTTCTTCTTCCGGATTCGAGATGAAGGCCGTCTCGATCAGGATGGAAGGGATGTCCGGCGCTTTCAGCACGGCGAAGCCGGCTTGCTCGACGGAGCCCTTGTGCAGGCGGTTGATGCCGCCGATTTCGCGCAGCACGGCCTTGCCCAGCTTCATGCTGTCATTGATCTGCGCCGTCGTCGACAGGTCGAGCAGCACGCTGGCCAGCTGCTTGTCGTGGTTTTTCACGTTCACGCCGCCGATCAGGTCGGCCTGGTTTTCCTTGTTGGCCAGCCAGCGCGCAGCCGTCGAGGTGGCGCCCTTTTCGGACAGCACGAAGACGGACGAGCCGCGCGCCGTCGGCTGGATGAACGCGTCGGCGTGGATCGAGACGAACAGGTCGGCCTGCACCTTGCGCGCCTTTTCCACGCGCATGCCCAGCGGGACGAAGAAATCGGCGTCGCGCGTGAGCATGACGCGCATGTTCGGTTGCAGTTCCAGCTTGGTTTTCAGGCGCTTGGCGATGGCCAGCACCACGTCTTTTTCGCGGCTGCCGCGGCTGCCCATGGCACCCGGGTCTTCACCGCCGTGGCCGGGGTCGAGCGCAATGGTAATCATGCGCACCACTTTCTGGCCCGGCAGGGGGCGCGCTTCGGGGCGCTGTTCCGGGCGGATATCGGGCACGGGCGGCACGATGGTCGCCACCGGCGGCGCGATGGCCACGGGCGGCTTGCCGCTGTCGGGCAGGGGCAGCGCGGGTGGCGGCGTATGCGTGCCGGCCATCGGTGGCTTGGCCGGGTCGCTCGACCAGTCGCCCTTTTCGATCATCTGCGCGATCAGGTCCGGCTCGTGCACGGGATACAGGTCGAAGATCAGGCGGTGGTTGTATGAGCCGGCCGGCGGCAGAGTAAACAGCTGCGGCGTGACTTCCTCTTTCAGGTCGAACACCAGGCGCACGACGTTTGGCCGGTTCTGGCCCACGCGCACCTGCTTGATGTACGGGTCGTTCGACTGGATCTTCGCCACCAGGCCTTTCAAGGTGGGATTGAGCTCCAGTCCTTCGATGTCGACCACCAGCCGTTCCGGGTCCTTGACGATGAAGTGGGTCGCCCTCAGGATGCTGTCGTTTTCCAGCGTGACGCGGGTGTAGTCCTCGGCCGGCCAGACGCGCACGGCGAGAATTTGCGCCGCCATCGCCGACATGGGCGCGAACACGGACAACAGCAGGGTGCCGCCGGCCTTGAGTACCGTGCGCCGGGTGATGGGCGAGGAGATCAAAGGTTCGGGGCGAATTTGAGACGGTGAAGGCATGACAGACCCAATTCAGAAGACGCTTGCAATTCTACATCACGTCCTGTACCCGCAACGTTCAAATAAATATTCAGGTCGGCCGGCGGCAGCACCGGTTCGGCTTTCTCGGGCCATTCGACGATGCAGATATTGCGGCCGTCGAAGTCTTCGCGAAAACCGGCGTCGAGAAATTCCTCGGCGCTGCCCATGCGGTACAGGTCGAAGTGGATGACATTGACGCTCTGGCCATCAAGCTGCACCGTGTACGGTTCGGACAAGGTGTAGGTGGGGCTTTTCACGTGGCCCGCATGGCCGGCTGCGTGCAGCAGGGCGCGCGTGAGGGCCGTCTTGCCGGCACCCAGGTCGCCGTGCAGGTAGATCGCCAGGCCGGGCGCCAGTGCGCGCGCCAGCGCGGCGCCCAGCGCGGCGGTGCCGGCTTCGTCGTGGAGGTGGGCTTTGAAGTGTTCGGTCATTATCTTCGGTATCGCATAAAATGGAGGCTGCTGTCATTGTAACCGCCCGCGCGCCTGCCGTTTTCCGTAAAGTCCCCTATGTCCGCCACCGTCACCGATCTCGCCGTCCTGGCGCGCACCATCAAAGAATGGGGGCGCGAGCTCGGTTTTGCCGAGGTGCGCATCGCCGATGTGGACCTGTCGCACATGGAAGCGCCCTTGCAAGCCTGGCTCGATGCAGGGTATCACGGCGAAATGGATTACATGGCCAGCCACGGCATGAGGCGCGCGCGCCCGGCCGAACTGGTGCCGGGCACGGTGCGCGCCATCAGCGCGCGCATGAATTATCTGCCGCCGGCGCTGGGTCCCGACTGGCGCACGCACGAGGCGGCGCGCGACGCCGATCCGTCGGCGGCCGTCATTTCCGTGTATGCGCGGGGCCGCGACTACCACAAGGTGATGCGTTCGCGCCTGCAGCAGCTGGCCGAGCGCATCAAGGGCGAGATCGGCGACTTTGGCTACCGCGTCTTCAGCGATTCGGCGCCCGTGATGGAAGTCGAGCTGGCGCAAAAGGGCGGCTTGGGCTGGCGCGGCAAGCACACCTTGCTGATCAACCGCCAGGGCGGCTCCTTTTTTTTCCTCGGCGAGATCCTCATCGACGTGCCGCTGCCCGTCGACCCGCCGGAGACTCCGCGCTGCGGCCAGTGCTCGGCGTGCATCACGGTGTGCCCGACGCAAGCCATCCTGGGGCCGTACCAGCTCGACGCGCGCCGCTGCATTTCCTACCTGACGATCGAATTGAAGGGCGCCATTCCCGTCGAGATGCGCCCCTTGATCGGCAACAAGGTGTACGGCTGCGACGATTGCCAGACCGTCTGCCCGTGGAACAAGTTCGCCCAGCGTGCCGTGGTACCCGACTTCGACGAGCGCCACAGCCTGGGCAGCGCCGGCATGGTGCAGCTGTTCGCCTGGACGGAAGAGGAATTCAACCGCCGCATGGAAGGCAGCGCGATTCGCCGCATCGGCCACGAACGCTGGCTGCGCAACCTGGCCGTCGGCATGGGCAACGCGGCCGCCAAGGCCCGGGGCCAGGCCGACATCGTCGCGGCCCTGCTGTCGCGCCGCGAGCACCCGTCGGCCATCGTGCGCGAACACGTCGAATGGGCGCTGGCGCTGCACGGCGTCGCCTGACCTGCGTTTAAACTTGTTTCAGGCGCAGCGCCGACCACTCACTATCGATGGCGACCATCGCCACGCTGTCGAGCCCTATCGTTTGCGCAAAACTGCGGATATCGTCGCGGTGGATGTCGCTGCCCGCTTTCGCGCCGCCCTTGCGGTACGCCACCCAGACCGCGCCGCCGGGCGCCAGGCGCGCCTGCGCCAGCGGCAGATACTGCTCCAGTTCCGCACGGCTGCGCGCGAACAGCAATAGCCAGTCGGCATTTTCACCATCCCGTGCCAGCCGCTCCGCCGGCAACTGCGCCAGCAGGGCCGCATGCTCGCTGCCGTCATTGAGCACGGCCAGGGCCTTGGCATTTTTCACAACCATTTTCTCAAAGGCGGTTTTGTCAGGCATGGCATGGGCGTGTGGAGTGGGAAAAGGAGAGCATAACAAATTTCTCCTTGACTTATCGATATATCGTTATAAAATGGCGATACCTACTAACGATATATCTTTAAAGAGAAAACATGAGAAACTCACATCACGCAGAACACGGCCATTGCGGCCAACATCACCACCACCATCACGGCGAACACCGCCACGAATACTTCATGCACGGCCGTGGTCCGCGCGGTTTCGACGAGCGCGGCGACGGCATGGGCTATGGCGGCCCCGGTGGCCCCGGTGGACGAGGTCGCGGTGAGCGGGCCGAGCGCGTCTTCGGCCGCGGCGACCTGCCGCTGATCGTGCTGGCGCTGATCGAAATCAGCCCCCGCCACGGCTATGAAATCATCAAGGCCATCGAAGAGCGTTGCGGCGGCGCCTACGCCCCCAGTCCGGGCGCCGTGTATCCGACCCTGACCTTGCTGGAAGAGCAGGACCATGTTACGTCCTCCGAAAGCGCCAGCGGCAAGAAGCTCTATACGATCACGGAGCTGGGGCGCGCGTATCTCGACGAGAACCGTGCCCAGGTGGACGGCATCCTGGCCCGCCTCGACATGTTTGCCCGCGTCCAGGCGAAAAACGCCTTGCCCGAGCGCGTGCGCCAGGCCATGCACACGCTCAAGCATGCGCTGTTGCTGAACAAGAGCAGCTGGAGCGACGCCGAAGCCGAGCGCGTCTCCGCCGTGCTGGAACAGGCGGCGAACGCCATCGTCGATGGTCACTGAGCCCACTTTACAAGGACAAGCAATGACTAACGCATCACCTGCAACGCCACGCCCGCACGCCATCGAGCGCGTGCGGCATGACTTGACACTGCGCGTGCTCACCGTCGTGCGCACCGAGCAACTGACGCCGCACATGCGCCGCATCACCCTGGCGGGCGACGACCTGGACGGTTTTGTCTCGCCGGCGCACGACGATCACGTAAAACTGTTCTTCCCCGCCCCGGGGCAGGCTACTCCCGTGTTCCCCGTGCTGGGCAATGGCGCCAACCCGATCCAGTATGCGCCAGGCGCGCGTCCCATCGCCCGCAACTACACGCCGCGCCGCTATGACGCCGAGCGGCGCGAGCTGGAAATCGATTTTGTACTGCATGGCGATGGCCCTGCATCGCTGTGGGCGGCGCAAGCCGCGCCCGGCCAGACTCTGGGCGTGGGCGGACCGCGCGGCTCGATGCTGGTGCCGCTTGATTTCGACTGGTATGTGCTGGTGGGCGACCAGACGGCCTTGCCGGCGATTGCCCGTCGCCTGGAGCAGTTGCCGGCCACAGCACGGGCGATGGCCGTGATTGAAATCGTCGAAGACGGCGAACAGATCACGCTCGAGTGCGCCGCGCAGCTGGACGTGCGCTGGGTGGCGCGCAATGGCCGCAGCGGCCCCTTGTTACTGGAAGAATTGGCGAAGGTCGCGCTGCCGTCTGAGGGCGACGGCTATGTGTGGGTGGCGTGCGAGCATGCGCAGGTGCAGGGCTTGCGCGGGTATTTTATCGACGCCGGGGTGCCGAAGCAGCACCTGCATGTGGCCAGTTACTGGAAGCATGGGGCGGCGGAGCATCACGAGCATCATGATGAGTGATGGCGGTGGCGGTGGCGGTGGTGGTGGTGGTGATTGTGGTGGTGTCGGGTTACGCGCGTTGCGCTAACCCGACCTACATTGCAATGTAGGTTGGATTAGCGGCGCGTCAGCGCCGCGTAATCCAACATCACCTAACCCGACCTACGCTGCGAATGAGATCGTAGGTCGGATTAGCGCCGCGTAATCCGACATCACCCGCAGCATCACTTCAACAACCCCGCCAGCTCCACCGCCGTCTTGACCTGCATCTTGTCAAAGATATGCGCGCGGTGGACTTCCACGGTGCGCATGCTGATGCCCAGCTTGTCGGCCACCACCTTGTTCATCTTGCCCGCCAAAATCAGGTCCAGCACTTCGCGTTCGCGCGATGACAGGGTAGCCAGGCGCGCGTGCACGGCGGCCAGTTCGCCCGCCTGGCGCGAGTTGGCCAGGCCCTGCTGCACGCGGTCCATCAGGTCGTTGTCGTTGAACGGCTTTTCAAAGAAATCGAAGGCGCCCCGTTTCAGGCTGTCGACGGCCATCGGCACGTCGCCGTGGCCGGTGAGGAAAATCACCGGCAGGCGCGCCGTCAGGTCGCGCTTGACCAGCTGGTCGAACAGGGCGATGCCGTTCATGTCGGGCATGCGCACGTCGAGCAGCACGCAGTCGCCGGCGACGTCGAAGTTGCCGTCGAGGCTATCGAGGAATTGCTGGGCGCTGGCGTAGATGCGCGCGTCGATGCTGCGCGAGGCGGCCAGCCAGGACAGCGAGTCGCGTACGACCTCTTCGTCGTCGATGATGTGTAGCATGGTGTCTCCGGCTCGTCGTTATTGGTTATCGGTTAGTGCTTGGTGCTGAATGCGCGGCGCGGCCGGCACGCTGAATGTAAAGATCGTACCGCCAGCGGGGTTGGCGCCGAAGGTCAGCGCGCCGCCGTGAAATTCAATCGCGGTGCGGCAGATGTTCAGGCCCATGCCCATGCCTTCGGACTTGGTCGAGAAAAACGGCGAAAACAGCCGCTCGGCCACGTCCTGCGCAATGCCGTGGCCATGGTCGATCACGTCCACCGTCACCATGCCCTGCTGCGCGTCGTGGCTGGCCCGCAGGCGCATGATACGCCGTCCGGGCGCCGCGTCCTGCATCGCCTCGATGGCGTTGCGCGTCAGGTTCAGCAGTACTTGTTCGATCATCACGGGGTCGGCGCGCAGCAGCGGCAGGTCCGGCGGCAGCTCTTCCTGGATGGTGACATAGTATTTGCGTGCCTGTAGCTCGATCAGCGCACGGATGCCGTCGATCACGGTGCGGATGGCGATATCCTGGCGCTGCGGTTCGCTCTTGCGCACGAAATCATGCACGCTGCGGATGATCTGGCCGGCCCGCTGCGCCTGCGCGCTGGCCTGTTCCAGCGCCGGCTTCAGGGTGTTCGGATCGACGGGGGCGTCGTGCTCGATGGCGCGGCGGATCAAATTCAGGGCCCCTGTCGTGTAGCTGGAAATGGCCGCCAGCGGCTGGTTCAGTTCATGTGCCAGCATCGAGGCCAGCTCGCCCATGGTGGCCAGGCGCGAACTGGTTTGCAGTTTTTCCTGCTGCTGGCGATTCAGTTCCTCGACCCGTTTGCGGTCCGAGATGTCGAGCACGGAGCCCATCCAGCCTGTCTGCTTGCCGTTCTTGTCCACCAGCGGCGCTTCGAAGATCAGCACGGCCACGCGCGTGCCGTCGGGGCGCTGGAAATAGGTTTCGAACTGCGGCGTGGGATTGCCGGCCAGCGCCTTGACGAAGCGCTGCTGGTACTCCTCCAGTGCTTCCGGCACCCAGTAGGGCATGGGTGGCAAACGGCCCAGGATTTCCTCGGCCGGATAACCGACGATCTGGCAGAAGGCGGGATTCACGTAGGTGACTCTTCCTTCCAGGTCGCGCGCGCGCATGCCCGTCACCAGCGAGTTTTCCATCGCCGTGCGAAACAGCATCTGCTGGCGCAGCGCCCCTTCAGCCACCAGGCGGCGCGAAATATGCCGCCACAGTGCCAGCAAGCTCCACAGCAAACCCAGCGACAGGGCGATGACGGAGCCGACCAGCAAATTGGGCAGCAGCTTGGGCTGGCTTTTCACGCTGTCGGTAAACAGGATGATGGTGGCGCCGGGCACGTCGAGCGCGCGCTTGTGCGTGTACACGCCGTGGCCGGGACCGGCGGCGGCGCGCCGCGCCAGCACCTTGTCGTCGCGGTCGATCAGCGAAATCTGGTTATCCTGGGCAAACCACCACGGTACCATTTCATCGAGCAGGCTGCTGATCTGGTAGGTGGCCACCAGGCTGCCCACATAGCGCTGGCCATCGAACAGGGGCTGGTGGTAATCCATCAGCATGGCGCCCGGCGGCGCGTCGGGAAAACCGCTTTGCTGCGAAGGCTGGGCGTACTGGCCCCGGTGCAGGCGGCGTGCATTGTCGGCCGCCGTCAGTGAAGCCGGTGAAAACGCCAGCGCGTGCGGCAGATTGCTGTCGCTGCTGGCCAGCACCTTGCCGCTGGTGTCGAGCCACAGCACGCGCTGCAATTCGCGGCCATTGCGCAACATCTGCTGCAGCCGTTCGTGCACTTTTTCCGCGCCCAGCGAGGCGCTGGCGATGTCCACACCCAGGTTGAACAGGCTTTCCTCGTTGCGCGCCAGCTGGAAGCGGATGGTTTGCTCCACCCACAGGGTGTCGGCGATCAGCTGCTCCTGGCGCTCGTTGCTTTCCATCTGGCGCGCCTGCCAGGGCAGCCAGAACAGGATGGACAGGAACAGCAGCAGCAGGATGACGGGCAGTAGCCAGCGCATCGGGCTCGATAGCTTGAAGCGGCGTGCAAGGGTGGGGGGAGTCGGCATGGCTGGCAGGGTAGCGGCTTATCGGGAGCTGGCTATTGTGGTTAACCACAATAGCCGGGACAGTTTCTTTGGCACAATATTGAAGTAGACAAATAATAAAGTTTTTTTCAAAAACCATCCAGGAGACAAAAATGCAGATGAAAACCATGTTCGTCGCGCTGTGCGCAGCCATCGGCGCCACTGCCGGCGTCCACGCTTATGCGCAAGCCCCCATCGTCATCAAGTTCAGCCACGTCGTGGCGACCGACACGCCGAAAGGCCAGGCCGCCGAGCGCTTCAAGCAGCTGGCCGAAAAAGCCACGAATGGCAAGGTCAAGGTTGAACTGTACCCGAACAGCCAGCTCTACAAGGACAAGGAAGAACTCGAAGCGCTGCAACTGGGCGCCGTGCAGATGCTGGCGCCGTCGCTGGCCAAGTTCGGCCCGCTGGGCGTGAAGGAATTCGAAGCCTTCGACCTGCCTTACATCTTCCCCACCAAGACGGCGCTGTACAACGTCACCGAAGGCGAAATCGGCAAGAGCCTGCTGAAGAAGCTGGAACCCAAGGGTATCACGGGCCTGGCTTACTGGGACAATGGCTTCAAGGTGATGTCGGCCAACAAGCCGCTGCACAACCCGGCCGACTTCAAGGGTTTGAAGTTGCGCATCCAGTCGTCGAAGGTGCTCGATGCGCAAATGCGCGCGCTGGGCGCCAATCCGCAGGTACTGGCCTTCTCGGAAGTGTATCAGGCGCTGCAGACGGGCGTGGTCGACGGCACGGAAAATCCGCCATCGAATATGTACACGCAAAAGATGCATGAAGTGCAAAAGCACGTGACCATATCGAACCACGGTTACCTGGGCTATGCCGTCATCGTCAACAAGAAATTCTGGGATGGCTTGCCGCCCGATATCCGCGGCCAGCTGGAAAAAGCCATGCGCGAAGCGACCACGTTTGAAAAAGCCATCGCCCAGCGCGACAACGACCAGGCCCTCGAGGCCATCAAGAAATCGGGCAAGACGCAGATCTATACCTTGACGGTGCAGGAACAGGCCGAGTGGCGCAAGGCCCTGGCGCCCGTGCAGAAGGCCATGGAAGGGCGCATCGGCAAGGATCTGATCTCGGCCATCAACAAGGAAAGCGCGAAGTAATTGCGCTGGCCGCGCCACCCGGCGCGGCTGTCAGGGACATCCTGTCTTTCTGTAGCAACGGCACCTGCGCGTCCTGCGCGGGTGCCAGCGTACCCGCATTCTTTGAAAGTCCACCATGAAATTTCTGGATCACCTGGAAGAGTGGCTGATCGCGTCCCTGATGGGCGCAGCCACCTTCATCATCTTCGTCGCGGTCGTGCACCGCTACCTGGCAGGCTTGCCGATACCGGTCGTGCAAGACTTCCTGATTCAAATCAATACCAGCTGGGCCCAGGAACTGTGCATCTATATGTTCGTCTGGATGGCCAAGTTCGGCGCCGCGTATGGCGTGCGCACCGGCATCCACGTGGGCGTCGACGTCTTGATCAACCGCATGAACCCGCGCTGGCGCGACCGTTTCGTCGTCTTCGGCCTCGGTGCCGGCGCCCTGTTTACGGGCATCGTCGGTACCCTGGGCGCCAGCTTCGTGTGGTCGATCGGCCACACGGACCAAACCTCGGCCGACATGGAAGTGCCGATGTGGCTGGTCTACCTGGCCGTGCCGCTCGGTTCTTACCTGATGTGCTTCCGCTTCCTGCAGGTGATGGTGCATTTTATCAAGACGGGCGCCTTGCCCAAACACGACCACTCGCATGTCGAGGGGCTGGAAGAGGAATTGACGGCAGAAGAAAAAGGAGCCAAGGCATGAACGCGCTGATTATTTTTGTGTTGCTGCTGGCGCTGATGCTGACCGGCATGCCGATTTCCATTTCGCTGGGCCTGACGGTGCTCACGTTCCTGTTTACCATGACCAGCGTACCTATCGAATCGGTAGCCCTGAAGATTTTTACGGGCATCGAGAAGTTCGAGATCATGGCCATTCCGTTCTTCATTTTGGCGGGTAACTTCCTCACGCATGGCGGGGTGGCGCGGCGCATGATCAACTTCGCCAGCTCCATGGTAGGCCACTGGCATGGCGGTCTGGCGCTTGCCGGCGTGATGGCGTGCGCGCTGTTTGCCGCCGTTTCCGGCTCCAGCCCCGCCACCGTGGTGGCGATCGGCTCCATCATCCTGCCGGCCATGGTCAAGCAGGGCTATCCACGCGGTTTTGGCGCCGGCGTCATCACCACCTCGGGCGCGCTGGGCATTTTGATACCGCCGTCGATCGTGATGGTGATGTATTCGGTCAGCACCAACACCTCGGTGGGCAAGCTGTTCATGGCGGGCGTGATTCCCGGCATGATGCTGGCCATGCTGCTGGGCCTGACCACGTGGTTTTTGGCGCGCAAGCACAACTATCCGCGCATGAAGAAGGCTAGCTGGGGCGAACGCTTCGTCACCTTCAAGAAGAGCGCCTGGGGCCTGCTGCTGATCGTCATCGTCATGGGCGGCATCTACTCGGGCGCGTTTACGCCCACGGAAGCGGCCGCCATGGCTGCCGTGTACGCCTTCATCATCGCCGTCTTCGTCTACAAGGACTTGAAGATCAAGCAAGTGGGCAAGGTCTTGCTCGATTCGGCCGCCATGTCGGCGATGCTGTTGTACATCATCACGAACGCCGTGCTGTTCTCGTTCCTGATGACCAGCGAAAACATCCCGCAAGCGATGGCCGAGTGGATCACGGGCAAGGGCTTGGGCGTGATCAGCTTCTTGCTGGTGGTCAACGTGCTGTTGTTGTTGGCGGGTAACGTCATGGAGCCGTCATCGATCGTGCTGATCATGGCGCCGATTTTGTTCCCCGTCGCCATGAAGCTGGGCATCGATCCTGTGCACTTCGGCATCTTGATCGTGGTCAATATGGAGGTGGGCATGTGCCATCCGCCCGTGGGCCTGAATCTGTACGTGGCGTCCGGCATCACCAAGATGGGCATTTCCGAATTGACCGTGGCCGTGATGCCATGGCTGCTGACGATGCTGGCCTTCCTGATGCTGATTACCTACGTACCACAAATCTCGCTGTGGTTGCCAAATTTAATTTACAACTAAAACAGTTGTCCCCGTCATGGTGCAAAAAAAGTCGATCCGGCCGAATAAATGCGCTATGATGGGCAGCCTTAAGGGGGAAAACGTAGTTGCTTATACGCCCTGGTAGCAAGGCTGAAATACAGAATTGGCAACAAGGTTGGTGGGGGAGTAGTCTATAAAAACGGTATTGATACCGGGGATATATTGAGGAGACACACGTTTCACAGAAGTTGTTGAGTCATCGCTGTCTGCCGCCACAAGCCGGCACCGGCGGACCCAAACGACCGGGAACGTGAAGCAATATTTGAAGCGCACCGATTGGTGCGCTTTTTTTTCGTGCGCGGGAAACGTCCGCCCACCTGTCCGAAGACGGTGCATAATCGCCAGAGTGCACCATCGTGTGCCTGCAGGTTGTATATTTGCCACACTTGAATAATGATCAGCAGATGAAAAAACAACAGGACAGTGAACTGTTCAGTGCCATCGTGGCCGCGCCGTTCGGTGCCATGGGGGTGCGCGCGCGGGATGGCCAGTTGCGTGAACTGGTCTACCTGCCGCCGCACTTCGCCGAAAAGGCGGCGCAGGATGCCGTCTCCGAGCGCGCGTGCGTGCAACTGGCGCGCTATTTCCGCGACCCCGATGCGCCGTTCGACTTGCCGCTGGCCGAACTGGGCAGCGCCTACCAGCAACGCGTATGGGCGGCGATTGCCGGCATCCCGCGCGGCCGGGTGCGCACCTATGGCGACGTGGCGCGCCTGATCGGCTCGGCGCCGCGCGCCGTGGGCCAGGCCTGCGGCGCCAACTGGTATCCCGTGGTCATACCTTGCCACCGGGTCACGGCCGCTGGCGGCCTGGGCGGCTTTGCCCATCACGACGATGCCAGCGGCTTTCACCTGGGCGTGAAGCGCTGGCTGCTGGCGCATGAAGGCGTGGCGGCTTACCTATGATGAACAGCCTGCTGGCGCCCGATAACGCCACCCTGATCGATGAATTCTGCGACAGCCTGTGGCTGGAAGACGGCCTGTCGAAAAACTCGCTGGACGCTTACCGGCGTGACATGCGTCTGTTCGCGCGCTGGCTGGAAGTGGCGCGGCCCGGGCGTGAGGGCCTGTACGAGGTGTCCACGGCCGATATCGAAGCGTATTTCGCCGCCCGCCACGACGAGAGCAAGGCGACGTCGTCGAACCGGCGCCTGTCCGTGCTCAAGCGCTTTTACCAGCTGGCCTTGCGGCACAGGCATATCGCCGCTGACCCGTGCCTGAAGATGGTCTCGGCCAAGCAGCCAGCGCGCTTCGTGCACACGCTGAGCGAAGCGCAGGTGGAAGCGCTGCTGGCGGCGCCCGACGTGAGCACGCCGCTGGGCCTGCGCGAGCGCACCATGCTGGAACTCATGTATGCGAGCGGCTTGCGCGTGTCGGAACTGGTGGACTTGAAATCCGTCGAACTGAGCCTGAACGATGGCGTGCTGCGCATCACGGGCAAGGGCAGCAAGACGCGGCTGGTGCCGTTTGGTGAGCAGGCGCGGCTGTGGATCGAGCGCTACCTGAAGGAGGCGCGCGGCGTCATCCTCGATGGCCAGATGGACGATGCGCTGTTCGTCACGCGGCGCGGGGGCGCCATGACGCGGCAAATGTTCTGGGTCATCATCAAGAAACATGCGCTGAACGCCGGCCTCACGGCGCCGCTGTCGCCGCACACCCTGCGCCACGCGTTCGCCACGCATTTGCTGAACCATGGCGCGGACTTGCGTGTTGTGCAATTGTTACTGGGACACTCCGATATTTCCACCACGCAGATTTACACGCATGTGGCGCGCGAACGGCTGAAACTGCTGCATGCGCAGCATCATCCGCGAGGCTAAATATTTGGTGTTTGGTCCAATTACGTCATAATGTGTCTTATGTGCTTATCTGTAACATCTAAAAACTAAAGAGGTAGTAAATGGCCAAGACAAATTTCCAATACGAAAAACGGCAAAAAGAGCTGGAAAAGAAGAAGAAAGCCGAGGAAAAAGCCAGGCGCAAGCTGGAAGCGAAAAACAATCCCAAGGCTGCCGATGGCAGCGAGGGCGATGAGCCGGAAGCGGACGACGCCGACGCCGACGTTGACGCTGATCCGGCCGCCGAAGGCGACGCTCCTGCCCAGCCGCAATAATTGCCCGTTCCTGACGACCGGTGCGGCACCGCCGCGCCGGCATCTCTTCGTTCTACCTTTCCCCCTCCCGCTATAAGCGCGCCTGCAATCTGCCCTGGCAGGTAGCGTCGCCACTGCCCGCAGCTCCGGCGTGACACCGTTTCTGGTCGACAACATATCGTCTCGCTCGCGCTGCTGCCAGTTGGAAGGCAGGATGAGGCGCATGGACAACAGTTATCCAATTTATAATCAATCGGACATGTTGTAATGTTACCATCCGTGTACTATATTTTAATAAGATGCACGGCTAATGAATAATCGCACCCAGCTTAATCCCCGTCATGTCATCGGACTCGATGCGCTGCGCTTCATTGCCGCCATGCTGGTGGTGGCCTACCACTACGGTTTCTGGTTCTGGGTCAATCCGTCGCCCGTTTCCTCGCCCGGCCTGCAGCATCTGATTTCCTTCCCTGAACTGTTTTCCTCTACCCATTTCGGCTGGGTCGGCGTGCAAATATTCTTTGTCATTTCCGGCTTTGTGATCGCGTTTTCCGGCGAGCGGGCAGGCGCGTATGCGTTTCTGGTCAGTCGTGTGGTGCGCCTCGGGCCCGGCGTATGGATATGCGCTAGCGCGACCCTTGTAGCTGTGCTGATCGGCGGCGAATTGAGTGTCTACCACACGCTGCGGGCTTATTTGCATAGCGTATTGTTTATCCCGGTCGCGCCGTGGATCGATTACGCCTATTGGACATTGGGCATCGAAATCGTCTTTTACTCGCTCGTTTTCCTGCTGGTCTTGCGCGGGAAATTTGTCTGGATCAACCGCCTCGCCATTGTTGTCGGCCTGGTCAGCGCCCTGTTCTGGCTGATTGCATGGATGGCGAGCGTCGGGGATGCAGGGCCATTCGCCCAGCTGATGCAGCAATTGCGCCGCTCCAGAATCCTGGCATTGTTGCTGGTACATCACGGTATCTTCTTTGCGCTCGGCATTTTTCTGTGGCTGGCGCTGGTCAAGCACCGCAGCCGCGAAAACCAGCTGTGGTGCGTATTCTTTTGCGTCGCCGGCTGCCTGCAGATTGCCCTCACTGCGGCGGCGACGAACCAGACGACGGGCAGTGTCTTTTCAGCCTGGACGCCAGTGCTGTTCTGGCTGGGGGCGGTGGTCTGGGTGGTGCTTTCCGTGCGCAAGAATCATCGCGTGCACGCGCTGCCGCAGTGGTTTTTGCGTTTGTTGAAAACGGCCGGCATGATGACATTTCCCTTGTACCTGCTGCACCAGGTGGCGGGCGCGCAACTGATGAGCAGCCTGGTGCAAGCCGGTGCCGGGCGCTGGGTCGCGCTGGGCGGCGCGCTGCTCTTTTCCCTGTGTGGCGCATGGCTGGTGGCCGTGCATGCCGAGCCGACCCTGCAGCGTCTGACGAAGCAGGTGCTGCTGCGCGTCGGGACGCGTTTCAGTTTTGGCTAGGACGGCGATTTGCACGATGTCATCACGCCCCCCGCTCGGCGACAAATTCCGCGTTATTCACCAACGAACTGACGCGAGATGGTGCGAGAGGCACGCGACGGCGTGCGCTGGTGCGAGGCTGTCATACTTACCTCCCGCTACAGGGTGGGCCGCTGGCCGATGGCCAGTTGCAGCTGCGTGCTGGCGATAGCCACGTCGGCGCGCGCCTGCAGATAGCCCTGCCAGGCGTCGTCGGCCGAGTGCTGCGCGGCCAGCCATTCCAGCAGCGAGGCATTACCACTGAAGTAGGACAGGCCGATGCCGTCAACCACCTTTTGCGCATCGGCTAGCACGCCGTCGCGGTAGCGCGCCAGCCGCTCCTGCGCCGTGCGCAGATGCAGCTGCGCCGCGCGCACGTCCGTTTCCGCTTTCAACTCGGCCTGGCGCAAGGCCAGCATCGCTTGCGTCACGCCGGCCTCGGCCTGCACCACGTCGCCCTTGTCGCGCCGCGACAGCGGGATGGGGATGGCCAGCGAGATGGACAGCGCGCGCGAACGGGGCGACCCTTCCACCGGTGCGCCATGGGCATCGATGCCGTCGTGGTAGCCGCGCACGGCGGCCAGGCCCAGCGTCACGGTGGGATCGACGGAGCGGTTGGCGCGCACCAGCGCCGCGCCATCGTGCAGATTGTCCAGCGTGGCGCGGGCGATGCGCACATCGCTGCGTTCGCGTAGCGCCTGCGGCACGAGGGTGCCGGTTTCGCCGCCCGCAAAGGCGGTGAAGTCGCAGGCCAGCTGCGCTTCGGGAAATAGCGCGTCGAGCTGGCGCCCCAGCGGCGGCGACAGTTCCAGCATGGCGCCCTGCGCCTCGCTGCGTGCCTGTGCCAGTTCGGCCTGGAACTGGTCGCGTTCCACGCGCGACTGCAGCAGCTCGATGCCGCCCACGTCGCCCGCCTTGCGCCGCACCACGTTCGCCTCGACCACTTTCGAAAGGGCCTCCATGGTGTGCTCCTTGCGCGCCAGTACCTCGCGCGTGCGGCACGCTTCCGTGAACGCGGCCGCGGCCGCGCCATACAGTTCGCTCCTGAAGCCGGCCACCGTTTCTTCGGCCAGCGCGACATTGCTCTGCGCCGCCTTTAAGCGCGCGGCGCGCTTGCCGCCCGTCTCGATGGCCATGCTGATGGCCGGCGTCCAGGTAATGGGACGGCGTTCGATCGCACGCGGCGTTTCGCGCGCGGCGCCCAGGGTCAATTCCGGATCGGGGCGCAGGCCGGCGATGCCGATGCCGGCCCTGGCCGAGCCGATGCTCTCGTTCTGCGCTTTCAGCTCCAGGCTGTGCGTTTCCACGGCGCTCAGGTAGGTCTCGAAGGTCAGGGGCGCGGCGAAGGCGCAGGGGGCGATCAGCCAGGCTGCCAGCAGCAGATTAAAACGTGTCATGGGTTTCTCCTTCGGTATCGGTCTGGCGTTTTTGCAGGTGCGCTTCGATCAGGTAATACAGGGCCGGCAACAGCAGCAGGGTCAGTGCGGTCGCCGTCACCAGGCCCCCCACCACGACGGTGGCGAGCGGGCGCTGCACGTCGCTGCCCAGGCCTGTTGCCAGCATGGCCGGTGTCAGGCCCAGCGCGGCCACGGTGGCCGTCATCAGCACGGGGCGCATGCGGTCGCGGGCCCCTTCCAGCACGGCGTCGCGCAAACTGCGGCCTTCGTCGGCGCGCAAACGGTTGATCTGCGCCAGCATCAGGACGGCATTCAATACCGCCACGCCGAACAGGGCGATGAAGCCGACGGCGCTTGACACGTTCAAGGTCATGCCGCGCAGGTGCAGCGCGGCCAGGCCGCCCAGCATGGCCAGCGGCACGGCCAGCAAGACCAGGGCCGGCTGGCGCAGGTTGCGGAACTGGCCGAACAGCAGCAAAAACATGGCGCCCAGGGTCATCGGCAAGATGATGGCCAGGCGGCTTTGCGCGCGCTGCAGGTTTTCAAACTGGCCACCCCATTCGACGCCGATGCGCTGGTGCTCGTCGGCGACGGCTTGCGCCACCAGCGGGCGCGCTTCGGCCAGGAAGCCGGCCAGGTCGCGTCCGCGGGCATTCAGGCGCACGATGATGTGGCGCCGTCCCATCTCGCGCACGATCACGCTCTCGCCCGAGGTGGTGCTGATGCTGGCCACCTGCGCCAGCGGGATCTTCGCGCCATTCACCGCCGTGAGTTTCAGGTTGGCGATGGCGTCCGGGCTGGAACGCGTGGCGGGCGGGAAGCGCACGGCGATGTCGTAGCTTTTCTCGCCCACGTAGACCTGGCCGATGGGCGCGCCGCCGATGCCGGTGGAAATCAGGTCGGCCACGTCGGCCGCGTTGATGCCGTAGCGGGCCGCCTTGGCCCTGTCCAGCTCCACCTTCAGGTTGGGCAGCGGCGGCTCCACGTCCACCGCCACGTCGGAGGCGCCAGGGACAGTCTTCAGGACATTGGCCACCCTGCCGGCGATGGCGCGCACTTCGTCGAGGTCGTCGCCGAAGATCTTCACCGTCAGGTCGCTGTGCGCGCCCGACAATTTATCCTGCACGCCGTCGATCATCGGTTGCATGAAGGCCACCGTGACACCGGGCATGCGGGCGAAGCGCTCGCTCATTTTGCCGATCAACTGCTGCTTGTTCATGCCCGACTTCCAGCTTTTATAGGGATGCAGGCCCACGCTGGCCTCGATGTGCGACGGCGTCCAGTAATCGGTGCCGTCGTCGTTGCGCCCCGTCTGCGTGACGATGGTCGACACTTCCGGGAATTCCAGCGCGGCGCGGCGCAGTTCGCTGGCCATCTCGGACGCCTTGTCCAGGGTGATCCCGGGCGGCATCTGCACTTGCAGCCACAAGGAACCCTCATCGAGGTACGGTAAAAAGTCGCGCCCGATGCTGCCGCCCAGAATGGCAAGCGCTGCGAGCGATCCTGCGCACACCATCGCCACCCAGCGCTTCTTGCCCACCATGCGCTCGAGGAAGCGGCCATAGGCTGCCGCCAGCTGTTCCAGCACGCGGTTATGGAAGGTGCGGCGCGGCTTGCGCAATGCCAGCCAGGCCAGGCCCGGTATCAGCACCAGCGCCACCACCAGCGCGCCCACGAGTGCCGCACCGACCGCATACGCCATCGGCGAGAACAGCTTGTATTCGATGCGCTGGAAGGCGAACAGGGGTAAATAAGCGGCGATGATGACGGCCATGCCGAACATGATGGGGCGCGCCACTTGCAGGGTGGCGTCGATGGCGTCCTGCACGGTGAGGGGCCGCTCCTGTTCCCGTTCACGGCGGCGCAGCATGTTTTCCAGCACCACCACGGAGCCGTCGACGAGGATGCCGAAGTCGATCGCGCCCAGCGACAGCAGGTTGGCGGGAATTTTAAAATGGTGCATGAAGATGAAGGCGATCAGCAGCGCCAGCGGAATCGTCAGCGCGACGATGGCGGCCGCGCGCGGGCTGCCCAGGAACAGCAGCAGCACCAGCGCGACCAGCAGCATGCCTTCGCCCAAGGTATAACTGACCGTGTGCAGGGTGGCGTCGATCAGCGCGCTGCGATCCAGGTAGGCGACCACCTTGACGTCTTTCGGCAGCAGATTGTCATTCAGATCGTCCACGGCCGCATGGATGCCCGCCAGCGCCTCGGACGGGTTGAAATCCTTCAGCAGCAGGGTGATACCTTCGATGGTGTCGGGATTGTTGTCCTTGCCGAGGATGCCGCGCCGCTCCACGTTGCCGTAAGCGAGCTTGCCCAGGTCCTGCACCAGCACGGGTACGCCATCCTTGCTGCTGACGACGACGTTGCCCATGTCGCCCAGCGAATGCAGCAAGCCCACGCCGCGCACCACGTACGATTGCTGGCCGCGGTCGATGACGCTGCCGCCGCCGCTGATGTTGTTGGCGTTGATGGCGTCCTTCACCTGCACCAGCGAGAGGCCGTAGCTGTCCAGTTTTGCTGGATCGAGTTCCAGCATGAATTGCGTCGTCAGGCCGCCGAAATTGCTGACGTCAGCCACGCCGCGTACTTTTTGCAGGCGCGGGATGACCGTCCAGAACTGCAGCTCGGACAGTTCGCGCAGGGAGCGTGTTGTTGATTCCAGCGTGTAGCGGTAGATTTCGCCTGTGGGCGAGGTGTAGGGATCGAGCCCGGGCTTGGCGTCGTACGGCAGGTTCACGCTGGCCAGGCGCTCCTGCAAGCGCTCGCGCGTGAAGTAGCCATCGCTGCCATCTTCGAACACGACCGTGATCAGCGACAGCGCGAACAGGCTGCGCGTGCGCAGCACATGCATGCCGGGCGTGCCCAGCAGGGCGCGCTCCAGCGGTATCGTGATCTGCTGTTCGATTTCCTCGGCGCCCAGGCCCGGCACCTGCGTGACGATCTGCGAGGTAACGTCGGCGATGTCGGGATAGGCTTCGATGGGCAGCTGCTTCCAGCAATACACGCCGTAGGCGGCAACGAATAGCAGCACGAGCCAGACGATGCCGCGCCGCTGGCAGCAGGTGGCGATGAAACGATCAACCATTGAGCAGTACTCCTTCCTTGATGACGATGCGTTCGCCCGCCTTCAGGCCGGAGACGATTTCCACCTGGTCGCCCCGGCTGGCGCCCACCTGCACCACGCGCGCCTCGAAACGCAGCGGGCCGCGTTCGACCATCACGCGCGTCACCAAGCCGCTTTGCAGCAGCGCCGCTGCGGGTACCATCAGGCCGCGCCGCGTGGCACCGGCGAAACCGGCGTGGGCGAACATGCCCGGCTTGAAAATGCCGCTGCGGTTGTCGATGGCCACGCGTACCTTGACGGTGCGCGTCTCGCTATCGAGCACGGCGCCTACATAGGCGACCTTGCCCTCAAAATCTTTGCCGGGCCAGGCGTCGAGCGTGATGCGGGCCGCCTGGCCGACGGCCACCTGCGCCAGGTCCCTTTCGGCCACGTTGGCCGACAGCCACACGGTGGAGAGATCCGCCACCGTCATGACGGGCGCGTTGATATCGTTCCAGTAGCCGCCCTGGGCGCCTTCCATGGCGATCACGGTGCTGGCGATCGGCGAGCGCAGGACGTAGTCGCGGCGCGAGCCGCCGGCGCTGGCGCCGTACTGGGCCAGCTTGTCGGCAGTGGCCTGCGCATCGCTATTGGCCTGCTCGAAGGCCGCCTGGGCTGCCTCGTAATCCTTGCGCGCGGCGATTTCCGCCTCGAACAGGGTTTTTTGGCGCTGCAGTTCCTGGCGCGCCTGCAGCAGGGCGGATTTCGCCTTGCTATCGTCCGCGTGCGCGGCGCTCAGCTCCGCCGAATCCAGGGTGAACAGGGCATCGCCGGCCTTGACGCTGTCGCCCAGGGCGCGCTGCAGGCGCGTGATGCGGCCCGACAGGGGCGGCGTGATTTTCACCAGCTTTTCCGGCATGGCTTCGATGCTGCCCGGCGCCTCCGTCTGCGTGGCGATTTCCTGTTCCTGCACGTGCGCGATCTGCAGGCGCTGGCGCAGCGGCGACATCTTGTCGACGGTGATGCTGCCGTCGTCCAGATGCATCGATTGGGCGGGCGGCGTGGCCGCCGCCGTCGGTTTGGCGCAGCCGGCCAGGGCCGAGCAGGCGAGAGCGAGGGCGCAGCTGGCGCCCAGGGCGTTGCGGGTGGTCGTGTTCATCCCGTGTTTCCTTGTTATTGATGGTGAGGGGGCATGCGTGGATGCCGTGCCCAGGCGGGCGGTCAGAGGGGAGCGCGGGCAGTATCACTACAGCGCCGGGAAAGCATAGCAATGTGCTCCTGAAGAAGCGCCCAAGAACGCCTGAATCATTCTTCAGGTTCGGTGTGCGCACGCTGCGGCGCGGTAAAATGCCAGCATGGAAAACAAGGCGCGACGCGAAGGGCAGGCATGAGAATCCTCCTGGTGGAAGACGACCGCAAGGCGGCGCGCCTGCTGGCGCGCGGCTTGCAGGAAGAGGGCTTCGTCGTCGACGTGGCGCACAGCGCGGAAGAGGGCGAGGACGAAAGCTATGCCGTCGCTTACGACGTGATCGTGCTCGACTGGATGCTGCCGGGCAAGCAGGGCATCGATTTTTGCCGCGATTTGCGCGCGCGCGCCATCCAGACGCCCGTGCTGATGCTGACCGCGCGCGATGCCACGGCCGACCGCGTGGCGGGCCTGAACATGGGCGCCGACGACTATCTGACCAAACCGTTCGAGTTCGAGGAACTGCTGGCGCGCATCCGCGCGCTGCTGCGCCGCTCCGACATCAGCCGCCCGCTGGTGCTGGCGCTGGCCGACCTGACGCTCGATCCCGTCAGCCACCAGGCGACGCGGGCCGGCGCGCCGCTGGTGCTGACACCCAAGGAATATGCGATTCTGTTGATCCTGCTGCGCCAGGCGGGCGAGGTGGTCAGCCGCGCGCGCCTGGCCGAGCAGATCTGGCAGGCGGACCTGATCGGCATCGATAACCTGATCGACGTCCATGTGCGCAATTTGCGCGGCAAGGTCGATGTGCCCGGTCTGCCGCCCTTGATCCACACGGTGCGCGGACGCGGTTTCCGCCTGGCGGACAACGACGGTGGCTAGCTTTCGCAAACGCCTGCTGCGAGTGCACCTGGCCGTCATCCTTGTCATCGTTGCCTGTACGGCGCTGGCCGGCTACTGGGGCCTGTCGCGCGCCGTGCATGGCCAGCTCGATGCGGCCCTGCTGGCGCTGGCCGAGACGGAAATGGCCATGCTGCCGGCCGCGCCGCGCCAGCCCGTGCAGGTGCACGAGGTGGCGCCGGGCCTGGCGCCGCCTTCCCTGACGCGGCTCGACCGCCTGGTGCAGATCATCGATGGCGAAGGCCGCGTGCTGGCGCGCAGCCGCAACCTGGAGGCGGCGCAACTGCCGGCGCCGCCCATTCTGCTGGCGCGCCTGGCCGCTGGCGAGACCGTCTTCGAAACCCTGCCCAAGTTCGGCGAGGAGCCGCTGCGCATGGTGTCCATCCCCGTACCTGCGTCCGGCTTGCACCTGGCGGTGCAGGTGGCCGGTTCGCTCGATGACGTCAACCACGTGCTGGCTGCGGCCACCGTGCTGTTTGGTGCCATGGCGCTGGCCTTGCTGGCCGCCGTCGGGTTGGCTGGCGAAATGCTCACGCGCCGCGTGCTGGGCGCCATCGACGATGTGGTGGACCAGGCGCATTCGATCGGCGAAGCCAGCCTGCACCAGCGCCTGCCCCATCCCGGCACGCCCGATGAAATCGGCCGCCTGGTCGATACCCTGAACGCCATGCTGGAGCGCCTGGAACACGGCTATGATGCGCAGCGGCGCTTCACGGCCGACGCCTCGCATGAATTGCGCTCGCCCCTGTCGCGCCTGCGCACGGAAATCGAAATCACCCTGCGCCGCCCGCGCGAGGCAGCTGAATATGTCGAGGCGCTGGCGTCCTGCCTCGATGAAGTGCAGCGCCTGACGACCCTGGTGGAAGAATTGCTGATGCTCACACGCCTGGACGTGGGGCAGGAGCGCAATGCCGTGGAAACCATCGCACTCAATCCGCTCGTGCAGGCGGCCGCGCAGCGCCTGGAAAAGGCGGCAGCGCAGCGCGGCATCCGCATCGTCTTCGATGACGGCGTGGTCGTGCACGCGCGGGTGGCGGCCGGCCCGGTGGACCTGGTGCTGGCCAATCTGCTTGATAACGCCGTGAAGTTTTCGCCGCCCGGCAGCAGCATCAGCGTGCATGTGGCGCGCGAGGGTGAACATGCGCTGGTGGGTGTGAGCGACGCGGGACCGGGCATCGGCGTGGAAGACTTGCCGCATCTGTTCGAACGCTTTTACCGTGGCGCCCGGGCGCGCGCGGGCGAGGCGCCCGGTTTCGGCCTGGGCCTGGCCCTGTCGCAAGCGATCGTGCACGCATACGGTGGCAGTATCGAGGCGCAGAACCGCCCGGAGGGCGGCGCGCTGTTCCTCCTGCGCCTGCCGACGTCAGATTGACGGCGCCACGCCTTCCCAGCGCACTTGCCGCACTTGCGGCCAGGCGCCCGCACGGTTGACGAAGCGCACCAGCACGGCGCGCTGCACGGCCTGGCACAGCACCGTGGCGATCAGCTGCACCACCTGCCGGGCCTCGTCCCAGCTGCGCAGCATCTGCGACGGGACCAGGCCAGCGCCTTTCAGTTCGGCCAGCAGCAGGCGCACCACGTGGTCGGCCTGCGCAGGCGGACAAGTGACGGTCAGGCGGTAGGTGGCCATGGCAGGACCGCGCCTGGCAAACCAATGGAAAAGTTTTTTCATCACACTCCCCGTTCGGCGACAAATTCCGCGTTATTCACCAGCGCCCAGCGCACGGCCGAGACGCTGCCTTCCAGGCTCACCTGGCTGACGATCTGCTCCAGCAATCCCAGGCTGGACAAGGGCGTGAGCAGGTCGGCGCGCACTTCGATGCGCCCGGCCTGCGCCGCGTCTTCGCTGTGCAAGGATTGCAGCATCAGCGCCGGCATGCCGCTGATCAGGCGCAGCATCAGCTTGCGCACCTGCACTTCCTGCTCCGCCTCGCACACGGCCGTCACGCGGTAGATGCTTTCCGTCTCGATGCCCGCCTCGCTGCCGTGCGCGTTGATGCGTTGCGCCAGGTGGCGCAGCACCAGGTTGGCGACCAGCACGAAGCCCGTGCCGATGGCCGCTTCCAGCGCAAACCCGAGGCCGCACAGCACGCCGATGGCGGCCGAGCACCACAGGGTGGCGGCCGTGTTCAGGCCACGCACCGTCATCCCTTCGCGCATGATGACGCCGGCGCCCAGAAAGCCGATGCCCGACACCACCTGCGCGGCGATGCGCAGGTGGCCGTCGGGATCGCCTTCGAGCACGGAGACCATCACGAACAGCGAGGCGCCGACGGACACCAGCGCGTTCGTGCGCAGACCCGCCATGCGCTGGCGCAGCTGGCGTTCGGCGCCGATCATGGCGCCCAGGGTCAATGCTGCGGCAACGCGCAGCGCAAAGTCAAATACCACCATCAGTTTCTCCCGGCTGGGGAGGAACAGGCGAGTGCAAGGCGAAGACAATTCGCCCCGAAAGGGGGCAGCAGACGATAACGGTGGAACGATGAGGAGGGAAGTGGCGGCGAATGGACATCGCCGCTGGTAAAACCGCACCTTGCCATGGGCCAGGCGGGCGGAATGCGCGCGTCTTGCCTAAGGCCGATCGCCGATGGTCAATCGACTACTGTCACTGGAACAAGCACCCACGAGTCACTCCATATCATTGATAACGGGGGACAGTCTAGCCAGTGGGGCCGCTTTGGTCAACTGAAGCTCTCTTCAGGAAGCCGCCGCGTCGTCCCCGCCAATGCGGGGACGGTGAAGGCGACCGGTCTATCAGTGGGCGTGTGCTTTGCCATCGTCGGTGGATTCAGCATGTTCGCCGCCACCGAAAAAGCGCGCGGCGCGCTTGCCCAGGCTATCTAAATAGGTGTAGGCGACGGGCACCACCACCAAGGTCAATAGCGTCGAGGTGATCACGCCGCCGATGACGGCGCGGCCCATCGGCGCCTGTGATTCGCCGCCGTCGCCCATGCCGATGGCCATCGGCAGCATGCCGAAGACCATCGCCAGGGTCGTCATCAGGATGGGGCGCAAGCGCACTTGCCCCGCTTCCATCAACGCTTCGAACTGTCCCAAGCCCTCGCGCTGGCGCTGGTTGGTGAAGTCGACCAGCAAGATCGCATTCTTGGTGACCAGGCCCATCAGCATGATGAAGCCGATCACGGAGAAGATGTTCAGGGTGCTGCCCGTCATGAGGAGGGCCAGCAGCACGCCGATCAGGGAGAGCGGCAGCGACACCATGATGGCGATCGGCTGCAAGAAGCTGCCGAACTGCGACGCCAGCACCAGGTAGATGAAGATCACGGCAATGCCCAGCGCCATCATCGCGCCGCCCATGGTTTCGGCCATCTGCTGCGCATTGCCGGCCACGTCGAAGCGCACGCCCGGTGGCAGGTCGATGGACTTGATGGCTTTCTGCACGTCGGCGTCGACGTCGCCGGCAGGACGGCCCTGCACGCCCGCATAGATGGCGACGCGGCGCTGCAAGGCCTGGCGTTTCAGCACTTGCGGGCTGGACGAGGGCACGAATTCGACCACCTGGCGCAGCGGAATCATGACCGGCTTGCCGTTCGCGTCAAACTTGCTGGACGCCAGCGACAGGTCGGCCAGGTCGGCCACCTTTTGCCGGCCCGACTTCGGCAGCTGCACGTTGACGTCATAGTTTTGCCCGTCGCTGGCTAACCAGTGGCTGACCGTGTCGCCCGCCACGAACGGACGCAGGGCATTGCCGATCTGCTGCACCGACAATCCCAGGTCGCTGGCCAGTTCGTTGTTGATCTTCACCGTGGTCGACGGATTGGCACCTTCCTGGCTGTATTCCATGTCGGCCAGGCCTTTGATGGTGCGCATCTTGTCCATCAGGCGGTGTGCCACCGCATCGAGCTTGCCTTCATCCGTGCCGAGGATGGCGATGAAGATGGGGCGGTTGCCGACCGACAGGGTGATGCCGGCAATCGGCGCCAGGCGTTCGCGGATCAGCTTTTCCAGTTCCTGCTGCGAGCGGCGCTTGTGCGTCTTGATGTCCGTCAGCTTCAGGTTCACCTCGGCCGCGTTGCGTCCATCGGGCGTGCCGATATTGGCCACCAGGCTGTCGATCTCGGGAAATTCCTTCAGCGCCGTTTCGATTTGGCGCACCTTGCTATCCGTGTATTCGAGGCTGGAGCCGACGGGCGTCTTGAAGCGCAGGTTGACCCAGCCCTGGTCCGTCTCGGGGAACATCTCGCCGCCGATCATGGGCACGAGCATCAGGCTGCCCGCGAACAGGGCGAAGGCGGTGGCCAGCGTGGTCTTGCGCCAGCACAGGGCCACTTTCAGCACCTTGCCATACCAGACGTGCAGGCGGTCGATGCCCGTCTCGATCCAGGCCATGAAGCGGCCCAGCCACGGCACGTACTTGAAACGGTCCTTGACGGGGTCGCGCCAGACGGATGACAGCATGGGGTCAAGGGTAAAACTGACGAACAGCGACACGAGCACGGCGACGGCCACGGTGATGCCGAACTGCAGGAAGAAGCGGCCGATGATGCCGTCCATGAAGGCGACGGGCACGAACACGGCGACGATGGCGAACGTGGTGGCCATCACGGCCAGGCCGATTTCATTGGTGCCGTCGTTGGCCGCCTGGTAGTGGTTCTTGCCCATGCCCAGGTGGCGCACGATGTTTTCACGCACCACGATGGCGTCGTCGATCAACAGGCCGATGCACAGGGACAGCGCCATCAGGGTCAGGAAGTTCAGCGTGAAGCCAAACGCCTTCATGGCGATGAAGCTGGCCAGCACGGAGATCGGCAGGGTCAAGCCCGTGATGATGGTCGAGCGCCACGAGTGCAGGAACAGGAAGACGATCACCATGGTCAGCACGGCGCCTTCGATGATGGTGCGCTTGACGTTATTGAGCTGGCTTTGCACGCGCTCCGATTCGTCGTCCAGCACGCGCAGGGTGATATCGGGCGGCAGGGTCTTTTGCAGGTCCGCCGCCACCTTCAAGATGCCGGTGCCCACTTCGACCACGTTGGCGTCCTGCACCTTGGTGATTTCCATGGTCACGGCTTGCTGGCCGTTCATGCGCGAAATCGACAGTTCTTCCTGCTCGCCGTCGACCACGGTGGCCACCTGGTCCAGGTAGACTGGACCGACGGCGCGGCGCGCGACGATGATCTTGCCGAATTCGCGCGCATCCTTGATCTTGCCTTCCACGCGCACCAGCTGTTCGGCCGCGCCATGGCTGATGGAGCCTGCCGGCAGATTGGTATTCGTCGCCTGGATGGCGCGAATCACTTCATCGACGCCGATGCCCTGGGCATTGAGTTCGATCGGCTTCATGCTGATGAGGATCTGCCGCGCGCGCAAGCCGCGCAGCTTGACTTGTCCCACGCCGGCCACGCCCTGGAAGCGCTTGCTGATGACCTGCTCCGTCATGGTCGACAGCGAGCGCAGGTCATGCCCGGTGGAGGTCAGCACGATGGTGGCGATGGGGCGCTCGTTGTCGCCCTCGGCGCGCGCGATGAACGGGTCCTTGGCTTCTTTCGGGAAGCGCGGGCGCACCAGGGCCACCTTGTCGCGCAAGTCCTGCATGGCCTTGTCCATGTTGGTCGACAGCTCGAATTCCAGGTAGACGCCGGCGCGTCCTTCCCACGAGTTGGCGCGGATGGTCTTGATGCCGCTGACGGTGTTGACGGCATCCTCGATAGGGCGCGTGATGTCGTTTTCCACGGCTTCCGGCGAGGCGCCCGGATAGTTCACTTCAATGGCGGCGAACGGGAACTGCACGCTGGGCATGCTTTCCACGCCCAGGCCCCGGTAGGAGAAGATGCCCAGCACCACCAGCGCCACCATGACCATGGTGGCGAAGACGGGGTTTTGTATGCTGACTTTGGTCATCCACATGGCTTAATCCTTCCGTGCCAGCACGGCCGCCGGCGCGGCGGGCGCGGTGGCGGGCGCGGCGAAGGTCACGCTGTGGCCCGGCTTGACGCCATCGAGTTTGGCGACGATGACTTTGGCGCCCGGCACCAGGCCGGATGTCACTTCCGCATAGCCTTCATCTTCGTTGCGCAGGCCCAGTGTGACGGGCTGGGCGACCACCTTGTTGTTTACCAGCGCATACACGACGGGGCCCTGCTTTTCATGGCGCACGGCCGTCAGCGGCACCAGCGGCGCCACGCTTGATCGCTCGGTGACGATGCTGCCCTTGGCGAACATGCCGCCGCGCAGCGCGCCATCGCCATTGTCGACGGCGATGTAGACCAGCATGGCGCGCGAGCCGCTCTCGGTGGTGGGGTTGATGCGCGTGACCTTGCCGGCAAAGTCGCGCGCGCCGAAACCGTCGACCTTGAAGTGCACGTCCTGCCCCAGCTTGATGCGGGGGATTTCCGCGCTGGGCACGGGCGCTTCCAGGGTCAGCTGGGCCAGGTTGACGATGGTGTAGACGGGCATGTCGGGCGAGACTTTTTCGCCGGCCTGCAGGTGGCGCTTGCTGACGATGCCGGCCATCGGTGCGCGGATCACCGTGTCGGCCAGCGCGATGCGGGCGATATCGACCATGGCGGCGGCGGACTTGACGCTGGCGCGCGCCAGATCGACCGAGTTTTGCGTGGTGTCGTAGGCTGTCTGCGAAATGTATTTTTGCTTGAGCAGGGCCTGGCTGTTCGCCTCATTCTTGGCCGCCATGGACAGGCGCGCCTGCGCTTCGTCGAGCATGGCTTGCTGCTGCGTCAGGCGGGCGCGCAGGTCGGCCGCATCCAGGCGCACGAGGATTTGCCCGTTGGCCACTTGCTGGCCTTCCTGCAAGGTCGTTTCCTGGATCACGCCGGAAACCTTGGCCTTGATGGTGGCCTGGGTCACGGGCGCCAGCGAGCCGGACAGGGGCAAGCTGATTGCCAGCGCGCGCGCATCGATGGCGGCCACGTCGCCCTGCGCCAGTTCATGCACGGGCGTCTTTTCCTGCTGCTTCTTCTTGCTCGCTTGCTGTTCGGCCGCCTTGGCCGCCTGTTGCTTCGACTGCATCACCGTCCAGCCGCCGCCGGCCAGGCCCAGCACGACGAGGATCAGCACGGGGGTGCGCCAGCGCCGGCGGCGCGTGGCGGCAAGGGGAGAGGCGGGGGGCAGGGTCTCGTTTTTCATAGATTTTTTTTTCAGGAGCGGCGCAGGGACTTGGCGCCAGGTCTCGGTGCGGACCCGGCCTGTCGCTGGCCGGGAGGGAATTCGGGTAGCGCATCGCCGTGGCGGCCGCAGGCAGCACGCCTGCCGCTGTGGCCGTTCACGGCGATGCGCATGTTGCCACTTTAGGAAGATTCAAGTCCGGCCGCCATCGCCGTGCGACAGATTGCACAAAATCGGGGCTGAAATGCAAAAAACGGCGACCAAAGACCACTGCCAGCATGCATGCCGTGCATGTAACGATGCTTGCGCATGCTCAAGAAGCCGATTCGCCAGCGCGCAAGAATGGTCGGGATGGTTGCGCCACCGGACAGGCCATACGCCGCCGGTTGTCGCGTCGCCACGCCACGGGGGGCCTGATGTCTGATCGGATTGTCGGAGCCACGCCGTCGCCGGGGCGCCTGCTTGCCGCAGCCGAACCGCAGGCGGGGCCGGCCGCCAAGGCGCTCGATCTGCTGTCCATCATCGTTGCCGCCGTCGAACAGGCGCCTGGCCTGGCCGTGCGTGGCATCGACCGCGACGGCATCGTGCGCTACTGGAGCACCGGCGCGGCGCGCCTGTATGGCGTGGCGGCCGAGTTGGCGCTGGGCCAGGCGTGGGTCAGGGTGGCCGCTTCGCTGCCGGAGGCCGCCAGCCTGGCCGAGGAGGGGGCAGGCGAACTGGCGACCGTGTGGGAGAGTGGCAAGGCACGCAGCACACGCCTGTGGAAGCTGGACGCCGACGGGGCCGCGCCGCGCTGCATCTGTTCCACCGTGTTTCCTGTCATTCAGTCCGGACGTGTGCGGCAAGTGGTGTGCATCGATGTCGACATCACGGCCAGCGGCCAGGATGGCGCCGCGCAGGGCGCCTTGCTGCTGATGGGCGACAATTTTCGCCAGCTGTACGACAAGTCCGCCGACGCCATCGTCTTGCTGCGCGACGAGTACATCGCCGAAGCCAATCCGGCCGCCATTGCCCTGTTTCAATGTGAAGACCGGCCACGGCTGCTGGGGCGCCGCCTCAGCGATTTTTCGCCGCTGCGCCAGCCCGATGGCGCCTTGTCATCGTTGCGCGGCACGCAGCTGGCGGCGCAAGCCCACGCCGACGGCAACTGCCGCTACGACTGGCGCTATCAGACGTGCGCGGGCCAGCTGTTCTGGGGCGAAGTGCTGCTCACGTCCGTCACGCTCGACCATACCTATCTGTTTTACGCCGTGATCCGCGATATCTCCTCGCGCAAACTGGCCGAGCGCGACCTGTACCTGTCGATGCAGGTCATCGAGCATGCCAGTGTCGCCATCGTCGTGATGGACCCGCAGCAGCGCGTCGTCAGCATGAATCCCGCGTACAGCGAAATCAGCGGCTACAGCCTGGACGACATGCTGGGCAAGCCTTTCGTCCAGCACGGCGTGGAGCCGGATGCGCCGGCGTTTTTCGAGCACGTGTGGGACGAAGTCGAGGCCAACGGCTATTGGCAAGGCGATATCGCGGGCCAGCGCAAGGCGGGCGGGCGCTACCCGGCCTGGCTGTCGCTGACGGCCATCCGCGACTCGCAAGGGCAATTGAGCAATTACCTGGCCATCCTCAGCGATATCAGCGAGCGCAAGAAAAACGAGGAGCACACGCGCCACCTGGCCGAGCACGATTTCCTGACCGACTTGCCGAACCGGGTGCTGCTGCTGGACCGGCTGTCGCTGGCGCTGGCGGCCGCGCGGCGCAAGCTGAGCATGCTGGCCATCCTGTACCTGGACCTCGACCACTTCAAGCACATCAATGACAGCATGGGCCACCACGTGGGCGATTTGCTGCTCAAGGAAGTGGCGCGGCGCCTGGTGCGCTGCGTGCGCGGCGTCGATACCGTCAGCCGGCATGGCGGCGACGAGTTCGTCATCATCCTGGCCGAGGTGGGCGGCATCGACCAGGTGGCCCATGTCGCGTCCAGCCTGCTGCACGCCGTCACGCAGCCTTATCAGCTGGGCGAATATGAGCTGCAGGTATCGACCTCGATCGGCGTGGCCATCTTTCCCAGCGATGGCGACAGCATCGAGACCCTCGTGCACAACGCCGATATCGCCATGTACCATGCCAAGGAAAGCGGGCGTAACAATTTCCAGTTTTTCAATGCCGAGATGAATGCGCAAATCATCGAGCGGGCCAGCCTGGAGCAGGGCTTGCGCGCCGCGCTGGGCCGCGATGAATTCGTGCTGGAGTTCCAGCCCGCGCTCGATGTCGCCAGCGGGCAGATCGTCGGCGCCGAAGCGCTGTTGCGCTGGCGCCACCCGCAACTGGGCATGTTGCCGCCCGAGCGCTTCATCGCCGTGGCCGAGGAGTGTGGCTTGATGGTGTCGATCGGCAACTGGGTGCTGCAGCAAGCTTGCCGGCGCGCACGCGCCTGGCACGATGCGGGCCAGGCCTGGAGAGTGGCCGTGAACCTGTCGCCGGCGCAATGCCTGCACAATAATTTATTGCTCAGCGTGCAAGAGGCGCTGGCCGCGTCGGGTTTGCCTGCCGGTAGCCTGGAACTGGAAGTGACGGAGTCCTTGCTGATGAAGGGCGGTGCGCGCCTGGCCGGTGTGCTGGCGCAGTTGCGCGCGCTGGGTGCCAGGCTGGCCATCGACGACTTCGGCACCGGCTATTCGCGCCTGGCCAATCTGCGCCATTACCCGGTGGATAAACTCAAGATCGACCCGTCGTTCCTGCCCGCCGTGGCGGACGACGCTGCGGGCGAGTCCGACACGATGGTCGCCGCCACCATCATCGCCATGGCGCGCGAACTGCAATTGACGGTGATCGCCGAAGGCGTGGAAACGGCGCAGCAGCTGGCCTATCTGCGGGGGCAGGGCTGCCAGCAATACCAGGGGCGCTATGCCAGCGCGCAAGTCGCGGGCAGTGTTCTGGCGAGGTTGCTACATTAGTTGCTGCATTAATTATTGAACTAGTCAATATTTCCCAGCAGCTTGATGCGCGCCAGCACCTGGCCATGGTCGGAGGCGTGCGGCAGGCCCAGCAGCAAATGGTCGTTGAGATAAGTCACTTCCTGCAGCACGCCGATGGCGCGCGGCGAGGCGGCATGAAAATGCTCGGATACGAGGATGTGGTCGATCGTCATGTAGGCGCTGTCGTGGATATTCGTGTAGCCCGCGTGGCGCGCCGCATCCTGGCGCAGGGCGATGGCGTTGGCATCGTACAGGCGTTCTCGCATTTCCATGCCGGGTTCGCACGGTGCGCCCGCGCCCATGACGATGGCCGTGGTGACGGCATTGGCGATGTCGTTGAAGTCACCGAGCACGATGCGCGGACGGCTACTGTGGCCCAGTTCACTTGCCAGCACGCGCAGGGCCACCGCTTCCGCGCCGCGCCGCTGCAGCGAGCGCAGGTTGGCCAGCGCGTAGCTGGCCGCATCGTAGCCGTCGCCATGGCGGTAATCGGGCCGGCGCGATTTCAAGTGCACCACGACGACGTCGGTGAGTTGTCCGCCCGGTAAGATGACCTGCACATGCAGCGGCGCGCGGGCGAAGCGGCAGGTGTTGTCGTCGGCCGACACGCTCACGCCGGCCGGAAAATTTGTCCAGGCAACGCCGGCGCCGGCCAGCGGCAGGCGCGACACCAGCGCCACGGTGGGCAGCATGCGTCCGGCGGCGTCCATCGCATCGTGGCCGGCCAGGGCGGCTGTGCGGTAATGGCGCGTGCGCGACAGCACGTCGCGCAAGGCCGCTTGCGAGAAAATTTCCTGGAAACCGATCACGTCGGCGTCGAGCAAGTCGATTTGCCGCGCCGTCCATTCCGCCTTGGCTTCGTATTGCGCCGGGCTCAATGGGTCCAGGTTGTCATACAATTTCGCCCCGGCGGGGGCAAGGTTGCAGACATTGAATGTGGCAAAGCGGATTTCTTGCTGCATAATTAGCACTCCTCACTGAACGATCAGCGTATCACGCATGGCTAAAAAAGAGCATATTTCCGAAACCCAGGCGACGCAGCTGCTGCGTAAGCATCACGTTTCCTTCGATGAACACCCGTATCCGTACGAGGAGCACGGCGGCACCAGCGTCTCGGCGCGCGAGCTGGGGGTGCCCGAACATGCGGTGATCAAGACCCTGGTGATGCAGGACGAGGCGGCCAAGCCGCTGATCGTGCTCATGCATGGCGATTGCAAGGTGTCGACCAAGAACCTGGCGCGCGCCATCGGCTGCAAGTCCGTCGAGCCGTGCAAGCCCGAAGTGGCGCAGCGCCATTCAGGCTACATGATCGGCGGCACCTCGCCGTTCGGCACCAAAAAAGCGATGCCCGTGTACGTGGAGCAATCCATCCTGGACTTGCCGCGCATCTATATCAATGGCGGGCGGCGCGGTTTTCTCGTCTCGCTGGCGCCGCAGGTACTCATGGATTTGCTCAAGGCCAAGCCGGTGCAGTGCGCGCTGCAGGATTAAGGAAATCGTCCAAAGCCTGTTGCGGGGCATCGAGCATGGTGTATATTCTGCTGCGCCAGCCTTGATGCTGGTGCAATAAACATAACAAAGGGAAGAAATGAATCCAGTAATCACAACCGTGGCAATGACAGTGGCCGCTTACTTGCTCGGCTCGATATCGTTTGCCGTGGTGATGAGCAAGGTCTACGGCATTGCCGATCCGCGCACCTATGGCTCGAAAAATCCGGGCGCCACCAACGTGCTGCGCAGCGGCAACAAGGGCGCCGCCGTCATGACCTTGCTGGGCGACGGCGCCAAGGGCTGGCTGGCCGTGTTCCTGGCCGACCATTTTGCCAGCGCCCTGGGCGTGGGCGACACGGCCGTGGCCCTGGTGGCCATCGCCGTCTTCCTCGGCCATCTGTGGCCCGTGTTCTTCCGCTTTGTCGGCGGCAAGGGCGTGGCCACGGCCCTCGGTGTGCTGCTGGGCATCAATCCATGGCTGGGCCTGGCGACCCTGGCCACCTGGCTGATCATCGCCTACGCGTTTCGCTATTCTTCGCTGGCAGCGCTGGTGGCGGCCCTGTTCGCGCCGTTTTACTATGGCTTGCTGTTCGGCGTCGATCCTATCTTGCTGTCTGTCATCGTCATGAGCGTGCTGCTGGCCTACCGCCACAGCCAGAACATCGCTAACCTGCTCTCTGGCAAGGAAAGCAAGATCGGCGGCAAGAAGGATGCGGCCAAGGCCGCTGGCAAGAAGAAGTAAGCGCTTGATTTCCGGCGGCCCGCACGCATATGCTGTGCTTGCGGCGCCGCGCGGTGCGGCCGCCACCGACTCGCGCAAAGGCTGCCCACCATGACTCTTTCCACCTCCTCCACCTCCTCCGCCACACCCGTTCCCATCCGTATCGATTTCGTTTCCGACGTTTCCTGCCCCTGGTGCGTGATCGGCCTGAAATCGCTGGAGCAAGCCTTGGACAAGCTGCAAGATACCGTCCAGGCCGAGATCCACTTCCAGCCCTTCGAGCTGAACGCCAACATGCCGGCCGAAGGCGAGGATGTCGGCGAACACATCGCCCGCAAATACGGTTCCACCCCGGAACAGATGGCGCAGTCGCGCGAAGCGATCCGCGCGCGCGGCGAGCAGCTGGGCTTTACCTTCGCCATGGACAAGCGCGGCCGCATCTACAACACGTTTGATGCGCACCGGCTGCTGCACTGGGCTGGGCTCGAAGGGCGCCAGAAGGCACTCAAGATGGCGCTGTTCGATGCGTATTTCACGCAGGGCCAGAATCCGTCCTCGCACGAGGTGCTGCTGGCCGTGGCCGGCAAGGTGGGCCTCGATAGCGCGAAAGCGGCCGCAGTGCTGGCCTCCGATGCCTATGCGGACGAGGTGCGCGCGCAAGAGCAGTTCTACCAGCAGAACGGCATCAACTCGGTGCCGGCCGTCATCATCAACGAGCGCCACCTGATTTCCGGCGGCCAGCCTCCTGAAGTGTTTGAGCAAGCCTTGCGCCAGATCATCGCTGGCGCTTGAGCGGGGCGCCAATGGCGCGCGCCATGGCGGACTTTTTGCGCTACACTCGGCGCAGAGGAGGATAGTCAAATGCCAACAGCCAGCTGGAATGGCGCCGTCATCGCGCAAGCCACCGATGCGCAGGTGCAAGTCGTTGAAAACAATGTGTATTTTCCTTTAACGGCGGTGACGCAGGAGTACCTGCGGCCCAGCAGCCACACCAGCATCTGCCCATGGAAGGGCACGGCCAGCTATTACGACCTCGTCGTCGATGGACAGACAAATGCCGACGCCGCCTGGTATTACCCCCAGCCCAAGGATGCCGCCATGCAAATTGCCGGCCACGTTGCCTTCTGGCGCGGCGTGAGCGTCGAGCGCTGACCTGACTCCCCCTATTTCCTGACAAAGAAAGCAGACGATGGACTTACGCCTCGCCGTGTACCAACTCGCCTCGGCCCATGCGCTCGATGCCCAACAAACCCGGCAGTTGCAGGAAGTGGCCGGCTTCCAGCGCGAACCCGCGCGCCTGGCCTACTGGCTGCCGCGCGGCGTGGCCGTGCTGGGCGCCGCGCTGCTGGGCATGGGATTGATCTGCTGGGTGGCCGCCAACTGGGAAGACCTGGGTCGCATGGGCCGTTTTGCCCTGCTGCAAGGCGTGTTGGCCGCCACCTGCGTGGGTGCGTTTGCCGTACCCAAGGCGAGAGTCCCTTTGTTGCTGCTGGCCTTGCTGGCCATCGGCGGCCTGTTCGCGTATTTCGGTCAGACGTACCAGACGGGCGCCGATCCGTGGCAGCTGTTCGCCGTGTGGGCCGCGCTGGCCTTGCCCCTGTGCCTGGTGGCGCGCAGCGATGTGCTGTGGACACCGTGGATGCTGATTGTTTCGACGGCCGCCGCCTTGTGGATGCAGGCGCATGCGCACCACAGCTGGCGCATCAGTTCGGCCGACTTGTCCATTTTCGTCAGCGGCTGGCTGGCCGTGCTGCTGGCCTGCGCGTTTGTCTCACCCCTGCTGGCGCGCTGGACGGGTGCGGGCAGCTGGGCCTTGCGCCTGGGCCTGGTGCTCGCCACCATCCTTATCACGGGCACGGCCGTCAGCGCCCTGTTCGGCAGCGAAGTCGGGTCGCCGTACTGGGCCGGGCTGGGCTTGCTGGCCGTCGCCGGCGTCCTGCTGGCCACGCGCCGCTTGTTTGACGTGTTCGGCCTGAGCGCCGTCGCGCTGGGCCTGAACACCCTGCTGGTGTGGGGGCTGGGATACGTGCTCTTCAATGGCGGTGGCAATGGCGATGGCATCGGCAGGCTGGTGATGCTGGGATTGGTCGCTGCCGTGCTGCTGGCGCTGACCGTGCAAGGCATTTTGTGGCGCACGCGCCAGGAGGCGGCATGAGCAATATCAACAGTCAACGAGCCGATGCGCTCGCCACCCTGATCGACGACGCCACGCGCGCCGGTTTGTTGCCGTCGGGTACCAGCCGTCCCGTGCAGGATGTCCGGCCGTGGCCGCTGGTGCTGATGACGGCCTTCGGCGCCTGGCTGGCTGCCATCCCCTTGGTCCTGGCGCTGGGCGCGGGCCTGGAGAGCGTGGTGCGCCATGGTCCCGGCGCGTACATCGTGGCCGCCATCGTGCTGCTGGTGTCTGTGCTGCTGATCCGCATGCGCGGCGTGCCGCTGTTTGTCGAGCAGCTGGCCGTGCCCTGCCTGCTGGTGGGCGGCAGCTTGCTCGGCTATGCCCTGTACCGCGATTGTTCCACGCAGACGGCATCGCTGCTGCTGTGCCTGGCCTGCCTGGCGGTGGCCGCCGCCTTGCCGCGCGACTGGCTGCGCGTGCTGCTGGGGCTGGTCGCCTGCGGCTTGCTGGGACTGGGCATCATCGATAGCACGCGCGACTGGATTTTCGAGAACGACCCCACGCAACTGTATCTGGCCTGGATGCTGGCCCTGGCACTCTGGCTGGGCGCGCACTGGCTGCAGAAGCAGGCCTTCAACGATGGCCGCGGCGCGCCCGTCGCCGCCTTCCTGGAATCGCTGTCGACGGGGTGGGTCCTGGCCATCTTGCTGGGCCTGGTCTTCTGGTCCGGAATGACCTTCATGCTGGGCGGTGCGCTGGGCAATGGTGTTGCCGGCGACGTGGCGCGCGAAGTCACCCGGCACCAGGCCGGCGCCTGGTATGCGCAGGCGTTAAATGGGGTGTCGCTCGTGCTGGCCACGGCGGCGGCCGTCTGGACGGGATGGCGCTGGCCGGCCTTGCGCCAGTTGCCCGCCATCGGCGTGGCGCTGGTGCTGGTCGTGCTGGCGTGGTTCATGCCGGCGCTCGGTCCCGTGCTGCTGATCCTTGCGTATTGCGTGACGAGCGGGCGCACGCGCGTGGCCGTGGCGGCCGCGCTGGCGGCGGCGTGGATCATCGGCAGCTTTTATTACCAGCTGGCCTGGCCGCTGGCCAGCAAGGCGGCGCTGCTGGCCGTGGCCGGCGCCGTGCTGTGCGCCCTGTCGTGGCTGGCCACGCGCGGCGCCGTGCTGCACCTGGTGGAAAGCAAACCATCGGGCGTGGCGGCCGAACATCGCGCCGTGCGCCTGGGCGTGCTGGGGGGCTTGCTGCTGGTGCTGCTGGTCGCCAATGGCGGCATCTGGCAGAAAGAGCAGCTGATCGCCAAGGGGCAAGCCATCTTCGTGGCGCTGGAACCCGTCGATCCCCGTTCGCTGATGCAGGGCGATTACATGCGCCTCAATTTCGTCAACCTCGGAGTGCTGAGCACCCTGGCCAGCGTGGACAGGGCGCCAGGCCGGCCCCTCGTGGTGGCCAGGCGCGATGCGCGCGGCGTGGCAGAACTGCTGCGTCCGTACACCCAAGAGGCGCTGGCGCCCGGCGAATTCCTGCTCGAGCTGACGCCGAAGGATGGCAACTGGGTGCTGGTCAGCGATGCCTGGTTCTTCAAGGAAGGCGAGGCGGCGCGCTGGGAAAAGGCCCGCTATGGCGAGTTCCGCGTGCTGCCAGATGGCCGCGCCTTGCTGGTGGGCATGCGCGGGGAAGATTTACAGGCGCTGTAGCCGCTTGATTGAACAAACCCAATGGCAGAATCCGGGGTCGTACCCTGAGGGTACGACCCCAGCCTTTGCTCTTGGGGTGGCCGCATCCTGTAAAATTGCCCGATGGATAATATTACGCATTCGGTCATCGGCCTCGGGGTCGGTGAACTGCTACACCGCAGCCTGCCGCCCGAGCCGCACCCCCCCGCTCAGCGCACCCGGCGTGCGCTGTTTCTGTTTACGGCCTGGTTTGCCAGCAACGCGCCCGACCTGGACCTGGTGCTGACCAAGCTGCTGCCGCGCCCGTTCGGCTACATGTTGCACCACCGTGGCCACACGCATACCTTGCTGCTGGCCTTGCCGCAGGCGCTGCTGTTGCTGGCCTTGCTGTGGCTGCTGTGGCCCGGCGCACGCCGCTTGCTGAAAAGCAGTGTGCCCGCCCGCGTGGGCCTGGCGGCCTGTCTGTTGCTGGGATTTTGCTTGCACATGGGTATGGATTTCCTCAATTCCTATGGCTTGCACCCGTTTTATCCGTTCGACAGCCGCTGGCTGTATGGCGACATGGTCTTCATTGTCGAACCCATGTTCTGGGTGCTGCTGGGCGTGCCCGTGATCATGTCCTTGCGCTACGGCATCGTCAAAAGCGTGCTGCTGGCCGCGCTGGCGGCGGCCCTGTGTTTCTTCACCTATCAATCCTACCTGGCGCCTGCCTCGCTGGCCGTGCTGCTGGGGCTGGGCGTGGTGCTGGCCGTGCTGCAAGGGCGGGCCGGCGAGCGGGGACGGGGAGCGCTGCTGCTGGCCTTCGCGCTGGCGGCCACCTTCATCGGCACGCAGGGCGTGGCCTCGGCCATTGGCCGTACGCGCATCGAGGCGGCCGTGCAGCGCCTGGACCCCGGCACGCGCGTGTGGGATGTGGCGATGACGGCGTTTCCCAGCCACCCGCTGTGCTGGATCTATGTCTCGCTCGACAGCAAGACCGACGTGTACACCCTGCGGCGCGGCACTTTGAGCCTGCTTCCCGAGTCGCTGGCGCCTGCCGCCTGCCCGGCCGGGCTGGCCGAGACGGGCAAGCAAGGACAGCAGTTGGCGCCCGGCATTACCGTCTCCGCGCAGGCGGCAGGCAGCCTGGCCGCCTTGCGCACCCTGCAGGAAGACAATTGCTATGTCGACGCCTGGTTCCGCTTTGCCCGCATGCCCAGGTTGCATGCGGACAAGCTGACGGACGTGCGTTTCAACCCCGGCATGCTGCCCAATTTTACGAGTGTGGAACTGCAGCAGTTCCGTAGCCGCCCTTGTCCCGCCTACGTGCCGGGCTGGGACCGCCCCCGTGCCGACATGCTGGCGCCGCCGCAAGCGGATCGCCGGTAGCGAATTTGTTGCCTTGTGGAAAAATATCGTGTGTGCACTTACTTCCTTGTCGCCCAGCATGTGATAATTGTAAATTCGGCATGAGTAATATTTACAACGCCTGGCAAAACCGTAGCGAGCGGATGTGAGTTGTGGTTGAGAAGCGGAGCTGTGCGAATGCACAGTGAGCATCGGAGACCGCAAATCGCGCCGCGCAGTAGGTTTTGACAGGTGTTCTTAGTTAGGATTATTTTGGAAGAACAACACGCCTTACCTTACTTGCGCGAAACCCTGCTGTTTCTCGCCCTGGCCGGGATTTTTATTCCGCTATTGCAACGCCTGAAAGTCAACCAGGTGCTCGGCTTCCTGGCCGTCGGTGCCCTGTTCGGCCCGTTCGGCTTCGGCTTGTGGGCCGGCGATTTCACGTGGCTGACGTATTTTTCGTTCGTGCGTGCCGAGCAGGTCAGCGGCCTGGCCGAGCTGGGCGTGATGTTTTTGATGTTCATGATCGGCCTGGAACTGTCGACGGAACGGCTGTGGGCGCTGCGGCGCTGGGTGTTTGGCGCGGGCGTGGGGCAGGTGGCTGTCAGCGCCTGCCTGATCGGCGGCGTCGCGTATTACTTCGGCTTGTCGCTGGAAGCGTCCATCGTGCTGGGCCTGGTGCTGTCGCTGTCGTCCACGGCCGTGGTGATGCAGCTGCTGACCGACCAGCGCTCGCTGCAGACCCCAAGCGGCCAGGCGGGCTTTTCCATTTTGATGTTCCAGGATCTGATGGTGGTGCCGCTGTTCATCCTGATCGACGTGTTCGCCAGCGGGCGCAGCGACGACCTGGCGTATCTGCTCAGCTTTGCGGCCGTGAAATCGGCGGGTGCCATCCTGCTGATCTATCTGTTGGGGCGCCGCGTGATTCGCCCCCTGTTCCAGTTTTTCGTCAAGAAGCACCAGCCGGACGTGTTCATGGCCCTGACCTTGCTCAGCACCCTGGGCATCGCGGGCCTGACGTATCTGGCGGGCCTGTCGATGGCGCTGGGCGCCTTGCTGGCCGGCTTGCTGCTGGCGGAGACGGAATTTCGCCACGAAGTCGAAGTGACGATCGAGCCATTTAAAGGTTTGTTGATGGGCTTGTTCTTCATGTCCGTGGGCATGCAGATCGACGTGCGCGAAATCTTCAAGTCCCCGGTCTTGATTCCGCTAGCCGTGCTGAGCCTGTTTGCCTTGAAAACCCTGGTCATCAGCGTGATCTTCCGCATTGGCGGCTTTCACTGGGGGCGCGCCGTGGAAACGGGCGTGCTGCTGGGGCAGGGTGGCGAATTCGCCTTCATCGTCGTCGCGTATGCGCTGGGTACCAAGCTGATCGGCCCGCATGTGGCGCAGTTCGTCATGCTGGTGGTGGGCCTGAGCCTGTTTGCCACGCCGGCGCTGGCCAAGGCGGCGCGCGCGTTCGGCAACTGGTGGGAACGGCGCCACCACCATCAGCTGGCCGACCTGGCGCACGGCGCGCCGCCGCCGCAGGGCAGCACCGTCATCATCGCCGGTTTTGGCCGTGTGGGGCAGTTGCTGGCGAAGGTGCTGACGGAACAGGATATCGCCTATGTGGCGATTGAAAATGATGCGCGCCTGGTGACAACCCTGCATCCGCGCGGTTTCCCCGTGTATTTCGGCGATGCGTCGCGCGCGGAACTGTTGCAAAAAGTCAATGCCGACCGGGCTGCCGCCGTGGTGCTGACCATGGACCATGCGGCCTCCGTGCTGCATGCCGTGAAATCGATCCGCCGCGAATATCCGCTGCTGCCCGTGTATGCGCGGGCCCGCGACGAGGCGCATGCGGTGGCCTTGATACAGGCGGGCGCCACCCTGGTCGTACCCGAGGCGCTGGAGTCGGCGCTGCAGCTGACGGCCACCGTGCTGCACACGGTGGGCCTGTCGGAAGCGCGCACGACGGACATCGTGCAGGCCGAACGCGACCGGCGTAATGCCGTGTTGCTGGCGAAAAAGCTGTCGTAGCGTTGTTGTAGTGAAAGCTGTAGCGCAAGCGTGCGTGTCGCCGTGCTTTGTAAATTATCTATACAATAATAGTATATGAGCACACTACCCACATGAAAGCCGCGACGAAGAGCGCGGCGGCACCCTTGACTCCGCAGCAATTGGCGGCGCAGGAAACGCAGCAAAAATTTGGCAAGCCCGAGCGGGGCTGGCGCGAGCAGGTGTACACCGTCATTTTCGAGGCGGAAACGCGCACGGGCCGCGCTTTTGATTTGCTGCTGATCGCCGCCATCCTGATCAGCGTGACAGTGGTCGTGCTCAGCAGCGTCGCCTCCGTGGCCGAGCGCTATGGCACCTGGCTGACGGCGCTGGAATGGTTTTTCACCATTTTATTTACCATCGAATATTGTGCCCGCCTGGCGTGCCTGCAGCATCCGGTGCGCTACGCCAAGAGTTTTTTTGGCGTCATCGACTTGCTGGCCATCGTGCCGACCTACATCGGCTTGCTGTTGCCGGGCGCGCACGTGCTGATCGACGTGCGTATTTTGCGCCTGCTGCGCATGTTCCGTATCCTCAAGCTCACGTCGTATGTGCATGAATACACGGTGCTGGGGCGGGCCTTGCTGGCCAGCCGGCGCAAGATCCTCATTTTCTTGTCTTTTGTCATGATGGTGGTCTTTCTGTTGGGTACTGTGATGTATGTCGTGGAAGGACCGGATCACGGTTTCAGCAGCATCCCCACGTCGATCTATTGGGCCATCAGCACCATGACCACGGTGGGTTTTGGCGATATCACGCCGCGCACCGACATCGGGCGCACCATCGCTTCGCTGATGATGCTGCTCGGCTGGGGCATCCTGGCAGTGCCTACCGGCATTATCAGTGCCGAAATGACGGTACAGCGCAGTTCCAAGCTGGTCACCACGCGTACCTGTCCCACGTGCCTGAAAGAAGGGCTCGATGATGATGCCAATTTCTGCAAGAACTGCGGTGTCGATTTGCCGCCGCTGGCACGTGATTAATTCATAACCATATTTACTTTGTTAAGGCCAACATGATTCCAGTTCGCCTGATCGCGACGGGCAAAGCCGTGCCGTCGCATAGCGTTACTTCCTCCAGCCTGGACCTGAAATTGGGCCATCCGGCCGGTTACACCCTGCGCAAGAGCGGCGTGCTGTCGCGCTTTGTCGCCGCGCCCGATGAATCGCAAAGCCAGCTGGGCGCCGCCGCTCTGCTCGACGCGCTGAAGAACGCCAGCCTGCGTCCGGCCGACATCGACTTGCTGATCTGCGCCTGCGGCGTGCCCGAGCAAGCCTTGCCGAACACGGCCTGCTTCGTGGCCGAACATGCGGGCTTGCCGCCAGGCACGCAAAGCTTCGATGTCAACGCCAGTTGCCTCAGTTTCATGGCCGCCTTCCGCGTGGCCGCGTCCATGCTGGCCGGTGGCGCCTACCGCCGCATCGCCATCGTCTCGTCCGACCTCGCCTCGCGCGGGGTCGACTGGAGCGAGCCGGAAGCGTCGATGATCTTTGGCGACGGCGCCGCCGCCGTCATCGTCGAGCGCGGTGACGGCAGCGCCGGCATCCGCGCCTACAAGATGGGCACGTATCCGGAAGGGCGGCGCTACTGCGAAATTCGCGGCGGCGGCACCGAGCGCAACCCCCGCAACGGCTGCGAACCGGGCGATTACCTGTTCCGTATGGATGGCAAGGCCGTATTCCGCCTGGCCGTCAAGGTGATGCCGGATTTCCTCGCGGAATTGATGGCCGAATCGGGCGCCGGCCTGGAGAAAGTCGATGTGGTCGTGCCGCACCAGGCCAGCCCGCTGGGGCTCGCGCATGCGGCGCGCATCCTCGACGTTCCCGATGCTAAAATCATCAAGATCTTTGAAACGCACGGCAACCAGGTGGCTGCCTCCTTGCCCACCGCCCTGCACGAGGCGGTGATGACGGGGCGGGCCGTGGCCGGCCAGCGTTTGCTGATGATGGGCACGGCTGCAGGCCTGACCATCGGCGGCATGATTCTTGATCTGTGAAGGTGGTGCGATGAGGCGGATACTGGTCACGGGAGCGACGGGCGGCTTGGGGCGCAATGCCGTGCGCACCCTGCTGGCGCAGGGCGTGGAAGTGCGCGCCACGGGCCGCAACGCCGCCGTGGGCCGTGAACTCGAGCGCATGGGCGCGCAATTCGTGGCGCTCGATCTGGCGCAAGCCTCGCCGCGCCAGGTCGATGAGCTGGTGCGCGGCATGGACACCGTCTGGCACTGCGCCGCGCTGTCCTCGCCATGGGGCGCCGAGCGCGACTTCATCGCCGCCAACGTCACGGCCACGGGCCAGCTGCTGCGCGCGGCCGCCAGCTTGCACGTGGCGCGCTTCGTGCACATTTCCACGCCGGCCATGTATTTCGATTACCGCAACCGCTACGACGTGCCGGAAACCTTCCGTCCCGATGCTTTCGTCAACGCGTATGCGCGTTCCAAGGCGATGGCGGAAAAGCTGGTGCAGGAGTCGGTCGACCGCCAGCGCGGCATGACGTGCGTGATCCTGCGCCCGCGCGCCATCTTCGGTCCGTACGACCAGGTACTGATCCCGCGCCTGGCGCGCGTGCTGCAGGAGCGCGGCGGCAAGCTGCCGCTGCCCAATGGCGGCGCGGTCAGCATCGACATCACCTATGTCGACAACGTCGTGCACGCGATGTGGCTGGCCACCGTGCACAAGACCATCGCTTCCGGCGCCGCCTTCAACATCACGAATGGCGAACCGGCGCGCCTGTGCGACATCTTGCGCACGCTGTTTTGCGAGCACCTGCAGCAGCCGTTCCAGATCGTCAGCGTGCCCTACCGCGTGCTGGCGCTGCTTGCCCGCCTGATGCAGTTCGCTTCGCGTTTTACGGGGCGCGAGCCATCGCTCACGCCCTACAGCATCGGCGCGCTCAGTTTCGACATGACGCTCGATAATGCCAAGGCGCGCAAGGTGCTCGGCTACCGTCCCATCGTCAGCCTGCAGGAAGGCATCGCCCTGACGGCGCAGTGGATGCGCCAGGAAGCGGCGGCGCACAAGGTGGGCAAGGAGCGAAATGGCTAGCATCACCGCGTTTCGCGTCGGCCACTGCACGCATCCCTCGTGCATGGTCTTGAAAGGCAGCGGGCTGGCCAGCCGCTGCTTCCCCTCGCGCGCCTATCTGATCGAAACGCGCGCGGGCCTGTACCTGTGGGACACCGGCTACGCCGAGCACTTCCGCGCCGCCACGTCGAAAGGCGTGTACCGCCTGTATGCGTGGGTGACGCCGATTTCGTTCGACGAGAATGAATCGCTGCGGGGCCAGCTGCGCGCGCACGGCGTATCGCCCGGCGACATTCACACCTTGCTGCTGTCGCACTTCCACGCCGACCATATCGCCGGCCTGCGCGACTTTCCCGGCGCGCGGCTGATGGCCTCCCAAACGGGCTGGGACGCCGTGCGCGGCCTGTCCGGCGTAGCCGCCGTGCGCCAGGCCTTCGTGCCCGAGCTGCTGCCGCCCGATATTGCCGACCGCCTGGCTTTTGTCGACAGCGTGCCCGAGACGGCCTTGCCGGCGGCCCTGCTGCCATTTACGCACGGGCGCGACGTCAGCGGCACGGGCGAGATCTACATCGTCGACCTGCCCGGCCACGCCATCGGCCATCTGGGCGCCTTCGTGCTGCAGGACGGCGGCTGGACCCTGCTGGCGTCGGACGCGGCCTGGGTGCCGGAGAGTTTTCAGCAGCTGCGCGGGCCGTCCGAATTGTCCTTCCTCATTCAGCACAAACGCGCGCCGTACTACGCCACCTTGAACCGCTTGCATCAGTTGCACCAGTCGGGCAATGCGCAGATCCGCATCACGCATGAAGATACGCTCGATTATTTGCCTGTGGCGGGCCGCCCGTGAAGCGTATCGTCTGGCTGTTGCTGTCGTACTGGCGCACGCGCCGCCTGCGCTTTACGGATCGCGCGCAGCTGGACGTCTACCAGCGGGAGCAGCTGGCGCGTTTCATCGATGTGCTGTGTGCGCGCAGCCGCTATTTCGCACCGTACCGCAAGCTGCCGCTGGCGCAGTGGCCCACGATGAACAAGGCGCTGATGCTCGAGCATTTCGACGCCATGAACACCGAGGGCGTCACCCTGGCGCAGGCGATGGACGCGGCCATGGCGGCCGAGCATAGCCGCGACTTCACGCCCGCAGTGGGCGACATCACGGTGGGCCTGTCGTCGGGCACCTCGTCGCGGCGCGCCGTGTTTACCGTCAGCCCCCGCGAAAAGGCGCAATGGGCGGGCGTGATGCTGGCCAAGGCGCTGCCCGACGGCCTGTTTTCCGGCGAAAGAGTCGCGCTGTTCCTGCGCGCGAACAGCAATCTGTACACGGCCGTGCGCTCGCCGTGGCTCACGTTTGCCTTCTACGATCTGTTCGAACCGTTCGACAGCCTGTGCGCGCATCTGGCGCGCTATCAACCAACTGTAATCGTCGCGCCGGCCCAGGTGCTGCGCCAGCTGGCCTTGCGCGTCATCGATGGCAGTCTGGCGCTGGCGCCGAAAAAGGTCATCTCGGTCGCCGAAGTGCTCGAAGCGCAGGACCGCGCGCTGATCGTGCAGGCGTTTGGCGCCGTGCATGAAATCTACCAGGCCACCGAGGGTTTTCTTGCCAGCAGCTGCGAACACGGCGTGCTGCACCTGAACGAGGAATACGTGCACATCGAGCCGCAGTGGCTCGACGCTGAAGAACGTCGTTTTGTGCCCGTGATTACGGACTTCACGCGCATCACGCAACCCATCGTGCGCTACCGCCTCGACGATATTTTGCTTGCGCGCGCCACGCCATGCCCGTGCGGCCGCGCCACGCGCGCCATCGATGGCATCGAAGGGCGCTGCGACGACATGCTGCTGCTTCCCTCTGAACGCGGCGGCGCCCCCATCGCCGTGTTTGCCGACGTGCTGACGCGCGCCTTCGCGCAAGCCTTGCCGCCGGATGCAGACTACCGCCTGGTGCAGTCGGGCGACAGCGCCTTGCAGCTGCATGCTGCCCTGGACGACGCTGGCCTGGCGGCCTTGCGCGCACATCTGGCAGTGGTGCTGCGCGGGCTGGGCGTGGCCGTCGATGGCCTGGCCTGGACGGTGAGCGGCGAACTGCCTCCCTTTGACCCCACCATGAAACGGCGCCGTATCCGGCGCCTTGCGACTGCATGAATCCTTCTTCCATGACCGTACGCTGCCGCCTGCTGCATCTGCTGGCTGGCTGGGGCAGCGTCGGCCTCGTGTATTTTTCCAGCGATGTGCTGCAAGGGCAGGGCGTGCTGCTGCCGGAAACGGCATTGGATCGCGCCATTCCCTACAGCGACGCCGCCATCTGGCTGTATCTGTCCTTCTTCATCCTGATCCCGTACGCCTACCTGGTGGCCGATGCAGCGCGCGTGCGCTGGCTGGCGCGCGCCATGGCGCTCTCCGCGCTGGCGTGCGGCGTGGTCTTCCTGCTGTACCCGACCACGCTCGCGTATCCGCCCGTGGGTGACGGCAGTGCCTGGAGCACGCAGGCGCTGCGCATGCTGCAGGCGGCGGACTCCGCGCAAAACTGCCTGCCGTCGCTGCATGGCGCACTGACATTGCTGTGCGTGTGGGCCTTGTGCGACAAACGCCACCTGCTGCGCTCCGCGCTGTCCCTGGTGCTGGGCGTGGCCATCTGCTACGCCATCATCGCGCTGCGCCGGCATGTCAGCATCGACCTGGCCGCTGGCCTGGCTGTTGGCATCGCTGGCGGCATGCTGGCGAAAATGCAGGTATTCTGGCTTACCCGCCGCGTCATTTCCATCAAAACCGCATCATGATGAATCCCTTTGCCCTGTCGTTTTTGATCATGCTGGCCTTCGTGCTGGCCGAACTGCTGATCCTCAAATGGGTGCGCAAGACCCCGGTGCCGTGGAAAGACGTCATTTTCAACCTCAATTCCGGCCATATCCTGATGTGGGTGTTCCGCGGCGTGGAAGTGGCCGCGTTTGCCCTGCTGCTGCGCCATGTGAACCTGCACATCGTCGACCAGTGGCCCGTGGCCGTGCAATGGGTCTTCGCTTTTTTTGCCTGGGACCTGTGCTTTTACTGGATGCACCGGCTGCACCATAAAATCCCCCTGCTGTGGGCCGTGCACGTGGTGCACCACCAGGGCGAGCATTTCAACCTGTCGCTGGGCGTGCGCAATTCCTGGTATTCGTCGCTGACGAATTTCCCCTTCATCGCCATCCTGGCCGTGCTGGGCGTGCCGCTGGAAATCTTCCTCGTCGTCTCGTCGCTGCATTACACGGTGCAGCTCTATAACCACAATGCGCTGGTGAACAAGTCCGGCATCCTCGATCGTTTCATGATCACGCCGTCGCACCACCGCGTGCACCACGGCACCGATAAACGCTACATCAACCGCAATTTCGGCGGCACCCTGCTGTTGTGGGACCGGCTGTTCGGCAGCTTCCAGCCAGAACTCGAGGGCGTGGAAATGCGCTATGGCGTGAAGGGCATGACACCCACGCACAACCCGCTGTTGGCCAGCAACGGCAAATTATTTACCTGGCTGCGCGCGCGCTTTCCGCACTGGCAGTCGCGCGGTACTTTTCACGTTCCCGAGCTGTTCATCGGCATCGGCGGCGTGATTCTGTTTGGCCTGGTGATCTATTACGTCAACCATGAAGCGGTGCTGGCCGGCGCACAGCAGGCGATCCTGTTCGCGCTGATCTTCGGCGGCACCCTGGCGCTGGGCGGCCTGTCCGATGCGCGCCGCTGGGGCGCCATCGCCTGGGTCGCCATCGCCGTGGCCACGCCGGTCCTGTATCTGGGCTGGTATGGCGCGCGCGACGCATGGGGCATGGTGTTTTTGGCCGCGCTGCTGGCGCATGGCCTCGACGGCGCGCGCCGCCTGTGGTGGCCGGCCGCGGCAGGGACGCGCGCGTGACGCAGCCTGTACCTTCGTTGCCGCCGCTGCGCTTCCAGCCCGCGCGCGATTCCGCCTTCCGCCGCGAACTGCGCGCGCGCGCCGATGCCTACCTGGCCAGCGAAGGAAAGCACCGCTTTGGCGACCTGCGCATGCACGCGAAAGCCGTGTTCCTGGCCGCGCTGACGGCGGGGCTGTATGCGCTGGCCTTGAACTCCGACAGCACCTGGCCGTTTGTCGCCAGCTATGTCGCCTGCCTGGTCGCGGCCATGGCGCTGGCCATGAATACCCTGCACGACGCGGCCCACAGCGCCGTCTTTCGCCAGGGACGCCTGAACCGCATGCTGATCCGCCTGGTGGGCTTGCCCGTGGGCGTGGACACGGATTTCTGGACCATCCGCCACGTGCACTTCCATCACACGTATGCCAACGTGGAAGGCTATGACCTCGACACGGAACCGAACCCCTTCCTGCGCCAGACGCCGTTCCAACGCTGGTCGCCCCAGTACCGCTATCAATACCTGTACTGGCCCGTGGTGGCGGCCTTGTCGCTGCCGTATTTGAACTGGTATGGCGACTGGCTCGATCGCTTCGACAAGACGCCCGTGGCCGCGCACAGCCGCCTGCAGGGCTGGCGCGGCTGGTTGTCGTTCCTGGGCTGGAAGCTGGGCCACGTGGCGCTGGTGCTGGCGCTGCCCATGTGGGTGCTGCAGCAGCATGGCATCGGCTGGGGCGTGGTGCTGGGCGCGTATTTCGTGGGCCAGATGCTCGCCTCGTGCGCGCTGGTGGCGCTGATTCTCGGCACGCACTGGGCCGAGGTGGAATTCTTCCAGCCGGGCCAGGACGGCACCTTGCCGCACGACTGGTATCAGCACACCTTTTATACGGCCTGCGACTGGACGCCGCAACCGCGTCGTTTGCGCTGGCTCGGCTACTGGCTCGGCGGCCTGAATCTGCACCTGACGCACCACCTGTTCCCCACCTGGAACCACCGCCACTACCCGGCGCTGGCGCGCATCATCGCCGAACTGGCGCCACGCCATGGCCTCGTCTACCGCGAACTCGGTTATGGCCAGCTGCACGCCTCTCAGCAAGCCTTCCTGCGTGCCATGGGCCTGCCGCCCGCAACGTCCTGATGAATCGCGCTTGACTGGGCTTCTGTTTCGTCTTACATTTCTGTAACGACAGAAATAAGAGAAAATCATGGAACTGAGTCCGACCACGCAAAAGTACATTCTCCATTGGGGCGAAATGGGCACGCGCTGGGGCGTCAACCGCACCGTGGCGCAGATCCACGCGCTGCTGTTCCTGGCCAACGAACCCTTGACGGCGGAAGACATCGCGGCCAGCCTGAACGTGGCCCGCTCGAACGTCAGCAACAGCCTGAAGGAATTGCAAAGCTGGGGCCTGGCGCGCATCACGCACGTGATGGGGGACCGGCGCGACCACTTCGTCGCCCTGCAGGATGTGTGGGAAATCTTCCGCGTCATCATGGAAGAGCGCAAGCGGCGCGAGATCGACCCCACCCTGACGGTGCTGCGCGAATGCGCGATCGAGGGTGAACAGGATGCGGCGATACCACCAGAAACGCTGGCGCGCATGGGCGAAGTCCTGGCCTTTCTGGAAATGCTCAGCAGCACCTACAGCGACTATAAAAACCTGCCGCCGGCCACCCTGCAGCGCATGCTGTCGATGGGCGGCAAGGTGGCCAAGTTCCTCAGCCCGGACGACAAGCCGGGCAAGCCAGGTAAAAAACCATGAACGGCCCCTCGGAAGGAGAGCTGTTCAGGAAGGTCATGGGCGAGCAGTGGCTGACGCTGCACCCGGACATCCGCCGCCGCTTCGAGAAAAATCCCGCGCCGGGCCAGCCCCTGTACTACCGGGGCGAGCTCAGCGAGCTGACCAGTTCGCGCCTGGGCAAGGTACTGGGCTGGCTCACGCGCCCCTTCATCGACGGCGCCCTGATTCCGTATGACGACCACGATTTCCCCGTGGATATCGAAGTCTATTCGCGCCCCGCTTGCCCCTTCATCTTCAAGCAGCGCACCTACCGCCTGCATGGCCGCGCGCCGATCCGCTTCACGTCCTACATGGCCGAGAGCGCAAAAGGCGAAGTGCTCGAATACGTGGGCCTGGGCCTGGGCATGAAGCTGCTGTTGCACGTCGAGGATGGCAACCTGCATTTCACCAGCGACGGCTATTTTTGGGATCTTTTCGGCTGGCGCATGCCGCTGCCTGGCGTGCTCACGCCTGGCAAGACCTATCTGTGCCACCGCAATGACACGCCGCAGCAGTTCAACATCCGCATCGAAATTCGCCACGCCCTGTTCGGCACCACGTTTACCCAGGTCGGCGTGTTCCGCGAAAGCGCGGCGCCCGCCCTACACAAGGAGACACCATGAATACGCATCTGCTGGCCCTGCAACTGATGGCGGCGCAAGGCTGCCTGGGCGCCTTCGACACCATCTACCACCATGAAATCACGGAAGCGCTGCCGCAAAAGGCCTCGGCGCGCCTGGAATTGACCATCCATGCCACGCGTGCGCTGATCTACAGCATGCTGTTCGTCGGCCTGGCCGCCTGGGAATGGCACGGCGCCTGGGCCTGGGTGCTGGTGATCGTGTTTGGCGTGGAAATCGTGCTGACCCTGTGGGATTTCGTCGTGGAAGACCAGACCCGGCTCTTGCCTGCCACGGAGCGGGTCACGCACACGGTGCTGGCGATCAATGCAGGCGCCTTCATCGCCCTGCTGGCCCTGAACAGCAGCGAGTGGGCGAACTTGCCGACAGCCCTCGTGTGGCAGCCGTATGGCTGGCTCAGCGTCTTCCTCGCCCTGTGCGGCGTGGGCGTGGGCCTGTCCGGCCTGCGCGACGCGTATGCCGTGTGGCAGCTGGGACGGCGCAAAGAGATGGCGGAAAAAGAGACGGAGGATTTGCAGTTTGCCAGTACACCGCAGTCCGTGCTGGTGACGGGCGCCACGGGTTTCATCGGCCAGCAGTTGGTCAGCGCCTTGCTGGCCGATGGCCATGCGGTAACGGTGCTGACGCGCCAGCCGAAGCAGGCCGCGTGGACCTTCGACGGCCAGGTGCGCTGCATTCGGTCGCTGGATGAATTATCGGATGCGCAGCGCATCGACATGGTGGTCAACCTGGCCGGCGCGCGCATCGTCGGCAAGCGCTGGACGGACGCGCGCAAGGCCGCCTTGCGCCGCAGCCGCGTGGCGCTGACGCAGGAACTGGTGGCGTGGATCGCCCGCGCTCAGCACAAGCCGCGCGTGTTGCTGTCGGCGTCGGCCATCGGCTATTACGGTGTGCAGCCGCAGGGCGACGCGACGGAACTGGCTGAAGACGACGCGCCGCAAGCCATCTTCATGTCGCAGCTGTGCCAGGAATGGGAAGCGGCCGCGCGCCAGGCGGAGAAATTTGGCGTGCAGGTGGGCTGCATGCGCTTTGGCCTCGTCTTCGGCCACCAGGGTTCGCTGCCGCAGATGCTGCTGCCGATCCGCTTCGGCGCGGGCGGCCCGCTCGGTAGCGGCAAGCAGTGGGTGTCGTGGGTGCATGTGCGTGACGTGATCCGCGGCATCGCCCATCTGGCGCGCCGCAGCGAAGAAGGTGCGGTGAACGGCGCGTTTAACTTCTGTGCGCCCGAAGCCATCGAGCAGCGCCGCTTCGCCCAGGTGGCGGGCGCGGTGCTGCACCGCCCCAGCATCATGCCCACGCCAGCCTTCGTCATGCGCGCCTTGCTGGGTGAGCAGGCCGATTTGCTGGTGGAAGGCCAGCGGGTCGCCCCGCGCCGTCTGCTGGCCGACGGCTTTGTCTTCCGCCATCCGCAACTGGAAGGCGCACTGCGCAGCCTGTAGCCGCCGTTCTGAGCGTAGAATGAGGCATGCTCCGGGGTCAGACCCGGCGGGTCTGACCCCATCAGGAGACGCCCATGCCCTCATTCAGCCATACGATAGACAGCCATGTTTACCAGTTCGCCAGCCTGAAAGAGCTGCTGGCCAAGGCCACGCCGCCCCGTTCGGGCGACGTGCTGGCTGGTGTGGCGGCATCGAGCGCGCGCGAGCGGGTGGCGGCGCAGCTGGCGCTGGCGGAAGTGCCGCTATTGACCTTCCTCAATGAGGCGCTGGTGCCGTACGAAGACGATGAAGTCACGCGCCTGATTTTTGACTCCCACGAGCGCGCCGCGTTTGCGCCGATTTCCCACCTGTGCGTGGGCGATTTCCGCGACTGGCTGCTCGATGACGCAACGGATACGCCAACGCTGGCGCGCGTCGCCGCCGGCATCACGCCCGAGATGGCGGCCGCCGTCTCGAAAATCATGCGCCTGCAAGACCTGGTGCTGGTGGCCAGAAAATGTAAAGTCGTCACGGCCTTTCGCAATACCCTGGGCCTCGAAAACCGTTTATCTACGCGATTGCAGCCGAACCACCCGACGGATGACGCCACGGGCATCGCGGCGTCGATCCTCGATGGCCTGCTGCTGGGCAGCGGCGACGCCGTGATCGGCATCAATCCCGCTACCGACAATGTGGCGCAGGTGGTCTCGCTGCTGCACTTGCTCGACGCCGTCATCGACCAGTATCAGATTCCCACCCAGTCCTGCGTGCTCACGCACATCACCAACACCATCGAAGCGATCCGCCGCGGCGCGCCCGTCGACCTGGTGTTCCAGTCGGTGGCGGGCACGCAGGCGGCCAACCGCAGCTTCGGCATCGACTTGTCCCTGCTGGCCGAGGGGCAGGCGGCGGCCCTGTCGCTGGGACGCGGTACCGTGGGTAGCAACGTCATGTATTTCGAGACGGGGCAGGGCAGCGCCCTGTCCGCCGGCGCACACCACGGCATGGACCAGCAAACGTGCGAAGCGCGCGCGTATGCGGTGGCGCGCGCGTATCAACCGCTGCTGGTCAATTCGGTGGTGGGTTTCATCGGCCCCGAGTACCTGTATGACGGCAAGCAGATCATGCGCGCGGGGCTGGAAGACCATTTCTGCGCCAAGTTGTTGGGACTGCCCATGGGCTGCGACGTGTGCTACACCAACCACGCGGAGGCGGACCAGGACGACATGGATGCCTTGCTGACCATGCTGGGCGTGGCCGGCTGCAATTTCATCATGGGCGTGCCGGGCGCGGACGACATCATGCTCGGCTATCAGAGCACTTCGTTCCACGATGCCCTGTATGCGCGGCGCGTGCTGGGCCTGCGTCCGGCACCCGAATTCGCGGCCTGGCTGGCGCGCATGCAGATCACCGATGCACAGGGCCTTTTGCACACGGCGCTGGCGCCGGCCTTCCAGGCGGCCCTGCATCGCCTGGGGTCGCCAGTGTAAATTGACGCCCTGCGCCGCTGCGCTGGTGCGATAATCGTTGCATCTCCCCATCCGACGCCAACATGCTGCCACCCGACCCCGATTCCCTCGATCCACAGGACTGGGACGCCTTTCGCGCGCAAAGCCACCAGATGCTCGACGATATGCTCGACTATCAGCAGCAAATCCGCCAGCGGCCCGTGTGGCAGCCGGCGCCCGACAGCGCGCGTGCCCGCTTCGCGCAGCCGCTGCCACGCGCGCCGGGCGCACTGGCCGACGCCCACGCCAGCTTCCTGCAGGACGTGCTGCCGTATGCCGTTGGCAACGTGCATCCCGGCTTCATGGGCTGGGTGCATGGCGGCGGCACGCCAGTGGGCATGCTGGCCGAGATGCTGGCGGCGGGCCTGAATGCGAATGTGGGTGGACGCAATCAGATGCCGGTCGAGGTGGAGCGTCAGATTTCGCGCTGGATGGCCGAACTGTTCGGCTTTCCAGAGACGGCCAGCGGCATTTTCGTGACGGGCACCTCGATGGCCAATCTGATGGGCGTGCTGGTGGCGCGCACGCAGACGCTGGGCGTGGCCGCGCGCCAGCAAGGCTTGCAAGGCGCGCCTCTGGTGGCCTACACCTCGGCCGCCGCGCATGGCTGCATCGCGCAGGCCATGGACCTGTCGGGCCTGGGCACGGCCGCCTTGCGCCGCGTCGCCGTCAATGCGCGCCAGCAGATCGACGTCGCTGCCTTGGCCCATGCCATCGCCACGGACCGCGCGGCGGGCTTGCATCCCTTCTTCATCGCCGGCACGGCCGGCACCGTCGACACGGGCGCCATCGACGATTTATCGGCGCTGGCCGCGCTGGCCGCGCGCGAACAGCTATGGTTCCACGTGGATGGCGCGTATGGCGCTCTGGGCATGCTCTCGCCCCAGATAGCACCCCTGCTGGCCGGGATCGAACTGGCCGATTCGCTGGCCTTCGATTTTCACAAGTGGGGACAGGTGCCGTATGACGCGGGCTTTTTCCTGGTGCGCGATGGCGCGCGGCACATGGCCGCCTTTGCCGCGCCGGCCGCGTACCTGCGGCGCGAGGCGCGTGGACTGGCCGGCGGTTCGCCATGGCCCTGCGACTTCGGCCCCGATCTGTCGCGCGGTTTCCGTGCCCTGAAAACCTGGTTCACCTTCAAGGTGCATGGCGCCGAGCGCATGGGTGCGGCGATCGCCCACACCTGCGCGCTGGCGCGCTACCTGGCAGAACGCGTGCAAGCCACGCCGGAACTGGAACTGCTGGCGCCGGTGACGTTGAATATCGTGTGCTTCCGCCATCGCGGCGTGGCCAGCGGCGATGACGACGCCTTCAATGGCGAGATCGTCGCCGACCTGCACGAGTCGGGCATCGCTGCGCCATCGACCACCACCATCGGCGGCAAGCTGGCCATACGCGCCGCCATCGTCAATCACCGCACGCGTGCCGAGGATATCGACGCGCTGCTTGCGGGCGTGCTGCGCTTCGGTGCGGCGCGCCTGTCTTGAAGGGAATGTCCATGTACGATTTGATGCAACACGCGGCCACGCCGTATGCGCCGCTGATCGGGCTGGCGCCGTTGATGCGCCACGCCTTTCTGCGGCACGACCTGGCGCCGCTGGGGGAAGCGCTGCTGGCGCGCGCGCAGGCGCATCCCGAGGACGCGCATGCCTATATGGATTTTTCCATCGTGCTGCAGCTGAAAGGCCAGCGTGAGATGGCGCTGGCCGTACAGGCGCAGGCGATCGAACTGCAGCAGTTGTATGCATTGCCCGCGCAAGCGCCGGCATCCGGGCCGGGCATCAAGGTGCTGATGCTGACGGGGCCGGGAGACCTGATGTCAAATACGCCGATTGAATTTCTCGTCGAGCAGTCTGACGTGACGCTCGAACTGCTGTATGTCACGGCAGAGGGGACCTGGCCGGACGAAGTGCCGCAGCATGACGTGCTGCTGGTCGGTGTGGCCGAATCGGATGCGAACCAGCCCTTGCTGGCGCGCCTGGCGCAATTCGTGCGGGACTGGCCGCGCCCCGTCGTCAACCTGCCGCAGCATATCGCGCATACTTCGCGTGATGGCCTGTGCGACAAATTGCAGGGGCTGGCCGGCGTGGCCATGCCGCGCACGGCGCGTATCAGCCGCGAACAGCTGGCAGCGCTTGCATCCGGACAAATGCCGCTCGACGCGGTGCTTCCCGGCGACGCCTTTCCCCTGATTGTGCGTCCTCTCGGTTCGCATGCCGGCCATGACCTTGAAAAGATGACGCAGGCGAGTGACTTGCTCGCGTATCTGCAAAGCGTCGACGCCGAATGTTTTTATATTTCCCGCTTTGTCGACTATCGCAGCGAGGATGGGCAGTTCCGCAAGTACCGCATCGTGCTGATCGACGGCTTGCCATATATCTGCCACTTCGCCGTCTCGTCGCACTGGATGATTCACTACCTGAACGCGGGCATGGATGAAAGCGCGGCCAAGCGCGCCGAGGAAGCGCAGTGCATGCTGAACTTCGAACATGCGTTCGCGCTGCGCCACGCTGCCGCACTGCGCGCCATCGATGCGCGCATGGGCATGCCCTACCTGGGTATCGACTGTGCCGAAACCCGCGACGGCGAGTTGCTGGTCTTTGAGGCCGACAACGCCATGATCGTGCATGCCATGGATGCCGAAGAGATGTATCCGTACAAGCGCCCGGCCATGCACAAGGTATTCACTGCTTTTCGCGCCATGCTGGCGCGGGCGGCGGCCGGTAACTGATCAGCTGCCGAGCAGCTGCTCCAGCAGCCGGCGCTTGGCCGCGCTGCGCCCGGCTTCCCAGTAGTTGTCGAACTGCAGCAGCAGTTTGCCATCGCGGTGAATGCGGATGCACTGCGGTTTGCGCAGCATGATGGCGTGCACGTAGCTGGCGAATGATTCGGCAAAGTCTTCATGCATGCTGGTGGCCGCATACAGGGTGGCGAAGTTCGCGCTGCGCAGCTGCGCGTAGGCGTCCGGCATCTGGCTGGCGGCCAGGCGAGGCGCCTGGTAGTACGCGATATCGCCACGTAGCGGGAAGTCGTTTCCGGACAGGGGCACGACCTGCTTCTCTGGCGTGATGCGCCAGGCCAGGGGCAGGTAAAGGTAGTCGTCCGTCTCGCGCATGGCCTGCGCATCGTTCCACCATTCTGGCAGCAAGCCCCTGCCCGCCGCCAGCACATGGCCGAATTCATGCAGCAGCAGGTATTGCAGCGCGCCTTGGCGGTGATCGTCCTGCGGCGCGGCGATCTGCGCTTCCAGGCGGTAGCCGTGCACTGGCGTGAACGGCGTATTTTCTTTCCAGCTCGCCCAGGCATTCGCCGTGCGCGCCTCGAACGCATCCACATCGAGCGCGACCACCACACCCAGGATCACCCCTTCGGCGCTGGCGACGATATCGCTGATGGCCGAGGAACCCAGTTGCCGCGCAAAACGCACGCCCAGCAGCACGCCGTCGAGCAGGGCCAGCACGCAAGCTGGCATGCCTGCCATCGCCGCGCGCACGTCGGCGTGAAAGTCGGCGCGCACTTCTGTCGAGGCAGGCTTCGCGGCCACGCCGATGGACGCATTGACTTGCGCCACATGGGCGATGATTTCATCCTGGGCGGGACCGAGACGCTCAAGCAGGGGCAAGTCGTATTGCTGGTCCCACAGCGCGGCATCGGCTGCAACAATCATGGCACTCCTCGAATGGATAGGGACGGTGATAACATGCTTAGCGGCGCAGTGTAGCAAGGATACGCATGCGCAGGGAGGATGACATGGCTGACAAGCACACCTTTGGCGACAGTTCCTGGCAAGCCCTGCGCCGGCATACGGCGGCGCGCATCGCGCTCGGGCGCCACGGCGTGAGCGTGCCGACCAGCGCGCAGCTGGCGTTCCAGCTGGCCCACGCACAGGCGCGCGACGCCGTGCACCTGGCGCTCGATGGCGAAGCCCTGGCACGCGCCCTGGCAGCGCAAGGGCAAGACTGCGTGCAGCTGCACAGCGCTGCCGCCACGCGCACCGAGTATCTGCAGCGCCCCGACCTGGGACGCCGGCTTGACGACGTTTCACGCGCGCGGCTGGCGGCCGGTGCTACGCGAGTCGACCTGGCGCTGGTGGCGGCCGATGGCCTGTCGGCGCTGGCGATACAACGCCACGCGGCGCCATTCCTCGCTGCCCTGCACGCACGACTGGCGGCAGAAGCGTGGACGCTGTCGCCGCTACACATCGTGGCGCAGGGGCGGGTGGCCATCGGCGACGAGGTGGGGCAATTGCTGCAGGCGAAGGCTGTGCTGGTGCTGATCGGCGAGCGGCCGGGCCTGAGTTCCCCGGACAGCCTGGGCCTGTACCTGACGTGGGCACCCACAGTGGGCTTGCTGGACGAGCGGCGCAACTGCATCTCGAACGTGCGTCCCGAGGGGCTGGCGTATGCGCAAGCGGCGTACCGGCTGCACTACCTGCTGTCGCAGGCATTTACCAGACAGCTGTCGGGCGTGGGCTTGAAGGATGAAACGGTGGCGGAGGGTAGCGTGGTATTGAGACGGAATTTTTTGCTGGCGGAGTAAAACCCCATAGCAACGACCGGGGTCAGACCCTCAGGGGGGATGTACCCCAATGGGGTACATCCCGATCCTGAAGGACTGACCCCAGCCCTTCGCTTTAGGGGGTCTAGATTAAATTTCCCGGATTTCGTCCAGCGGCCAGCGCGGGCGCACGTTGAACGAGTAATCGTACTTGGCGGCCTGCGGGTTGATCTGCAGGCGCATGGCGCCGGCAAAGGCGATCATGGCGCCGTTATCGGTACAGAATTCCAGCTCCGGGTAATACACCTTGAAACGCTTCTTGGCGGCCGCCGCGTTGAGCGATGCGCGCAGCTGCGCGTTGGCGCCCACGCCGCCGGCGATCACCAGGCGTTTCAAGCCCGTGTGCTTGAGGGCAGCCACGCATTTGGCCGTCAGCACGTCGACGATGGCGTCGACGAAGCCGCGCGCGATATTCGCCTTGTCCTGTTCGCAGATATTGGCGATGACTTTTTCTTCATGGTTCTTCACCACCGTCAGCACGGCCGTCTTCAGGCCGGAAAAGCTGAAATTGAAATCCTTCGAGTGCAGCATCGGGCGCGGCAGCTTGTACGCCAGTGGGTCGCCGAATTCAGCCAGGCGCGAAATGGCGGGGCCGCCCGGATAACCGAGGCCCAACAGCTTGGCCGACTTGTCGAACGCCTCGCCGGCCGCATCATCGAGCGTTTCGCCCAGCATGGTGTACTGGCCCACGCCATCGACGCGCATCAGCTGCGTGTGGCCGCCCGACACCAGCAGCGCGATGAAGGGGAACTCCGGCGGCTCGGACGCCAGCAATGGCGACAGCAGATGGCCTTCCAGGTGGTGGATGCCCAGCACCGGCTTGTTGATGGCCAGGCCCAGGCTGCAGGCGACGGAGGAACCAACCAGCAGCGCGCCGGCCAGGCCAGGACCCTGCGTGTAGGCGATGGCGTCGATCTCGGGCAGGGTGATGCCGGCCTTCGTCAGCGTCTCTTCCAGCAGCGGGATGGCGCGGCGGATATGGTCGCGCGACGCCAGTTCGGGCACCACGCCGCCATATTGCTCGTGCATGGCGACTTGCGAATAGAGGGCGTGCGACAGCAGGCCGCGCTGCGTGTCGTACAAGGCCAGACCGGTTTCGTCACAGGAGGATTCGACGCCAAGAACAATCATGAAGGTGCTAAATAGAGGGAGAGGAAGCCGCCATTGTAAAGGAAAGCCGGGCAGTCCAGCGTGCGGCCGGCGCACCATTTCAGCGGCAGTGTGCACTTGCGCAGTGCGCCGCAGTAGTGTTTTGCTCCCGATCCCCCCTTTCTTTGCCTGTCTTGGCACTGGCACCGCTCTTGCTTAGGTAAGCGTGTGCCTTTTTCAAGGAGCTAGCAATGCCGGAACAATGGAAAATGATTTGCCGCCTGAAGGACATGCCGCAGGCGGGCGCGCGCATGGTGCAGCGGGGACTGGCGTGGCAGGATTTGCCGGGCGTGGCGCTGTTTCGCGCGGTGGATGACACGGTGTACGCGCTGCTCGACACGGTGCCGTGCCTGGGCGGCCCGCTGGCGCATGGGGTGCTGATGGAGAAAAACCTGATGGGGCCGAAGAACAGCTGGATCATCGAGCTCGATTCGGGCCGCCTGGTGGCGCCCGTGCAGGGCATGGCGCGCATGTACGCCGTGCGCATCATGGACGGGCGCATCTACCTGGACGTCAATGAACTCAATATCCCGGCCAGCAAGGCCGAACAGGCGCTGGCGGGATCGTTCGCCGTGCTGCCGCATGTGCAGATGGCGTGATATGCCTGGTGGTGGTGTCGGCTTGCGCGCTGCGCGCTAAGCCGACCTACGGCCGTCCGGGTAGGTCGGATTAGGCCCACAGGGCCGTAATCCGACAACATTGTTGGCCGTAATATTTTACGCCGGGCGATTGAGCAAATGCGCATGCGCATCGCGCAGCATGGTCGCCGTGGTGTCCCAGTCGATGCAGCCGTCGGTGACGGAGCAGCCGTAGGTCAGTTGCGACAGGTCTTGCGGGATCTTCTGGTTGCCGCCAACGATGTTCGATTCGATCATCACGCCCACCAGCGAGTGGTTGCCCTGGCGGATCTGGTTGACCACGTCGGCCATCACCAGCGGCTGCAGTTCGGGCTTTTTATAGCTGTTCGCGTGCGAGCAGTCGACCACCAGGTTGGCCGGCAGCTTGGCTTTGGCCAGCGCCTGTTCGGCGATGGCGATCGAGACCGAATCGTAGTTCGGGCGGCCGTCGCCGCCGCGCAGCACCACGTGGCCGTACGCGTTGCCGCGCGTGCGCACGATGGCCACATTGCCTTCGGCGTTGATGCCCAGGAAGGAGTGCGGGTGCGCCGACGACAGGATCGCGTTCACCGCAATGCTGATGTCGCCATCGGTGCCGTTCTTGAAGCCGACTGGCGTCGACAGGCCGGACGACATTTCGCGGTGCGTCTGCGATTCGGTGGTGCGCGCGCCGATGGCCGTCCAGGCGATCAGGTCGCCCAGGTACTGCGGCGAGATCGGGTCCAGCGCTTCGGTGGCGGTCGGCATGCCCAGTTCGCACACGTCGAGCAGGAACTGGCGCGCCTTTTCCATGCCTTCGTTGACCTTGAACGAATCGTCCATGTACGGGTCGTTGATATAGCCTTTCCAGCCCGTGGTGGTACGCGGTTTTTCGAAATACACGCGCATCACCAGCAGCATCGTGTCCTTGACTTCCTCTTGCAGCGCTTTCAGGCGGCGTGCGTAATCGAGGCCGGCGACGGGGTCGTGGATCGAGCACGGACCGACGACAACGAACAGGCGCTGGTCCTTGCGGTCGATGATGTTGCGCAGCGCTTCGCGGCCGCGGCTGACGGTGTCGAAGGCACTCTCCGACAGCGGCAGTTTGGCGTGCAATTCGGCCGGTGTCGGCATGGGCGCGAAGGAAGTGACGTTGATATTTTCGATGTCTGGCGTATTCATGATTCTGGCTCGGCTTTCGCTATTGCGTTCTTTAAGAGGCAATAGTGTAGCGGAAATGCGGCCTGGCGGCGTGGCTGGCCGCCAAATGGCAGCGGATGAGTTGTTATTGTGGCAGGCTGCGCTTCCTGGGGCGCCACGCCCGCGCTTCCGCTTGCCCGGCTGTTGCATCGGCGCCAATCCGTGTAAGCTGGCGCCATGACGACTGTTTCCATCCCCCATACCGATGTGGCCGGTGAGCCATTCCCCGCTGCACGTTTCATCAAAGAAATAGGACGCGGCAAGAACGGCGCGCGCAGCATGACGCGCATGGACGCTTGCGCCCTGTACCGCGCCATGCTCGAGGGCCGCGTGTCGGACCTGGAACTGGGCGGCATTTTGTTGTCCATGCGCATCAAGGGCGAGTCGGTGGACGAGATCGCCGGTTTCCTCGACGCTGCCGAAGCCTCGTTCGCCCCGCTGGCCGCGCCGGCCGGTGAATTCGCCCCGATCATCATTCCCAGCTACAACGGCGCGCGCAAGATGGCCAATCTGACGGCCTTGCTGGCGCTGCTGCTGGCGCGTGCGGGCGCCCCCGTGCTCGTGCATGGCGTGACGAGCGACCCGGGCCGCATCACGACGGCCGAAGTACTGGCCGCGCTGGGCGTGCCGGCCTCGGCGGACCATGCGCAGGCCGAGGCCGCCATGATGCGCGGGGAAGTCGCCTTTTTGTCCATCGAAGCGCTGGCGCCGCGCCTGGCACACATGCTGTCGCTGCGGCGCGTGCTGGGCGTGCGCAATTCCACGCATACCCTGGTGAAGATCATGCAGCCGTTCACCGGGCCGGCCCTGCGCCTGGTGTCGTACACGCATCCGGAATACCTGGAAATGCTCGGTGAATATTTCCTGACGGCTTCTGATCCTGCGCGCGGCGATGCTTTCCTGATGCGCGGTACGGAAGGCGAGACGGTGGCCAACGCCAACAAGGCGCAGCAGATCGACTGGTTTCATGGCGCAGAGCGCACGGTGCTGGTGGAAAAGCAATTGCTGGTGGAACAGTTGCCACATTTGCCCGCCGAGCGCGATGCGGCCACCACGGCCGCCTGGATCGCTGCCGTGCTGCGCGGCGAGGTGCCCGTGCCGCCGTCGATCGCCGGGCAAGTGGAGCAATGCCTGATGGCATCGCGGCAGATTGCTGCACGGCCACGCTAGCCGCGTCGCCGCAGTTTACAATGGCGTCTTTGTAATCAGCGGTGAGCGGAATTCTTATGGCAAAACAATTTGATGTGGCAGTGATCGGCGCGGGCGCGGCCGGCATGATGTGTGCGGCTGTTGCCGCCCAGCAAGGCAAGCGCGTGGTGTTGATCGATCACGCGGCCAAGCTGGCCGAAAAGATCCGCATCTCGGGTGGTGGGCGGTGTAATTTCACCAATATTAACGCCACCCCGCAAAATTTTCTCTCGGAGAATCCGCATTTCTGCAAGAGCGCGCTGTCGCGCTACACGCCGCAGGATTTCCTCGCGCTGGTGAAAAAATACCGAATCGGCTACCACGAGAAGCACAAGGGCCAGCAATTCTGCAATGAATCGGCCGAGCAGATCATCGACATGCTCAAGGACGAGTGCGCCTCTGGCGGCGTGCACTGGCGCATGCCGTGCAAGATCGACAATGTTACCCAGCAAGCTGATGGTGGCTTCGTGCTGCAGACCGATGGCGGCGACATCGAGACGGCCAGCATCGTCATCGCCACGGGCGGGCTGTCGATCCCGAAGATCGGCGCCACGGATTTTGCCTACCGCATCGCCAAGCAATTCGATCTGATGATGGTCGAGCCGCGTCCGGCCCTGGTGCCGCTGACATTCGATGCGGACAGCTGGGCGCCGTTCGCGGAACTGTCCGGCATCGCGCTGGAAGTGGATGTGGAAACGGGTAGCCTGAAAGGCCGCAAAGCAACGGGTGCGCGTTTCCGCGAAGATTTGTTATTTACCCATCGCGGCCTGTCCGGTCCGGCGATTTTGCAAATTTCCAGCTACTGGCTGCCGGGCGAGCCCATCGTCATCAACCTGTTGCCGGAAGTGGACGTGGCGCAGACCCTCATCGAAGGCAAGGGCACCCTGAAGAAGCAGTTGGGCAATATCGTGGCGCAATGGCTGCCGCAGCGCCTGGCTGACTGCTTGCTGGCCGTCAACGGCCTGGCGCCCGATGCGCGCATCGCCGACATGCCCGACGCCCAGCTGCGCAAGCTGGGACAGGCCATCAATGCCTGGTCCATCGTGCCGAACGGTTCCGAAGGCTACCGCAAGGCCGAAGTGACACGCGGTGGCATCGATACGCGCGAACTGTCGCAGCAGACCATGATGGCCAACAAGGTGCCAGGCCTGTATTTCATCGGCGAAGCGGTCGACGTGACGGGCTGGCTGGGCGGCTACAACTTCCAGTGGGCCTGGGCATCGGGCGTGGCGGCAGGAATTGCCCTGCAGTAATACTTGGTTGTTGCGTGGCCGCAGTTTGTGACCGCAGGTGATAATTTTCTTGACTTCAATGAAACGGTGTTGAATACTTGGCATGTAAATTGACTTCCAGACATTTTTTGTGTCTGATGGCAATTAAATAAACATTACCCTGGAGTCACCATGAAACGCCTGATCGCCGCCGCTGCAGTTGCCTTGCTCAGCACCAGCGCCTTTGCCAGCACGCCCGTGCTGAGCAATGGCGGTTTTGAAAACAATACCGTCGGTGGCGGCTATGTCTATGGTGACGTGGCGCCGGGCTGGAGCTTCACGGGCAGAGCCGGCGTGTCGGCCAGCAACACGGCCTGGAATGGTGTGGCGCAAGAGGGAAATGCCTTTGCCTTCCTGCAAAATACGGCATCGGTCTCGCAAAGCTTCGTCAGCACGGGTGCGGCCAATTACACCTTCGCCTTCAATCTGGCGCTGCGCCCTGGTTACGACCAGGGCCAGTCCGTGACGGTTAGCCTGGATGGCACGCAGCTGGGCCAGTATGGCGTGAGCAGCACGGGCTGGACCAGCTTCAATGTGAACGCACTCAATATCGGCGCAGGCAGCCATACCCTGAGCTTTGCCGGCACCAATCCGGGCAATGCCCACGATACATCGGCCTTCCTGGACGGTGTCAGCATGAATGTCAGCGCCGTGCCGGAACCGGGCACGTATGCCATGCTGCTGGCTGGCCTGGGTTTGCTGGGTTTCATGGCGCGCCGTCGCAAGATGGCCGTTTAAGCGATGTTGCCGTCCGCATGCGTGGTTTACGCCACAACCGGGCGGCAATCTCAGGCTGCATGCCGCACGCAAGTGGGGGAGGGGCTTCCCTTTCCGAATAAAAGCTGCTACTATCTATCTCTTCCTATACACCACCTCAACGGTTTGAATTTTACATGACCACTATTCGCCTTAAAGAAAACGAGCCGTTCGAAGTCGCAATGCGTCGCTTCAAACGCACCATCGAAAAAACGGGTCTGCTGACCGAATTGCGCGCACGCGAATTCTACGAAAAGCCAACAGCTGAGCGCAAGCGCAAGCTGGCAGCTGCTGTAAAGCGTCATTACAAACGCATCCGCAGCCAACAACTGCCGAAAAAATTATTCTAAGACTGTTCAGTCAGAACCAACCCGGGTAGTTCGGCGCATTGTTCGCCACGGGTTTTGTTTTGATTCGCCTGGAGTGATACTTCAGATGAGTCGCATACCCGCTCCGGTTCGCCGCAGCGGGTTTTCGCTTTTGTGGCTGCCTGCTTGGAGCGTACATATGAATATCGACCCCACTTACCAACACGAGGATTGCCATGAGCTTGAAAGAACAAATTACCGAAGACATGAAAAACGCCATGCGCGCCAAGGAAGCGGGCAAGCTGGGCACGATTCGCCTGTTGCTGGCGGAAATCAAGCGCAAGGAAGTCGACGAGCGCATCGAATTGACGGATGCCCACGTGACGGCCATCGTGGAAAAAATGATCAAGCAGCGCAAGGATTCGATCACCCAGTTCGAAGCCGGTGGCCGTGCCGACCTGGCTGACATCGAAAAAGCCGAGCTGGTGCACCTGGCCGGCTACATGCCTGCCGGACTGTCGGATGAAGAAGTGGTGGCTGAAGTGGCTGCCGCCGTGGCCGCCTCGGGCGCCGCCGGTCCGCAAGACATGGGCAAGGTCATGGCCATCGTCAAGCCGAAGCTGGCCGGTCGCGCCGACATGACGGTGGTGTCCGCCCTGGTCAAGAAAGCCCTGACGCCGGCCGCGTAAGCAGTCATCGTAGTCATCGGCTGCCGGCCCATGCTGGCAGCCGCTCAAATCGCCCACACGTTGACCTGGCTCAACCTCAGGCCACGTGCGGTAGTATAGTCTGACCTATAACAAGACCCGCCCTAGCCAGTGATACCTCAATCCTTCATTTCCGATTTGCTCAACCGCGTCGATATCGTCGATGTCGTGGGCCGCTATGTGCAACTGAAAAAAGGTGGCGCCAATTTCATGGGCTTGTGCCCGTTCCACAGTGAAAAATCGCCCAGCTTTACCGTCAGCCCCACCAAGCAGTTCTACCACTGCTTCGGTTGTGGCGCGCATGGCACCTCGATCGGTTTCCTGATCGAATACTCGGGCATGGGCTTTGTCGACGCCGTCAAGGACCTGGCGCAGAACGTGGGCATGGTCGTGCCGGAAGCCGATGACAAGATCCCGCCGGCCCAGCGCGCGCAGATCCAGGCGCAAAGCATGGCCCTGTCCGACGCCATGACGCAGGCTTGCGATTACTACCGCGGGCAGTTGCGCCACGCGCCGGAAGCCATCGCCTACCTGAAGAACCGGGGCTTGACGGGCGAAGTGGCCGCTCGCTTCGGCATGGGTTTTGCGCCCGGCGGCTGGGACAATTTACGTTCCGTCTTCCCCGATTACGACGTGACGGCCCTGGCCGAGGCCGGTCTCGTGATCGACAAGGTCGATGAAGAAGGCAATAACCGCAAGCGCTATGATCGTTTCCGCGAACGCATCATGTTTCCGATCCGCAATACCAAGGGGCAGGTCATCGCCTTTGGCGGGCGCGTGCTCGACCATGGCGAACCGAAATACCTGAACTCGCCGGAAACCCCCTTGTTTTCCAAGGGTTTCGAACTATATGGGCTGTTCGAGGCGCGTCAGGCCATCCGCGATGCCGGCTATGTGCTGGTGACGGAGGGTTACATGGACGTGGTGGCGCTGGCGCAGATGGGTTTCCCGCAGGCGGTGGCGACCCTGGGCACGGCGTGCACGCCCACCCACGTGCAAAAACTGCTGCGCCAGACCGATAACGTGATTTTCAGCTTTGACGGCGACAAGGCTGGCCGCCGCGCCGCGCGCCGCGCGCTGGAAGCGAGCCTGGCCCACGTGTCGGACAATAAAACCATCAAATTCCTGTTCTTGCCGTCGGAACACGATCCGGACAGCTATATCCGCGAATTCGGCACCGAAGGTTTTGAGCAGCAAGTGCATGAAGCCATGCCGCTGTCGCAATTCTTGCTGAAAGAAGTGTCGGGCGAGCATGATTTGTCGGAGCCGGAAGGGCGTGCCCGCGTGCAGTTCGACGCCAAGCCCCTGCTGCAACTGATGGCACCGTCGTCCTTGCGCCTGCAAATCGTGCGCGGCCTGGCGCAGCTGACGCAATCCACGCCGGCCGAGATCGAAGCCCTGTTCGAGCTGGCGAAACCCGTTGCCGTGGCGCGCCGCGCGCCGCCGAAATCGGGCCGCCCTGTGCCCGTGGGCCTGGAATTGAAGATCATGCGCATGCTGGTGGCGCATCCGCCCCTGAGCCTGCGCATCGACGAGGCGGCGCTGACCGCTTTCCAGCACCTGGGGCCGGATGCAGCCCACAGCCTGGGGCAGCTGGTGGCCGTGGGCCAGGCGCTGGGCGAGCACGGCAGTTTTGCCGCGCTGGCGCAGCAATTGAAGGAGCTGGGCAGCGAATACGACGAGATCATCGGCGAGATCGCGGCCGGCACAGAATCCGATTACGACAGCGAATTGTCGTGGCTGGTGAGCACCATCCGCGAGATCAAATTGAATGCCTTGAAGGCGGAATTGCAGCAATTGTTTGCGTCGGGTTTGCCATCGGAGAAAATTGGTGTACGCTACCGCGAAATCACGCAGGAGCAAGGCGAGTTGGAGCGTGAGCGCGATGCCGAGTTGGTGAATCGCTAATCTTGCTCTGAGGGTATGGCGCGCACTGGAAAAACATTTTTCGCGTGCTATAATTAAATGCTAAGTATTGTGTGCTTTGGCAAGCTAGTTCTGTTTCGTAAATAGTATTTGTTTTCAGTAAGTTAGGCTCTTGATCGGCGCGGTGGATCGTGTCGGCAGCCAGGGCCAACTGGCGTTTTCGGCGTTGCGGGCAAGGCTCGCAGACGCTGGCAAGCCGCGCCAGGCTCTCGCTCCCAACGCGGTCGATGCAGGAATTTTTGCCGAGACGGCTGGCAACAGCCGGTGGACAGGAATTGCTGCGCTTCCCGCGGATCGTGGCCGATGAGGTGTAAGTAACGTAACAGTGTCGGATTTGCGTTGTCGGCAGGTTCGAAGATGGTGGTTCCCGCAGGTAGACAGGGAACTGGCAGCAAACTTTATCCTAATCCACCGTAAAGCAAGTCGTTGTGTAATCGAAAGCGCCTGTGCCAATCAAGAAACCCGAATCCAAAGCGGCTGTAAAGCCCACTAAAGTTACCACGAAAGCCGAAAAGGCGCTCGACCGGCCAGAAGCGCGCGTGACCAGCGCGCCCGTGGTCAGCCAGACCACCGACGCTGCCACCCTGGCGGCCATCGATACGTCCGGGTATGTCTTGCCGTCGGTAAAAGTACCAGGCCGCCGCGGCCGCAAGCCAAAAGAATTCCAGCCAGAAAATGATGAAGTCGCCGCCCTGAACGCCGTCGAGCGGGCCGAACTGAAGGCCGTCGACAAGGCCAAGGCCAAGGACCGCAAGGCGAAGGAGCGCGCGCTGCTGAAAGACGCCTTCTCGTCCGATACGGAAGCGAGCGAGGAAGAACTCGAGCGCCGGCGCCAGAAACTCAAGACACTGATCAAATTCGGCAAGGAACGCGGTTTCCTGACCTACGCGGAAATCAACGATCACTTGCCTGAAAACATCGTCGATCCGGAAGCCATCGAAGGCATCATCGGTACCTTCAATGACATGGGCATCGCCGTCTACGAACACGCGCCTGATGCGGAAACGTTGTTGCTGTCCGATAACGTTGCCGTCGTCACCAGCGATGACGAGGCGGAAGCGGCGGCCGAGGCCGCATTATCGACCGTCGATTCCGACTTTGGCCGCACCACCGACCCCGTGCGCATGTACATGCGCGAAATGGGCTCGGTCGAGCTGCTGACGCGCGAAGGCGAGATCGAGATTGCCAAGCGCATCGAAGATGGCTTGAAAGACATGATCCAGGCCATTTCCGCCTGTCCCGTGACGATCGCCGAGATCATCGCCGCCGCCGACCGCATCGCCAACGAAGAGATCAAGATCGACGAAATCGTCGACGGCCTCGTCGATGAAAGCGAACCGGTCGCCGCCGCGCCTGTCGTGGCCGCTCCCGTCGAAGAAGACGAGGAAGAAGGCGAAGCGGAAGAAGAGGAAGTCGAAGAAGAGGAAGAGGCGAACGCTTCCGGCGCGGCCGGCTTCTCTGCCGAGCAGCTGGAAACGCTGAAACGCACGGCGCTGGAAAAATTCGCCGTCATTTCGCAGCAGTTCGACAAGATGCGCCGCGCTTTCGAGAAAGAAGGCTACAACTCCAAGCCCTACGCCAAGGCGCAGGATGCCATTTCGCAAGAGTTGCTGGGCATCCGCTTCACGGCCAAGGTGGTGGAAAAGCTGTGCGATACCCTGCGCGGCCAGGTCGACGAAGTGCGCCATATCGAGAAGCAGATCCTTGACGTGGCCGTGAACCGCTGCGGCATGCCGCGCGCCCACTTCATCAAGGTCTTCCCCGGCAATGAAACCAACCTCGACTGGGTCGATGGCGAAGTCAATGCAGGACACGCGTACAGCGCCATCCTGGGCCGTAACATTCCAACCGTCAAGGAACTGCAGCAACGCCTGATCGACCTGCAGGCGCGCGTCGTGCTGCCGCTGCCGGACTTGCGCAACATCAACCGTCAGATGGCGGCCGGTGAAATGAAGGCGCGCAAGGCCAAGCGCGAAATGACGGAGGCCAACTTGCGCCTGGTGATTTCGATCGCCAAGAAATACACGAACCGCGGCCTGCAATTCCTCGATCTGATCCAGGAAGGCAACATCGGCCTGATGAAGGCCGTCGACAAGTTCGAGTATCGCCGCGGCTACAAGTTCTCGACCTATGCGACCTGGTGGATACGCCAGGCCATCACGCGCTCGATCGCCGACCAGGCGCGCACGATCCGCATTCCCGTGCACATGATCGAGACGATCAACAAGATGAACCGGATCTCGCGTCAGATCCTGCAGGAAACGGGTGCGGAACCCGATCCGGCCACCCTGGCGATCAAGATGGAAATGCCCGAGGACAAGATCCGCAAGATCATGAAAATCGCCAAGGAACCGATCTCGATGGAAACGCCGATCGGCGACGACGACGATTCCCACCTGGGCGACTTCATCGAGGACAACAACACCCTGGCGCCGGCCGACGCAGCGCTGCATGCGTCCATGCGGGGCGTGGTCAAGGACGTGCTCGATTCCCTGACGCCACGCGAAGCGAAAGTGCTGCGCATGCGTTTCGGCATCGAGATGTCCACCGACCACACGCTGGAAGAAGTAGGCAAGCAATTTGACGTGACGCGCGAGCGCATCCGCCAGATCGAAGCCAAGGCGCTGCGCAAGCTGCGCCACCCATCGCGCTCCGACAAGCTGAAAAGCTTCTTGGAAGGCAACTAGAAGCCAATAGGGCTTGACGTGCGCCCCTGATACCCCTATCCTCGCGTGTCCGTTTCCAAAACGGCCGCGCGAGGCGGGCATCAACAGCGCCGCCACGCCGCAGTCCCCCTTGGGCCTCTAGCTCATGCTTGGTTAGAGCAGCGGACTCATAATCCGTTGGTGCCGTGTTCGACTCACGGGAGGCCCACCAGAATTTCGCTTTAGATTCAACCTCTTACGGAGGAAGTTGGATCGGTCTACCAAGATCGATCCAATGCTTCGTGTAATTCCTGTGTAATCCTGCCGGGAGAAATACAGTTCAATGCTAGTGCAGGCGCTTTTCCAGTTTGTCCATAGCAGCGTTGACATGCTCATCGTTCAGATGCACATACCGTTCGACCATTGCCATCGTCTTGTGTCCGCTGATCCTTTTAATGGTGGACAAATCCACGCCTGCTTGGACCAGATGGCTGATCGTTGTGTGCCGTAAGGTATGGCGTAGCACTTCGCGCGGGTCGAGTTCGGCGGCGATGACAGCTTTGATGAACGGTGTTCGGATGTCGACCGCATGCCCTGATCGTGACGAGGCGGATGGAAAGAGCCATGGTTGTAGCGGGGAAGTCGCAGCCATGTGCATATCCAGAAAATTCGCTAGATACGCTGTGATTGGCTGGTCGCGCGGGCCTGCCTTTGCATTCGGTATGTGAATCAATCGTTGTGCAATATTGATGTTCTCTTTCCGGATCGATAGTATTTCCATCGTTCGCATCGAAGTATCAAGGGCGACGACGATGTATGGATAAAGGTGGCGGCTATCTGATTCCTTCGCGCATCCGATCAGCCGTTTCACTTGTTCGACGGTCAGGTAGACTAAGCGCCCCTTTCCCTCGGGGAGACGCGTGATCCTAGGGCCGCGCTTTTCGATCCAGCCCCATTCGACAGCTTTGTTCAAAAGATGTGACAGCGCGGCCAGTTCCCGGTTGATAGTCCCAGGAGTGCACTTGCCAGCATTGTCGCGCGCGATTGCTCCATTCTGCCTGGCCTTAGTGCTGACCCGATCTCCCCCGCGCAACGAAGTCTGCTGCAAACGGAGCTGCTTGTACTGATCCACATCCGAGCCGGTGATTTGCGAGATCGGCTTCGCGCCAAAATATGGTACAAGGTGCAGCCGCAGTCGTGACGCTTTCATTTTCATGTCTTTGCCACCTTCGACCGACAGCCTGGCAAGGTACGCAAGGACGGCGTCGCGAAACGAAAGCGAAACCTTGCGGCCTTTGGGCAAACTCAGGCGATCATGTTTTGCATCGGTGCGCAACTTGGCTATGAAGTCTTCGACCTGCGTGCGTGTTGTCCCATCCGACTCCCTTCCCACCACCCTGTGGATACGTCGTCCGTCCACCATTACATTGACCGAAAAGAGGCCGTCTCCGCTGCACTCACGCTTGAACGTGACGCCGTGCTCGGAAATGGTGGTGTCGGCGGTCAGCTTGCGCATGGCTGGACGAGTGAGTTTGCTAAAGTTCTTTGCCATAGTGTTGTCATCCTGTCTCTAGGTTAGTCTCATCACTGTCGGTGCATTTGCTTTTGTTGGTAAGCCTATCTATACGGGAAAGACCGTCGGCGTCGACCAATGCCTCCCAATTTTTTCTCATCGATTCCATAAGCGCCATAAACTCCCCAACACCTCCCATGGTTCGGCTAAAAGAGATACCGGTTATCTGACTCTCTTCAAATTCTTTCCATCGAACTTGTTCTTCGTGAGTAAGCAGGTGCGGGTGTCGGCGTGCGAGTTTCGCAAACCTGTCTAGCGCATTTACGTCCCAAAGGTTTTCTGCCTCGTCTGCCACCGTGCGCGCCCCATCAACATTTAGAACCTGCGTGTTGAGCGCCATCTCTATTGACCACTCGATGAAACTGGACAGGGTGCGTCGCTGAGCGCGGGCCGCTACCTCGGCCAAATATCTAAGTCTAGGATCCAATCGGACCGTTACAGTTTCTGACCGAGACAGCTTTCCACCGCCGGATTTAGAGCTTTTCGTCGTTCTCATGTATGTCCTTTGCGTCCAATGTTCTGTGAAATTCCCAATTTTCATTATATATGCAAATTTGTGCTCTAATACAGCACATGTATTGATATAGTTATCGTTTTCCACCTCTTTGTAAAAAGGATTCTCCCGATGAGCATTTCAAGCCCTTCAATTACTGTACTTGCAGATGGCCGGATGAGCCGCAAGGATGCTGCTCTGTACCTCGGACTGGCTGCCAAAACCTTGGCGATGTACGCGACCAAAGGAAGTGGGCCGAGTTTCGTCAAAGGTGGCCGGATTTGGTACCGGCAGGACGATCTTGATGCGTGGCTGTCTGATTTGAAGGCAAAGAGCACGGCACAGGCACGTTTGAAGCCTTAATCGTATCAGGTCCCCTAAACAGGAATATCCGATCGGAAAGCCGATGTTCGCGTCGGCGACAGTTTGCATCGACGCTATTCGGACATAGTGTCGCAAGAATAAACGTTGCTTTGCCTCGCGGTCTTGGCTGTGCACCCTATATTCATTTTGATGCGCTGACGTCAGCACCGCCGCATGCACTTCCATCACCGTTAATTTCCTCACCACATGAGAAAGTAGGCCACATCGTCATGAAATATTACACAGTGAAAAACTGGAAAGAATTTCAGCACTACACCAAGCGTAATCCGCCGTGGATCAAACTTCACCGCGCCATGATGGATGACTACCACTTCTGTTCGTTGCCGGATGCCGCGAAAGGCCATCTAATTCTGCTTTGGCTGTGTGCCAGTCAAAACGGTGGTCTCGTACCCGCTGACCTACCGTTCCTGGAGCGCAAACTCTCCATTACCGATTTGGATTTACAAATTTTCGTCCAGCGCGGTTTTCTTATAGAAACCTGATGCTCGCGGCGAACACATCAACCTACCAATCTGTCCATGCACGCCGCTAGCTTCTCGCTAGCGTCTGGTATGGCAGCCAGAAGACTGCGCTTGCGGCTTGGCTGAGTCTGAGAAGAGAAGAGTAGAGGAGAAAAAGCAGTACCCCGGAAATTCGCCTAGCCAAGGGGATGGCATTGAAACCGACCCCGGTCTGCAGGGATTTCGCATAGTAGTTGCGGTGCGGTTTAAGCAAATTCTTGGCAGGGGATGGGGGCTTACGAGGGTCGAACGACATCCAAGCGGAATGCAGAGGAAAACGTTTTGATGGCAGCAACGGCACGTGTTGCTTTTCAGCGAACACATGGGAGTGGTGCCCACGAGAATAATAGTGCGGTGACGATGAATGTTGATGAGATAGAACTGATAAAAAGAGGGAGTCAAAGCATGCAATTGAAAAAACCTTCAACGGCAAGCATAGCAAAAGGGCGCTGGCTGCATATCCTGCCCGCCTTGGGTATTGACCCGAAATATCTGACTAAGCGACATGGGCCATGCCCGATGTGTCATGGGAAGGATCGGTATCGTTTCGATGACTTAGATGGACGGGGCACTTGGATCTGCACGGGGTGCGGTTCGGGAGATGGCTTCTCGTTGTTGAAAAAAATGTTTGGTTGGACGTTTGCGGAAGCAGCAAGGCAGGTAGATCAAGTCGCCGACACATTTCAGTCTGGCACTATTGTTCAAGAGCGCACTGATGAGCAGAAAATCGCCGCGCTCCGCCGAATTTGGGAATCGAGCGTGAAAGTCACTTACGGCGATCCAGCTTGGCTGTACCTCAACCGCCGTACAGGCATCGAAACAGTACCCGACGATATCAGGTTCCATCCCGCGATGTCACATACGGAAGGTGGAGTGTATCCGGTCATGCTTGCGTTGTTAAGCTACCCGGACGCTACGATCGTGTCGCTGCATCGAACATATCTGACCGATGGCGGATACAAGGCGCCCGTCAGCGACGTCAAGAAATTTTTGCCAGGGCGCTTACTTAATACTGCAGCAGTGAGAACTGGACCAGTTGCGCAGCGCCTTGGTATTGGCGAAGGCATTGAATCGGCCCTCGCCGCGCAACATCGATTTGGGTGCACGGTTTGGGCTGCCACCAACGCAGGTTTGTTGGCGACCTGGGTGCCGCCGTCAGGGGTGAAGGAAGTGCTAATTGCGGGCGATAACGACGCCAGCTTTGCCGGTCAAGCGGCTGCGTACACACTGGCGCAGCGTCTTGTGCGGGATGGCTTCGCGGTAGAGCTTCAAATCCCCTCTGTGACCGGGACCGACTGGGCCGATGAGCATTGACGCGACCGTCCATGCCTAGCGGAGAACGATTGAACTCCTGATGAAAACGAAAGCATCCTTCCCTGTTAGACCTTTCGGCGAATTTGAACTCATTAACAGGTGAGGCGCTTATCCAGCACTTCCTTTGCGCTCCATTACGCTGGCATGCCATTTATCAATTCTCAAAGCTGTAACCGCAAATGGCAGCCAATGCCAATGTGCGATTTTTTGTAAATACACGGAGGGCAATATATGAATGATTTCGAAGCTAGCGCAACGAACGGTGCCTCGATGCATAATGATACGGGGCAAAAGGTCTTCACAAGTGTCGCCGCCGAGGCCGTTTTCGTGCCTATGATGGCGGCATCAAGGGGGCTGAGCGCTCCAGATGCAGTGCCACCTGCAGCGTGTATGACCTCAGACATGTTGGACGAGCTGGTCACGCTGCGCGAGGAAAACGCCGCCCTGCGCGAGGAACTGGACGATGTGAAGGCCAGCTTCGCCGAGACGCTGGCTGACAACGAGAACATGGGCCGAGTGATCGACGCCGCCGACCAACTGAAGGCGGCGATGGACGAGGCCAAGCGCTTGCGTGCCGTGGCCGACAGCGCCGAGCGCATGCTGCGGGCCAAGTCGGGCGAGGTCGCCGAGGCGATCCGTACCGCGAAATACTGGAAGAATCGCGCCGAGAAGGCCGAGAAACTGTACAACGCGGCGGTCTGATATGCGCGTCACCTACGCCAGCGCGCGTTTCCCCGAGCCGCGCCCGTTCCAGAAGACCGCCCGCGAGCTGCTGCGCGCCGGCTTCGTCGCCGGCCACCGCTGCCAGATGGTGATGAGCCCGACCGGCTCGGGAAAGACCATCCTGGCGATGTTTTTGATCCATGAGGCGCTGCTGCGCGACAAGCGGGTGATCTTCGTGGCCGACCGCCGCACCCTGATTAGCCAGACTTCCGAGGTGGCCGACTCTCTCGGCTTGATCCAGCATAGCGTGATGATGGCCGATTCCTGGCGCTATGCCCCCGAGCTGCCGTTCCAGATCGCCAGCGCACAGACTCTGGCCATGCGCGACTGGCCGGACGCCGACCTTGTCATCATCGACGAGGCGCATACGCAGATGAAGGTCTGGACCGAGCATATCCAGACTTGCCGAGGCGCGGTGATTGGCCTGTCGGCGACGCCGTTTTCGCCCGGTCTGGGCAAGTTGTTTTCCAACCTGGTCAATGCCACCACGATGGCCGAGCTGACCGCCTCGGGTGTGCTGGTACCAATGCGTGTGATGTCGTGTACTAAGGTTAACATGACCGGCGCGGCCACCGCCGGTGGCGAGTGGACCGACCAAGCCGCCTCCCAGCGCGGCATGGAGATTATCGGCAACGTAGTGCATGAATGGGTGACGCTGGCCGAGAACCGCAAGACTATCGTGTTCGGCGCCACAATCGCGCACTGCGAGGCAATGTGCGCGGAATTTACCGGCAACGGCGTGATGGCGGCCTGTTTCACGGCTGAAACGGGCGACGCCACGCGCGCCGCCCTACTTAAGGAATTCCGCCTGCCCAATTCGATGCTGCGCGTGCTGATCTCGGTCGAGGCGTTGGCCAAGGGTTTCGATGTGCCGGACGTGGCCTGCGTGTGCGACGTGCGCCCGCTGCGCAAGTCCTTGTCGACGGCGATCCAGATGTGGGGGCGTGGCCTGCGCGCTTCGCCATCTACCGGCAAGACCGATTTGTTGCTGCTTGACTTCTCAGGCAACATCGTGCGCTTTTCCGAGGACTTTGAGGTGATCTATCACAGCGGTCTATCTTCGCTCGACATGGGCGAAAAACTCGACAAGGTGGTTCGCAAGGACGATGATGAGGGTGAGGAGCCGAGCGGTTGCCCGAATTGTCAGTTTAAGCCATTCATGAAGCGCTGCATGTCGTGCGGCTTCGAGATCGTCAAGCGCAACCTACTCGAACATGAAGCTGGCCAGATGGTCGAGTTCAAAGTCGGCCAAGTCAACGTCGGCGACATGGCCAGCGTTTGGGCACAGTGCGTTTCGTTGATTCGCACTGAAGGCAATGTTGAGACAGCACCGCAGCGCGCAGCACACCTGTTCAAGAGCATCACCGGCTCATATCCGCGTAACCTCCCCGACTACAATCAGGTCGAGAGCGTCACCGTCACGCGCGGCGTGATGAACAAGCACAAAGCGAACAAGATCGCCTACAGGAGGGCGGCATGACGTTTGCCGACTTCGCCGGCCTGTATGGGCTGATGCTGCCGGACCTGTACCCGAGTGAACGGGTACGCCGCTGCCCGACTGAGCAGCATCCGCGTACCAAGGACGGCGCCTACTTTTGGGATGGTCGCCGGGGCTGGGTGTCGGACTGGTCGAACGGCGCCGAGATTTACTGGTATGACAACCCGGATACGAAGGGTTTCACCGCCGAAGACAAGCGCGCCTGGGCCGAGCGCAAGAGCGCTCAGGAGCGCCGCCAAGCCGAGGTTCACCGCCAGGCCAGCATCAACGCCGCCGCCATGCTGCGCGCGTGCAAACCGTGCGAACACGTGTACCTGCGCAGCAAGCAGCTGCCCGATGTGCTGGGCTTGGTCAACGACGAGCGCGAGCTGATCGTGCCGATGCGTACCGTGGACACGAACCAGCTGGTCGGTGCGCAGGTGATCCGCTGGCTGATGGAAGAACGCGCATGGCAGAAAAAGATGATTTACGGTACCCGCGCCAAGGGGGCGGTGTTCCGCTTGGGGAACCCCCGTGCGCTTGAAAGCTGGCTGGTCGAGGGCTACGCCACCGGCTTGACGCTGGAACTGGCGCTGCGCCAGCTGAACCAGCAGGCGCAGGTATTGATCTGCTTTTCGGCCAGCAACCTTGTCCACGTCGCCGCCCAAGTAAAGGGGCGGAAGTTCGCCTTCGCCGACAATGACAAGAGTGGCACTGGCGAGCGCGCCGCGCAGCAGGCCGGTCTGCTGCACTGCATGAGCGAGATTGAAGGCGAGGACGCGAACGATCTGTATGCGCGCGCTGGCCTGATGGCGGTGTGCGCTCTGATCATGTCCACCCGCAGCCGGGCACCGGCGTGAGCTGAGCAGTTCTTGATCGGCGAACTAGACGGATCGGAAGCGACGCACCCCAGGCTTGGTTACGATAGCAATGTTGGCCATGACCCATTGACTCACCGTGACGAACTGAAAGTACTTTCCTGGCAGAAAACTATTGGCTCATCAATGAATGAAGCTCCGCACCCTTAGGGCTTGACCTCAGAACGCCGCGCCCGACAAGCGGCGGCGATCCATGGTTGGCGACCCTGAGGCAGCGCGACTGGCCCAACGACATTTCTCGGCAAGTCGATTGCGAGTCGTAACGCCGACCGCCCCGAATTAGTCAGGTGTCAACTGAAAGTAATCACAACCGATCTGAAACGTATCAAACACTGGGTGAAAATCGTGGCCACACGGCATGAACGATAAAGGGCTCAAGCGGGGATGAATAGGCTGGTACGCAGCAAGGTACGCACCCCTACGCGCGCGCAGCAGCAACAGCCGATACCTCCATTACTGAGTCATCCGGTGGCCTTTTCCCGACTTACTCGCCGCGCACGGCGAAGACCATGCCGGTGCGCTCTCTAACTGGTTCGTATATTGGTTCGCACCCTCTATCGGCCCTTTCAGAGCCAGTGTTCGCACCCTTGTTCGCAGGCCCTACGCGCGTGCGCGCGAAGTGTGCGGCACGGTAGTCAGACGAGGTAGTCAGGATGCCTCACTATCCACGGTTGCGGAGGAGTCCCCACCTGGCCGAATTTGTTGGTCGTCGAATACCGTTATCCCGGCAGTAAGTGGCCATGGCCATTTTTCGCCGGCGCGTCATCCTAGCACTGCACTTCTCAATCCGCAGAGCCATCAGCACGGTTCATTTCGAGGCTAGGATTACACTTTGGCCGTGTGTAACGGTCACCACAGCTCGGCTGTCTCGGCGCCACGGCGCGGTTTCGGGCCTTGCTACTTAAATGGAGATGATATGCAGAACGACTTACAACTGACACATGCTGCTTTGCTATGGCATACCGCGCATGAACGTCGGATGTCTATCGGCACTGAGAAACGACGTCTCGATAAGGAAATTAAGGCTGAGGGTAACGGTTGCCTTTTCTCGCCGCTGTACCAGCAGCAGCTCAACATAGGGCGGCAACTCACCAAAGCCAAGCGCAAAGAGCTGGCGGCGCTGCGCCTGCTGGCCAAGGCGTGTGCTAAACAGCGCGGACATTTCGACCTGGCCGATATCATCGACCTGGATGGTGCCATAACCCTGCTGCCTGGTGCTGAATGAGCGCCGTGCCGCTTTACCTTGACGGCTTTAGATTAAATCGATGGCGACTCTGCCCACTTCCGTAAAACTGCATATCGTCACTGTGCTGGCGTGCTTCGATTCGCCCGCCCAGGTGGACAGATCCGTTAAAGAGCGGTATCCGCAGCGTTGTAATCCAGATTGGACCATTGACAGGTCAGACAGTTCGGCAAAGATGAAGATCAGCACTAATCAATATTTAAATTATGCAATGCCCATATTTGGTAGCATTTGATGCTGTTTTTGATTGGTAATCATGCTATGGTGCAATCAAAATGAGACTTGCTGCCGCGGAATAGATTGCCTGTACGCAGCGGCACGCAGCCAGGTAAATTTGAATGCCGAAACAACGAATTAAGTAAAGAAAACTGAATGAATTTACACGCACCGGGTTCGCGCGTCGTCATCCGCGATGAAGAATGGCTGCTACGTCGGGTCGACCCTTCAAATGATGGTGGACAGCTTCTCACATGCGACGGCATTTCCGATCTGGTCCGGGGACGTTCTGCGCTGTTTTTGACTGAACTGGAAGGCCCGATCGAAATCCTTGATCCGGCCAGCACGCAACTGGTGGTCGATACCAGTCGTACATACAACGCGTCCTTGCTCTACCTCGAAAGCCAGCGCCGCCGCAGCACTCCCAATGACGCGGAGATACACCTCGGCCATCGTGGTGTGATGAATCTGGTGCCGTATCAGCTCGACCCTGCCTTGCAGGCGCTGCGCCAGCCGCGTTCCCGCATCCTGATTGCGGACGCCGTGGGCTTGGGCAAGACGTTGGAAGCGGGCATCCTCGCCACCGAGCTGATTCAGCGCGGGCGCGGCAAGCGCATCTTAGTGGTGACGCAAAAAAGCATGCTGACCCAGTTTCAGAAAGAGTGGTGGAGTCGTTTTTCGATTCCGTTGGTCAGGCTCGATTCGGTCGGGCTGGCGCGCGTGCGTAACCGCATCCCAGCCAACCATAATCCGTTTAATCACTTTGACCGCAGCATTATTTCGATCGACACGCTCAAGAGCAATCTTGAATACCGCAATTATCTGGAAAATGCGTGGTGGGACATCATCGTCATCGACGAATGCCACAACGTCGCGGCCAGGGCAGGCGAGCAGGGCGTTTCCCGCCGCGCCAAGCTGGCGCGCATGCTGGCCACGCGCTCCGATACGCTGATGCTGCTGTCGGCAACTCCGCACGATGGTTCGGCGCGCAGTTTTGCTTCCCTGATGAGTCTGCTGGACCCGACCGCGATCAGTGACCCCGACGACTACACTCCCGACGACTTCCGCCACAAGGGCCTGGTGGTGCGCCGCTTCAAGAAGGACATCAAGGATCAGGTATCGAGCCAATTCCAGGAGCGCACCACTACCTGCTTGCGTCAGCATGCGAGCGTGCAGGAAGAGGCGGCTTACCGAGCCTTGCTGGAAATTCCATTCACACAGGGCGGCCAGCACCGCGCCGGTCTGCAGCAAGAGTTGCAGCGGGTGGGCATGCAAAAGGGCTTATTTTCAAGCCCAGCAGCGGCTCTCAAGGCAACAGAAATTCGTATCGCCTTGCTGTGCAATAAGGCATCAGCCAGCGCCGACGAACATGCGGAAATCGATGGCTTGACGGTTTTTGCCGAAACCCTGCGCGCCATCACGCCCGCTGCTTTCAGTAAGTACCAGCGCTTCGCCAAACAACTCAAGGACCCCATCTTCGGCTGGACCGCCAGCGATGGCGCCGACCGCATCGTCATTTTTTCAGAGCGCATTGAAACGTTGAACTGGCTGTCGATGCAGATGACATCCGATTTCGGCCTGAAGCCCAAGCAGCTCGCCGTGCTGCACGGCCAGATGACCGATACTGAACAGCAAGACTTGGTCGATCGCTTCGGACGCCTTGACGACCCGATCCGGGTATTGCTCTGTTCCGACGTGGCGTCTGAAGGCCTGAACCTGCATTATTTTTGCCACCGCCTGGTGCACTTTGATTTGCCTTGGTCGCTGATGGTCTTCCAGCAGCGTAATGGCCGTGTGGATCGCTATGGACAGGCATTCCAGCCTCAAATCGTTTATCTTTTCACAGAAACCGACGTTGAAAAAATACGTGGGGATCTGCGCATTCTTGAAATTTTGGAAAGAAAAGACGAACAGGCCAATGTGAACCTAGGCGACCCGGCCTCTTTTCTGAACGTCTATGATCCCGACAAGGAAGCCGATAAGGTGTCAGGATTCATGGCCAAGGGCCTGAGCCCCGAACAGGTCGAAATCACGCTAGATACGGAGCAACAGTCGGACTCCGAAAACGGAGGCGACTGGCTGCTGAAATTGTTTGGTGGAATCGACGCAACTGAAGGGGGCGGCGACAGTGCAGCTCCGGTTACGCCCAATAGCCTAGCTTCCATTGTCGCACCGGTTTCGTTGTTTACCGGCGAGTATCACTTCGCCAAGACCGCGCTTACGCAGCTTTGCTTGCCTAATCCGATCGTACAATGGAGCTATGAAGACGCTGCGCAAACCATCGCAATCACGGCGCCGCTAGACTTGCAAGAGCGTTTGCGGCAACTCCCACGCGAAGTGCAGGCTTCAAATGACCAGTATGTGCTATGCGCCAGTAGCGATCGCATGGCGCAAGCCATCGAGCAAGCCCGCCAAGCCAAGGCCGAAGACGACACATGGCCTCAGCTGCATTATCTCTGGCCGCAACACCCTATCGTCGAGTGGCTAGGGGATAGGGTGCTGACGGCTTTCGGGCGCCACAGCGCGCCCGTGCTGCAAAGCCCGAAGCTGGCCACCGGCGAGAAGGCTTTCATCTTAATGAGCCTGGTACCCAACCGCAAAGGCCAACCGCTGTTGGCAGAGTGGCAGGTCGCGTGCCGCAGCGGTGCCACCGGTAGCTTCAGGCTGGAATCGTTCGACAACTTCATCGCTCGCGCCGGATTGCAAGCTGGCACGCTCGCCAATTCGAACAAGACGTTGCCGATGGAGGAGTTGCAATTGGCGCTCCCGGGTGCAGTAAATGCGATGCAAGCGCACATGACCGAGCTGCAGCGCGCTTTTGCCGCCGAAATGAAAACGCGGCTGGAAGGCACGCTGGCCGACCTCGAGCGGCTGCAGTCCAAGCAGGTGGTGCAGCTGACGCTTCAATTCGAACGCGTGATCGAAGGCGTGGCGCGCTCGCGCTTCGAACAGCGAACCCGGCAGATCAACCGCGTTTTCGACGATTACCGGCTATGGGTAGCAGACACGCTGACTACCGAACCGCAGCCTTACATCCAGGTACTTGCCGCCGTATGCGGCCCAGTCCAATAAGAACGAAAGATATTCATGGCAGTCTCTGGTGCGCCCATCCTGGCAGTTCAAACTTTTGCTGGCATTGCCAACGAAAACGAGTTTTACAGCCACCATTACCTGGCCGAGGTGTTCAAGGGCGATATCAAGTCCCGCCTCGACGCGTGGCTGGCGGCTGAAGAGCTGGATGCCAGTCAAAAGGCACCGTTCAAGCAATTGGGTGCGTGGTCCGGCCGCTGGTTCGCGCTGCGCAACGCGTTTGCAAAGCAGCGCGGCGAGGCAGAGCAGCTTGCCATTTTCATGCAATTGCAGCAAGGCTTGCTGCAAGCGCTGGGCTACGAACTGCAGCCGATCCAGGTGGAATTACAGGCCGGCTCGCCGCTGCCCGCCTGGGTGGTGTTGGGCGAAGCGCACAAGCCGCCGCAGTTGATCATCGTGCCAGCATACAACCCCGGCCAGGAAGACGACGACGTCCTCGACCAGCAACTGTCCGAATACCAGTATGCGGCGTTGCCTGTGCCAGGCACTCGACCGCCCGCGCTCAAGGGCGAAACCATGGCTGATATCGCGTCAGATGCTTTGTTCGGCGCGGATGCGCCGCCACGCTACGTGATTCTGGCCGGCCTCAATGAATGGGTGCTACTGGACCGGTTCAAGTGGCCCAGCAACCGGGCGCTGCGCTTCGACTGGAACGAGATCATCGACCGCAAGGATGGCGCCACGCTCCAAGCTGCGGCCGCATTGCTGCACCACGACAGTCTGGCACCCGGCGCCGGGCCCAGCCTGCTTGATGCGCTCGATGAAAACGCGCACAAGCACGCCTTCGGGGTCAGCGAAGACCTGAAGTACGCGCTGCGTTCAGCGATCGAAGCGCTGGGAAATGAAGCCGCCAGCCAGTTGCGCCGGCAGGCCAGCGACCAGAAAAAAGGATTCTTTTCCGGCAAAGACCAGCTCGACGAATCCGACCTGAGTCTGGAATGCCTGCGCATGGTGTACCGTCTGCTATTCATGTTTTACATCGAAGCCAGACCCGAACTGGGTTACGTGCCCATCCTGAAAAGCGAGGTCTACCTGAAGGGCTACAGCCTGGAATCGCTGCGCGACCTGGAACTTAGACCGCTTAATACTCCGCATGCCAGGGAAGGCAGCTATTTCGATGCAACGCTGCGCCGGCTGTTCTCGCTGGTCGCCAATGGCTGCGGCCTGGACGGTCAATTGCACCTGGCAACGGCCAGCATGAAGGAAGGCTTTGTGCTGGCCCCGCTGGACAGCCGCCTGTTCGATCCGGCCGCCACGCCATTGCTGAACAAGGTCCAGTTTCCGAACAGCGTGTGGCAGCAAGTGATACGCCTGATGTCGCTGTCCGGTGCCAAAGGCAAACGCAAGGGCAGGGTTAGCTACCAGTTGCTGTCGATCAACCAACTGGGCGCCGTGTACGAAGCCTTGTTGGCGTACCGGGGTTTTTTTGCCAATGACGATCTATACGAAGTGCAGCCGGAACCCAAGAAAACCGCTGCTTCTTCGGACGACGACGATGAGGATGGCGACGGCGAGGCCTCCGGCAGCAGCAGCGGCAGTGACATGCTCGACAATGCCTGGTTTGTGCCCGCCAGCCGGATTGGCGACTACAAGCCATCTGAAAAAGTGCACGACATCGACGCCGCCGGCCACCGCAAGCTGCGCTTTTACGCCAAGGGCACTTTCATTTACCGCCTGGCAGGGCGCGATCGCGAAAAATCTGCCAGTTATTACACGCCGCAGGTGCTGACTCGCTGCCTGGTCAAGTACGCACTGAATGAACTGCTTGTCGATAAAACTGCCGACGACGTCCTGCATTTGAACGTCTGCGAACCGGCGATGGGCAGCGCGGCCTTCCTGAACGAGGTCGTCAACCAGCTATCGGAAGCTTACCTCGAACGTAAGCAGGCCGAACTGGGTCGGCGGATTGCACACGACGACTATCCGCGCGAGCTTCAGCGCGTGCGAATGGTGCTGGCAGATCGCAACATGTACGGCGTCGACCTGAACCCGGTCGCCGTCGAACTGGCCGAAGTGTCGCTATGGCTGAACGCGATCTACGGACAGGCGGAGCAGGATGACGATGGCAATCCGCTGGCCCCGCGCCCGGCGCACGTTCCATGGTTCGGCTACCAGCTGTTCGCCGGCAACAGCCTGATCGGCGCCCGGCGCGAGGTGTTCCGCTCCAGCAGCCTGAAGGCGAAGGCGAAGCCCGCATGGTACGAGGAGGCGCCGCGCCGCGTCAACGTCCAACAGCCCGATCGCGCCGCAGATGAAATCTATCATTTCCTGCTGCCGGACCCGGGTATGGCGAATTACACCGACAAGGTGGTCAAGGTGCTGTACAAGGACGATTTCGACCGGATAAAAATTTGGCGAAAAGAGTTCATGCGCCCGCTGGAACCGCATGAGCTGAGCCGCCTGCAGCAATTGAGCGCCCGGATCGACGAGCTGTGGGCCGAGCATGCACAGTGGATGGCGCGCGACCGCGCGCTGACCGAGGATGCGCTGACGGTCTGGCCCGCTCCTGAGAGCGATGCGCCCAACATCGCGCGCGCGCAAAAGGAAGACATACGCCGGCGCGGATTGCTTAATGAAGACTCAGACCTGGCCACGCCATTCCGGCGCCTGAAGCTGGTGATGGATTACTGGTGCGCGCTGTGGTTCTGGCCGATCCAAGGCAGCGCCACCTTGCCCAGCCGCGAGGAATGGTGGATGGAAGTGGGCGCTGTGCTAGAAGGCAACATCGTCGACTTGACGCCGCAGGTGCGAATGGATTTCTCTACGCCGCCAGAGGTGATCGTGCCACCGGTTCGGCAGGCTCTGTTGGTGCCTTTGGTGCAGCCCGCGTTCGAAGGTTTTGAAAACCAATTGTCGCTCGTTATCAATCAGGAGCCAGCTAGCTTGCTCGACAAGTTTGGCCAGCTGCGTATCAGCAAGCTGCGCACCGCCTTCGCCCGCATCTCGCTGGTGGAAGGCATCGCCGGCCAGCGTCGCTTCATGCACTGGGAATTGTGCTTTGCCGATGTCTTCGCCAGCCGGGGCGGCTTCGACCTGGTGCTGGGCAATCCGCCGTGGCTGAAGGTGGAATGGAACGAGTCCGGCATCCTCGGCGAAAGGAACCCGCTGTTTGCGATCCGCAAGGTCAGTGCATCGGACCTGGGAACCTTGCGCGCCGATGCCTTTGCCAGTTTTCCCGGCTTGCAAGCTGCGTGGACCGGCGAACTGGAAGAAGCCGAGGGGATGCTGAGTTTTCTGAACGCGGTGCAGAATTACCCGCTGCTGAAGGGCGTGCAGACGAATCTGTACAAGTGCTTCATGCCGCTGGGCTGGCGGCTGGCAGGAACGCGCGGCGTGACGGCGCTGCTGCATCCGGAAGGGCCGTACGACGATCCGAAGGGCGGCGCGCTCAGGGAATCGGTGTATGCGCGGCTGCGGGCGCATTTCCAGTTTCAGAATCAGGAAATGCTGTTTCCTATCGGGGATCGGGTCAAATACAGCATCAACATCTACGGGCCTGAGAAAGGCGCCCCGCGTTTCGACCAGATTGCAAACCTGTTTACTCCGACCACGGTCGATGCCTGTTATCAGCATGACGGAACGGGTTTGCCTGATGGCATAAAAAACGATAACGGTCAGTGGAATACCGTCGGCCACCGCGACCGCATAGTGCGTGTCGATGATGCGGCGCTGGCCGTCTTTTCGCAGCTCTACGATGCACCTGGGACGCCGCCGCGCAGAGCGCGCCTTCCTGCTCTGCATGCAGGTATGCTGAACAGCGTGCTTGGCAAGCTTGCCGCCTGGCCGCGCCGCCTCGGCGACCTAGGTGACGGTTACATGTCGAGTGAGATGTGGCACGAAACCATGCAACAAAAGGATGGCACCATTGCCAGACGTGCTATCGGCGACAACGGCTTCGTCGCCGACCCGGCTGGCTGGGTGCTTTCCGGCCCGCACTTCTTCCTGGCCAATCCTTACAACAAGACTCCACGCATTATTTGCAGCGAAAAGGGACACTACGACGCGATCGACCTCGAAACGCTGCCTGAAGATTACCTGCCGCGAACGAATTACCGACCGATGGCCGAATATGCGCGCCGCACGCCGAAAGTCGGGTGGGTCGAATCCGGCGAAGCTGGCGCAAAATTGGTGACTGACTACTATCGATACATGCACCGGCGACGCATCAGCATCAGCATGGAACGGACATTGATTGCTACTCTGGTGCCGCCGGGTCCCACGCACGTAAATACTGTTTTGTCGCTGACGTTCCGCGATCCACAAAAATTGATTTCGCTACTTGGATTATCGCATTCGACGGTTATGGATGCCTTCATTAAATCGACAGGCCAAGGCGATCTCTATGAATCAACGCTGGCTCGGTTGCCATATGTTCAAGTAATTGACATGACTGTAAGAACGCTCGTCCTCAATTGCCTGACCAGCCATTATGCCCCGCTGTGGGAAGAAGTCTATGACATCGCATTCACCGATCAGGGCTGGAGCCAGCCCGGCAATCCGCGCCTGAAGCAGGATTTCTTCGCAAACCTAACCAGCGACTGGACGCGCGATTGCGCGCTTCGCTCCGACTATGAGCGCCGCATAGCGCTGGTCGAAATTGACGTGTTAGTGGCTCAGGCGCTGGGTCTGACTCTAGATGAATTGCAGCTGATTTACCGCGTGCAATTCCCGGTAATGCAGGGCTACGAGCGCGACACCTGGTACGACATCGATGGACGTATCGTCTTCACGGTCAGCAAGGGGCTGGTCGGTGTCGGTTTGCCTAGAAATGCCGCGCGCAGTGACAAGCCGCTGACGCTGGTCTTCCCCGACGGAAAACGAAGGAAAGACACGCTTGGCTGGAGCGACATCAAGGCGCTGATGGATGCCGGCCAGCTGCCGGATGGCACGCGCATTGAACGCCAAGTCATCGACGACACGTTGCCTGGCGGTCCGACCGAGCGCACGCGGACTTACACGGCGCCCTTTGCGCTGGCTAGCCGCGAAGACGATTACAGGACCGCGTGGGCATTTTTCGAGGAGCAAGCCACATGAGCAATGGCATGTATGACCAGGTGTGGACGCCCAAGGTGACGGTTCCGGTGCGCCGGGTCGGAAAAAACTGGGAGTTCTTTTATGGAGGAGACGTGCCGGTGTGCGATGGCGCGATCGGCGACCTTATCATCGATGCTTCAGAGATCACGGATGAGAGTTTCCTTGCAATAGTCAGCGCAGAGACGGTGGCAAAAATATTCAATCAGGGCACTCGGTTACTGGTCGCGCTGAGCGACCAAAGCGCCGGGCGGGCGCGCGTGGGCAATTTGCCTTGGCCGGATGTTCCGTTTGAAAACGTACCGATGGGCACCACTAGGTTCGAATATGTCTTGATTGGCCCGCCAAGGCCGTCTAGTTCGCGCCAGCAGGAATTGATCGCGAAAGAATTTGAAGGCGGATTGTGGCTGCGGCTGAAAGGATTGGAGCGCTCGGAATTGGAGTGCAGTACGGTCATCTTGCCTGAGGGGCTGCCTGAAACCAGCGCGGTCAGTCTCAATCATGCATTCACGCTGCTGTCACAACTCTATGAACAGCACCGTATCTCACACACCGGTAATGTATACAGTCGGATCTTTTATCAGGAAGATAACGGTAGATGGTATCCATTGGCCCATCTGCGTGAAGGGGTGCGCGTGCGTGCCGAGAGGGGCGTGATTTCGTCGATTTGGGGCCAGATCGAAAAAAAGCTGGGCTGGTGTCGATTGCCGGCAGAGCCAAAGCAGACTCTGGGGCGGGGGCGATCACGTAAGAGTAATCAAGGTGATTAACCAGCTATCCAGTCCCATTTGGTACCAGAAATTAAAAATTCAATAAATAAAAACTCATGCTTCCATCCCTTTTAGTCCGCGATATCCAGACTGGTATCAAGCAATTTCTTGTGACCGGGTTCGAACCTTCGGACGATTTTTTCCATGGCTTGATGCAGCGATTCGTCGACAAGGAAGGCGACTGGATGAAGGGGCCTTTTTTGCAGATCGGCTTGCCATTCCGGCATGGCGCTAGTGGCAAGACCTTCTTCGGCGATTTCGAGACGCAGAATTCGGGTTACACGCATCAGGAATCGGCGTGGAAGCGGCTTGCCAGTGACCAGGGTGCGGCAAATACGCTGGTGGCCACCGGCACCGGCAGCGGCAAGACTGAGTGTTTCCTTTATCCTGTGCTAGATCACTGCCTGCGGGCAGTCAAGCTGGGCGAGCAAGGTGTGCTGGGAATCAAGACGCTGGTGATTTATCCGATGAATGCGCTGGCCACTGACCAGGCGCGGCGCTTCGCCGAGGTGATCGCCGCCACGCCAGCCTTCGCCGGGCTGCGGGTTGGCCTATTTGTCGGGGGACGCATCGGCAGCCCGGGCTCGGGCACGGTGATGACCGCCACCGGTGTCATCACCGACCGCGACACGCTACGCAAGAACCCGCCGGACATTCTGCTAACCAATTACAAGATGCTCGATTACCTGTTGCTGCGCCCGAAGGACCGGAAACTGTGGGTGCATAACACGGCGACGACGCTGCGTTATGTCGTCGTCGATGAATTGCATACCTTCGATGGCGCACAGGGAACGGATCTAGCGCTGCTGCTGCGCCGGCTTCGCGCCAGGTTGAAGGTTCCCGACGGGCATTTGATCTGCGTCGGGACGTCAGCGACGCTGGGAGCAGCGGCGGGTGCAGGGGGGGAATCGGCCAGTGCGCCGCTCCGCGAATATGCGCGCCAAGTGTTCGGTGCGCCATTTCCCGAGGATGCGGTGATCACTGAAGACCGCTTGTCGGTCGCGGAATTCCTGGGCGACGGCACCATCGACCACTTTTTCGAAGCCCCGGCGGATATTGCGGAGCGCCTCGACCCGAGCCGCTACATGAACCAGCAACAGGCGGTCGCCGCATGGTTCGTGCTGTTTTTTCCAGAGCTTCCCGCGCCGATCTCGCCGGTTATCGTCGATGACCCCGCCTGGCGCGTTGCGCTGGGTTTTGGCTTGAAAAAACACCTGCTGTTTGTGAACTTGCTCAAGCTGATGAAGGGTGGGGTGGTCGATTTCGCCGAGTTGCAACAACAGATGCAAGGTCCGTTGCGCGCTAGTGTACGCCCCCATATCCGGGCGGTGCTAGATGCCCTCCTTGTGCTGGTGGCTTGGTCCAGGGCGCCCGGCAACGGCAACTGGCCATTGGTCACGCTGCGAGTGCAGGTATGGATGCGGGAACTGCGACGCATGGTCGCTAAAGTGGACGCGGTGCCGGAATCGGTGGACTTGCGCGCTTCGGTTGACCTGAAATCCAGTCCGGGCGGGCTGTACCTGCCCCTGATCCAGTGCAGCGAGTGTCACACGACAGGATGGTTGTCGCGCCTGCCCCAGGGCAGCAACAAGTTGTCCAGCAAGCTCGATGAAATCTACAACACCTGGTTTGCCGCACGGCCCGAGGCCGTGCGCTTGTATCCTGGCAAGGATATCAGGCAACCCCAGGTCGAAGGCGTGCGTCAGCAGTTGTGCACCTCGTGCGGCAATGTGCAGGGCTCCGGGGACCAGTGCCACGCCTGCGGCCACAATGAGCTGGTGACAGTGTTCCGGAGCACAGCCACTCGCAGCAGCGTGCGCGGGCAACTGGCATCAACGTGGCATGACAATACGTGTCCAGCTTGCGGCGGCCGCGACCGCCAGATCTTGCTGGGTGCACGCGCCGCCACACTAGGTTCGCAAGTGGTCGAGCATAGCTGGGCGAGTCCGTTCAACGACGACAAAAAGTTGATCGCTTTTTCAGACTCGGTGCAGGATGCGGCCCACCGCGCCGGCTTCTTTGCCGCCCGCACATACGCCAACACGATCCGCACGGCGTTGGCCAGGGCGATCGATGAATTGGCGACACCTTGCGTGACATGGTCGGATTTCCTGGCAGGGTTGATCGAACTGACCGGCAAGGAGGGTTCGTCCCTTTGCATGAACCGCGAAACATTGGTGGCCGAATTCATCGGACCGAACATGACTTGGCAGCGCGATTGGCATGAAGAGATGGTGGGCAAGGGCGCGCTGCCGGCCAACAGCCGCTTGCCAGATCGGGTGCGCAAGCGCTTGGGCTGGCAAGCGGTGTCGGAATTTACTTATCTGAGCCATCGCGGCCGCAATCTGGAACGGGTCGGCAAAGCATCGCTGGCCCCGCCCATCGCCACCATCGAAGCCTGCGCCGCGCAATTGACGCCTGTGTTGCGAGAACAGTTCGGCGCTCATGGCCTGGACGAGGCGCTCGTTACCCAATGGTTATGGGGATTTTTGGCGCACTTGCGCCGTAGGGGCGCCGTGTTTCATGCGGAATTAGGCAACTTTGCCAGCGACGGCAATCTGTTCGGCTTTCTTCGGGGGCGTAACGAATGGATGCCGTCTATCGGGAGCTGGACGCCCAAACCCGTCTTTCTGACGCTGGGCCAGCACAAGGAGTTCGACAAGCTCACTGGTCGGCAACAGACCTGGTTCGACCTTTGGGCTGCGGCGACGCTGGGCCGGCAAATGCTGCTGGGCGCCGGCCAAGCCGAAGCAATGTACCTCGAAGCGATAAAGCAGCTGGAGTCGCACGGCTTGCTGGTGCGTACCGTCAGCACGCAGGGCAGCAGCATTGCCCTCGACCCTAACCGCCTGACCTTGTACTCCAGCGTTGCGACGCTGGTGTCGGACCGGGGGCGGCGACGCTTGACCGTGCCCAAGGACGCGGTCGCAGCACTGCTCGGCATGCCTTGCCTGGATGCGATGCAGGAATCCTACGACGACGAGGAGGCCGCCGGCGGCTGGCTGGCCGAGCGCTTCAGCCACGGCGATTTGCGGCGCGTGGTGTCGGCCGAACACACCGGCTTGCTGGAGCGCAGCGAACGCGAAGCGCTGGAAATTCGCTTTAAGTCGAAGTCGCCCCAGCCTTGGTTCGAAAACCTGTTGTCGGCTACGCCGACGCTGGAAATGGGTGTTGACATTGGTGACCTGTCCTCGGTCTTGCTTTGCTCTGTGCCACCGAACCAGGCCAGCTACCTGCAGCGCATAGGTCGGGCCGGCCGACGCGATGGCAATGCGGTGACGACTACGCTGGCCGATGGCGCGAGTCCGCACGATCTGTATTTTTTCGCGGAGACGCAGGAAATGATCGCTGGCGAAGTGACGCCACCCGGTGTATTCCTGAAGGCGGCCGAGGTACTTCGGCGCCAGCTGTTTGCATTCTGTCTCGATGACTGGGTGGATACGACGACCAGTCTGACTGCGTTGCCTGACAAGACCTCGGTCGCCCTGGATGCGGTGGAGAAGGCCAACAGCGAGAGGTTTCCCTATACTTACACATCTCACGTGCTGAAGAACGAGCCTCGCCTGCTGCAGGCGTTTGTCGCCTTGCTGGGCGCTGACATCGATGACAGCGTGACCGACAGACTGACGCAATTTATCCAGGGCACCGGAGATAGCGACGGTTTGCGCATGCGGCTGATGAAGCTGCTCGAAGAGCAGATGGAGGAGCGCAAGCAGCACAAGAGGCGGGCCGAGAAGATCAAGGCCCAGGTCGCTGTCATCAAGCAAAAACCACAGGACGAGTCCACCATAGCGGAAGTCGATCAGCTTACACGCGAGCGCGACAATGTGCTGGAATTGATCAAGGAAATCAACCAGCGCGAACTATTGAATACGCTGACCGACGCAGGGTTGTTGCCCAACTATGCGTTCCCGGAAGCCGGCATCGAACTAAAATCGGTGCTGTGGCGTAAAAAATCGACCGACGATCAAGGCGAGAGGGCTTATGTTGCCTTGCCGGCCATCAAATACGAGCGGCCCGCCAATTCGGCGCTGTCGGAATTCGCGCCGGAAAATCGGTTTTATGCCAATCAGCGGCGGGTCGAAGTCGATCAGATCAACATGGGGCTGGCCAAGCTGGAATGGTGGCGTTTGTGCCCTTCGTGCCATCACATGGAAAACCTTGAAATCCACGCGGACGCTCATGACACTTGCCCAAATTGTGAAGAAGTAATGTGGTCTGATCAGGCGCAGCGCCGGCAGTTGCTGCGTTTTCGCCAGGCGATCGCGAACAGCGACGACACCAAGGTACGCATCGACGACAGCGCGGAAGATCGTGAACCAAAGTTTTACGTGCGCCAACTGTTGGCCGACTTCATCCCAGGGGACATCAAAGAAGCGTGGAGCCTGAAAGCCGCTGACTTGCCATTTGGCTTCGAATTTATCGCAAAAGTAAATTTCCGCGACATCAATTTCGGCGAGTTGAGCAAACCTGGTGACGCCTTCAAGGTGGCGGACCAGGAAACGACGCGCCCCGGATTCAAGCTGTGCCGTCATTGCGGCAAGGTGCAAACAGCCCCGCGCAACCACGCCACAGGGCCGGTTCAGCAACATGCGTTCGATTGCGAAAAGCGAGACCTGGACGCGCCCGAAAGCATCATCGATTGCCTGTACCTGTATCGTGAATTCAATTCCGAGGCGCTGCGCATCCTCGTGCCTTACACCCGTACCGGCATGGATGAAGAAGTGATTCAATCCTTCATGGCCGCGTTGCAGCTGGGCTTGAAGAAACGTTTTGGTGGCAAGGTGGATCATCTGCGCCTGATGCTGCAGGACGAGCCCGGCCGCGATGGCGGGCCGCGTCGCCAGTACGTGGTGCTGTATGACTCGGTACCGGGTGGCACCGGCTATCTCCATCAGTTGCTGGCTCAGGATGCAGGGACCCTGGCCGATGTGTTGCGATTGGCGCTTGCCGCAATCGTCGGCTGTGGCTGCAATGCCGATCCTGAAAAGGATGGCTGTTACCGCTGCCTTTACCAGTACCGTCTGGGTCGCAAGATGGACCTTGTCTCGCGCGACCGGGCAAAAGACGTACTGACTGAACTGGTGGGGGCGTTGGATCAGTTGGTGAAGGTACCGACGATCTCGGATATTTTCATCAACCCGCATTTTGATTCGGCGCTGGAGGCGCGATTCATCGAAAGCCTGCGTCGCCTCGGGGGTGTCAATGGCTTGCCGCTGGTCAAGCTAGTGCAGGAAATCGTGAATGGCAAATCGGGCTTCTTGCTGGAAGTAGGTGAGCGGCGCTATTGGGTGGAGCCGCAGCATGACGTTGGCCCCGACGACGGGGTGGCAGTCGCCAGCCGACCTGATTTCATTCTCTGGCCTGCGCAAGAGAAATCATCACGACGGGCGATCGCCGTCTTTTGCGACGGATGGGCTTATCACAAGAACTCGATGCGGGAGGATGCCAGGAAGCGCAGCGCGCTGGTGGCGAGCCGGAAGTTCTGGGTCTGGTCTGTGACCCATGACGATGTGAAGGCCGCGCTGGCAGGGGACACCGCAACGGACCTGGAATCTCCGTTGACCGCGTTGAACCGGCACGACGGTGCTAATGCGCCCGCCAGCCTTCCCCGTGCGGAAAACCAGGCTTTTGCACGCAATGCGGTGGCCCAGTTGCTGGGCTGGCTCGCTTGCGATGCCGGCGAACAGGCTGACCCAGTTATCGCCCAGCTGCAACGCAACAGCGCATGGGCGACATTTTTGATGGTTGCGATGCCAGGCAGCCCGGCCTTTGATGCCGTGAAGGCGCAACTGGCAGCGTTGCAAACACAGTTGCCTGAGTGGATGCATGGCGTGCCAACATCGCACGTTGCCGCGAGCAGCCGGGACGATGCCCATCCAGCAGTGAAGTTCTGGTGGCCCGCCGCATTGGCAAGTGGCGCGATGGCGCAGGGGCTGACGCCGGGCCTGTTGATCCTTGACGATGACGATGACACCCCAGACGCTGAGCAACACCAGCGCTGGCGGCGCTGGCTGGCCTTGTTCAATACGATGCAGACCCTGCCTGGTTTCCTGATGGCGACGCGGCAAGGAATTGCTGCTGGCGATTGCGCGTTGTTGGCGCCCGCTGTTCTTTCATCGCCTTCCGGCAATAATCAGGGCTCCGCGCTTGCCGCCGCCTGGGTCTATGCGCTGGAGATGGCGGTTGGGACGGTTAAGGATGGCCTGTTGATGCTGGCAAAGGATCACTTTGATGTGCCCGAGGTTGGTTATGAACATGTCGACCCGCGCGGGCAAGTGGTGGCCGAGGCGGAACTGGCTTGGCCTGCTAAAAAGCTGGTTGTCGTGCTCGATGCACAGCATGAATACGATGCTGTGTGGGTTGATGCAGGATGGACATCTGTTTCGGCCCAGGGTGACTGGGTTCTTGCCGTAAAAGCACATTTGATGCACCAATAAAAGGAAATCATGAGCATGAAACCCAAGGTTGCACTGTCCCAGGACTTTTTGATGAATCTGGCAAAATTACCTTCCTCGGTGCACAGCAAGGTGCTGAAGTGGGCCATCAGATTCCAAGCGGACCCTACGTCTACCGGTATCAACTACGAGAAAATTAACGGAGCAAAAGACAATAATCTCAGATCAGTTCGCATAGACCAGGACTGGCGAGGGATTGTGTTCAAGCCCGACAAGGGCGACGTTTACGTGTTGCTGTATGTCGACCACCACGACGACGCATACCGCTGGGCAGAAAACAGAAAATTAGCGATCAACCCTGTGACCGGCGCGATGCAGATGGTAGTGCTGGAGGAAGTGATTGAACAACAGATCAAGCAACTGATCGTTCCGGTCGAGCCCGGCCATCCTGAGAGCATAGCGCCCGCGCTCGCACTGTTTTCCGGATTGACAGACCGGGAACTGATGAGCCTAGGCGTCCCGGAGGAAAGCATCGCACGGGTCAAGGCGATCTGCTCTGAAGCCGAGCTTGACCAAATCCAACCATTTTTACCTGTCGAAGCCTATGAGGGACTGTTCTTGCTAGCGGCCGGAGATACCGTAAACCAGGTGATCGGAGCGCGTGAGACCCGGATCGACCAGGTCGTCGATACCAGCGACTTCTTGAGTTCCTTAGGCACACCAGAATCCCAGGCGCGCTTCGTTGTCGTCGACAGCGATGCTGCACTGACGGCGATTATGAATGCACCATTGGCGCAGTGGCGGGTATTTTTGCACCCGACGCAGCGCAAACTGGCTGCCGGCGACCGCAGCGGGCCGGTGCGGATTCTTGGTGGGGCCGGGACCGGCAAGACGGTGCTGGCGATGCACAGGGCCAAATGGCTGGCGGAGAATCGTACGCCGGATGGCAAGAAGGTTTTGTTCACGACGTTCACTCGAAACCTGGCGTTCGATATTGAAGAAAATCTGAATTCCCTGTGTTCGCCAGCGACGATGAAGAAAATCGAAGTGCGCAACCTCGATTCGTGGGTGCACGGGTTTTTGCGTTCGCAAAGCTACGAGCACACGATCGTGTATGACCGGCGCAAGGACGCAGAAGATGCTTGGCAACGGGCGCTTGCAGTCAAGGATGGAGCGATCGGTATGACGGATGAGTTTTACGGGGAGGAGCTTGACCAAATCATTCTTGCTCAGGGAGTGGGCACAAAAGACGAGTACCGCGCCGCTCGTCGCACTGGTCGCGGCGTCGTCCTCAGTCGCAGCAAGCGCGATGCGATTTGGCCGGTGTTTGAAGAGTACCGTGCCCAACTGGCAAGTCGTAAGCTCAAGGAAGTCGATGATGCTTACAAGGACGCCGCGCTGCTGCTGGCCAATTCATCGGTGGAAAGTGTCTACAGTGCCATCGTAGTCGATGAAACACAGGATTTCGGCCCGCAGGCACTGCGGCTGATCCGCGCGATGGTGCCGGCAGCGCCTAACGACCTTTGTTTCGTAGGCGATGGTCACCAGCGAATTTATAGCCGTAATCGTGCAGCGATGAGCCGATGCGGCATTGACATCAGGGGCCGCTCGAAAAAACTTTATCTCAATTACCGAACGACCGAGCAAATCCGCCTCCAGGCGGTGGCGCTACTGCAAGGCTGTGAAGTCGATGACCTCGACGATGGGCAAGATGAATCCGTACGTTACAAGTCGCTGTCCAACGGCGCCGTCCCTACTGTTGTTACCGAGGTCGGACTCGAATCGGCGCTGGACAGCGCCCAAAAAATTGTCCTCGGCTGGGCGCAGGGGGCTGACGAAGAGCATCCGGTGACCACCTGCGTCATTGCGGCCAGCCGCGCCGTGCGCGACCGCGCTGCGAAACTGTTCGCCGACAGGGGCATGAAGACGCACGTGATCGAGGTCAGCAAGAAGGATATTTCAGATCCCGCAGTCGTGCGTTTTTCAACGATGCACAGGGCAAAAGGGCTGGAGTTCGACCAAGTGCTGGTGCTGGTGCCAGCGGCCTATCTGGAGGCGCCTGCTGATACGGTCAACGAGAGAAAGCTGCTGTATGTCGCCATCACCCGAGCCAAGCGGGCGGCTGGGCTGGTTGTCTATTGAGTTGCAGCGGCAGCAATCTGAGCAAGAAGTCAAGCTCATAGACAGACGCAATATAGAAGTAATCCGGTCCGACCGGCAACGGAGAAGAGCTTGGCAAAGTTTACAACTGATTACATCAATCTGATCGCGAGCAATCTCCGCGATCGCTACAAGACCGGCTTTCCGATTTTAAAAGAGCTGGTTCAAAATGCCGATGACGCTGGCGCGACCGCGCTGGGATTCGGGTATCACTCCGGTTTTTCCGCCTCCGCGGATCATCCGTTGTTGCAGGGGCCTGCATTGTGGATATTGAACAATGGACGCTTCCTGGCGAGTGACAGAGAGGCGATCCATTCCTTCGGGCTCAATGGCAAGGCTGCTGAATCCGGGGCCATCGGTAAGTTCGGGCTTGGCATGAAAAGTGTATTTCATCTTTGTGAAAGCTTTTTTTATGTCGCGCACGACGGTCAAAAGATATTTCGGGAAATTCCGAATCCATGGCTTCAGGATTCGGGGAGCTCAGCGATGCACTTGCAATGGGAAGACATCACCGAGCGCGACCTTGCTTGCTTGCGGGCTGTGGCCGATGCCCAACCGGAAGCCAAACCGGGGACGACCTGGTTCTTTTTGTGGGTGCCATTGCGCATGCATGCCCATATTGCGGTCGACGATGGCCGGGAAACGGCTGCGATCATCGACCGCTATCCAGGCGAGAGCGGCGGGCAAGATCTTGATTTTTTCACCGAACCCAATATTGATCAGCGCATAGGCGCTCTACTTCCGTTGCTGCGTAATCTGCAGCGGGTACGCTTTTGTGGAACTGCTACCTTGCGTGCATTCGATGTGCGACTGGAATTGAGTGCCGGTGCCAGACGCCTCGATCATGTAACGGATGGGGTGCAGATGGCCGGTGTGGTTTGCGATGATCGGCCAGATAACGAAAAGCTACATTTTCTGGCCAGGCAGTACGCTCCGGCACGCGTCGAACCATTGGCCCTGCTGCTGGATGCTCCTGGTTGGCCCAAGTCGATGGCAATGTTGGGAAATGGGAAGCGTGGCCAGGTGCCCGATAAGGCAAGACCGGAAGGTGCAGTACTGCTAGGACACGCTGATAAACGGCAAGGTCGGCTGATATTGCAGTGGGCCGTGTTCCTGCCCACTGAAGAATTGCGTTTCAGCTATGAGGCACGCATACCCAACAGCTTTCGCGAGTACCGCATTGTATTGCATGGCCAGTTCTTCGTTGACGCAGGTCGGCGCGGCATCGAAGACATGGAGGTGCTGCACCAGCCATATGAAACGCTGCCTGTCAATGCTCCGCAGTCTTTGGTGCTGCGCCGCTGGAACCAGACACTGGCGCAGGAAGTGGTTTTACCGCACCTGCTTGAATCATTGTCAGAGTATGTCGCTGCGCATCGACTCAAGGATGACGAGATTCGGGGGCTGACGCAGGCCCTGAAGGACTGTACGACAGCAGGAGATGTTGGAGGCGGCTCGTCATTCTTTGGCCTGTTTCGGAAACATGTATGCCGCGACCATGCGTGGGTGCGGCAGCTTGGTCGCACTGGTGCATCTTGGGATCTGGTGATACCGACAGTACATCGGTTGTTGCAATTGCCGCCTCCGGCAAACCGTGATCACGAACGGCCATGGAGAGCACTGCCCGGGCTTGCGGGCTTGCGCGACACTATTTTTGTCGACAGCACCGCCCCCAGACTGGTCGACTCGATGGACAATTGGGAACCCTCCATGGTGCTCGATGCGCTCGGTGTCTTGAGTGCGGAGACATTGAAGAGCGGTCTCGATCTTGAGTACCTGGTCCAGTTTCTAGAAATGGAGGCGGAGCGCGCATTGAAGACTGGTGACGTTCAGGACGCACTGGTTGACATGCTGCGCAAGGCTCTCCAGCAAGTGTCGCTGACAGAAGTCCGGCAAAATAGAAGTATTTTCAGACGACTGGTGTCGCTGCTGCCAGTGGAGCGGCGTTTCGCATTGGGTACGCGTGATGTCGGGGCGAAAGGTGCATTGTCTGACGCGACTTACCGCGAACTGGTGGCGCGGCCAACCCGGGCGTTGCTGCTGTCGGCCGATCTGGCCCCGGATAGTCCCGCAGGCACGGCGAGCGAGGCCGACCTCGACGAATGGCTTCAGGGCTTGGCCCGTAATATGGAAGTTCAGTCGTCAGAGATGGTCGCCGATGCGGATTCAATTTTGGCGGTAGCGGAGAGTTTGATCAAAGCGGCCGGCGATGTGTTCGCACAGACAGATTTACTGCGACGCAACACGTCGCTGCGTATTTTGAAGGCCATCGATGGCCGCAGTGGCAAGAACATTGCCGTATCGCTGTCCGAACTGGTTGCGATGAACCGGGATCGAAGGTTGTTTAAATTCAATACTCGCAATGAACCACTCAGCCTGATTCTTGATCTTTGCTTAGCATTGCCCGAAGCAAAAGTGCTGGCGGTGTTTGTATCGATCGCAAAATTTGTGGAGTCGGCTGCTGAAACAGGTGCCCATAAAGTTCCAGGGCATGAGGATGCATCGGCGATCTTTGCAGCGGTGGGCTGGACCGATGGAGCACCGTCGCTGGGAGGAAACGATGCACGCTCCAGGTTGCTTGCGGTGGCCGCCAGTGCTGATCTTGGCGATCCATCGATCGTTCGTGGGCTGCGCTACCTGCTGCACGGTTCGTCCCAGCACTATGGCGACACGTCATTGCTGTGGAAGGATCCATCAAGCCAGCAATCTCCATGGATAAAGCTATGGCGCATGGTGGGAGAGAGTACATGGAACGTCTTGCCCTATGACTTGTGCGCCATCATTGCGGATAGGTGCTCTAAGGCGCTACGGATCCAATCGGTCGATGAGGTTTCGGTATTAAATAAATTGAAGGTTTGTCGTGACTTCAGCCAGGTGCGGACCGACGATTTTTCAGTTGAAGATCTGGATCTGATTCTCGGGCGCGTTACCGACGAGATGGCGTGGCGCAATCTGCCGCTGCATCGCGATAACCTCGGTCGCTTCGGCCCGGTGGACGCATCTTGCCACCTTGGATCGGTGCCGCATTTGCCAGCAGGCATTGGAAACGATTTACGGTTCATCGAGCGCTCTGCAGATGAGGCGCATTATCGGCATCAGATCAAGTGGATTTCGCGCTGGACGCCAGCTATTGCGGCACAGGTCGTGTTGAATTCGTCGCATTATGCTCAGCACTGGCGCTTCCTTTTGGATCAACTCGACGTGGACAACGATTTGTGGAAGCATCCTTCGAACGAGTGGACGAGTATTGCCTGGCTGCCGTTAAAAAACGGACAGAGTATCGCTCTGGAAAGCCTAATCGATCTGAAAGGTCTTCAGCCAGACATCACAGAACTAGCCCGGAAGTGTGATTTTTCCTATGCTGGCCTGGATGACTTGGACGATGAAGTTCTACGGCATGCTGGATTTTCGCGTTTGAAGGAGCAAGTGGCGAGCGGCGAACAGGCCTTGCCGATTTTTGGCCAGATGATGTCCGCAGCCGGCCTTTCCATTGGGCACTCGCTGGCACACTTGCCTTCCGGTGGCGCAAACGTCTTGAGCATCTTGAGTCGCCTGAATAACTTGCCTGCATGGACTATCCTGGCAAAGGTCGCGAATTTGATCAGTGCAGAAGCGGTTACCATGCATTTGATGGGTGAAGTCGCCACGCAGCTGTCGACTGATCAAGCGCAGAGTGTGCTGGATGAATTCCAAGGGTTGGGTTGCGATGGTAAGGTGCGCGAGTTGTATTTGCTCTATTTGCAGGAGTGGTGCCGCAGCGGCTCTACGGCCGATATCAAGGACCGGCTGTCGGAAATGCCGCTTCTCTCCGCGGCAGGCACATGGCAGCCCGCAACACTGCTGGTGAGTGGCGTGTTCGGTGTTGAACCTGCCAGGCTACTGGATGAAAATGCGGCCAAAGTTCTGGGAAACTTGATTGTCACCAATAACGAGGCACCGCAAGATGCTCTGCTCAACAACCCTGCCATCCTTGATGGACAGGATGGCGCGACGCTCGGGCAAGACCTCGAGATTGCATTCGATTCGCTGCTTCAGAGCAGCGCCCAGGCAGCGGCCGGCGCAGTGATCGGGCTATTTGGCAGAGCGGCGACGGGACTGGCTACGACTTGGATGGGTGCTATTGCCTATGAGGATTATCTGAGTCATTTGGGATGGATAGATCCGGGTCACGAGAGTGGCTTTGATCAAAAGCCGAAATGGATGAGCGGCAAGACGGTGCTGCAGGCGATGGCGACGTTGAAACCGATACTTAAAATCTTGGCAGGAGACCGTGTCAATGTGCTGTCCGTCTTTGGGGAGCAGCTTGAGGTAACCATGTTGCCCGTCGATCAGGCGAAAACACTACTGGTGGGCAATGTGTGGTGGCAGGGGAGCAATGGGGTGATTGTTAGCGTGCGTCCGCCGGCAACTTTGCTTGATTGTGATCCCGGCGAGCAAAAAATCATACTTCAGCGGACCGCCGAGGATTTGCTTGGTCAGCTTTACAACCAGCCGCACGCTAATCTGTCTGGGCTTTGGGCGTTGTTCGAGAATGCGGATCAGGTGACTCTCGATGTGGCAAGGGCGATGATTCTTGATGGTTTGCCGCAATCGTTGCGCCAACTGGGCAGTGCCAGCAAAAACAAAAAAATTAGTGTGATGCTCAGCGACATGGACAGGGCGCGTCACGACCTGGCGAGTGCCAAAAATGCCCGCCGTGCTACTTCTGGCCCGCAAGACAACATCGACGAGGTACTTTTGAAGCTTGCCGGGTTGGTCGAAAATGATGACGAGGTTCAAGCGGCATTGCTTTCCGGCATACGAGAGCGTGTGTCTCACAACCAATACGAGGTTGACAGTATTCCGTTCGAGTTATTCCAGAATGCGGATGATGCTGTCTCTGAATTGCAGCAGATGCAGCAGGCAGAGGGGCGCCCGGACTTTGACTCTACGATGATAGGGCGTTTTGTGATGCAGCTCAGTCTTAGCATCGTGCGCTTCATGCATTGGGGGCGGCCGGTCAATTACGCCGGGCGTCATGCCAGCCATCGCCCTGATTTTGCCAATGATCTAGAGCGCATGCTGATGCTGGGAGCATCATCGAAGTCCGGCGAGGACGATGTGACGGGTAAATTTGGACTGGGTTTCAAGAGCGTACTGTTGGCAACCGACAGGCCACGTGTGTGGAGCGGTGATTTGTGCTTTGAAGTACTGGCAGGGTGTTTACCGCAGCGCTGGACGGCGAGCGCTGAAACACGGCAGTTTCAGCAAGCACAAAACTCCACTGGTGCGCTGGCGCGGCGCAGTACGCTGATTGAACTGCCTTTGGATGCTGATGGGGGGAGGGACAATCTTGCCCCCCGCTTCACCGCGCTGGCCGGGGTGGCCACGGTATTTTCGCGCCACATTAAACATATCGTGGTGGATGGCGTGTCGCATAACTGGTCACCCACCGTCGTGCTGAAAGCTGGTTTTTGTCGGATTGAAACTGGCGACGTGCAGTTGCCGACTAAAACGGGCTCCTTGCGATCGCGCTTGCTCGTCTTGTGCTCCAGGGACGCCACCATCGGACTGCGCCTGGATGCTACTGGCATCATTGCGTTCGATCATAATGCAAAGCATCCGGTGCCAGCAATATGGGTAACTGCGCCTACGCGGGGAACCGCTGCAAAAGGCTTGCTGATCAATGCTGCTTTCCACATCGATACAGGCCGAGCCAGTTTGGCGCTAGGTAAAACGGCTCAGCGCAATCGGAAATTGATTCGATCGATTGCGGATGATCTTACAGAGGTGATGGTCGCGTTGCAGTTGCGAGTGGAGCAGGACTGGCCTGCTCTTTCCGTCGAGCTTGGATGTTCTCAGCAAATTTCAGGGACAGGGTTTTGGTTTAGCCTTTGGAAGGTGCTTTTTGCTCAGGAACCGGGTCAGGATGCTGCAGAAGACTTGCTCTTAGTTGACGCATTCGTCGGGCGCTTGTTTAGCCGCACTGTTGGAAAGACCGGCAAGGTCGCGACGGGAATGGCTGGTGAAGCAGGTAATTTCATCGGGATCGCTCAATTGTGTCTTTCTCTTAAGCTTGAGCGTATGGGGGCGGTCGTGCCTGCACTGCGGGAATGGCCTGCTTTCCTCGCAGTGTATCCGGTCAATGGCTGGTGTGCCGAGGAAGTGCACGACTGGCTGCAAAGGTCGGGTTTGCGAGACGATCAGCCGCCCCCTCCCAAGCTCGATCCGGCAACCATTTTGCAAATACCGGCACTGGGGCAACTGAGCCCAGAACAGCTTGCCCATTTGGCTAAAGTCATGATGGTGTGGCCCAAGGGGTCTCTAGAAGACCTTGCTTGGGCGGACTTCGGAGATACAAGACTGCATACCAGATCTGGTTCTTGGATGCCGTCCAGATGCCTGCTTCATGGTGACGTGCCGCATTTTGATCTTTTGGCCCGATTTGTGCCGCAAAGTGTTCTGTTGGATGATGAGTATGACTGTAGCTCGCTTGAATGGCGGTTTATCCAAGGCCATTTCCCCAGATTTCATGCTGACTCAAGCAGTTTCGCAAACTGGTGCCTATTTGCTGTAGAAATGGACGCGCGATCGGCGGTGGTGCAATGGTTGCTGCGCAATCAGTATGAGCCGGTGATCGAATTGGTTCGCCGCCGCCGTTTTGAAGCAAGCTGGATCGTCGAACTCAATATGGAGCATGAGTTGCTGCAAGACTTGCCTGACGAGGACTGCTGCTCGTTGCTGGCAAAGCTTGGACTGCTGGATGACAACCTGGCGATCGACGAACCAGTGGTCGAGGTAATCGATTTGCACACCATCCATCGTTGGTGGCAGCAGGCGCGTGAATGGCATTTACCGGAATATGAGAAAAAGCTGTGGCCTGCTCGGGTTGACCGGATGTTGCTGGCTGAAGATCCCTATGATCGAACCGCATGGATGACCCTGTTCAGCTTGGCTATTTTTCGCAGATATGGCCGGACGACCGATGAACAGCATCGCGGTTTCCTGGATTTCTTGTATGCACGTGGCTGGTGGGAAACGGTGTGCCATGTGGCACCTGACGTGGCACCAGACGCCTGGATGAGTATTCTGCGCGAGTATGGGGAGAGCCAAATGTCCACACCTCTGTTCGAACAGTGGATGGATAGTTTTCCACGCCTGTACCGGGTGGCGCGATGGCTGGAGACTTATGTTCATCTGTTTCAAACGCTCGATATGCGTACTGAGAAAGAGGCTGCCGAATTGCTGTCGCCTGGGATGGATGCATCCATGAGCGGCTCTGGCATTGATGCGCCTACCCTCACTGGCATGCTGCGCTTGGGGGGAGCCTTGTCGTGCGCGAACTCCTTCGTGCCGAAGCGCTGAATTCGCCGCTGGCTGAAAGTCTGGCTTACATGCCGCGCAGCAGCCTGCTGACGCTGATGGAAGAGATGGGGTACGTTGAATTGCAGACCAGCCAGGACATTCATGCGGTTCTTGTCAGCGAACTGGGCGAGGACAATGCACGCTTCAACGGCGACTACGACATACCATTGCAATTGCTCGCTTCCAGCCCGCAATTGCAACAGAAAGTATTAGCTTGGGCGTGCGACGAGCAATGGGCCGACGACGAAGACGATTTCATCGAAGAGGAAGTGATATGAGTGACATGAAGTCCGCAGCACCAAAGGATGCAGCAGTCATGCATGCGCGTCACGGGCAAGGGACCGTCATGATGACGGATCGTGATACTTCCGTGGTGCGGTTTGCGCATGGCATCGAACAGGTGTTTACGATCGACTTGGTTGCCGTCACATCGGTGATGGCGGCAGCGAAAAAAGTAGACATTGCTTCGTCGTTGGATGTCGGGTTGAGGGTGCAGGCTGAAGCGGTGATGTCGGTCAATGATGCGTGGGGCGTATTCACGCGTTCGCGGATTTCCTTGCTACCCCATCAATTATGGGTGTGTCATCGTGCCCTTCGCAGCTGGCCATTGCGGCTGCTGATTGCTGACGATGTCGGGATGGGCAAGACGATAGAAGCGGGTTTGCTGCTTTGGCCATTGTTGGCGAGCAGAAAAGCTCAGCGTGTATTGATTCTTGCGCCGGCGAAGCTGGTAGAGCAATGGCAGTCCCGGATGAAAAAAATGTTTGATATTCGCGCTGCCGTGTATCACACGGACCTTGATAGCGAACGATCTGATTTTTGGGGAATTCACCCTATAGTCGTTGCATCGCTACCCACTCTCAGGGCTGATAGGCAGGGGCGCCACGACCGGCTGATTGATGCTGCTGCCTGGGATATTGTGATCGTAGACGAGGCACACCACTTGAATGCGGAGGAGGAATCGGGAAAAACGCTGGGCTTCGAATTGGTGGAGAAGCTTCAGCTTGCAGGCAAGGTTACTTCATGTGTACTTTTCAGCGGCACACCCCATAGAGGCAAGAACTATGGTTTTTGGTCGCTGATGAGCCTTCTGGATGCCGAAGTTTTTGGACCGAAAAAAAATGAGGCGTCCATGTTGGGTGCCTTGCCACGCTATTTGATTAGGAATGCTAAGCAGAAGGCGACCGACATGGACGGTAAGCTGCTGTTCAAGCCTGTGGAACAGTACCCTGAAACTTTCAGATATACCCAGCGGGAGGATGCGTTCTATACGCTTATGTCCGAGTTCATCGTGGCCGGAAAGGCCTATGCGACGTCGTTAGGCAGGCAAGAGGGTGGCCGCGTCATTCTGGTCTTGATCGCATTGCAAAAATTGGCGTCAAGCTCGATCGCCGCCGTAGTCGCAGCTCTCAAGACGCGGCAGGGACGACTGGCCAACGAGGCTGAGAAATCGAGAGCCGAACTGGAGTCAAATTTCGCTATTGAAGGTGAAGACGCGACACCAGAGTTCAACGAGTGGCTCAATGCTGGCAAGCTCGAACGGCTGCAATTGGTGGAGGATGAAGGTCGTCATCTCGGCGACCTGCTGGTAGCCGGTGAGGCTGTCGGCGAGGAGACCCGGATACTGCGGATCATCGATGTCATCAAGGAGCGGTTTTCAGAAGAACCGGTGTTGCTTTTTACGGAATACAAGCGAACGCAGGCTCTTGTGGTCAGCGCATTGTTGGCTGAATTTGGCGCTGGCTGTGTCGGCTTCATGAATGGGGATAACAGGCTGGCAGGCGTTCACCTGCCTGACGGTCGCGTCACTCAAATGGCTGCGCGGCGCGACGATACTTGTGATGCATTCAATGCTGGCAGGTTGCGGTTTCTTGTTTCCACCGAGGCGGGCGGCGAGGGAATCGATCTGCAGGAGCGATGCAGTGCGCTCATTCATGTGGATTTGCCATGGAATCCGATGCGTTTGCACCAACGGGTCGGTCGCCTGAACCGATATGGACAAACTCGTCCGGTAAAAGTCGTTTCGTTGCGTAACCCTGACACGGTCGAATCGATGATATGGGGCAAGCTCGAGGAAAAGCTCAATAGCATCATGCGCGCCATAGGCTCTGCGATGGACGAACCGGAAGATCTGATGCAATTGGTCCTGGGGATGAGCGGTGAGGGTATGTTCCAGCAATTATTTTCCGGTGCCGCAGGTATCAAGCGGGAGAAACTGGATGCGTGGTTCGATCAGACTTGTGGCACTTTAGGTGGAACTTCTGCCATTCAGGCGGTAAGGGATTTGGTCGGCCATGCCGAGAGCTTTGATCTGTCTGCGTTGAAAGATGTGCCGCCGGTGGATCTGCCCGATTTGCTACCATTTTTTCAAAATATTCTTATTTTTAACCGGCGACGCCCAAAAGTGGAAGGGTTGGCGCTGTCTTTCAAGACACCTGACGATTGGCTGACTAGTCATGTCATCAAGCGTTCTTACGATAATCTGCTCTTTGACCGGAAGGCGCAACCTAGCGCGGGTGATTTAATGGGTATCGGACATCCTCTGATGGAAAAGGCGATAAACCAGTCGGTTCGTCTTGACGGTGCTTTTTGCATTGTCGACGGCCTTAAGGCATCTGTCCTAGTGATTGAAGTATCCAGCCTTGTGACCGATTATGCGGGCCAGTCGCGGCGCATTGTTGCTGGTATCACAAGCCATGAAAATGTTTTTGTACTGTTGCGTGATTGGCAAATCTTGCGGATAGTGAATCAATGCAACCTCAAACCAGACGTTCAAACACTTGCCGTCGATGACGTGGAGACGGCGCCGTCGGCGTGGCTGTCAGCAGCGATGGCATCTGCGCCATCGCTGCTCACCCAAATTGAATTGCAATTTGAGTCCGTGCTGATCAAAGAGATTGCTTTGCTTTGGTCGCCCGGATCGAAGATCTGAAAGTAATTTTACGCCAACAAAATCGAAACCATTCGGTAAGGAAAAACATGATTCAAGGTGCCCGCAGTCTGCCCGTTCAACATCTGACTATTCGCGTGCCTTGGCACGACTCAGGCTGGAAGGGCAGCATCTGCCAGCAGTGCTGTGCGAATACGAGTTGCACGGTGCTGCCGCGAATTGCTACAGGTCGCGACGATGCATTTGAAACCCTGCACGCTGGAAAAAGTATCGAGAATTTTGAGCGCGCACAGCTTCCCCCCTGCGTGGATGAACATGGTACTTTCATGGCAGCGTTTCCACTGTCAATGCAGAAGAAGCACCCTTACGCGGAAAGCGCCACTACCACCCATGGCCATTTTACTGATACTCCTTACACAATCCGCCCCTACTCTGCGGCGGGAATTCCGTTTCGATGGATGTTGCGCGAGAAGGTAGAGGGAAATGATAAATACGGGGTAAGTAGCCTAAAGGACACTCTGCAGATTGCGTATCAGGCAGAGCGTGAACCGGATCTCACCTTGAACAAAGGTTGGGAAAAAGACAGCAAGACCTGGGTCCAGGAAGGGGCTAACCAGAGCATTATCTTGGATACCTTTTTCAGTGTTGCTAAGCCAAATGAATCGTTGGTGTTCTTCTATGCCAAACGCACGCCGCTAGTTGAAGATACCCGTCGCGTGATCGTTGGCGTGGGCCGGGTCAAATCGGTAAGTGCTCCGATCGAATACCGCTATGTTGGTGGCCCCAGACCTGCAGGCAAAATCAGTGGCTACCTATGGGAGCGGAATGTTGAGCATTCGATCCGCCCTCAGGGGCGAGATGGCTTTCTGCTGCCATACCAACAGCTGCTGCTGGCCGCTGAAACGGACGAGTCCATTGATCTTGCCGCCTGTACAGCTTTCGCACCGAATGAATACTTTGGCAGCTACTCTTACGGCACCGAGCACCTCGCACATGATGGAGCCATCTCATCCCTGCTGGCCATCGAGAAAGCCATCAAGGCGATGCGCCAACATTTGGCTGACGCACCTTGGAACGAGTATCTGGAATGGATCGATGCCGAGCTGAACCGGCTATGGAGAGTACGCGGAGCCTTCCCCGGACTGGGCGCCGCACTGAATGCATTTGGATTTCCTCATGGCAATCTTCTTGCATGGTATTTGGTCAGTCAGGGGGATGATAAATTTGATCCATGGCCAGCTTTGACTGACGTTCTGAAGAAGCCGGACAGCCTGCCGGAGTATTTACGCGACGGCATTGGCGACGCCATGCGCAAAAAATGGGACAAGCTGCCGCAAGAACGTCGTGCTCTGCTGATGCTGTTGGCACGCTTCAACCTCACTGATGCGCAAACCTTGCGCTGGTATCAGCCGACTGAGCGCGAGAAGGTGAACATCGCCATCAATGATGCGGCAATCCTGGCGAACCCCTACCTTGTGTACGAGGACGACCGGCTACAAACTGATCCTATTGCTTTCGAAATAGTGGACCGTGGACTTTTCCCGGTTGAGTCGATTCGCGCAGATTTCCCGCTGCCAGAACCAAGTCGCGTGCGTGAAGCAATTGACCAACGTCGTGTACGCGCGGCGATGATCCTTACACTGGAAGAGGCGGCGTGTAACGAAGGGCACACTTATCTGATGGCCAACTGGGTGGTGCAGCGCATTCGAGACCGCGCGCTGCAGCCGGAATGCCCGCTAGACCTGGATGCGCTTTCAATCATGGAAGACTGTCCGTTACTCAAAATTGAACTTATCCAGGACAAGGATGGCGTTGTGGCCTACCAACTGGATCGTTACGTCAAAACTTCCGCGCTGATCAGAACCAAGATCAGCAAACGCAAGACCCGCAAGCCAAAAGCCGGTGAGCACAATTGGGCAATGCTGGTTAATACAGCGATTGATGCAACCAGGGATGAATGCGTCCCCAAAACGAAGCCCGGCAAGCGCGACCTTGAAGCCAGGAAAGAGAAATCTGCCGCCCTGGAAGTGCTTTATAGATCTGGGGTTTCAGTGCTCATGGGTGCTGCTGGCACGGGCAAGAGCACGCTGCTGAAGGCATTATGTAGCATTGACAGCGTCAAGAGTGGGGGTATCCTGTTGCTGGCACCCACCGGCAAGGCGCGCGTCCGGCTGGAGCAGACAAGCGGCATGGCTGGCCAGGCAAAAACCGTCGCGCAGTTTTTAAATGGACTGGAGCGTTACGAAGGAAAGACTGGACGCTACTATGTCAACGACAAGGCCGATACTTCTGCTGTGCATGCCACAGTCATTATTGATGAGTGTTCTATGCTCACCGAAGAGCAACTAGCGGCGGTGCTGGATGCGGTGGAAAAAGTTGATCGGCTCGTTCTCGTGGGTGATCCCAATCAGTTGCCGCCGATAGGCGCCGGTCGCCCGTACGTCGACATCGTCAATTACCTGAAACCGGCGAACATAGAAAGTCTGCATACCCGTGTTGCAAGCTGTTTTGCTGAGCTGACAGTGACGATGCGTCAAGACGCAGAAGACGGCGTTGTGCGTGATGACGTGCTGCTTGCGCAAGCCTTCAGCGGACGCCCATTGGATGCGGGAGCAGACGAAATATGGCATACCGTTGCAATGGGGCAATCGAACTTCGTGAAGTTGGTCCGCTGGAACAAACCGGACCAGCTTCATCAATTACTTCTGAGTGAATTGAAAACCGAACTGAAGCTGAAATCAATTTCTGATGAGGTAACATTCGAATGCTCTCTCGGAGGCGTTTATTCGGAATACGACGGTGGATCAACCGTATTTTTTAACACCCAGTACGGAGATCGACCGGGGGCATCAAAGAAGGCGGAAGCCTGGCAGATACTGTCCCCTGTTAAACAATATCAGGCCGGCGTCACGGCGATCAACCGGGCCTTGCAGCAACATTTCAGGAAGACCTTCCTCAACATTGCGTCGCAGACCGGATGGAACAAAAAAATCCCTAGCCCAGCAGGTTCTGAAGGGATCATCTATGGCGACAAGGTCATCAACGTCGTCAATAGTAGCCGGCGCGAAATTTATCCAAGTAAGGATGATGCTTATGTCGCCAACGGCGATATAGGCATCGTCACAGGCCATCGGAAGACTGCTGCCAAAAAATGGAAACCGTATGAAATCGAAGTTGAGTTGGCCTCGCAGCCTGGATTTTCTTATAAGTACAAACCATGGGAATTTGATTCGCAGGAAGGTACGCCCCCTCTGGAGTTGGCCTATGCCCTGACGGTGCACAAGACCCAGGGTAGCGAGTTCGGCACCACCTTCGTGGTGATCCCGAATCCGTGCCGTAACCTGACGCGCGAGATGCTGTACACAGCTCTGACAAGACAAAAAAATAAAGTCATCATCTTGCATCAGGGCGACTTCAAGGAAATGAGGCATTACAGCCAGGAGGCAGCGTCAGAAATCAACCGGCGCATGACGAACCTGTTTGCACCGTCTTCTCCGGTGGAAATAAAGGTGCGCAACAAATCTGTTTTCCTTGACGAAAAATTGATCTACCTGACCGAAAACGGAGATCTGGTGCGTTCAAAATCAGAGTGGATCATTGCGGACAAGCTGAGAGCTGCGGGGATCAAGTACCAATACGAGCAGCCGTTAATGCTTGATGGAATTGAGCGTTTCCCTGATTTTACGATTCGAGACGACGATTCAGATACGGTCTGGTACTGGGAGCACAATGGCATGCTCTCGAATGACGAGTACAAGAAACGTTGGCAACGAAAGGAAGCGGGGTATCACAGGGCACGGATTCTGCCTCCACCGCTGCCGCAGGAAGGCGACGAACGAGAAGGCACGCTACTTGTGACTGAAGAGCACGAAGGTACCGGGTTGGACCTAAATGCGATTATCTCTAACATTAACCTGATTCTTAGACGTGTTTGATACATACAGAAATAAATTTTACGATTGATTGTTGGCGCCGACCGAAAACTGACCCAGCGGGGGGGCGGCGTAATACTTGGACTACTTTTGCCTAATTATTCGGCGGGAGAGCAATGCGATCCGCCAAGGCACGATGCCGCCGCCGCCGCCGCCGCTGGTGGTGTTTTTCGACGGCGTCGACTTCTGGCTGGCGGATACCACCGCTTCCACGCCTACGCGCGGCTGGCTTCTACCAAGTAGGGGCCGAAGTGTGCCCGGCTCGCGACGCGCTGCGGTGCTGTATTCGATTAGCGCCTGCTCCGCATTGGCCTTGTCGAATTCTCCGGCCAGAAAAAGGGGCCGTCGAACGCGGCGCGCAGGGCGTATTTCAATTCTTCCGGAACCGGCGGTGTGCCGCATCTACGATAAAAATGGTTGGATTGTCCGCCGTTTAACCACGCAAATCTGCAAGATTGCTATTTAAGCAGCGCAGGTTGTAATTTGTGAAAAACGGATAGTCTTGAGGTCCGATTTCCTGTTTATAATAAGTTTTTTCTTTTAGGCAATTTTCGATGGGTGACGCCGCTATTCCAGTGCGCGCAGAATTCCTGTACTGGGACTGCACCAATGCTCCCAGCGCCAGGAAAGATGTCCGTGACAGCATGCACGCGAGCCTGAGCGCTTTGGCAAAACGGTACCGCCGTGGCGGGTTTATGCCCGGATGCGACACCGTGGAGCAAATGCTTGACGGCGTATTTTCGCTATTGCTGCCCGAGCGGCGGCCGGTCGATTTTCTTGTTTCCAGGCTTGGTGAGGACCAACTTATGTTTCGCCCGGCAGTATCTCTGCCGAGTCATCAAGGCGCGTGGCCCGACGGTATCGTGTTGGCATTACGGGGACGGGTGGATCGGCGCGCGAAAATGCTGCGCGTGAACGGCTTGGTCAGCCTGCATGACCACCATGCACGCGATTTCGAACAAACAGTCACAGTCGTGCCTGTGCGCGACAGCATTCAGGCGCGCAATCCTGCAGATAACCTGCTCGCTTCGACTTGGTTCGATTCGTTGCTGTCGATGGGGGAGGTTACCAGCACCAAGCTCCAGGAGTGGAGCGACTACCTCGAATGGAAACGCAATCTCATTGATGCTGGAGTTGCTGGCGCGCGCTACGTGTCGCGCTCCCTGGAAATGGACGGTACCTGGACGTTTACCACTGTGCTGGACGATTCGCCCAAACGCAAGTCGATCGAGAAATCACTGAAAAAACGCGATCTGTGCGCCTTTTCGCTCGATCACTCGGAAATGCTGTGGGAACTGAAGTGGGCGGATACGAAGCGCGGTACCCGTTGCTCTCTGGGGGAGATGCATGGTACGCCGACATCTGCTGTCAACGCCGAGGCTTTGCCGCTTGAACTGCAGGAGGCGTTGCCGGCGGCCGAGTTGCACCTGTATCGCTACCTCCTGTCCGACCTTGATAAAGTTGAGTTCGAGAAACTCTGCGAACAGCGCGGCGTGGAAGACGCCTGTAAGACCATGGAAGCGCGCGTCCCCGAACAGGGCTTCATCGCTACCAATGCCGAAGGGGATCGCTCGCTGGTCAAGCGCCAGCAGGGCGAGATCAAGGAATTGCGCGACAACCCGGGGCAGGCGCCATTTCTATCGGCCTACTTGTTCAATATTCGGCGGGCACAGCCGCCCGCTGAAGACGACGACATCGGCGCAGACGGGTGGCTGCGCGAGGGTATGAACGCCGACCAGCAGGCGGCAGTGCGGATGATGTTGAATACGCGCGAGATTTCCTTGATCCAGGGGCCGCCCGGAAGCGGGAAGACCACAATGATCGCCGAAGCGATCTACCAACTGACGCGTCGGGGGAAAAAGGTGCTGCTGGCATCACAGGCCAATTTGGCGGTCGATAACGCGCTAGAGCGTCTGTCCGATGTGCCCAGCATCCGGGCCATCCGCCTGGGAACCAAGGCTGATCAGACTCAGCCTTTCGCGGAGTCGAACGCGGCGACCAGCTATTGGAAAACCGTCGCAACGGCTTGCCAAAAGCGATATGTGGGCGCCTGGGATGCAGACGAAGCGCGCATGCAGGAGTTACGCATGCAGGTCGACCAACTGGTGCTGTTAAGAGACGACATGGCCGTCGTCTTAGAAGGCCGTAGCAAAGCCAGCGAACGCGTGGCAACAGCTGCCGGGTCCCTGACGACGGCACGTCAGTCCCTTGCAGATGCGCGGAAGGAGCACGGCCTCCTGGAAGACGCCCGCCATTTCCTGCGCTGCGTGAATGACACCGATGCGCTTTGGAGTGGCTGCCTTTCGCCATGGCTGTGCGCGCCTTTGCATGCGCAACTGAGCGACGCAAGGCGCTTACTCGATGGCGCAGGCGTCCTTGCCGGTCAACCGTTAGGCATGCTGGATCCTTTGGCCGTGGCTGCGCAATCGCAGGATATGTTCCTGTTCGCCCGCCATCTCGTTCGCCTGGTTCAGATGGTGCCCGGCATTCGTAACGAGATGCAGCGGCTGACGCAAAACACATCCGGGCAGCTACTGACTGCAGAGCAGGAACGTCGGATCTACTGGTTGAAAGAAGAAAAGACCCGCCTGATCCACTGCTTTGCCAGCGGCGACTGCGCGCCCGACCTGCAAACGCGCATGAATGCCTGTAGTGCCGAACTACGCGCGCTCGAATTGTCCGGTGGCTTGGACCGGGACTGGTACGCGCGCGTGTTCCGGCCCGGCCAGGATGTGTTCGACAAGGCAGCGACGCCTGCCCAGATTGCGAACCGTTTGGAGCGTGGAGCGGCGGCAATTGCGGCTGCGCAGGTGCTACTGGCACAATGCTTGGAACATGCGCAAAGCTTGATCGAGAAGACGGCTGAGGCAGCAGGGGGAGATGCGAATTTGTCGGGATTGGTAAGTGAGGTCGCACAGGAAGAGCGCCATTTGCGCGACGCCCATTTCGATGCCGAAACCGGGCATCGGCATCTGGAGGCAGTCCTGGCACGCCTGCGCCGGATGGTACCTGACCTGCCCGTTTCAAGCGACATGGCGCAGAAAACGTGCGAAGACATACTGCGTCTGGCCCGGGAATCGTTCGCTGGTTGCATCGCAGCCCGGCAGCAGAATGAAAGCGTGCGCACCGAGTGGGCGCCGATCTTGCACGAATGGATCTCCAGCCTACAGAAGAGCGCGTCCGGTGTCGCGAGCGGCTATCTGGGTGATACGTTCAAACAGAACTGTAATGTGGTGGCGGTGACCTGCAATGAGTCGCGCCGGACCTTGAACGATGCCGGCCACCACAGTTTCGATGTGGCGATCATCGACGAGGTTAGCAAGGCGACGCCGCCCGAACTGTTGATGGCAATGTCGATGGCGCGGGCGATAGTGCTGGTGGGCGACCACCGCCAGTTGCCCCCGGTATTCAAGGAAGGGGGCTCTGCACAGGAGTTGCTCGAGGAGATGGAAGAACAGGCGGCTGAAGGTGACGCGCAGGAGCGGCAGGAAGTGGCGTTGACGGCCGAGAACATCAAACGCTACGAGCACTTGGTATCGGCCTCGCTGTTCAAGCAGCATTTCGAAGACGCCGCGCCATCACTCAAGGCCTTCCTGTTGACGCAATACCGAATGCATCCGCAGATTATGGATGTCGTCAATAAATTCTACGAGAATCGCTTGAAGTGCGGCCTGGCGGACCCCGACGGCCGGCTCCCTGGCACGCGCAAGCAGGATGTGCGGCTGCATGGGCTGACGCTCGATGGTCCTGGTGGCGCAGCATATTTGTCCCCGGACCAGCACGTCCTTTGGGTCGATTCGAGTCTGACGCCGGCGGGAGAGCCGGCCCTAGAGTCGAAGAGCCTCAGCGGAGGCAAGTCGAACCATACCGAGGCAGCGCTCATCGTCAAGATGCTGCGCGACCTAGATGGCGCCTGCCACGCCCAGGGTTACGGTGTGGGTGGCGTCGCGAAAAAAGATGTCGGCGTGGTCAGTTTTTATAACCTTCAGGTCCGTATCATCAAAGATTTGATGGGCAAAGTCACCCGTGGTGCTCAAGCATTCAAGGCGATCAAGGTCGAGGTCAATACCGCCGACAACTACCAAGGCAAGGAAAAGCCCATTATTCTGGTTAGCCTTGTGCGTAACCCGCCGCACCGGCTATCCGGCAAGGCCAATACGGCGCGCTTCGAACGGATTAACGTGGCTTTTTCGCGGGCGCAGGAGTTGCTGGTGATCGTCGGTGCCGCCGAGAAGTTCCGCAATTATCCAGTAACGTTGCCGAACCTTGACCGCCAGGGGCAGACCACCAAACACGTGTATGGCCAGATACTGGACGAAATCAGTCTCGGCGGCGGCTTCCTGCACCCGATGCAGGTCATCGAACACGATGCATACAGGCAACTTGTTCCTGGGGCATGCACGCCGCATGCACCGCATGCGCCGCGTGACCGGCGTCCATCCAACAAAAGGAAGCAACCATGACCGGAACCGTTCGCCTGAACTTGGGCGTGCCCGTGCAACGCTTTAGCGTCACCGTGCAACATGCGACGCCGCGCGTGCCGAACGCCCTTGAAGCCGCGCTCATCCACATATTGGTCAGACTGGGCGGCTTGCCGCACTATAGCGAGCGTACGCTCGTGCACATGTTCACCGAGATGCTGTGTATTCCGCAACCGGCGTTGTGGCTGGCGCCAATGCTGCAGGAACTCACCGATATTCGTCTGCTTACTTGCAAGCGGAACCTGGACGATGTCAGTGCGATTGTATTGGGCGATCTTGCTTTGACTGAACGAGGCCAGGTAATGATCAGCAATGGCAAGCTGTTGGGACGTCCCCAGCTTATCAAGTTCGCCTGGTGCTGGGACCCGGTCGCGCTGGAAGTGCGCAACGCGCAGCATTGGGACCGGCTGATCAAACAGGCGCCCGCGCTGGCGCTGCCAGCTGATTTTTATCAGGACATGTTCCCGATGGACGCTTTTCGGGTGGACCTGGTCAGCGCCTCTTGGTATCGCGATGGCGAGACGGAGATCGAGGCGGTCACGGTGTCAGTCGGGTCCGAGGTAGGCTGGGAGCTAGTCAGCGTGGATGCAGTACTGGAGGGTACGCGCCTGGCGTGTTCGACGGCGCGACCGGCAGTGCACCAGTACTTGCAGGACCAGAGAGACCCACAGATCACAGGCCGGCTAGCGGCCGCTATGTTCGGCGAGGCCTATGCCGATTTCGATGATTGGGAGCAGGTCATCTCGTCTGACAGCGAGCGCTTCATTAGCCTGGCACAGCTCGCCGAGCGGCTCGGAGTCGCGCCCGAGGCGGCATTCGACAATGTTGCCCTCAATCTATTCGACGGGATCGAGGAAGCTCCGGCCGGCGGTTTGCGAGTGCACTATGCCGACACCAGCGAGCCCCCCGAGGCGGAGCTAGGTGCGGAGGGCGAATACATCATCGTCAGCGGGCAGGCAATGTTGGCATCCGAGTGTAGCGTCGTCGTCGATGGCCATACTTGGCGCCTGTGCCGCGTCGCGGTACAGATCGGCCGGGCAACGGTGGCGGTACCGGTGGCGTTGCAGGTGCAACGCAGCCAGTCCGTGGCCGATGCCGCGCTCGCGCACTCTTTGTTGGAAACGCGCCAGGCCACGCAGATCGGTGCGGCACTGAGGCTGGATGCAGCCACGGCCTGGCCCGTGTTGTTGCACGGCCTGCGCGGTGCAAATCGTGGCAAGGCATGCTTAGACGTGGTGCTGGCATGGATGGTGGAGATGGTGCGGCACAACCCCCGCGCCGCCGCGGTTCTGGACCGCACTGTGTTGCAGGACGTCTTTGCGCAAGCGCTGCGCGAACACGGGCGCATCGACGCGGCCGGCGAACTGACCACCTGGCGCATTGCTCTGCAGGCACTTGAGCCGCCCGTGCCACGCGCTGCGCTGGAGCAGTTGCTGGAAGCTGCGTATCCCGCCGTCAGTATCGTGGCACTGCACGGGATGACTGGCGAGGCCCGCCTGGTCGCAAAGGATTACTGCATCCCGTACAGCCCGGCCAGTTATGGCAAGCCGCTGGTGGCGGAACTGTTGGCACTTGGGAGTCTGGATGGGGTGGAGCGCGCGCTGCGCAATCCGAATCCGTTCGAGCGCCAGTTGCGCGCCGTGTGGAGGGATGGCGTGGCGCTTGGGCGCCTGCTCGGTACGCCGTTTCCGGTAACGGCGCCGGCGCCGCAAACCATGGAGAAAATCCTGCGCGAACGTAAAAGCGATGCCTGCATTGGCGCCATCGGGCAATGGCGCGAACTTCTGGACGGCTTGTACCGGCTGGCGCAGGTCGACGTGCCGGAGCCGGCCAGCCCGCTGGAAGCAAGCCGCATCAGCCTGCAGGCGTGGGAAGAGGAACTTGTGCGCGCCGCTGCCAACGCGTCGGGTCATTTCGATTACGTGTTTGTCTCCGACACGAACGCGCTGATCAACCTGCCGGAACTGCCCCTGAAAATGACAGGGAATGTCCTGCTGGTCGTGCCGCAGGTCGTGCTGGACGAACTTGACCGCAAGAAGCGCGATCCCGCACTGACGCAGGTGTGCAACCGGGCGGTGCGGCTGTTACTCGAGATGCCAGCCGCGCGCCGGCGCTTCGAGGAGAGCGACCTGGCGCGCCTGCCGGCCGACTTCGAGGACTCGCCCGACAACCGCATCCTGTCGGTTGCAATGAAATACCACCATCCAAACCTGCGCCTTGTCACCGACGATACCATTCTGTTTGCCAAGGCGGAGAGCATGAAGATTATCGCCGTGAAGATCGATCGCTTTGGCGCCAGCCATGCAGCGCGCGCGCAGCCCCCACGCCAGGGCGGCAAGCCCGGCCAACACAAAAAAGGACAAGCCGCATGAGTCATTCAGCCGAATATGAGTGGCGCCAACGCCAGGAAGACCGCCGCCGCCAGCACCTGAGCCGTATCCGCGCAGTGACGGCGGAATTCGTCACGCGCTACGAAAGCGTGCTGGACGATTTGCGCCGGCAGGGCCTCGACACGGCCACCCCTGCGGAGTTCGCGTCGCTGTCGCGCCAAGTGTCGGAACTGCGTCAACTGCTGTTGAGCGACCCGGAACGCGCACGTGCCCTCAGCCTCGCGCTTGGCAACGAAGTGCATGCCTTGCCGCGCTTGGCACGCCAGGCGCGTCAGCATGCCGACGCGCAGGCGGCCCGGCGGTGCCAGGAACTTGGCAGCGAGCTTGTCTCCGTACTGGAGCAGACATTTCGGTCGATTGCCGATCCGGTGGTGCGCGATTTCGCGTACGTTGCCGCCGCAGGCATCGAAGCGGAAATCAAGGCGCGCGTTGCGCAGGGCGCGCAACTGGAAAGCTTCCATGCAAAACTGACCTCGCGCATGACGCAGATTGTCGCCCAGGCCGAGGCGGATTCAGTCCAGTGGAAGCGCGTGCAACTCAGCGCGCAAAAAGACGCGGTACGCGCCGACGTCGTGGCCGATGTCACAGCCGTCGCTGGCGCACAGACGCGTCTGCAAACCGCCATCGACCAAATCCTCAGCTACGACGATGCCGGTTTCGATGCCGCCGTCGAAGCCGCACTGGCCGATGCCGACCGGGCCGTGGTGGACGAGGAATCGCGCCGCGCGGCGGTACGGGCAGTGTACGAGTCGCTGATGCAGGCCGGCTTTGCCGTTGACCAGCCGTACCTGGAGGAGGGCTGCGGCGGCAGTGTCGTGGTCAGTGCGCGCAAGCCGTCCGGCGGCCATGCCCAGTTCAGGATTGGCGCCGAAGGTGGGCTGGTCTATAAATTCGACCACTACGAGGGCGCCGCCTGCAAGCAGGACTTACAACAGGTTTTGCCAATGCTGCACGATATTTACGGAATCACGCTCTCTAGCGAGCGGGTGTTGTGGGATAACCCGGACCGCTTGTCTCGTGACGCGCGTCCGCTGGACGACCAAGAAGCGCAGCGATGAGCGAGCGCAACGTACCTTTATGGCTGCAAAACCTCACGCGCCAGGCCGGCATTCGCCGCGCCGTCGTCTTGCACGGTAACACGCTCGACATCAGTCTCGATCCGCAATCGGGCCAATACATCGGTGTACCTGACCTCGCGGGCGCGGCACTACGTCAGGCCGGATTTGACCAGATCGTCCTGTGGAATCGTACGGACGGCATGCGTGGCATTTCGGCCGAGCAGCAGCAAGCCTTGTATGCCGACGCAGCTGGACCTGCGCCGGCCAGGCCGTCTGGCGCAGGCACGTACGAGATGGGTGCGCCCGTGGCCGTGGCAGCGCCGAAAGCGGTCGATCCCTTAGATTTTTTCCGTCTGGTCCAGCAACGCATGTGCCGCCCGACGCGTCAGCGCACCGCGTTTATTATCGAATGGTCGCAATATTTGTTTGGCAACGCCAATGGGTTGAGCGAGGCAGAGCGCCAATGGCTCCTGTTGTTGACCACGGCCACCGCGGTGCCAGTCGAGATCGATACCGACAACCTTGGCCGACCTTCTGATTTGCTGGTTTTTGTGTGCACCCGCAGCGCGGCTTTGCCGCCGTCTTACATCCACGGCAATCCGGCGCTGGCCGAGATCATGGTGCCCCATCCGACCCGCCCCCAGCGTGAAGAGTTTGTCAGGCGCAACCTGGACCGATGGTTCCTAGACGAGCCCCTCGTGCCGGGCCAGGCGGCCTTCAACGATTTCATCGATAGTCTCGAAGGCCTGACGTTGCGCGACATGCAGCAGTTGATCAAATTGTCACGACAGACGGCGCCGGAGCGCCTGAAACCGGAAGCGCTGTGCAACCTGTACAAGTTCGGCGACCGCAGGAGCCCGTGGGAAGAACTGAGTCGTGACAAGCTCCGGTCGCTGACCGATCTCATCGGCCAGCGCGTGATCGGCCAGGCACAGGCCGTTGCCAAAGTCCGTCAAGTGATTATTCGGGCCTTCACAGGCATGAGCGGTTTGCAACACTCGCGCAAGCAGCGCATGCCTAAGGGCATCCTATTCTTTGTCGGACCAACTGGTGTTGGCAAAACGGAACTGGCGAAGGCGCTGGCTGGTTTCCTTTTCGGGGACGACGAGGCCTGCGTGCGTTTCGACATGTCCGAGTTCAACCACGAGCACAGCGACCAGCGCCTAGTCGGCGCGCCGCCCGGGTATGTGGGCTACGAGGAGGGTGGCCAGCTGACTAATGCCGTCAAGCGCCGTCCCTTCTCTGTGCTGCTGTTCGACGAGATCGAGAAGGCCCATCCGCGCATCCTTGACAAGTTCCTGCAAATCCTGGAAGACGGGCGCCTGACCGACGGCAAGGGCGAGACGGTGTCGTTTGCAGAGTCGGTGATCATTTTTACGTCGAATATAGGCGCTGCCACGATTCCGGACGATGGTGCGTCGGAAGAGATCCAGCAACAATTTATCGCTGCCGTGCGTCGTCATTTCGTAGAAGACATGAGGCGTCCGGAGTTACTGAACCGGATTGGCGACAACGTCGTGCCGTTTAACTTCATCAAGGGCAGCAACTTCCTGGTGAATATCGCGCGTGCTAAACTCGAGCCGCTGCGTCGTGGCCTCAACGAAAAGTACGGTGTCGTCGGATTGCATTTTGTCGATGAAGCCGCGGCCTTGACGGCAATCGCGAGCAAAGTGGAGTCGCGCAACGGTGGACGCGGAGTGCTGACCGCACTCGAAAAGTACCTGCTCGACCCGCTTGCCGAATATTTGTTCGACCAGGGCGTGGATCCGCACTTCGCCCGTGGCAAGGTACTGCAAGTGCACCAGCGCCCGGGTCCCGAATTCCTGTTCTTCCTGGACTGAGCAGATGGAAACACCGATGTTGAACTTGGCAGCCTGGGTCGCGTGCACGGAAATGGAAGGTCCGGGACGGCGTTTCGCCATTTGGACCCAGGGGTGCCACTTACGCTGCAAGCACTGCTGCAACCAGAGTTACCTGCCGCTGGTGCCGCGAGAGATAGTCCCGGCACTGCACTTGCTTCCGGCAATCCTCGAAGCCCGGGATCGGCAGGGTGTCGAGGGCATCACGCTTCTCGGTGGTGAACCGTTGATTCAGGCGCGTGGGCTGAGCTTACTGGCGCAAGCTGTACGGGCAAACGGCATAACGGTCATGATGTTCACCGGCTACGTCCTTGACTCACCTGCGCAGGCAATGCCCGACGGCGCACAGGACTTACTCGCGGCCTGTGATGTCGTCGTTGATGGTCCATTTGTCGCAGCCAGGGCCGAGCGCTCGCGCAACTGGGTCGGGTCGACCAATCAGCGCTTCCACTATTTCACCGATGCATACGACACCGCGATCGAGACCGACATTCGTTACCGAAATGGCATCGAAATACGTTTCGAGCAGTCTGGTACGTTGCGAGTAAATGGATTCCCTTTTCTAACTTAGGTACTAATGTGTTGGTGCCGACGTCGAATTGACCCATGCTGCCGAAATTTATTGATCCAAACTGCGAGGCGCAAACTTAGACCCAGTACGGGTTTCGTCAGAAGAGCCTGGGTCACACAAAATCGGCGCTTTATGTCAATCCTTTCAGCATCGGTGCCAACCGTAGCTACGCTAATGGGGAGGGGGGGGCGCCAGCCTGACTGTCTGATCCTGACGCTCAGGCCGGAGCCAGGCCGATTCTAATGGTGCGCGGCGTGTTTGCTGTGCGCGGACATCGGGGATCGGCCTGGCCCAGTTCACCGTGATATTTGTAACCGCTGCCCAGGCAGCCGCCCCGGCAAAGCGCCATGTAGCGGCAGCTACTGCATGACGCTCCCTTGACCTGCAAGGGCTGAAAACCTTGAATCAGGTCTTGCAGGCTCGCCGTAGCCAGGTTCCCCATCGGCAGATCGCGAAAACAGGTGCATGAACAGACATTTCCGCTAGGGTACACATACACTTTAGCGACACCGGCACCACAATTGACTGTGGATGGATTGGGGGTGATACCGGCCAGCGTGCTGTCATCGATCCGGTCCAGAATTGAAAAATCGTACATTGGTTGAATGATGATCGGCGTTACCGTCGACATCTGGCGCACGTGGCGTACCTCCTCATTCCATGTTTGCGTATCGAGCTCGCTGCCATCGGCCGCTCTGCCCGCGTAAGTCACGCGCTTGATGGAGATATGCCGCAGCCCCTGCCCATCGAGGTCGCCGATGAATGCAGCAATATCGGCGAAGAAATTCTTATTCATTACCGTTGCCGAAACCGTGCATTTGATGTTGAGCGCACGCAAATTGCCGATCGTCCGCAGCGACTTTCGATACATGCCGCGGCCGCGGATCTGGTCATGTGCAGTCTCCACGCCATCAAGCGATATCTGAAACGCCAGTCGCTCGTAGCGCGGCAGGCGGCTCAGGTTCTGCTCGCCGAAAAATGACGTGGCACCGTTGCTGTTAACAATGATGTCCAGCTTGAGGCCGATGGCATGCTCCAGCACCGCCATGAAGTGCTTATAGATCGTCGGCTCCCCCCCCGACAGCAAGATGGTGGCCTGCGGGCATAGCGTAGCGATTTCGTCAAGCGCACGCGTCACCATGTCCAGTTCGGCCATTTCATCGCGCCATGGCGACGATTCGCGTATGCAGTGGCTGCAGCTCAGGTTGCATCGCTCGGTCAGGACAAAATAAATTTGCTCCATCAGTCGAGCTGCAGGTGGGGACGCAAGGTGATTTTTGGTTGGGCTGGCTGGCATGCATTTTCCTGGAGAAGATCGACGAGTTGTTTCAGTTTCTGGACGAGCATTTGAGGGGCATGGCCGCGCAGGTCTTGCACATATTCCTCCAGCAGTTCCGCCACAGGCAACTTTTTTTCCTGATCGGTGAGCCAGTCCTTAAGCGTCATCGGATACAGGCCAACGGCGATGTGCGCCGATTTTTCGTCTTCCGTCTGTGTGAAATGCCACATGCCGCGCGGGCAGTAAAACACATCGCCTTGTTTCACCAGCACCGAATCCCAGCCCGTGCGCGCCTCATCAATCACGGGCGTGGCTTGCCGACGCATAGGTTGCGACAGCACATGCTGATCTTTTTTGAAATACCAGCGTTTGCTGCCATGAATTTGCATCGCAAACACATCGTGGCGGTCAAAATGCGGATTCACACCCAACTGGCGATGGCTGGAGTAATAGCCATTGGCGGTAATACCCGCGCCCAGCTCTTCCTTGATGCGATCGATGAAGCACTCAAGTTCAGGCACATGCGTGTGGATGCGATCGATTACCATGGTGCCGCCGCGGGCAATGGCGCGCATCAGTTTTTCACCATTGATTTCGTTGTTGACGTTATTGGCGTAACGATCCTGGTCGGTGATCAGGTCGTATTTGTGTATGGTGTTGTGATGATCAGTGACGCGCACTTGCGGATAGCTGAGCGGCATGTAATTCAGCAGCCGGTTCAGCTCGTCCAAGGAGAATATATGCGAAAACTTCGTTGACGAACCTTCAAACAGGTACGCCTCGCGCTGATAAATGTCACGGAAAAACCACTCGCGATTCAGGTCGCCCAATAAAAATTCAAATGCGGACTGCATGTTGTTCCTTCCCTGGTTCCAGAATAATGTTCACCCCACGCGACGCCAGCGCCTGTATCTGCCGGCAGGGGATCAAATGCTGCATGTGACTGAGGTCCACTTCCTTTAGCTGCGGCATATCCTGCAACCAGCCGGGAAGCGCGCGCAATCCGGTCCGCGCCAGGCCGAGGAACTGGAGTTGGCGCGCATGCTGCAATGTCTCCGGCAGGCTGGTGATGGGATTGGCGCCCAAGTTCAGCTTGACCAGATCCGTCTGGTCAGCGGGCAGTTCAAACGTGGTTAAACGATTACGGTACAGGCCCAGGGATCGTAACCTGCAGGCCAGCCCTGCCGGTAAATGTAGCCTGTCTATCGCATTTTTATGCAGATACAAGTGCCTGACTGAAGAAGGGCACAGGCCGGTATCCACCACTGACAATTCATTCGCCGCCAGATTCATCCACTCGACATCCGGAAATGCTGTCCACACGCTCGAAAAGTTGAGGCGGTTGCCGATCAAATTTACGTGTCTGGTGATATAGCGACGCCCGCGCAGCTGTTCCGGCTGCAGCAATGCATGATTCAGTTCCAGGCTGTTGAGCGCGATTTTCTGGACTATGTCCTGCACCGCATCCGCCACCCCGGCCGCGACGGCGACAAGCTGGCTCTGTCCTGTTGCGCCATCGTAAAAACCCAGGTTTTTCTGCTGCGCTTGCCAATGCGGTCGTTTGTTGAGCAGGAGCGCAATCCGCGCAATTCGTTCCGCTTCGGCACAGGGCGCCACGTTGAGTGCTTCTACCATAAAGCGTGCAACTACCCCGACCGAATCCGCATCCAGCTTTTCCGGGCAAATACAAAATGCGCCGGAGTAAAAAAACATCGATTTCAGTTTAGCGTAGATGGGACAGGAGTCATCCGCTTCATCCCATACATGACGATCGCCGTGCAGCACAAAGATCAACTGCCGGCGCAACAATGACGCATGCCGGGCGACCACACGCAACTGTGCAAAGTGCGTGTCGAGCAGGTCCATATCGCCGCGCACCGGGAGGATGAATACCAGCGGTAAAGCACTACTGTTACCGTCCGCGGCAAAATCGGCGAGCACCGTTGCGTTGTTCAACGCGAAGCCGAACGCGGCAAGCTGTTCGATCAGCAATCGCTCCGCTCGGACAGGCGCAGCGAAAGCCGATACTACATCGATTGGTTTCAAGCTGGAACCGCTGCTTAGCTACTAATATCCTTGTCGCAGTGGTCGGTTTCCTTCCAAGCGCCAAACATATTGTGAATGTCGGTCAAAGTCACCTGTTCAAAATCGGCGATCTTGATCACTTCACGCTTAGGCACTTTGGCGGTTTGGACATCGTTGTGCATCATTTCTGCGATGGCATTTTCCATAAAATTCTCCGTTTGGTTGAGGTGGTGAAAATTATAACTTAAAAGTTTCCCATTGGCATTAAGTTGCAATCAGCAACAAGCGCTGCAGGTGGCCGAGCTGCTGTTCGGTCGCCGCGATCCGCCCATCAAGCATGGCGCCGACCTCGCGGTCATGCGCCAGCTGTACGGTGCCGAACAGGTCAAGCTTATCGACCAGGTATATCGCCAGCGCCATTACAATCGCCATCAGCGAGCCGACGATGACGGCGGTGGCACCCTCCCCGAGTGGCCCCAGCACCAACAGCTGTTTGCCCACGACTTCCTCCAGCACGATGCCGCCGCCGACCAGCAATCCGCCGATCACGATCTTGGACGCCGCGTGCAAGGCCTCGCTGCGGGACATGCCGGCTGGGCGAAACACCAGTAGCCGCACTGCCTGCATCAGCGACAGGCCACCCTCGCGGATCATGCGCACCGCGCGCTTGCCTGTCGTCAGAAAGGCATTGACGACCGTTGTTACCAAACTGGAAAGCAGCCCGGAGATGAATCCTTCCTTGAATGCCTTGTGCACGGCCTCCCACTTGCCTGCAACGCGAGCGGCGATCGGCCGCAGGCGCACGCCTGCCTCACGGATATAGCTGTCCTCTCGCATGCCGTGGCTATAGAGGTCGCCGATCTCGTCGAACAGCGCCGCAAAGAACTCCACCAGCACAATGCCCAGCGCTTGCTGCACACCCATTTTCGTGCCTTGGACCACGCTGGCGCTAGCTGCGCTACACAGGAACTTGCCGCTGCCGTAGTAGGTGCGGTTGACCTTGGAGTCGATGGCAGCCTTGGCTTGGGCTTCGGCATCGCGCACACGCCTGGCGTCCACTTTGTCCAGCTTTTTCAGCTTGGTCAACTCTTTGCGGTGCTGGTCCATCATCGGACCAGGTTTTGTTTCCAGCTCGGCGATACGCGCCGTGCGCGCGGCTTGGGTGGTAGCCAGACGCTGCAGGTTTTGCTCGGCCGTGCGGTCCTTGAACGCGCAGTTGATACTGGCGCCCGTCGCTTTTAGATTGGCCTCGGTGGCGGCCAGCGCTGGGCCATCGAGTTCCGCCAGAATGCGGCCGCCATCGTCATGTACCCTTTTTGCCGACACCGCATGTTCAAGGTGCGGCATGCGCTGCCTGTCGTTTTTATCGGACAGATGAAAGACTTCGCCGGTGTATGTGTCGGTCAGTGTGCCCTGCTCCAAACTGGCGGACATGCTCCGGTGCGCCGCGATATAGTCGGAGTGCTGGTGATAGCCGGTGCTGTCATAGTTGCCGCGCTCGCCGTAACGGCGAGCTTCCTGCTCCGTGGCGTAAACACCTTGGCGCGCATTGTGTACAGTGTTCACTGCGCCACCGGTCTTGTCCAGCGCGCTGACCAGCTTGCCGACGCCGAACTGGCCGGCGATATTCTGCATCACCGTGCTGCGGATGCCGTGCAGGGTGCCGGTCCAGCGCTGTCCATCCAGCTGCGCCGACATTTCCGCCAGCAGCGCCTGCATCTCGGCTGGAGTCACGTCCGCATGCGGCGGCAAGCGGGTGCCGAAGAATGGCGCATCGACATATTCCGGGTCGACATCCTGCGCCTGTATCTCACGCACGGCGGCCGCTGGAGGCAGCAATACCAACGTGGAAGCCGACGCGCGTGCGCGCCGCAAAGCCTGATAACGATCTACACGTCCACACATGTTTTTCTCCTCAGGCCGCGCGCATCTGCTGCCATACCGCTGCGTGGCTGGCCGATGGATCCAACGACTGTACTAAATTTACCATTTCATCGAACAACGCCATTGAGTCGCCAGCTACCTTCCCGGCGCGTGCATACGCGGATTTGATGTTGGGCGGATTGGCGACCAGGCGGTCGATCTTGTTTAGTATCTGCCTGGGCAGGAACCCCATCGCTTGGCCACAAGCAAACTCTTTCACCGCTAATGCGGTCTCGCTGTCGGCGGCATGCGGCCCGGCGCAAGCCATGCCGACGCCGACTAGTGACAACATGACCTCCACATGCAGGGAATTTGCGGCTATATGTATGGTGGCGTTTTCATATTGCTTGATGAGTTCCTGCAGACGCAGTTGATACTCGGTCTTGGCTTGCGTACGTCCACGCGTTTCGCCGCGCGCTTCCTCCACCGCAACCGCGTCATTGCTAGCCCACAAGCCCATGCCGCCGCCAAGACTGGCGCCAAGAAGTGCACCACCTGCCGTGATGGCGCCGATTGATCCGAACACTGGCAATGCCACAATCACTACTACGCCGCAGGCGGCGCCCCCGATCATTTTCCACGCATCCATTTATGCCTCCTTGGCAAGGTTGGCCTGGTGGGTGCCGCAGCGCTTCATCCATTGACCATACAGCGATACCGCCGCCAGCGACACTGCGCCGGCCACGAACGAGATTGCATACGAAGCCAAAGTCTCCAATGGCGACTGCTGATTGAACATGGTCTTCTCCTCTGAAATCAAAGTGGGCTGTTTCATTCAACTGTTTTTTCATCCGCGCCTTCTACCGCATGTAGGCGATCTGCATCACACAGGACACCGTGCGCGGTAGGCTGGACTGGCCAGGTCATAAGCGGTTCAGATCGCCGTCAGCACCATGGTTCATAGTAGCGATGCCTCGATGTCTAGATCCGGGATAGCCGCCATGTTATTCAGAACCGCATGCGGCAGGATCTTGCGCTGCCGTACACCTTCCTTCTCCCCGTAGTCGCGGAAGTTGTCATTGCTGATCACGTAAGCATGTGGCTTGCCTTCGACGAACTTAAGCACATAGGGATCGGCCGACATGCCACGTGGGAGGAAGTACACGCGTGCGTGGGGAAGGCGCTCGCGGATCTCAGCGCTGCTCAGGCCCACTTTGCGCGGAAAGCCGGGGTCGAAGTTGATAGTCACCTCGTACCTGGCGGCCAGGGATGGCATGACCGCTTCAAGCGCCCGCAGCCCGATGAACTCTGCGCCGTGGTGCGCCATATTGCTGCCGTCGATGATCACTTCGCGTACATCAAGCTGGGATTTCCGCACCGCTTCCGCGATGCGCTTCTCAAGCTTGGCTATCTCGCGCTTCTCGAATTCGAGCTTACGCTTCAGGTTACTCTTCACGCGCCCCGGACTGCCGTCGCCGAGCTCGCGCTCGCAGGCCTCATGAATTGCTGCCCTGTTTCCATTCGCAGTGCCAAGTGCGGAGCTGAACTGCTCGGCCTTGCGCACATCACATTCAATGAGCGCCTGTTGGGCGAGTCTAGTTTGCAGGTTTTTCCAAGGTTCGGCCAGCTCACGATCCAAGGTAAGCTTGCGTAAGCGTGCCCGCGCCAGCTCTGGCTCCAAGTGCGCGAGCTCGTCTTGGCGCATGGCGATCTCGGACTGGGCTTGAAGCACATCGAAGCTGTGATAGGCCTTAAGTTCTTGATGCAGAGCAGTTGCCAGTGCCCGTATGTCCTCGCCCGCCTCCGACTTGGGTGTGGTCAGCATCGTAATCTCGATCTCAAGCTGCGTTATCTGGCTGCCTAGTTCGAGCACCTTGCGCTTGGCGATTGTCCGTTCGGGTGAAAACAACGAGCGCGGATCTAGTTTGATGCGGGCCTGCTCCTCGGTGGCCCGCTGTGTAGCCCGCAGGTGTTGCAGGCGCTCCCGCATTTTGGCCTGCAGCTCGGTGGTGGTGGAGAGTGACCGCCCAAGTGCCAAGTAGCGGGCGTGGGTAGCCTCCGGCACGAAGCCGCGATACCAGTCGAGCTGGAGGGACAGCTCCGGGATTCGCTGGGTGGCGGCCGCTTTTGCCGTTTCCATCTCCTCGACCTGGATATTGAATGGGTTGATTTTCACGATTTTTCCTCTTACTGTTCGCTGCCGTGCGGATGCCTCGGTAACGCGTGCTTTATTGGATATCAATGTGTGGCCCGGGCAAGACGCTGCCCGCACCGGTATTAGGCGGAGCTTGCGCTGTATGGAAGGGCCGGATGTTGTGCGAGCGGCGCGCCGCAGCTGTTGCAGAAGCGCGCCCCGGCGGCCGGCGGCGCGCCGCAGCGGCGGCATGCGTTGGCGAACTCACGCTTGCGGCGCATATATGCCAGATGGATCACGCACGGCACGGTAATCCGGTAAGCGGGGCTAGTAAGGCCGTACAGTCCCCAGATCACCGACAAGGCAAGGGTTACCGGCGCGACTAGGGCTGCGCTCCCCGCAACCGAGCCCAAGCTGACGCCCAGCCCGCGGCCGAGCAGTGCCTTGACCACACCGTTGGCAATGAGGGTGGAGAGTTGGTAGCCGGTCGAGTTGGACGCGACGATTCTAGCCACCAGCCCGGCAGCCACGGCCACGCCGGAGCCGGCCGCGTAGGGTATCCCGAACTGCTTGAAGAATTCGACCTTTTCGTTTTCGCTCATCTTGCTCAGCGACTGTTCGGTCAGTTTTTCCAGGATCGCCATTTCGAGCGCTGCTACGTCGCTGCCGGCATGGTGCGACGCCTTCAGGTGGTCGGCCACGTCGCGCGCTATTTCACGGTAGCTGACGCCGCCGCCGCCGCGAAATAGATTCATCAGTGAGTTGCCGGCGAAGCGACTGAGCTCTTCTACGATCAGGGCGCGTGCGCTCTCGCCGACTTGGCCGCTCTCCTTGGCGCGCATCAGTGCCGCGCAGGACGAAGCGGCGAGGGAGATTCGTCCCTCTCCCTTGTCGGTTATATGGTCGATCAGAATGCCGAGGTCGTCGACGTCGGCATCCATCAGGACACTGGCGAGGTCGGGGTCTTGAATGAGGGGCATGCTTGGCTCCGTTGTACTTATGATTGCTGATGGTCGGACTGTACTTGGCCGTCATAGCTGAGTTGATGGGTGAGCGAGGCAGCCAGCGCGGTCAGGAGTACCTTGGCATCGCGGTCAAGCGAGCCACGCAGCATCAGACTGCCCAGCACATGGCTGGTCCGACGCCGTTGTTCGTTACGCTGCATGATCCGTGCCATCTCGGCGGAATCGGCAGACAAGCCGTACGGGACGGACTCGGGCTGCAGGCTGCATTCTCGCATCACACGTTCAGGAATGCCGGCCAATACGGGCAGCTCGGTGTGGACGATCAGCTTCTCGGCCGCACACATCGGATCGCGCATGTTATTGATCGCCTGGCAAAGGGTGCGCCAATCTTTTGGACGCATCAGGAGAAATGCCAGCGGCATATCCAGTGCCTCCGCCAAGCGTGATAGCGTGTGCAAGTCGGGATTCGGGCCGGCTTCGCTGCTGGAATCGGTCAGTGCCCGCAAGGTGCTGCGTGCTATACCAGTACGCTGTTGCAGCGCGACCGAACGCAGCGGACGAGTATTGCCAGCGGCGTCGGCCGGACCAGCGACGTGCAGGGCGTTCCTGACGTTAGTGGCAAGTTGGCGGGCGAACGAGAGCGTTTGATGCCGGGTATATCCAGTGGTGGTCATGCTTGTCTCCTTGCGTTTAGGCAAGATTACAACGTAACGTCATCCAATGGAATGGACTTATGGAGTTCTTGCGCTCCATAAGATAAAAATGTAGTCCTGTCGCTCCATTTTCGGCGACTGATAATTTGGACGGATGAACGCACTGACCGGAGTGTGCGGCGTCTACTTCCTCACCATGCGGCTTGGGCAGTCGGCGCATAAAATCTACGTGGGGGAAAACAAAGTCCCTGCCGCGCCGGCTGGCGGATTATGGAAAGGCGTTTCAAGTGCATGCCTCGAATGATTTCACACTTCGTGCGCTCCAGGAGTTCATGTAGCATCACTTCCCTAACGCGGCGTTCGGTCGGTACTTTGCTAGGGAGTCAGGACTCGACTACAGGAAGGTCGAGACAGTCGCGGTGCGGCTTTATCTGCCCCTAGTCAACGAACGCGCGAAAAGAGTGTGGACGCCAGACTGGCCATGCAACAGACGTGCTAAGCACACTACGCGGCGGTCTTTACGCAAAAAATCGGTAAGGAGTAGCGCTGCCGGGGGGCACCTTGACCACGCCGCCAGAGAGAATCGCCAACCCGGCGGTGGGTTCGCCGATATGAGCAGTTATTTGCAATTGGTGTGAGTATGGGCATACCGTCATCTGCAGTTAATTCGAGCCGAAATCGGCGTCACTTACGAGCCCCTACACCTGCGTATGAGATTTAGGATAGTACTTGGGCACCTAACATGTTCAAGGAGACGGTCATGGTGCAACTCACAGGAAAGGTTCCCTGATCGCAAGCTTACTGCCCGCTAAACTTGATCGGCATCGGACGCGATGTGCCGGATGTTGGTGGCAGTCGCTGAAATGGAACGTGACTTGTAGGTGGAGCGCACGCAAGCTGGCTTGGCACGAGCCAAGGCGGAAGGTAATGCGCTCGGGAGACCGCCTAAAACGACCGTAGCGCAGCGCCAAGCGACGATGGATGCATGGGAACGGCGATAGAATTAGCAGCTTGGCGCGACGCTGCAACGTGTCCCGCTCCACAGTATTGACCGCCTTCACGCCTAAGGATACTTGATGAAGAACCGCCTTTTCAATATGTGCCGCTTCGTCATAGGCTATGTGCGCCGAGGTCGCCTGGATGCCCTGCACCGCCGCACCAGCGAGAATGGTATGTGGCAAGTCACCCAATATCCGGACTTTCTCAATCGATACCGTCAGTGCCCGTCCGAACTGCTCTGCGAAGGAGCCGCTGACGCGTGCGATCACATGGTCCAGCTCGGCGCTGCTGATGGGCGCATGTGCTTCTTATTTGACGGCGTTCGGGTCGTCTGCCTTGGCGCGCGCGAATTGCGAACTGCTCATGTCTATTAGGCCGACCAGAGGCTTTTCCTTCAACAGCAGTTCCAAGAAGGGCGAGGCGTTCTTGCCGGTCGGCAGGAGGACGCGCTCGTCCCAATTATTGCGTTCGATGAACACGCCCAAGGGCGGCGCTAAGCCATCCTTCGTCATGATCACACTGCGGCAAGTTTTCCCCTGTTCGTCGATTTACTCAGTTTGCACAAAGTTGTGCCTACTGAAATCAGCCGAAAATTTCAGCTTGTCGTGGGCGAGTAATACCGTTTGGTGCTCCTGTTCAAATGCCTTCGCCATCACGCGCGAAGCGAGCACCAACTAGTGTTCTGAGTTGGTAATTCGCAGACAAAGTCGCTCGATGCTGGCCAGTGTTGGCGCCGACGAATTTTTGACCCAGGTTGCCGATTTTCGGTGACCCACGTCCGTAGTCAGCAAATCCGCGTGCAGCAACGGTTTCAGATGTTTTTAGTTGGGTCAGTTGGAATCGGCAGCCTGGATCAATTTGACTTCGGCGCCAACACTGATAGTCCAGCTCGCGTACCTGCGAACCGGCGTAAACGGTCATCCGTCGGCGTGAATACGCCGCCCGCCAGGATTATACAATCTGACCGCAAGGGGTGGCGATGTCCCTGGCGTCGTAAAACTTACGCCTTGAATGGACCTTATGTAGAGCTCCACATAAGATCCAAGTTCGCCGCCGCGTCGTCGGTGGGTCAATATTCAATCGGCGCTAACAGTCGGCACCAACACCTGTTGGCGCCGATGCCAAATTGAACCAAGTGGCCGAGATTCATTGCCCCAGGCGAATTCGCGCAAACGCAGGCTCAGTGCGGCTTTCCGTGCCAGAGCCTGGGTCAAGCCAAATTGGCACTGTGGGTCAATTTGGTGTCGGCGCCAACACGGAGGAGAAAGTGTGCGACTAGCCTTGGGCTTGCCAACCGCCATAGTGCCGCATCAGTGCTGACGGGTCCGGCTGCAAACTTTGCTGATCGGGGAGGCGAAGAGTTCTGCCATTGAAGTATTGATATGTCGAGCTGAGGCGGTTTGAAACGACCACTGTCCCCGAGCGCGGGTCAATTGACAAAAGATATAGGTCAAACAAGGTATGGAGGTCAGCACGTAAAAGGAGTCCGTTGGAGGGATTGTAGTTTTGAGTCTCGGAATGCGCCGTGATGTGAGCAGCTTCCAGTACAGGAAGGTCAGGGCAGTCGGAAATTGCACAACGTGCGCCGTATGCATCTATCAGGTTTGCTCGAAACTCCGGTTGTCCTCGACGGGTCCAGATTTCGCGCTTAACCCTTTCGTCAACTTGGTACTGATTGTTCATTATAGTTGGGTCGGATACGGTCTGCCCCGTTTCGACTTCGTGTGGTGCGGACGCAGATAATTCGTCAAACGAATGAAAAAAAAGTTGGATATCACTGATTGAGCAAATGCTGATTCGTGGCCAATACTTGGGAGACTTCATTTTAGCGGGATGGAGAAGAAGCTCTATCCTTTTGACCCAGGCGGAGATATCGCTTGGTGGACGACTCAGTTCGGTGGCGATGTTTTCCCAGCCAATCGCCAGTTCGATTTGACCGTAGTTTCGGTCATCTAAGCGGTCGTGATACACCGTAAAAACCGTGTCATTAAGGTGATTTTTATATTCTATTCCATTGCCACTATCCAGCAGCGGGTAGGGGGAAAGCTGATTACGCTCTGCAAATTCCGCAAGTATCCGGTGAGCATTGAGCTGGAAGTCGTTTTGCATTGTCGTGGGCTTTCAACGTATGAACTGGTACTTCGATTGATCAAATGCCAGTTAATTTTTTCCAGATTGTCTGAGTGAAGCGAATGAATGGGGAGCTGGAAGCTGTTCACTTTACATCTTGGATCCGAAGAAGTTGATTAATTCTTGCAATAATTTAATTATTGACGATAGCTGTTTAGAGTTGGGTGACATATTCGGAATCGCAGCTTGCTCTGCTTCAAAACCAGGCATCTGTTGATTCCTGTCACCCTACCGCCAGCGCTATGAGCCAGGCCCTTCGCAGCCAATTTTGTACTCTGTAGCTGATTTGTGACGAAATCCTCAACTCGAAACTTCTTCGATGGGAACTGGCCGAGTGTTACGATGTGAGCCGTCTGACGCTCCGCAAATGGTAGAACCTCGATAGCACCGGGGACCGTTCGCACCGTCCTCACGCCGTGCACACGACGCTTTCAGCTGTCAGAAACTGGTCGTCGTTGCGCTGCGCACTACGCTGCGCCTGCCTACCGACGATCTGATGGCAATCACACGCGAGTTCGCCAACTCAGCTCTCTCGCACTCAACGTTGGGGCGTTGACCTCCAGATCGAAGAGCTAGAACTGCGGCTGGAAGACCTGAAAGCGATCGAGGGCGAGGGATGTGTAATTTCCGTGTAATCGTGCAGAGATATCCCAACATAAATCGAGAAAAAAATAGAAGTTTAGTCTATGCTTTTAAGATGTAACTAATTGATTAATAGGTTATTTTTGTATTTTTCAGAAAAACATAGAATGCTCTCCAAGAATACTCATAATCCGTTGGTGCCGTGTTCGACTCACGGGAGGCCCACCAGAATTAGCAGCAATAGAACGAGCCCCGGCGGGTGACTGCCGGGGCTTTTTTTGCGCGTGACAATCAGCGCAAGGTTTGGTCTGTGTCAGAACCAGTCTTACCGCTTTTTCCCGAAGCTCCGGTGTATAGGTTTTTGAGCGTGTCATCAGTTCTCCAGTTGGTGAAGTTTACCAAACTAGAGTGTCCGAAAAAGTCAGGGTGCCTCAGCCAGCACAGCGCTGACCCTTGCAAGGTATCAGGCAGTTACGCGGGCCGTGGGTGTTGTTGGGGATTTTCCTCTTGCTTTACGTCGTGATAAGGCGCTGTCGTATCCAGTCGGCCGTCTGCGGCTCCGTCAAATTGCCGGCGGCGACGGCCAGCATGAAATTGATGGCATCGATCTCACTGAACACAAGCGTCTCCCCATTGATGGCAAGGAACAGTCGACCGATCACCCAGGCAGTACGCTTGTTGCCGTCACTAAACCCGTGGCTGGTTGCGATGGCGTAGATGTAAGCTGCTGCAAGGTCGGCAGCATCCGGGGGCGGATTGCCATAGACGTCGAGGTTCGGTGCCCGATTGAGCGCCGACTCTACGGTGTTGAGGTCGCGTACGCCGGCCAATCCACCGTGCACTGCGAGCTGCTTGTCGTGGACCGCAAAAACGGTGTCTCGCTGCACCCATTGCCAGCTCATTTAGCGAGCACCCGCAGGATCTCGCGGTCGTCGTGCATGATCGACTCTGCCAAGGCCATCTGGCGCTCAAATTCAGGGTTGTACGGCGTGATACGCATCGCGCCGTCCGGGGCCTCGGTCAAATACAGGGTATCGCCTTTCTGCACGTTCAGGATGCGCTTGGCCTCCTTGTTCAAGATCAGCCCCTCAGATCCACCTACAGTTGTTACTTTGAATGCAAGCATGATGCCCTCCTTTTTCTATATAAGTTTTATTATATACTTGGTCTTGGGCGTGTCAAGCAGAGCGATCAGGCCGAAATTGTGTTTGCATGTTTTTGGGCGTTTCACGACATCTTGCTAAAGTTGATTTTTTTTACTCATTCCATGCAATAATTCTTTCTGGCAACATTAATTTGAGGAGTCAATTTTGCAATATTTCGCAGCGATTTTCTTGTTTGTGAGTGCCGCAGCTGGCGCTCAAAGTATCCAGCCCGATGCGGTCAATCCAGCCGGAGTCGAGAAATCGAAGATTTCGAAGTCCGATACTCGATATTGTGTGTACGATGACAAAAAGTATACTGAAGGTGCAGTCAAGAGCGTCGATGGGCAGATGCTGATTTGCATGGTAAGGAGTGGTCTATCTGTCTCACTTGAGGGTGGCGTCCGGGAGCCGCGCGAGCTTGTTTGGGAATTGGGGAGTTCATTACGTGGCAAGACTGCTCTCAAGACCCCGGCCAGCGTATTTAAATGACAGTACCCCACGAGGGGCAACGAAGGTTCAACGGCATAGTCATGCAATGACAGGATATAGTTACGGTTCCGGCTCTAAGTCATTGTAATGTAAGGTATTGTTGGATGATGTTACACGTTGAGAAGGACTCATAATCCGTTGGTACCGTGTTCGACTCACGGGAGGCCCACCAGAATTCAGCAAGAATAGAACGAGCCCCGGCGGGTGACTGCCGGGGCTTTTTGCATGCTGCCGTACAATCGCGGCATGACGATTGACGAAGGATGAAACGAGATGACGGCTGAAGTGAAGATTGACGATATCGTCGTGGGTGACGGCAAGGCGGCGGCGCGTGGCGCGCTGGTGACGGCGCATTACCGGGGCTGGCTGGAAGATGGCACGGAGTTTGACTCGTCGCATAAGCGGGGCGAGCCTTTTCGCTGCGTGCTGAGCAACAACAAGGTTATCCAGGGCTGGATTCTGGGTTTGTATGGCATGCAGGTCGGCGGCACGCGCAAGCTGTGGGTGCCTGCGCATCTGGCGTATGGCGAGCGGCAGGTGGGATTGATACCGCCGCATTCCAATTTGATCTTCCAGATTGAGTTGCTGGAAGTGCTGACGCGTGACTGATCTCTTGACGCGTAATCAGGCGGGCAGGGTACTTGCCGTCACTCGTGCTTTTGCACGAGCAGTTGCTCGACACCGGTGCGCTTGTGGAAGATCAAGCCTGTTTCAGCTTGACTTGCATCATGCCCAGCGCTGGCACGATGTCGTGCAGGCTGGCCACCTCACAAGTGGGAATGGCCGCCGAGGTGTTGGCCATGCTGTCCGGATTGAACCAGCAACTGGCTATGCCGTAGCGGTTGGCGCCGAGGATGTCGGCGTCCAGGCGGTCGCCGATGATGATGGTTGTATCTTTGCGGAATGCGCGCGCCATGTTGGCGGCGTATTCGAAGAAGCGCACGTCCGGCTTGGCGTGGCCGCACGCTTCTGAGGTGGCGACGAAGGAGATGTAGTCGCTCAGGCCGGAGGCGGCGATGCGGCGGTTCTGGATGGATTCGACGCCGTTGGTGATGATGCCCACTTCGCCGATACGCGACAGCGTTTCGCACACTTGCTTGGCGCCATCGATGAGTACGACCGTATCCGGCAGCGATTCCAGATACAAACGGCTGGCCAGGTCCGGGTCGATGGCGATGCCGTTCAGCGCAAACGTCTTGCGGAAGCGCTCCACCTTCAGGAAGTCCTTGCTCACGGTGCCCATTTCGAAACGTTTCCACAGCTCGACGTTGATCGCCTGGTACTGGGTGAACAGGCTGTCGATGTCATCGCGCAAGCCCAGTTCGTGCATGGTGTGCAGGAACGAGCGTTTTTCGGACGCCCTGAAATCGAGCAGGGTATCGTCCAGGTCAAACAGGAATAGCTGGTAGGTCATGGTATGTATTGATAGCGTGGAACTTGTCTTGCATCGTAGCACGTAGCGCCGAGTTCGGTTGGCGGTGCCCCGAGCGGGCGATCCGCTACAATCGCTGCCACACCCGTCACCCTCACGCCATTTCCGCCATGACCCAGCTCTCCGTCAACGTCAATAAAATCGCCCTGCTGCGCAATTCGCGCGGCCGTAATTTCCCCGATCTGCTCGCGTTTTCCGCGCGCTTTCTCGATCTGGGCGCCGCCGGCATCACCTTGCACCCGCGCCCGGACCAGCGCCATGCGCGCTACGATGATGTTGCTCCATTGCAGCGCCTGTGCGCGGAACGCGGACGCGAGCTGAATGTGGAGGGCTATCCGGCGGCGGATTTTTTGGATGTGGTGAAAAAGGTCCGCCCCGCGCAATGCACGCTGGTGCCCGATATGCCGGGGCAATTGACGTCCGATCACGGTTGGAATATTGAACAGCACGCGGCGCTGTTGCGTCCCGCCATTGCGCAATTGAATGACCTGGGCATCCGGGTCAGCCTGTTTGTCGATGCCGATTATCCGGCGCTGGAATGGGCGCGCGAAGTGGGTGCGGCGCGCGTTGAACTGTACACGGAACGGTTTGCGGAAAGCCATGGCAGCGCGCAGGGCGATGCCGTGTTTGAGACGTATCTGCAGGCGGCGCGGCGGGCACAGGCGCTGGGCCTGGGCGTGAATGCCGGGCACGATCTCGATTTGCACAATCTGGCGCGTTTCCTGGACATTCCCGGCATCCTGGAAGTGTCGATCGGCCATGCGCTGGTGGTCGAATGTCTTGAACTGGGCATGGATAAGGTGCTGGGCCGCTACCTTGAAATATGTCAACCTTCGCATTCTTGAACGGCTACGGCAGCCTTCCGCTGCAAGCTGAGCGGGACTGGGCCTTCTTCGACGCCGATTTCGCTATCTCGGCAGAAACGCTGGCGCAGGTGCAGGCGCTGACGCCCGATGCGGCGGCGCAACTGTGGACGCGCCATGTGTCGGTCCATGCCGATGAAATACACCCCATGCAGTTGCGCGAGGGACACCGCTTGCAGCCGACAGTATCGGGGCCGGACTGGCTGGCCGAGTTCGATTCCGTTTCCAGCGAGGGTCAGGTGCAGGCGGGTCGCATGGCAAGGTTTCTCTCTTCCCATTTTCATGCTGCAGAAGCCGCACCCGTTTTTTTCATGGCCAGTCGCACGCTTGCTTATGCGCTGACACCGGCCGCGCTTGCAGCATGCTGGCCTTGCTTGCTGGCCATTTCTGACGAGGGGCCTTTGCTGTACCAGCCAGTCACGGGCAGGTTCGTCTGGTGCCGGCCACCGGGGGCGCTGGCGGGCGGTGAGGATGGGCGGGCGCCCTCTCCGTGACTGCTTGAGCAGCGATTACCTATCCACCCACCACTTGAGCAATGTTTCATCATCGTCGTCATCGAGGTTGGCGTAGATATTGGCGAAGTACCATTCCACGCCCGTTGCCGTGCGGAAGGCGTCGAAGGGACCGTTGACGTTGTAGATGCCGTGGTGTCCCGGCACGCTGAAGGTGAGATTGCCCTTGTACTGGCCATCCATGGTGCCGCCCAGTTGCTCCTGCACGTCGCGCTCGAGCTGGTCGACTGCTTCTTGCGGCACGTCGTCGGCATAGATCTGGATGCAGAAGTTGCCGCCGCGCTTTAAGACTTCGGCGGGGGCGAGCGGGTCGGCGATGCTGACGATGTCGCCGCGTGCCAGGTTCAGGGTCAGGCCGGGCGAGGCCAGCAGTTCGTAGACGTGTTCGTCGATCTGGCGCGCCGGCAGGGATTCATACACGGGGCCGTCGGTGTTTTCGCCTGCCAGTACGCGGATGTGCGGCAAGCCTTCGCAATTGATGTCTTCCATTTATTCTTTCATAGTGCCGGCGCGCTGCGTTGCGGGTCGCGCCAGCGTGGGGTTTCATGGCAATATTGTACCGGGATCGTGCCAGCTGGCGGGGTACGCAACGGTGCAAACGAGGAGACGCAATGGAAAATGCGGTGCAGGCAGGCGGTTGTTTATGTGGCGCCGTGCGCTTCGAAGTAACAGGCGAGGGCAGCAATCCGCACAGCTGCTCGTGCCGAAATTGCCAGCAGCACACGGGCGTGCCGACGGTGGCGTGGGTGGAGTTTGCGCGCGATCAAGTACGCTGGACGGGCACGGCCGGCGCACCTGCCACTTACCGCTCTTCCGACTATTCCAGCCGGGCCTTTTGCGCTGCTTGCGGCAGTTCCATCGGCGCCATCGACGATGCGCCGACGGTAGCCTTGCTGGTGGGCAGTTTTGATGATCCAGGCCAGGCCGCGTTTGCGCCCGAATACCACTCGTTTGACGATGCCAGGCCGGGCTGGTGGCCGGTCGCCACCGTTGCCGCCGGTTAGACGCGGCGTGCCGCAGTGCCTGGCCCGCAATGCTTTTCAAGTGCCAGGGATATAAAAAAGGCACGCCGCAGCGTGCCTCGATATCGTGCCTGGCGGATTGGTGCCAGCTTAGAAGCGGTAGCTGGCACTGATGCGCAGCACCGGATACGCCTTGAAATCCTTGACCTTGTCGGCCAGTTTGTCGTTTTCAGCGGCCACGTCCGTTTTCAGGGCAGCACACACCAGCGGGTCGCAGCCAGTATTGCGCAGCGCGGTTTTCGGCGCACCCTGGAACAATACGCCGATGTCGCTGGAAATGCCCCAGCCGGCTTCTTTCACAGGGTTGCCCCAGCCGATGCCGATGTAGGGCGCGACCTTGCGGAAATCGATGGTGCCGTCCAGCTGGCCAGCGCTGGCTGCCGTATAGGTGTTGCCGTTCAGTGTATAGCTGCCGTTTTTGTTCGGCTTGCCTTTGGCATCGATTTTGTTGCCGTTGTACACGACGCCGGCGCTCACGCGGAACGCGCCGTCCATGGGGAAGTAGTCGAGCAGGGCGTCGAAGGTGCGCAGCTTGAGTTTCAGCTTGTAGTCGACGTCGTCGGTGCTGGAGTCGTAGGAGTAATTCAGGAAGCCGACGCCAAAACGGGCATTCAGATTCGATTGCAGCGGCACGCTCAGGTGCGCGCCGACGCCAGTCGTACCCAGGTCAGCCGCGATGGCTATATCTGCCTGGGCTTGGCTAGCGCAGAACATGCCTGCCAGCAAGGCGGCGATCAGGTGGTGCTGTTTCATGCTTACGGACTCCAGTTGTTAGTCAAACACCGCGTCAAGTGCACCCATGGAAACTAGGGTTTCCATGGGGAAATTTCTACGAGGATGATAGGGGCTGGGGAGACGCAAGGCAAGACTGGCGGTGCAAGGTGTTGCTTTCCTGTCGCAACGCCCTGCACTTGTTTACTTCTGGCTACTTAGTTATGTGCGCTGATGCCGCTACGGAATTGTTCGAAACCGGCGCGCGCGGCCTTGTAGCAATTGCCGGCGGCCGCTTCCAGGCCTTCGCGGTCGAGCACTTCGACGGTGCCGCGGCGGTACTGGATCAAGCCTTCGTCCTGCAGTTTGCGCGCCGTGACGGTGACGCTTTCGCGGCGCACGCCCAGCATGTTGGCCATGGTGTCTTGCGTCACCTTCAGCTCGTTCGACAACGAACGGTCGAGGCGGTCCAGCAGCCAGCGGCACAGTTTCTGTTCGATGCTGCAATGACGGCCGCCCACCACATTCTGTGCCATTTGCGCAAACATGGCGCTGGTGTAGCGCATCAGCAATTGCGCCAGCGCGCCGCCTTCATTGAATACTTCACGCAGGAAAGCCGTTTTCAGGCGGTAGCCGTAGCCGGCCGTCTGCACGATGGCGGTGCAGGTGGCGCGCTCGGCTTCGTACAGCACCACGCCGGCGACGCCTTCACGGCCGATGACGGCGATCTCGGTGGTGGCGCCGTCTTCCATTACATACAACAGGGAAACGATGGCGTTGGTGGGGAAATACGTGTATTCAATCTTGCCGCCGCAATCGAACAGGTGCTTGCCGGCAGGCAGAGCGACCAGTTCCAACTGGCAAAACAGGCGCTCCAGATCGGCGCGCGACAAGGCGCGCAGCAATTCGTTCTGTTGCGCGCCCGTGATGCTGATCATGGGTGCTGCCGGCGCGGCTTGCCAGTTGTGCTGGGCGGCGGCGTGGCTATTCGTTGCTGGGGTCAGGTTGCTATAAGCTTTGTACATGGTAGGGCCTCGTCTTCTGATTTTGTTGGATGGCGCTGCTTTTCTGGCTTGCTAGCGTTGTGCTGAATCTTGTATCCACTATAGGACCAGGGGGCGTGGGTGTGCATCGGATGAGCCGACGCGCTTATGTAGGCTAGGAACATTGCCTCGTGTCATCCGACTCCTACGCCTGCTTGTGTATTTTCCCTGCGGAAACAACGGTGTCTGGGAAATAATGCGACACGCGGCCCGCTACACGCGAACTTTGGACGCAGGCAGCGGTCAAACCACTCTGCGTGGCAGCACGACGGTGATAAAATGTTGCCTTGCGGAAATTTGATGCGCGTTTCGATAGAAGTTGCTGCGCTTGCTCTTCAACCCTGGTCACTTCCGCTTCACCCTGCCCTCATTGCCCGCGCCGTGCATGTGCCGGTGCGCGCACCTGTCTTGTCCCGTTTACCCGTTTAATGAAGGAAAGCAACGCATGAAATGGTTTTTTGATTTGAAAATTGCCACCAAGCTGATCTTGTCGTTTGGCGCCGTGCTGTTGTTGACGGCGGCGCTGGGCGTGTCAGCGATCTTTTCCATGGCGCGTATCAATACCGCGTCGACGGACCTGTCCACCAACTGGATGCCCAGCGTGCTGGCGGCGATGTCCATGCGCAGCGATGTCAGCGATTTCCGCCGCTGGGAACTGGCGCACATGCTGGCCGCGCAGGATGCCGACATGGCGCTGAACGAAACGCGCATGACGGAAACGCAGACCAAGCTGAAGGCCGATGGGGACAACTACCGTCGCCTGATTTCCGAACCGGGTGAGCAGGAAGCCTTCGAGCGCTTCCTGACGCTCAACGATGAATTCATGCGCCTGCACGCAACCATGCTGAGCCTGTCGCGCGAGATGAAGAAGGAAGAGGCGCGCGCGCTGGCCGTGGGAGCGTCGGCCAAGGTCATGGCGGACATGATGGTGGCCCTGGATAAACTGGTGTCGATTAACACAGAAGGCGGCGTGCGCTCGAGTGCCAGCGCCGATGCGACGTATGCGGCTTCGCGCGCCAGCTTGATCGGCTTGCTGGTGGGCATCGTTGTCATCGGCATGCTGCTGGCGCTGTGGGTGGCGCGCAGCGTGGCGCGTCCGCTGATCGCGGCCGTTGGCGTGGCGCGCCAGGTGGCGGCCGGCGATTTGACTGCGCATATCGTTGTGCAATCGCAAGACGAAACGGGGCAATTGATGCAGGCCCTGAAAGACATGAATGCCAGCCTGCAGAATCTGGTGGGCCAGGTGCGCAGCGGCACCGATACCATCGCTACGGCGTCGAGCCAGATTGCCGCCGGCAACCAGGATTTGTCGTCGCGCACGGAAGAGCAGGCCAGTTCGCTGGAAGAAACGGCTTCCTCGATGGAAGAGCTGACCTCGACCGTCAAACAGAATGCGGACAATGCGCGCCAGGCCAACACCATGGCGCTGACCTCGTCGAGCATCGCCATCGAGGGCGGCAAGGTCGTCAGCGAAGTGGTGGGCACGATGGCGTCGATCAATGCCTCGTCGCGCAAAATCGTCGACATCATCGCCGTCATCGACGGCATTGCCTTCCAGACCAATATCCTGGCCCTGAATGCCGCCGTCGAGGCAGCGCGTGCGGGCGAGCAGGGGCGCGGCTTTGCCGTCGTGGCCACCGAAGTGCGCAACCTGGCGCAGCGCTCGGCTGCGGCGGCCAAGGATATCAAGGTCCTGATCGGTGATTCGGTCGAGAAAGTCGAGGCGGGATCCGTACTGGTGGACCAGGCGGGCCGCACGATGGATGACATCGTTGCCAGCATCACCCGCGTGACGGACATCATGAGCGAGATCACTGCCGCCAGCAGCGAGCAGAGCGCCGGTATCGAGCAAGTCAACCAGGCCATCGCCCAGATGGACCAGGTGACGCAGCAAAATGCGGCCCTGGTGGAAGAGGCGGCCGCGGCGGCTGAATCGATGCAGGAGCAGGCCGCCAGCCTGAGCGAAGTGGTCAGCATCTTCAAGCTCGATGTGGCCAGCACCGCCGTGAGCCGGCCGCGCGCGCCAGTCAAGGCGCAGGCAGTCGTCGCGCCCGCACCGGTGTCGCGTCAGTTGGCCAGCACGGCGCGTCGCACGGCGCCAGTGGATGAGTGGGAAAGCTTTTAATTAAGAAATTAGGCGCGCTTGCGCGGTTTCTTGATGCTTGGGGTGGCGGGGGCGGCAGCGGTTTGCTGGCGCTGCTGCCACGCCCTCAGGGCCTCTTCGTAGGCGGCCAGGTCTTCCTGGTACATTTCCAGCACGCAAAAGGTGCAACCGCTGTGGCAACACTCGTCATTGCCCGGCTTGCTGGGCGCTTGCGGTTGCGGATCGTGGGGGAAAGGCGGGGTGGGCATGGTGAGGGCAGGCGACGGCGGAGCTGGTATCGGAGCGGGCATAGGAGTTGGCATCATACGGCATTCCGGCGTGCCATTGCTGGAACGCTTTTTGCTCAAAAATCACGGTTTCCGTGTACAGTTGCGGTGAATTAGGGTATCGTTTACAGCACTGATATTGTATCTTCTGCGCGCGATGTTCCGCCGGCGCGATCTCCGCCGCCATCGCAGCACATCTCTTCGACGCTCCCGCATACGCCATACAGCATGTCCCGGAGCACGGAGGTGCCGCAAGAACGATGATCCATGGCTTGCAAGACGGAGCTGCCTGTGCCCCGAAATGTTGTTTATTGAGAAAGCATGGCTTCCGCAGTGCGGAGGCACACCAGAAAATTTATGTCTGAAACCGAATCGACTCCTACGCCCAGCCCGGCGATTGCCCCTGAAGCGGCGCCCGCCGCTGCACCTGCACCTGCACCTGCACCTGCAGCATCCGCTGCCCCCACCCTGACTTTCGCCGACTTTGGCCTTGCGCCTGAAATCCAGCGCGCACTGACCGATCAGGGCTACACCCGTCCGACACCGATCCAGGAGCAAGCCATTCCCGTGGTGCTGCAAGGGCGCGATGTGATGGGCGCTGCGCAAACGGGTACCGGCAAGACCGCCGGTTTTTCCTTGCCGATCATCCAGTTGCTGATGGCGCATGCCAGCAGCAGCATGTCGCCGGCGCGCCACCCGGTACGCGCGCTGATCCTGACCCCGACCCGCGAACTGGCGGTGCAGGTGGCAGAAAATGTCAAGGCCTACGCCAAGCACACGCCGCTGCGTTCGACGGTCGTTTTCGGCGGCATGGACATGAAGCCGCAAACGGTCATCTTGCGCGGCGGCGTGGAAATTGTCATCGCCACGCCGGGCCGTTTGCTCGACCATATCGAGCAAAAGAATATCAGTCTGAGCCAGGTGCAGATGCTGGTCATGGATGAAGCCGACCGCATGCTGGACATGGGCTTCCTGCCGGACTTGCAGCGCATCATCAACTTGCTGCCGAAGCAGCGCCAGAACCTGATGTTCTCGGCCACGTTCTCGCCAGAAATCAAGAAGCTGGCCGCCACCTTCCTCAACGATCCGCTGACGATCGAAGTGGCGCGCAGCAACCAGACGGCCGACAAGGTCACGCAAGTGGTCTACAAGGTGACGGAAGACCAGAAGCATGCCCTGGTCGCCCATCTGCTGCGCCAGCGCGACCTGAAACAGGTCATCGTCTTCTCGAACACCAAGATCGGCGCCTCGCGCCTGGCCCGCGTGCTGGAGCAGGAAGGCATGAGCGCCACGGCGATTCATGGCGACAAGAGCCAGCAAGAGCGCATGGCGGCGCTGGAAGCGTTCAAGAAGGGCGAGATCGACGTGCTGGTGGCGACCGACGTGGCGGCGCGCGGCCTGGATATTTCCGACTTGCCTTGCGTGATCAACTTCGACTTGCCGTACAACGCGGAAGACTATGTGCACCGCATCGGCCGTACGGGCCGCGCCGGCGCCTCGGGCGACGCCATTTCGATCTATTCGGATAAAGACGAGCGCTTGCTGGTCGATATCGAGAAACTCATCAAGCAAAGCATCAAGCGCGGCGAATTGACGGGTTTCAATCCGGCTCCTGCCCGCAGCAGCAGCAGCAGCGACAGCGAGCGCCGTCCGCCGCGCCGCACCGAAGGTAGCGAGGCGCGCCCCGCGCGCGCGCCAGAGAGCCGCCATGCTGGCGACAGCAGCCGCGACAGCCGCTCCGCCGAGCGCGGTGCACGTCCCGCCTTTGGACCTGGCGCCCGCCGCGAAAAGGCCGATCCCTGGTTCCTGAAGCCGTATGAGCCAGCCAAGGCAGCGGCTCCCGCTGCTGCCAGCATGGCGCCAGTCGCGGCCAAGCCGAAGCAGAAAGTGGCAGCGTTGTTGGGTGGCTTGCTGAAGCAATAGGGACTGATGGTGCCTGTACGTCGGGTATAGGCAATATCCTGTATGGAAATGCAGAATATTGTCGAACGGGAATAAACTGATGCGGGGTAACGATGAACGGCCTGATCGCCTTGTGCGATCAGGCCGTTTTTCATTCAGTATCACATGCAGCATGCCGGCGCTGCAGTGTGCGAGGAGCGTAATGCCAGCACGATGCGCGATCTCCTGATGAAGACCTTGTAATGGCCAGATATGTCGCCGTGCGCGCCAGGGAGCGGTGCTGGAGAAGGGGCATGGTATCGCCAGGGACCGGTGCGCCGCGAGCACGAGCGAGCGAGGTCGTGGCGTAGAGTGGTTTCTAGCAAAGAAAATGCCGCTTAGTTTTTACTGAGCGGCATCTCGGAATGCTGGTCGGGCAGTTTGATACCAGACTCAGGTCTTGCTAAACATTTTGCGTCCGAAGATGACGGCCAGGGACAGAATGAAACCGGCAAACAGGCTGAACAAAATGGTGACCGACAGACGCAAGGACAGATTTTCTGGCAAGCTAGGACCTGCAATGAAGCGGCTTTTTTCCAGGTACTGGCTGATCGCTGTTTGATTGTCGATAGTGATCTGATTAAAGACCTCCTTGACTGTATCGTCTTCCATGTTCTTGTTTTTGAAGACTTCAACCTTTACCGGTTCCAGGCCGCGCAAGATATCTTCGCCGGATTTCGTATTGTCGACCAGGATTTTTGCCTTGTCGTAATACTCGCGCAACAGCAAGTTCTGCTGCTGTTCGCGGCGTGCCTTATGTATTTTTTCGGTCGCTTCCGACGCCAGTACTTCTGTGGTCATCAATTGCGTGACTGGCGGCAGATAGCGCGCGGTTTCATCATTGACCGAAACGATCTGACGCGAAGCCTGGCCAGCTATTTCTGGATAGCGCGATACAATTTTCTTTAAATCATCACCGCTGCGACGGAAGTAAGCAAGGCGCTCATTATTTACAATAATTTCATTTTCCAGCGCCGTGATCTTGGCCGTCATTTCGACATGCTTGAAGCGCAGGATATCTGTGTAAATGATATACACGATGGTATCCATCGTGTAGCGGCCCAGTAGTCCAACGATGTTTTGTGCTACTTTTGGATCCTTATCGTCATAGCTGATGCGTAAGCCAATGACGTTGTTGTTGCCATCCTTGGGATCTTCCAGTAATTCCTTGGCATCAAGTTTGGTAAACGGGAATACCGGATCGATCCACTTCGAAACGCCTTCGCGCGAGGCAAAGGACCGGCGTAATGACTCGGTGCTGGCGCTTTGTTCCAGTTTGTGTTGAGCGAGGAAGTCCGTAAAGCGCTCGTTCGATTTGAACGCCGCAGCATAGCGTTTGTAGTCAGCCAGTTTGATGCCAGGGCTTGGTTCCTTTTCCTTTTCTTTTTCCTTGTCAGCGTTTTTCTTGACCATGGGAATAGCCCCGCCAAACTGGAAGAAGCCTTCACTCTTGTAGTCGGAAAATAACATCCGGCCTGCCAGGCCCGCGGCCACAGCAAGCAAGGTAATCGCCAGTAAAGTCCGGCGTCCCTGCCATACGGTCGTCAGCAAATCGGTGACGGGAAGAATATTTTCATCGATCTCATCCCCTTCAATCATTTTTACTTCTTTATACATAATTTCTCATTTTAATAAATGCTTGCTGCAGGAGTTTCAAGTATGTGGTTTATATCTGGGGCGAGGCGCATGGTGCTGATTCCACCTGAGCTTGCCTTTGTTAGGTCGATGTCTGCCAGGCGAAGAGTAACGTTGTCATGATGGCTAAACAACGCGCAATTCTTTATATTATAGCGTTTCAATTCTGCTGCGCCGTGCCTAATTGTGACAGTTTGTATAGCCTCACTGTCTGGCGCGATCCGGAGTTTGCGCCAGCCAGCCTTGCCAGTGTTACAACATGACGGATGCGCCAGGGGTTTCCTGCAATGGACGAGACTGTTGCGTACGCTGCTCCAGCCAGATAAAGTCTTCAATGCCACATTGCGGGCTGTATTCCTTGATGATGGTGCGTAGTGAGGTACGGACCCCTTCGTAGTCGAACTGGCTGCAGGCGCGATCCATTTCTTTCAGCATGGCGTGCAATTCGGCCCAGGCAATTTCAGATTCCTGGGCCCGCATGATCAGCGGGTGGCTGGTTCCTTCGACATTGTCGCCGATCAGCAATTCCTCATATAGTTTTTCACCTGGACGCAAGCCTACATGTTCAATGGCAATGCCATCCGGCGCTGTCTTGCTGCGCACTTCCAGGCCGCTGAGATGGATCATCCGTTCCGCAAGGTCGATGATCTTGACCGGTTCGCCCATGTCCAGCACGAAGACATCGCCGCCTTCTCCCATGGCGCCCGCCTGCAATACCAGTTGCGCCGCTTCAGGGATGGTCATGAAGTAGCGCGTGATTTCAGGATGCGTCAGGGTAATGGGGCCACCCGCTTCGATCTGTTTGCGGAAGAGGGGCACGACGGAGCCGGACGATCCCAGGACGTTGCCGAAGCGAACCATGCAGAAGCGGGTGTGCTTCTGGTTGCGGGCGAATGCCTGCAAAATCAGCTCGGCCAGACGCTTGGTCGAGCCCATGACATTGGTCGGTCGCACGGCCTTGTCCGTGGAAATGAGCACGAAGCATTTGACGCCGCTGGCAATGGCCGCGTTGGCGATGCTTAAGGTTCCGAACACATTGTTGCGCACGCCTTCGATCGGGTTATGCTCGACCAGCGGCACGTGCTTGTAGGCAGCCGCGTGGTACACCGTATCGACGACGTAGGTCGTCATGATTTTTTTGCATTTTTCAGTGTCGAGCACGCTACCGAGAAAAGGCAGTAAATCAAAATGCAATCCTTGGGACGACTTTATTCCCAGCAATTCCTGTTTGATGGAATATAGGGCAAATTCCGACATCTCCAGCAGGATCAGGCGTGTCGGACGCAAGGTAACGATCTGACGGCACAGCTCGGAACCGATCGAGCCCCCCGCACCGCTGACCATGACGCATTTGCCGGTAATGCAGGCGGCAATCAGCCCGGCGTCTGGCGTGACCTGGTCGCGTCCCAGCAAGTCTTCAATTTCGATGTTGCGGATATCCTGGAGGCGCAGCTCGCCGCTGACCAGACTTTCCACCGGAGGCGTGACTTTGATATGCACTTTTAAAGGCTCGAGCTTGTCGAGGATGCGCTTTTGCCGGTTTTTTGAAATGGACGGCATGGCCAGCAGGATTTCGCTGATGCTGGTACGGGCGATCACATCGGACAAGTCGGCGGTGCCGTACACCTTCATGCCAGAAATGGTAATGCCATTCAGTTCGCTGTTGTCGTCAATGAAGGCCACGGGCAGGTAGTCATGGCCGGCACGCAAGGCGCTGGCCAGTTGCGTGCCAGCCCTGCCGGCCCCATAGATGGCCACCCGCACCATGCCCTGGCGTTTGCTTGGGTGTAACAGGAAGCCGCGCGCCAGGAAGCGGCTGGCCACCACGTAAGCGATGGCACTGATCCAGTAAATGCCGAACACGCCGCGCGACATGCCGACCATGTGGGTCATGAAGGCCGCCAGCGCGACCAGCAGGGCCACTGAAATCGTGACACCGAGAATGACCGAGAAAATGATTTTCTGATCGATGAAGCGTATCACCGCCCGGTATAGGCCCAGTCGTATAAATATGGGCAGAGAAATGAGCGGCACAGCGACGATCAGGTACAGATAACTCATGAACAGAGCCGTATTGACCGAATCGTAGCGTAGCAGGATGGCGATGCAGAACGTAATCGGCAGAAGAATTAAATCTGCCGTTGCCGCGATCATCTGCTTATGGAACCGAGATAAATCAAGAATGGATTTCATTGTTTGGCTAAAAATTATTGTGATTCGACTCGATAAGCCTGTTTTTTTCTGCGCAATATCCGCGCATGGCATATGTCAGAAGTATTATCGATGTAAACATCAAGGTAAGAAAGGGTGGATTTGATACGCTTGATGTTAAAAAACTTTCGATGAATATTCTTCACCGGATAAATTCAAAAAAAGTATGGTGATTGTCAAACCAGGCAAGGAAAAATTCTTGCGGTATTTGCAATCACACTGGCGTGCATGTTAATGGAATGGCTGAAAACATGGCGCGCCTGCCTGCTAAGTAGGTCGTGGGAAATTATTGTGAAGTTATGACGAACAGAGCCGGATGCTCTGCAAGGCGCCCGCTGCGACGCAGTGCGAGCACTGCTAGCAGCGGGCAACACCACAGAGCGCCGGTTATGGAAGTCAGAAATCACAATAATTTCCCACGACCTACTTAGCCTGGCGCCTGGCTGCGCACCTTGGCCAGCAGCTTGGAGGTCGAGCGGTCATGCTGGAAGTCGATTGCCACCGCCTGCCCTCCATAGGCGAGCACTGCCTGCCCTTCTGGAATGGCCTCCATCTGGTAATCCCCGCCCTTGACGTAAATATCGGGATGGGCCTCGCAGACGACTTGTAACGCGGTATCGTCCTCGAATGCCACGACCAGGCTGACCGATTCGAGCGCTGCCAGCACCGCCATGCGGTCCGGGCAGGCATTCAGCGGGCGGTCATCTCCCTTGTTCAGGCGCTTGACGGAGGCGTCGGTATTTGCCGCCACGACCAGCGAGCCGCCCAAGGCCCGTGCCTGTGCCAGATAGGTTACATGCCCGCGGTGCAGGATGTCGAACACGCCGTTGGTCATGACGACTGGCTTGGGAAGGGCCGCAACGCGTTGTTTCAGCTGTTCCAGGGAGGCGATTTTTTTTTCGAATTCAGGCATGGTAGACAGAGAGAGCTAGGTTAAATACACCTGCCGCGCAGAGGCGCGGCAGGTCGTGTCAGTGTGTGACGCCGTCGCGTTTGATCACTTTCAGGAACGTCAAAAAGATGATTTTGATATCCAGTGCCAGGGACTGCTGTTTCAGGTATGCCAGATCGAGTTGCACTTTTTGTGGAATGGGCAAGTCGTCGCGGCCATTGATCTGGGCCCAGCCCGTCAAGCCCGGCAGCAACCGGTCGACGCCGTGTTCCGTGCGCAAGGCGATCAGGTCATCCTGATTGAACAGGGCAGGCCGCGGTCCGACAAAACTCATGTCGTTGACAAGGATGCTCCACAGTTGCGGCAGTTCATCGAGGCTCGACTTGCGCAGGAAGGAGCCGACGGGCGTGAGAAATTGCGCGGGATTCTGCAGCAGGTGGGTGGCTACTGCCGGTGTGCCGATACGCATCGTGCGAAATTTTGGCATCTTGAAAATACGGTTGCGTTGGCCCACGCGATCCGACCAATACAGGACAGGACCTGGGGAGGTCAGGCGTACTGTCAGGGCGACGATGAGCAGCGGCAATGCGAGGATGACGGTCGCCATCAGGGCCAGCAGGAGGTCGAATAGTCGTTTCATGATGTGTGTGTGTATTCCTTACCAGTTTTAATCAGGGCCTCGGCCGTTGTGTAGGGCGCTTGCCATCCCAGTTGCCGTTGTGCCTTGGCGATATCGACAGTCAATCCGGCGTCGAGCTTGTCAAGCATCTGACGCTTGCCAACCAAGGTGCAGGCCAGCACAAGCAATGACCTGGGAATGGCCAGCAGGCGCGCGGTCTTGCCCATGCCGATGGCCAGATGGCGGAAAATTTCGGGCAGGGTCACCGTTTGCGCATCCGCCGCCAGAAAAACGTCGTGCAGCGCTTGCGGGCAAGTTGCGCAGGTGCGCAGGAAATCGGCCAGGTTCCACACGCTGATCAGGTTGCGTTTCGACTGCAGGCGCCCGAACGGCAGCGGCCAGCCTTTTGCGGCGAGCCTGAGCAGGATGCCGAAGTTGCCGGGGGCTTCCGGTCCGTAGACCAGTACTGGCCGTACGATGGCATACTCCATGCCGCATTGTTGTGCCATGTCTTGCACCAGCTGTTCGGCTTCCAGCTTGCTGATGGCATACAGGTCATGCGGCGCCAGCGTGTCTTGTTCCGAAAAGGGCGTGATATTGCGGTTTCCATTGACGCCGATCGAACTGACAAAGACAAAGCGCTTGACGCGCGCATCGGCTGCGCGTTCCAGCAAGCGCCTGGTCAGCCCGACATTCACGCGGCGAAATTCGCCAAGCGGATCGGCGGCGGTATCGTGCATCACGTGGGCGCGGCCGGCCAGGTGGATCACGACATCGCACTGTGGCAGCACCGTGTCGAGCGCGTCGAGGTTGGCGAAATCGGCGATGCGCACTTCCTGCGCCACGCCAGGGATGGCGCGGCCGCCGTCACGCACCAGGGCGACCACGCGGTGGCCATGCCCGGCCAGGTGGCTGCAGAGCCGGCGTCCCACAAAACCCGTGGCGCCGGTCACCAGGATGGTCTGGCTGGTACTCATGGCGCCACCGAAAACACGTCGCGCAGCCAGCCGTCGATCGAGTATTTGTCATACAGCGCGGCAGGCAGGTCGACATACGGCGTGGTCAGGAATGCCGGATCGATCTGGGGCGTTTCCCTGTCGATCACGGCGATGTTTTCCGGCCGATAAAAATCGTACTTCCTGACATTTTGATTCGTCGTGATCAATTTCTTTCGGGCGCCCACCATTTCGATAGTGCGCATCGTCAGGCCGATCTGATTCGGATGCTGGAAATCAAGAATGACATTCGACTTGGCGATGGCTGCCATCACCTGCGCCTTGTTCATCGGCGCAAAGGAAAATTCGGAGATTTTCGATTTGAAGAAAGCTGGCACGAACAGCTTTTTCAAGCGATAGATCACGATGCTGGGAATGAACAGGAAAAAGAAATTCGGCTTGCCATTGGGTGGTAGCGCGGCGCTGATCTTCTTCACCAGCGCATAGCGGTCGCTGTGCGCCGTGCCGATAAAGGTGACGTTATAGCCGATCTCCGTGCGCGGCAGGTCGCGGTATTCGTTCAGGAAAAACAGCGGCCGCAGGCGGATGCCGGGAATCGTCTGGGCATCCTGGTCATCGAAGGTAAACGCGCTGTCGAACTGACCGACGGATTGCCGGAAATTGCCATTGTTTTTCACCGAGTCATACGAATAGTAAATGAACTTGGCCTTCGCATTTTTTTCGCGCAAGGCTTGCAGGATATCGGCCGGCATGCATTCCATCTTGATGATGAACACAAAGTCGTAATTGCCGTGGTTGCTATCGAGCAGAACTGAAAAATAGCGGTGAATCGCCTGCTGTTGCGTACGCGGCATGACACGGATGGCGAACTTCGACCAGGCGCTGGTGGACGGACGATCGTCGTGATAGTCGACGTGCGCTCCCAGCTCTTCGAGCCGTTTCTTTATTTCGCGTTCATACCCAAAAAAAGCCGGGGCGATAAACAGGATTTTTTTCCCGTTAAAAAAATTTTCCACTGTACTTAATCAATCAATTATTTAGATGGGTGCGGCGGGAATGCCGACCACGGTCAAGCCAGATGCCACATCCTTGAGAACCACCGCGTTGGCGCCGACGCGTACGTTGTCACCGAGGACGACGGCACCGAGTACCTTGGCGCCGGAGCCGACGATCACATTGTCGCCGACCACCGGGCGCGAAGTGTCGTGGTAGCCGATATCGATCTCGCGGGCGCCAAACGTGACGTTATGGTAAATCGTTGCATTCATGCCGATGCGCAGGGCGCCGATGACCGTGCCCTGCGTATGCGGGAAATACAGGCCTGGTCCGATTTCGCAGCGGACGGCAATTTCCAGGCCGAAGACGACGAAATTAATCAGGGACGCCAGCTTTGCCAGCGGCGACAAACGCTTCTGGAAAAACCAGTGAGACAGCCGAAACAGCACCACCGGCATGAAACGCGGCGAGAAAGACGTCAGCAGCAGGCGTCCGAAAGTCGGTTGCCGGTCCGGCTGGCCGGCATAGAAATATTGCCTGGCCAGATCGGCATACAAGGTGGTGCGCAGACTCATGACATCATCTTACGTTTTTTCAGCTCTTCATTTGCCTTGTCCAGGCCGTCTTCCGGCAAGGGCTGGGAGCTGACCCAGGCAGCGAATTCCTCGATACCGCGCGCCAGCGACACCTGCGGCGTGAAGTTCAAGGTCGCCTTGATCTGGCTCAAATCGGCGTAGCAATGGCGGATGTCGCCCAGGCGATACTGGCCGGTCACTTCCGGACGGACGGTGCCGCCCAAGGCATCGACGAGCAGATTGGCGATGTCGAGCACCGAGGTCGGTTCGCCGGCGCCGACGTTGAGCGTGGCGCCGCTGGCGGCGTCGCTTTCCATGGCCAGCTGAATCGCTTGCACGATGTCGTTGACGTGCACGAAATCGCGGCTTTCCAGGCCGTCCTCGAAAATAGGCAAGCTCATGCCGCGCCTGATGCGGGTCGAGAAAATGGACAGGATGCCGGTGTACGGATTGTTCAGCGACTGCCCTGCGCCGTAGACGTTCTGGAAGCGCAGGATGGCGGTGCTGATGCCGAGCGAGTCGCCAGCAATACGGATCAGGTCTTCTTGCGCGTACTTGGTTGCGGCATAGATGGACGCCGGGCTGGGGCGCGCTGTTTCCGGCGTCGGAATGGCGCGCAATGGGCCCTTGCAGGCGGGGCAGAGCGGATCCCATTGGTGGTTTTTCAGCTGTGCCGCACTGCGGGCACCCGGATAGACCGTGCCATGGGTCGGGCAGGCATACGCGCCTTCGCCATAAATCGAGCGCGACGAAGCGAGAACGATCTTTTTCACCGTATTCGGTTTGTTCGCCAGGATGTCGAGCAATTGCGCGGTCGCCTGCGTATTGACTTCATTGTAGTGGGCGATCTGGTACATCGATTGCGCGGGTACCTGTTTCGGCCGCCAGATGGACGACCGTGTCGACCGTTTGCAAGGCTTGCTCGAGCACGCCGGACTGGCGCACATCGGCGCGAATGAAATGGATGCGGCCGTCGCGCAGCATGGCTTCATCGAGTTGCGGGTAGGGGCCGTGAATTTGCGGCGACAGATTGTCCAGCACGGAGATGCGATAGCCGTCGGCCAGCAATTTGCGGCTCAGATTGGTGCCAATGAAGCCGGCGCCACCGGTGATCAAGATATGTTTGTTCATGCGGACTCCCATTTGCCGTAACCCAGGTTTTTTTCGATCATGGCACAGATGGTGTGCCCGATGAAGATATGTGCTTCTTGAATGCGTGCCGTGACATTGCTTGGCACGATCATCGGAATATCGACCATGCCGGCCAGTTTGCCGCCATCTTTGCCAAGCCAGCCGGCGGTTTCAATGCCCATCGTCTTTGCCATGTCGACCGCATTCATGATGTTTTGCGAATTACCCGACGTGGAAATAGCGATCAGCACATCACCGGGCTGACCTACGCCGGCCAGTTGCCGTGAAAATACGTGATCATAGCCATAGTCATTGGCGATACAAGTGAGGGCAGAGGTATCCGTCGTCAGCGAAATTGCCGCCAGCGCACGGCGGTCGTCCACCAGACGACCGACCAGCTCGGCGGAAATGTGCTGCGCGTCGGCAGCGGAACCACCGTTGCCACAGAAAATGACTTTGCGCTTGTTGCTGATTGCGGTGCTGCAGACGTCGGCAATCTTGATAATTTCATTCTCAATTTGCGGCAGGCGCTGGAATAGTTCGATATGTTCTGTTATGAATTTTTGTAACATTTTATTTGAAAAATTTCTTTTGAATTGAATAGAGAATAAAAGGAATCAGGAAAGAATTTTCGAAAATATTCTTCACGATTGATACGGAAAATGGATCGCGGTTGAACGTGAATGTCATGCAGGCACAGATCAGGCTATAGATTACTATTTTCTGAGTGCTGACGGTTTTCCGGTAATTTCCCATCAAATAGCCAACCGCCGCAAAAAATACGGCAGCGCCAGTGATGCCAAAATTAATCAGTAGTGATACGAAAACATGCAGGCCGCCGAGCGGCATGGCGAAGTCATAGCCAAAATTTAGCGGATTGAGCAGATAGTTAATCTTCCCCGGGAAGATGACCGAAGGAATCAGGTTAATGAAATCACTGATCAGAAACGACGGGAAATTGATTAATGGAAGCTTTCCGCTGGTTAAGAACGAAAAAGATGAAATAGAGGTGAGCAACGGTTCCTGCGCAAGATTCAACGCCATGTTGAACAGCGAAAAATCGCTGCCTGCCCTCAATACCCCCCACATTGCCGCACTGCCGATACCTGCCAACCCCAACACGAAAAATTCGCTGAGCTTTACTCGCCAGGAAAAGTAGGTCGAGAAGAAGATAATTACAGTGAGCATATTGGTTGCAAAATACAGGCGTCCACCCAAAGAGAGCGCCAGAATCGCAAAGAAATAGTACGCAAGCATGAATGGATCGGTCAATACAGGCAATATCTTTTGCATATGTCCATGCTTCATGACCGCGCGCATGAATGCCATGGAAAACAGAATCGAGGTGGACGCGATGAACGTTCCACGTGGCAAAGCATCCTGCACCACGCCATCCTGGTAGTTTTCAAATAATGCAGCGTCATAGCCTGTAAAGAAATAATGCTTGATGGGGATGGCCATCAACGCTGCCAAGCCAATGCCAAGGCAGCTCATGACTGACCAGAAACGTATGGCCCGTTCCGATTTTTGAGTGATCGGCTTGCGCGGCGACTTGCCATTGAAGCTGACGTAATAAAAAAACGTGAAGATGGCATAAAACAGAAAGGACAATACCAGGTATGTCAGGCTGGTTTCATCGGTAATCGAAACAAAGCGCTCAATGACTATCTGCAATTCTTCCGGCGCCGTCGAACCTAACAAAGACGATAGGAAATAAGGCGTCAGCCAATAGTAGGCATAGCCGACGGAAAAGAAGAAAAATCCGTTCAGGCTGATAGTCCCATTTTTAACGCAAAAAATGTAAACTGAAAACAGGATCAACAGATAATTTATCAGGCACAGGAATATGATCATTTGTATATCGCCTTCATGATCGCCAGTGGCAATAAATCATCCATGCATTTTGGTGAAGCATAAATGCAGGTATTGCAACGATCTATTATGTGGCCACGCCCGCAGGGGCCGCACTCCAGTTCCAGCGAGACTGACTGGCAGCGTTGTCCCCAAGCACTGAAACGATGATGGCAGCTTGAGCCAAATATGCCGGTGACATTGATGTTTGACGCTGCCGCGATGTGCATGGCGCCAGAATCATTGCCGATGAAGCGATCACAGTGCCTGAGCAAGGCCGCCATCTGCGCGATGCTGGTCTTTGCGATCATATTGACGACTTTGCCGGGGAAATTCGCTTCGAATTGCGCGCCCAAAGCCGTGTCATCCTTGCCGCCGACGAGCAAAATAGTGAGTTCCCGCTCCGTGTGTTTTTCTTGTAACAGGCTAGCCAGTTCCACATAATACTGCAGGGGCCAGCGCTTCAGGATGGAATAGCCGCCGGACAGGCCCAGGCCGATGAGCATGCTGCCAGCGGGGACGTGCTCCTTGAGGAGCTGTTGTGCATAGGCATCGTCCTGTGCGGCACCCCAGAATTCCAGTGCCGTATCGGCCGGCTGAAAACCCAGGTGGCGCACGATATCGAGATTGCGTTCGACTTCATGCTTCAGGCCAAGCGCAGGCAGGATGTCAGTGTACAACATGTCAAAGCCGGCATTGAGCACCTGCTTGCGTTGCGTCGCTTTTTCCGTATAGGCGATGCGCCGCTTTGCCCCGCTGAAGAGGGCGATGAAGCCCGCATGATGATCTTCGTCAAAGCGCGGGACGATGGCAATATCCGGCTGTTGCAAACGGAAGTGGGTCCAGCAGAACTTGAGGCTCAACCAGTGCCGTATCAACAAGCTTTTCGGCAGCGAACTGCCCCAGTCGTACGTCGTGATATGGTTGACGTACGGACAATGCTGGACCATCGCCTGGATGCGCGGATGTACGATCAGGGTGATGTCGGCATCCGGATAGGCACGCCTCAGTTCGCGCAGCAAGGGCGAATTCATGGCACTGTCGCCCAAGGTCTGGTCCAGGCGCACGACGAGCAGGCGCAAGCCGGCATGGGGCTGCCGGCGCGCCAGCAGCGCCAGGATGCGCGCGCAGAGCAGGCCCAGGAGGACGCTCAAGACCATGAAAGTACGGATAGCGGTATTTTTAATCATCTCTATTATTGCTCTTTTGTAATTTTCTTAAAAGAATATTTTGAATAAGAAAATTAAGCGATTCCATTGCCAGTATCGAAAACAAGGCGCCATAAGCACCGAAGCGGGGTACCAGCAGCAGCATCGCAACGGACAGGAAGGTAAAGTTCCAGACCGCGACCGAGGTGATGAATTTATACTTCCCATGCGCCTGGATGGCAGCGGTACTGATCAAGTTGCCGCACTTGAAAATCAAGATACATCCGATCACATTCAGCATCGCTTGCGCGGCAGCATATTGTTTAAACGTATACAGCAACAGGACATTCGCCAACAGCAGTACTGCCAACAGGGCCAAGCCAGCGTACAGGGCCATGACTTTGCGGTAACGGGCATTTACTGCCGATGCCGCCGCCACCGAGGTTTTCAACGAGCTGGCGATATGGCCATAGGCATTGACGGCCAATGCGCCCGCAATAAATTGAAACGGTTCCACCAGACGCACGGCAAACGCATAGAGTCCCAGTTCTTCAGCGCTACGGAATTTCTCCAGGAAAAACACATCCATGCGTCCATAGGTGATGCCCAGGATGGTCGCGGCGGCAATCGGCAAGGTCATTTTCAGCAGTTTCAGCATGCCCGGGAAATTCAGGCAGGCCAGGCTACCGCGCATGACGGGCACCTTCGCAATCAGGAACAGGCCAACCAGGGCTTCGGCCGCAGGAATGGAAAAGAATGCCAGCGCCGGATTGCTGGCAAACGTGAACAAACCATAAAAAACACCGAGTGACAACAAGCCCGCCATGGCCACGAACGGCGCGATATGGCGCCCGCGCATCTTGGCGATAAAAAAATTGATCGGCAAGTTCATCAGCAGCGGCGACATGACCATGAGCGCAAAGGGCAAGGTCGAGCCAAGCTCGCCAGGCCGCAAATGCAGCATGACGACCGTGCTGGCGATGGCCACCAGCAAACCCAGCACCAGCTTGGCGCTCATCGCCGCACCTATCGTCTGACGCAGCACCGCCTTGTTGCGATGCGATGCATACTCGCGCATGGTGTACGTATCGATGCCGAAATCGGCCAGCAGGCGTCCAATTTCGGCAACCGTAAAGAACAGGGCAGTCGTGGCAAAATATGCCGGTTCCGAATAGCGCGCCGCAATCAGGAGAGCGAATATCCGCACGCCAAATGAGGCACCCCGTATTAATGCTGTGAGTATCGAGTTCTTTAGTATGTTCTTTAGCAAGATAATCTCATCGGGCGTGCAGCCAGTTCCGGATGTACCTGCTCACTCCCTCCGAGACGGAGTAGAACGGTGCGTCATAGCCGGCTGCCCGCAGGCGCGAGATATCTGCCTGGGTAAAGGATTGATACTTGCCGATCAATGCATCGGGAAACTTGATGTATTCCAACATGCCTTGTGCCACCATGTCTTCACGGGTCAGTGGCGCCAGCGCATCGAGTTCGCGGCAAGTGTTGACGGCAGCGACGGCGATGTCATTGAACGGCTGCGATTGTCCGGTACCCAGATTGAAAATGCCGGACTGTTGCGGGTGATCCAGGAACCACAGATTCACCTTGACGACATCCTCGACGGAAACGAAGTCGCGCAACTGCCCGCCATCGGCATAGCCATCGCGGCCTTCAAACAGCTTGACCTTGCCATGTTCGCGGTATTGATGGTAGTGGTGGAATGCCACCGATGCCATGCGTTGCTTGTGCTCCTCGCGGGGGCCATAGACGTTAAAGTAGCGGAATCCGACCACCTGGGAAGTCAGGTCGGCCATGCGTTCGCGTACGATCTGGTCGAACAGGAATTTCGAATAGCCATAGATATTCAATGGCTTTTCAAACTCGCGCTCTTCCTTGAAGATGCTGCCCGTGCCATACACCGAAGCGCTGGATGCATACAGGAAGGGAACTTTATTTTCTTGGCAGTAATCGAGCAAGGCCAGCGAATAACGGAAATTGTTTTCCATCATGTATTTGCCATCCGTCTCCATGGTGTCGGAACAGGCACCCTGGTGAAAGACGGCGCTGATCTTTCCTGCGTATGCAGGGCTGGCCAGCTTGCTCAAGAACTCCGTCTTGTCGATGTAGTCGCTGATATCGCAATCGACCAGATTGCGGAATTTATCGCCGCGCGTCAAGTTGTCAACTGCGATGATTTGGCGATGGCCACGCGCATTGAGCGCTTTGACGATATTGGAACCAATGAGTCCTGCAGCACCTGTTACAACGATATACATACTTTCTCCTAGCAGAACAGTTCTTCTTGGCTTACCACTGCCGTGCCCAGCTTGCCGACAACGATGCCGGCCGCGCGGTTGGCGATGCTGATAGCTTCTTCATAGCCATACCCGGCCGCCAGCATCAGGCCGAGCGTGCCGATCACGGTATCTCCGGCGCCGGAGACGTCAAAAACCTGGCGCGCAACCGTGGGCTGGTGCAAGACCTCGTCCTTCTGGTAAAGGGACATGCCTTCTTCGCTGCGCGTTACCAGCAGCGCGTCGAGCTGGAGCTCCTGGCGCAGCGCCTGGGCTTTTTGGGTCAGCGCGGCTTCGTCGGACCAGTTGCCCGCCACGGCCTGGAATTCCATGCGGTTAGGTGTGAGCAGCGTCGCTCCCTTGTAATGGCTATAATCGCTACCCTTGGGGTCGACGAGGACCGGCTTGCCCAGCGCACGCGCGGCAACAATCATTTTTTCCGCATAGCGCAGGCATCCCTTGCCATAGTCGGACAGAATCACCAGATCATGTTCGCTGACCAGCTTGGAGTAGATTTCGAGCTTGTTCGTCAAAATCTCGTCCGTAGGAATTTCCTCGAAATCAATGCGCAGCAATTGCTGTTGACGAGACAGCACGCGCAATTTCACAGTCGTGGAAATATTGCTATCTCGATATAGCTGTGTATTGACGTCATTTTCTTTGAGTAAGCTTTCCAGAGTATCGCCTGCCTCGTCCTGGCCTATGACTGAAAGTAACGTCGCCTGGCCGCCCAGGCTGGAAATATTACGCGCCACGTTGGCCGCGCCGCCCGCGCGGTCTTCGCGATGGGAAATCTTCGCGATGGGAACCGGTGCTTCCGGGGAAATGCGATTGACTTGTCCAAACCAGTAGCGGTCGAGCATAACATCGCCGACGACCAGAATCTTTGCTTTGGATAAAGTATCTTTATAGCTATGGTTAACCATGATATGAGTAATTGGAGTATGCGATGCCGGAGGCCGCTGAGCCGACGAGCGTTAGGCAGGGGCAGAGTCAGGATTGACACAACCTTAAAGCGGCGTCCCATTGTGGTAAGGGACCAAAGCGGTCGATCAGCTTGGCGCAAGAGAGCAGAGAATACATGGGGCGCCTGGCGGGCAAGGGATAATCGGTCGTGGCGATGGCTTGAACGTGTACAGGTGCGGCCGGCGGGGTGTTGCGCAGGATTTCTTCCGTGAAGCCGGCCCAGGAGGTGCTGCCTTGCGACGTCAGGTGATACAGTCCGCCATTTTCCCGCCACCAGCCATGGTCGCCGGTGCGCGACTGGCTGACGATGTGCGCCGTCACGTCGGCAATCGTGCGGCACCAAGTGGGCGAACCGGTCTGGTCGCCGACAATGCGCAGTTCGCTGCGGTCCTGCGCCAGACGTTGCACGGTCAACAGGAAGTTCTTGCCGCGCGTGCCATATACCCAACTGGTACGCAAGATCAGGTGCGCTGCACCCGAGGCGGCGATGGCTTGTTCGCCTGCCAGCTTGCTCTTGCCATAGATGTTGAGCGGATTGGTGGCGGCCGTTTCCACGTAGGGTGTCGTGGCCGTGCCGTCAAACACATAATCGGTGCTGTAATGGATGAGGGCTGCGCCCAGCCGTGCGGCTTCCTCCGCCATGATGCCCGGCGCCTGCGCGTTCACACGCATGGCCAGTTCCTCGTCGGTCTCGGCCTTGTCGACAGCCGTGTAGGCGGCAGGATTGATGATCAGGTTTGGCTGGATTTTGCGGATAACGTCGCGTACCTGATCCAGGTCGCTCAAGTCCATCTCGCTGCGGTCGACAGCGATAATATGACCGATGCCCTGCAGGCTGCGTTCCAGCTCATAGCCGACCTGGCCATTTTTTCCGGTGATGAGGATTTTCACGCGAACACCTCGGCGTCCGCCAGCAGTTTGCCCAGCTGGTCTTTGCTCGACAGCATGGGCTCGCCATCGCCTGGCCAGGTGATGCCTAGAGCCGGGTCGTTCCAGAGTATGCTGCGTTCGAATTCAGGCGCCCAGTAATCGGTCGTTTTATAGAGGAACTCGGCCGACTCGCTCAGGACGATGAAACCATGCGCAAAGCCTTCCGGAATCCAGAGCTGGCGCTTGTTCTCGGCCGACAGCGTGACACCGACCCATTGCCCGAATGTGGCCGAGCTGGCGCGCAAGTCCACCGCGACGTCAAAGACTGCGCCTGCGGTAACGCGCACTAGCTTGCCTTGCGGTTGCTGGATCTGATAGTGCAGGCCGCGCAGGACATTCTTGCTGGACTTGGAGTGGTTATCCTGGACGAAATTGTCTGCAATACCCGTCAAGTCGGCAAAGCGCTGCTGGTTGAAGCTTTCGTAAAAAAAGCCCCGGTCATCGCCAAATACGTTGGGTTCGAGAATCAATACGTCGGGAATGGCAGTGGTTTGAATTTGCATAGCTTAAAAAATCGTATCATTCAACAGGCGTAACAAGTATTGTCCGTAACCGTTCTTTTTCAGCGGTTGGGCCAGTTGTTCCAACTGGGTGGCAGTAATGTAGCCTTTGCGGTAAGCAATTTCCTCAGGGCAGGCAACTTTCAAGCCCTGGCGATGTTCGATGGTGGCAATAAACTGGCCCGCTTCGAGCAGTGACTCGTGCGTCCCCGTATCGAGCCAAGCCATGCCGCGGCCCATGCGTTCCACCTTGAGCGTGCCGCGCTTCAAATAGACGCGGTTGACATCGGTAATTTCAAGTTCGCCCCGGGCGGACGGCTTGATCGATGCAGCGATATCGGCAATGTCCTTGTCGTAAAAATACAGGCCGGTGACGGCATAATTCGACTTTGGCTGCAAAGGCTTTTCTTCGATACTGATGGCTTGCTGATTGGCGTCGAATTCCACCACGCCATAGCGCTCCGGATCTTGCACATGATAGGCAAATACGGTCGCGCCGTCGGTGCGCTCGGAAGCGGCAGACAAGCTCGATTCGAAATCATGGCCATAATAAATATTGTCGCCCAGGATTAATGCCGAGGGCGCATCGCCCAGGAACTCGCGGCCGATGATGAACGCCTGTGCCAGACCATCGGGTGATGGCTGTACCGCATAGCTCAGGTTAATCCCCCATTGGCTGCCGTCACCAAGCAACTCCCGGAAACGGGGCGTATCGGCGGGCGTGGAAATGATCAGGATGTCGCGTATTCCCGCCAGCATCAACGTTGTCAGCGGATAGTAAATCATCGGCTTGTCGTACACGGGCAACAGTTGTTTCGAGACCGACATGGTCACGGGATACAGGCGTGTGCCGGACCCCCCAGCCAGGATAATGCCCTTGCGAGCCAGTTTGGCTTCCATCAAGCCTCCGTATTCTGTTCGGCGCGGGCCGTATAATTTTTTTCAAGCCACGTCAGGTAGGCGCCGGACTGGACGTCGCGCACCCATGCATCGTTGTCCAGATACCACTGCACCGTCTTGCGGATGCCCGTATCGAAGGTTTCTGAAGGCTTCCAGCCCAGTTCGCGCTCAATTTTGCGCGCATCGATGGCATAGCGGCGATCATGACCTGGCCTGTCGGCAACATAGCTGATTTGTTCGCGATAGCTGCCGCCAGTTGTCTTCGGTTGCAGTTCATCGAGGATGTCGCACAGGGTATGGACGACGTCGAGATTGGCTTTTTCGTTCCAGCCGCCGATATTGTAGGTCTCTCCCGTGCGTCCGCTTTCCAGTACCCGTCGAATGGCCGTGCAGTGATCGCTGACATACAACCAGTCGCGCACCTGCTGGCCATCGCCATAGATAGGCAAGGACTTGCCTGCGCGTGCGTTGGCAATAATCAGGGGAATCAGCTTTTCCGGGAAGTGGTAAGAGCCATAATTATTCGAGCAATTGGTGGTCAGCGTCGGCAAGCCATAGGTGTGATGATAGGAGCGCACCAAATGGTCCGAGGCTGCCTTTGTTGCCGAGTAAGGGCTGTTGGGCGCATAAGGTGTGGTTTCTGTAAACGGCGCATCGTCCGGGCCCAGTGTTCCGTATACCTCATCGGTCGAGACATGCAGGAAGCGGAATGCCGCGCGTTCTGCTTCAGGCAGTGCTTGCCAATGGACTCGCACTGCTTCCAGCAGGCTGAAGGTGCCATTGATATTGGTGCTGATGAATTCTGCTGGTCCATGAATCGAACGATCGACATGGCTCTCCGCCGCGAAATGCACGATGGCGCGTGGCTTATGCTGTGCCAATAACTGCGCCAGCAAGGCGCTGTCATTGATGTCGCCTTTGACAAACATGTGACGCGGGTCGTTTTGTACCGCCAGCAAGTTATTCAGATTTCCTGCATACGTCAGCTTATCCAGATTAATTACCGGTTCATTACTTTGCGCGAGCCAATCCAGAACAAAATTCGATCCGATAAAGCCCGCACCACCTGTCACTAAAATCATCTGAGCTTCCTGTGCAAAAAAATACAAATAAGAGGTACTGCTTAATTCATTTCTTTAAAAATAATAGGCAACGAGAATCTGTCTATCCAAGATGCGTATATTTCATGATGTTAATAACTGAAAAAATCAATCAATCCTTAACTCTTGATTATAATTCAGAACCCCCTAAATTGCCATGTTTGCAGTAGTTTGGGCACGTCCTGGTCAACGCTTTCCGCAAGGTATGTTGTTCTTTTTCCATAGGCAAGCCGCATGGGGGCAGGTCGGCACGAAGCCGCCGCCGGTTGAATCTTTCGCATGACTCACTGAGGCAGGGGACGCCAGTGTTTATGAGAATGGCAAACAAATCCAATATTGTTACATTTGTTTGCTTTTTGAGCCGCCTGGACACTGCCAAGCCTGGCAGAAAAAATGCTGATCAATTGCCATTGTGAAATTGATTTTTTAAGGATGTCGCCTGGGAAATGGCGACATCAGAAGCACATCACGGCATCGTTTTATCGTGGCAATGCGGGCAAGACACCTCATACACGTATTCCGGCGCCAGTTGCTGGCGCGGCGTGACGACGGCGCGGCAGACGAAGCATTGCACCGTTTCCGTCGGTTCCAGTTTCGGGTTCAGGGCCGTGCGGTAGTCGAACACGAAACAGTCGCCCGTATAGTGCTCGCCGCCCACTTCCTCGAAATATTTCAGGATGCCGCCGTCGAGCTGGTACACGCTGTCGTAGCCGATTTCCTTCATGTGGATGGCGGCCTTTTCGCAGCGGATGCCGCCCGTGCAGAAGGTGACGACGGTCTTGCCTTCCAGTTCTTCCTTGTGCGCGGCGGCAACGGCCGGGAATTCCGTAAACTTGTCGATACGGTAATCGAGCGTGTTGTTGAACGTGCCCACGTCCACCTCGAAGGCGTTGCGCGTTTCCATCATCACCACGGGTTTGCCCGCGTCGTCGACGCCGGCGTCGAGCCAGCGCTTGAGCGTGTGCGCATCGACGGACGGGGCGCGGCCCAGTTCCGGCTTGATCAGCGGCATGCGCATGGTGATGATTTCTTTTTTTAGCTTGACCAGCATGCGCTTGTGCGATTGCTCGTTCGACAAGCTTTCCTTCCATTCCAGATCGGCCAGACGCTCGTCGCTGCGGACCCAGGCGAGGAAGCTGTCGATATGCTCACGCGTGCCCGACAGGAACATATTGATGCCTTCCGGTGTCAGCAGGATGGTGCCCTTCAGTTCCAGCGCCAGGCATTGCTCCTGATACAGGGGACGCATGGCTTCCGTATCGTCGAGCGTGATGAATTTATACGCGGCGATATTGACAAACGTGACGGCCAGCGGGTTGACAGCGGCGGAAACGGCGGGTGTTGCTGTGGTGATGGCTTGCATGATGGCGATCGGCTTAGACTGAACAGCCGATATTATAAGCCCGACGGGCCAGGCCGGATACCCGGTCCGCACGCGCGACGCGGTAGAATAGACCCCATTGAATTTTGCACGAAACGGTACACAGGATGGAAATGGTAATGCAAGAGGCCGGCGCTCCGGCAGGTTCACAGCAAGCGGTGCAGGCCGGTCCCGCCTTCGTCCACTTGCGCGTGCACTCGGAGTACTCGATCGTCGATGGCCTGGTGCGCATCGACGACGTGGTCAAGGCGGCGGCGAAGGACAAGCAGGTGGCGCTGGCCGTCACCGACTTGTCGAACCTGTTTGGCATGGTCAAGTTTTACAAGGAAGCGCGCGGCAAGGGCATCAAGCCCATCGTCGGGGTCGACGTGTGGATCACGAATGACGACAACCGCGAAAAACCGTCGCGTTTGCTGTTGCTGGCGAAGAATCGCATGGGCTATTTGCAACTGTGCGAACTGCTGTCGATGGCCTGGCTGACCAACCAGTACAAGGGACGTGCGGAGCTGCGCACCGAGTGGCTGCAGGCGCTGGCGACGAATACCTATGACCTGTACCCGGGCGAAAGCGCGGCGAATGGCTTGATCGCCCTGTCCGGCGCGCATTTCGGCGATGTTGGCATTGCTATCGAGAATGGCAACCTGGCCTTGGCCGAACGCAACGCCCAGCGCTGGGCCGAGATTTTCCCCGGCCACTTCTATGTCGAAATCCAGCGCGGCGGCCAGGCCAACCAGGAAGCGCAGGTGCGCCATGCGGTGGCGCTGGCGGCCAAGCTCGGTTTACCCGTGGTCGCCACGCATCCCGTGCAATTTATTTCCCCAGAGGAATTTATTGCCCACGAAGCCCGCACCTGTATCGCCGAAGGCGAAATGCTGGCCAACGCCAAGCGCGTGAAGCGCTTCAATGACAGCCAGCGCTTCCTGTCGCAGGCGGACATGGCGGAATTGTTCGCCGACTTGCCGGTCGCATTGGCCAATTCCGTGGAAATCGCCAAGCGCTGCAACCTGACCTTGACCCTGGGCAAGCCACAACTGCCGAACTTCCCCACGCCGCCCGGCATGACGATCGACGAGTTCCTCGTTGCCGAATCGCAGGCGGGCCTGGAAAAACGGCTATTGCAGCTGTATCCCGATCCCGAGCGCCGTGAAAAGGAGCGCCCGCGCTACGAGTCGCGCTTGAAATTCGAGACGGACACGATTTGCAACATGAAATTCCCCGGCTACTTCCTCATCGTGGCCGAGTTTATCCAGTGGGCCAAGGAAAACGGCGTACCCGTCGGTCCGGGCCGCGGTTCGGGTGCCGGTTCGCTGGTGGCGTATTCGCTGCTCATTACCGATCTGGATCCATTGCAATACAACCTGCTGTTCGAGCGTTTTCTCAATCCCGAACGCGTCTCGATGCCCGACTTCGATATCGACTTTTGCCAGGAAGGGCGCGACCGCGTCATCCAGCACGTCAAGGATTTGTATGGCAAGGAGGCCGTCTCGCAGATCGCCACCTTCGGTACCATGGCCGCCAAGGGCGCGATCCGCGACGTGGGCCGCGTGATGGACTTCGGCTACAACTTCTGCGACGGCATCTCGAAGCTGATCCCGTTCAAGCCGGGCAAACCCGTGTCGATCGCCGACGCCATCGAGGAAGAGCCGTTGCTCAAGGAGCGGCTGGAAAACGAGGAAGAGGTCAAGCAGTTGCTGGAGCTGGCGCAGCAAGTCGAAGGCATCACGCGCAATATCGGCATGCACGCGGGGGGCGTGCTGATCGCCCCCGGCAAGCTGACAGACTTTTGCCCGCTGTACACGCAGGGTGGCGACTCGGGCGTCGTGTCGCAGTACGACAAGGATGACGTGGAGGCCGTCGGCCTCGTGAAGTTCGACTTTTTGGGTCTGACTACGCTCACCATCCTCGACCGCGCCGTACGCTACATCAAGCAGCTCGATCCCGCGCAAGCCGATTTCGACCTGGCCACCTTGCCGCTGAACGACAAGCCGTCGTATGACTTGCTGACCAAGGCCAAGACCGTGGCCGTGTTCCAGCTCGAGTCGCGCGGCATGCAGGGCATGCTGAAAGACGCGCGTCCCGACCGTTTCGAAGACATTATCGCGCTCGTGGCCCTGTACCGTCCGGGCCCGATGGACCTGATCCCCGACTTCTGCAAGCGCAAGCACGGCGAACGCTTCGATTACCCCGATCCGCGCACGGAAGCGATTCTGTCCGAAACCTACGGCATCATGGTGTATCAGGAGCAGGTGATGCAGATGGCGCAGATCGTCGGCGGCTACTCGCTGGGCGGCGCCGACATGCTGCGCCGCGCCATGGGTAAAAAGAAGGCCGAAGAGATGGCCGAGCACCGCGAGATCTTCCGTGCCGGTGCGGCCAAGGATGGCTTGACGGCCGCCAAGGCCGACGAGATCTTCGACTTGATGGAAAAGTTCGCCGGTTACGGTTTCAACAAATCGCACGCCGCCGCCTACGCCTTGCTGTCGTACCACACGGCGTATTTGAAGGCGCACCACACGGCCGCCTTCATGGCCGCCAACTTGTCGCTGGCCATGGATGACACGGACAAGATCAAGATCCTGGTGGAAGACTCGCTGGAAATCTGCAAGCTGACCTTGTTGCCGCCGGATATCAACGAATCGGACTACCGCTTCACGCCGAGCGGCGCGGCGCCGTCCGTGAGCGGCAAGAAAGTCACGCAGATCCGCTATGGCCTCGGCGCCGTGAAGGGTTCCGGCCAGAACGCCATCGAAGCCATCATCGCCGCGCGCGAAGCGGGCGGACCCTTCACCAGCCTGTTCGATTTCTGCAAGCGCGTGGATAAAAAGCAAATTAACCGCCGCACCATCGAGTCCCTGATACGCAGCGGTGCCTTCGACTGTCTGAAGGTCGACCGCGCCATCCTGCTCGCATCCGTGGCGTTCGCCATGGAATGCGCCGATCAGGCCGCCAAGGCGGCGAATCAGGTGAGCCTGTTCGGCGGCGACGACAGCGACATGGTGGCGCCGCCCGAGTACGTCAAAGTGCCCGTGTGGAGTGACAAGCAGCGCCTGACGGAAGAAAAGATCGCCCTGGGCTTTTACCTGTCCGGCCACCTGTTCGATTCGTATGCGCCCGAGGCGCGCCGTTTTGCGCGCACGAAACTGTCTGAATTGTCGCCGTCGCGCGAACCGCGCATGATGGCGGGCGTCATCACGGGCTTGCGCACGCAGATGACGCAGCGCGGCAAGATACTCATCGTCACCCTGGACGACAAGAGCGGTACGGTGGAAGTGACCGTGTATGGCGAATTGTTCGATGCCAACCGGAAAATCTTCAAGGAAGATGAATTCCTCGCCGTCGTGGGCAAGGTGTCGGAAGACCGTTTTTCGGGTGGCTTGCGCATTACGGCCGAGAGCGCCTTCGACATCATCGCCGCGCGCGTGCAGTATGGCCGCCAGTTGGGCCTGACCTTGCCGGCCACGCTGGATGCCAAGCGTATCCGTGACGTGATCCTGCCGCACCGGGCCGAGACGGGCTTGCCGATCGCTGCGCGGGTCAGCCCGCAAGGCGTCAGTTGCGTGCTGCAGTTCGGGGACGAGTGGAAAGTGGCGCCATCGGATGAATTGCAGATGGCACTGGAGCAAATGCTGGGTGCGCAAGAGGTGGCGGTCGAATACTGACCGGCACCGCCCGGCGCAGACAACAAAGCCAAACTGCAGACATGCTGGTTTGGCTTTTTTCGTTTACATGTCTTTCAGGCCCGTGATCGCGTAACCCTTGGCGGCGATCTGCTGGTGCGGCTGTTCGATATGGTAGTCGGGCAAGATCTCGGCATCGTCGGCCACTTCGCTGGCGCGTACTTCGAGTTGCCAGTCGGTATTGGTCACCTCTTCAGGAATGATCTTTCCTTCCGGCACGGCGAGGTAGGAAAAAATGCCGTCGTGCTCGGCCCGGCGGTAGATGTCTACGCGCATGAATGCCTCCTAGTAAACGTTGGGGGAACCGGCGCACCGCAGTGCGTGCCGATAGTGCTAGCGTAACAGGATTGTGCCGTGCGCGGGTTGAAGCGTGTGCCGCAGGGGGGCTCAGGCCGCAGCGTCAGCGTAGTCGTTGTCTTCCAGGTCGGTCGCTTGCCGTGCCTCGTTGGCGGCTGCCGCAGTGCCTGCCGTGGCGACCTGCACCGGGCTGCGATGGGCGTCGAGGCCGCTACGCAGACTGCCGATCATGGCCAGCGTCAGTTCGTGGCGTTTGCGTGCTTCCGAGCGTTTTTTTGACGGAATGTCTTCCAGGGCAGGCAGGGGCAGGTTTTCGCATGGCAGCTCAAAATCGCCATCCTTGCGTGCCTGGGCGCCAAGTTCTTGCCAAAGGGAATTGTAGTCGGCGAACAGCCGGCCCTTTTTGGCGGAATGGTGGACGGCGCGGTTGGCGTTGCCTACAAGCACCATGTTGCGGCAGCCATGTTCATGTCCCAACTGGCGCACCAGGCGTACCATCAGGGCCTTGGGGCGCATGCCATGCAGGTCGCGCGTGGCTTCGCGCACGCGGCGCAAGCCTTCCGCGCCGCGCGGACCCTGGATGCAGCCGATGCCCACGCCCATGCTGGCGCGTGCGCGGGAACCGAAAAAGGAAAACGCGACCGAGTAGATCACATCATCGCCATGCGCCAGTTGCAGCACCATCTCGCCTTCGCGGTCCATCGGTTGTAGCGAGCACAGCTGCAGGTGGTAGGGCGCACCCGATTTTCCCAGTACGGTACCCAGACGCACGGGCGCGCGCGCCGCCTGCGTCATCAACTTGCCCCAGCCTTGTTGCAGGATGAAATGATAGTGCTCGACCAGCAAGGCGACGCGCTGGCGGCATGACAGGTTCGTGCTCAGGTAATGGCGGTACACCTTGTGCATCATGCGCGGATAGGCTTGCAGCAAGTCCTTGAACACGGGATGGGAATTGAGCAGCTGTAACCAGATGCGCGTCTGCCGGCGCTGAAGCTGCGCCCGCAATTGCAGCTTGAGCAGTTCGCGCACGCGTGACATGCCCGGCTGCATATTGCTCAGGCCCGCATGCAGGGTAATAGTTTGTGTCATCAAAGAGTTTCCATGTGTGTGTATGGCGGGCGCCGGCGGCGCTTCAGGCAGGCGGCGGCCCGCTCATGCCGTCGGTATCGGCCAGCAAGACCGTGGCGCTGCGCGTGGCGCGCGCCAGCTTGCGTGCCAGCGCGCCGGCAAAGCGGCGCTGCCAGGGGCCGTGCCGCAGGGCCGGCGGGACGATTTCGTGGCAACCGAGCAATTCAGCCGTATCGAGGATCGTAAACAGCAGCTCGCCGGCGACAATATGCGTGCTGAAGGCGAGCTGCGAACGGTCTTGCCGCCCGCGCCTGCGGCGCTGTCCCGGGCGCGGTGCATGCATGGAAGGGATGGCCATAGTCGGAAAACCATGCCATCTTATCCATGCTGTTCCCCTCTGTAAATTAGCGAAACAGCGTACGGGGTCCCCTTATGTCGCCCCGGTTTTAATAGCGGTAGGTGACATACACGGCGCCGATCGGGGATGTCTTGCGCTGCACGATGGGGCTCTTGGCCGCGTCGCCCATGCGGTGCTCGACGCCGACCAGGGTATTGATGCCCCAGCGCGCATCGAAGCGGTGCTCCCAGTTGACGGTGGCCTGTGCTTCATAGAAACCGCCCTTGGGCGTGTATTGCTTGAACGAAGTATTTGCGGCCTGGGTGGCCGTTACGCCATACATGGTCTGCACGTACTTGCGCTCGCCCCAGCCCAGCTGGCCACCAATGCTCACGCTGTCCTGCTGCACACCCTTGGCATCGGCGCGGCCGTAGATCTGGCCTGTTGCGCCGAAATGCACGTTCGCGCCATTTTCGCGATTCGACAGGGGAATGTCGCTCGACACGCTCAGCGACAGGCCCGGCAATGGCGAATAGCCTGCGCTGAGCAAGGCGCTGGCGTTGCCCTTGACCTCTCCCATGCCCTTCAGATAATCGCTGCCACCCCAGCCGTTGACGCCCGTGCGCTTGTGGTCTTCGCGCTTGCCGCGGTAGCCCAGCGCGGCTCCATAACTGAAGGACCCAGCCTGGCCGCCATAGCCGATGCCGCGCGAGGTGCTGATGAACAGGCCATTGGCCATGGCATAGTCGAGGATGATCAGCGGCGAAGCCGACAGTTTGTCGGAGCCGGAATAGCTGGACACGGCGGCGACGCCGCCACCGATGGTGAAGACGTTTTCCGCAGGCGGTTCGGCCGCCACGGCGGCCAGGGGGGTGAAGATCATGCCGCTGGCAAGTGCCAGCGAGGTCAGCAGGGTTGTGGGTGCGTGCATGGGTTTTCCGTCAGGTGGAGAACCGAGTCCGGAGTGGCTCGATTGACTGCTGACAGTATCGGCCTGTGCCATGAAGGAAAAATGAGCCTTTTATTAAGATTGCATGAAGAGCGTGTCTTTACCCATTCTTCAGCTTGTGATGGTTTAATACTCACCATGAAGATACTGCTGATTGAAGACGACATGGACCTGGGCAACGGCGTGCGCATCGCCTTGCGCGACCAGGGCATGCAAGTGGTGTGGGTGCGCAGCCTGGAGGATGCTGCGCGCAGCATCGAACACGACAGCTGCGAACTGGTGCTGCTGGACCTGGGCTTGCCGGACGGCGATGGCCTCGACTTGCTGGCCCGGCTGCGCGCAGCCCGCCTGCCGGTGCTGATCCTCAGCGCCCGCGATACGCTGGAACAGCGCCTGCGGGGTCTGGACGGCGGCGCCGACGATTACCTGGTGAAGCCGTTTGTGCTGGCCGAACTGCTGTCGCGCGTGCGCGCGCTGGCACGCCGCAGCTATGGCTTCGATGGCGACACCATCGAGTTGCGCGGCCTGTTGCTGCAAGTGCCCACGCGCCGTGTCAGCGTGCACGGCCGGCCGGTGGAGCTCACCGCCAGTGAATATGCCTTGCTGAAGACCTTGCTGATGCGCGCCAACCGCGTCATTACGCGCCGCGTGCTGGAGGAACATATCCTGCCCGGCGGGCTGGCCAATGCCAGCAATACCCTCGATGTGCATATGGGTAACCTGCGCCGCAAGATAGGCGAAGGCTATATCCGTACCGTGCGCGGCGTTGGCTATGTCATCGACCAGCAAGGCGAAACATCCACTCCGCCGGGTGCCGGCGCATGATGGGGCGTTTCTGGGCCATGCTGCGCCGGCCTACCCTGGTGCGCCGCCTGATGCTGGCGCAGATGCTGATGCTGACCGTGCTGTGGAGCCTGGCGGTCGCGTATGTGCTGATCGAGGGTACGGGCGAAGCGAGCAATGTGGGCCGTGGCGTCTTGCACGCCATTATCAGCGTGGCCGATAACCTGGCCGAGCAGCCGCCGCGACAGGAGCAAAGCTTGCGCGCCATCGACGAAGCCTTGCGCGAAGAGTTTGAAATGGGGAAAGTGCCGGAACTGGCGCCGCGCATCCTGGTCTGGCGCGAGGGCACGCTGGTCTACAAATCCCCCGCAGCACCCAGCGGTATTCGCAGCGCCGGCCCCGAGCAGATGGAAGTGATCTACATCAAGGGACAGGCCTGGCGCAGCCGTAGCCTGACTGAGGGGACCACGCGCGTGACGGTGCTGGAAGTGGGCGGGCCCTGGCAGTTTTTTATCACGATCAATTCACATGGCTATTACCTGTTGCCGCTGCTGATCAGCCTGCCGTTCTTGCTGGTGCCGGCCTGGCTGTCGATCCGCCTTGCCATGCGCCCGTGGCGCAAGGTGGCGCAGGAGGTAGCGGCGCGCGGGCCGCAGGATTTGCGTCCGCTGGCGTTCAAGCCGCCGCATGGCGAACTGGCGGCATTGGTCGACAATATCAACGCTCTGCTGCAACGGGTCGATGCCAGTGCCGCGCGTGAACGTAGCTTCATCGCCGACGCTACGCATGAGCTGCGCACGCCGCTGGCGGCCATGCGCGTGAATGTCGAGGCCTTGCAGGGCCAGGCACATGACGCACGCCAGCAAGAGTTGCTGGACGGTATCTTGAACAGTGGTAACCGTGCCGCGCGCCTGGTGGGGCAGTTGCTGCAACTGACGCGCAGCGAAGTGCAGGCAGGTGCTGGCGAGCTGCCGCGGCGGCAGGCGCTCGATACCTTGCTGCAAGATCGGCTGGCGGCCCTGTCCGGCCTGGCCCAGGCGGGCGATATCGAGCTCGAGTTGCAGGCCAGCGTTTCGCTCAGCGTGCCCGGACAGCGCGAGAGCCTGGTGTCGCTGATCGACAATCTGGTGGAAAACGCCATCAAGTACAGTCCGCGCGGCAGCAGCGTGACGGTGTCGCTGCATGCGGAGCGGGGCCAGGCCGTGTTGCATGTGGCCGATCAGGGGCCGGGTATCGCGCCGGCGCTGTATGCGCGCGTGTTCGATCGCTTTTTCCGCGCGCCGCAGCAGGTACAGCCGGGCAGTGGCCTGGGCTTGTCCATCGTCGCTTCTGTCGTACGCCAGCACGGCGGCACGATTCAGTTACATAGCGGTAATGGCGGTATGGGCTTGCTGGTGGAGGTCAGGTTGCCCTTGGCCGATGCCTGAGTGCGCTGGGGAGCTTTGTGATATGGCATGAAGATTATTGCATGTGCTTGTAACGCAAGATGACATGGCGTGGCGCGCGCCTGCGATGCATAATGCGGGACAGTTAAAAAAACACCGTTATGCGCCCATTCCTGTCCCGCTACATGCCGTATCCGTCCTTTGTCGGCCTGTATCTGCTGTTTGACTGGGCCACGTATATCGACCCGATGTACGGGCTGAACATCACCCCCTGGAATCCCGATCCCGCGCTGGGCCTGGTGTTTTGGCTGATCCACGGCCGCAAGGCGGCTCTGCCGTGGTTTATTGCCTTGCTGGCTGGCGAGGTGCTGGTGCGCGGCATGCCGGCAGGTCTGCCCCTGACCTTGCTCTGTTCGGCGTGGCTGGTGCTCGGCTATGGCGGTATCGGCGCTGCTTTGCGCCGCAGTTTCAGCAGCGGCGATATCTTCGACAACCGGCGCCGCCTGAGTACCTGGGTCGCCATCGTGCTGTTGGGCACCGTGCTCAATGCGCTCGGCTATATTTCATTGCTGTCGTTCACGGGACGCATACCGGCCGGCGAGTGGGGCACGGCCGTATGGCGTTTCGGCATCGGCGACACGGTCGGGATGCTGGTGTCGATGCCGCTGATCTGGGTACTGTTCAGCGAGCGCGGGCGGGAGCGCCTGCATGCCGCCGTCTGGCGCTGGGAAACCCTGGCGTATCTGGCCCTGGCCAGCTTTGTGCTGTGGAGTGTCTTCGGTTCCATCGTGCGTTCCGAATACAAGCATTTCTATTTCCTGTTTCTTCCCGTGATCTGGGCCGCCTCGCGCCAGGGCTTGCATGGCGCCGTGCTGGCCGTGTTTGTATTGCAACTATGTATCATCACCCTGGTGAAATGGACGCATGCGGTCGATATTCAGTTTTATGAATTGCAACTGCTCGATGCTGTGCTGGCCCTGGTGGGATTTTTTATCGGCATCGTCGTCGATGAAATGCGCCAGGTGGCTGACGAACTGAAACACACGATGCGGCTGGCGGCTGCCGGCGAGATGGCAGCCGCGATCGCGCATGAGCTCAACCAGCCGTTGACGGCCTTGTCCACTTACGGCAAGGCGTGTGAATACCTGCTGGAACGGGGCGAGAACGGCGCCTTGCTGCAGAGCGCCATCGGGCACATGATCGTTGAATCGGGACGCGCCGCGGACGTGGTGCGCCGCCTGCGCGACTTTTTCCGTACCGGCGCGATGCAGCTCGAGGCGGTGGAGGCAAGCGCCTTGATCGAAGGCTTGGCGCGCCAGTTCACGCCGCTGTTCCATGAACATGGCATCGAGCTGCTGCTGGCGCCGCCGTCGCCGCTGGCCGTCAATGCGGACCGCCTGCAAATCGAGCTGGTACTGCGTAACTTGCTGGCCAATGCACAGGATGCGGTGATGGGCCAGCCGCGCGGCCAGCGCCGCATCACGGTCTCGGCCGAGCCCCTCGACGGCGGTCGGCTGCGCCTGTCCGTGGAAGATAGCGGGCCCGGCATTTCCAACAGCCTGGCCGCACGCCTGTTCGAACCGTTTGTCTCGACCAAGGCCAGCGGCCTGGGGCTGGGGCTGGTGCTCAGCCGTAGCATCGTCGAAGCGCATGGCGGCCAGCTATGGGCCGAAGTGGGCAAGCATGGGATTTTTCGTTTTATCCTGCCCTTGGCGCACGCCAGTGCAGCCGCGACGGGAGAGTGTGGTGACAAGTAATTTGACGGTATTTATCGTGGACGACGATCCCGCCGTGCGCGATGCACTGGGTTTGCTGTTGGGTATACGCGGCTATCGCACGGCCCTGTTTTCCTGTGGCGAGGATTTCCTGCACAGCTGGCGGCCCGAGTGGGCCGGTTGCCTGCTGATCGATATCCGCATGTCGGGCATGGATGGCCTGAGTCTGCAGCGCCGCCTGCTGGAGCTCAACTGCATGCTGCCCGTCATTATCATCACGGGGCACGGCGACGTGGCGCTGGCACGTCAGGCATTCAAGGCGCAGGCCAGCGATTTCCTGGAAAAACCATTTGACCACGACAAGCTGCTGGCCGCCATCGATGAAGCGTTTTCGCGCGAGGCGCACGCACGCGGCCAGTTGCAGCGTCAGGTGGAGGGCCAAGCTTTGCTGCGCGCCTTGACGCCGCGCGAGCGCGAGGTGATGCAGTTGGTGGTGACGGGTCAGCACAACCGCGATATCGCCCCGGCGCTCGGCATTTCCGTGCGTACGGTGGAAGTGCACAAGGCGCGCCTGATGGACAAGCTCGGTGTCGATAATGTGGCCGACCTGGTGCGCATCAGCATGCTGGGCACCGGTTAGCCGCTGCGGCGTTGTCTAGGCGATGGTCTGCAATACCTGATCGACCGAGATCGCCTTGACCCAGTCGCTGCGTCGCGCCACCGTGATGACGGTGCTGTTGGCGCTGTCGAACGGGGCCCATTCGGGATTTTTCTTGCGCATCAGCGCCACCACGGGCACATGCACGGCGTTCGCCAGATGCATGATCGACGTTTCCACCGAAATAATCAGGTCACATTGCGCCAGCATGGCCGGCAGCTGGAAAAAGTTGTCGACGGCGCTGAAGGCTTGCGTGCGCGGCAAGCCATGCGCTTGCACCACGGCATTCACCTTGGCCAGTTCCTGCGGCATGGCATTGATCAGGAAGCAGGCATTTGCCCACTTCGGCATCGCCTGCATGCGTGCGATCAGCTCGGCAATGCGCTCCAGCGGCCAGCCGCGCTTGTGCGATTTGGCGAACGGATTCAGGAGTACGAGCGGACCCTGGCGCGGGGCGAAGCCCCAGGCGTTCAACTGTTCCTGCGCCTGCTGCAACGCGAGTTCGGGAACGTGCACGAAGGGATAGCGTTCTGCCACGGGAATGTCGAGTCCCGTCAATTGATGGAACCAGTCCGCATACACGCTGCTGATATGGTGCTCGCCGGCATCCTGCCCCGCATACGACGCCAGCACGGCATCGATCTTGCGGTAGGCCAGGTAATGCCAGGGGCGTAGCGGGCTGAACGGTTTGCGCGTGCCGATCACCAGCCCACGCGGGCTGATCGCGCGGGCAAGATCCGCGTACTGCTGCGGCCGTACGTGGGCCAGCGACACGACGACAGGATAGTGCTCCGCCTGTGCTTCGCGCAAGGATTCTTCATAGAGCGCGGGGCTGTAGGTCTTGCGGTACACCTTGGCGAACAGGCCCGACTGTTCTACCCAGTCATACAGCGAATAGGTGCGCAATCCTTCCCATTGCCTGGCGTCGGACGTACGGCGGACTTCGTCGACCCACAGGTGGATCTGGATATGGGGATAGGCCGCAGCAAAGGCGCGGAAACCGTTTTGCAGGTAGGTAAAGTCTCCCAGCGCCAGATGGGCGATGAAAAGAATTTTGTCCGTCTTTTGTAGAAGTTCGGCGGGAATCAGAGGCGTCATGTATCAGTACGATTTCAGGTATTCATTCGATGGTGTCAAATTACTGCTGGGAAAATTGCAGGCGATGCAGATTGGCATACGCGCCGTTGGCATCCAATAATTGCTGGTGACAGCCGGTTTCCATTATTTTCCCATGTGACAATACCACGATACGGTCCGCACGTTCAATTGTTGATAGCCGATGAGCAATAACTAAGGTGGTTTTACCTTGCATCAGGTATTCCAGTGCCGCTTGCACGGCCCGTTCCGCCTCCGTATCCAGTGCCGAGGTGGCTTCATCAAGGATCAGGATGGGCGCATCCTTGTAGATGGCGCGGGCGATGGCCACGCGCTGGCGCTGGCCGCCGGACAGGCGCGAGCCGTTGTCGCCCAAGCGTGTTTCCAGGCCATCGGGCAAGCCGTCGATGACGTCCGACAGGAAGGCGGCCGTGGCGGCCGCTTCGATGCGCTGCTGGTCCGGGGCCGCATCGCCATACGCGATATTCGCGGCCAGGGTATCGTCGAACAGTACCACCTGCTGGCTGACCATGGCGATCTGGCTGCGCAGGCTGGTCAGGGTGATGGCGTCGATATTCTGACCATCGAGCAAGATCTCGCCACTGCTGGCCGAGTAAAAGCCGGGCAGCAGGCTGACCAGAGTCGATTTGCCGCCGCCGGACATGCCGACAAAGGCGACCGTTTGTCCTGGCGCGATGCTCAGATCGATGTGCCGCAGGGCAGGCTCCTGATGTCCAGGGTAGGCAAAGCTCACGTCCTTGAATTCGATGCGGCCTTTGCTGCGGTCAGCGAGCGGCTTGCCACCCGTGCGTTCCGGCGTCTTGTCGATCAGCTGGAAGACTTCCTCGGCGGCGGCCATGCCGCGCTGCAGGGGGCCATTGACTTCGGCCAGCTGTTTTAACGGTGTCAGCAGCATCAGCATGGCCGTGATGAAGGAGACGAAGCCGCCGACCGTGATTTGGCCCTGTTCCGACTGAAACAGGGCCATCACGATGACCAGGGCCACGGCGGCGGCCGTGATCACCTGGGTGATGGGCACGGTGGCGGAAAAGGTCGTCGTCATGCGCATGCTGTAGCGGCGCAATTGCTCGGCACGCTCTTCGAAGCGCGATTTTTCGTAGTCCTGGCCGCCAAAGATCTTGATCACTTGCTGGGCGCGCGTGGTTTCCTCGATGACCTGGGTCAGCTCGGCATTGACGGCCAGCGAGTCGCGGTTGAGTTTTTTCAGGCGCTTGCCCGTGGTGCGCACGACGACGGTCAGCAGGGGCAGCAGCACCAGGGTCACCAGGGTCAGCACCCAGTTCAGGTACAGCAGCCACGCCAGCAGGCCCAGCACGGTCAGCGAGGAGCGCACGATCGACGTAAACACCTTGGTCACCATTTCGATGATCTGCTGCACTTCAAACATGATGGAGTTGATGACTTTGCCCACCGTGTGCGTGTTATAGAAGTCGATGGGCAAGTTCAGCATGCTGGCAAACATCCTGCGCCGCAGTTCGTTGAGGATGCGTGTGGAGACATAGCTCATCAGGTAACTGCTGGCAAACGTCGATGCGCCGCGGATGGCAAAGATACCGATGACGATCAGCGGCACCAGCCAGAAGGAAAAATTCACCTTGCCGCCAAAGCCATTGTCGAGCAGCAGCTTGAGCGCATACGGCAACAGCGGCTCCGTGGCCGCCGTGGCGACCATCGCCAGCAAGGCCAGGGCCAGATGTTTCTTATAGGGCGCGTGCAGCGCGGTGAGGCGCTTCAGGTCGGGCGTGAGCATCGGTATGGTTCCTTGCAGGGGACAGCAAAAACGGTCAGGCGGAAAACGAGCTCAGGGAGTGCGTTCTTGCTGGCGCAGCATGGACCACAATATCACCATCGGGAAAACCAGCATGATGATGCCGATATTTAAGGTGAGCGAGCTCGTTGTCAGGCCAAAAATCATGTAGCACGCGCATAGCACCACGCCGGCCAGCGCATAGGGCTGGGCCGCAGCGCTGTCGCGCCGCAAGGAGCGCGCGAAGAGCGCCAGCGGCACCAGGAACAGGGTTAGCAGGGCCAGTACGCCGGTGATGCCGCGCTTGACCAGCACATCCAGGTAATCGTTATGGGCATTTGTATAGTTACGGATCACTGCAGTCATTTTCCCCTCGTCCGCCAGCGCATATTTTCGCGCCAGGTAGCCCGTGCGTCCCATGCCTGTCCATATATTATGCGCGTCGACCATTTGCAGGGTCATGCGCCACATTTCCAGGCGTTCTCCGATGGAAGTGTTGATATTGTCATTGTTGTCGAACTTTTCCAGCTCGCTCATGGCGGTGGTTGTACGTTCGCGTAATGTCGAGTTCGGCATGAGATAGGCTGCGGCCCCTATGGCGAACAGGAGCGCCAAGGCGCCGCCAAGGTAACGTTGTCCATGTGCCTTGGCGTAGTGGACGGCGATGCAGCAGATACATATGGGTAGGGCGAGCCAGCCACTACGACTGCCGCTGATAAGGGAACCAAGGATGCCTGCCAGGCCGGCAGCGAGCAATAGAAGCGTCCAGGCCGTGCGCTGGCTCTGCGCGCGCGCCCAGCCCAGGCCGCATAGTGCAAGCATACCGAACAGCATGCTGACATTCCCGTAATGGATGGCATTGCTGGTTGCGGCCAGAGGACGTTCCATCTGCAGCGCGAGCAGCTGCCAGGTCGCCAGCATGACGCCAGCGATGGCACCGATGGACAGGCCGCCCCACCAGGCAGCGGGCGCAGGCGGATATGCAAGCAGCAGCAGCAGTACCGGCACGGCCAGCAGCGCCCTTAATGGTATGTCGAATTCGCGTCCAGGATCGCCGTGATACAGCATATTGGCGGTGAAAATAAGGAAATAGGCCAGCATCACGCCCATCAGCAGATAGTCCCGTCGCTGCAGATGCAGACGGGGGCGTTTCCAAAGCAGCCAGCTGCTGGCCAGCAACAGCACCAGCGCGCCAAGGGAGTATCCGCTGTTGACAGCCAGCGCCAATGCCGAAAAGAGAAAAACACAAACAGAGGTCAGGCCGAGCATGAAAATCCTTGGTAACGCACGTCATCGCCATTCTGGCAACTGTAGCAACATAAAGTAGGCGTCATTGTAATCGAAGGTGGCTGCAAAAACGCCTCCACGGAATTTGCTTTTTGATAACTATGTGCGCAATCTCAAGGGCGAAATGAAAAAACCATGGTTTTCAGCCATGGTTTTTTTGTAAGCAATGGTAACTTGCTGCTATTTTGCCAAGCCCGGCAGACCGCTCATGCGTTTCAGGCGCTGGCCGGCACGCGCGTGGCCACGCCGGTGGCGATGGCCGCTTGCGACACGGCAGGCGCGACCCAGCTGCGCAGGCGCTCGTCGAACGGCGACGGTATCAGTTGCAGCGGGCTCAAGGCGCTGGTTTCGTGGCCCGGCAATGGTTCTTTTGCCAGCGCGGCGATGGCGCGCACGCAGGCCAGCTTCATCTCTTCGTTGATGGTGGTGGCGCCCACGTCGAGCGCGCCGCGGAAGATGTACGGGAAGCACAGCACGTTGTTGATCTGGTTCGGGTAATCCGAGCGCCCCGTGGCCACGATGGCGTCGTCGCGCACGGCATGCACCTTTTCCGGGGCGATTTCCGGATGCGGATTGGCCAGGGCGAAGATCAGCGGCTTGGCGGCCATCGATTCGACCATCTGCGCGCTGACCACGCCGCCCTTCGAGACGCCGATGAAGATGTCGGCGCCGAGCATGGCGTCGGCCAGGTCGCGGTCGCTCGTGTCGTTCGCGTAGCGCGCCTTGTTCTCCTCCATATTGGCATCGCGGCCCGGGTAGATCACGCCCTGGCTGTCGCACACTTTCAGCAGCGACTTGTTCAGGCCCAGCGAGACGAGCAGGTCCAGGCAGGCGATCGAGGCGGCGCCTGCGCCCGAGACGGCCACTTTCACATTGCCGATATCCTTGCCCACCAGTTCCAGGCCGTTCAGGATGCCGGCTGCGACGATGATGGCCGTGCCGTGCTGGTCGTCGTGGAAGACGGGAATGTTCATGCGCTTGCGCAATTGCTGCTCGATATAGAAGCAATCGGGCGCCTTGATGTCTTCCAGGTTGATGCCGCCGAAGGTCGGCTCCATGCGCACCACGGTGTCGATGAACAGGTCGGGATCGTTCTCGGCCAGTTCGATGTCGAACACGTCGACGTCGGCAAATTGCTTGAACAGGCAAGCCTTGCCTTCCATCACCGGTTTGCTGGCCAGCGGGCCGATATCGCCCAGGCCCAGCACCGCCGTGCCATTCGTGATCACGGCCACCAGGTTGCTGCGCGAGGTGTAGATGCCGGCCGTGCGCGGATCTTCCACGATGGCTTCGCAGGCGAAGGCCACGCCTGGCGAGTATGCCAGGGTCAGGGCGCGGGCGTCGCCCAGCGGTTTGGTTGGCGTCACGGAAATCTTGCCTGCGCGGGGTTCCGCGTGATAGGCGAGGGCGGCTTCTTTCAGGTTGAAGGTTTCGCCGTTCTGTTCGGCGTGCTTGCTGTGGGAAGTAGACATAAGAATTCTGGGAAGGGCAACCAGGCCCGAGTGGTCAATCCGGGCCATGTTATGCAAGCGTTTGCACGCTGTCAAGGCTGGATTGTACTTAACAGTCTCAAAACCGCTTTGGGCAACGGCATTATTTCAATGCAAGCGTTTGCTCGGTTTTTGACGGCATGGGCATTTTTTGCGATAAAATCAGCGTATTGCGATCCGGGAAGCCCATGACAAACAAGAACCCCACCTTAAGCGACGTCGCGCGGGCCAGCGGCGTGCACTTTTCCACCGTCTCGCGCGTGATGAACCCGGCAACGCGGCAAATGGTCAGCGCCGAGGTGGCGACGCGCGTGCTGGCCGAAGCGGGCCGGCTCGGTTACCGGCCCAACCGCGCCGCCTCCACCCTGGTCACGCGCAAGTCGCGCATCATCGGCGTAGTCTTGCCCGACATAACCAACGCGGTATTCCCGCCTATCCTGCTGGGCATCGAGGAAGGCTTGCGCAAGCATGGCTATCTGGCCATCGTCGCCAACGTGGGTGCCGACGAGCAAGAGCAGCTGTTCGTCATCAACCGCCTGCTGGGGCAGCAGGTCGACGGCCTGATTTTGGCTACCGCACGGCGCCACGATCCCGTCATCAAGATGTGCATCGACCAGAATGTGCCTGTCGTCACCGTCAACCGCAGCGACGAGACGGGCGTCGCTTCCTGCGTCGTCAGCGACGACGTGGTCGGCATGCGCCTGGCCGTCGAGCACTTGCTGGCGCTGGGCCACCGCCATATCGCGCACATTGCCGGCCCGGAAAACCTGTCCACGGGGCATGTGCGCCGCCTCGGTTTCCTGGCCGCCATCCAGGCCAGCGAGCTCGATCCCTCGCACGCCTTCGTGTTTGAAAGCAGCGGCTATTCGCGCGAATGCGGCAAGGCGGCCCTGCTGGCGCTGTTGCGCCAGTCGCCGCAGACGACGGCCGTGGTGACGGGCAGCGACCTGGTGGCCCTCGGCTGCTACGATGCCATCCGCGAACTGGGCTTGAGCTGCCCGGACGATATTTCCGTGGTGGGCCACAACGACATGCCGTACATGGACATGATCCGTCCACCGCTCACCACTATCCGCATCCGCCACCACGGCATCGGCACGGAAGCGGCGCGGCTGATCCTGCAAACCATCGCCTCGCCCGATTCCGCGGTGCTCGACGTGCGCCTGAAACCCGAGCTGGTGGTGCGCGAATCGACGGCGCCGCCGCGCGCTTGAACCGCCTCCGTTCCCCGGCTTGCCATTCCACTGGCGAACACCTGCTGACATGCAGGATCGTCCTGCGCCATCTGCTATAGTGAAATGCCAGACGCTATCGTTGGCCTGGCATTGCCGGCTGTGTTGGCCGGCTCAACGATGGTCATCTGTGCTCAATCTCACTTGACTAAGGAACTACATTGAAAACACCTTCTCCCCGTAAGATGCGCATGGCGCTCCTCGTGTTCAGCGTCGCCAACTTGCTGATGCTGTCAGGCTGCACTTGGCCGATCTTTAGAAACTGAGCCATCGGCGCCTGGCACGCGCACCAAAGGTGTCGCACCGTCCTGCTCCCGCCTGGCATGGCATGAAAGCGGCCGCAAGGTGTGCCGCTGCTGCCGCATGGTGTTAAACTGGCGGCCCTCATTGTTTCCCTTGCCCTCCATCGCCATGACAAAAACCACCACGCCTTCCCCGAAACGCCGCGAAGAGGGCGTCGCCAAGCTGACCGTCAATCCCTTCCTCGACGCCGAGTTTTACGCACGCATGCGCGATTACACGGAGCGCGATGCGGCCATCATCAAGGAATTGAAGGCGATCGCCGAAATTCGCGCTGGCAACAAGCAGCCCGATCCCCGCCTGGCGCCGTCGCTGCAAGCCCTGCGCGATACCGTCAAGAAAGGATTGAGCTTTGGCGAGATGCTGGAGCGCATGGCCGCCGGCAAGGAAAAAGGCCTGTGGGAACCGTGGATGACGACCTTCGGCATCGAGATCCGTGCCGTCAACTACGGCGCCGGCCCGCGCAACGCCTGCCTGGTGCTGGACCTGGCTGCAAATGCCCCCGCGCACGCGATGTTCGCCAAGGCCGGCATCCAGAACTGGCGCAGCCTGGCCGCCGACGACTGCTCCGTCGTGCGTTCGGAAAAAGCCACGGAAACGTCGCCACTGAAAGTGTACGCCGTGTTTTACCTGGATCCATTGCCGGCCTGATCCGCCAACAGCACCACCGCCAGCACGATCAGCATCACGCCCGACAGCCGCTCCAGCAGCGGCAGCGCGCGCGCAAAGCGCTGCCGCAGGGCGCTGCTGCCGATGGCCAGCGCCACCGCCATATCCCACGCCAGCACGGCAACGATCATCCACGCGCCATACGCCACCATCGCCACGGGACTCGTCTGCCTGGCGGCCAGCACGGTGGCCAGGCTGACGTAGAACAGCGCATTCTTCGGGTTCAGGATGGCGGAGACAAACCCCATCGCGACACCGCCGGGCCAGCGCGCCTTGCCGGTGGCGGGCTTGGCATCCAGGCGGCTCTTGCCCGCATGGCGCAGGAACAGCCAGCCCAGGTACAGCAGATAGGCGCATCCGGCCAGCCGCACCAGCATGAATGCCGTACTGCCTGCCTTGAGCACCGATAGTCCCGCAAACGCCGCCACGATAAACACCGCATTGGCCAGCGTAATGCCCACGCATGTGCCGGCTGCGCCGCGCCAGCCGTGGGCCAGCGAGGTGCGTGCGATCAGGAAAAAATCGGGACCGGGCGACAGCAGGGAAAGAAAGTGGGCGGCGGCGATGAAGAGGAAATCGTGCATGGAGGTTGGCTCCGGCAATGGCGATGCGCGAGTATGCCGGGGCTGACGACAGCCTGTATTGAAGAAAATTGCGGGCGCCTCAGCTGCCCTGGCCGCGATAGCGTCCCGGCGTGATGCCCGCATGCGCCTTGAAGACACGCTGCAGATGGCTCTGGTCGGCAAAACCCAGTTCATGCGCCAGCTGCGCCAGCGCCGTGCCTGCCTGCAAGCGGCTGCGCGCGCGGTTGACGTGCATATTCAGCTGGTAGGCATGCGGCGTCATGCCCGTGGCGGCGCGAAAAGCGCGGATCAATTGATACGGGCTCAGGCCCGCCGCTTGCGCCAGCTGCTGCAGGCTGGCTGAAGGGCGCGCCTGCAGCGTTGCGAGCACGGGCGCCAGTTGCAGCGGCAGCGGCTTGCGTTCCGAGGGCAGCAGGTCTGCACGGGTATCGGCGCAAGCGCCCAGGAACGCCAGCAGCGCCGCCTCCTTCTCGGCCGCGCCGGCGCTTGAAAACAGCAGCGCATGCATGGCGCAAAACTGTGCGTACAGCCGCGGGCAGTGCAACACCGTCGCCGTGTCGCCATCGAGCGCCGGCGCGTGTGCTTGCAGCCACCGCGCATCGAGATGCAGCATCTGGTAGCTCCAGAAGGCGTCAGGCAGGGGATTGCAGGCGTGCACGCAGCCGGCCGGCACCAGCACCAGGCTGCCATTGCCGAGGGCGACCTGGCCGTCTTTGCTGCCCGTAAAGATGCTGCCGCCAGCGTCGACGGCACCAATCGAAAACGTGGGATGGCTGTGCGGCTTGTAGCACGCCCGGCTGTGGCAGGCGCGCCGGCTCTCCACGTGGGGCAGCGCCGGGTCGCGCCAGAAGGCGGTGGTGCCCGGCATGGCTACATCAGGATCACGTCGTACTGCTCCTGGTGGTAGGCATTTTCCACCTGCAGCGAGATTTTCTTGCCGATGAAATCACCGAGCATGGCCAGGTGCTGCGATTCTTCCTCTAAAAACAAATCCACGACTTCCTGCGAGGCGAGGATGCGGAACTCGCGCGGGTTGAACTGTTTTGCTTCGCGCAGCAGTTCGCGCAGGATTTCATAGCAGATCGTGCGCGAGGTCTTGACTTGTCCCTTGCCGGCGCAGGCGGGGCACGGTTCGCACAGGATGTGGGCGAGCGATTCGCGCGTGCGCTTGCGCGTCATTTCCACCAGGCCCAGCGGCGAGAAATTGCTCACCGATACCTTGGTGCGGTCGCGCGACAAGGTGCGTTTCAGCTCGGCCAGCACGGCGTTGCGGTGCTCGGCATTGTCCATGTCGATGAAGTCGAGGATGATGATGCCGCCCAGGTTGCGCAAGCGCAGCTGGCGTGCGATGGCGTGCGCCGCTTCCAGGTTGGTCTTGAAAATCGTGTCGGCGAAATTGCGCCCGCCCACAAAACCGCCCGTGTTGACGTCGATGGTGGTCATCGCTTCCGTCTGGTCGACGATCAGGTAGCCGCCCGATTTCAGGTCGACCCGGCGCCCCAGTGCGCGCAAAATTTCTTCTTCCACGCCATATAGATCGAACAGGGGGCGCTCGCCCGTGTAGTGCTGCAGGCGCGTCAGTTCGCTGGGCGTGTAGATTTCCGCGAATTCGCGCAATTTCACATAGTTTTCGCGCGAGTCGACCTGGATGGTGGCCGTTTCATCGCCGACGAAGTCGCGCAGCACGCGCTGCGCCAGGCTCAAGTCCTGGTGCAGCAGGCTGGTGGCGGGACGCGTGCGCGCACCGTGCGTGATGGTGCTCCAGGTCTTGCGCAGGTAGTCGACGTCCGCCTTCAGGTCCGCGTCGGACGCGTCTTCGGCCATGGTGCGCACGATGTAGCCGCCCTTTTCATCGGGCGGCAGCAGGCTTTGCAGGCGCACGCGCAATTGCTCGCGTTCCGCTTCCTTCTCGATTTTCTGCGAGATACCGATGTGCTTGTCTTGCGGCAGGTACACCAGCATGCGCCCGGCGATGGAGATCTGCGTCGACAGGCGCGCACCCTTGGTGCCGATCGGGTCCTTGATCACCTGCACCGTCAGCACCTGGCCGTCAAAGAGGATTTTTTCAATGGGAGCGGGCGTGGTGTTCTGGCCATCGTGGCCGCGCGCTTCCCAGATATCGGCCACGTGCAAAAACGCGGCGCGCTCCAGGCCGATGTCGATGAAGGCCGATTGCATGCCCGGCAACACCCGCACCACTTTGCCGGAATACACATTGCCGGCCAGGCCGCGCGTGAGCGTGCGCTCGATGTGCAATTCCTGCACGGCGCCCTGGAGGATGAGGGCGACGCGGGTTTCTTGCGGCGTGATATTGATCAGGATGTCTTCGTTCATGGAGGCGGGGAAGTGGAGGCAACGAATGACATCATACCCGGGATCAGGGCAGGGGCAAACCTGCTTCACGCAGCAATTGCGCCGTCTCGTACAGGGGCAGGCCCATGATGCCGGAATGGCTGCCTTCGATATGCTCGACGAACAGCGCGGCGCTGCCCTGGATGCCGTAGCCGCCGGCCTTGTCGTACGGTTCCGGCGTGGCGCAATACGCGGCGATGGACGCGGGCGAGAGCACGCCGAAGCGCACTTGCGACACCTGCGTACGCTGCTCGGCGAAGTTTTTGTAGTGCACGGCGATCGAGGTGAGTACCTGATGCGTGCGGCCCGACAGTTGCTGCAGCATCGCCACGGCTTCCGCGCGGTCGGCCGGCTTGCCGAGGATGATGCCGTCGATGGTGACGGTGGTGTCGGCCGCCAGCACGGGGCGCGCTGTCAGGTGGCGACGGCGCACCAGGTCCCAGGCGAAGGCGGCTTTTTCATTCGACACGCGGGCGACATAGTCGAGCGCCGACTCGCCGGGAAGGACTTCCTCGGTGACGTCGGCGCCGCGCGGGCCGTCGCTGCGCAGTAGCAGCAATTCGAAATCGATGCCGATCTGACGCAGCAGTTCGCGCCGGCGCGGACTTTTGGAAGCGAGGTAGATCTTGTGATCAGCCGTTTTCATGGGGGAGTTCAGACGCGGTGATAGGGGTGGTTTTGCGTGATCGACCAGGCACGATACAGCTGCTCGGCGAGGATCACGCGCACCACGCCGTGCGGCAGGGTCATGCTGGAAATGCGCAGCATGCCTTCGGCACGCGCCTTGAGCTGCGGATCGAGGCCGTCGGCACCGCCGATCAAAAAGGCGGTGTCGCGGCCATCCTGCTGCCACGCCATCAACTGCTGCGACAGGCCGACGCTGGTCAGGTCCTTGCCGCGTTCGTCGAGGGCGATGATGCGCACGCCCTTGGGCAGGACGGCTTCGATACGTTCGCGTTCCAGCGCCATCGCCGTAGCGGCGGTCTTGCTGCCGGAACGCTCCACCGGCTTGATTTCTTTCAGCACGATGCGCAGTTCCGGCGGCATGCGCTTCGCGTATTCCGCGAAGCCCGTCTCTATCCAGGCCGGCATTTTATGGCCGACCGCAGCGATGATGAGCTGCATCGACGCTTACGCTTCGACTTTTTTGATACGCTTGATCACGGTTTTTGCCGGTGCAGCATCGGCTGCCGGTTTGGCCGCGCGCGGGGTGCGCACTTTTTTCTCTGGCAGCGCTTTCAAGGCTTTCACGGCAGCCGCTTCGGTCTTGGTCGGCGCGATTTTCACGGTCTTGCCGACAGCTTTCGAGGCGGCTTTTTTCGCCGGGGCTTTCTTGGCGGCGGTGGCTGCCGTGGCTTTCTTCGCTGGTGTTTTCTTTTCGATCACGGGCGAAACTTCGACCTTGGCTTTGCTCGCTGCCAGATGGCCGCTGATTTTCTTCGGCTCGTCGTCGCCGGCTTTTTTCGGCGCACGCTTGGCGGCACCCAGCTTGATCGGGGTATCGCCCCAGATTTCTTCCAGGCGGTAGTAGGCGCGGATAGGAGCTTGCATGATGTGGACGATCATGTCGCCCAGATCGACCAGCACCCATTCACCCGTTTCCTCGCCTTCCATGCCGATGATCTGGCCGCCGGCGTCCTTGACCTTGTCGCGCACCGAGGCGGCCAGCGCCTTGGTTTGACGGTTCGAGGTACCGGAGACGATCGCGATGCGGTCGAACAGGCTGGTCAGGTGACTCGTTTCGAAGACGGCGATGTCTTGGCCTTTGACGTCTTCAAGGGCGTCAACGACGAGGGTTTGCAGTTTTTTGATGTCCATTTAGCTTTTGTATAAATTATGTTGTTCAATATAGTCTAGCACTAGCGGGGAAACAAGCGAGTTTGCCCGATTCCCCCGTTGTAATGCCGCACGTATTTCGGTGGCGGAGATATCCACCGCGAAGTCCTGTGCCAGATAAGTCAGACCGTGCGGCGTGTTGCGGATGCTGTCCAGCGACCCCAGGCGGCGCGAAAACTCGTCGGCGACCACTTGCGGTACTGCTGTGTCATTCAGCGCGAAGCCTGGGCGGGCCGCGACGCAGATATGCGCGTATTCAAATAATTGCTGCCATTCGCGCCATGTCGCGAGCCGCTGCAGCTGGTCGGCGCCCATCAGGAAAACGATGCAAGCGCGCGCTCCCAGCTCGGCGCGTACCTGGCGCAAGGTATCGATGGTGTAGCTGGCCTGGCCATGTTCGCTGCGCTCGATTTCCTGGCGGTCGATCACCACGGGCAGGGGCAGGCCGGCAAAAGCCAGGCCGGCCATCTCGGCGCGCTGCTGGCCGGTGGCGCCCAGCTTGCTCTTTTGCCAGGGCGCGCCCGCCGGAATCACGCGCAGCTCATCGGCGTGCAGCAGGCTGGAAAAATGCGTGCCCAGCGCGACATGGCCCATGTGCACCGGATCGTAGCTGCCGCCCAGCAGCGTCACGCATGCCGTACTACCCGCCGTGCCAACTTCGGTCACGCCTGCAGCCAGTCGCGATGCACGAGGAAGTCAGTATACAACGCCGCTTCGGGACTGCCCGCTTCCGGGTGCCAGTCGTAGCGCCACTTGACCACGGGCGGCATCGACATCAGGATCGCCTCGGTGCGTCCGCCCGACTGCAGGCCGAACAGGGTGCCGCGGTCAAACACCAGGTTGAACTCGACATAGCGTCCGCGCCGGTAGCACTGGAAATCGCGTTCGCGTTCGCCGTAAGGCGTATCCTTGCGCCGCGCCAGGATCGGCACATAGGCGTCGATGAAGGCGTCGCCGGCGCTGCGCATCATCGCGAAACTGTCTTCAAAGCCCAGGGCATTGAAGTCGTCGAAGAAGATGCCGCCGGCGCCGCGCGCTTCGCGCCGGTGCTTCAGGTAGAAATAATCATCGCACCACTGCTTGAACTTCGGATGCAGCTGCGCGCCAAACGGCGCCAGCGCATCATGGCACACCTGGTGAAAGTGCTTCACGTCGCCCGCGTCGCCGTAGTACGGCGTCAGGTCCATGCCGCCGCCGAACCACCATACGGGAGCGCCATCGGCATTCACGGTGCTGAAAAAACGCACGTTCATGTGCACCGTGGGCGCGTAGGGATTGCGCGGATGCAGCACCAGCGACACGCCCATCGCTTCCCACGCCTTGCCACCGAGTTCAGGGCGCGCGGCCGCTGCCGATGGCGGCAGTGCGGCGCCGGTGACGTGCGAAAAATTCACGCCGCCACGCTCGAACACATTGCCTTCCTCGATCAGCCGCGAAATGCCGCCACCGCCCTCGGGGCGCTGCCAGGCATCGGTCAGGAAAGGCTTGCCGTCCTGCGCTTCGAGCGCCTGCACGATACGGCTTTGCAAATCGAGCAAATAGGCTTTGACGGCCGAAGGAGAGGGAGTTGACGACATCGCGTGGGCCGACGAGGCCGAAATAAAAAAGTAAGGACGGATTGTACCCTGTAACGGATTTTTGTGATAGCAAAACCGGCGATGCTGTTGCCGGCCCTGCTTTACTGAGGCGGCTTGTCCTGTATGACCTGCACCTCGAATTGGGGCGCATCCGCGCCTGGCTGGCGGGCGCCCTCCAGCATGCTTGCCGCGCGCTGTTGCAGGTCCGTGCGTTCGATCGTGTCGGCCGGCTGCGCCAGCGGTGCCACAGGCACTGCTTGCTCGCGCTTGAACCATGCGCGTCCTGCATACGTCAGCATCGTCAGTATCGCCAGCAGCAGTGCCGCAGCCATGATGGTGGAAGGGCGCGGGCGGGGCCGGCCATATTGAGTCGGCGGTTTGCCTGCGGCGTCGACGATCAAGCGCGCCAGTTGCGAGCCGTTCGCGCGCGTGCGCGCTTGCAGCTCCTTGTATTGCAGCGGCGATAGCGTGCCCTGTTTCAGCATGTGGCGCAAGGCCGTGACGGGCGTGGCGGCAAGGTGATCGGCAGGCAGGCTGTCGTGGGCGGCGTCGCGCTGCCAGGCGTTGATCAGGTTCTGCTGGTGCAGCGCATCGACGGCTTGCCGGTTCACCTGCCGCAGCGCGGCGCTGGCCAGTTCCCGGCGTGGTTCATCGGCGGGCAGCTTGCGCAGCATCCTGAAAAAACGCTCCTCGGGCACCAGTTCGGCGCCCAGCAGCCAGGCCAGCGTCTTGATCTGGTCGGCACTCATCGCCAGTTCGGGCACATCGATGTCTTCGGCGGCGTTGTGCGCGCGCTGGATCTCAATGATCTGCAGCTCGGCCAGCGTATCGTCGTATTCGTCGCTGGTGATCAGGTCCAGTTGCCGCAGTTCGCCGAGCGGTTTGAGGCGCGGATCGGTGCTCATGGCCGCAGGCCTCCGGTCACAACACCGTAAAGCACGGACATCACCAGGATCATGCCCAGCACGATCAAGGCGCCTTTCCAGGCCGGTGGCCGCTTGTACGGGATGCGGTCGTGACCATGACGCAGCCTGGACGCTTCCATGATTTCGCGCGCCAGTGCGCTGCCATGTTCACGCACGTGCGCTTCCAGCGCCTCGAACTGCGCCGTGGGCAGGATGTCGTTTACCACCAGCCAGCGCATGGCGATCCACGGCGTATACAACATGCGGTCGGCCGGCACCGCCGCATGTGCAGCATCGCGCTGGAACTGGTTCAGCAAATCGAGCTCGTACAAGGCGTCGACCTCGCGGCGGTTGTAGTACCGCACCCCCTCTGCTGCCAGCGCCTGTTGCCGGGGTGGCAGTGTGGCCGCGCGCTTGTCGAAGTCATTCTTGGGCAGCAGATCGGTCAGCAGCAGCCAGCCCAGGGTGGTGGCCAGGTCGGCGTCCTGCGCCAGTTCCGGCATGTCGACCGGCTCCTCTGGCGGGTGCAGGCGCTCATGGGCGGCGACATCGCGTTCCGAGTTGGCCTCGTCGAGTTCCTGCGCGGTGATCAGGCCCAGCTGGTGCAGCTGGTCCAGCGATGCGTGGGGCGGTTCGGTATGCATGAATTTACTCTTTTATTTTGGCCTGGCGCAGCTCCAGGGCAAATTGTGGCGTGACCGACCAGCCATTGCCGGCAGCGTCGCGTTGGAAGGTAAACTCGCCTTCCTGCATCACTGCCGTGCCGCCGTTGAGCATGCCCAGCAAGGCGTCATTGCGTTCGATCAGCAGGCGGCAGGAATAGACGCCCGGCGAGATTTCCTTGCATGGTGCCAGCGGTTCGATTTCGGCGATTTCGCGCGTGCGCTCCATCGATTGCGTCAGCGAAAACGCTTGCCGTGGCTGGGGCATGATGCGCGCACCATCCATGCCGTCGCGGAAAGCCTTTTCCAGCGCCTCGCGCCCCAGGGGCTTGGCTTGCTGGGCAAAGTCGCCATCGCGGATGGTGCCAAAGCGCGCCTGGACCAGCAACGGTTGCGCACCCGTATAGCTGATGCGGCTCTTGCTGCCGCTGTCGTCGCGCGCGACGGTATAGGCATAGCCCATCTTCCTGCCATCGAGTGCTATCGTGGCCAGGCAGCCACGGATATGTTGTGACGAGGCGTAACCGGCTTCTTTCACATCGTGCAGGCTTGCTTTGCCCGTGCCTTCCGGCGCCGCCTTGTTGAGCATGCGTGTCATGGTGGTGAGCGTGTCGGTGGAGTCGCACTCGGGCACGGAATTGCCGCTCATCACATACCAGACCATGCCGGCCAGCGCCAGCGGCGCGCCGATCAGCCAGGCCAGGCGCGAGCCGGGAAACAAACCGTCGAGGACCACGCCGCGTACCGCCTTTTTATGCTCATCCTGGCGCGCTTGCGCATGCCGGACCACGCGCTTTGCATCGTCGCTGCCGCCGGCCTCGATGCGCTGCACCGTGGTCTTGAACTGCGCGCGCGGCAGCAGCCCCACATGCAGCATCCAGTTCAGCGCTTCGCCCGGCGTGGGCAGCAGAACGTCGCCGGGCAGGTGCGGCAGCGCCTGTTGATAAAGCTCTGGCGTAATGATCGCTTCGTCGCGCAGATGATCGAGCGATTCGCGATTGAGCACCTCCACCACCTGCTGCAAGATCGACAAGCGCAGTGCCAGCTCGTCGCCGCTGAAGTGGCGCGCCACGCTCGACGACAGGCTCGTCACATCCTCGGACGTAACGATCTGGCGCCGGTACAACCACAGCAAGGTGTCGGGTAGCGGCGTGCCGATGGCAAGCTGCGGCAAGTCGGGATGCGCCAGCGCCTGCTCACGCTGGCGGCGCGTGAGCAGCTTCAGCACATGCAGCGCCTCGACGGAAGTATGCGGGGACACGGGGAGATTGCTTGCCATCGGGAGTGGGTTGATCAGGAATTAAGATGATAAACTTTACAATGCAATCTCGTTTCCCTAGCGCACTATTGAATTTGTGCCTGATCCAGTTCTGTCCTGAACTGCGGGATTACTGGCCAGTTCTTGCCATTTCACCGCCTCGCGCCCGATGGGCTGGCCCTGCTGCGCAAAGCCTCCATACCAGGCGAGGTGGCCAAAACGCGTTTGCACGATACCCGGATGCGCGTGGTCATACGCCAGGCGGCTTTTGCGGCGGCCCTCCACGCGCGTAGTGGTCCATGCGAATTGCAGCAGCTTGCCGTCCGCGGTGACGGTGGCCTGGCAGCCAAGGGTTCTTTCCGACCAGGCATACCTGCTGAACCAGTACCAGGCCAGGCCGGCAGCGAGCAAGGAAGTGAGGATCAGCCAGATCAGGGGACTCAGCGGGGCATCCTTATCAGGTGCGGCAAGGCCGGCAGCAGTGGTCAAGGAGAGGGATGGGCAATGACAATCAAAATGAAAACGGGCCGGGGCGGATGATTCCGCGCCGGCCCGCCGTGTGATCACTATGGGGTGATCAATGCTTCAAACCGCGCCAGCCGATGTCGCGGCGGTACTGTGCGCCGTCGAAATGGATTTTTTCCACGGTTTCATACGCCTGCTTTTGCGCCATCTTGATGCTGTCGCCCAGACCGACCACGCACAACACGCGCCCGCCGTTGGTGACCAGGCGCTCGCCCTCGATGCGGGTGCCCGCATGGAAGGTGACGGAGTCGACGGTTTCGGCCGGGATGTCGCCAATCGGCGTACCCTTGACGGGATCGTCCGGATAGCCGGCGGCGGCCATGACGACGCCGACAGCCGTGCGGCGGTCCCATTCCAGTTCCACCGCGTCGAGCGTGCCGTTGACGGCGTGCTCCATGACGGTGACCAGGTCGGTCTTCAGGCGCGCCATGATCGGTTGCGTTTCCGGGTCGCCCATGCGGCAGTTGAATTCCAGCGTCTTCGGCGTGCCCTTGTCGTCGATCATCAGGCCGGCGTACAGGAAGCCCGTGAACGTGATGCCATCCTTGGCCATGCCCTGGATGGTCGGTACGATGATTTCGCGCATGACGCGCGCATGCATGGCCGGCGTGACGATGGGTGCCGGCGAGTACGCGCCCATGCCGCCCGTGTTCGGGCCCTGGTCGTGATCCTTCAGGCGTTTATGGTCCTGGCTGGTGGCCAGCGGCAGGATGTTTTTGCCGTCGCACATGACGATGAAGCTCGCTTCTTCGCCGGCGAGGAATTCCTCGATGACGATGCGCGCGCCGGCGTCGCCGAACTGGTTATCGGACAGCATCATGTCGACCGCCTGATGCGCTTCTTCCAGGGTCATGGCAACGACGACGCCCTTGCCGGCGGCCAGGCCGTCGGCCTTGATGACGATCGGCGCGCCCATGGCATCGATGTAGGCATGCGCGGGGGCGACGTCGGAGAACGTCTGGTAGGCGGCCGTCGGGATGCCGTGGCGCTGCATGAAGGCCTTGGCGAAGTCTTTCGACGATTCCAGCTGCGCCGCTTCTTTCGTCGGGCCGAAGATTTTCAGGCCGCGCGAGCGGAACAGGTTGACGATGCCTGCCGCCAGCGGCACTTCCGGGCCGACGACGGTGAGGCTGATGTGTTCCTGCTGAACGAAGTCGGCCAGCAATTGCGGGTCGCTGATGTCGAGATTGACCAGGCGCGCATCGCGCGCGGTGCCGCCGTTGCCCGGCGCGACATACACCATCTGTATGCGTTCGGACTGGGCCAGTTTCCAGGCCAGGGCGTGTTCGCGGCCGCCAGAGCCGACTACCAGAATTTTCATAGGGACCGTTCGTTCAAGGTGGGTTGCAGGGCGGCGGTGCCGCCCTTGAGGTGTACAGCTGTATTTTTTGCTTAGTTTTCGATCAGGGCATTCGTAAACACTTCCTGGACGTCGTCCAGCAGCTCCAGCGCATCGATCAGCTTTTGCATCTTGATGGCGTCGTCGCCCGCGTAGACGGTTTCCGTCGCCGGTTTCATGATGACTTCGGCCACTTCGGCCTTGAAGCCGGCCGCTTCCAGCGCTTCCTTGACGGTGGCGAAATCGTGCACGGGAGTGAGCACTTCGAAGCCGCCTTCTTCATCGGCGATGACGTCGTCGGCGCCCGCTTCCAGGGCCGCTTCCATCAGCTTGTCTTCGTCGGTGCCCGGCGCGAACAGCAATTGACCGCAATGCTGGAACATGAAGGCGACGGAGCCTTCATTGCCCATGTTGCCGCCATTCTTGTTGAAGGCGTTACGCACTTCGGCTACCGTGCGCACCTTGTTGTCGGTCATGCATTCGACGATGACGGCCGCGCCGCCCACGCCGTAGCCTTCGTAGCGCACTTCTTCATAGTTGGCGCCATCGACGCCGCCGCTGCCGCGGTTGATCGCGCGCTGGACGTTGTCTTTCGGCATATTCGCGTCAGCCGCCTTGTCGACCGCCAGGCGCAGGCGCGGATTGGTGATGGCGTCGGCACCGCCCATGCGGGCCGCGACCGTGATTTCCTTGATCAGGCGCGTCCAGATTTTGCCGCGCTTGGCATCGGTGGCAGCCTTTTTATGCTTGATATTGGCCCATTTGCTGTGTCCTGCCATGTCGAATCTTCCTTAGACTAGGTGTTCAATTGTGGCCGACATTTTAGCATATCGGCCCCCGGCCAAGCGGCATGGCCCCGTCATCAGGATGACACAATCTGTTGCTAAAGTGACGCGCTTTCACCATATCGAGGGCGCGACATCATGGCAAGTCAAATGGACAGGCGGCAATTTCTGAAATTGGGTGGCTTTATTACCGTGTCGGTGGCCACCGTCGGCCTCGCCGCCTGCGGCAGCACCGATTACAGCGATCCTGGCGTGCCGCTGGCCTCGGGCAGCGACTGGAAATTCCCGCAAAGCGTGGCCTCGGGCGATCCGCGCGCCGACAGCGCCATGCTGTGGACGCGCGTCGTGCCCGCCAGTTTCGACGCCGTCGCGCCCGCCGTGGCCGGCAAGTCCGACGTGGCCGTGCGCCTGATCGTCAGCGCCACCGATAATACGGCCGCCCTGGGCGGCAACACGGCCCTGGCCGGCACGCCCATCGTCGACGCCAAGCTGCCGCTGAAAGCCGATTTCGACAATACCCTGCGCCACAAGGTAACGGGCTTGCAGCCGGGCCAGGTGTATTTTTACCAGTTCATCGCCGGCGACGTGCGCTCGAACGTGGGCCGCTTCAAGACGGCGCCCGCCGCCACGGCCGAGGTAGCGCAGCTGCAGTTCGCCTACCTGACGTGCCAGGACTGGAGCATCAACCACTGGGGCGCGCTGTCGCACATCGCCGCCAACGAAGCGCTCGACTTCATCGTCCACCTGGGCGATTACATCTATGAAACGGTGGGCGAGGCCTTCCAGAGCGGCGCCGTGGAAAGCCGCCACGACCAGCTGAAATTGCCCGATGGCACGTTCAAGAGCGGCACGTCCGGCGCGAAATACGCGACCACCGTGGCCGATTACCGCTACCTGTACAAGAAATACCGCACCGATACGCGCCTGCAAGCCGTGCACGAGCGCTTCGCCTTCATCGCCATCTGGGATGATCACGAATTCACGGACGACGCCTGGCAGGACGCGTCCACCTATGAAGGCATCGTGGCCGCCGACGGCAGCGATTTGCACCAGCCGGCGCGCCGGCGCAGCGCCAACCAGGCCTGGTTCGAATACATGCCGGCCGACGTCACGTTTGACGCCGCCGCGACGACGTTCCAGAACATCCAGATCTACCGCGATTTCCAGTTCGGCAAACTGATGCAGCTGGTGATGACGGACGAGCGCCTGTACCGCGCCGACCACGCGATCGCCGAATCGACCATCAATCCCGCCACGGGCAAGCCGCTGGGCAGCATCGGCAGCCGCTACCTGGTGCCGCAAGCGCTGTTCGACAGCGTGGAAGGGCAGAAGATGGCGGCCGCCACCAAGGCCGGTGGCGATCCGCTGGCCGCCGTCGGCATGCTGGGCACGACCCAGCGTGACTGGTGGAAAAGCAAGATGAAGGCGGCCACGTCGACCTGGAAGCTGTGGGGCAATGAAGTGTCCTTGCTGCGCATGGGTCTGAATGGCACGGATGCGATTGCCACCTTGCTGGCCTTGAGCGCCATGGCTAACGTGGGCAAGGCCATCGCCAGCACCCTGCCACTGGTGGGCGGCAGCGTGGCGCTGGCGTCCGCCATCGTGGCCGCTTCGACGGCGGGTGCATCGTCTGGCGTGGCGCAGGCTGCGGCCATGGCGATTGCCGGCGCGGCGGCGAACGCCGGCGCGCAGGGCGCCGCCGCCGTGGGCGCCGGCTTGAGCGCGGCCCAGGCCGGCATCACGGTGGCCGCCTACAACAGCGGCTCGCCGGCCGCCGCCGCGCAAGTGATCGCCTTCGGCTGGATCAAGCCCGACGTGCAGGCCAAGGGCGCCGCCTCGAGCTTTGTCGCCGCTTCCGGCCAGCAAGCGGCGCTGGCGCCGTTCTTCACGCGTTTCCTGCTCAATTGCGACCAGTGGGATGGCTACAACAGCGAGCGCAAGCATCTGATGGCATACCTGAAAAACAATGCCATCGGCAACGTGGTGGCGCTGACCGGCGATATCCACTCCTTCTTTGCCGGTACCGTCAGCGATGATTTCGACGCCGCTGGCGGTGGCACGCCCGTGATGGTCGACCTGGTGTCGGCCGGCGTCAGCTCGGATTCTTTCTTCAGCTACCTGAAGTCGGCCGCCGGCACGATGGGCGACATCGGCACCCTTGTCAGCTACCCGCTGGCCATTCCCGTCACGGGCCTGGGCACGGTCAATCTCGACGTCAACTTGCTCGACTACACCATGGGCAAGGCGGCGCCCACCGTCGACAGCTTGCTGGAGCAACTGCGCGTGCAGCTGCGCGGCGCGCTGGCCGCCAAGGGCGTGCCGGAAGCGCAGCTCGACGCGACGGTGGCGGCCGTGCAGGCGGGCTTGAAAGCAAGCACCGACTTCAGCGCGACCTTGCTGGGCCTGGCGCAGCAATTGTCCGGCCTGGGCAACAATCCGTGGATCAAGCATCTGAATACGGATGCGCAGGGTTATACGGTGGTGACCTTGACGCCTGGCAAGCTGGTGGCGCAGTTCAAGCAGGTGAATAAACTGATCGGCACGGCGGCACCAAGCAGCGTGATTGCGCGGGTGACGACGGCGACGGTCAATGCAGGGGCGGCGGCGGTGGTTATTTCCTAACCCAAAATGCAAGGGCTGGGGTCGGACCCTCAGGGTCTGAGGTGTCCCGGTTTTAATGGAGAGTCACTCCCTCGCGGTGCGGGGGATTTTTAATCGATGCGTAATGCACCTCAACCTCGATTGGGGTGCGGTATTTCAAGCTTTGATGCAAGCGCATCCGATTGTAATACACCTCGATGTAATCGACGATAGCAGCCTTGGCCTCTTCGCGTGTGGCATACGTCGTATTGTGCGTGATTTCGTTTTTCAGCTGCGAGAAGAAGCTCTCGGCCACGGCGTTATCGTGGCAGTTACCACGCCGGCTCATGCTGGGCCGCAACTGATGCTCCTGCAGCACGCTGCGATAGGCCGCCGATCCGTACACACTGCCCTGATCGGTATGACAGATCAGATTGGCAGGCGGCTTGCGCTGCGCAATGGCCATCCTCAAGGCCGCGATGGGTAGCATGGCAGGCTGCGACGTATCCATCGACCATCCCACCACCCGGCGTGCAAACAGGTCGAGCACGATGGCCAGATGCAGCCATCCTTCACGCGTACGTATCGACGTGATATCGCCCACCCAGGCCGTATTGGGCGCGGCAACATTGAACTTCCGTTGCAACAAATCAGGCGCTGGAGGCTCGGTGTGTTGATGTGTCTGCATGACACGAAAGCGCTGCCGGCGCATCGACGTAATGCCATCGAGCTTGCGCAGGCGTGCCACGCGGTGCTTGCCGCAGATGATTCCCTGCGCATGCAACAGCCGCCAGGTCTTGACCGCGCCCGGCGCACAGCGATGTTCTGCATGGAGGCGCTTGATGTCCTCGCGCAGCGCCAGATCGACAGTGTCATGCAAGCTGGGCAACCGTTTCGCGGCCGCATAATAACTGCTGGGACTGACCTGCAGTACCCGGCACATCGCGGCGAGCCGAAACTCGGCTTGGTGCGCGGTAATGAAAGCGTACTTGTGCTTTAACGCCGCGTTAAGTACGCATCGAGCTTTTTTAAGATGGCGTTCTCCTCCAGCGAAGCCTGCAGTGCACGCTTTAAACGGACATTCTCTTTGGCCAGATCCGTGGTCGAGACAGGCGTTACCACTTTCGGCGCCGGCAGTTCGCCAGCTTGCTTGAGCGCGGCAGCCCACTTGTACAGCTGATTGCGGCGGATGCCCAGTTCCAGCGCCAAGGCGGCCGGGCTGCAGCCAGGTTCCTGCATGCGCTCTACAGCAGTGAGTTTGAACTGCCTGGAGAAAACGGTGCGTTCCCGCCGCACTTGCGTAGCGGGAACAGCGTCTGATACGGCAAGCGATGGCTTCTTGGTCATGATGGATTCCTTTGGATGTCACTATTTTCTCAAATTAGTGACCCTCCATCAAATCCGGGCTAGCTCAGTCCGACCCCGGTATTTGCCGTTGGGGTTATCAGCTTGCTTTCGCTTTTGCCATTACAATCTGGGCATGAGCTCCAGTTCCCCGCAAGCAACCTCTCCATCCATTCCCCGTTCCGTCTACCTCGGTGGCCTGGCCATCGCCGTGGGCGGGGCGGTGCTGTTTTCCACCAAGGCCATCGTCGCCAAGCTGCTGTACCGCTACCAGATCGACGCCGTCACCCTGATCGCCTTCAGGATGATTTTCTCTTTGCCCGTATTCGCCGTCATCGCCTGGTGGAAGATGCGCACGCAGCCGCCACTGTCGACCAGCGACCGCTGGCGCCTGGTCGGGCTGGGTCTCGTCGGCTACTACCTGTCCAGCTATCTGGATTTCCTGGGCCTGCAATATATTTCCGTGGGGCTGGAGCGGCTGATCCTGTTTCTCACGCCCACCTTCGTGCTGCTGATTACCACCGTGTACTTCAAGCAGAGCATCAGCCGCTTGCAGTGGCTGGCCTTGCTCACCTCGTATTGCGGCATCGTGCTGGTGTTCGTGCATGACTTGCAGGGCGGCGCCAGCAATGTGGCGCTGGGGTCGACCCTGGTGCTGGGCTCGGCCTGTTCGTATGCCGTGTATCTGCTCGGTTCCGGTGAGCTGGTGAAACGCATCGGCTCCATGCGCCTGGTCAGCTACGCGATGTGCGTGGCCAGCTTTGCCTGCATCGCCCAATTTTTCATCTTGCGCCCCGTCGAGCTGCTGATCCAGCCCATGCCCGTGTATGGGCTGTCTTTGTTGAATGGCATCTTTTGCACGGTGATGCCCGTCTTCATGACGATGATCGCCGTTGAACGCATCGGCGCGCCCGTCGCCTCGCAAGCGGGCATGATCGGCCCCGTGTCGACCCTGTTCCTGGGCGCCATGATTCTCGATGAACCGATCACCAACTGGCAACTGGCTGGCACCAGCCTGGTATTGGCCGGGATTTACTTGCTGTCGAAAAAGAAATAATTCCCCCACCCACTGAAAATGCTCTCAACATGAAAACACGCATCGCCCTGATTGCCCACGACAAGAAAAAAGATGACATGATTACCCTGGCGGGCGAATACCTGGACTTTTTGAAGGGTTGCGAATTGTCGGCCACGGGTACCACGGGTGGCCGCCTGATCAACGAGCTGGGCTTGCAAGTGGAGCGCAAGCATTCGGGCCCCTTCGGCGGCGACTTGCAGATCGGCTCGCTGCTGGTGGAAGGCATGATCGATTGTGTGATCTTCCTGCGCGACCCGATGACGCCGCAGCCGCACGAGCCCGACATCAACGCCCTGGTGCGCGCCTGCGACGTGCACAACGTGGCATGCGCGACGAATCTGTCGTCGGCGCACCTGGTGCTGTCGCAGCTGCAGGCGCGGGCCGTTGCTGCCGCCTGATTCACCCAGACAAGGAGATGAGCATGAGCGCAACGATTACCACCAAGGCCATCCGCGTACAGCGCGTGGGCGGCCCGGAAGTGATGGAATACGTGGATGTGGAACTGCCGCCGCCCGGTCCCGGCGAAGCGCGCGTGAAACACGAGGCGATCGGCCTCAATTTCATCGACGTGTATTTCCGCACGGGCCTGTATCCGCAGCCGCTGCCCAATGGCCTCGGTGTCGAGGGTGCGGGCATCGTCGAGGCGGTGGGCGAGGGCGTCACGGAAATCAAGGTCGGCGACCGGGTGGCGTATGCGGCGCGCATCAATGGCGCGTATGCGCAGCAGCGCAACTTGCCGGCGGCCCTGCTGCTGGCACTGCCCGAGCGCATCGGTTTCGATACGGCCGCCGCCATGATGCTGCAAGGCTTGACGGTGCAATACCTGTTCCACCGCACGGTGGCGCTGAAGGCGGGCGATACCATCCTGTTCCACGCGGCCGCGGGCGGCGTGGGCCTGATCGCCTGCCAGTGGGCCAAGGTGCTGGGCGTGAACCTGATTGGCACGGCCGGTTCCGATGAAAAGGCGGCGCTGGCCAAGGCGCACGGCGCGGCCCACGTCATCAACTACAACACGGAAAACTTCGTCGAGCGCGTGCGCGAGATCACGGGCGGCAAAGGCGTCTCCGTGGTCTACGATTCCATCGGCAAGGATACGTTTACGGGCTCGCTCGACTGCCTGGCGCCGCTGGGCATGATGGTCAGCTTCGGCAACGCGTCCGGCCCCGTGCCGGCGTTCACCCTCAGTGAACTGGCGTCGCGCGGTTCGCTCTTCATCACGCGCCCCGCCTTGTTCAGCTATGCGTCGAACCGCGCGAACCTGGAAGAGATGGCTGCCTCGCTGTTCGGCGTCGTCAGCAGCGGCGAAGTCAAAATCGAGATCAACCAGCGCTACAATCTGGCCCATATCGCCCAGGCGCACACGGACCTGGAAGGGCGCAAGACGACCGGCTCGACCATCATCGTGCCATGAGCGGCGGCAGCGGAAACGACGGCGCGCCGAAATTCGGCCGCCTGCTGATCGTGCTGTTATTGGCCGTGGCGCTGATCGGCGCACTCACCTTTGCCGCCGAGGCGTATTATTCTTAGATGAAAAAAACCGGCTGGCGCATTGCTGCACCAGCCGGTTTTTTTAAAGTACTCCAGACTTCTCGCGCCTGACAAAACCGTAGCGAGCGGCAGTGATTTGTGGCCGAGAAGCGCAACCGTACTTTAGTACGGTGAGCATCGCCGGCCGCAAAGCGTGACGCGCAGTAGGTTTTGGCTGGCGCTCTCAGTTACTCTATTTTGACTTCCACCTTGCGCGGCACGCCGCTCTGGCCCGGGAAGTCGGCAAAGGCGCTCGCTACCATGGCCGGCATCACTTGCGACGTGGCGCGCTTGTTGCTGGTCGATTGCACGGTCACGTCATACAGTTTCTTGCCGCTGCGGTCATTGATCGTCACGCGCAGTTCGCGTTCGTATTTATGGCGCACGCTTTCCTCGACATCCATCGGACCATACCAGTAAGGGTTGTAGCCGAAGCGGCCATAGCCTGGCCATGCGCCGTAGCGATAGCCGTAGCGGCTTGGCCAGTAGCCGGGGCCATACCAGAATGGATCGGTGGCTTGCAGCACGCGCTCAGGATAGTCGACGGTGGAAAACTGCATCGCCACGCGCAAATTGGCTGCGGCAGGGCCGGAAGCTTCACCGAAGCCGTGCTTGGCCAGTTCCGCGCGCACCAGGTTCTGGTAGCTGCGGTATTCCAGCGTGTCGTTTTCCGCCGCTGGCGCTTCAAACGCATACGATTTGTCCTGCAATTGCGCAGGCCACTCGTGGAAGACGGTCACATCGCTGCGTATGGTGGTGGCACATCCGGTCAGCAACACGGTCAATGCGGCCATCATGATGGTGAGATATCGTTTCATTGCATGATCTCCTGTTAGTAGACGCAATTCATCGCTTAGTATTATAAGAATAGTTCTATTTGTTTCCATGCATTATTACAGAATGTTACCTGGTATGTCGGCGTGTAAGGGAATCCAACATTCCTGAGCCGAATCGCGACTATCGGGGGGCTGGTGTTGGTAAAATAGGTTTTTGCCTCCGCTCCCACCCATTCCCTATGCGCACAGACAGCCCTCAGACGATTTACCGCAAAGATTACACGCCGCCCAGCTTCCTGGTCGACAGCGTCGAACTTGGTTTCGATCTTGATCCCGCCCGCACAGTGGTGGCGAGCCGGATCCACATGCGCCACAACCCCGCCAGTACCAGTCGCAGCATCGAATTGCACGGCGAACACATCGAACTGGTGATGGTGCGCCTGAATGGCAAAGTGCTGAAACCGTCGCAATACAAGCTGACGGCCGGCATGCTGACCATTCCCAAGGCGCCGGACGACGTGCTGCTCGAGATCGAGACCGTACTGGCGCCACAGGACAACACCTCGTTGTCCGGCCTGTATGTGTCGAACCACAATTTCTTCACGCAGTGCGAAGCGGAAGGTTTCCGTCGCATCACCTTCTTCCCGGACCGCCCGGACGTGATGGCCAGGTACACCGTCATGCTGCGCGCCGACAAGGACAAGTATCCGGTGCTGCTATCGAATGGCAACCTGATCGAAGAGGGCGACCTTGGTGACGGACGCCATTACGCCAAGTGGGAAGACCCGTTCAAGAAACCATCCTACCTGTTCGCCCTGGTGGCGGCGCGCCTGGTGTGCCAGGAAGAGCGCTACACCCTGAAGTCCGGCCGTGAAGTACTGCTGCAGGTATGGGTGGAAGAGGGCAACCTCGATAAAACCGACTACGCCATGCAGTCGCTGAAAAACTCGATCCGCTGGGACGAGGAGCGCTTCGGCCTGGAGCTGGACCTGGACCGTTTCATGATCGTCGCCGTGGGCGATTTCAACATGGGCGCCATGGAAAACAAGGGCTTGAACATCTTCAACACCAAGTATGTGCTGGCCAATGCGCGCGTGGCGACCGACGTCGATTACGCCGGCATCGAAGCGGTGGTGGGCCACGAGTATTTCCATAACTGGACGGGCAACCGCGTGACGTGCCGCGACTGGTTCCAGCTGTCGCTGAAGGAAGGCTTGACGGTATTTCGCGACCAGGAGTTCTCGGCCGACATGATCGGCACGGACACGGGCCGCGCCGTCACCCGCATCGACCAGGTGCGCACCTTGCGCCAGGCGCAATTTCCCGAAGACGCGGGCCCGATGGCGCATCCCGTGCGTCCCGATTCCTTCGTCGAGATCAATAACTTTTATACGGTCACCATCTACGAAAAAGGCGCCGAAGTGGTGCGCATGTATCAGACCCTGGTGGGCCGCGACGGTTTCCGCAAGGGCATGGACCTGTACTTCGAGCGTCACGATGGCCAGGCGGTGCAGTGCGACGACTTCCGCGCCGCCATGGCGGACGCGAATGGCCGCGATTTTAGCCAGTTCGAGCGCTGGTACAGCCAGGCCGGCACGCCCATCGTGAAAGCATCCACGCGCTACGACGCTGCCAGCCAGACGTTTGAACTGACGCTGGCGCAAAGCTGCCCCGCTACGCCGGGCCAGCCGAAAAAACTGCCATTCCACATTCCCGTCACCGTCGGCTTGCTGGCTGCCGATGGCCGCGACCTGCCGCTGCACGTGGATGGCGTGGCATCGCATGGCGCCACCAGCGTCGTGCTGGAATTGACCGAGGCGTCGCAAACCTTCCGCTTCACCCAGGTGGCAGAGGCGCCCGTGCCATCGCTGCTGCGCGACTTTTCCGCGCCCGTGGTGCTGGAGTACGACTATACCGATGCGCAGCTGCTGCACCTGTTCCGTCACGACAGCGATCCCGTCAACCGCTGGGAAGCGGGCCAGCGCCTGGCCATGGAGCGCCTGCTGAAACTCACGGGCGCCGTCGCCGCCGGCGAGCCCCTGGTGCTGGACGAGACCTTTATCGCCGCGCAGCGCGCCTTGCTGGCCGACGCAACGCTCGATCCTGCCTTCCGCGAGCTGGCCCTGATCCTGCCGTCGGAAACCATCATCGCCGAGCGCATGGCGCAAGTCGATCCGCAGGCGATCCATGCGGCGCGCCAGTTCATGCGCACGACCATCGCGGCAGCCTTGAAGCCCGAATTGCTGGCGCAATACCACGCCAACCAGACGCCGGGCGAGTACAGCCCTGACGCCCTGTCGGCCGGCAAGCGGGCGTTGAAAAACCTGGCCCTGTCGTATCTGTTGATCGCGCCCGGGGCGGCGGAGCTGGACCTGGCGCGGCTGCAGTTTGACAATGCCGGCAACATGACCGACCGCGCCGCAGCGCTGGCGGCGCTGATTCATTCCGGCTCGCTGCCGCATGCGCAGGCGGCGCTGACCAGCTTCTATACCGATTTCGAGAACGAAGCGCTGGTGGTCGACAAGTGGTTCGCCATGCAGGCGGCCGCGCCAACGACCGATGTGCGAGCCGTGCGCCAGTTGATGACGCACCCGGCCTTCACCTTGAAAAATCCGAACCGCGCGCGCAGCCTGATCTTCAATTTCACCAATGGCAATCCATCGCAGTTCCATGCGGCAGACGGTAGCGGCTACGAGTTCTGGGCCGAGCAAGTCATCGCACTCGACGCCCTGAACCCGCAAGTGGCCGCCCGCCTGGCGCGCTCGATGGACCGCTGGCGCCGTTACGTGCCCGCACTGCAAAGCCACATGCGCGACGCGCTGGAACAAGTCGCCGGCCAGGCCAGCCTGTCGAATGACGTGATGGAAGTCGTTTCCAAGGCATTGGCGAACTAGGCGCAGATTATTTACACCCCCAGGCAGAGACTGGGGTCGGACCCTCAGGGTCCGACCCCGGCCTTTCTTTTTGGGGCAATGGTTAATCATTAAAACAAAAGGGAATTCATGAAACGCATCAGTCTTACGCAATACCTGGTTGAAGAGCAGCGCTCGAATAACAGCATCCCGGCCGAACTGCGCCTGCTGATCGAAGTCGTCGCGCGTGCCTGCAAGACCATCAGCCACGCCGTCGGCAAGGGTGCGCTCGGTGAAGTGCTGGGCACGGCCGACACGGAAAACGTGCAGGGCGAAGTACAGAAAAAACTCGACATCATCTCCAACGAGATCCTGCTCGAAGCGAATGAATGGGGTGGCCATCTGGCGGCCATGGCGTCGGAAGAGATGGAATCGATCCACCCGATCCCGAACCGCTATCCGAAGGGCGAATACATGCTGCTGTTCGACCCACTCGATGGCTCGTCGAACATCGACGTCAACGTCTCGATCGGCACCATTTTTTCGGTACTGAAAGCGCCGGAAGGCATGGGGCAGCCGACCGAGCAGGACTTCATGCAGGCGGGCACCAAGCAGGTCGCCGCCGGCTACGCCGTGTACGGTCCGCAAACCATGCTGGTGCTGACCTTCGGCAATGGCGTGAACTGCTTTACCCTGGACCGGGAAATGGGTTCGTGGGTCCTCACGCAAAGCAATATGCAGATTCCGCCAACGACGAAGGAGTTCGCCATCAACATGTCGAACGCGCGCCACTGGCATCCACCCGTGAAACGCTATGTCGACGAACTGCTGGCCGGCGACACGGGCCCGCGCGGCACCAATTTCAATATGCGCTGGATCGCCTCGATGGTAGCCGACGTGCACCGCATCCTGAACCGCGGCGGCATCTTCATGTACCCGGCCGACCTGCGCGACACCTCGATGCCGGGCAAGCTGCGCCTGATGTATGAAGCGAACCCGATGGCCTTCATCGTCGAGCAAGCCGGCGGCGCGGCCACCGACGGCCAGCAGCGCATCATGGACATCGCCCCGCACAAGCTGCACCAGCGCGTGCCCGTGTTCCTTGGCTCGAAAGACGAAGTGGCCCGCGTCACGGCCTACCACGCGGAGTAAAAAGCCGCACTTTCCCGCGATTTTCCGCGGCCCGCAGCGGGGCCGCGAAAAAAATGCAAAAAAGTTCGCGTTGACACTAGCAAATTTTGTGCATTGTTTGTAGAATGTGGGTCTTCGCCGTTGTAGCTCAGTTGGTAGAGCAGCACATTCGTAATGTGAAGGTCGCCAGTTCGATTCCGGCCAACGGCACCAAGTATTCGCAGTAGAAAAAAACCACCGCACAAACGGTGGTTTTTTTTCGTCTGAAGCTTTGTTCCCCGCCCGCCTGCGCCGACGCGCGCATCTACCGCCTAAATGACGAACTCCTGGTGCTCCACCGGCTTGTGCGCCAGCAGCAGTGATAATTTCTTCAATGCGCTGGCCAGGCGCGCGCGGTCGCGGATGCTGCCCAGGGAGATGCGGATGGCGTTCGGTGGTTTGCTGGCGTGGAAGGCGTCCGAGGCCGTCACGGCCACGCCCTGGGCGCGGGCGGTGGCAGCCAGTTCGCGCGAGGTCCAGTAGCTGGGCAGTGAAAACCAGACGTGGATGCCGTTGCTGCGCGGGTGGCTGGTGCCCGTCAGAATCGTGCGGATGACGTCCTGGCGCGCGTTCGCTTCGCTGCGCACGCCGGCCAGCAGTGCGTGCGCGGAGCCGTCGTGTATCCATTGCGTCGCCAGCGCCGTCGTCAGCGGCGTGGCCATCAGGGAAAACGCGCGCAGGGCTTGCACGAAGCGTTCGCGCAGCTGCGCGTCGGGAACCAGCGCGTAGGCCATGCGCAAGCCCGGCGCCAGGCATTTCGACAGTGTGGCGATATACGACACGTTGCCCGGCGCGTAATGGGCCAGCGGTGGCGGCGCGTCCGAGGCCAGCAGCCAGTACGGGTCGTCCTCGATGATGTGCATGCCGCAGCGTATGGCCACCTGCGTGATGGCCAGGCGCCGCGCGGCTGGCATGGTGTGTGCGGTGGGGTTTTGCAGGGTGGGATTGAGGTAGACCAGGCGCGCACGGTGCTTGCGGCCGGCTTTTTCCAGCGCATCGGGCAGCATGCCATCCGCGTCCGTTTCCACGACGATGGTCTTGCGATTGAGCAGTCCCGCTGCCGAGCGCAAGCCCGGATACACGGCTGGCTCCGTCAATATGCTGTCGCCGGGCCGGCTCAGGGTCAGTATCAGCGCTGCCAGCGCCGCCTGCGCGCCGGGGCAGGCTACCACCTGCTCCGCCTCGACGTGGTCGAACATGGGCGCGAGCCAGACGGCGCCCGCTGCGCGGTCGGCCTTGCCGCCGCCGCCCAGGTGATAACTCATCAACAGATCGCTGTCCGTGCGCATCAGCACCTGTGCCACGCCCTGTTTCAGCAGGTCGTCGAAATCCACGCCCGCAGGCGGCGGCGGGATGTTCATGCTCAGGTCCAGCATCTGCGTCAATTCCACCTTCGGCGCGGCCACATAGGTGCCGCGCGCGCCGTGCCCCTCCAGCAGATTGCGGCGCTTGGCCTCGTCGTAGGCGCGCGTCACCGTCGTCAGGTCAATCTGGAACAGGGCGGCCAGGCGGCGCTGCGGCGGCAGGCGGTCGCCCGGGCGCAGGCTGCCGTCGGACAGCGCGCGCTCGAGCATGTCGGCGATCTGCAGGTAGCGCGGGCCGCCGTGCTGCGCGAATGGCGTGATCCACGCACTGGCCTGGCTATCTTCTTGTATGGCTTTTGATTTGGACATTCTGTTTATATGTATGGATATTGCCTCTCGCAATTATGCGGAAAATCCCGTTAAAAATCCATACATGTTTGTATTCCCCGCTGGCCTCACCAGGCCGGCGGAGATTGTTATTTCCATCAGGCATTTAAGTCTGGGTCACAAGGTGTGGCAGCGCACGGTGGCGCACGGCGGGCGCGGTTAAAGTAGTGCCAACAGCTTGCTGCTGATCCTGTATTTGATATGGCTCAGCCCGGCAGCGTTTAGCCGCTTCTTTTTCCCTGAAGCGAGGAGAATCATGATTCGGTCACGGCATCGAGCATGGTTGAAATTATTCACTGTTAAAGGAAACCACCATGAACGCGATTGAAAAAACCAGCTCCGATATGAACGGCACCACCCAGGATACGCGCCAGGACTTGCACCGCACCATCGACAAGGTGGCTAGCCAGGCTCAGCCCCTGGCCGACAAGATGGCCACGCGCGCCCATGACGGCGTGGACCAGGTGGGCGACCGCATCGGCCAGGTCAGCGATACCGTCAGCAAGGCTTCCGAAACCCTGATGGCGCGCGGCAAGCAATTGGGCGCCGCCTGCCAGCGCGCTGGCGAGACGGGACGCGGTTATGTGCGCGAGCGCCCGGCCATGTCGCTGCTGATTGCGGCCGCGGCCGGTTATGGCCTGTCGAAACTGCTGGGTTCGCGCAAATAAGTTTTACGCCTTCCTGAAATGTACTGTCGTGGGCGCTGTTCCCTTCGCCGTCATGGCGGGGCGGGTCGGCGCCCACGCGCATAAGGTGCACAAGGTAGTAGCAAGCAGTAAAGGAGCGTGATGATGCGCTCCGTTTTGTTGTGGTTGATCGGCATACCTATTCCCATCATTGTTTTGATTGCCCTGTTCGTGCGCTCAATGAGCGAGTTGTAGCGTTGCTTCCCGGGGCAAACTACTCACAGGAGATGTCATGGCTAGCAACAAGAAAACGCCGTCCACGGACGGTGCGGGTTCCATCTTGAGCAGCATGTCCGGCCCATCCGACAGCACTGCGCCGCACAGTCTGGGTGCGGACAATGACGTGACCCGCGCGCTGCTGCAAAAAACCGCTGCCAGCCAGCAACTGGCTGCCGCCATGGCCGTCAATCCCAAGGAGGACGGCCAGTACGGCGAGGCAGCGCGCACGCCGGTCGAAGGCGTGCATGTGGCCACCGGCGAAGCGCTGGCCACGGCCAGCACTGCGGGCGAAACGATAGCTTCTGCGAAGACGGGCGCTGGCCAGCCCGCGCTGGGCGAGAACGCGCGCAGCGCTTCCCTCGATGGCGCCCGCAGCGACGACAGCGGCTGCGTGCTGACGACCAACCAGGGCGTGCCTGTGGGCGACAACCAGAATTCGCTGAAGGCGGGCTTGCGCGGTCCCACCCTGATGGAAGATTTTATCTTGCGTGAAAAGCTCACGCATTTCGACCATGAGCGCATCCCCGAGCGCGTCGTGCATGCGCGCGGTTCGGCCGCCCACGGTTACTTCGAATGCTACAAGGAGCAAAGCAAGCTGACGCGCGCGGCGCTGTTCGCCAAGGCAGGCAAGCGCACGCCCGTCTTCGTGCGCTTTTCCACCGTGGCCGGTGAACGCGGTTCGACCGATACGGCGCGCGATGTGCGCGGCTTCGCCGTGAAGTTTTATACGGACGAGGGCAACTGGGATTTGGTCGGCAATAACATCCCCGTCTTCTTCATCCAGGATGCGATGAAATTCCCTGACCTGATCCACGCCGTCAAGCCCGAGCCGCACCATGGCATGCCGCAGGCGGCCAGCGCGCACGACACCTTCTGGGATTTCGCTTCGCTGTCGCCGGAAATCACGCACATGCTGATGTGGGCCATGTCCGACCGCGCCATCCCGCGCAGTTATCGCATGATGCAGGGCTTCGGCGTGCATACCTTCCGTCTGGTGAATGCCAAGGGCCAGTCCGTGTTCTGCAAATTTCACTGGTCGCCCATGGCCGGCACGCATTCCCTCGTATGGGATGAAGCCGTCAAGATCAGCGGCGCCGATTCCGATTTTCACCGGCGCGACCTGTGGGAAGCCATCGAGTGCGGCGAGTATCCCGAGTACGAGCTGGCCTTCCAGGTCTTCACGGAAGCGCAGGCCGAAGCGTTTCCCTTCGACGTGCTCGATCCCACCAAGCTGATTCCCGAAGAACTGGTGCCGCTGGTCCCCGTCGGGAAAATGGTCTTGAACCGCAATCCTGACAATTTTTTCGCCGAGACGGAGCAGGTGGCCTTTTGCACGGCGCACATCGTGCCCGGCATCGATTTCAGTAACGACCCGCTGCTGCAGGGGCGCATCCACTCGTACGTCGACACGCAGATCACGCGCCTGGGCGGCGCCAATTTTCATGAAATCCCCATCAATGCGCCGCTGGCGCCACTGCACAACAACCAGCGCGACGGCATCCACCGCCAGGCCATCAACCGTGGCCGGGTCGCGTACGAACCCAATTCGCTGGCGGGCGGCTGTCCGTTCCAGGCAGGCGCGAAGGGTTTCAACAGTTTTCCCGCCTCCGCCGAAGGCGACAAGGTGCGCGGCAAGCCCGAGAAATTCGCCGAGCATTATGGTCAGGCGCGCCTGTTCTGGATCAGCCAGACGCCCGTCGAGCAAGATCACATTGTGCACGCGTTCCGCTTTGAGCTGAGCAAGGTGCAGACGGTGGCGATTCGCCAGCGCATCGTCGCCATGCTGCGCAATGTCGACGAAGACCTGGCGCAGGACCTGGCCGATGCCTTGGGCCTGGCGCTGCCGCCGGCCATGCCGCGCGCCTCCCTGCAGCCGCTGCCCGCGTATGCGCCGTCGCCAGCGCTGTCGCTCTTTTTCCGGCCCGGCAAGACGGGCATCCATACCCTGCGCGTGGCCATCCTGGTGGGGCCGGGCAGCGATGGCGCGCAGGTGCGCAATATCTATGCCGCGTTGCTGGCCGATGGCGCCGTGCCGCGTCTGGTGGGCAGCCAGCTTGGCCGGGTCGACACCAGCGGCGGCGCGCCGCTCGACGTGGAAATCTCGCTCGAAGCGGGACCGTCCGTGCTGTTCGACGCCGTCGTGGTGCCCGACGGCCAGGGCGCCGTGCAGCAACTGGGCGAAGACGCCAACGCGCTCGACTTCCTGCGCCTGCAATACCGCCACTGCAAGCCGCTGCTGGCCATCGGCGCGGGCAAGGGTTTGCTGGACAAGGCTGGTGTGCCGGCGGCCCTGCCCGATGGCAAGCCGGATCCCGCCGTCATCGTCGCACCGTCCGGCGACGTGGTGAAAGCCGTGGCGGCCTTTAAAAAGGCGCTGACGGCGCACCGGGCATTCGCGCGCGAAACGGACCCACCGCGGGTGTGAGTGGCTGCATCAGCAACGCGGCCGGACCCGCCGGTCCCGTTGCTTACCTTGTTTGCCTTGCCTGCGCAACGCCATGCAACAATGTAAACAATAAAAACGTCCTGCGGTGATATGCTGCTGACTAGAACTGTTCATTTGCAACTATTTCTATAACACCAGCAAAGAACGGCTTCAGCAAACCGGATCGCGATTACCGCATGGACAAGTACACACCTCGCACCTGGGGGCCGGGCGAACGCCCGACCTTGCCCGGGTCGCCATCGATGCCCGAACATTCGACGCCCAAGCGTGTCGCGTATTTCATCGTCGGCCTGATCGTCGCGCTGACGGGGGGACTGGGCAACGGCCTGGTGACGGCCAATCTGCTGAACCTGCAAGGTTCGCTGGCCGCCTATGCCTACCAGATGCAATGGCTGCCGGCCGCCTACGTGATGACCATCGTCTCCATGAATCTGCTGCTGGTGAAGTTCCGCCAGCAATTCGGCCTGCGCCTGTTTACGGAAGCGTTCCTGGTGCTGTATGCGCTCGTCACCTTCGCCCACTTGTATGCGAATACCTTGCCGTCGGCGATCGCCGTGCGCGCCGCGCATGGCATGGTGGGCGGCGCGCTGGGCGTGCTGGGGCTGTACTACACCTTGCAGGCGTTTCCCGCGCGCCACCGCCTCAAAGGCGTGGTGCTGGGCCTGGGCTTTGCCCAGTTGGCGCTGCCCCTGGCGCGCATCTTCACTTCCGAACTGCTGCAGATCGGCGAATGGCATGGCTTGTACCTGTTCGAACTGGGACTGGCGCTGCTGGCGCTGGGCTGCGTGCTGGCCCTGAAGCTGCCTCCGGGCGACCGCGTGCAGACGTTCGAGCCGCTCGACTTCCTCACCTTCATCCTGTTCGCGCCCGGCGTGGCCCTGCTGTGCGCCGTGCTGGCGCAGGGGCGCACGGCGTGGTGGATGGAGTCCGAGTGGGTGGGCGTGTGCCTGGCGTGTTCCATCGTGCTGATCGCCGCCTCGCTGGCCATCGAGCATAACCGCGCGCGCCCGCTGCTCAATACGCGCTGGCTCACCACGGGCAAGATCGCCAAGCTGTTTTTATCCGTGCTGCTGTTTCGCATCGTGCTGTCCGAGTCGACGGGAGCCGTCGGCTTCCTGCAGGCGCTGGGCTTGAACACGGACCAGATGCAGCACCTGTTCATCGTGGTCCTGCTGGGCAGCGTGGCAGGGTTGGTGGTCAGCGCGCTGACGATCAATCCGAAGACGCTGAACCGCTCGCTGATGTTCGCGCTGCTGCTGATCGCCGCCGGCGCCCTGATCGACGCGCACGCCACCAGCCAGACGCGCCCCGTCAATATGTATGTCAGCCAGTTCCTGCTGGCCTTTGGCGGCACGTATTTCCTCGGCCCCACCATGGTGGCCGGCATGGGCGCCGTAATCGCCGAACCGCGCAACCTGGTGAGTTTTTCCGTGATGTTTACCATGACGCAGAACCTGGGCGGCCTCCTTGGTTCGGCCATCGTCGGCACCATCCAGACGGCGCGCGAAAAATACCATTCCAGTTACCTGGTCGAGCACCTGACCATGCTCGACCCGCAGGTGGCCGCGCGCGTGCAGTCCGGTGCCGCAAGCTATGGCGGCGTGCTGATGGACCCCGCCCTGCGCAGCGCCCAGGGTGTGGCGCGCCTGGGCGCCATCGCCACGCGCGAAGCCAATGTGCTGGCCTACAACGACGTCTTTCTGATGATCGCCGGCGTCGCCCTCGCCACCTTGCTGTGGATGCTGGTCAGCCAGTCCTGGACCCGCATTACCACCGGCGCGCGCCGCCTGGCCGGCCCCGTGCGCGATGCGCAGACGGCCATGGCCATCGTCCCCATTACCAATTCGGAACCGAGCAATGACAGAAAATAACACTACACCACCAGCACCTCCCACTGCCCCCACACCCGCCGCCCCTTCCATGGCGCAGCCGGACCGGCGCCACCAGTGGCTGTCCGCGCTGGCCTTTGCCGCCGTGGCCCTGGTGGGCGTGCTGATCGTGCTGTACGCGTGGCGTTTGCCGCCGTTCACCAGTCCCATCGTGACGACGGAAAACGCCACCGTGCGCGGGCAGGTGACCATCATCGGCACGCAGCTGTCCGGCTATGTGGTGGAAGTGACGGTGCAGGATTTCATGGATGTGAAGGAAGGGCAGCTGCTGGTGCGCATCGATGACCGCATCTACCAGCAGCGCTACGAGCAGGCGCAGGCCCAGCTGGCGGCGCAGCAGGCGGCGCTGTCGAACTGGACGCAGCAAAAGGCCAGCGCGCAGGCGGGCATTTCCGTCAGCGAGGCCGTGATGGCGAATGCGGAAGCGCAGGCGCGCAAGGCCAGCGCCGATTTGAATCGCGTGGAGCAGCTGGTGGCTGACGGTTCGCTGTCGCAGCGCGAACACGACCAGTCGCGCGCCACGCAGGCGCAGATGGCAGCCGCGCTGGCGCAGGCGCGCGCCAATCTCGACATCGCCCAGCAAAGCGTGCATAGCGTGGTGGTCAACAAGCAGGCTTTGGAAGCGGCCGTGGCGAACGCGCAGGCGGCCGTCAAGGCGGCGAAGATCGACCTCGATAACACGCGCATCGTGGCGCCATCGGATGGACAATTGGGCCAGGTGACGGTGCGCCAGGGCGCGTACGTGAATTCGGGCGCGCAGCTGATGGCGCTGGTGCCGCGCCAGATGTGGGTCATCGCCAATTTCAAGGAAACGCAGATGAACGGCGTGCAGGAAGGGCAGAGCGCCACCTTCCACGTCGACGCGCTCGACGGTGCCGTGCTGACGGGCCAGGTGGAGCGCATTTCGCCGGCCACCGGTTCGGAATTTTCCGTGCTGCCGGCCGATAACGCGACGGGCAACTACCTCAAAATTGCCCAGCGCATTCCCGTGCGCATCCGCATCGATGCGGGGCAGGCGAATGCACGCCGGCTCGTGCCGGGCATGTCGGTGGTGGTCAGCGTCGACACGTCCGCCGTGCTGAACGACTCGGCGGAGAATCCCGCGCCTCCGCCTGCAGCGAAGAAGGCGGCCGCGAAAGCCAAGCCATGAAGCGCCGTTTATTGCTGATGGCTGGCGTGCTGGCGCTGGCCGGCTGCGCCGCCAACGCGCCACCGCAACCCGCATCGGCCCTGCAACTGCCGTCCGGCTGGCGCGCGCCAGCCGAGGGCGGCGCAGTGTCCGCGCATGGCACACAGGTGGAACAACTGTGGTGGCAAGCCTTCGGCGACCCCGTGCTAAGTGATCTGGTGGGCGAAGCGCTGGCGCGCAACGGCGACTTGCGCGTGGCGCGCGCCCGCGTACAGGAATACCGCGCCCGCCTGGCGCAGGCCGATGCGAACCGCGCGCCGAACCTGGCGTTCGATGGCTCGCCGACGCGCACGCGCACCCTGGCGTCGAGCGGCAAGCCGTATGTGACGAATATCTTCCAGGCCGAACTGCAGGCCAGCTATGAAATCGACGTGTGGGGCCGGCTGGGCAATCTGAGTGACGCGGCCGGCGAGAGTTACCGCGCCGAACAGGCCAGCCTCGATGCGGCGGCCCTGTCGATCGCCGCCAGCGTGGCGACGAGTTACCTGAATCTGCGCGGACTCGACGCGCAGCTGGCGCTGACGCAATCGACCCTGCAGCTGCGCGAACAGTCGCGCGAGCTGGCGCGCAAGCAGTTCGAGGTGGGCTACAGTTCGCGCCTGGAATGGCTGCAGGCGCAATCGGAATACCATGCAGCGGCCGAGCAGGTGCCGCAGCTGCAGCGGCAGATCTTTGAACAGGAAAACGCACTGGCGATCCTCGTCGGCGGCAATCCTGGTGCCATCGCGCGCGGCTTGCCGCTGGCCGAGCTGGCGGCGCCGGGCGTGCCTGCCGGCCTGCCGTCCGAACTGCTGCGCCGGCGGCCCGACATCGCGCGCGCGGAACACAATCTGGCGGCCGCCAACGCCAGCCTGGCCGCCACGCGCGACCAGCTGCTGCCCTCGTTCAAGCTGACGGCCATCGGCGGCGGGCAAGCGACGACCCTCACCGATTTCCTGCATGCGCCGACGGCCCTGTGGCGCCTGACGGCGCTGGCGGCCGGCCCCCTGTTCGACGGCGGGCGCGTGCAGGCGCAGACGGATGCGGCCGGCGCGCAGCGCGACCAGCTCGTGTACACGTATGAAAACGTGGTGCGCAATGCCTTCGCCGAAACGGAGAACAGCCTGGGCGCCATCTACCGGCTGCAGCAGCAAGCCGTGGAAAACGACGCGCGCCGCGCCACGGCGGCGGACACCTTGCGCATCGCGCACAACCGCTACCGCAATGGCTATGCATCCTACCTGGAAGAACTTGACGCCCAGCGTACCCTGTACAGCGCCGACGTGGGCTTGCTGCAGCTGAAGACGCGCATCCTCGTCGCCTCGGTGGACCTGTACCGGGCCATGGGCGGCGGCTGGTCGGCCAAGGTGCAATAGGCCAGCGTGCCTGGCGTGGCCGTTTGCCGCGGCCAGTGTAATATTCTGAGCAGGGAAAGCGGCGGCATGGTGCCAGCCGCTCCCATCACGAACGAACGAGGTCGCAGCATGACGATTTTTGGCATAGGCATCCACATTCTGATCGCGGTATTTTTTGCGATTCACGTGGTGCGCAACGGGCAGCAGCTGTACTGGCTGCTCATTTTATTCATGTTCCCGCTGCTGGGCAGCGTGGTGTATTTCTTCGCCATCTACCTGCCCAATTCGCGCCTGCCGCAAGGCGCGCGCAAGGTCGCTTCGGTGGCCGTGCAGGTGCTCGATCCGAATCGGGAATTGCGTGAGGCGAAGGCCGCCTTCGAGTACACGCCGACGGCGCAAAACCAGATGCGCCTGGCCAGCGCGCTGCTCGAAGCGGGCGATGCGCAGGAAGCGGCATCGACGTATGAAGCCTGCTTGCGGGGAGCGTTTTCATCGGACCTGGAAATTCGCCTGGGCGCGGCACGCGCCTACCTGGAATGCGCGCGTGGCGCCGAGGCCTTGACGCACCTGGAATTCATTCGCCGCACGGATATGCATTTCCGTCCCGAGATGGTGTCGCTGCTGACGGCGCGCGCGCTGGCGCAAAGCGGGCGCCAGGTGGAGGCGAAGGCGGAATTCGACGACGCGCTGACGCGCTACAACAGCTTCGACTGCCGCGCCGAGTGTGCGATCTGGGCGCTGCAGCAGGGCGACAAGGTGTTGTCGGAACGCCTGCTGCTCGACATCGACAGCGCCATGGCCCGCTGGAGCAGCCATACGCGGGCTATGTATGCGCCGCTGCTGGCGCGCCTGGAAGCGGCGCGCAAGTAGCTCGCTTGCGTGGGGTCAGACCCGGCGGGTCTGACCCCGGTGCTGGCCCCGGGGCTGATCTCATTACACGCCAGGCACCGTATTTTTGCCCTCAACCAGTTTATATCCCTTGCCATCGAAGCCATAACGCGCATGGCCATTCAAGGGCGTGGCGATGCGCGGCGGGTCCTGGTCCGGTTTGACCGTAACGCCTGGCTTGATCTTTTCTGATGCACCCGTGAAATCGATCAGCAAGTCGTCGTAGGCGCCGCCATTGCGCGCCGGGGCGAAGCGCCACTTGCCGTCGACCATCCAGCACTCGTCCATGTCCGGCGTGCAGGCGCCCATATTGTCCGAGTACAGGTCCATGCCGCCATCGAGCGAGGTCACTTTGCCGTCGCCGATTTCAAACAGGGCCAGTTGCGTGATGGTGTAACCCTGGCCCGTATAGCCGTGGCGGATTGCCAGCCCAGGCTTGTTCGCACCCAGCATGATCCAGTGGACTTCGCCGAGTTGTCCCGACGAACCCAGGGCGGCGATGTTTTCCAGCCGTTTCACGACTTGCCACTGGCCGTCTTCCGGCTGACCCTTGGGTGCCAGGAAAAACACGTTCAACAGCCCCGGCGAGGCGTGCGCCGATTCTGCCGTGCCTTCCGTGTTGGCCGTTTCCGCATTTGCCACCAGGATGGCGCGGCCATCGGGCAGCAGCCTGTGGCTGACGGCACTGACGACATAACTGAGTTTGTCGACGTGGTTGTCCGGATCGGGCAGGTCGGCCAGCGCATCGTCGCTGTCGCCGCGGTAGTCCTTGCCAAAGACGGCACGCATCATGCCCGCCTCGCGCTTGCGCGCCTGCGGCGTGTTCATCTCTTCCGTCTTGGGCGCGGTGGCGGCCGGTGGCGGCACGTGTTCGGCCGATGCGGCATCGTCAGCGGCAGCGGCGGCGGGGACATCGGCTACCACGTCAGCTGCCAGGTCGGCGCTGGCGGGAGTGGTCTTGTCCGAACAGGCGCCGAGCAGTGCGGATACCATTAGCAGGACGAGCGGAGTGCGGTAATTCATAGGCAGGGCAGATTGCGTTCATGGAGAATGGGCGCAGTATGCCAGATAGATGGAAGCGAGGGAGCGCGGCCTGGCGGCCGGTCCCTCGCTTCCTTGCCCGCAGGGGGCGATTTTGCAAACAATGGCGGTGCTTATTTTTCCAGCGCCGCCCTGTCATCGCGCCGCAGCGGGGCCTTCTGGCGGCGCAGTTTTGCCATGCCGCGCTTGAGCAGGTGCTCGAGGTCGTCGATATAGGTGAAGACGGCCGGCACCACCAGCAGGCTCAATAAAGTCGAGGTGATCAGGCCGCCGATGACGGTAATCGCCATCGGCGAACGGAAGCTCGGATCGGCACCCCAGCCCAGCGCCAGCGGCATCATGCCGGCGCCCATGGCAATCGTCGTCATCAGGATGGGCCGGCTGCGCTTGTGGCAGGCGTCGACCAGTGCATCGAAGCGGTTCATGCCGGCCTGGCGCGCCAGGATCGCATAGTCGACCAGCAGGATCGAGTTTTTCGTGACGATCCCCATCAGCATGATCAGGCCTATCATCGACGGCATCGACAGGGCGCTGCCCGTGATCAGCAGCGCCACGAAGGCGCCGCCGATCGACAGCGGTAGCGCCGCCAGGATCGTCACCGGCTGCATGAAGTCCTTGAACAGCAGCACCAGCACGCAGTAGATGCACAGCACGCCGATCAGCATGGCCAGGCCGAAGCTGGCAAACAGCGAAGCCATTTCCTGCGCGTCGCCCAGTTCGGCGATCTTCACGGAAGGCGGCAAATTTTTCATCGACGGCAGTGCGCGCGCTTCTTCATTCAATTCGCCGAGGGTGCGCGAACCGAGTTCCACGTCGAGCGTCACGTTGCGGCTGCGGTTCAAACGGTCGATCTGTGCCGGGCCGCTTTCCATCGTCACGCTGGCCACGTTCGCCAGGCGCACGGGACCATTCTTGCCGGGTACGCTCAGGCGCTCGATGGCGGCCAGGTCGGCGCGCACGCTGTTGGGCAGCTTGACGCGGATCGGCACTTGCCGCTCGGGCAGGTTCATTTTCGTCAGGTCCGTATCGTAGTCGCCGGCCGTGGCCACGCGCACCGTCTCGCCGATGGCTGCCGCCGTCACACCCAGGTCAGCCGCCTTGGCAAAATCGGGACGCACGATGATTTCCGGGCGTACCAGCGAGGCGCTGGAATTGACGTTGCCGATGCCTTTCAGGCCGCGCAGCTCGCGCTCGACCTTTTGCGCCGCCGCCATCAATGCCACCGGGTCTTCCGAACGCAGCACCAGCTGCATCTTGACGCCCGTGTCGGGCGGCCCCACCGTGAAGCGGGCGCCGGGGATCGTATCGAGCTTGTGGCGCAACTGCGTTTCCAGGCCCGCCATCGATTCCTTGCGTTCGGTGCGGTGCACGGTGGTCAGGGTCAGCACGGCGCGGCGCGCCTCTGCCGCCGCGCCGGGGGCGAAGGCGTCGCCGCTGGAGCCGCCGCCAATCGAACTGAAGACGCCCTTGATGCCAGGCGTCTGCATGGCCGCGTCGCGCGCCATGGCTGCCACGGCCTGCGTTTCGGCCAGGGTGGAACCGGGCGGCAGTTCCAGGTTGATCTGCGTCTGTGCGCGGTCGGCGGCCGGCACGAAGCCCGTCGGCAGCAGCGGTACCAGCAGGATGGCGCCGACAAAGAACAGGGCCGCAGCGATGGCCGTGACGCCGCGGTGGTTCAGGCACCAGCGCATCACGTGCAGGTAGCGCGTCATCAGCCAGCCATCCTGTTCTTCCTTGTGCGGCAGCGGTTTCAGGATGTAGGCGGCCATCATCGGCGTGAGCAGGCGCGCCACCACCAGGGAAGCCAGCACGGCCAGCACGGCTGTCCAGCCGAACTGCTTGAAGAACAGGCCGGGAATGCCGCTCATGAAGGCCGTCGGCAGGAATACGGCCACCAGCGCGAAGGTAGTGGCGATCACCGCCATGCCGATTTCGTCGGCCGCTTCCATGGCCGCTTGCATGGGCGACTTGCCCATGCGCAGATGGCGCTCGATGTTCTCGATTTCCACGATGGCGTCGTCGACCAGCACGCCGACGACCAGCGCCAGCGACAGCAGGGTGACGGTATTGAGCGTGTAGCCGAACCAGTAGATGCCGAGGAAAGCCGGCATCACCGACAGGGGCAGGGCGGCCGCGGCCACCAGCGTGGCGCGCCAGTCGCGCAGGAACCACCACACCACCAGCACGGCCAGCAGCGCGCCTTCGTACAGCAGCTCCATCGAGCCTTCGAAGTTTTCCTCGACGGGGAAGGCATTGTCGATCGACTGCTGCAGCACCACGTTGGGGTTTTCCTTCTGCAGGTCGGCGATGGCGTCGCGCGCGCCCTTGGCGACGGCCACTTCGCTGGCGCCCTTGGTGCGGAACACCTCGAACGCGACGACCGTCTTGCCATCCTGCTCGGCCAGCGCGCGCGGTTCGGCGACCGTGTCGCGCACGGTGGCCACCTGGTCCAGGCGCACATGGCGTCCATCCGGCAGTGGCACTTCCACGCGCGACAGTTCATCGGCCGTCTTGACGGTGGCGATGGTGCGCACCGACTGCTCGGCGCCGCTGATGTCGCCCCGGCCGCCAGGCGCTTCGCGCTGCACCAGACGCAGCTGGCGCGAGACGTCGAGGGCCGACACTTTCAATGCGGCCATGCGCGCCTCGTCGAGTTCCACCTGGATCTCGCGGTAGACGCCGCCCACGCGGGTAACGGCGCCCACACCGGGCACTGTCAAGAGGCGCTTGGCCACCGTGTTGTCGACGAACCAGGACAGGTCGGGTGAGTCGAGCGGATTATCGACACCGGGTTTCGCCGTGGCGATAAAGGTCAGCACCACGCGTCCGGCGGTGGACGCCTTGGTGACGGTGGGGTCGCGCAGCTCGGCCGGCATGTCCGCCTTCACGCGAGCGACGGCGTCGCGCACATCGTTGACGGCTTCGGCGATCTGCTTTTCCAGGATGAATTCAACGGTCACCGTGACGACGCCATCGAGCACCTTGGTGTAGATGTTTTTCACGCCTTGCAGGGTGGCGACGGAGTCTTCGATCTTGCGCGCCACTTCCGTTTCCAGCTGGGCCGGCGCGGCGCCGGGCAGCACCGCGCTGACGGTGACGATAGGCAGTTCGATGTCAGGGAAATCCTGCACCGGATTGGCCTTGTAGGCCAGCAGACCGGCCAGGGTCAGCAGCGCGAACAGCATGATGGCCGGGATCGGGTTCTTGATCGAGAGGGAGGAAAAGTTCATGGCCTCTCCTTATTTTTTCGCCGCTGCCGGCTTGGCTGCTGCCGGTGCCTGTACATTCCGTACCAGGTCGCCGTCATTGAGGAAGCCGGCGCCGCTGACGACAATCGTCGTGTCGGCCGTGATGCCGCTTACAATCTCGATGCGGTCGCTCAGGCGCCGTCCGGCCTGCACCTTGATCTGGCTGACGCGCTGGTCGGCATTGAGGCGGAAGACATAGCTGAAGCCATCGCGCACGGCAATGGCCTGCTGCGGCACCGTCAGGGCGCCCGAGGTGCCCAGTTCAAATTCGCCGCTGGCGTACATGCCGGCCTTGAACGGCGCATTGTTGCCAGTGCTGGCCGGCAGGTCCACGTACACGAGGGCGGAACGCGTCTGCGGATCGACGGTAGGGGCGATCATGCGCACCTTGCCCGTCAAAACGCTGCCATTGGCTGCCTTGACTTGCGCCAAGGTGCCCGGTTTCAGGTTCAGCAGCTCGGTGGCCGTCACTTCGGCGCGCCATTCGAGGCGGCCCTGGCGGATCATGCGGAACAGCTCCGTGCCGGCACCGACGACGGAACCGACGGTGGCCGAGCGCGAAGAGATGATGCCGCTGTCCGGCGCCACCACCTGCGTGTATTTCAGGCGCAGCTGCTGCGACGCCAGTTGCGCCTTGGCAGAGGCAATGCGCGCGTTGGCCGTCTGTTCGGCCGTCAGGTACTGGCTGATCTGCTGCGCGCTGATGGCGCCCGTGCTTTGCAGCGAGCGGGCGCGCTGGGCGTTGGCGGCGGCTTCCGCCGCATTCGCTTCCGCTTCCATCACGGCAGCCTTCGCCTGCGCCACGTCGGCGTTGACCGTGTCGTTCGAGAACACGGCCAGCACCTGGCCGGCGCGCACCACGTCGCCAACATTCACGCGTACGTCGGTGAGGCGCAAGCCGTTCGATTCGCTGCCGATGACGGCTTCCTGCCAGGCGGCCACGTTGCCGTTGGCCTTCAGCTTGATGGGCAGGCTGGCCGTCTGCGGCCTGGCCGTGGTGACGGTCAGCGCAGGCTTTGGTGCCGCGTTCTTGTCCTTGGCATCGTCGGCCGCCGTGGAGGAAGGGGAGTACAGGGCCACGCCGGCGCCCAGCACCACGCAAAGGGCGGCCAGCGCGAGCGCCATCGGTTTCAAGGTCATTTTTTTCATGTTGTCGTATCCGTCAGGGGGCATTGTTGGCGATGGCGTTGGCGCTGCTGCTGTTCCAGCCGCCACCGGCGGCGCGGTACAGCGCTACCCAGGAGGCACTGCGTTCGCGCTCCAGGTTGACCACCGTGTTTTCGGCGGCCAGGCGCGTGCGGCGCGCGTCTTCCAATTCGATCAGGCTGGCCAGGCCATTCTTGTAACGGTCTTCGGTGGCGACGAACGACACGCGGTAGCCTTCCAGCGCCGTTTTCGCGTGGCCGCTGCGCTCGTCCGTGCTGGCCAGGTTGACCAAGGCTTCTTCCACTTCGCGCACGGCCTGGCGCACGCTGGCGCGGTACTTCACCACCGCTTCGTCGTAGCGCGCCGTGGCGGCATCGACCTGGGCGCGGCGGGTGCCGCCGTCGAAGATGGGCAGGCTGACGGCCAGCGGACCGATGCTCCAGGTGCTGGCCGTGATGCTGGTGCCGCCAGCGCGGATATTGCCTTTGCCGATGGAGCCGGCCAGGCTCAGACGCGGATAGCGCTGCGCCTGGGCGCCGCGCACTTCGAAGCTGGCGGCCGCCACTTCGCGTTCGGCGCTGTAGATGTCGGGACGCTGCCCCAGGGTTTGCGCCGGCAGTTGCGCAATCGCCACGGGCGAGGGCGCAACAAAGGGGCTGGCTGCCAGCTTCTGGCGCAGCGTCTCTTCCGGCAGGGCCGACAGGGCCACCAGCGCCTTGATGTTCACATCGCAGGCGGCGCGCTGTTCGATGGCGCGGCTGGCGCCTTCGGCGGCGCTGGCGCGGGCCAGGGCGGCGTTGGCGGGCGGCTGGAAGCCGGCGCCGGCGCTCAGTTCCGTCAGGCGTGCCGAGTCGCGGCGCGAGACGGCATCCTGTTCGGCCACTGCCTGCAGTTGCTGGCAGGTGCGCAAGGCGTAGTACTGGTTCGCCACTTCGGCGGCGACCGAGACGCGGGCCTCATGCCAGAGCGCGCGGGCGCTGTCGTAGCGCTCCTGCGCCGCATCGCGCGTGGCACGGTTGGCGCCAAACACATCGATTTCCCACGACGCTTGCAAGGCCGCCTGCGAGGTGGTGCCGCCGGGCTGGGCCGATTGCTGGCTGGTGCGCACCACGCTGCCCGTCGCATCGAGCCTGGGCGCCAGCGCCGCGCCGCTGGCGATGCTGTCCGCGCGCGCCTGCACGATGCGCGTGCCGGCGGCGGCGACGGTGGGGCTGACCTGCTGCGCATCGGTGATCAATTCCACCAGCAGGCGATCACCCTGGCCCTGCCACCAACTGGCCAGGTCGGTCACCTTGCCGTTGTGCGGCAGCGGCGCCTGCCATTGCGCGGGTGCGCTGGCGGCCACGGCTGCGGGCGGACCCTGCAGGGCGCAGCCGCCCAGCGCCAGCACGATGCTGGCGGTCAGGGCGCGTTGAACGGTGCATCGAATAGTCGTCATGCTGGTCCTTCTGCTTGTCGTTGAGCGGTGGGGGGAGAGGGAGGCGTGGCCAGGCGCCGGCGCTCCACGTCGGCCATGGCCAGCGCGTAGTCGGTCATGCGCGCCAGCCAGGTATCGATGGCGTGCGGCGATTCCAGCAATTGCGGACGCAAGGTTTGCAGCACTTCGGTGCCCACCATGTGCTGCAGGGCCAGCGAAGCGATGGAAAACGCCAGGCGGTGCATGTCGTCGCTGTTGTCGGGCGCGCCCAGGTGGCGTGCCAGCACGCGCGTCAGTGCCTCGTGCTCGGGGCGGATGTTCTGGTCGATCTCGCGTGCCCACAGACCCGTCGGTTCGAGCATTTCGCGGCACCACAGGCGCATGCAGTCGCGCGCGATCTCGCCCTGCTGCATGGGCGCGAGCAATTGCGCATAAAAGCCTTCCAGGCTTTGGCGCAGGGTGAAATGGGGCTGCTCGTACAGGGCGATATTGTCTTGCGGGTCCGACGATTGCTGCGCGAAGGCGGCGCGGTACAGGCCCGCCTTGTCGCCAAAATAGTAGCTGATGGCGGCTGCGTTGGTGCCGGCCGCCTGCGCCAGTTCGCGCGTGGAGGTCTTGGCGTAGCCTTGTTCGGCAAACAGGCGGATGGCGCTATGCAGCAGCCGCTCGCGCGACTGTTCTCCATCGGAACGGGGCTTGCGTCCGTCGTCGGCGTGGGGAGTGGGGATGGCGTTTTTTTCAATCATGCCGGAGATTTAATCACATATCTCAAACGATTGATATAACTAAATCGTTTGATTTAGTTAAGGAAAGATGAAGATGCGTGGAAAACGCAGGCAAAAAAAAGCCCGCGTACTAGCGCGGGCTGAATCCAATGTTCAGGGAACGAATTGGAGGAGACAGTTCCACTATAGCGCTGAAAATGGTGCGGTGCAATACCGTAGAACTACTGTATCAATCTACTTCAGATGGCAAAAAATCCAGATTTATGCTGCGGCGCACCCGAATCAGGGCTTGCTGCGCAGGGCCAGCGTAAACGTGCTGCCCGAGCCGTAGTCGCTATTGAAGAACAGGGCCCCGCCGATGGCGTTGGCCAGGTTCTGGCACAGGTACAGGCCCAGTCCCGCGCCTTCCACGTGGCGCGTGGAGGTGGAATCGAGCTGCGAGAAGGCCTGGAACAGCTTGGCCTGGTCTTCTTCCTTGATGCCGGCGCCGCTGTCGGCGATGCTCATTTCCGTCACCAGTCCGCCGTCTTCTTCGCGCTGGGACAGGCTGATGCGCACCGTGCCCTGTTCCGTGAACTTGATGGCGTTGTTGAGCAGGTTGATGAGGATTTGCGTCAGCGCGCGGCGGTCCGTGTCGATGATGGCGGGCGGCTGGCCCGCTTCGCCCAGTGCCATTTCCAGCGCCAGGCCCTTTTGCTGGGCCAGGGGGCGCAAGGTGTCGGCCACTTCGGCCATCAGCTCCTGGCAGTGCACGGGCTCGATCGACAGGGTCAGCTTGCCCGCTTCGATCTTGGCCACGTCGAGGATGTCGTTGATCAAGGAGAGCAGATGGCGCGCGCTGGCGCGGATGGTATTGAGTTGCTTGTCCTGGTCGGACGTCAGGGGGCCGGGCAGTTTCATCAGCAGTGCGCCGGTAAACCCGATGATGGCGTTCAGCGGCGTGCGCAGTTCATGCGACATATTCGCGATGAAGGCGGACTTCATGCGGCTCGCCTCGGCCAGCTCCAGGTTTTTCAGGGCGATTTCGCGGTTGATGGTTTCCAGTTCGGCCGCATGGTGCGCTAGGCGCATGTTCAATTCAATCACCTGGCGTTCACGCGCCTGCAGTTCGCCGTTGACCTGCACTGCCTGTTCATAGGTGGAGATCAGCAAATCGAGGATTTGCTGGCGCTCCGCATTGATGAAGTGCTTCTGGTCGCCCAGGTACAGGGCGATGCCGATTTCCACATTCTGGTTCTTGCGCAGCTTCTGGTTCATCAGCATGTGGCTGATGCGGTTGAGCAGGTAGTCTTCCGCGTAGGGCTTGCGGATGAAATTGTCGGCGCCGCATTCGATGCCGCGGATGATGTCCTTCGGGTCGTTGAGCGAGGTGACGAGGATCACGGGAATGTCGCGCAGGGTCGGATCGGACTTGATGGCGCGGCAAAGGTCGTAGCCATTCATTTCAGGCATGACGATATCGGACAGCACCAGGTGCGGCTTGCGCTCGCGGATGGCGGCCAGGGCCAGCTGGCCATTCGACGCCACGCGCGCGTTGTAGTGCAGCGACTGGATCAGGCGGCGCAATCGCTCCGCCTGGGTCGGGCTGTCCTCGACGATCAGGATCTCGATTTCGTCAGGCTTGATTTGGTTGTTGGAGTCCACAGACCTCTCCTAGAATTTCAGTGTGGTGATGCTGGGCGCGGTGAGCGCGCAATATCGACATCGTACGACTATATCGGATTTAGGTCTGCAAAAGTAACTTCCAGGTAACTATTTTGGCCACAGGGAATGCTGTGGCCGCCTGTCAGTTTTCGCCCTGGAACTGGCCTGCGCGATACGTCAGCACCAGCGTATCGCGGTGGCCATGCTCGCCGATGGGCTGGATCGGCGTCGATTCGTGGATCACCGCCGCGTCGTCGAGCAGCAGCAGCGACCATGGCTCGGTCAGGGTAAAACGCTTGCCGTTGGGACCATGGGCTTCGAAGATGCGCGTCTCGCCGCCCTTCACCTGTTCGCGCCCGATCAACAGGACGGCGACGAAATCAACGCCGTCGCGGTGCGCGCCTTCCGGCGTGGGGCGGCCAATGCCATCGGTCGTATCGATGCGGAACTGGTGCGCCTCGATGAACCACGGCTGGCTGCCCTTGACCTGCGAGCAGGCGTCACCCAGCGCGCGGATCAGCTGTTGCCAGGCTGGCTGCGCGACGATGGCCGGCTCGACCGGCTCGAACAGGCGGTGCATGCCGCCATGCAAGGCGTTGTATTCCACCGGTTGCCAGTGCGGGCGGTGCGCCGTCTGCGTCAGGCGCGCGCCATCCTGCACGAAGCACGAGTGGCGCCGGCGGCGATAGCGGCCGCCATCCTTCAGGTAGTTGTCCAGCGCCAGAGCGTTCCAGCTCGGTTCGAGCGCGCGCAGCGCAGCCAGCGGGCAGCCGGCCAGCGCGGCCACGTCCTGCGGGCGCAGGACGGCATAGCCGTCATCGCGCAAGGCGTCCTTGACGTGGGACGGGTCGGTAAAGATCGGTGCGGAAGTGCTCATGGCGGTGCGGGCCGGAAGGCGCCCTGTCTCAGTTTATCCAGCCTGGCATTCTACGACTTCGTGGCGACTCGTGTGTTACGTCCGCCAGGAATTATGCTTGCCGAGTTAAAAATTCTTTACCAGGGTCAGGCGCAGCGAGCGCGATTCCACGGGATGGAAGTGGATATCGTCGACCGGCTGCGCCTCGCCGGGCAGGCGCGAGGCATAGTAGTAATCGATGGCCGAGTCGCGCCGGTTGGCCAGGTTGTAGCCTTCGAGCTCCACGCGCAAGGTCTTGTCGATCTGGTAGGCGAGGCGCCCGTTCAAGCCCACGCTGGCCGCGGAGCGCACGCTGTTGTCTTCCGTCAGGGGGCGCGGGCCGAAGTAGCGCAGGCGCAAAGAGCCTGACCATGGCCCGCGCGGCGTCAGCGTCATGGCCAGCTGGGCCACGCCCTCGATGGCGCCGGGAATGAAGTCGCCGGCCGGATCGCTGCCGCGCGAGCGCGCCCGCGCATATGCCAGGTCCAGGTCCAGCGACAGCCAGCTGGCCGCCTTGTAGTAGCTGGAAAACTCGATGCCGTAGCGGCGGCTGGGGCGGCCCGCCTCGGTGGCGCCGGCGTCGCCGATGAACAGCAGCTCGGAATCGAAGTCCAGGCGGTACAGCGACAGCGAGGTTTGCAGGCCGGCGATGGCCGCGCTGCGCAAACCGACTTCCAGGGCGCGCGAGCGCACCAGGGGCGTGACCTTGTCGGCCGCCTCGCCCGTCTTCGGGTCGAGCGTGATCGTCGTGCCGCGCGCGTCGTTGCTGTGAAAACCATTGCCAATGTTGAGATACGCTTCCGTCTCGCGCCATGGGCCGGCGATCACGCTCAGGCTGGGGCTGAACAAATGGTCGCTGGCCTGGCCCGAATTGGCGGCGCGGTCGCTGCGCACGTCGAAGCGGTAGGCGTCCGCGCGCAGGCCGGCCACTGTGCGCAGCGACCGCGACCAGCGCGTGCTGTTTTCGCCATACACGCCGATACTGGTTTCGACGATATGGTCTTGCCGCGTGGTCGACACGATCTGGCGCTGGCGCGTGTGGTACAGGCCATTGTGGATATTGTCGTTCTGTAGCTGCACGCCGATGGTGGTGTCGCTGCTGCCCCTGTCCGTGTGGCGGTGCCAGGTGTGGCTGGCATCGAGGCCGGCCGTCACGCGCCGGTCGGGCTGGGCGAACTGGTCGCCGTTGACCGGATCTTCCATCGCATACGTGAAATTCGAGAACAGGGCCAGGCGGTTGGCGATCACATACGCGCTGACCCTGGACGATATGTCGTCCGTCGTCTGGCGCCAGGCGCCCGACAGGCTGTAGCGCTGCGCCTTGCCGCCGTCGCTGGCATCGATGGCGTCGAAGCGGCCCAAGGTACCGTCCTGCACGGCGCGCAGCGGAATCTGGTCGGTGGCATGCCAGCTGGCGTCGTACGCCATGGCCGTGACGTTGAAGCCATTGTTGGCATAGCCTTGACTGTAGCGCAGCACGCCATTGAGTTTGCGGTAGCGGTCCGGCTGCGTGAACGGGCCATCGTTATGCTGCGCTTCGAGCGCGTACAGCAGGCTGCCGTCGCCCGCATCAAACGAATCGGCCAGCAGGGCGCGGCGAAAGCCGTTTTGTCCGATCCCCGCGCTGGCGATGCCCTGCGTCAGGCGGTTCGCATAGATGATGGAGGCCGCTCCCGCCGAGGAAAAATCTCCTTGCGCCGCCGCATACGGGCCCTTTTTGTAATCGAGGCGCATGGCCAGTTCGGGGATCAGGAAGTTCAGGTCCGTCCAGCCCTGGCCGTGGCCATGGCTGCGCTGGTTGACGGGCATCTCGTCGACGCTGGTGCGCAAGTCCGTGCCGTGATCGAGGTTGAAGCCGCGCAGGTAGAACTGGTTGGCCTTGCCCTCGCCGCTATGCTGGCTGACGATCAGCCCCGGCACGGCTTCGAGCAATTCGCCGGGCCGGTAGCTGGTGCGCGCGTCGAGCTGTTGTTGCGTGACGCTGCCCGCGTTGGCCGAATCGGCCACGCCCAGCTGGTTCAGGCGCGAACCGTCGACCAGCACGCGCTGGAAGATGTCGTCGGCGTGGGTGGCGGTGGCGGAAAACAGGGCGGCGAGGAGCAGGGGAAGAGAGCGTGGCGTCATGGGTGTATGGGGGAAGCGGGGATTAGCGGATCGGCAGTTCCGTGTTCTGGTGGTCGAATATCAGCGTCTGGATGGTGCCGCTGTCCTGCACGTTGAGGGTATTGCGCTGGCTGGGCAGGAAGTCGGTCAGCAACTGGTTATGGATGCGCGTGGCCGGCGCCAGGCGCGTGTGCTCGATCTCCTGGAAGATCACCACGTTGTCGGCATTGACCTTCATGCCGACCCAGTTCAGGCGCAATCGCTTGCCGTCCGGCGCCACGAGATAAAACTGTTTTTCCACATAGCGGCGCAGGGCCGCTTCGCTGTCTTCCTGGCCCAGGTCGAAGCGGCGCTGGTACAGATTTGTCAGCAGCGCCTCGACGTCATGGCCCGTGTAGGTGTGCACCACTTCCGTGCTGCCGCTGGCCGCGTTGTAGCTGATGTCGGCGATCCCCATGTGGAAATTGTGGGCGCCGGCGGCCATGCTGGCGCAGGCCAGCATGGCGGCAACCAGTGCGCGCCAGCGCGTCACGCCTCGTCGCCCTTGGCCGAGCCGCTGCCTTTCAATGGTGTATGAAAGTCGCGCATCAGGTTATCCTTGGGCGATTTTTCGCTCTTGAACAGTTCCAGGCGCGATGGCGTGATCTTTCTCGGCCAGGCATTGTTGCTGGTGTCGATGTCGGCCGTTTCCCAGTACGGGTCCTGCACCAGGCCCACCATCGGTTCATCGGTGATGACGACCTTGGTGATTTTTTTCGGCGAGTAGCGCCACACTTCGGCCGGCACGCGCTCGACGTATTTTTTGCCGCTTTTCAGTTCGATTTCCAGGATCAGGGGCATGACCATGCCGCCCAGGTTCGACAGGTCGACCAGGTACAAGTGCTTGCCCTGTTTCAGCAAGTCCTTTTCCCACGGTTCCAGAGCGGCCAGCGCTTCGGCGTAGGCGTTGCGGTCCTTGTTGGTCACCGTGAAGTCGTCGTGCTGGTTGTAGAAATCCTTCAGTTCCGGATGCGCATCGACGCGGCGCGGCATGCCCTTGTTGGCGCGGCTCGTGACCGATTCCGGCTGGGCGTCCTTCTGCGCCTTTTTCCAGGCTTTTTCCGTTTCCGGATTTTTGGAACTCACGCCGTATTCGCTGATGCCGTCGATGCTGATGTCGACCGGATCGGTGGTATAAAACCAGCCGCGCCAGAACCAGTCCAGGTCCGTGCCGGAGGCGTCTTCCATGGTGCGGAAAAAATCGGCCGGCGTGGGGCGCTTGAATTTCCAGCGCTGCGCATATTCCTTGAACGCGTAGTCGAACAGTTCGCGTCCGAGGATGGTTTCGCGCAGGATGTTCAGGCCCGCCGCCGGCTTGGCGTAGGCGTTGTTACCGAACTGCAGCAAGGATTCTGAATTGGTCATGATGGGTACCTGGTCGCGGCTACGCATGTAGTCGACGATTTCACGCGGTTCGCCGCGTGAGGCCGGGTAGTTCTCTTCCCACGCCTGCTGCGCCAGGTACTGCACGAAGGTGTTGAGGCCTTCGTCCATCCAGGTCCATTGGCGCTCGTCCGAGTTGATGATCATCGGATAGTAGTTGTGGCCCACTTCGTGGATGATGACGCCGATCAGGCCATATTTTGTGCGCTTCGAATAGGTCAGCTCGCCCGTCTTTTTGTCTTTCACCGGACGGGGACCGTTGAACGAGATCATCGGATACTCCATGCCGCCCACGGGGCCGTTGACGGAAATGGCCGTCGGGTACGGGTAGTCGATGCTGTACTTGTTGTACTGTTCGATCGTGTGCACGATGGCTTGCGTGCTGTATTTTTCCCACAGCGGATTGCCCTCTTTCGGATAGTAGGACATGGCCATCACATCGCTGCCGCCCTTCTTGTAGCCTTGCGCATCCCAGATGAACTTGCGGCTCGATGCCCAGGCGAAGTCGCGCACGTTGGCCGCCTTGAAGTGCCACGTCTTTTGCGCGCGGCTCAGCGTTTTCTCGGCCGCTTCCGCCTCTTTTTGCGTGACGATGACGACGGGCTTGTCGCTGCCGCGGGCCTGTTCCAAACGCTCGCGCTGCGCGGAAGACAGCACGTCCTGCGGGTTTTGCAGTTCGCCCGTGGCGGCGACGATATGGTCGGCAGGCACCGTCAGCTGCACGTCGTAGTCGCCAAATTCCAGCGTGAATTCTCCCGAGCCGAGGAACTGCTTGTGCTGCCAGCCAGCCGCGTCGTAATAGGCCGCCATGCGCGGGAACCACTGCGCCACTTCGAACAGGGCGTTCTTGTCGTCGAAGACTTCATAGCCGGCGCGCCCGCCCAGCACCTTCTGTTCATTGATGCGGTAATCCCAGTCGATCTGGAAGACAAAGTCCTGGCCCGGTTTCAAGGGCTGTGGCAGGTCGATGCGCATCATGGTGCGGTTGATAACGTACTTCAGCGGCTGGCCGTCCGCGCCTTTCAATGCACGGATATGGAAGCCGCCCTGGAAGTCGCCGCGCGCGAGGATGCCGCGCAAGCCTTCGAACTTCATCGTCTCGTCGCCCGCCGTTTTGGCCCACGCCTGGCGCGACGGTGCCGTGGCCATGCGGCGCGCGTCGGAATCGGGCTTGTAGATATTCTGGTCCAGCTGCAGCCACAGGTAGCCGAGCGTGTCGGGCGACTGGTTATGGTAGGTGATGCTGCCGCTGCCGGCGATCTCGCGCTTGGCTTCATCGAGGGTGGCGCGGATGGTGTAGTCGGCGCGCTGCTGCCAGTAAGCGTGGCCCGGCGCGCCGGAGGCGGTGCGGTAGGTATTCGGGGTGGGCAGCACTTCTTCGAGCTGGCGGAACTTGTCGTCGAATGGTTCGGCGGCGAAAGCCGACACGGTAAAGCACAGAGCCAACGAGGCTACGGAGCCGAAAGGTATGCGCATGGTCACCCTGATGTTGTTGTAAGGAAATAGTGGCAACTATTCTATACGCAGGGTGGGGCCATCCTTGTATCGATTTGTAATAAAGAAAGGCAGATTTTGCGCCAGCTTTTGCCTGGCGCTGCCAGGGCGATGCTTTACCTTATTTTGCTCGGAAAAGCAGCGTTTTTACTCACTTTTCATCAGGCTGTCGCGCAACTGGTTCAGTTGTTGTTTCATGTCCACAACCTGCTCCACGCTGCAGTGGCTGGCCGTCAGGATGGCTTCGGGCAGCAGGGCCGCTTCATGGCGCAACTGGTCGCCCTGTGCGGTCAGGGAAATGATGACCTGGCGCTCGTCGCTGGCGGCGCGCGTGCGCGTCAACAGGCCCGACTGCTCCATGCGTTTGAGCAAGGGTGTCAGAGTGGCCGAATCGAGGAACAGGCGCTCGCCCACTTCCGACACCGTCAAGCCGTCGCGCTCCCACAGCACCATCATCACCAGGTATTGCGAATAGGTGAGGCCGAGTTTACGCAGCAGCTTGCGGTACAGCTTGTTCATGGCGAGTGAGGTCGAGTACAGCGCAAAGCACAGCTGGCTGTCCAGGCGCGGCACCTGGTGCAGCGGGTTGGGGGAAGTGGTGGTATCCATGGGCACAGTATATATAGTGCACTACTTAGTTGCAAGCGACCTCACCGCCTGGCGCTGCTACATGGTGTTCAAAGCTGCCAGTGCCTGCGCGTCGAGCCTGAGCGCGCCCGCCGCGACGTTCTCGCGCAGATGCGCCACCGACGAGGTGCCGGGAATGACCAGCATATTCGGCGCGCGCTGCAGCAGCCAGGCCAGCGCCACCTGCATCGGCGTCGCTTGCATGGCGGCCGCCACCTGGTTCAGGGTATCGGACTGCAGCGGCGAAAAGCCGCCCAGGGGGAAGAAGGGCACATAGGCGATGCCTTGCGCGGCCAAGGTGTCGATCAGCGCATCGTCCGCGCGGTGCGCCAGGTTGTAGTGGTTCTGCACGCAGGCGATGGGGCTGAGCCGCTGTGCCTCGGCCACCTGGCCGGCATCGACATTGGACAGGCCGATATGGCGCACCAGGCCTTCGCGCTGCAACTGCACCAATGCGGACAGCGGCTCGGCAAGCGACGAGCCGTCCGGGCCGGCCATGCCCGGTGCGCGCAGGTTGACCACGTCGAGCACGTCCAGGCCCAGGTTGCGCAGGTTGTCGTGCACGGCGGCGCGCAATTGTTGTGGCGATGCGGCCGGCAGCCAGGACTGGTCGGCGCCGCGCACGAAGCCGATCTTGGTGACGATGCTCAAGCCGTCGCGGTAGGGATGCAGCGCTTCGCGGATGATCTGGTTGGTGACGTGCGGACCGTAAAAATCCGACGTGTCGATATGGTTGACGCCCAGTTCGATGGCCTCGCGCAGCACGGCGACGGCGGCGGCGCGGTCCTTCGGCGGCCCCCAGACGTGCGGGCCGGCCAGTTGCATGGCGCCGTAGCCGAGGCGGTTGAATGCGATGTCGCAGCGGGCGGGCGTGAATTGGTCGCTGGCGGGGGAATATGCGTGCATGGTAGCTCCTGTGTGGTGGTCGATTAGGGAGCAGCCATCGTAAGGCCGATTGCGCTGTATGATAATCGGGTCAATCCGGCACAGGCTGTACTCATTTACGCACAATAAAAGCTTTCCTCATGCATGCAGACATCCCTTCCATGGCCGACTTGTCCGCCTTTGCCCTGGTGGCCCGGCACCAGGGTTTTCGCCAGGCCGCGCGCGCCAGCGGACAATCCGCGTCCGCCTTGAGCGAGGCGCTGCGGCGGCTGGAGCAGCAACTGGGCATCCGCCTGCTGGAACGCACGACGCGCAGCGTCACGCCAACGGCAGCCGGTGCGCTGCTGCTGACGCGCTTGCGCCCGGCGCTCGATGAAGTGAGTAGTGCGCTCGATGTGCTGAACGACTTGCGCGACAGCCCGCGCGGCACCTTGCGCCTGAACGTGCCGGTCAACGCGGCGCGCTTCTTCCTGCAGCCCATGGTCGACCAGTTCCTGCGCGCCTATCCACAGATCAGGGTCGAGCTGGTGGTCGATAATAATTTTGTCGATGTCGTCGCCAGCGGCTGCGACGCGGGCATCCGTTATGGCGAAAGGCTGGAGCAGGACATGATCGCCATCCCGATCGGGCCGCGCACGCAGCGCTTCGCGGTGGCGGGCGCGCCGTCCTATCTGGCGCAGCGCGGCGTACCCGTGCATCCGCGCGACCTGTTGCAGCACGCCTGCCTGCTGGGAAAATTCCTCAGTGGCGCGATTCCGCCGTGGGAGTTCGAGCGCGACGGGCAAAAAGTGAGCGTCGAGCCGGACGGCCCCATGATCGTCACGCCGACGGCGGCCGATTTCGCGGTCAGCATGGCCATTGCCGGCCATGGCCTCGTCTATCTGTTTGAAGAATGGCTGCAGCCGCATATCGATGCAGGCCAGCTGCAGCCCGTGCTGGAAGACTGGGCGATGCCCTTTCCTGGTCCGTTTTTATACTATGCGGGCCGGCGCCACCTGCCCGCGCCGCTGCGCGTCTTCATCGATTTCGTGCAGGCCAATTTTGCGCAGCTTCCGCCGCTTGCTCAATCCGCCGGATAGCGCTGGCGTAAAAGCTGCAGCATGGCGACGTTCTGTTCCCATGCGTCGCTCACCGGCTGTTGCGTCCAGGGCAGCGTTTGCGTGTACGGCGCGGGGCCGAATTCCGGCGTGAACGTCATGCGCTCGGCGCCGGCCGCGCGGCGCAGGGTGACGATGGCATCCCACCACGCCAGGTGGGCGTCGAGCGCCGCCTTCGCTTCCGGCGCGCGGAAGTCGGCCACCTGCGGCCCCTGCGCGTGGCCCACGCGCGCATGCACATGGCGCACCAGCGGCAGCACTTGCGCCAGGGTCTGCGGCTGGTCTTCCAGCAAGGACTCGCAGGCGCAGCACCAGTGCGACAGGTCGGCCGTCAAGGGCAAATCCGGGTACTGCTGCAGATACGGCAGCAGCAGCATCGGGTGGCCGGAAAAACGGCTGCGGTGAATTTCATGCACGATGGGCACGCCGTGCCTGGCCGAGATGGCGGCGGCCAGGTCGAGCAACTGCGCGTTTTGCGCCTGGCTGTAGTAATCCTTGCCCGTGTGCGTGTTGACCAGCACGGGGCGCGCCAGGCAGGCATTCTCCAGCAGCTCGGCCAGGGCGGCGCGGTGCAGATCGAAGTCGCTGTGGAACACGGTTTCCCACTGCGCTGCGATCAGTTGCAGTCCCGCCTTGGCGATGCGGTCCGTCCATTCCTCGCGCAGGGCCGCGTCCAGCGGCAGCGACATCTCGATGCCGTCAAAGCCGGCTGCCAGAACCTTGTCGATGAAGACCTCGGGCGCCAGGTCGTTATTGCCCCAGTGGGCGGCGAAGACGTCGATGCGCATCAGACGAAGCCCCGCACGGGGAACGCCGCGTCGCGCTGGATCCAGTTGTGCGCCGCGTATTGCGTCTGGCCATCGGTGGCGTGCAAGGTGTAGGCGTGGCGCGAGACGGGCGAGCGGTTCGGCGCGCTGTAATGGGGCAGCAAGCCGTGGAAGCAGACGAGCGCGCCCGCCTTCACTTCGAGTGGCACGGCCGTGCTGTCGTCGGGCCAGGGCATGGCGTCGAGCTTTTCCACGCGCACGGCGTCGCCGTTGCGGATGAAGCGTTCGCGCAGGGGGCCGCGGTGGCCGCCCGGTTCGGCCCACAGGCAGCCGTTGTCCAGGGTCGCGTCTTCCAGCGCGAACCAGAACGTGGTCACGCTGATCGGCGTGGTTTCGAAGTAGGTGGCGTCCTGGTGCCAGCGCACTTCGCCGCCGATGCCGGGCTGTTTAAATATGTACATCGATTGCCAGACCTGAGCGTCCGCCAGGCCCAGGTCGCGCGCCACCTCGGCCAGTTTCGGGTCGGCCGAAAAAGCGCGGAAGACGGGGTCCAGGTCATGCATGGCATGGCCGATCTTGTTGATCGACAGGGATTTCGCCTGCTTTAATTGACCGTCCGCGCCGAACGCCTCTTCCTCGAAGAAGCAGCGGATCGTGTTGTCGGAGGCGAGAAAATAATCGTTGGTGTTCTTCGCCTGGTCGCGCGTGGTGAAGATGGACTGGCTGACGCTGGGATCGAATTCGTTGACAATCTGCTCGGCGCGCGCGCGCAAGGCGGCGATGTCGTCCGCTCCCTTGAAATCGGGCAGGATGAGGTAGCCGTCGCGTTGGTATTGTTCTTGTTGTGAGATTGTCAGCATGGCGGCGGCTCCGGAAGGTCTATGGAAAGCGCCATTGTAGGATGGGCGAGGGCGGCAAACAATCGCCCAGCGGTTGACAGATTGTCGTCAAAACGCAGACAATCTTTGACATGGATCAACTAAAAGCGATGGAAATCTTTGTCGAAGTGGCGCGCCAGCGCAGCTTCACCGTGGCCGGGCAGCGCCTGGGCCTGACGCGGGCCATGGTCAGCAAGACCATCATGCAGCTGGAAGAACGCCTGCATGCGCGCCTGCTGCACCGTTCCACGCGCGAAGTGAGTCTGACGGATGCGGGGCGCGCCTACCTGGCGCCGTGCATGGCCACCGTCAGTCAGGCGCAGGAAGCGGCGCGCATGGTGGCGCACGTGGCGCAGACGGGAGCGGGGGCGGAGCTGGCCGGACCGCTGCGCATCCAGGCGCCATCGAGTTTCGGCAGCGCGTGGCTGGCCGATGCCGTCGCCCGTTTCAGCCTGCTGCACCCGCAGGTGCGGGCCGAGTTGTTTGTCGACGATGCCCTGCTCGACCCGATACGCCACGGTTTTGATTTGACGATACGCGTGGGCGGCATCCCGGACAGCAGCGCGCTGGCCATGCGCCCGCTGGCGCCGTGCCGCGCCGTGCTGTGCGCCAGTCCCGCCTATCTGGCGCAATGGGGCGTGCCGCAGACGCCACAAGATTTATTGCAGCACCAGTGCCTGCATTTCAGCCACCTGACCGATGGCACGCACTGGCGTTTCCAGCAGGGAGAGGGAGAACAGCGCGAGGAAGTGGGCGTGCGCGTGCAGGCGGGCTTCACGGCGAACAATGGCCTTGTGCTGCACCAGGCGGCGCTGCGGGGACTGGGCATCGTCTACAGCACCACCTTCCTCGCCTGGCGCAATCTGCTCGATGGCAGCCTGCGGCCCGTGCTGCCCGGCTGGGAGCTGCCGCTGAATCATTTGAGCGCGCTGTATCCGGCCAGCCGGCAAATGTCGCCGAAGGTGCGCGCGCTGATCGATTTCCTGGTGGCCGAATACCAGCCCGTGCCGCCATGGGACCGCGAGCTGGCAGCGGCCGGATTTTTTAGTTGAAGGTGACGGGTTCCAGCGTCCATGCGCCATCCGCGTACACGCGCTCGTCGTCGAGGTAAACGGCCTCGGTGACGGCGAAGATATCGACGTGGTAGCGCGCATCCTTGCGCTTGAACTGCGGCTTGGTGTAGACGCCGTGCTTGGCGCCCAGCGACAAATGGATGCCGCACATGCGTTCATACGTGCCGATATCGTTGACCAGCTGCTCGCGCGAAAAGGCGCGGTTCATGCCGAAGCCCAGTTCGCGCACCCACACCTCGCCTTCATGCGCGCGGATGATCTCCAGCATGGCGGTAAATTCTGGCGTGGCGTTTTCCGTGCCCGTCACGCGGCCCTTGTCGATGATCAGGGTGATCGGCGTGTCGGGGCGGTTGACCATGAACTGCGTGTCGCCAAAGACGAAGATGCGCACGCGCCCGTTCACCGCTTCCAGGTCCTGCGCTTCCGTAAACACTTCGCCCAGGGGGAACTGGCCGCCGATATTGTTCATCCCCGCATAATCGCCGATATTGAGTTTGGCCGATTCGAACGGCGAGGCGAAGACCAGCTGCTCGCCGCCGCTGTCGATCATGCCATGATGGGCGCGATCGATGCGCGCTTTCAGTGCATGGCCTACGCCGCGATAATAGGCGGGATCGTAGGCCAGCGAAGCGATGTAGTGCAATCCCTGCACGCCGGGCATGCGCGACAGATGCACGTGTTCGATCACTTTCAGGCCCCGCTTGAACAGCTCGATGCGGATGCGGAACGCTTCCAGGCGGAAGCTGGTCGACTGGATCAGCACGACGAGACTGCCGGCGGGCAGTTCGGCAAACGCGGCCAGCACGGCGTCCGGCGTGACCTCGTCGAAATCGATGAAGCTCGCGTCCGGCAAGGCCTGGCGATATGCTTCCGTCAGTACCACGTTGAGCCAGCTGCGCTTGTCGCAGACGATCAGGGCCGGTTCGTCCGGGCGGTGACAGATGGCCATGGCCAGCAGGTCGGCCACGTTTTGCGCGGCCACTTCGGTGGCGGCGGCGCTGATGGCGTCGAGCCGGCTGGTGTCATTCTCGGGAAGCGTCATGGTGCGAAGGTGTCTGGCGTGAAGGAATCGCAGCATTATAAGGCGATTGCGGCTGGGCATACCATTCCCCGTCCGGCGGAGGACCTGTGGTTGCCGCGCCCTGATTATCTTGTGTAGTGCTTTATGGCAATGTATTATTTGATAAATGGTATGAAAAGGTATGGCAGCGAGCCTGGACGCGCATCGGCGCAGCGGCAAAGCCGCGCATGCGTACGGTGACACGCTTTCAGTGATGCAGGGACAACAAGCCAACAGGCGATGACTAAGAGTGTGATGTGATGAGCATAATCGGACAAGATATTCCCATGGAGCGGCCAGATACGGATGGGCGCGCTGCCGTATTCGTTCCCGTTACGGGCGTCAAGGAAGATGTCTTGCTGACCATACGCAAGGGGGCGGCGATCGTCGGCTTTGCCAATCACGACCGCACGATCACCGTGTATTTTGAAAGCAACCGCTTTGACGACCCCGTGCTGGCCAAGTGGGAGCACAAGGCGCGCAAGGCCTACGACCGCCTGGTCGACAATGCGCCCACCGTGTCGAAGCTGACCACCAGCCCCGTCAATTTCGAGCAGATTGGCTATATCAATGGCAAGGGCATCACCATTCGCCGCATGGAAAGCTTGCAGCGCTGGCTCGCGTATTCGAACGCGATGGAGACTTGCCCGGTAACGGATATCATTCCGCGCACGCTTCTCGCGAAGTCTGAAAGCGTCAAGGTGTAGGTGTGCATACGGGAGCCAACAATGGCGCCAACAATGGAGCCAACAATGTGTCGGATTACGCGCGGCTTTGCCGCGCTAATCCGACCTACGCGACCTACGCCTGACCTTGCTTATTCCTACACCACGACGATATTTGCCTGCGCCTTGAGCGGGCAGGGCAGGGTGTCGTCGAAGGTGATTTCGATGGCGCTGGCGACGAACATGCCGCCGATGTGCTGGGCGGCGATTTCCGGCGGCGTGCCCGGCTTGGTCAGGTTGACGTCTTGCGCGAAGACGAAGACTCTCCAGGTGCCGTAGACTTTTTGATCATATTGCAGCAAGGTGCGGTAAGCCCGTTTCAAGTCCAGGCTGCCTGCGTACACGCCGTCGTTGGCGCCCGGGTCGAAGCCCAGGCCATCGTCGGTCAGCGATGCGACGAAATACAGGCCCTGCGGTGCCTGGAACAGCACGAAGGCATACAGCTCCGTGCCGCGGAACACATTGCCATTGTCGCGCTGGAAGCTGGCGCGTATCCACAGCGGTTCGTACGCTTGCACGACGGCGGGCGTATCCGTTTCCACGGGCCCCGCCACGTGGATGTTGACTTGCGTTTCGGTCACCGCATGCTGGTAGGTGGCGCCCGTGGTGAAACGTTGATACTCCCAGCTGATGTCGGCCGTGTAGGGCAGGCCCGCATTCGGCGCTTCCGGCAGCACCCATTTCGCCACGACGCGCTCGGCCAGGGTCAGTTCGCCGGCGGCCGGTGGTGTTGCTTCCTGGCCACGCCAGAACGGGTCCGCGATATCGGAGCAGGCGACGGCGATGGCGCCCGAGGCGATGGCCGAGGCCACGCCCGCCACCGTGAATTCGGGCTGGCCCGAGCCGGCCCCTTCGAGCGAACAGCAATCGACGCTGGGATCGGTTTCCTCGAAGCTGCCGCCCACGCTGAAACTGGCCTTGCCGGAACCGAGTGCGGCGGCAATGATGGCGACCAGCGCGGCGATGATGGCGATGATGATGGCGAGTATCTTCCACCACGGGTCGGAAAACGGCAGCTCGCCATGCGTGCCCGCATAGGCGGGGTTCGGCGTCCAGACGAGGGTCATGCCGGTCGGCACGATGGGGCCCAGGCCGGGCGGGCAGCGGCACGCATTTGCCCCACCTTTGTCATCCGTGCCCGTGCTGCCCCAGCGCTTGCCGGGCATGTGGCCTTGTGGTTTTGACAGTTCCAGCGTGCCTTCCTCGACCGTGCAGGTATAGGTATTGGTGGCGCTGTCGAAGCGCGTCTGCGAGACGAAGATTTGCTGGATCGAGCGGCGCGGCGCATAGCCGTCCGCCTTGGCGACAAAGCTGACGAGTCTCTTGCCGGGCGCCGCATGCTGGAAGTCGGCGTCCCACATCACCAGCATGGCCGCGCCGGCCGGAATGCTGGCAAAGAAAAAGGTGCGCGCCACGGGCACGATGCCGGGGTCGCCCACGCTTTCCAGGTACACCGTGACATTCGTCAGCGCGCTGCTGGACATGTTGGTGACGTGGGCGGCGATGCGCAAGCCATAGATGGCATTGTCAAAGATGCCATCGGGCAGCATGATGTTGGTGACGGGCTCGATCGCGAACGGCCGCGTCAGCACCTGCATGGGGGTGTCGCTCATGATGCTTGCTCCTCGGGGCTGTGCTGCGCCTGCTCGTGCGCTTGTTCTTGCTCCGGAGTGGTGACGAGATACGTGACGCCGCCCAGTACCTTGCCATCCTGACTCTCCAGCACGCGCAGCAGCGCATACTGGCGTGGCGGCAAGGCTTCGGCGCGCAGGCTCAGGTACGCGGCCTGCGCCTGGCCACGCGGCACTTCCAGCGCCAGTTTTTGCTCGCCGGGCACATCGCCATTGCAGTGGGGCGTGCGTGCCAGGCCCGCGATCAGGCGCGCTTCCCTGGCCGGCTGCCATTTTTCCAGGCCCAGGGTGGCCAGCAGGCGCGGCGGCAGTTCGCCGCCCTGTTCAATGTGCAATGCCACTTTCCTGGCTGCACGAGGCAGGGCCGCCACCGTGATGGTCAGCAATTGCGCGCGCCGCGCCGCCAGCACCACGGTGACGTTGCGCTGGGCGATCTGCTCGTGCTGTTTGGGCTGGAAGGGGAAACCGTTGGGCAGCGGGTCGGGCAGCGGGTTGATGTCGCCCGCGCCGTGGGCCACGGCCAGCAGGCATTCGTGGCCACCATTGACGATGACGGGCACCCAGGGCACGAGGCACAGCACTTCCTGCGTGGCGCCGGGCGGCAAGTCGGCAAACGCGGAACCGATCTGCGTGGCGGCGCCGACGGCGATCTGGCCGGACGGGTCGGCCCAGTAAAAGTCCACGCGCACGCCGTTCGAGGCGCTGTTGCCCGTGTTGTGCACGCGGCCCCACAGGTAATTGCTGGTGCCGGCAATGGGCGCGCCGGGCGGGCCATTCGGATCATTGCCCGGCACGACCCAGATATCGGCGCTGTCCCACCACCAGGGCTGGCCGTCTTCGATGATCAGGTGGGCTGGCATGGCGTTCTCCTTGTCCTGGGCCTTGTCTGTAGCTTAGGCCGCGGTGGCGCTGGCCACTTGATCGGTATCAAGGCCATGGAACACGGCGCCGGTGCGCCGTTGGCGTGCTTGCGTGGGGTAATATTGCGGCAGAATGCAGCTGAGTAAATCCAGGAAAAGGTTGGAACGTGTCTGAAACAGTGAATGAAGTTTGCATCAACGCCGCTTGCGGCCGAACCTTGCCGCTGCGCGTGGCGCATTGCCCGTTTTGCGGCGCGCGCCAGGTGGCTGCAGCGCCGGTTCTGGAGAAACTGCCAGCGCCGCCCCCGCTGCCGCGCATGCCGCCGCCGGTGCCCGTCGCCCCGTCCGTTCCTGCACCGCAAGCCGCGCCTCAGCCCGCTCCTGCTCCCCAGCCCGTCCTGCCACCGGCTGCCGCACCTGCACCCGCAGCTGCAACTGCGCCGGCCAAGGCGCCGCCCGCCAAGCCTGCCATCAAGGGGTCGGTGCCGCCGCCACGCCCACCCGTGCGCTTGCGCACCTGGATCGCGGCGGCCGTGGTGCTGACCGGTATCTGGTTCTTCAACAAGCCGGCCGACAAGCCGGCCAGCGTGGCGGAACAGGTCGAAGCCGCCACTGCGCTGGCGGCGCAGTGCGACCTGGACGGGGCGCGCAGTGCGCTGGCCGTGCTGAAAAGCGCCAGGGCGCCCGCCGTGCAGGTCAAACGCTTGCAGGCGAACATCACCAAATCCGCCGCTACTTGCGACCGGCAACAGCAGCGGGCGCAGGCGTGGACGGCGCTGCAGGACAGCGTCAACCAGGCCCTCGATGCGGGCAAGCCGGACGTGGCCGCATCGCGCCTGGCCATCTACGTGAAACGCTGGGGCGATGATCCCGACACGCTGGAACTCGATGCCAAGGTCAAAGTGGCGCAAGCGAGCGGCCAGCTCGACCTGGCCGACGCTTGCCTGGCGAAAAGCGACCGCGTCTGCCTGGAAAACAGCCTGATCGCCGCCGAGCGCTACAAGCGGCCGGAACTGGCGGCGCGCACGCAGGCGCTGCGCACGGCGTTGTCGCAATTGCTCGAACGTTCGCTGCTGGACGCTGCGCCGGGCCAGTAGCGCACAGCTACATGGTGCCCATCGGAAAAGGCACCGTAAAAAATATCAAGATACCATTGCTTACAACTACGCCACAAAAGCCTGTTTTTATGTGCGTTAGCGCACGCTAGAAAATTTTAGGCAGGTGTATATTGCGAACTGATCTGTGTCTTTTGATAATAATGAAAGGGAATATCATGAAAGTAAGCAAAAATTGGATGACCGTGTGCGCCGCCGGGATGATGGTTGTGGCACTGGCTGCCTGCCAGAAGAAGGATGATGTCGCTGCCGGTCCTGCGGAACAAGCTGGCCAGAAGATCGATGCGGCCGCTGCCAAGGCTGAAGCCGACATCAAGGCCGCCGCTAGCAAAGCCGATGCCGCCGTGAGTCAGGCCGCTTCCGAGACGGGCGCCAAGATGGACCAGGTCGCCGCTGACGCCGACAAGAAAATGAGCGAAGCGGCCGATGCCGTCGGCAAGAAAGTGGAAAAAGCCGGCGAAAAGATGCAGGACGCCGCGCACAAGTAATACTTGCAATAAGCGCGCCAGCCCGCAGCTGCCGTCAGGTGATGGCAGCTGCCGCGACGCCATCGCTGGCGCCTGCCTGCTTGCCATGCGCCGCTGTCCCTGTATTGCTACTATCCATTCCGTCCGTTCCCCCCAGCACCACGCTCAAATCGACAAAGCCGTCGCGCCACGCGCGTTCCAGGTCTTGCTCCACCGCTTCCAGAGTCGTTCTTTCCACCTGCTGAAAACCGCGCAAGCCATATGCCCGGTTGCGCCCATGCGCCTTGGCCAGGTATAGCGCCATGTCGATCAGGTTGACGCTGCGTTCCCACGTGAGCGGCCGTCCCAGCGGCGTCAGCGGGTAGGGCGCAAAGCCCACGGACACGTGTACCTGGATGGCCTGTCCCTGGTAGCGGATGACTTGCGCCGCCATGCCGTTGAGGATGCGCCGCGCGATATCGTCGAGGCCGTCCCGCGCGACGGCGGGCAGGAAGGCGAGGAATTCCTCGCCGCCCCAGCGCACGATCATGTCCGTTTCACGCAGCACGTCGTGCAAGGTTTCGGCGATCGTCGTCAGCACCAGGTCACCCGCCGCGTGGCCGTAACGGTCGTTGATGTGCTTGAAATGGTCGACGTCGAGCAGGAACATTGCCCCCACGACATCGCCGCCGCAGGACGGCTGCGGCTTGCCCGCATGGCTGCGCATGAATTCCTGGAAATGGCGGCGGTTGTACAGCGCCGTCAGCGGGTCGCGCGAGCTTTGGCGCTTGAGTTCCTGGTTCTTCACCTTCAGTTGCACGTTCGCGTGGCGCACCTTGCGGTACAGCAAGCTGACGATGACGGATGCCATGGCCAGCACCAGCGCCAGCAGCCACCACACGCGCTGCTGCAGGCGGCGGTTGTCGATCTCCGTGCTCTTCAGCTGATTTTCGCGGCTGAGCAGCTCGATCTGGCGCTGCTTCTTTTCCGCCTCATATTTTTCTTGTAATTCATACACGGCCTTTTGCCGCTGCTTTTCGAACAGCTGGTTGGAAATGCTCCGCTCGCGGTGGTAGGCCGTGACGGCGCCGCGCATGTCGCCCGCCTTTTCCAGCGCCATGCCGTACTCCAGCAGCACGGCCTGCATGTCCGGCTGGTTGGCCGTGCGCTCGTAGTAGGCCAGGCCCGTGGCCACGCTTTGCTTGCCTTCCTGCAAGCGTCCCTGGCCGATCAGCGCCTGGCCGATGTTCAGGCGTGCCGTCGCCTCCACCTGTTCATCGTTGACCAGGCGCGCCGCCGTGATGGCTTCGTTCGCAAAGCGCAGGGCGCGCGCATAATCGCTTTCTTTCAGATAGCTGTCCGACAGATTGACGAGGGTCACGGCCACCATGCCGCTGGCGCCCAGCTGGCGTTCCAGCGCCAGAGCCGCCAGCAGGGCGCGCTGGCCCCGTTGCGGCTGCTGCGCGTCGAGCGCCAGCCCGTATTCCGTATTCTTCGCCTGCGCCATGCGGCCCGGCGATGCCAGGGTGGCGCAGACGGCGAGCAGCTCGTCGAGCACTTCGAAGCCCTTGTCGTATTCGCGCATCTGCGTGTGCAGCAGGGTGAGGGCATTCAGGGCGGCGGCCAGGCTGGAGGGGGAATTGCTCTGGCGCGCCAGGTCGACGGCCGCTTGCAGCTTGGCCAGCGCAAACGGGAAATTGCCTTCCTCGGCCCACGACTGGCCCGCGCTGATGGTGGCCTGCACGCGCACGGGCAGGTCGTCCGTGCGGTTGGCGATCTTTTCCGCTTCGAAGGCCAGCAGATGCGAAGCGCGGCCTTCGTTCCTGGCAAACGTGATGTAGGCCTTGCTGAGCATGCCTTTCGCCAGCGCCACGTCGCTCTTGTTCATGCGGGCGTAGGCGATCAGCTCCTCGGCCAGCTGCATGGCGATATCGTTCTGCCCCAGGCGCATGCGGGCGTTGCTCAGCTGGGCAAGGAATTCCGCACGCACGGGCAGGGGCGCGCTGCGCGCCTGCGTTTCCACCTCTTGCAGGCGCTGCAGGGCGCGCGCGGGCACGAAACGGCCATCTTCGCGCACGGCGGCGATATGCTGCTCAAGGTTGTCGATCTGTGCCTGGACGGCAGGCGGCAGCAGGCAGGCCAGTACCAGCAGCCAATGCGCCCTTCGCCACGATGCCCGTGTGTGTCTGCCTGCCAACTTCCCGCCCTCGCAATGACCATGCCTGTTTGCAACGATTATATGATGTTGCAATCAAGAAATATCATGCTGTGTGCAGATTTTTGCGAAAGTGCACACTTTGGCTGCATGTCAGCGCAGGGCCAGGGCGGCCGTGGCCGGCGGGCTGCCTTTCAGGCGGAAGATGGCGACGGCCTCGATCAGGGCTTGCGCCTGTTCCTGCAGGCTTTCGGCAGCAGCGGCCGCCTGCTCGACCAGGGCGGCATTCTGTTGCGTGATGTTGTCCATCTGCGTGACTGCCTGGTTGACCTCGCTGATCCCCGCGCTTTGCTCGTGGCTGGCGCTGGTGATCTCGCTCATGATGGCGGCCACCTTCTGGATCGATTCCACTACCAGCGCCATGGTGCGCCCCGCCTCGTCGACCAGTTTGCTGCCGGCGTCGACCCGTTCCACGGAGGCGCCGATCAGGGTCTTGATTTCCTGGGCGGCGGCAGCGCTGCGGTGGGCCAGGCTGCGCACCTCGCCGGCGACGACGGCGAAGCCGCGTCCCTGTTCGCCCGCCCGCGCCGCCTCGACGGCGGCGTTCAAGGCCAGGATGTTGGTCTGGAAGGCGATGCCGTCGATGACGCCGATGATGTCGGCGATCTGGCTCGAACTTTCCTTGATGGCGCCCATCGTGTTGACCACCTGGGCGACGACGGCGCCGCCCAGCACGGCGACGGCCGAGGCGGTGGCGGCCAGCTGGTTTGCCTCGCCGGCGTTGCTGGCGTTTTGCCGCACCGTCGCCGTCAGCGTTTCCATCGAACTGGCCGTTTCTTCGAGGGAACTGGCTTGCGCTTCAGTACGCGCCGACAGGTCGGCATTGCCCAGCGCGATTTCGTGCGTGGCGACCGACATTTCGCCGGTGCTGCTGCGGATGTCGCCGATCAGCCCCGTCAGGTTGGCGTTGATGGTGTTCATCGCGTGTAGCAGCACGCCGATTTCGTCGGCCCGTTCGATGACGGCATCGATGCTCAGGTCGCCGCCGGCGATCAATTGCGCCGTGGCGATCGCCTGGTCCAGGTTGCGTTTGATGTGGCGGTACACGAGGAACAGGCACAGCAGCGAAACCATGACCGACACCAGCAGCACGCCGACGGTGACGGAATAGGCCGCCATGGTGCCGCCCGTCGCCGTCTGCACGGCCGCGCTCGTGCGCTGGTCTAGCAGCGTGAGAAATTCATTCACCGGCTGCATGATCTTGCCCTTGTTGCGGTGGTATTGGGCATCGTGCATGATGGTGCGGGCCATTTCCAGGTCGGGCGGACCCTTCTTGGTAAAGTTGCCGCTGCCGTCGTCGAACAAGCCCTTGACGGCGTTCATGGCGATCACCTCGGTCTTCACCAGGCCGTCGGAATTGGTCTGGGCCTCTTGCAGTTTGGCGAATTCCTGCTCGCTGAAGCCGGCTTTGCGCATCAGCTCGGCCAGTGGCACGCTGGGGCCCGTCGACGCCGGCACCGGCATGCCCGCCGCCACGAAGTCCCAGTAGATGCGCTCGTAGTGGGCGGGGCGCGGCTTCTTGCCGTTGCGGATGTCGAGGATATCCATGTATTGCTGCTCGTAGCTGACGTCGCCCGTGACGACGTAGGTGCGGGCCAGCCGGGTCAGGTCGTCCGAGCTTTGCCGCAATTCATCGGCCAGCAGATAGGATTGGAAGCGCGTTTCAGTGACCTGGTTCGCTTCAGCCTGTTTGGTGGCGACGCGGAACAGGGCCAGCAGGCTGACGATGGAGAGCGCCAGGCTGAGAGCCTATCCCAGTAGATGAATACATCTCCTGCTGGCGCCCCTCAGAAGCGGGGACTGCGTTGATCGTCGTTGCGTGGCTCGCCACGCGTCCTCCTCACGCCTTATCCGCGCTCCTGATGCGCGGCCAGCAGAAGACGCTCCCTACTGGGATAGGCTCTAAGCAGCACCCCTTTAAAGGTGTACATTGACAGCCCCGTCTTTTAATACCCGTGCCGTTGATACGTGGCGTCTGGCAACAGCACCGGCCACGTAGCCTTTTTTCGCTGTTTTTTTCGGGCCGCGAGGGTGTTTGCGCAGCGTTTTTGGTTTGGCGTAAGCGGCAATCTGAAGCAGTAATTTGCTCAGCTCTGATGCACACATGGCGTCGTAGCGCCGCCATGCTTTGGTTGGCACAGCCATCACCATGCCGGCATAGTGCGCTCGTACCTCCACGGCCACATAAAACGGCGATAGCTCAATGCCGCTGGCAACCAAGTCATGCGCGGTGCTTACCGCGCGCTGCAAGACAGTCAGCACGTTATAGGCCAGGATCGCGGTGCCGAACGCGAACAGGGCTGCGCGCGGGTGTCCGAGAGTCTTGACTTCACTGTGCAAGACCGATTCGAGCCGCTGGAACATTGTCTCGATCCGCCAGCGCTTGCTGTATAGGCGAGCAATGGCACGTGCGCTGAAATGCTCTTTTGGTAGATTCGTCAGTAATCGGAGCATCATTTCGCCATCGTCAGTGGGCTTGTAAAGTTGCAGTTCAATACGACGTAATGCTACCTTCTGTCCTGTAGCTCCAGGGATGGCAACGCACTGTTCAAAGACGGCGCCGGTCGCGATTCTCCCTCGATATGTCAGCTCGTCGAGCGGTGCCGGATTGGGCGTACGACCGTGCTCACGCACGATGAAGGCACACCCACGGCGATCCCATTCGGACAGGATCATGCGCGTGCTGAAGTTGCGATCAGCAATCCACAGGTCGCCCGGATGCGAACGCTCTAGTAGCGGCGGCATCACGGCGCGTTCCTGCGAGTGTGCATCTTCGCAAGGCTCCATATCGACGACCAGGCCCGAATCAGGGTCATACACCACAAGGGACTGGCCAGGCAATGCGGCGCCGCGAAAGGCGCGTAAAGGCTTCAACCGCTTTTCGCTTGCAGGCAAATGGTTACCGTCCACGATTCGGGTGCGGTAACCCGGAACCAGCGGTGCATTCCCCTGCAAAAATGGCGTGATCACATCTCCAAGGCGCTCGACGCTGCCGGTGACCAGAGCCCGTACCAGGTTCGGCTCGGTATGCTTGACCTTGTCATATAAAGCTTGCACCGAAACAGGCAAATCAGGGTAAGCCTGCGCTGCAGCGTGAAGCGATGGCCGCAGCCCAACTGCGACCACGGACATCAGTTCGACTGTCGTCGAGAACAGTAGCTCCCTCTGGTATTGGGCGCCACGTTCACGCTCGAAAAGTGCATCGACCCAAGCAGGGTCGAGGGCACGTTGCAGCGCCAGCCTTGCCATTACAGTCAGCGGGCTGATTTTTGCGCAGTGCGATACCACAGCATTCATCATCATGGCAGTTTCCTCCTATCCCAGTTAGATGATGTTTGCGACAAAGAGTGCAGGTTTTATCTCATCTGTGACGACGCACCTTTAAAGGGGTGGCTCTAAGCAGGAAGATGGCGGCAAAGATATTCCTGATCGACAGTTTGCTGCGCATGGCGTCCCCCGGAAGTGTGGTTGGGGCCGTCGGCACTGCCCGCCAGATGAATATACTCCCGTCCGGTCGGCATTTTTAATGCCGTACAGAAAAAAAGTGGCGCCGCGCAACGGCGCCCTGTGCCTATCAAACTGCCAGTTGCTGCAGCAGGTACAGGCGCTGGTACAAACCGCCCTCGATCTGCATCAGTTCTTCGTGGGCTCCCGCTTCCGTGATGCGGCCGTGATTGAGCACGATGATCCGGTCGGCCTCGCGGATAGTCGACAGGCGGTGCGCGATGGCGATGATGGTGACCTTGCCGCGCAACTCGTTGAGGGCCAGCTGCACGATCTGCTCGGTCTGGCTATCGATGCGCGAGGTCGCCTCGTCCAGCAGCAAGATGCGCGGCTGGCCGGCCAGCGCGCGGGCAATCGCGATCAGCTGTTTCTGCCCCGACGACAGGCGCGAGCCGCCTTCGCCCAGCGGCGTATCGTAGCCGTGTTCCAGCGCGGCGATGAAGTCGTGCGCATGCGCGGCGCGCGCCGCCGTCTCGATCTGCTGCTGCGTGTAGCCGCGGCCCATGTCGATGTTTTCGCGCGCCGAGGCGGCCAGCAGGAAGGGGTCTTGCGGCACCAGGCCCACGTCGGCGCGGAAGTGCTCGTTGTCGATGCTGTCGAGGGCGACGCCATTGATGGCGATGCTGCCCTGCGTGACGGGGTAAAAGCGCAGCAGCAGCGAGAGCAAAGTCGACTTGCCGCTGCCCGTGTGGCCGACGATGCCAAAAAACGCGCCCTGCGGAATGCTCAGCGACAGGTCGTGCAGCACGGGCTGGTTTTCCACGTAGGCGAAGGTCAGGCGCGCGATGTCCACGGCGGGCACGTCGCTGTCCGCTGTCGCCTGCCGCAGGGCCGGTGTTTGTCTTCCCTGCGCGTGTTCCAGCGCCTGCGCTTCGTCCAGCAGGGCCGAGACGCGTGCCGTCGCCACCACCGACTGCTGCAGCTGGCTGAATTGCATGGTGATCTGGATCAGCGGCTCGATCACGCGCGCGATATAGCTGATGAACGCGTACAGCACGCCCACTTCCAGGGCGCCCATCTCGCGCTGGCCGAAGCTGAAGATGACGACGGCCAGCAGCACGATGTTGAGCATGTCGAGCGCGGGGCGCAGCAGCCAGGCGTTGGCGCGCAATTCCTGCATGCGCGCCGTGTAGTGATCCTGGTTGATGCCCGTGAAGCGCGCGCCGAAGCGTTTTTTCCGCGTTATTCGCCTGCAGCACGCTCATGCCGCCGATCGATTCGGCGATCTGCCCGTTGATCTCGCTGCGCAGGGCGCGCGCGCGCGTGACGGCCGGCGCGCTCCAGCGCTGGTACAAAAAGACGATCACCAGCACGGCCGGCAGCAGGGCCAGCACGATCAGCATCAGCCGCCAGTCGAGGAAGGCCATGGCGGCCATGGTGCCGACCAGCACGATGGAGCTGTCGAGGATGACGAACAGCACCTGCACGTACAGCGATTTCACCGCTTCCGTATCGTTGGTGACGCGGCTGACCAGCTGGCCCGTGATGGCGCGGTCGAAAAAGGCCATGGGCAGGCGCAGCACGTGTTGATACACGGTTTCGCGCAGGCGCTGCACCGAGCGCATGGCCAGGCCGGACAGGCGCACCAGCTGCAAATAGCGCAGGCCGGAAGCGACCCAGCCCGTCAGCAGGCAGCCACCCAGCAGCAGCGACATGCGCGTCCAGTCCAGGTGGCGCGGCAGCAGATGCTGGTCGATCAGGGCCTTGCCCAGAATCGGCCCCGTCACTTCCAGCGCGGCGGCGAGGATCAGCCAGAAGGTGGCCCAGTATAAATGGCGCAGGTCGGGCGCGGCGGCGCGGCGCAGCAGGCCGATGGCTTGCGCGGCCTGGCGGCGCACGGATGGCGTGGCGGTGCTGGCTTGGTCGGTCTTAGATGGCATTGAGGCTGGCCTCCAGTTGTTGATAGCGCCACTGGCTGGCGTACCAGCCGTCGCGCTGCATCAGCGCGTCGTGGCTGCCCGTTTCCGTCACGTGGCCATCGCGCAGCACCAGGATCAGGTCGGCGTTGACGACGGCGCTCAGGCGGTGGCTGGCGATGATGGCGCTGCGCTCGGGGCGCTTGCGGCGCAGCTCTTCCAGGTGCTGCAGGATGCGCGTCTCCGTGCCCGTGTCGACGGCGGATAAGGCATCGTCGAGCAGCAGCAAGCCGTTGTCGGCCAGGAGGGCGCGGGCGATCGCCACGCGCTGGCGCTGGCCGCCGGACAGGGTGATGCCCTTTTCGCCCACGTGGGTGGCATAGCCTTCGGGGAATTGCAGGATATCGTCGTGGATGTCGGCCAGCTGCGCCGCCCGTTCCACGTCTTCGCGCGTGGCGCCGGGACGGGCCAGGGCGATATTGTCGGCGATGCTGGCGGAGAATAAAAAGGACTCCTGCGGCACCCAGCTGATGGCCGCGCGCAGCGCATGCAGAGTGTACGCATCGAGCGGCTGACCGCTCCAGGTGGCCGTGCCTGATTGCGGCGTGACCTGGCGCAGCAGCACGCGCAGCAGGGTCGACTTGCCGCTGCCGGTAGGGCCCACTAAACCCAGAGTCTGGCCCGGCTGCAACAGCAGCGAAATGCCGGACAGGGCCGGCGCCGTCTGGCCCGCGTAGGCGAAGCCGATATCCTGCAATTGCAGGGGGCCGGGCGTCAGCGTATCGATCGTTCCGTGGTCGTCGATGGCCAGCGGCGCGTCTAACATGGGTTGCAAGCGCTGCCAGGCGGCGCGGCCACGTTCGATCAACGAGAGCACCCAGCCGGCGGCGAACATGGGCCAGATCAGCTGTCCCAGGTACATGGAAAAGCTCGTCAGCGCGCCGATGGTCAGCTGGTCTTGCCATACGAGGTAGCCGCCCAGGCCCAGGGTCAGCGCGGTGGCGGCCGTCAGGGTCAGGCCGACGGCCGGTTCATACGCCGCTTCCCAGCGCTGCGCCGTCAGGCTGGCGTTGGCTGCATGGCCGGCCAGGGTGGAGAACTGCTTGCTGCTGCGCTCTTCCAGACCCAGCGCGCGCAGGGTGCGCACGCCCGACAGCGATTCCTGCACATGGTCGTTCAGCGCGGAAAAGCGTTGCAGCGAATCGGTCGACGCCGTGTGGATATGGCTGGAAATGCGCCAGAAGGCCAGTCCCATCAGCGGGAAGGGCAGCAAGGCGATGCAGGCCAGGCGCCAGTCCACGCCCAGCAGCATGATGCCCAGCACCATCAGCAAGGTCAAGGTGCCGTCGAAGCCGGCCAGCATGGCTTCGCCGGCGGCCATTTCGATGGCGTCGATGTCGTTCGTCGCCAGCGCCATCAGGTCGCCCGTGCGCTGGTTCTGGTAAAAGGATGCGCCCTGCTGCGACATGCGCGTATAGAAGCGCGTGCGCAGCATCACGCCCAGCTGGTAGGCGGCCTTGAACAGGGTGATGCGCCAGCCCACGCGCAGAAAGTAAATGACGACGCCGACGGCGAGCAGGGTCAGCAGCTCCAGCCACAGTTCGGCAGCCGTCATGCGGTGCGCGGCCAGCGCGTCGATGATGGCGCCCACGCGGCGCGGGATCCAGACGGTCAGTGTCGCCACGCCGGTCAGCATGACGGCGGCGGCGGCATACGCCGGCCAATGCTGACGCACGAAGCCGGCGATGAGCCTCGATAAACTCATGGTTACCTTTTGTTTTGAGTAATGGGGTGTCGCGGGGCGGAAGGACGGGCACGCGGACGGAAAGTACGCGTAGGATACAACAAGGCGGAAAAGCGCGCTGTGGGCGGGCACGCAAAAAACGGGCCGTAGCCCGTTGTTTTGCTGCGTCAGTACCGTGCGCGCGGCTTGCAACGCGTAACAAAACCGTAGCGAGCGGAAGGAAGTTGTGGCCGAGAAGCGCAACTGTACGAAGGTACAGTGAGCATCGCAGGCCGCAAATTACGACGCGCAGTAGGTTTTGATAGGCGTTCTTATTTGCGGCCGCTGCCTTTGCCGTTGCCCAGCATGTCGAGCTGTTTCGATGGCGCGCCCTTGGGTGCTGCCTTGGCCACCGGCTTGGCGGCCGGCGCAGGAGCGTGCTTCACGGCAACCTTGGCCACGGTCTTGCCGGCGGCGCTGGCCGGCTTGGCGACTTGTTTGCTGGAAGGAAATGGTTTCGCGGCAGGCTTGACTGGCGCTGGCGCGGCGGTTTTTACTGGCGCGGCGGCGGCGGGTACAGGTGCGGGTGCGGGCTTGGCCACTGGCTTGGCTTCGACGGTTTTCACGGCGGGCTTGTCGGCGACCTTCTCGGCAACCTTGGCCGGTGCTGCCGCTGGCTTGGCTGCCGGCGCTGCAACAGGGGCGGGTGCTGCCTTGGCGGCAGGCTTGGCCACTTCGACCGGCTTGGCTGGCGCAGGCTTGGCGGCGGGCGCAGGTGCTGCTGCCACTGGCGACGGTGCCGGTGCGGCGGCCGGCTTGGGCGCAGGCGCCGCAGTAGCAGGTACAGCAGCCAGCGCCGGCTTGGCCGCTGCCGGGGCAGGGACGGCAGCAGGTGCGGCGGCATCGAGGCGGGCCTTGGCCGAGGCCAGCAATTCCGCCTGGGTGCTCGAGGCGATGCCGAACAGCTGGCGGCTATACGCCAGCACGCTTTCGATATTCGGTTGCGCCTGGCTGGTACTGTAGCTGAAGAAGTCGCGCGGGTCTTGCGTTGCCAGCAGGTGCTGCGCCGTCTCTGCCGTGTGCGACAGGGCGGCCTTGCCTGCGTTCAGGTTCAGGGCGATGATTTTCTCGGCGCTTTCGAAGACTTTGCTGGTCAGGGTGCTGAAGATTTGCAGCTGGCTTTCCAGTTGCGACTTGGCGGCGCTGGAAATGTGTTCTGGAAGCGGAAACATATTTACTCCTTTGTACGGATTAAAATGCTGGCAAAACGCTCTGCAAAATCCCGAAAACCAGAGTTGGCCGCGTTTTGTAAAGTGGGTAGCGTGCTGAACAGCTAGTCATGGACTTTTTATGATGCAACGCAATATGAATATTCTAGCGGTGATTCGAGTTAGTTGAAAGTTATTTTATTCAGGCCGTGTGGCGTGTCTTTGCCCCAATTCACGTGCCTGGCAGCATTTGTGGGAAGTTTGCGCACGCGCAAGGTGTTGTCAGCGAATCTATGGCCAGGTTTTTGCCAGCGAGTATATTCGTGCACTGCAACATCCTTGTGCGAGAAGATGGCAATGCAATGGAAGCAACAAATACCGTAGTCAACCGAAGGAGTGTCCGCATGGACTTAGTCATCCGCAATGCCAGCCTGCCCGACGGGCGCCGCGCCATCGATATCGCCATCGAGGACGGCCGCATCGCCGCCGTCGGCCCCGCCTTGCCCGTGCAGGGCGCGCAAGAGATCGACGCCGCCGGCGACCTGGTCACGCCGCCGTTCGTCGACGCCCACTTCCACATGGACGCCACGCTCAGCTACGGCTTGCCGCGCGTGAATGCCTCCGGCACCCTGCTCGAAGGCATCGCCCTGTGGGGCGAGCTGAAACCGCAGCTGACGCAGGACGCCCTGGTGCAACGCGCCTTGCAGTATTGCGACTGGGCCGTGGCGCGCGGATTGCTGGCTATCCGCTCGCACGTCGATATCTGCGACCCGCGCCTGCTGGCCGTGGAAGCGCTGCTCGACGTCAAGCGGCAAGTGGCGCCGTATCTCGACCTGCAACTGGTGGCGTTCCCGCAGGACGGCATCTTGCGCAGTCCCGGCGCCTTCGACAATTTAAAGCGCGCGATTGCCATGGGCGTCGACGTGGTGGGCGGCATTCCGCATTTCGAGCGCACCATGGCAGACGGCGCCGAATCGGTGCGCCTGCTGTGCGAATTCGCCTGCGAGCGGGGCCTGATGGTCGACATGCATTGCGATGAGTCGGATGACCCGCTGTCGCGCCACATCGAAACCCTGGCCTTCCACAGCCAGCGCCTTGGCATGCAGGGCAGGGTGACGGGCTCGCACCTGACGTCCATGCATTCGATGGACAATTATTATGTGAGCAAGCTGCTGCCGCTGATCCGCGAGGCGGGCGTGGCGGCGATTGCCAACCCCCTCATCAACATCACCCTGCAGGCGCGCCACGACACGTATCCGAAGCGGCGCGGCATGACGCGCGTGCCCGAGATGCTGGCCGCCGGCATTCCCGTCGCCTTTGGCCACGACTGCGTGATGGACCCGTGGTACAGCCTCGGCTCGGGCGACATGCTGGAAGTGGCGCACATGGGACTGCACGTGGCGCAGATGACGGGCCAGCAAGCGATGCACGACTGCTTTTTGGCCGTGACCGAGACGCCGGCGCGCATCCTGGGCCTGGACGGCTATGGCATCGCGCCCGGCTGCCATGCGGACTTGCTGATCCTCGATTGCGGCTCCACGGTCGAAGCGCTGCGCCTGCGCGCGGCGCGGCGCCTGGTACTGCGGCGCGGGAAAATCGTCAGCGAGGCGCCGCGCGCGCAATCGCGCCTGCATTTGCCGGGCCGGCCCGAAACGGTCAATTTCCGCCTGGGGCGCTGATACAATCGGCCATCACTTGTTATCGGGAGCACCGCCTTGAAAGAAATTGATATCCGCCCGGCCCAGGAAGCCGACTTCGACGCCATGTGGCCGATTTTCCAGACCCTGGTGGCCGCTGGCGACACCTATACCTTACCGGCCGATACCACGCGTGAAGCGTGCCACGCCTACTGGTTCGGCCCCGGCGTGCAAAGCTATGTGGCCGTGATGGGCAGCGAGCGCTTGCTGGGCATGTACAAGCTGGTGGCGAACCAGCCGGGGCATGGATCGCACGTGGCCAATGCCTCATTCATGGTCGACCCGGCCGCGCAGGGCGTGGGCGTGGGGCGCATGATGGGCGTGCACTGCATGGAAGAAGCGCGCCGCGCGGGCTACCTGGCGATGCAGTTCAACTTCGTCGTCAGCACCAACCTGGGCGCCGTCACCCTGTGGAAAAAGCTGGGCTTTTCCATCGTCGCTACCCTGCCGCTGGCCTACCGCCACGCGCACCTGGGTTATGTCGACGCCTACGTGATGTACCAGTTGCTGACCGATCCGATGCAGTGGCCGGCATGAGCGGCGCCGTGACAGAATCGGTGATCGTCATCGAGACGCCCCGCCTGCGCCTGCGCACCTTCACACCCGCAGACGCGCCGTTCTACCTGGCACTGATCAATGAGCCGTCGTGGATCGCCAATATCGGCGACCGCAACATCCATACCGTGGATGCGGCGCGCGCGGCGCTGGAAGCCGGTCCGATCGCGCAGTTCCGCGAGCATGGCTATTGCTTTTACATTATCGAACGCCGCAGCGACGGCGTGGCCATCGGCATGGGTGGCATGATACGCCGCGACAGCCTGCCCGGTCCCGACATCGGCTACGCCATGCTGCCCGCCTACTGGGGCCAGGGTTATGCCTGGGAGGCGACGGCGGCCATCGTGCGGCATGCCCGGTACACGCTGCGCATCCCCACCCTGTACGGCATCACCTCGCCGCGGAACCAGGCGTCGATCAATCTGCTCAATAAACTGGGGCTGCGCTTCGAGCGGTTTACGCGCATGCCGCCATCGGGCAAGGATACGAATGTCTACCGCAAGGATTTTCGCCAGCATGGTTGAACGCGCTGGCTGGCGCGTATCGGCAAAGTGTGAAAAAGTATGCGGAAAGGCGTGCTGCTGGCGCCGCCGGGCGATTACCATAACGTGAAATCGCCGCCGTGCGCGGGCGCCCATCCACTTTTCATGGAACCATCGTGACCTATCTCGGTATCGATATCGGCACTTCCGAAGTCAAGGCCATCCTGACCGACGACGCGCAAACCATCCTCGCCAGCAGCGGCGTGACCCTGCGCGTGTCGAGCCCCCATCCCGGCTGGTCGGAGCAGAACCCGGAGGACTGGTGGCACGCCACGCTGGACGTGATCGCGGCCATCCGCAGCGCCCAGCCGGTGGCGTTTTCCGGCTTGCGCGGCATCGCGCTGTCGGGCCAGATGCATGGCGCCACGCTGCTCGACAAGCAGCAGCACGTGCTGCGCGCGGCCATTTTGTGGAACGATACGCGTGCCTTTGCCGAATGCGTGGAACTCGAAGCGCTGGTGCCCGAGTCGCGCGCCATCACGGGCAACCAGGCCATGCCCGGCTTCACGGCGCCCAAGCTGCTGTGGCTGCAAAAGTACGAGCCGTCGCTGTTTCGCGCCATCAGTAAAGTCTTGCTGCCCAAGGATTACGTGGCGCTGCGCCTGACGGGCGACTGCATCTCCGACATGTCCGACGCCTCCGGCACCCTGTGGCTGGACGTGGCCAAACGCGACTGGTCCGAGCGCATGCTGGCGGCCACCGGTTTGACGCGCGAGCACATGCCGCGCCTGGTCGAAGGCAGCCATGCCGCCGCGCAGGTGCGCCCGGCGCTGTGCCAGGAATGGGGCATCGCGCATGCGGTGGTGCTGGCCGGCGGCGCGGGCGACAATGCTGCCGCCGCCGTGGGCCTGGGCGTGGTGGAGCCGGGCGCCGGCCTGCTGTCGCTGGGCACCTCGGGCGTGCTGTTCGCCGGCAGCGATGGCTACGCACCCAATCCTGGCCAGGGCGTACACGCGTTCTGCCACTGCCTGCCCGGGCGCTGGCACCAGATGAGCGTGATCCTCAGCGCCGCGTCCAGCCTGAATTGGGTGGCGCGGCTGACGCAGTCGTCCGCCATCGGAGAGTTGGTGACGCTGGCCGAAGGCGTGGAAGCGCGCACGGCGCCGATCTTTTTGCCCTACCTGAGCGGCGAGCGCACGCCGCACAACGACGCCACGGCGCGCGGCGTGTTTTTTGGCCTGTCGACGGAACATGGGCGCGCCGAACTGGCCTACAGCGTGATGGAAGGCGTGGCCTTTGCCATGGCCGACGGCAATGCGGCCCTGCGCAGCGCCGGCACGCAGCTGGAAGAAGCGTCGTTCGTCGGTGGCGGTTCGCGCAGCCGCTTCTGGGCCCAGCTATGCGCGAATGCCTCGGGCCTGAACGTGCTGCGGCACGACCATGGCGTGGCTGGCGGCACCCTCGGTGCGGCGCGCCTGGCGCAGATGGCGGTGACGGGCTTGTCGCCCGCGCAGGTGTGCACGCGTCCGCCCGTGCAGGAAACGATCGCGCCGCAAGCGTGCGCCATGCTGGAAGAGCGGCTGGCGCGCTACCGGCGTTTGTACCCGCTGCTGCGCGAAGAGTTCGCGGGCGCGGCCGCGGCGGCGCGCTGAGGCGACCGGCAAGATTGCCGGCCCGACCATGCTGCGATCCCGGCAATATGGCCAGACAGTCAACCTTCCCGTGTAATTTGTTGTTTCTGTGTTGAAAGTGTTTCTCTAGCGAAAGCACTGCTTGGTTTTTCACGGGGTGCGCGGCATGATTTCCTCATTTGGTGGGAATTGGATAGTTTTGGTGGCGCCTTTGTTGCCATCCTGTTCTTACTGCCGGGAGAAATACATGCAACTCGCGAATCTGAAAATCTCCATCCGCCTGGGTCTGTTGGGCGCCTTCTTCTTTCTTGCGCTGGTGTTCGTTGGCGTGCGCGGCTGGAGTGCGCTCGATGCGGCCAGCGCACGCAGCGCCGAGGCCATGCAGCGCTCCGTGGCCCTGACGGAAGCGGTCGACGCGGCGCGCAGCGCGCAGGTGGAATTCAAGATCCAGGTGCAGGAATGGAAAAACATCCTGCTGCGCGGCGGCGATGCGGCCGCCTTCCGGCGCTACCGCGAAGCGTTTGTCGCCAGCGGCGCGCAGACGCGCAAGGAGTTGGCCGGCTTGCAGGCCATGATGGCCGCGTTGAAACTCGATACGGCGCCCGTGGCGCAAGCGCTGCAGGCGCACGACGCGCTGGGCGTGAGCTACCTGGCGGCGCTGCAGCAGTACGACGGCGCGCGCCCCGACAGCGCCCACACGGTCGATGCGCTGGTCAAGGGCATGGACCGCGAACCGACGCGCCAGATCGACGCCATCGTCGCCACTATCGGCAAGCAGTCGCACAGCCTGATGGCGCAGATGAAGGAGCAGGACGCCACCGCGCACCGCAGCGCCAGCATCGCCATGCTGGCCACCGTGCTGGTGACCCTGGTCGTCGGGTCTATCACCGTGTGGTGGCTGATCCGCAGTATCACGGTGCCGCTGGGTGCGGCCGTCGGCATCGCCCAGCAAGTGGCGGCCGGCGACTTGCGCGCCGTGGTGGCCGACAGCAGCCGCGATGAAATCGGCGACCTGCTGCGCGCCTTGAAGGCGATGAGCGGCAACCTGGCCGACATCGTGGGACGGGTGCGCGCCGGCACGGACGCCATCGCCACGGCGTCGGGCGAAATTGCCAACGGCAACATGGATCTGTCTTCGCGCACGGAGGAGCAGGCCAGCTCGCTGGAAGAAACGGCTGCAGCGATGACCGAGCTGACCTCCACCGTACGGCAGAATAACGACAACGCGGACCAGGCGCGCCAGCTGGCCGGCGGCGCGTCCGACGTGGCGCAGCGCGGTGGCGAGGCAGTGGCGCAGGTGGTGCAGACCATGAGCCATATCAATGCTTCGTCGAAGCGTATCGTCGACATCATCGCCGTCATCGACGGCATCGCCTTCCAGACGAATATCCTGGCCCTGAACGCGGCCGTGGAAGCGGCGCGCGCGGGCGAGCAGGGACGCGGCTTTGCCGTCGTGGCCACCGAAGTGCGCAGCCTGGCGCACAGGTCGGCCGCGGCGGCCATGGAAATCAAGCAGCTGATCGGCGAATCCGTGCGCACGGTGGAAGAGGGCAGCGTGCTGGCGGGCCAGGCGGGGCGCACGATGGACGATGTGGTCAGCAGCGTGCAGCGCGTGAACGCCATCATCGGCGAGATCGCCGTGGCCAGCGTGGAGCAGCGCGATGGCATCGAGCAGATCAGCATCGCCATCAGCCAGATGGATGGCGTGACGCAGCAGAATGCGGCCCTGGTGGAGCAGGCCGCCGCCGCCGCGGACGCGCTGCAGCAGCAGGCGGCCAGCCTGGCCGACGCCGTCAGCATCTTCAAACTGCACGCCGTTCCCGGCGTGGCCGCGCCGTCCCGGAGACTGTCGCTGACCTGACGCAGGCCCGCCCCGCGCCGCTTGATGCCAGTCAAGCGGCGTCCGATCAGGCAAATATCGCGCCGAAATTCTTATACTATTTCCTTTCCGCATGGATCTGCGCCCGGCCGCATGGCGCGCGTTGCAAAGGAAAACCATGTTCTTCACTTTCCGCCTGCCGGGTGATGCATGACGGCGCTGCTGCTGGCGCTGTGCCTGTCCCTGGCCGTGGTGCTCGCCGTGCTGCTGGCCTGCCAGTGGCAGGCGGCGCGCATGTGGCGCATGCGCCATGCGACGGGCGTGGTGCTGCAGGCGGCGCAGGCGCAGCGCATGGCAGATGCGCTGGCGCTGCTGCACGCGCTGCCGGCAGCCGTCGTCGGCACCGACCACGATGGCGTGGTGCAGTACATGAATCCCCGCGCCAGCAGCATGGGTGGCTTGCTGGGCGACGATGGCCTGGGCCAGCCTGTGACCGAGCTGCTGCCGCTGTTCCATGACGGCGCGCCCGTCGATGCGGCGCGCCAGGTGCGCGACTGCGTGGCGCGGCAAGAAGTGCTGGAAGTGGCGCGCGGCGCCGTGCTGCTGCGCCATCTCGATGGCAAGCGCATCGACGTGCAGTACAGCTGCGCGCCGCTGGCGCAGGGCGGCGCGGTGCTGCTGCTGCACGATGTATCGGCCCGCCGGCGCGCCGAGCAGCAGCTGGAATTCATCGCCCACCACGACGGCTTGACGGGGCTGCCGAACCGGCTGCATTTCCAGATCCGCTTTGAGCACGGCATCGCCTACGCGCGCCGTCACCAGGCTTTGCTGGCCGTGCTGTTCGTCGATATCGACCGTTTTAAATCCATCAACGACAGCCTGGGACACGACGTGGGCGACCAGGTGCTGACGGAGTTCGCACGCAGGGTGCAACAGTGCGTGCGCAAGGTCGACACGGTGGCGCGCCAGGGCGGCGATGAATTCATCATCCTGCTGACGGAACTGCGCACGGCGCACGATGCCGAGCGGGTGGCCGAAAAAATCGTCGCCGCCATCGCCGCCCCCTTCGTCATCGGCGAATACAGCCTGTCGGTGGCGGCCAGCGTGGGCGTGGCCCTGTACCCGGACGATGACGACGACGTCAATGCACTGATCGAAAAGGCCGACCTGGCCATGTATGCGGCCAAGCGCCACGCGCCAGGTACCTGCCTGCGCTACGCGCCGCGCATGCAGACGCAGTCGTATTCGCGCACCATCCTCGAGACAGCCCTGCGCCATGCGCTCGAACGCAACGAATTCGCCCTGTTCTACCAGCCGCGCATGGACCTGAAGACGCGCACGATCACGGGCGTGAAGGCGCTGCTGCGCTGGAAGCATCCGGAACTGGGACTGATGATGCCGCTCGACTTTTTACCGGTGCTGGAAGAAAGCGCCTTGATCCTGCCGGTGGGCGCCTGGGTGCTGGCCACGGCGGTGGAACAGGCACGCAGCTGGATCGCGCAGGGGCAGAGGCTGACGGTGTCCGTCAGCCTGTCGGCGCGCCAGTTCTACCAGCGCGATATCGCGCGCAATTTCGCCGCCGCGCTGGAGGCGGCCGGCGTGCCGGGGCATTGCATCGAGCTGGAAATCGCCGCCGGCATCCTGATCGACCACAACCAGAACTGCGAACTGATACTGCGCCAGTTCCGCCAGCTGGGCATGGCGATTGCCATCAGCGATTTCGGCACGGGCGACGCCTCGCTCACATACCTGAAACGCTTTCCCACGGATGCCGTGAAGATCGAAAAGTGCTTCGTCGACGACCTGGGCAAGCCCGGTGGCGACGGCGCCATGGTGCGCGCCATCGTGGCAATGGCGCGCACGCTCGGACTGCGCACCATTGCCGGCGGCGTGGAAAGCGGCGCGCAGCTGGAACTGCTCGCCGAGATGGGCTGCGACGAGGCGTTTGGCTACTACCTGGGCCGCGCCATGGCGCCCGAGGGCATCGAGGTGCTGCTCAAAAGTAGTGAAGTCATTCAGAACTGATAGCGCAGCGACAGCATGGCGTTGCGCGGATCGCCGTAGTAGCCGCCCATGCCCGTCGAGTAGTAGCGTTTGTCGAAGACGTTGTTGACGTTCAGGGTCGCCAGCAACTGCTTGCTGACCTGATACTGCGCCATCAGTCCCGCCACCGCATACGCTTTCTGCGTGAAGCGTTCGCCGTTCGGCCCGCGGTCATCCATGTAGATATTGCTCTGCCAGTTCACGCCGCCGCCCAGCACCAGGCCCGGCACGCCCTGCGCCAGGCGCCAGGTGCTCCACAGCTTGGCCATGGCTTGCGGCTGGTTGGTCTGGATGCGTGCGCCAGCCGCGTTGCGGATGCGGCTGTAGGCATAGCTGGCCGTCAGTTGCCAGTCGGGGCGCAGCTGGCCCGAGACTTCCGCCTCGACGCCGCGCGTGGTGGCGCCCTTGACCGTGTGATAGGCGTAGGAACCGCCGCCCGTGCCGATGATCCAGACATTGCCCGGATCGGCTTCGGCCAGGTTTTCCTGCTTCAGCTGGAAGACGGCGGCGCTGGTGGTGAGCTTGCCGCCGAAGAATTCGCCCTTGGCGCCCACTTCATAGTTCTTGCCTTCGAGCGGCGCCAGGAAGCGGCTGTTGACGTCGCGCTGGCTTTGCGGCGTGAAGATGCTGGTGTAGCTGGCGTAGGCCGACCAGTGCCGGCCCAGGTCGTAGACGAGGCCCGCATACGGCGTGATCTTGCCGTTTTCTCGCATCGCGTCGTACAGGTCCGCGTCATTGACATAGTCGCTGCGGATGTCGCGCTTCCAGTACGACAGGCGCGCGCCAATAATCACCGACAGCGCATCCGTCGGGCGCAGGCGCAGGGTCGAATACAGGCCGCTTTCCCGTTCCTTGTCGTATGAACTGCCCAGGCGCGTGCCGCTGTAGTCGGGCACCGGCATAGCGCCATTCCAGGCGTGGATATTTGGTACCGTGTAGTCATAGCCATCGAGGCGCCAGCTCGGATAGATGGGGCTGTTCGTCTTGAGTTCCGAGGCGCTCACGCCCAGCACCAGTTCATGCTGGCGGCCAAAGGCCTGGAACGGGCCGCTGACATAGGCGTCGAGCGAGGTCTGTTGCGGCTTGCTGTGCCAGTTGGCCAGCCACAGCCGCATGCCGCCGCCCGTCACGCGGTCAGGGTAGCCATTGCCGGAAAAGCCCTGCAAGGCGTCGTACTGGTTGCTGCTGCGGCTGACGGCCAGCTTGGCGATCCAGTCGTTGTCGAAATAGTGGTCGAGCGTGGCGAACAGCATGCTCTGTTCGCGCTCGTACGTGCTCCACGCGGCCGTGCCGTTCATCGAGCGGGGGAAGCGCGTCTGCGAGCCGTCGGCATAAAACATGGGGAAGTCGCGTCCTGCACCCTTGAGCTTTTCCTTCTGGTAGTTGATGCCGGCGCTGAGCACCGTCGATGGCGTCAGGTCCGCTTCGACGATGGCGTACAGCACGTCCTTTTTTTGCTGGTAGCGGTCGATGAACGAGCGCTGGTCTTCATGCGCGGCGACGACGCGCGCGCGCACCTTGCCGTCCGCCGTCAAGGGCGTCGAGACGTCGCCTTCGATGCGGTAGCGGTCCCATGATCCCAGTTGCGCGCCGGCCGTGGCGGCAAAGCTGCGACCCGGGCGCTTGCGCACCAGGTTGACGGCCGCCGACGGGCTGCCCGTGCCGCTGATCAGACCCGTCGCGCCGCGGATGATTTCGACCCTGTCATAGATGGCCATGTCGTAGGTGCGCGCTTCCAGGTTCTTGCTGGTCGGGATGCCGTCGAACATGTACGACGTCACTTCAAATCCCCGTGAAAACACCTGGTCGTATTCGCGCGTGCTCGACGAATGGTCGACCGTGATGCCGGGCGCCTGGACCAGCACGTCTTGCAAGGTACGCAAACCCTGGTCGTCGATCTGCTGGCGCGTGATGACGCTGACCGCCTGCGGCGTTTCCCGCAGCGACAGGTTCAAACGCGTGGCGCTGGTCAGGCCTGCGTAGCCGCGCTTGCCCTCCGTGGTGCCGTCGCGCAGGGCGCTGGAGCTGACGGCGACTTCACCCAGCGTGGCGGCGATCGGCGCGCCGGGCGATGCAGTGCCAGCCTTGCGCAGCACGTAGCTGCGCTCTCCGCTGGGCTGCGCTTCCAGGCCCGTGCCGGCCAGCAGGCGGGCCAGTGCTTGCTGCACCGTGTAGTTGCCGCTCAAGCCTGGCGTGCGCACGCCTTGCAGCAGTTCGGCAGCCGCGCCCACGCTCACTTTTGCTTCGATGGCAAAGCTGGCGATGGCGGCCGATAGCTCGCCCGGCGGCACGCTGAAACTGATTTGCGTGCTGGCTGGGGCGGTGGCGGAAGCTGCCGCCAGGGCCGGCGCTTGCGCCAGCGACAGCAGGATCACGGCGCTGCCGATGGCGCGCGCGAGGGGAGTCAAACGGGGTGGGTGCATGGTGTGGCCTTTCTGGTGGAGTGTCGTTGTCGTACTTACAGGACAGGCCATGCCGAAAAAAAGGGCCAACTTTTATAAACTATTTTTTGCGGGCCACGAGAGTGACCCAGTATTGGGTGCGGTACAGCACGTCGACGGGCAGCATGCGCGCCAGGCTGTCCAGCACGGCGTCCGTGTCGTCGAGCTGGAAGGCGCCTGACAGGCGCAAGCCCGCCACCTGCGGTTCCACGCGCAGCAGGCCGGGGCGGTAGCGTGACAGCTCCAAGGCGAAGGCGTCGAGGCGCATGTCCTGCGCCACCAGCATGCCGCGCGCCCAGGCATCGGCTTGCAGCGGCGCCGGCGCGGGCAGGCCAGCGTGGCTGGCGTCGAAGCGGCTTTGTTGTCCCGCCATGAGCGTGCGCACGGTGGCCGAGGGCGCGCGCGGCGTGATTTCCACCGCGTGTTCGAGCACTGTCACGCGGCTGCTATCGTCGTCGACGCGCACGCTGAAGCGCGTGCCCAGCGCGCGGATGCGGCCATGGCCGGTGGCGACGATGAAGGGGCGGCTGCCTGCGTGGTCGGGGTGCGTCTGTATCAGTACCTCGCCGCGGCGCAGCGTCAGCAAACGTTCATCGGCGCCATACGCCAGGTCGACGGCGCTGTCCGTGTTGAGCACCAGGGTGCCGCCATCGGGCAAGGACACCTCGCGCCGTTCGCCCACGCCGCTGCGGTAGTCGGCCAGCAGTTCATGGCGCACCAGCAGCCAGGCGGCGGGCGCCGCCATCAGCGCCAGCAGTACCTGCACTGCCACGCGGCGCTGCGGCCGGCGCAGCACGGGCGCGGCCAGCTCCGGCGGCAGCCGGCTGGCCGTTTGGCCAACCTGCTGCACCCTGCTCCAGGCGCGTGCATGTTCCGGGTCGCGCGCGCGCCATTGCGCCGACGCCGCCAAATCATCCTGTGTGGCCTGGCCCGATTGCTCCAGCAAATACCATTCGACGGCCTGGCGCGCCACCTTGCGTGACAGCGGAGGATATGGCGAAGCGGCCGCGCTCATGCCGGCAAGTCCGGCGCCAGCAGCACGCATTCGGTCAGCGCCTCGGCCATGTAGCGTTTCACGGAGCGTTCGCCGATGCCCAGCTGCGCGGCGATTTCCGCATACGTATAGCCTTCGATCTGCGCCAGGATGAAGACGGCGCGCACCTTCGGTTTCAAGCCATCAAGCATGGCATCGACCGCTTGCAGCGCCTGCAGGATTTGCGCGCGCTGCTCGACGGAGGGCTGGTACTGCTCTGGCTGCGCGGCCAGCGCATCGGCCCACGCGCGTTCCAGCGACTGGCGGCGTAAATGATTGATCAGCAAATGCTTGGCGACGGTGGCCAGGTAAGCCTTCGGCGCGCGCAGGGCCGGCGTTTGCGGCTGTGCGGGGACACTGACCAGCAGGCGGATGAAAGTGTCCTGCATCAGGTCGGCGGCATCAAAAGCATTGCCCAGGCGCCGCTGCAGCCAGTGCACCAGCCAGCCGTGGTGCGCGCGGTAGTGGCTTTCCAGCTGCGTGTGCAGCAGGGGTGGCATGGCCATGATCGTTACAGCACTGCCAGCGCGACGGCGGCCAGCATGGCCGCGCCGCCGATGACGCGCGCCAGGCGCATGGCCTGGTGCGGTGCATAGGGCAGCAGCCAGATCAGCAGCAAGCCGCAGCCCGTCAGGCTGCCGACCCAGTAGACGAGGCCATAGCCGCCGCCGGCGATGTGCATGGCCCAGGCCAGTCCGGCTGCCAGCGCCAGCCAGCCGGCCCACTGCAAACGACGGCGCAGCGGCGCCGGCGGTTCGGCGCCACGTCCGTGCAGGTCGGCGTAGTGGCGGTCCATGGCCAGGCACAGCGAAGACAGGCCCGCATAGCACAGGGCGAAGACGAGGAAATTGGCCAGCAGCTCCATTACGCGGCCTCCATCGTCGTTGCCGGCTTGGCGGCGGGTGTGGTTTTGGCCGCCTTCACGGGCAGCGGTTTTAACTTGTACGCCGCATACGCGAGGCTCAGGCCCAGCACCAGCACCACCAGGTCGAAGGCGGCCACCGCCACGGGGCCGCGGCCCAGGAACAGGGTCACGCCCAGGTGCGAATTGGTGGTGAAGACGTTCAGCACGGGCAATGACGCCAGCAGGAAGGCGCCCACGGCCAGCTGCATGCGCCACATGGCGCGCGAGGGGCGCAGCTGGGCGATGATGGCGGCCAGGGCCCAGGCGCCGAAGAAGCAGGCGATTTCTTCCTTCGAGCGCTCTTCCATCGTCACCGGCAGCAGGCGGTTGGCCCAGAAGTAGGCGCCGAAGGCGATCGGGATGCCGGCGATGGCGCCGATGTTGAGCGCTTCGACCAGGCGCAGGCCGAAGCTGGCGCGCTTGCCGGCGGCCAGTGCCTTGGCTTGCTTCTGGCGCGTCTTGACGGCCCACAGCAGGGCGCCCGTGGCGACCATGGCGCAGCCGGCCAGGCCGGAGAGGAAGAACAGCGCGCGCAGCAGCGGTCCGCCGAAATGCGCGACGTGCAGTCCGACCATCACGCCGTGCGTGGCGGCGGCGCCGGGCTGCGCGTCGCCATCGGTCGACAGCAGCTTGCCGCTGACGCCATCGAATTCCATCGACGGCTGCTTCGACGACATGTCGCGTCCGCCGGCGCGCGTGAGCGAAATGGTGGCGTTGACGTCGCCCGGGTGATTCACGGAGATGCGTTCGACCTTGCCGCCCCAGTGTTGTTCCGCCTGGCGCACGAGCGGTGCGATCGGCGTCAGCGGCGCGGCCACGCCGGCCGGCTTGCTGTCGCCCGAGCGGCCGGGAAACGCCTCGGCGAAGAAGGCATCCTGGTCGCCCTTGTAGGCGGCCGTGGCGCCGGACGGCATGTACAGGAACATCAGGGTGACCAGGCCCGTGTAGGTGATCATGATGTGGTAGGGCAGTGCCAGCACGGCCGTCACGTTGTGCGCGTCGAGCCACGAGCGCTGGCCCTTCTTCGGACGGAAGGTAAACAGGTCCTTGAAGATGCGCTTGTGCGTGACGATGCCGCTGATGATGGAGATGAACATGAACATGGCGCAGAAACCCACGATCCAGCGGCCCCAGATGGCCGACATGTAGTGCAGGTCGAAGTGCAGGCGGTAGAGGAATTCGCCGCCGCGCGTCTCGCGCGGCTTCGACAGTACCTCGCCCGTGGCCGGGTCGGCTTTTTCGCTATGAAAATTGCCGCGCCGTCCGCGTTTCTTTTCGCCGGGCTTCGATGGCTTGCTCCAGCCCAGTTGCGTGGACGGGCTGCGCTCGCCGGGCAGGCTGATGAACCAGCGCGTGGCGCCGTCTGCCCGTTCCTGCATCGCTTGTTGCGCGACCTTGGCCGCTTCCTCGGTGCTGACCTGGCTGGCGGCGGCGCCATGCAGTTCCGGCTGCATCCACAGCGTGATTTCATTGCGGTAGTAGCTGGCCGTGCCGGCGCAAAACACCAGCAGCAAGATCCAGCAGACGAGCAGGCCGGACCAGGTGTGCAGCCATGCCATCGACTGGCGGAAACCTTCTTTCATGCGAGACTCCAGGATAGTGCGTCCATCGACTGCAGGATGGCGGCGATGATGGCGGCCGGGATCGCGAGGCCCAGCCAGGCGCGCAGGGCGCTGCGCGTGGCGAAGACCCACAGCACGGCGCAGGTGTAGATGGCAAACGACAGCAGGGTGGCCGTCATGACGGCTTCGGAGCGGGCCATGGGCAGGCTCACCGACAGCAGCATGGTGACCAGCGCTGCCAGCACGTAGCCGCCGACGATGGCGGCCACGCTGCGCGAGGCCACGCCGAGGCGGTAGATCGCGCCGGCGGACAGGCGCAGGCGCGCGATTTTAATGATGGCTGGCGCTTGCATGCTCAGTCGTGATCCTTGCTGGGCGGCACGGCAGGGCCGGCCGGCAGCGGCGTCACGCCGTGCGGCTGCACCAGGCTCAGGGTGGTCACGAACATGGCCTTGTCATAGGCTTGCGCGCCGCGCTGGCCGGCCGTCTTGTCCGTGTGCTGCACTTCCAGCACATAGCTGCCCTTCCATGGCAGCGGGAAGCTGACCAGGCCTTGCGCATCGCTCCACGCTTCCTTGCCCCAGCCCGACTGCACCACGGCGTTGACCTTGGCCTGCGCCAGCGGCTTGCCCTGGTAGCTGACCTGGAACTGGCCTGGTTGGCCGGTTGGCACCAGGTCCAGGGTCAGCGCGGGCGCTTGCGCCTTGCCGTCGGCGACCAGGCGCGCGGCGGGAATCCACACGGTCCGCGTGCTCTTGCCATCCTTTTTCTCTTCCCAGGACGGGTAGTTGTCTTCCTCGACGATGATGCTTTCGCCGGCGCCCACCTTGCCATTCAGGATGAACGCGCCGGCCGTCTTGCTCGCCTGCAGTGGCTGCGCGCCCTTGGCCGAGATCCACGTCACCTTCTTGATGCTGAACTTGTCCAGCAAGCCGGGCGACGCTTCGCGCAGGTTGTCGCCAAATTCACCGAAGTACACGCTGGCTGCCTTGCCGTCCTGCTGCAGCCAGATCTGGTGCGCGCTGGCCGTGCCGGAAGCGAGGGCCGCGCCCAGCAGGGCGGTGGCGAGGACGCCGAGGCGCGCGATGGAAGTGAGGTGCATGGTGTATCCCTTATCTTTTTATGTGAATGGAAAAAGCGGCCGCGTTCCCTGGGGACTGTGGCCTGCGATGCATCAGTACTGGTAGCGCAGGTTCAGCGCCACGTTGCGCGGTTCGCCGTAATAGCCGCCGTTATAGAAACCCACGCGGCGGAAATACGTCTTGTCGAACAGGTTGTTGACATTCAGGCTGGCCGAGAGTTTCGGGCTGATCTGGTAGCGCGCCATCAGGTTGGCCAGCACGTAGCTGCCCTGGCTGACCCGGATTTTGCTTTTGTTCGGCAGGGTGGCCATCGTCCAGATTTCGTTCTGCCAGTTCAAGCCGCCGCCGATGGTGAGATTTTGCAGCTCGCCCGGCAGGCGGTAGGTGGTCGAGACGCGCAGCATGTTGGTCGGCTGGATGGTGTTGGTCACCACGCCCTTGCCCGTCTTTGATTTGCTGTGCGTGTAGCCGGCGAACAGCTGCCAGCCGCTCAAGGGACTGCCCGACACTTCCGCCTCGTAGCCGCGGCTTTTCGTGCCCTTGCCCGTCGAGACATAGGGGCGGCTGCCGTCCGGCAGCAGAAAGGTCAGCGGCACCGATCTGTCTTCCTCGCCCAGGTTGTCCTGCTTGGCTTCATACACGGCGAACGAGGCGTTCACGGCGCCGTCGAAGAAGTCGCTCTTCACGCCCGCTTCCACGTTGCTGCCCGTGATCGGGTCGAGGAAGGCGTTGTTCTTGTCCTTCAGGTTTTGCGGCTTGAACAGGTCCGTATAGCTGGCGTACAGCGACGTGCTCTTGCTCACATCGAGCACCATGCCCGCATATGGCGTGACGACATCGTCCGTCTTGTAGGCGGAACTGCGTTTCACAAAACGGCCCTGGGTATCGTAGCGGTCGTTATAGGTTTCCCACCTGGAAACGCGCGCGCCGGCCAGCACCTTGAAGCTGTCCGTGACATTGATGCGCGTGGCGATGAAGGCACCCGACTGTTTGGTGGTGGCGACGTCGCGCGCACCCGTGCGCGTGAGCGCCGGCTCGGGTACGTCGCCCGTCCAGTTGCGGAAGTCGGGGATGGTGGTGGCAAATGGTAGCGGATCGGGCAGCAAGGTTTCATTCGTCGTGCCGACGCGCTTCCAGCCGTTCACGCCCAGCACCAGGTCGTGCTGGCGGCCGAACAGGGGGAAGGTGCCGTTGGCCGACAGGTCGAAGTTGTCCTGCTTTTCATCGTAGGGGAAGGCGCCGCTCCAGACTTCCAGGCCGCTGCCATCGCGTTTCGGATAGCCGCTGCCGCCGTAAAACAGCTTGCCGTTCGAGGAGCTGTCCAGGCGCCCGTAGGCGGCCTTGATCTTCCAGTCGTTGGCGAAGCGGTGTTCGAGATAGACATAGCTGTTCTGGAACTCGCGCTCCCAACTGCTCCACTTGGCCGCCATGTTGAACGAGCGGGGCATGTTGGCGGGCGTGCCATCAGAGAAGAACAGGGGCGTGGTGCCCCAGCTCGTGCCTTTCGGTGTGTTTTTCTGGTAGTCGATACCGGCCGTCAGCAACGTTGCAGGCGTCAGATCCGCCTCGACGATGACGGCGCCCACCAGCTTGCGTTCCTTGTACAGGTCCATGTAGGAATGGCGGTTCTGGCCTGCCACCACGACGCGCCCGCGGATGCTGCCGTCCGCATTCAATGGCGAGCTGATGTCGCCCTCCAGACGGACCTTGTTCCAGGAACCCACGGTCAGGCCGGCCGAGGCGGCGAACTCCTTGCCGGGGCGTTTGTGCAGCATGTTGATGGTAGCCGACGGATCGCCATTGCCGCTGACCAGGCCCGTGGCGCCGCGCACTATTTCGATGCGGTCATAGATGGCCGTGTCGAACAGCGCATTGGAGCCGGAATTGACGGCCACGCCATCGATCTGGTAATTGCCGATGGAAAAGCCGCGCGCCGAAAAGTTCGTGCGTTCGCTGTCGTTTTCCTGGACCGTCACGCCCGTCGACTGCACCAGCACCTCGGCCAGGCTGTTCAAGCCCATGTCGTCCATGCGCTGGCGCGTCACCACCGAGATCGATTGCGGCGTTTCGCGGATCGACAGGCCCATGCGCGTGGCCGTGGCCATCTGCTTTGTCGTGTAGGAACCCGTGTGCTCGGTCGATGCCTGGTCTTGCTGGCCCACTACCTTGATCTCGCTCAAGGTGGCTTCATCGGGCTTGGCCGGCGCCTCGGCAGCCAGGGCCGCGCCGGCGCCCAGCGCTGCCGTCAGCAAGGCGGAATGCACGGCAACGGCCAGCGGACGCAGGGCGATGTGGCCAACGGGTGGGGAAAACGGGCCGGTAGCGATACCGGCCAGCGAACGTGCTCGCGCCATGAAACATCCTTCTTCTCGTGTGCCACCGTCGAGCGGCTGGCGTTGTTGGTATGGGAGGCTTGCTTGGCGGTGGTGCCTGGCTGGCGCAGTCTGTCATCCAGCCGCGCATCAGTCAGGCGACTGTGTGCAGGCTCCGGTGGGAGTCGTAAATGTGAATGAGAACTATTCTTATTATAGTGTGGGGTTGCGAGACATGCAAGAGTACGATGTGGTAAACGAGCACGGCCGCCCCATTGCTGGCGGCGGCCGTGTATGCGCAGGAGCGCGGGCGTTTACAGCTGGCCGCGCAGGGTCAGCATGGCATTGCGTGGTTCGCCGTAAAAGTTGGAACCGTAGGCGGCCCACACGCGCGTGTAGTATTTCTTGTCGAACAGGTTGTTCACCGTCAGCGACAGCTCCAGCTTGGGACTGAGGCGGTAGCCAGCCTGCAAGCCCACCGTGGTGACGGGCCCCTGCGCAAATTTCACAGGGCCGTTCAGGCGGTACATGCTGCTGACGCTGCGCAAGCCGCCGCCCACGCTGATCTTGTCGAGCGCGCCGGCCAGCCGGTAGTTGGTCCACAGATTGACATTGTGGCGCGGCGCGATGAAGGTGTACAGCTGCGCCTTCTGGTCGTCGCTGCCTTCGAGGGTGCGCGTGCTGGTGTAGGAATAGCCGCTCGTGATGTTCCAGCCCGGCAGGGGGCTGCCGCTCAGTTCGGCTTCCATGCCCTGGCTGCGCATCTTGCCGGCGCCGATGGAAAACAGCGGATTGGCCGGATCGGGCATGACGCGGTTTTCATCTTCCATGCGGAACAGGGCCGCATGCGCATTGACGTTCTTGTCGAACAGCTCCGCCTTCAGTCCCAGTTCGAATTGCTGGCCCGTGCGCGGTTTCAGGGTCTGGCCGGCAGCGTCCGTGGTGCTCTGGGGCGAGAAGATGCGCGTGTAGCTGGCGTAGGCCGAGACCTGCTTGTCGAGCTCGTAGACCAGGCCCGCATACGGCGTGAATTTCGCATTGATGGTGTTGCTGACATCGGTGAACTGGTTGAAATACGCATTGCGGTTGACGGTGTGGTTGTCCCAGTGCGTCAGGCGCCCGCCCAGGTTGACGGCCAGCCGGTCCGCCACCTGCAGGCGGGTGCGCGCGTACAGGCCGAACTGCTTCGTGCGGTTGTCATTGCCGTTGGAAAAGGTGTAGCTGGGCCGGGCTATATTGTTATCAGGATGGACAATATTGATCGGTGCATTGTCTCCGCCGCCATACTGGAAATTCTTGTGCACCTGGCGGTAGTCGGCGCCCACGATCAGGTCATGGCTGCGGCCAAACGCCTGGAACGGCGTAGCCAGGTAAGCATCCAGGCCCTGCGTCTTCCAGTGGCTGCGGTAGTTCCAGCTGATCAGGCAGCTGTTGCCCGTGACGGGGTCGGCCGAGCAGTCGGACCAGCCGAAATTGCGCGACGGTTCATCCTGCTCACGGTACAGGGCGGTGACCTTGAACTGGCCGCCGTTGTCCAGTTTATGGTCGAGTTCGGCAAAATACTCGGTGACCTTTTCCGTGATGTGGTTCCAGGCGGGGTCCAGGTAGGTGGAGCGGGGCACGTCGAGCAGGCGCCCGTCTTCATACGCGGGCAGGCCGAAGGCGGGACGGCCCTTGTATTCCTGCCAGGTGACGCCGCCCGTCAGCACGGTGCCCGGCGCCACATCGACGGCAACGGTGCCGTACAGCAGCGGTTTTTTCGCATACACGTGGTCGACGAAGGAGCGCCGGTGTTCATACGCGGCCACCAGGCGGCCGCGCACCTTGCCATCCGCGCTCAGGGGGCCCGTGACGTCCGCTTCCGCGTAGTAGCGGTCCCAGGAACCTGCGCTGAGCACGCCGCTGGCGGTGTAGGTGTCGCGCGCCCGCTTGCGCACCAGGTTGATGGTGCCGCCCGGGTCGCCCGCGCCCTGGAACAGGCCGGCGGGGCCGCGCAGCACTTCCACGCGGTCATAGATGGCCAGGCCGAAGCCGGCCGACAGGTCATTGCCCGTGCTGGCCGGCGTCATCACGCCATCGACCTGCACCGCATCGAGCGCATAGCCGCGCGAGTAAAAATTGCCGTGGTTGCCGCCCGTGCTGCTCGCTTCGACGGTGATGCCCGTCACGCCGCGCATGGCGTCGTCCAGGCTCAGCAAATTCTGGTCGTTCAATTGCTGGCGCGTCAGCACGGAGACGGACTGGGGAATCTCGCGCAGGCTTTGCCGGCCCTTGCCGATGCTCACCGCCTGCGCCGCATACGACTTGGTCAGCTCGGTATCCGTCGTCGCCTCCTGGCGCGCGCTGACGGTGATTTCCGCCAGGGTCGCCACCTTGCCCGTGGCGGCGGGCACCGGACGGATGATGACGCTGTTGCCGTCGATGCTGGCGGCCAGGCCGCTGCCGGCCAGCAGGCGTTCCAGGCTGTCGGTCACGCTCAGCGTGCCGCTGACGGCCGGTGCCGTCTTGCCGGCCACCAGTTCGGGCGCGAACAGCAGTTGCAGATTGGCTTGCCGCGCCAGTTCATTCAGTGCCTGGCCCAGCGGCTGGGCGGCGATGGCCAGCTTGACGGTGGGCGCCGTTTGCGCCTGTGCCAGGGGGATGCTGCCCAGGGCCAGCATGGCGGCCAGGGCGAGGGGAGCGGGTGTCAGATTGAGGCGGGGGGACCACATGTTGCATTTCTCCAGGTTAATTTGTTGTCGATTAACTTGGTAGACGCGGCAGTGCGCCAAATCCTCACCTGCGAATGCGAACTATTTGCATTTATTTTTCAGGCCGCCGCATCGCAGGGGCTTGCGCCGGCATTTTTGCCGCCATGCGGATCTCGCTGACGGCACCATCGCGTACGACGTGGACGGGCAGCAGCTGCGGCAAGGCAGCGGCGAAGCGGTCGAGCTGGGCCAGGCTGAAACTGCCGCCGATGCGCAGCTTGGCCACAGCGGGATCGCGCACGACCAGGCCCGTGTCGCCATAGCGCTCGAATTCGGCCAGCGCCGCGCCCAGCGGCACGTTGTCGAAGGTGATTCTGCCGCTGCGCCAGGGCGCCACGCTGCCTGGGGCCAGGCTGGCGATGGCCGACAGGCGACCACCGGCATCGCTGCTGACGCCCTGGCCGGCCCGCAGGTCGACCAGGTCTTGCCGCGCGCCCGCCACGCGCACCTGGCCATGTTGCACGGCCACGCGCAGCTGGCCGTCGTGGGCCACGGTGTTGCGCACGGAAAACTGCGTGCCCACCACCGTCACTGTCAAGGGGCCGCTGAGCACGTTGAACGGTTGTCCTTGCTTCGCTTGCACCTGGAACAGCGCTTCGCCGTGTGCCAGACGCACTTCGCGGCGCTTGCGGTACACGGTGACGTGCAACTGCGTGGCCGTATCGAGCTGCATGCTGCTGCCGTCGGGCAGGGCAACGGCCAGGTGCTGGCCGCGCGCGGTGGCATACGCCTGGCTGAACGTGGGTTGCTGTTGCCACCACTGGTAGCCGCCCGCGCCCACGCTGAGCAGCAGCATGGCGGCGGCCGCATACGGCAGCACGCGCAGCGAGCGCAGAAGCGGGCGGCGGGGGGATGGCGCTGGCACGGTCCAGCGGGCGGCCATGTGCGCGGGAACCCGGCGCGCCGCGCGATAGCTGTCTTGCAACTGGGCATACGCGTGCGCGTGCTGCGCATCGGCCGCCAGCCAGGCGGCAAACTCGGCCTGCGCATCAAGGCTGCCGCGCCGGCTGAACCAGGTGGCGGCCGCCAGCGCCACGCCATCTTGTGTGGCGGCAAAGTCGGCGTACTCGCGCAAGTCCGCCTGCTCCTGGGCGGAGGGACCGAAAGCATGGCGGGGCGGGTGGGCGGTCATGGGCGCCATTATGTGGCTTCCCGCAAAGAATGCAACTGCGCCTGGCAACTGAGCATGCCGCGCGCGATATGTTTTTCCACCATGCTCACGGAAATGCCCATGCGCGCGGCGATTTGCGCGTGCGGCAATTCCTCGAAGATGTGCAGCACGAAGGCGTCGCGGCAGCGGGGCGGCAAGGCGTCGATGGCGGCCACGCAGGCTTGCCAGTCCTGGCTGCTTTCCAGCGCCTGCTCCGGCTGCAAATGGCGCGGTGCGGCCGGATGCGCGGTTTCCGGCAGGGCGTCGAGTTCCTCGTGCTGGCGCAAGGCGGCGCGCCGGTGCTGGTCGATCAGCAGGTTGCGCGCCGTGTGATACAGCAGCGCGCGCGGTTCGCGCACGGCCGCTTCGCCCAGCACGCGCGCGTAGCTTTCCTGCACCAGGTCGGCAGCGGCTTCGCGGTTGCGCAAGCTGCGCCAGCAAAAGTTCAACAGTTCTTGGTAATAGCGTGCAACCACGGCGTCCGATGTATGAGTCCGCAGCCAGGAATGCCGCATATGAGAATGATTCTCATTATATTGCATGCCGCGATGTCGCGCTAAGCGGCTTGCCGCACCGTGGCAGGCGTACAACGCTTTGCCCCGCGGCCAGCATCGGTTAACATGGGAAGTTAATAAGGAGGCAAGATGGCTATTCAAATTATCAATACGGCGCCGGTGGCTGGCCAGCGGCCCGGCACCTCGGGCTTGCGCAAGAAGGTGGCGGTCTTCAGCGCACCGCAATACCTGGAAAACTTCGTGCAAAGCGTGTTCGACACGCTCGGCGACTGCCATGGCCAGACGCTGGTGCTGGGCGGCGACGGGCGTTACTACAACCGCGCGGCCATCCAGACGGTGCTGCGCATGGCGGCCGCGCACGGCTACGCGCGCGTGCTGCTGGGGCAGGGCGGCATTTTGTCGACGCCGGCCGTCAGCTGCGTGATCCGCAAGCATGGCGCCAGTGGTGGCCTCATCCTGTCGGCCAGCCATAATCCGGGCGGTCCCGATGGCGATTTCGGCATCAAATACAACATCGCCAATGGCGGCCCGGCACCGGAAAAGGTCACCGAAGCCATGTTTGCGCGCACGCAAACCATCACCGAGTACCGCATCAGCGATGCGGCCGACATCGACCTCGATGCGCCGGGATTGACGCGCATCGAGCAGATGACGGTTGAAGTGATCGACCCGGTTCTCGATTACGCGGAACTGATGCAGCAACTGTTCGACTTCGACGCCATCCGCGCCCTGTTCGCGGGCGGCCTGCGCATCTGTTTTGACGGCATGCACGCCGTTTCCGGCCCGTATGCGACGGCCATCCTGGAAGGCATGCTGGGCGCGCCCAAGGGCAGTGTCATCAATGGCGTGCCCCTGGAAGACTTCGGCGGCGGCCACCCGGACCCGAATCCCGTCAACGCGCAGGAGCTGATTGCGCGCATGGCCAGCGACGATGCGCCCGACTTCGGCGCCGCCTCGGACGGCGATGGCGACCGCAACATGATCGTCGGCCGGCGCTTCGACGTGACGCCCTCGGACAGCCTGGCCATCCTGGCCGCCAACGCCACAGTGGCGCCCGGCTACCGTGCCGGCTTGAAGGGCATCGCCCGCTCCATGCCCACGTCGGGCGCGGCCGACCGGGTCGCTAGCGCGCTGGGCATTCCGTGCTACGAGACGCCGACGGGCTGGAAATTCTTCGGCACCCTGCTCGACGCCGGCATGGCCACCCTGTGCGGCGAGGAAAGCTATGGCACGGGATCGAACCACGTGCGCGAAAAGGATGGCCTGTGGGCCGTGCTGTTCTGGCTCAACCTGCTGGCAGAGAAAAAACAATCGGTGGAAGACATCGTGCGCGCGCACTGGGCCACGTATGGCCGCAATTACTACTCGCGCCACGATTATGAAGACATCGACAGCGCCGGTGCGCAGCAGCTGATGGACGCCGTGCGCGGCCAGCTGGCCGCCTTGCCGGGCCAGGTGCTGGGTGGCTACACGGTGGCGCTGGCCGACGATTTCAGCTACACCGACCCGGTCGACGGCTCGGTGGCGACGCAGCAGGGCATCCGCATCATCATGACGGATGGCGCGCGCATCGTGCTGCGCCTGTCCGGCACGGGCACCGAGGGCGCCACCCTGCGCCTGTACCTGGAGCGCTACGAAGCCGATGTCGCGCAACATGGCATCCCGACCCAGGCGGCGCTGGCGGGACTGATCGCCGTGGCCGAGCAGCTGGCGCAGATCCGCGCCCGCACGGGGCGCGACGCACCGACGGTGACGACGTAAAAAAAGGGCGCCCTCGGGCGCCCTTCTTGATTGCGGCAAATCAAACCGGCATCATGCTTTCGCCGGCACGGCCGCCTGGCGGTAGTTGTCGACCATCTTGTAGTTGCGTGCATACAGGCCGAAGGCCAGCATGGCCACCGCTGCAAAGGCGGCGAAGAAGAACATCTGGAAGGCCGTCACGCTGATGCCGCTTTCGGCGATCTTGCCGATCACGCCTTCGTTCATGACGCTGCGGTTGACGATCAGCACCCACAGGTTGCCCACCGTGGTCGACAGATTCCAGAAGCTCATGATGGCGCCCTTCATGGAGACGGGCGCCTGGCTGTAGGCGAACTCCAGCCCTGTCGCCGAGACCAGTACTTCGCCGAACGTCAGCAAGGCATACGGCAGGATCTGCCACATGATGGAGACGGCGTTGCCGCTGTCGAGGGCCAGCTGCAGCAAGCCGATGACGATCCATGCCAGCGAGGAAAAGCCGATACCGGCCGTCATGCGGCGCAGGGCCGTCGCTTCCAGGCCGAAGCGGTTCAGCATCGGGTACAGCACCAGGTTGTTGAACGGGATCAGCAGCATTACCAGCATCGGGTTCAGCGCCTGCATCTGCGCCGGCAGGAACCAGCTTGGTTTTTCCATGGTGTTCGCCTGCACGATCCACGTCGAAGCCTTCTGGTCGAACAGCGAGAAGAACGGCGTGACGAGGGCGAAGATGACGAGGATGCGCAGCACGGCGCGCACGCCTTCGACGGCTTCGTCGGGGTGGATGCCGCGCGCGCGTTCCAGCTGCATGGCCGTGCCGATGCTGCCGAAGGCCAGCAGCAAGACCAGCGCCGTACATGCGGAAATGACGAAGCCCCATTCTGGAATGCTGTAGAACGCGTACAGGGCGCCGATCACGCCCACGTAGGCGACGTACAGGCCAGGACGCGAACCGCCATCGACGCGCGCCAGCAGGGCCGTGCGGGCCACGCGGGTGAACGAGTCGGGATTCGGCGGCGCCGGCGGCACGTGCACGTATTTCTTGGCGCCCATCCAGAAGACGAGGGTGGCGGCCAGCATCATCAGGCCCGGGATGCCGAAGGCGATCGAGGGACCGAAGTCGCGCAGGAACATCGGCATCAGCAAGGACGCGAAGAAGGAGCCGAAGTTGATGATCCAGTAAAACAGGTCGAAGACCAGCTTGGCCTTGTGCTTGTTGGTCTGGTCGAACTGGTCGCCGACAAACGAGGCCACCAGCGGCTTGATGCCGCCGGAACCGAAGGCGATCAGGAACAGGCCGAAATAGAAGCCGTTGACGCTGTTTTCAAACAGGGCCAGGCAGGCATGGCCGGCGCAATACACGAGGCTGAGCCAGAAGATGGTGTTGTACTTGCCGAAGAAGCGGTCGGCCAGCCAGCCGCCCAGCAGCGGGAAGAAATACACGCCGATGACGAAGGTGTGGAACACGTGCTTGGCTTCGCCCGTGCGTTGGTCGATCGGGATCATCAGCAGCAAGGTGCTGATGAGGAACGGCGTCAGGATATTGCGCATGCCGTAAAAGCTGAAGCGTTCACAGCCTTCGTTGGCGATGATGTACGGTATTTGCCGCGGCATTTTGCCCGTGGCGGTTTGTGTCTCGGCCGATGACATTGGCTCTCCCCCAAGTTTTTTTTGTAAGCCGCGATGCTAAGGCCTGCCGCGTTTGCTTGCAACAGAAAAAACGGCCTGTCCGCTATTTCGCAGGGATTTGTAAGGTATTGATTTTCATAAAGACATTACTTTCGGCACTTGGGCTTGCACTTGCACTGGCACTGGCACGAGCGGGGCGGGGCAGCAACAGCTGCAGTGGCAGCATGCCCTCCGCTGCGGGACCGTCCGCCAGGGTAAAACCGCAGCCCAGGTACAGGCTCAACGCCGCGTGGTTGTCCTGCGCCACGGCCAGGCGAACGTGGGCCAGCTCGGGAATGGCGCAGGCATGGTCGATGGCGGCCTGCACCAGTTGCCGTCCCGCGCCGCGTCCACGCGCCTGCGGCGCCACATACACGCCCCACAGACTGGCCTTGTCATGCACGACGGCGATCGGTTCGCGGCGCAGGCCGGCAATGGCGATCAATTGTTCTTCGTTGAAAGCGCCAAATATAATTTGGTGCGAGGTGGCGCGCAAGCGCTGGGCGATCTGTGCCAGCGGCAAACCGCTTTCCGCTGCGTGCGTGGTGCAGAAGGCGGCGGGCAGTTCGGCGATGCCGGCCAGGCGCAGCGCGCGGTAGGCGCTGGCGTCGTCTGGTGCAAGGGGGCGGACAGAGGTGGCGGGCATGTGGACGAGTATCGCGCTTCGATGCCAGAAAGTAAACCTTGCCGTCCACCGCCGCCATCCTTAAGATCTGCCGCATGAAACCTGTACCGAACCCTTCCCCTGATATGTCCGCTGGCGCGGCCCTGACGCCGGCGCGCGAACGCGCGATGCTGTGGCTGCTGGCGCTGACGCAATTTACCGTCATCATGGATTTCATGGTGATGATGCCGCTGGCGCCCCAGCTGATGCAGGCGTTCCACATCGGTCCGGCGGCCGTCTCGGGCGCCGTGTCCGCGTATGCCTGGTGCGCGGGCCTGTCCGGCTTGCTGGCGGCCACGTATATCGACCGCTTCGACCGCAAGCAGCTGCTGTTGACCATGTTTTGCCTGTTTACCGTGTCGAACCTGGCTTGCGCGCTGGCGCCGAATTTTCATGTGCTGCTGTGGTCGCGCGCGTTTGCGGGGCTGACGGGCGGCGTGCTGGGCGCCATCGTCATGGCCATCATCGGCGACGTGATCCCCGCCGAGCGGCGCGGCGCGGCCACGGGCATCGTCATGACCTCGTTTGCCATGGCGGCCGTGGGCGGCGTGCCCATCGGCGTGGTGCTGGCCGCACACTTTGGCTGGGCCTCGCCGTTTTTCCTGCTGGTCGTGCTGTCGCTGCTGATCTGGCTGGGCGCGGCGCGCGTGCTGCCCTCGCTGACGGCGCACATGGGAGCGGCGCCCACGCCGCTGCGCCAGGTGCTGCCGAAGTTGCTGGCGCTGTTCCGGGAACGGCGCCACCTGGAAGCGTTTGCCTTGTCCATCGTTAACATGACGGCCGGCATGCTGGTCATTCCCTTCATCTCGCCTGTGCTGGTGGGCAATCTGGGGCTGGCGCCGGCCGACGTCACCTGGGTGTATCTGGCGGGCGGCTGCGCCACGATCTTTACGGCGCGCCTGATCGGCCGCTGGGCGGACCGGGTCGGCAAGCAGCAGGTGTACCGCTGGGTCTCCCTGATGTCGATCGCGCCGCTGCTGCTCATGACCCACTTGCCCCAGTTGCCGCTGCTGGCGCTGATGCTGGTGTTTCCGTTTTTTATGGCTCTCGTCTCGGGACGCACGATACCGCTGCAGGCGCTGCTGACGACGATCCCGGAGCCGCACAAGCGCGGCGCGTTTCTGAGTGCCAATTCGGCCTTGCAAAGCCTGGGCAGTGGCCTCGGTGCCTGGCTGGGCGGCCTGACCCTGCAGACGGACGCGGCCGGCCATATCAGCGGCTATGGCATCAATGGCTGGCTGGCGGCGGGTTTGTCGCTGTGGACGGTGTGGTGGGTGGCGCGCGTGCGCGGCGCGGCGCCGGCCTAGGGCGTTATTGTATGGCGATGCGCTGCATGGGCGCGCTGTCCTTGCGCCATTGTTCCAGGCTGATCAGGTCACCTGTGACGATGTCGTCGACGAGGATGCGCTTGCCATCGGGCGTGACGACAAAGCTTTCCCAGCGGTGGGCTGCGTCCGGCGTGCTTTCGAAAAAGCTCAGCTGATAGCTGGCGACGCCATCGACGAGGCGCGTCTCGGGCGACGTTTCCATTACGGCGCCATGCGCGCGGCCGCCCGATGCCTTTTCGATATGCGCCGACCACGCCTTGATTTCCGGCAACGCCAGCAGCGCATCGACGGCGCGCGCGTTCTGCTCCTGCGCCGCCTGGCTGTTCGCGGCCGGGGCATTGCTTGCGTGCGGCGCGCCCTGCTGGTGCACGTAGAAAGCGACTAGCCCGGCGGCCAGCAAGCCGGCCAGGATGCCGGCAATGATGGTGGTTTTGGAAGAAGAGGCGCGTGGCGGCATGATGGTGGCATGGGAAAGAAGGACGATGGCGGCCATGCTAAAGCAAAAAGTGCAGGCGGGCAATCGCCGGGCTTGCTAAATGGTATGGCCAAACGGGTTTGCCAAACGGGTTTGCCAAATACATCGGCGAAAAAAAAGCTACCTTCCGTAGAAGATAGCTTTCGGGGCTGCCGGGCAGGCGCTGGCAGCTTTTGGTCTGCCTGTCCTGTCCCGGCGATGCATCCCCGCGTGCCGTCGCCTGCGCGCGGGGATGCCGGACATTACATCATGCCGTCCATGCCGCCCATGCCGCCCATACCACCCATGCCGCCGCCCATGCCGCCGCCTGCTTTGTCGTCAGCGATTTCGCAGACCATGCAGTCGGTTGTCAGCATCAGCGAAGCGATCGAAGCGGCGTTTTGCAGCGCCGAACGGGTCACTTTGGCTGGATCCAGAACACCCATTTCCACCATGTCGCCATACGTGCCGTTGGCAGCGTTGTAGCCGTAGTTGCCCGTGCCAGCCAGTACGGCTGCCACGACGACCGAAGCTTCTTCGCCAGCGTTTTGCACGATCATGCGCAGTGGCTCTTCCATTGCGCGCAGGACGATCTTGATACCGGCATCTTGATCAGGATTGTCGCCCTTGACCGTGATGTTGGCGCGTGCGCGCAGCAGGGCTACGCCGCCGCCTGGCACGATGCCTTCTTCCACGGCAGCGCGGGTCGCGTGCAGTGCATCTTCAACGCGGGCTTTCTTTTCTTTCATTTCGACTTCGGTGGCTGCGCCAACCTTGATCACGGCAACGCCGCCAGCCAGTTTGGCGACGCGCTCTTGCAGTTTTTCACGGTCGTAGTCCGAGGTCGCTTCTTCGATCTGTACACGCACTTGTTTTACGCGTGCTTCGATCGATGCTGCTTCGCCGGCGCCATCGATGACGATGGTGTTTTCCTTGCCCACTTCGATGCGTTTCGCCTGGCCCAGTTCGGCCAGGGTCACTTTTTCCAGGGTCAGGCCGACTTCTTCAGCGATCACCTGGCCGCCGGTCAGGACAGCGATGTCTTCCAGCATGGCTTTGCGGCGGTCGCCGAAGCCAGGTGCTTTCACTGCGCACGTTTTCAGGATGCCGCGGATGTTGTTCACAACCAGGGTGGCCAGCGCTTCGCCTTCGATGTCTTCTGCGATGATCAGCAGTGGACGGCCAGCTTTGGCGACTTGTTCCAGTACCGGCAGCAGGTCACGGATGTTCGAGATTTTCTTGTCGCACAGCAGGACGAATGGGCTGTCCAGTACGGCAACTTGTTTCTCTGGGTTGTTGATGAAGTATGGCGACAGGTAGCCGCGGTCGAACTGCATGCCTTCAACGATGTCCAGCTCGTCGTTCAGCGACTTGCCGTCTTCCACGGTGATGACGCCTTCTTTGCCGACTTTTTCCATCGCTTCAGCGATACGCTCGCCGATCGAGTAGTCCGAGTTCGCCGAGATCGCGCCAACTTGGGCGATTTCTTTGGTCGTGGTGCAAGGACGGGCGATTTTCGCCAGTTCTTCGACGGTCGCAGCAACTGCTTTGTCGATACCGCGCTTCAGGTCCATCGGGTTCATGCCGGCGGCAACGAACTTCATGCCTTCGCGCACGATGGCTTGTGCCAGCACGGTGGCGGTGGTGGTGCCGTCGCCGGCGTTGTCGCTGGTGCGGGAAGCAACTTCCTTGACCATTTGCGCGCCCATGTTCATGAGCTTGTCTTTGAGTTCAACTTCTTTCGCTACCGACACACCATCCTTGGTGACGGTAGGGGCGCCGAACGAGCGCTCCAGTACGACGTTGCGGCCTTTCGGGCCCAGCGTTACTTTGACTGCGTTGGCGAGGATATTGACGCCTTCGACCATCTTGGCGCGCGCTGCGTCGCCGAATACTACTTCTTTAGCTGCCATGTTCAATTCTCCTGAGTTTCGGGATGTATCTGTCTACAACGTGGAAACAATTACTTGACGACGATCGCCATGATGTCTTCTTCGCGCATGACCAGCAGCTCATCGCCGTCAACTTTGACGGTTTGGCCGGCGTACTTGCCGAACAGGACGCGGTCGCCCACTTTGACATCCAGAGGACGGACTTTGCCGTCGTCGAGAATCTTGCCATTGCCTACGGCAAGGACTTCGCCTTGATCCGGTTTTTCAGCAGCTGCATCAGGAATGATGAGGCCGGACGCAGTTTTGGTTTCCTGGTCGAGGCGTTTGACGATGACGCGATCGTTCAATGGGCGCAGATTCATACAAAACTCCTTAAAGTTCAATGGATAAGTGTTGCTAAATGAATACATGTCCGGCACAGCGCCAGACCTGCTTTCAGTGACCGCCGTTGAAAGCAGCCCGCAACGGTCAAGCAAACCCCATGGCATCGGTGCGTGTCGGCTTGAGCAGTGGTGCATCGCGGCGTCGCCCGCCGCGTAGCGTTCCCTGCTGTTGTCCGGCATGCACCATCAGTCCTGAGGATTGCTACGAAAGAGTTTGTTAGCACTCTCTACTAACGAGTGCTAATTATAGGGACGGTAGGGGGCTTATTCAAGGGCTTATTCTCCGGGAAGATAAGCTTAGACGTTCCGCGCAGCCTGCATTTACGCAGGGTTTGCGCAAACGCAAGCCTCGCTCCCGGGCGTCAGCAACATCAGCGACTCTAGCATGCCCTCCGGGCGGACGGCGTTCCTGTACGCACAGGAAACAGAGTTTTACTATGGACTTTGATAAGATGATTAGAATTGCATATCAATATCGCCATTCGCACCTGAAAGCTCACTCACCATGCCATCGACTCTTTCCCGTCCCGCCCTGCGCCTACTGGGCGCCGCCGTCCTCGGTTTTGCCTGCCTGGGCAATGCCGCCGCGCACACGCCCAGCATCGCCGACGAGATCACCGTGGCCACCCTGACGCCGCAGGAAAAAGAGAGGCTGCTGGGCGATTTGTTCAACGACCTCAACAAGGACGACGACGACCAGGAAGCGCATGTGTGGGACAACGGCGGCGACAGTGGCGTGCTGGTGAAAGTCACGTATAACTTCAGCAACTCCGGCATGACGGAACACAGCCTGAAGGCACACATCTGCCGCGACCTGAAATTCGTCGTCACGGCGGGCGGCAAGTCGCAAGACCTGAGCCGGCGCACCTGTTCGCAAAACAGCGGCAAGTGGGACGTGCAGGGCAAGGACCCGGCGCCCGCCGTGTATCCGCCTTTCCTGTCCGACGTCACCATCGCCAAGCTGAATGCCAAGGAACAGCAAGCCTTGCTGACGGCCGCCGTGCGCACTTTGAAAGATGAAGAGGATGGCAAGACGCGCCAGTGGAGCAACAAGGGGTTGGGCAATGCAGTACCGCTGGCAGTGCGCCTGACGCCCTCGGGCACGGACGCCAAACCTGGCAGCTACCGCCGTACTTGCCGCGATTTGACGATGGTGCTTGACGGCAAGGGCGGACAACAGACGCTGGTGCGCCGCTCGTGCGAAAACCGCTATGGCGGACTCGATATCGAAGCCGATTACGTCGACGAGTAAAACGCTGCCATCGCGGCGCCGGCAGATGCGCGCACTTGGCGAAAAGCGCCGGAAAAAGCCTGTATTGTCCGCCAACTGCCCTGCATTGATGTAAATATGTGTGACAGCGGCGTGATTCGATTGACGCCCATGGAGCGTCCGCCCTATAGTGGCGGGATGATTTCCGAATTCAACGAATTATCCGACAAAATAGGCCTGCTGGCCGAAATGACCCATGCGCTGCGCCGTGAAAACGCGCAACTGCGCAAGGACAATGCCGCGCTGGCCGCCGAGAACGCCCTGTATGTGCAGCGCATGCGCGAGGCGCAGGAGCGGGTGGAAGCGTTGCTGGAAAAAATTCCCGAACTGGTGCAAGCTGGCCTGGAGCAAGCCGCTTCGGAAGCGGGTGCCTATATTGCCGAGAACGAGAAGGAAGCGTAATGCCGCGTGTCGATGTCAATATCATGGGCCAGTCCTACAGCATGGTGTGCCGCGACGGTGAAGAGCGCGCACTGCGCGAAGCGGCAATCTATCTCGATAGTAAAATGAAAGCCATCCGCGACGCGGGCAAGGTCAAGGGCAATGACCGCATCGCCGTGCTGGCCGCCCTAGGCGTAGCCGCCGAATTCCTCTCCGTGAAGTCGCCGCAAGGTCCGCTGTCGGAGTTGACGATCCTCGAAGTGAAGCAGAAAATCTCGGCCATGCACACGGTATTGGATAGCGCATTGACGCCCCAGGAAAACCTTTTTTAAACACCGAACCAAACCTGCTGCGCGTCGCGACTTGCGGCCTGCGATGCTCTCTGTGCATTCGCACAGTTGCGCTTCTCGACCACAATTCACTTCCGCTCGCTACGGTTTTGTTCGGTGTTATTAATTGGATTTTAAGCGGACACAGTACGATTTGTCTTTGCGATGCGCGAGCAAAGGAGTAAACTTGGGTCTACCCTGCGGTGTTCGCGATTGCCATATATTCCTTGAACCATTTATGCGCATCGGTTGCGAATTTTGTTTGATGGGAGTGAGCGTCGCTCGTTCGACGAACCCGAAATTGAACTAACGTGACCACCTTGAACCGTTTGGTTCGGGATGCCGGCATAGCGGCACAGGCGGGGCCTAATTTGCATTGCATTTGTAAGTACAACTGAAAACGGTTGCCGCATCATGCGCAACCGTTTTTTTACGTCTGTCGCTTTCACACGGAGTCTAGATGAAACAATATTGGCTGATGAAATCCGAACCCGATGAAGTAAGCATCGACGACCTGATGGCCGCGCCGCAGCACACCATGCCGTGGTTCGGCGTGCGCAACTACCAGGCGCGCAACTTCATGCGCGATGGCATGCGGCCGGGCGATGGCGTGCTGTTTTATCATTCCAGCTGCCCGCAACCGGGCGTGGCGGGCGTGGCCGAAGTGGCCAGCGGCGCGTATCCCGATCACAGCCAGTTTGAAGAGGGGGGCAAGTATTTCGACCCGAAGGCGACGCTTGAACAGCCGCGCTGGATCAGCGTCGACGTGCGCGGCGTGAAGAAGACGGCGCTGCTGCCCCTGTCCGAGATGCGCCAGATGCCGGAGCTGGAAGACATGCTGCTGTTGAAGAAGGGCAGCCGTTTGTCCATCACGCCGGTGACGCCGGCGCAATGGACGGTGATTACCAGCAGGTTGAAGGCCTAGGGCAGCCGATCAGGCGTCCGCCACGCGCGACTTGGTGGGCGGGGTGCCCATCACCTGGCTTTTGTATGCCCATACCAGCAGCGCGATGGCGCCGACGATCATCGGCAGCGACAGCATCTGGCCCGAGGTGATCGGCACGCCCAGCCACACGACTTCCCAGTCCGGCGTGCGGAAGTATTCCGTGAAGAAGCGCGCGCAGCCGTACAGCAGGGTGAACATGGCGCCCACGGCCATGCGCGGGCGCTGCTTGCGCGCATACAGCCACAGGATGATGAACACCAAAATGCCGTCGACCAGCATCTGGTAGAGGGGCGACGGGTGCACGGGATACGGAATGCCCGGCCACTGCATGGCCCACGGCAGGGTGTCCGGCGCAATGCGGCCCGGCAGTTCTGCATTGATGAAGTTGCCCAGGCGGCCGGCCGCATAACCGAGCGGCACCAGCGGGGCGATGAAGTCGAGCACGTCGAACAGGTTACGTCCCGCCTTGCGGCTCCACAGATACATGGCCAGGATGACGCCGAGGAAGCCGCCATGGAAGGACATGCCGCCATGCCAGACCATGAAGATCTCGAGCGGATTGTGCATGAAGTATGCGGGGCGGTAGAACAGCACTTCGCCCAGACGCCCGCCGATCACCACGCCCAGCATGCCGTAGAACAGCATGTCATCGAGGTCTTCCTTCTTCCAGCCCAGCACGGCGATGTGCGGCTGCTTGATGCGCACTCTGCCCAGGATAATGAACAGGGCGAAGGCCAGCACGTACATCAGGCCGTACCAGTGCACGGCGAGCGGGCCGATTTGTATGGCGATCGGGTCGGGCATCGGGTGGATCAGCATGGGGTTTCTTTCTTTGTTTAAAGCCAAGGTTGCGTAGTATGGGGGCGCTTGCGGTTTTTTGCCTTAGCGGCCACTTAATTTAATCGGCAGTCGCGCTGATCTGCTTGCGCAGCAGCGCCAGGAAACCTTGCAGCACGGCGGACGGATTGTCGCGGCGCCAGGCCAGGCCCGTTTCCACCAGCGGCGTGGCGTCCTGCAGCGGCCTGTATTCTACGCCCGGGCGCATCAGATTCGATACCGATTGTGGCACAAGCGCGATGCCCATGCCAGCCGAGACGAGGCTGACGATGGTTTGCATCTGGATCGCTTCCTGGCCGATCTGCGGCGTGATGCCGGCCGCGCGGAACACGCCGAGGATGGCGTCGTGCAGGGCGGGCGATATCGCGCGCGGGAAAATGATCAAAGGCAGGGGCGGCAAGTCGCGCAGGCGCACGGGGCCGGGCGTAGTCAATATGGCGAGGCCGGACGGCGCGGCCAGCACCAGCGCTTCGGCCAGTACGGGCAGGTAATCGAGCTCTCCCTTCGCCTTCTCGGGCAGGGGCGGGATCAACAGGCCTGCATCCGTGCGCCCGGCCAGCAATTCGTCAAGCTGCAAGTCGGAGGTGGCTTCCTGCAGCGCGATCTGCACTTGCGGATAGGCCGTCTGGTAGGCGCGCAGCAATGGCGGCAGCACGCTGTAGTCGGCCGAGGAAACGAAAGCCAGGCTCAGACGCCCCGCCTCGCCCCGCGCGGCCCGCCGTACCAGCGCGGGCAAATCGAGCGCCTGCGCCAGCAAGCGGCGTGCCTCGGGCAGCAGGGCCGTGCCTGCCGGCGTCAGCTGCACCTCGCGCCGGGTGCGCACGAACAGGGGCGCCCCCAGCAGCTCTTCCAGCGCCATGATGGTTTGCGACAGGGGCGGCTGCGTCATGTGCAGGCGCGCGGCGGCGCGGCCGAAGTGCAATTCCTCGGCAACGGTGACAAAATAGCGCAGCTGGCGCAGCTCAAGATTCATATGTGTTTCCATGCGGATTGATTGCTGTGATATGCCAAACGACTCACAGACATGTGCATCATATATTTGACAGTGGCGCGCGCACAAGGCAATCTGACGTACCCCCACTGCATGCAGGGTTTTGTAGACAATCCGCGCAGTCAGGCATCAATCATCCTTGGAAGGACCCCATCATGCCGCAATACCGCTCCCGCACCACCACCCACGGCCGCAACATGGCTGGCGCCCGCGCCCTGTGGCGCGCCACAGGCATGAAGGACGGCGACTTCGACAAGCCGATCATCGCCGTCGTCAATTCGTTCACCCAATTCGTGCCCGGCCACGTGCACCTGAAAGACCTGGGGCAGATGGTCGCGCGCGAGATCGAGGCGGCCGGCGGCGTGGCCAAGGAATTCAACACCATCGCCGTCGATGACGGCATCGCCATGGGTCACGGCGGCATGCTGTATTCGCTGCCCTCGCGCGACCTGATCGCCGACTCCGTCGAATACATGGTCAATGCCCACTGCGCCGATGCCATGGTGTGCATCTCGAACTGCGACAAGATCACGCCGGGCATGCTGATGGCCGCCATGCGCATCAACATCCCCGTCGTGTTTATTTCCGGCGGGCCGATGGAAGCGGGCAAGGTCGTCAAGGTGGTCAACGGCACGCAGAAGATCATCAAGCTCGATCTGGTCGACGCCATGATCAAGGCGGGCGACAGCAGCGTGTCCGACGCCGACGTGGCGGAAATCGAACGTTCGGCCTGCCCGACTTGCGGTTCCTGCTCCGGCATGTTTACGGCCAACTCGATGAATTGCCTGACCGAAGCGCTGGGCCTGGCCCTGCCCGGCAACGGCACGATTCTGGCCACGCACTCGGACCGCCAGCAACTGTTCCTGCGCGCAGGTCGTTTGATCGTCGAACTGGCCAAGCGCCACTACGAGCAGGATGACTACTCGGTGCTGCCCCGTTCGATCGCCACCAAGGCCGCGTTCGAGAACGCCATGGCGCTTGACGTCTCCATGGGCGGCTCGACCAACACCGTGCTGCACTTGCTGGCCGCCGCGCACGAGGCGGAAGTGGAATTCACGATGGCCGACATCGACCGCATCTCGCGCAAGGTACCGTGCCTGTGCAAGGTGGCGCCGATGACGGACAAATACCATATCGAAGACGTGCACCGCGCCGGCGGCATCGTGGGGATTCTGGGCGAACTGGCGCGCGCCGGTCTGCTCAACACCACTTTGCCGACCATCCACGCGCCGACGCTGGCCGACGCCATCGCGCAAAACGACATCATGTGCACGGATAACCCGGCCGTGCATGAACTGTTCCGCGCCGCCCCGGGCGGCGTGCCGACGCAGACGGCATTCTCGCAATCGGAGCGTTTTGCGGCCGTCGACATGGACCGCGCCACCGGCTGCATCCGCGACAAGGCGCATGCGTATTCGCAGGATGGCGGCTTGGCCGTCCTGTACGGCAACCTGGCCGAAAAGGGCTGCATCGTCAAGACGGCCGGCGTCGATGAAAGCATCTTGAAATTCTCGGGCAAGGCGCGCGTGTTCGAAAGCCAGGATACCGCTGTTGAAGCGATTCTGGCCGATACCGTGCATGAGGGCGACGTCGTCATCATCCGCTACGAAGGCCCGAAAGGCGGTCCCGGCATGCAGGAAATGCTGTATCCGACCTCGTACATCAAATCCAAGGGCCTGGGCAAGGCGTGCGCGCTGTTCACGGACGGGCGCTTCTCGGGCGGCTCCTCGGGCCTGGTGATCGGCCACGCTTCGCCGGAAGCGGCCGAAGGCGGCGCCATCGGCCTGGTGGAAGAGGGCGACTTCATCGACATCAATATCCCCGAGCGCAGCATCAACCTGCGCGTCACCGATACCGAGCTGGCCGCGCGCCGCGCCGCCATGGAAGCGAAGGGCGACGATGCCTGGCTGCCCGTCAAGCGCGAGCGCTACGTGTCGCAGGCGCTGCAAGCGTATGCGGCGCTGACGACGTCGGCCGACCGCGGCGCCGTGCGTGACCTGTCGCAGCTGAAAAAGCAGAAACGCTGATTTGTTGTATATGTGCGACGGCCGGCCCCGTTTGACTGTGCGGGGCCGTCTGTCGTTACATCGCCTTACAAACAACATGGTCATGCGTGCGCAGATGGGGCAGAATATGAGTGCCTAATCGCTACTACATTGCGTTACTACATTGAAACGCTTGATCTGGGCTCGTGGTGCATCTGCGGAAACACAGTAAAATGCCGCAGGAAGTAACTTTGGAGAAAAGACAAATGAAACGTTTTATGTTGGTGAGTGTATTGACCGTATCGGCTCTGGCATCGCAAGCAGCGTTGGCCAATCCGGACCTGGCAAAAGCAAAAAACTGCATGGCTTGCCATGCGGTGAGCACGAAACTGGTGGGTCCTGCGTATAAAGACGTGGCGGCCAAATATGCCGGTCAAAAAGACGCGGAAGCCAAGCTCGTGGCGAAAGTCATGAAGGGCGGTTCCGGCACCTGGGGCGCGATCCCGATGCCAGCCAATCCGCAAGTGAGCGATGCGGAAGCCCGCACCCTGGTTAAATGGGTACTGGCACAGAAATAATCTGTGCCGCAGTACCTGCAATTAGCGCGCCGGCAATCCCGGCGCATTTTTTTTGCCTGCCGTCTTGTGCAGATTACCCATGCTCGCCAATGTCGTTCGCACCGCCTCGTCGAGCGGCGTATGCGGCTCCTGGCCCAGCACGGCCAGCAGTTGCGCGTTGTCCATCTGTAGCGGGGTTTGCCACAGATAGCGCATCTCGCGCATTTCGCGCAGAGTCGCCACGAATGGCGACGCCAATGCCACCAGCCACCACGGAAAGCGCCGGATGGCGGGCGTGGCTCCCGTGGCCTGTTTCACCACGCGGGCAATCGCCCCCGTCATTTGCCGGCCGTCGTGGTCCCATTGGCCGGCCATGTGAAAGCGCGCAAACGCGGGCAAGGTAGCGCGTACGGCCAGCAATTGCAGCATCGTGCGCGCCACGTCGGGCAGGTAGGACCATTGATGGCCCACGCCGGGCGCACCCGGATACAGCACGCTGCGCACGCTCTGGCCAGGCTTGACGAGGCCCTGCGAAAACCAGTTATTGCCGGCGCGGGGACCGAAGAAGTCGCCCGCGCGCACGATCAGGACCCTGGCGCCCTGGGTACTGGCCCGTTCCAGCCGTGCTTCCAGTTCCACGCGGATGGCGCCCTTGCGCGTCTGCGGGTGCTGCGGCGCGTCCTCTGCCAGCACGGGAAACGCGTCGGGGCCAAAGTTGTACACGGTGCCGGGTAGCACGATGGTGGCGCCTTCGGCAATCGCCGCGGCGATGGTGTTGTCGAGCATGGGCAGCACCAGCCGGCCCCAGTGGCGGTAGCCGGGCGGGTTGACGGCGTGCACGATGACGGCGCAGCCTTTGGCGGCCGCCAGCACGTCCGCGCGCGACAGCGCATCGCCGCGCAGCCATGCAACACGGTCGCAATGCTCCGGCTGCGTTTCTCTCCGCGTCAAGGCGCGTACCTGCCAGCCCGCCGCCAGGAGCTGGCGCAGCATCTCGCCGCCGATGCCGCCCGTGGCGCCCAGTACCAATACTGTTTTGTCCATATTGTCCTCCGTGTGGTTGATGGCGCCAGTATCTGCCGCGCAAAGCTAATTGAGAATTGACGAACATCGAGCAGAGGCTATACATTTATGTATGACTACCACCATTGCCTGGGAATACTATCGTTCGCTGCTGGCCGTGCTGCAGCACGGCTCACTGTCTGGCGCGGCCCGCGCACTGGGCATCACGCAGCCCACCGTCGGCCGGCACATCGCCGCGCTCGAGCAGGCGCTGGGCGCGACCCTGTTTACGCGTTCCCAGCAGGGCTTGCTGCCCACGGAAGTGGCGCTGGCGCTGCGGCCCCATGCGGAAACGATGGAGCACACGGCCGCCCTGATGCAGCGCGCCGCCAGTAGCCAGGGGCAGGGCGTGGCCGGCGTCGTGCGCATCGCGGCCAGCGAAGTGGTGGGCGTGGAAGTGCTGCCGCCCATCCTGGCGCGCCTGCGCGAACGCCATCCGGAACTGGTCATTGAACTGGTGCTGAGCAACAAGGTGCAGGATTTGCTGCGCCGCGAGGCAGATATCGCCGTGCGCATGCTGCGCCCGCGCCAGGAACAACTGGTGGCGCGCAAGGTGGGCGATATCGAACTGGGCCTGTACGCGCACGCGGATTACTTGGCGCGCCATGGCGTGCCGGCGGGTTTGCCGGATCTGGCGCAACACGCCGTCATCGGCTACGACGAGGCGAGTCCCTTCGTGCGCAATGCGGGCGCTGCCTTTGAGGATTTTTCGCGGGAAAACTTTGCCTGGCGCAGCGACAGCGACCTGGCGCAACTGGCCCTGATACGCGCGGGCGCCGGCATCGGCGTGTGCCAGGCGGGGCTGGCGGCGCGTGATCCGGCCTTGCGGCGCGTGTTGCCGCAAGCGTTTGCGCTACCGATGGAAACCTGGGTCACCATGCATACAGACTTGCGCGGCAGCCTGCGCTGCCGCGCCACCTTCGACGCGCTGGCCGAAGGATTACGCGATTACGTTGCCAGCCAAGCGCTTACTTGATGACTTCCATCTTGGTTTTCTTGCCATCGCGGTACGTAAAGAGCGTCAGCGCGCCATCCTTGATGTCGCCGTTGGCATCGAACGAGATCGGGCCCGTCACGCCCTGGTAGTGCACCTTGGCCAGGAATGGCAGGTAGACGGACGGTTTCGACGATTTGGCGTCGGCCATGGCGGTGGCCATGGTCATCACGGCATCGTAGACGTACGGCGCGTACAGCTGCACTTCCATATTGTATTTCTGCTTGTAGCGGGCGCGGAAATCGTCCATGCCTTTTTGCTGCGTGCCCGTCACGCCGCCCGCTTCCGCGCAGGTGACCATGTCTTCGCCCACGGCGTCGCCGGCCAGCTTGCCCAGCGGTTCCGTGCACAAGCCATCGCCACCCATGAACTTGGCCTTGATGCCCAGTGCCTTCATCTGGCGCAGCATGGGGCCGCCCACGGAATCCATGCCGCCAAAGAAGATCAGGTCGGGACTCTTCGACTTGATGCTGGTCAGGATGGCATTGAAGTCGGTCGCGTTGGCATTCGTAAATTCCTTGCCGACGATTTGCACGCCAGGTGCCGCCTTCTTGGCGCCCTTGACGAACTGTTCCGCCACGCCCTGGCCATAAGCCGTGCGGTCATCGATGACGGCGATTTTCTTTGCCTGCAGCTTGCCCACGGCATACGCGCCCAGCGTTCCGCCCAGCTTGTTGTCATTGGCCACGACGCGGAAGGCCGTGTTGAATTTCTGCTGCGTGTACGTCGGGTTGGTGGCGGCCGGAGAAATCTGCGGAATGCCGGCATTGAAGTAAATGCGCGAGGCGGGAATCGTCGTGCCCGAGTTCAGGTGGCCGACGACGCCGTTGACCTTGGCATCGACGAGCTTTTGCGCCACGGCCGTGCCCTGCTTGGGATCGGCTGCGTCATCTTCGGGCACCAGCACGAATTTGACGGCTTTGCCGTCGATCTTGAAGCCTTTGGTGTTCAAATCCTCGATGGCCATCTTGGCCGCGTTCTCGTTATCCTTGCCCAGGTGGGAGCTGGCGCCAGAGACCGGGGCGACGTGGCCTATCTTGATGATTTCCTGCGCGCCCGCATGGCCGGCAAAAGCGAGGGCGAGGGCGAGAGGAAGGACTTTGGTCTTGAGCAGCATAAACATTCTCCAATGGATAAAGATACGGCGGCGTCTCGTGAAACCGCTACGACTGGCGGTACGTGTGAAGAAAGGTACAACAAAAAACAGGCGGCGCAAAGCCGCATTTGGGGCTTTTTGCATTTTGTCGTCACAATCACCAAACTGAGGCGCGATGCACCGGTTTTGCAGGCGCGAGCGCACCAAAGAATGGCGTTGGAGGAAAGAATAGGATAGGTCGGGTAGGTCGGGTTAGCGCGCAGCGCGTAACCCGACATTGCGCGGCATGCTCATAACCCAACGGCAAGGACTGGGGTCGGACCCTCAGGGTCCGACCCCGGCAATTCGCTGTCAGGGGTAAAAGTGGCTTGATTGCTGTGCAGGCGGGTGCAGGTGTCCCAGCTCATGGCTGACGGCATGCGCCACGATCTGTTCCAGCGACTGCTGCAAGTCTGCGCGCAAAGCGCCGCGCATGCCGATCAGGGCGTTTTGCAGGGCCGTCTGCAGGACGTGGGCGATGCGTTCTTCCAGCAGATGGTCGATCTTGCCCTGCACCTGGTGCAGGATGCGCTGCGTCAGCCGCTGTTCGATGGCATCCCAGTCCGGCTGCACGACGCTTGGTGGCAACGCCGACGCTTCCTCGACAGCCGCCGCGACGGGCGCCACCTCAGCCACCTCCGGCCCCAGCAGCACCTCCGTTAGCAGGGGAATGCCCTGGTCGAATGGCTGCTGGCTCATTGTTTGTCCGCTGAGTTACCCGCCACGAAGTGCGTCAGCTGCACGTCTTGCTGGCGGTAGTGCAGGAAACGCTGGCGGCCAGCCTGCGCATCTTGCTCATCCATGGAGACGATTTCAAAGACGCGCTGGAATTGCGCGTAATTGGCGGGCGGCAACTGCGACAGGTTGACGAGGATGTCGTGGTGTGGCAAGTCCACCGCTTCGTCATCGGTCAATATGATGGGCGTTTGCGCCGCCAGCGGGTCGCCGGCCAGCACATGCGGCAGGAAATCCGTGGCGGAAATGCTCCACATGGCGCTGTTCAAGGCGTCGAGCTGGGCGCTGTCGGCTGTCAGCACGACGACCTTGTTGCCAGCCATATACGCCTTGCGTGCCAGGCGGCAGGCGTAAGCCAGCTTGTCCGGCACGTTGCTGTGAAAATCGACGCGGCTCATGGTGTTGCTCATATCACCCTTCAGGCGGCCATGCCGCTGTGGCGCAGCAGGGCGTCGATCGACGGTTCGCGGCCACGGAAGGCCGTGAACGATTCCAGCGCCGGGCGCGAGCCGCCGACGGACAGGATTTCTTGCAGGTAACGCTTGCCCGCTGCCGTGGTGGCGGCCGGTCCCAGCGCGCGGGCTTCCTCGAAGGCCGCATAGGCGTCGGCGGACAGCACCTCGGCCCACTTGTAGCTGTAGTAGCCGGCCGCGTAGCCGCCAGCGAAGATATGCCCGAAGGCATTCTGGAAGCGGTTGAACGGGGACGGGATGATCAGCGCGAACTTGGCGCGCACGCCGTCGATCAGCTGCTGCACGCTCTGGCCCGTGCTGGCATCGTAGTCATAGTGCAAATGCATGTCGAGCAAGGAAAATTCCACCTGGCGCAGGGTTTGCAAGCCGGACTGGAAATTCTTGGCCGCCAGCATCTTGTCGTACAGCGCGCGCGGCAGCGGCTCGCCCGTGACGGCATGCGCCGTCATGTGTTCGAGCACTTCCCATTCCCAGCAGAAGTTTTCCATGAATTGCGATGGCAGTTCCACGGCATCCCATTCGACGCCGGCAATGCCCGACACGCCCAGCTCGTCGACCACCGTCAGCATATGGTGCAAGCCGTGGCCGAATTCGTGGAACAGGGTGATCACTTCATCGTGCGTAAACAGCGCTGGCTGCACCTGGCCATCGACCACGGCCGGCTGCGTGAAATTGCAGGTCAGGTAGGCGATCGGCGTTTGCACGTGCTGTGCATCGGCACGGCGGCCGCGCGCGTCATCCATCCAAGCGCCGCCGCTCTTGCCCGCGCGCGCATACAGGTCCAGGTAGAACTGGCCGATCAACGTGCCGTCGCGCTCGATGCGGTAAAAGCGCACGTCCGGGTGCCAGACGGGCGCCGTATCGAGTTTGATCTCGACCGTGAACAGGTTCTGGATCTGGCGGAACAAGCCATCGGTCACCTTGTGTTCAGGGAAATACTGTTTGACTTCCTGCGCCGAGAACGCGTAGCGGCGTTCCTGCAGCTTTTCGGAAGCATACGGCACGTCCCACGCCTGCAGTTCGGCGATGCCCAGTTCTTCGCGGGCGAATTGTTTGAGTTCAGCCAGGTCCTTCTCGGCGAACGGACGCGCGCGCTTGGCCAGGTCTTCCAGGAAAGCGATCACTTGCGCGGGCGAGGTGGCCATTTTGGAGACCAGCGACACTTCGGCGAAATTGGCGTAGCCGAGCAGTTGTGCCTCTTCGTTGCGCAGGCGCAACAAGGTGACGATGTTGTGCGTGTTGTCCCAGTCCTCTTTCTTGCTGAAGACCTCGCCCTGATCCGATGCCTTGGTGGCGTTGGCGCGGTAGATGGTTTCGCGCAGCGCGCGATTGTCGGCAAATTGCAGGATCGGGTAATACGACGGGAAGTGCAGCGAGAATTCGTACCCTTGCTTGCCCGCTTTTTCGGCGGCGGCGCGCGCGGCGGCCTTCACGTCGTCGGGCAAGCCGGCCAGATCGCTTTCGTTCTCGACCAGCAACTTGTAGTCATTCGTGGCGTCGAGCACGTTTTCGGAAAAACGCGTACCGACGGCCGCATGTTCTTCCTGGATGGCGCCAAAGCGCTCTTTCTTGTCCTCGGGCAACTCGGCGCCGCCCAGGCGGAAGTCGCGCACGGCATTCTCGACGATGCGCCGGCGCGCCGGCGACAGACTGGCGAAATCGGCGCGGGCCTGCAATTGCTTGTATTTAGCGAAGAGGATTTCGTTCTGGCCCAGTTCGGTCAAGAACTCCGTCACCTTGGGCAGGTTCGCATTGTAGGCGGCGCGCAGTTCCGGCGTATCGATCACGCTATTCAAGTGGTTGACGATGCTCCAGGCGCGGCCCAGGGTTTCGGCGATCTGGTCCTGGGGCGCGACGAAGTTGTCCCAGCTCACTTCTTCCATGGGCGCTTCCAGCTGCGCCACCGTGGCGCGTGCCTGGGCCAAGAGGGTATCGATGGCAGGCGTGACATGCTCGTGCGTGATCGCGTCGAAGCGTGGCAGGCCGGAAAAATCAAGCAGGGGGTTGGTATTCATCGTCGGTTCCATATATATAGAAGGGCGGTCATGCCGCCCCGGTGTTTTTATACGCGCTCGGCGGCTTCGACCGTGTTCATTAATAACATGGTGATCGTCATCGGGCCAACACCACCCGGCACGGGCGTGATGTGGGAGGCGACTTCTTTCACGCCTGCAAAATCCACGTCACCGCACAGCTTGCCGTCATTGTCGCGGTTCATGCCCACGTCGATGACGATGGCGCCCGGCTTGACCATGTCTGCCGTCAGGGTGTTGCGGCGGCCGACGGCGGCCACGACCACGTCCGCCTGGCGCGTGTACAGGCCCAGGTCCGGGGTCGCACTATGGCAGATGGTGACGGTAGCGTTCGCTTGCAAGAGCAGCAGGGCCATCGGTTTGCCGACGGTGTTGCTGCGGCCGATGACGACGGCGTGCTTGCCGCGCAGGTCGACGCCCGTGCTTTCGATCAATTTCATGCAACCATACGGCGTGCACGGACGAAAGCCGGGCAAGCCCGTCATCAGTTCGCCGGCGCTCAGCACGGAATAGCCATCCACGTCTTTCGTCGTGGAGATCGCTTCGATGACCTTGTGCGGGTTGATATGCTTGGGCAAGGGCATTTGCACGAGGATGCCGTGGATGGCGGGATCCGCGTTCAGGCTGGCGATGCGTGCCAGCAAGTCCGCTTCGGACAGGTCCGCTTCATATTTTTCCAGCACCGAGTGGAAACCCACGTCGCCGCACGCCTTGACCTTGTTGCGGACATACACCTGGCTGGCCGGGTCTTCGCCGACGAGTATCACGGCCAGGCCGGGCTGGGTGCCCTTGGCCGTGAGGGCGGCGGCGCGCGTGGCGATCTCGCTGCGCAGTTTTTGGGAGAGGGCGATTCCGTCGATCAGTTGTGCTGGCATGGTAGGGAGGCTGTTGGGAGGGAAAGGACAGATTATAAAGCCGGGCGGCGCAAAGGGGCGGTTTTGGCGCCTAGCCTTTACGTTAAGTAGTGCCATGCGTTTAAAAGCGCAAGGCTTAACAACGGCGGGCCGGAGACGCGGGCCTGAGAAAATGCCGATGGCGGCGTTGCAGCTCCTTGCCGTACTGGCGTACTGTCTGTGTCGCCGCGCCTTGCCCTCGACGTTTTTCAGGCCCGCTTGGCCCGGTATGCCTGTGCGGGCGACTGGGGTATTAATTCGTTTTGCTGGTGCGCTGGTGTGCTGGTGGCCCAGGGAGCGCAAGGGCCTGCGGTTTTTTTGGCGCCGTTTTTGGCACTTTGATCACCCTAATTTCCGGGCAGAATTTGCGGCAGTGCAGCATAAATTTCATAGGGTAATTTCATAATATGAAATGCTATATCGTAATTTGAAAAATAGTAAATACGCTGTTAGAATCCCCACACTAAACCGACTTAATAGTAAATAATCAGCGAAATACCGTCCGACAGCGATCCGGAAAATCGGGGTGGGGCGTTCACAAAGGAGACTCAACAGATGTCAGCTCAACTGAACCAGGTAACGACACAGATCGGCACCGACCCGGATATGCAGGAAACCAAGGAGTGGCTGGACGCGCTCGAAGCCGTTCTGGAAAATGAAGGTCCGGAACGCGCGCATTACCTGATGGAGCGCATGGTCGACCTGGCCCGCCGCCGTGGCGCCCAGATCCCGTTCTCCAGCACCACCGCCTACGTCAATACCATCCCCACCAAGCAAGAAGCACACTGCCCAGGCAACCTGGAATACGAAGAGCGCCTGCGCTCGTGGATGCGCTGGAACGCCATGGCCATGGTGGTCAAGGCGAATCGCGCCGACGGCGACCTGGGTGGCCACTTGTCCTCGTTCGCTTCGCTGGCGAACATGCTGGGCATCGGTTTCAACCACTTCTGGCACGCGCCAACGGCCGACCACGGCGGCGATCTGCTGTACATCCAGGGCCACTCCTCGCCCGGCGTCTACGCGCGCGCCTTCCTCGAAGGCCGTTTGACGGAAGAGCAAATGCTGAACTTCCGCAAGGAAGTCGACGGCAAGGGCCTGTCGTCGTACCCGCATCCTAAACTGATGCCGGACTTCTGGCAGTTCCCGACCGTGTCGATGGGCCTGGGCCCGCACATGGCGATCTACCAGGCGCGCTTCCTGAAATACCTGCACGCACGCGGCATCGCCAAGACCGACAACCGCAAGATCTGGGCCTTCTGTGGCGATGGCGAGATGGACGAGCCGGAATCCCTGGGCGCGATCGGCCTGGCCGCACGCGACATGCTCGACAACCTGGTCATCGTGGTCAACTGCAACCTGCAGCGCCTGGACGGCCCCGTGCGCGGCAACACCAAGATCATCCAGGAACTCGAAGGCGAATTCCGTGGCGCCGGCTGGAACGTCGTCAAGGTCATCTGGGGTCCGGGCTGGGATGCCCTGCTGGCGCAAGACAAGGAAGGCATCTTGCAGCGCGTGATGATGGAAACCGTCGACGGCGAATACCAGAACTACAAGGCGAAAGACGGCGCCTACGTGCGCAAGCACTTCTTCGGCAAGCATCCGAAGCTGCTGGAAATGGTTGCCAACATGACGGACGACGATATCTGGCGCCTGACTCGTGGCGGCCACGATCCGCACAAGATCTACGCGGCTTTCAAGATCGCCCAGGAACACAAGGGCCAGCCAACCGTCCTGCTGGTGAAAACCGTCAAGGGCTACGGCATGGGCAAGTCCGGCGAAGCGCGCAACACGGCGCACCAGACGAAAAAACTCGACGACGAAGCCATCCGCGAAATGCGCGACCGCTTCTCGCTGCCTATCCCTGACGACAAGCTGGCCGATATTCCGTTCTTCAAGCCAGCCGACGACGCGCCGGAAATGGTCTACCTGCACGAGCGCCGCAAGGCCCTCGGCGGCTACCTGCCGCAGCGCCGCCAGAAGTCGGAAGAAACCCTGCCCGTGCCTGGCCTGGACGTCTTCAAGAACGTGCTGGAAGCGACGCCGGAAGGCCGTGAAATCTCGACCACGCAAGCGTTCGTGCGTGTCATTTCGACCCTGCTGAAAGACCCGAACCTGGGCCAGCGCGTGGTGCCTATCCTGGTCGATGAATCGCGTACCTTCGGCATGGAAGGCCTGTTCCGCCAGATCGGCATCTACAACCCGAAAGGCCAGTTGTACGAGCCAGTCGACAAAGACCAGGTCATGTACTACCGTGAAGACAAGGCCGGCCAGATCCTGCAAGAGGGTATCAACGAAGCGGGCGGCATGAGCTCGTGGATCGCCGCGGCGACGTCGTACTCGACCAACGACCGCATCATGATCCCGTTCTACACGTTCTATTCGATGTTCGGCTTCCAGCGCATCGGCGACCAGGTGTGGGCTTCGGCCGACATGCGCGCCCGCGGCTTCCTGATGGGCGGCACGGCCGGCCGTACGACCCTGAACGGCGAAGGCTTGCAGCACGAAGATGGCCACAGCCATATCTTCGCCGCGACCATCCCGACCTGCATGCCGTACGACCCGACCTTCAGCCATGAAGTCGCCGTCATCATCCAGGACGGCCTGCGCCGCATGATCGCCAACCAGGAAGATGTGTTCTACTACATCACGATCATGAACGAGAACTATGCCCAGCCAGGCATCAAGCCAGGCCAGGAAGAAGGCATCCTGAAAGGCATGTACAAGCTGCAGGAAGGCCAGGCGGACGCCAAGCTGCGCGTACAGCTGATCGGTTGCGGCACCATCCTGCGCGAATCGATCTTCGCCGCCGAACTGTTGCAAAACGACTGGGGCGTGGCTGCCGACGTGTGGTCGGCGCCGTCGCTGACCCTGGTGGCCCGCGATGGCCAGGATGCGGAACGCTGGAACATGGTCAACCCGTCGAAACAGCAGCGCGTGCCTTACGTGACGTCGCTGATGCAGGACACGGACGGCCCGATTGTCGCCACGACCGATTACATGCGCGCGTTTGCAGAACAGATCCGCGCCTTCATGCCGAAGGGCCGCACCTACAAAGTGTTGGGCACCGATGGCTTTGGCCGCTCGGACAGCCGCGCCAAGCTGCGCGAGTTCTTCGAAGTGAACCGTTATTATGTCACCGTGGCCGCGCTCAAATCGCTGGCTGACGAAGGCAAGATCGACGTGTCGGTGGTGGAGCAGGCGATCGCCAAGTACGGCATCGACGCGAACAAACCGAATCCGGTGACCCAGTAATCGTTGTGCGGACCCGATGATGCCAGGGCGGTGCGAAAGTGCCGCCCTGGCGTGTGTGCGGGTCCATCTGACAAATAAAATAACGGAGCAAGCTATGAGCATTGTGGAAGTCAAAGTCCCGGATATCGGCGATTTCAAGGAAGTCGAGATCATTGAACTGATGGTCAAGCCGGGCGACACGGTCAAGGTTGACCAGTCCCTGATCACGGTCGAATCGGACAAGGCCAGCATGGAAATTCCATCGAGCCACGCCGGTGTCGTCAAGGAATTGAAAGTCAACGTGGGCGACAAGATCGCTGAAGGTTCGCTGCTGCTGCTGCTGGAAGTGGCGGATGACGCCTCGGCGCTTGCGCCTGCCGCCGCCGCACCAGTTGCCGCACCTGCCGCTGAAGCCGCCCCCGCCGCTGCCGCGCCAGCTGCCGCCGCCCCTGCCGGCGCGCCGGCTCTGGTGGAAGTGACCGTGCCCGATATCGGCGACTTCAAGGAAGTCGAAGTCATCGAACTGATGGTCAAGGTCGGCGACAGCATCAAGGTCGACCAGTCGCTGCTGACGGTCGAATCGGACAAGGCCAGCATGGAAATTCCATCGAGCCACGCCGGTATCGTCAAGGAATTGAAGGTCAAGGTTGGCGACAAGGTCGCCAAGGGTAGTCTGGTACTGGTGGTGGAAACGACCGGCGCCGCTGCCGCTCCTGCCGCTCCTGCCGCTGCTGCCCCAGCCGCCGCGCCAGCGCAAGCTGCCGCTGCACCAGCCGCCGCCGTCGCTTCGGCGCCGGTCGCCGCCGCTGCACCAGCGCCTGCCGCCGCGCCTGCCGTCAACGGCAAGCTGGCGCACGCGTCGCCATCGATCCGCAAGTTCGCGCGCGAACTGGGCGTGGACCTGGCCAGCGTGGGCGGTTCCGGTCCGAAGGGCCGCATCACCCAGGAAGACGTGCAGAACTTCGTCAAGGGCGTGATGTCGGGCGCTGTTGCCGCGCCAGGTGCTGCCAATGCGGCGCCGGTCGCCAAAGGCGGTTCGGGCGTGGGCCTGGATCTGCTGCCATGGCCGTCGCTCGATTTTGCCAAATTCGGCACGACCGAACTGCTGCCGCTGTCGCGCATCAAGAAAATCTCGGGTCCGAATTTGCACCGCAACTGGGTCATGATCCCGCACGTCACGCAGTTCGACGAAGCGGATGTGACGGACCTGGAAGCGTTCCGCGTCGACACCAACGCCGCCAATGCGAAGAACAAGGATGCGGCCAAGCTGACCATGCTGGCCTTCGTCATCAAGGCGTCCGTTGCCGCGCTGAAGAAATTCCCCGCGTTTAACGCCTCGCTCGACGCCAAGGGCGAAAACCTGATCCTCAAGCAGTACTACAACATCGGCTTCGCGGCCGACACGCCGAATGGCCTGGTGGTACCCGTGATCAAGGGTGCGGACCAGAAGTCGGTCTCGCAGATCGCCCGCGAAATGACGGAACTGTCCTTGCAGGCGCGCGAAGGCAAGCTGAAACCGGCCGACATGCAGGGCGCCAGCTTCACGATTTCGTCCCTGGGCGGCATCGGCGGCACGCACTTCACGCCTATCGTGAATGCGCCGGAAGTGGCGATTCTCGGTCTGTCGAAAGCCTCGATCAAGCCGGTATGGGATGGCAAGGCCTTCCAGCCACGCCTGATGATGGGCACTTCGCTGTCGTACGACCACCGTGTGGTCGATGGCGCGATGGGCGCGCGATTCTCCGTGTACCTCGGCGAAGTCCTGGCCGACATGCGCAAAATTCTGCTGTAAGGAGCGATTGATGAGCACAGTAGAGGTAAAAGTACCGAATATCGGCGACTTCAAGGAAGTCGAAGTCATCGAACTGATGGTCAAGGTGGGCGACACCATCAAGGTGGACCAGTCGCTGATCACGGTCGAATCGGACAAGGCCAGCATGGAGATTCCGTCGACCCACGCGGGCGTGGTCAAGGAAATCAAGGTCAAGGTCGGCGACAAGATCGCCGAAGGCAGCGCGCTGCTGGTGCTGGAAGCGGCTGAAGGCGCCGCTGCTCCCGCAGCAGCCCCAGTAGCGGCAGCTGCGCCTGCCGCAGCCGCTCCGGCAGCTGCTGCAGCCCCTGTCGCCGCCATCCCGGCCGGCAGTTACAGCGGCCAGGTCGACATCGACGTCGACATGATGGTACTGGGCGGCGGTCCTGGCGGTTACTCGGCAGCGTTCCGCGCGGCCGATCTGGGCCTGAGCACCGTCATCGTCGAGCGCTACGCCACCCTGGGTGGCGTGTGCCTGAACGTGGGCTGCATCCCGTCGAAGGCGCTGCTGCACGTCGCTTCCGTCATCGATGAAACGGCGCACATGGGCAATACCGGCGTGACGTTTGCCAAACCGACGATCGACATCGACCAGGTACGCAAGTACAAGGAAGGCGTGATCTCGAACATGACGGGCGGTCTGGCCGGCATGGCCAAGGCGCGCAAGACGCAAGTGGTGACGGGCGTAGGCCAGTTCCTGTCCGCGAATCACATTGAAGTGACGGCAGGCGACGGCTCGAAAAAAGTCGTGCAGTTCAAGCAAGCCATCATCGCGGCCGGTTCGTCCGTGGTGAAACTGCCCTTCGTGCCGGAAGACCCGCGCATCGTCGATTCAACGGGCGCGCTGGAATTGCGCCAGATCCCGAAACGCATGCTGGTCATCGGCGGCGGCATCATCGGCCTGGAAATGGCGACCGTGTATTCCACGTTCGGTGCGCGCATCGACGTGGTCGAAATGATGGATGGCCTGATGCAGGGCGCGGACCGCGATGCGGTCAAGGTGTGGCAGAAGTTCAATGAAAAACGCTTCGACAACATCATGACCAAGACCAAGACGGTCGCGGTGGAAGCGCTGCCGGAAGGCATCAAGGTCACGTTCGAAGCAGCTGAAGCGGGTGCCACGGCGCCGGCGCCGCAAATCTACGACCTGGTGCTGGTCGCCGTGGGCCGCAGCCCGAACGGCAAGAAGCTCGCTGCCGACAAGGCCGGCGTGCAGGTGACGGACCGTGGCTTCATCAACGTCGACAGCCAGATGCGCACCAATGTGCCGAACATCTTCGCCATCGGCGATCTGGTGGGCCAGCCGATGCTGGCGCACAAGGCCGTGCATGAAGCCCACGTGGCAGCGGAAGCCGCCGCCGGCCAGAAGTCGCACTTCGACGTCAAGGTGATTCCATCGGTCGCCTACACGGACCCGGAAGTGGCATGGGCCGGCATCACGGAAGACGAAGCGAAAGCCAAGGGCATCAAGGTCGAGAAGGGCCACTTCCCGTGGGCCGCCTCGGGCCGCGCCGTGGCCAACGGCCGCGCCGAAGGCTTCACCAAGCTGCTGTTCGATGCGGAAACGCACCGCATCATCGGCGGCACCATCGTCGGCACGCATGCGGGCGACATGATTGGTGAAATCGCGCTGGCCATCGAAATGGGCTGCGACGGCACCGACATCGGCAAGACCATCCACCCGCACCCGACGCTGGGCGAGTCGATCGGGATGGCTGCTGAAGTGTACGAAGGCGTGTGCACGGACTTGCCGCCGCCGCGCAAGCGCTGATGTTGTAGCGCTGTGTCGTAGCACTAAAAACCCCGCAAGCGATTGCGGGGTTTTTTATTGTCCAACGACCATTAAATACCTCACCGGCGGCACCATCGTCGGCACGCATGCGGGCGACAGGTGAACGATGAAGCGGTGAAATCGCGCTGGCCATCGAAATGGGCTGCGACGGCACCGACATCGGCAAGACCATCCACCCGCACCCGACGCTGGGCGAGTCGATCGGGATGGCCGCCGAAGTGTACGAAGGCGTGTGCACGGACTTGCCGCCACCGCGCAAGCGCTGATAAAGAGTTAACTTTCAGTACAAGAAACCGGGACATGTTCCCGGTTTTTTTATTTCCATTGACCTGCGGCATAGTAAAACGTGGCGCGGCGGCGTCTTGTGAAAATTGGTGAGTATTGCCGTGTGGAAAAAGTGGCAGAATGGAGGTCTGTCACCATGTTCTGCTTCAATTGAAACGCGTGATTTTTCCAGGAATGTTGCCAGCGTGGGGTTCGGTCAAATTCCGCTGTACTGAAAGAGTTTTGCAACGATGAAAAAATTTACCGCCCTTCATATTGCCGATGTCCGTTTGCGTCGGGCTGATGAGCAAGAACAAGCCGTGATGCTGCATGCCTTGTGCCAGGATGTGGCCGCTATCCTGGCGGCGGGCAAGCAGATCGATGCGATTTTCTTCACGGGCCAGCTGGTGGCGCCCGACGCCTGTGCCGGCACGACACCCGTGTATGTCTACGAATACTTCCTGCGCCCCCTGCTGCAGGCGGCCAGTTTGCCCGGTGCGCGTTACTACCTGGTGCCGGGCAGCCGACAGCAGGGTGTCGCGGCGGCGGCGCTGGGCAATGCGGGCTTCAGTTTTTTCTCCGCCGATGAGCACGCCAGCGCCGAGCAGCGCGCGCACTACAAGAATATCCACGCCGTGTTCCATGGCCACCAGCATACGGGTGATGCCAGTTCACTGATGAAGTCGCTGGGCATCCTGTTCAAGAGCAATCCCGGTAGCCTGTACGGTGCGCATGGCCAGATGGCGGCGTTTTCCGTGCTCGAGTTCGGTACAAGCGAGGCTGCGGCCGATGGCGGCGCGGCAGGCACGCAGTGGACGGTGTCGCTGCGCGAGTTCGACGACGTGAGCAAGAACTTCGCTCTGTCGGTGTTGTACACGCCGAATGGCCAGGAAACGGGGCAGATGGATGCCGAGCATGTGTTTGCCACCTTGCTGCCGCAGCTGGCAGGCGAACGCGCTTATCTCGATGGTTTGCTGGGTCAGGCGGGCGTGCAGCAGCGCGCGGCTGCCGGCGCGGCGGCCGATGCGCGCGAATTCCTGATCGAGCTGGCGTTCGTGATGTTCGAAGCCAAGAGCGTATTCCTCGGCGAAGCGGAACTGCAGCGTTTTGCCAGCGACTATTGTGCTGTGAAGGGCTGGAACATAGCCGCCGGGGACTGGCTGGCACCGCTGTATGCGCAGGGCTTGCTGCTGCGGACCGATGGCCAGGTGGCGTTTTCCTTCGATTATTTCCGCACCTATTTCCTTGCGCAGCGCTTTGAAACCTCGTTCGACCTGATGCGTTATGGCCCGGAACGGCATGATGGAAGTGAGTCTTCACTTGGCTTGGATGCCGCGTCGGCAGCTCAGCCTTTCCTTCGTGCGCTGGGCTTGAACGAGGAGCATGCCGCAGCGGCGATGCAGGAAGAGGGCGGCCGCCCTGGCTGACCTTCGCGGCCAGCCTTCCCGCGTCAGTTCGCCAGCGGCTGGCGCAAGGTGCCGCGCAAGAACAGGTCCAGGCTGAGCGCTACCTTGGCGCGCAATTGCGCCACGTCCGGTTGGGCTTGCGGCGGAAACAGCAGGCGCGACATCTGATCTCCCAGCAGGCAATTGAGCAGGTGCAGCGTCAGGATGGAGGGCGTCAATTCCGCGCGAAACAGCGGCGCGATGTCGGGACGGCTGAAAAACCTGGTCAGCATCTCGCGCGTCTGTCCCGGTCCCACCTTGTAAAACGTTTCCGCCAGTTCCGGGTGCGTGGCCGCTTCGGCCACCACCATGCGATTCAGGCGGATGGCCGCCGGCATGGTAACGAGCTGCACGAACAGCAGGCCGAATTCGCCCAGGATGGTGGGCAGGGGCCGCATATCCGTTTCCAGCGCCGGCATGGTCGAGAAGTAGGCGGCACGGCGCAATTCCACCACGGCATTGAACAAGCCAGCCTTGCCGCCAAACTTCACGTAAATCGTGCGCACGGCCACATGGGCTTCGCGGGCGATCATTTCCAGGCTCACCTTCCCATACCCTTTTTCCAGAAACAGGCAGCCGGCCGTGTGCAGCAGGTTTTCCATGCGCGCCTCCATGTCGGCCGCGCGCGGCCGGCCGGCCGGCTTGCCGCAGCAGGAAAGCTCCTGGGCGGCGTCGGATTCTGTCGTGGTGGGCAAGGTATCGCTGAGGCCGGGATCGGACATGGTCTGGGTCTCTTTATAAGGTGGAAGGTAAGTGATGGCTCACACTGTAGTGCAAATTAAAATGAAATGCAATCGTTTCATTTCTTGACTTTGGTTTTTCTTTGCCCAATAATGAACCTATATCATTTCATTTTCGGAGCGAGTATGTCCAACCAGCCAGGCCAGGCAGAGCACAAGGTGCTGAGCGCCGTCCCACCCGCGGCCCCTGCCGCACCTTCCACGCCCGCTGCTTCCGCCAGCTCCGCCCCACCCAACAACCGCGTCAAAATCATCGCCGGCCTGATTGTCCTCGTCGCGCTGGGCGCCGGCGCGCGCATGTGGTACCGCAGCCACTATTTCGTGGAAACGGAAAACGCCTATGTGTCCGGCCACGTGCACCCTGTCTCGGCGCGCATTTCCGGCGTCGTCACCAAGGTCTTCATCGACGACAATCAAATGGTGAAAGAGGGCGACGTGATCGCTGAACTCGATCCATTCGACCAGCGCGTGAAAACCGAGCAGATCGCCGCGCAGATCGCCAGCGCCGAGCAGCAAGTGCTGCAAGCGGACGCGCAGATCGCGCAAGTGCAGGCGCAGGCCAGCGCCGCCCAGGCGCAAGTGGCGCAAGCCGATGCGCAATTGCTGCGCGCGAAACAGGATGCGGAGCGTTATGGTCAGCTGTACACGAGCCAGATGAAAGCCGTCTCGAAAGCGGAACTGGACGGCGCCAACGCGGCCCGCTCGAGCGCCGTGGCCGACCTGGCCGCCCGCCGCGACAGCGCTTCCGCCGCCAAGGCGCAGATCGGTGCGGCGCAAGCTGCGCGCGACGTGGCCAAGGCACAAGTGGCCGTGCTGCGCGTGCAATTGAAAGACGCGGAACAGCAGCTGCAATACAACCGCATCCTGGCGCCTGTCGCCGGCCGCATCGGCAAGCGCAACGTGGAAACGGGTATGCGCGTGCAGCCTGGCCAGCAACTGACGGCCATCGTGCAGGATAACGTCTGGGTTACCGCCAACTTCAAGGAAACCCAATTGGCCGATCTGCACCGCGGCCAGAGCGTGCACGTGACGATCGACGCCATGCCGGGCAAGAAACTGCTGGGTACCGTGGATAGCTTCGCGCCTGCCTCGGGTGCGCAATTCGCGCTGCTGCCGGCCGATAACGCCACCGGCAATTTCACCAAGATCGTCCAGCGCGTGCCCGTGAAAATCGTCTTCCAGCCGCAAGACATCAAGGCCATGAATGGCCGCCTGGTGCCGGGCATGTCGGTGATCGCCGAAGTGGAAGTCAATCAGCCTGAAACGCAGCCGGCTGCGCGCCACGCCGCAGCTCCTGCCGCTCCTGCCGCCCAGACCACCGCCCGCTAAGCTTCCATGAGCAGCCCCTCCACCACGCTGGCGAAGCCGCCAGCGTTTCCCGTGATCGACGAGCACGTCTCCGGGCGCACCTGGCTGGCGGTCGCCGCCGGCATGCTGGGCGCCTTCATGGCGGTGCTCGACATTCAGATCACCAACTCCTCGCTCAAGGATATCCTTGGCTCGCTGTCGGCCACCCAGGAAGAGGGTTCGTGGATTTCCACGGCCTACCTGGTGGCGGAAATTATCGTCATCCCGCTCACCGCGCTGCTGGCGCGCGTGTTCGGCTTGCGCACCTACATGATCGGCACCACCGCCTTCTTCCTGCTGTTCTCCACCCTGTGCGGGGCGGCCTGGAACCTGGAAAGCATGATCGTCTTCCGCATGCTGCAGGGTTTTACGGGCGGTGCCCTGATCCCCATGGCGTTCACGCTGGTGATGCTCAAGCTGCCGCCATCGAAGCGCGCCGTCGGCATGGCCATCTTCGGCTTGACGGCCACGCTGGCGCCGGCCATGGGCCCGACCCTGGGCGGGTATCTGAGCGAGCTGTATGGCTGGCCTTCGATCTTCTACATCAACTGGGTGCCGGGCGTGCTGCTGATCGCCGGCATGATCTATGGCCTGGACAAGGAGCCGATGAAGCTGTCGATGTTCTGGAAAGCCGACTGGCTGGGCATCTTCTTCATGGCCCTGGGCCTGGGCTGCCTGACCATCTTCCTGGAAGAGGGCAATTCGAAGGACTGGTTCGACTCGGGTTTCATCATCGCCTTTGCCGCGCTGGCCCTGACGGGCATCCTGGGCTGGGTCGTCACCAGCGCCACGCGCGCCGAGCCGTTCGTCAACCTGGCCCTGTACGGTCAGCGCAATTTTCTGGTCGCCACCGTGCTGTCGGCCGTGACGGGCATGGGCCTGTATGGCTCGGCCTTTTTGCTGCCGCTGTTCCTGGGCCAGATCGCCGGCTATTCGCCGATGCAGATCGGTGAAGTCATCATGTGGGTGGGCTTGCCGCAGCTGTTCATCATGCCCTTCGTCGCCAAGCTGTCGTCCGTGGTGGACAACCGCATCCTGTGTTCGATCGGCCTCTTGCTGTTCGGCGGCTCGTGCATGATGAATGCCTACATGGACGCGTCCACCGGCTACGACCAGCTGCTATGGTCGCAGGTGGTGCGCGCGCTGGGCCAGCCCTTCGTCATGCTGACGCTGTCGAACTTCGCCATGAAGGGCATTGCGCCGAAGGACATGCCGTCCGCATCGAGCCTGTTCAACATGACGCGCAACCTGGGCGGCTCCATCGGCATCGCCCTGCTGGCCACGGCCCTGAGCACCCGCGAGCACTTTCATTCGCAGCGCCTGGGTGAAGCGATCAATGCGTATTCCAGCGCCACGCAGCTGCGCATCGACCAGCTGACGTCGTCGTTCATGGCCAAGGGCTATGACGCCGTCACGGCCGGCAACCAGGCCTTGCAGGCGATCGACGGCATCGTGCGCCGCGAAGCGTATGTGATGGCCTACAACGATGGCTTCTTCCTGATCGGCGCCATTCTGCTGGCCTGCATCGTGCCCCTGTGGCTGGCCGACAAACTCAAAGCTCCCGGTGGCGGTGGCGGCGGTCATTGACCGCGCACAGCAGCCCCTCAAGAACAAGAAGGTAATCATCATGCAAACCATCATGCAAACAGTATTGACGAAAATCGCGCTGGCCGCTTCCCTTGCCGTGGCGCTGTCCGCTTGCGGCACCGTGGGCCAGGATTTCACGGCCCCGGCAAACGTGGCCGGCGTCGACAACGGCGTCTTTCGCCACGGCGCGGCCGCAGCCGATGCCGCGCAGCTGCCCAAAGAGTGGTGGCGCATCTACGGCGACGCCACCCTGGATCGCCTCGAGCACAGCGCGCTGCAGGACAATCCCGGCGTGAAGGCGGCCGGCGAGCGCTTGCTGCAGGCGCTGGCGCAAAGCGGTACGGCGCGCGCCAACCAGGGCCCGAGCGTGAACGTCAGCACGGGTATTTCGAACTCGCGCACCTCGGCCAACACTTCGCAGGGCCTGGCCCTGGGCAACCGCTCCATCAGCGGTAATAACTTTTCCGTGGGCGGTTCGCTGTCGTATGAAGTCGACTTGCTGGGGCGTGTAAAACGCATGGTCGAAGCGGCGGACTCGCAGGCGCTGGCGGCGCAGGCCGACCGCGACGGGGTGCTGCTGATGCTGTCGGCGCAAGTGGCCAGCAATTACTGGCAGCTGCGCGGACTCGATGCGGAAATGGCGATTTTGAATGGCGCCCTGGACACGCGCCGCGAGTCGGCCGACCTGGTCGAGGCGCGCTTCAATGCGGGCTTGACGAATGAGCTGGACCTGGCGCGCGCGAAAGTCGAACTGTCGAACGCCCAGGCTGACCTGCATGAAGTCAAGCGCCAGCGCAACCAGCTGGAAAACAGCCTGGCCACGCTGACGGGCAAGCCGCCGTCGGCGCTGCAATTGCCGGTGGCCGCCGAGCCATCGAGCCTGCCGCTGCCGCCCGCCATTCCCGTCGGCTTGCCGGCCAGCTTGCTGGCGCACCGTCCTGACCTGGTTTCCAGCGTGGCGGGCCTGCGCGCGGCGAACGCGCAAGTGGGCGTGGCCGAAGGCGCGTTTTATCCGTCGCTGCAATTGACGGGCAATTTCGGCTACGCGTCCGAAAAACTGCGCGACCTGGCGCAGGGCGGTTCGCGCCAGTTCAGCTTTGGCCCGCTGGCCCTGTCCCTGCCGGTCTTCGACGCTGGCCGCAACCAGGCGAATCTGGACTTGTCCAAGGCGCGCTATGCGGAAGCCGTGGCGAATCACGAAACCAAGCTGCTGACGGCCTTGCGCGAAGTGGAAGATGCGCTGTCCGACGTGGAGCAGCGCCAGTTGCAGGGCGACGCCCAGGCCCTGTCGCAGGCAGCCGCCGCGCGCGCCTATCTGGTGGCGCGCACGCGCTATGAGCGCGGTATCTCGACCTATCTGGACGTCACCGATGCCCAGCGCAGTTCGCTGACGGCGGACCGCGCCGCCGCGCAGATCAAGACCCAGCGTCTGCTGGCAACGGTCGCCGTAGCGAGGTCTCTCGGCGCAGGCTGGCAGCCGGACGGCGAGCTGGCGAAGCTGGCGTCGGCGCCCGCCGCAAAAGCCAACTAAGCTCCCCAAGTTACGTGAGCGTGGCCGGTGGCGGTGTCGCCGCCGGCCCGTAGCGTTGCAGCAGAAAATCGATGAAGGTCGTCAGCTTGGGTGTGGGCTGGCGGTCGCGCGCATACACGAGGTGCATGGGGCGCGGCGCCGGCACGTAGCTGGCCAGCAGTGGCACCAGGCGGCCCGCCGCGATATCGTCGGCCAGCAGGATCTCCGCCTGCATGACGATGCCGAAGCCGTGCAGGGCTGCCATGCGCAGCGCTTGCCCATTGTTCGAGCGGAAGCGGCTCTCGGCCGCCGCGCCATCGTGGCGCGCTGCCTTGCCGCTCAGGCGCCAGCGCATGTGGCGCGACCACTGCATGAAATCCACGCATTCGTGCCGCGCCAGGTCGTCCGGCGTGCGCGGCGTGCCATGTTTCGCCAGATAGGCGGGCGCGGCGCAGATCACCATCGCATACGGCCGCAGCACGCGCGCCACCATGGCGGAATCTTCCAGCTTGCCGATGCGGATGGCCGCATCGAATCCTTCTTCCACCAGGTCCACCATCCTGTCGTTCAGATTCAATTCCAGGCTCACGTCCGGGTAGGCCGTCAGGTATTCGGCCATCAGCGGCGCGATGCACTCGCTGCCGAACGATACGGGTGCCGTGATTTTCAGCTTGCCGCGCGGCGTGGCCCGCATCGCTTCCGCGCCCGTTTCGGCCGCGGCGATCTGCGCCAGGATCTGGCGGCACTGCTCCACATACTGCTGGCCGATTTCCGTCAGGCTTTGCCGGCGCGTGGTGCGCACCAGCAAGCGCGTGCCCAGCCGCTCTTCCAACTGTTTGATGTGCTTGCCCACCATCACGGGCGATATCTGGAACGCCTCGGCGGCGGACGTGAAACTGCCCGCATCGACGACGGCGACAAAAATCTCCATGCTGCGCAATTTATCCATACGCCTCGATTGCAAATTGTGGGTTAGTAATCTTGTAAATTCTAGCGTATTTATTCCTTTTTGGAAGCGGCGCATACTGGCTGCATCGTTCAACCCACACAAGGAAGCAGCATGAAAATCGTCATCATCGGCGCCAGCGGCACCATCGGCACGGCCGTCGCGGCGCAACTGGCGCAACGCCATGAAATCATCGAAGTGGGCAGCCGCAGCGGCACGCATCAGGCCGACATGGGCGACATCGCGCAAGTGCGCGCCCTGTTCAAGCGCCTCGGCAAGGTCGATGCCGTCGTCGTCACGGCGGGCAAGCTGCATTTCGGCCCCCTGGCCGAATTTACCCCTGAGCAATTCCAGCTGGGCCTGGACAGCAAGCTGATGGGCCAGGTCAACGTGGCGCTGGTGGCGCAGGAATACCTGAACGACGGCGGCTCGATCACCCTCACCAGCGGCATCGTGGCCGAGCAGCCGATCCGCTTCGGCGCGGCCGCCAGCATGACCAACGCGGCCGTGGAAGGCTTCGTGCGGGGCGCCGCCATCGAACTGGCGCGCGGCGTGCGCATCAATGTCGTCAGCCCCACGGTGCTGGCCGAATCGCTGGACGCGTATGGCCCGTTCTTCTACGGCTTTGAGCCGGCCGCCGCCAGTCGCGTGGCCCTGGCTTACAGCCGCAGCGTGGATGGGGCGCAGACGGGGCAGGTGTACCGCGTCTGGTAAATCCGGCTGGGCCGGGCGGGCATTTTGAGGGGCCGCCAGCGGCCGTGCAACATTCATGATAAATTGATCTTTATTTCCGTAGCTCAACATATCGATGATGCTGGGGTCAATCACTTTCATGAATGGATGGATATGCAAAGCACCAAAATCAGCACACGGCTTTATACGGGATTTGGCCTGGTCCTGTTGCTGCTGATCATCGTTACCGCACTCGGCATCAACCGGGTGCAAAAGATCGACGCCATCCTCACCAATATCAGCGACGTCAACAACGTCAAGCAGCGCCATGCGATCAATTTCCGAGGCAGCGTGCATGACCGCGCGATCGCCCTGCGCGACGTGGTGCTGGCGGCCGACGCGGCGTCGGCCAAGCCGGAAATCGCGCGCATCGAAACGCTGGCCGCCAATTACGCGCAGGCCGCCGCGCCGCTGGACCAGATCATCGGCAGCGGCAAGGATGTGATCGAAGCGGAACGCACGGCCCTGGCCGGCATCAAGGCCAGTGAAGCCAAGGCCCAGCCGATCATCGCCAAGGTGATTCAATTGCGCCTGGCCGACGATGTGGCCGGCGCCACCGCCTTGCTGCAGCAGCAGGGCGCCGCCGCCTTCACGGGCTGGCTCGCGTCGGTCAACCAACTGATCGACCTCGAAGAAAAGATGAGCCGCGAACAGGCCGACAGCGCCAGCACGGTGGCGCGCAGCTTTTTCTTCTTCATGGTGCTGCTGTGCCTGGGCGCGATTGTGATAGGCACGATGGCGGCCTGGCGCATCAGCCACGGCTTGCTGCGCCAGCTCGGCGGCGAGCCCGGCTACGCGGCCGCCATCGCCGGTGAAATTGCCGCTGGTAACCTGGCAGTGACCATCACTACCGAGCCAAACGACCGCAACAGCTTGCTGTACGCCATGCGCGGCATGCGCGACAGCCTGGTGGCCATCGTCAGCCAGGTGCGCTCCGGCACGCAGACCATCGCCACCAACTCGCGCGAAATCGCGGCCGGCAACCTGGACCTGTCGAACCGCACGGAACAGCAAGCCGGTTCGATCGAGGAAACCGCCACGTCGATGGAGCAATTGACGGGCACCGTCAAGCAGAACGCCGAGCACGCGATCGAAGCGAATCAGCTGGCCGTATCGGCCTCGGGTGTGGCCGTCAAGGGCGGCGCCGTCGTGGCGCAGGTGGTGCAGACCATGGCCGCCATCAACGCATCGTCGAAAAAGATAGTCGACATTATCGGCGTGATCGACGGCATCGCTTTCCAGACGAATATTCTGGCGCTCAATGCCGCCGTGGAAGCGGCGCGCGCCGGTGAACAGGGCCGCGGCTTTGCCGTCGTCGCCACCGAAGTGCGCAGCCTGGCCCAGCGTTCCAGCCAGGCCGCCAAGGAAATCAAGGCGCTGATCGACGACTCGGTCGAGCGCGTCGACGCGGGCGCGCGCCTGGTCGATGAAGCGGGTACGACCATGCAAGATATTGTTGACAGCGTCAAGCGCGTGACCGACATCATGGGCGAAATCAGCGTGGCCACGCGCGAGCAGTCGTCCGGCATCGAACAGGTGAACCAGGCGATCGGCCTGATGGACCAGGTGGTGCAGCAGAACGCGGCGTTGGTCGAACAATCGGCTTCGGCCGCCGCTTCGCTGGAAGAGCAGGCCGGCAGCCTGTCGCAGGTGGTGAGCATCTTCAAGCTCGACAACTCGCAGGTGCCGCCGCCGGCGCGTGCGCGTCCGGCCGCCAGGCCGCTCGTCAAGGCAGCAGCGAAGCCGGCACCGAAAAAGCTGGCCGCCAAGGCGCCCGCCGATGACGCATGGGAAGAATTTTAAGCGGCGCTCGTTTACAATCGGGACCTTACATTGTTTGCTGAGGTCCCCATGAAACGTATCCTGTTCCCTCTGCTGATGGCCGCCGCCGTCGGCAGCGCCTGCGCCGCAACGCCGGGCACCCCGGCAACCCCGGCCACCGCGCAACAACTGACCAGCATGAGCGCCCGCTATGCGCCCGTCGCGCTGACTGCCGATGTCACGCATCTGTCTGCGGGCGACCGCCAGGCCATCGCCAAGCTGGTCGAGGCGGCCAAGCTGGTCGACGTGCTGCAGCTGCGCCAGCGCTGGTCCGGCAATGAAGCGCTGTGGGCAGCGCTGAAGAAGGACAAATCCAAGCTGGGCCAGGCCCGTCTGAACTATTTCTGGATCAACAAGGGGCCTTGGTCGGTGCTCGACGCGCATGCCTCGTTCATGCCCGCCAGCTATGCCGGTATCGCCATTCCCGCGCACAAGCCGGAAGCGGGCAATTTCTATCCGCAGGGCGCCACCAAGGCCAGCCTGGAAACGTGGATGAGTGGCTTGTCGCCGGACGACAAGCAGCAGGCGCAATGGTTCTTCACGACGATTCGCGCGGGCAAGGATGGCAAATACCAGACGGTAAAATATTCGGACGAGTACAAGGTGGAGTTGAAGCAATTGGCCAAGCTGCTCGACGAAGCGGCGGCCGCCACGGACAACGCATCGCTGAAGAAATTTCTGACCCTGCGCGCCAAGGCTTTCCTCGACAACGATTACTTGCCGTCCGACTTCGCCTGGATGGACCTCGATTCGCCCGTCGACATCACCATCGGCCCGTACGAAACATATAACGACGAGTTGTTCGGCTACAAGGCCGCGTTCGAAGCGTACGTGAACATCCGCGACCAGGCCGAGACGCAAAAGCTGAACTTCTTCGCCAAACACATGCAGGAGCTGGAAGACAACCTGCCGCTCGACGCCCGGTACCGCAATCCGAAAGTGGGCGCGCTGGCGCCGATGGTGGTGGTGAATCAGGTATATGGCGCCGGCGATGGCAACATGGCCGTGCAGACGGCCGCCTACAACTTGCCCAATGACGAGCGCATCATCAGCGCGCGCGGCTCGAAGCGCGTGATGCTGAAAAACGTGCAGGAAGCCAAGTTCAAGGCCACCCTGACGCCGATCTCGAAACTGGTGCTGAGCGCCGAAGCGCAGCAGGACGTCGATTTCAATTCCTTCTTCACGCACATCCTCGCGCATGAAATCATGCACGGCCTGGGCCCGCACGCCACCGTCGTCGATGGCAAGCCATCGACGCCACGCCAGGACTTGAAGGAAGCATACTCGACCATCGAAGAAGCCAAGGCCGACATCACGGGCCTGTTCGCGCTGCGCTACATGATGGACAAGGGTCAGCTCAACGATACCCTGGGCCAGGGCGACGTGGCCGAGCGCAAGCTGTACAACACCTTCCTTGCCTCCGGTTTCCGCACCCTGCATTTCGGCCTGACCGATTCGCACGCGCGTGGCATGGCCATTCAGATCAATTACATCCTCGACAAGGGCGGCTTTGTCTCGCTGGGCGATGGCAAGTTCGGCGTCGATTTTGCGAAGATCAAGCAAGCCGTGATCGACCTGGACCGTGAATTTCTGGCCATCGAGGCGACGGGCGACTATGCGCGCGCGCAAGCGATGATGACCAAATACGTGGTCATCCGCCCTGAAGTGCAGGTGGCGCTCGACAAGATGAAGGCCGTGCCCAACGATATCCGTCCGGAATTCGTCACGGCCCGCGCGCTGGACAAAGCAATGACTGCGAAGAAATAATCCCGACCTTGACTATTGTCAGTGTGAAAAGCCGGTGCACTGCACCGGTTTTTTTTCGTCTTTATTTATGAAAAGTTGCCAGTTTTTCCTTGTGGAAATATTTTCACCGCTTACTCTGCAGTGATAAATCCTCCTTTCTTCCTGTCGATTCCATGTTGAAACCGCTCTTGCTGATGAGCTTGCTCATCGCTTTATCCCCTGTGCCCGCCGTGGCTGCCGCCCAGCTTGCCGATCTGGAAAGCCGCTGGCTGCAGGCGGGCCAGCCCGTCATCGCATTCGCGCGCGCGCAAGGTTTGCCCATCGATATCATCGTGCAGCCGCAGGATGCGTCCGGCGCCGTGCCGCTGGCGCTGGGCTACGAAGGGGGGCGCTGCAAGCTGGTGCTGTCCTTGCGCGGCAATGCGCAGGCGGACAGTGTCTTGCAGGGCGTGCCGGCTGCGCGCCAGGGCCTGATGATCGAAGCGATGACGGCGCATGAAATCGGCCATTGCCAGCGCTATGCACAGGGCGACTGGCACGCCTTGCCACGCGGCTTTATCGAGCCGCTCGGCACGCAGCGCGGCAAGTTGACACCGCTGGCGCAGGAGGTGCGCGAGACGCGTCGCGAAGAGGCCTATGCGGATCTGGTAGCCCTGGCCTGGATGCATGCACGCCACCCCGGGCAATACCGGGAGGTGCTGGCCTGGATGGGCGGCGTGCGCGCGGGGGGCGAGGCTGCAGGCGGGTCGCACGCCACGCAGGCATGGCTGGCGCTGGCAGATGGCGCGGGTGTATTTGATGGGGCCGCTTCACCATTTGAACAGGCGCAAGTATTGTGGCGGAAGGGCTTGAGCGGCGACAAATAAACGCTGATTTTTACGCGGATGACCTGTCAGCGTGTGTTGTCGCACGGAGCTTTGCGTGCGGCAGGGGTCTAATCTGGGCATCAACTAACCAGAGAGGAACCATCATGAACAAAATGATCGCACTCATGCTGGCCGCCAGTGCCAGCGCCCTGCTTGCCGCCGCGCCCGCGTATGCGCAGGATGCCTCGTACAAGAGCTTGACGGACAAGGCAACGGCCGACTACAAGCAGGCCAAGGTTGCCTGCGATGCCCACAGCGGCAACGCGAAAAAAGTCTGCGTGGAAGAAGCCAAGGTGGCGCGCGCCAAGGCCGAATCGGACGCCGTGGCGCAATACCGCAACACGCCGCGCGAACTGGGCAAGGCCCGCAAGGATGTTGCCAATGCCGAGTATGACATGGCCAAGGCCAAGTGCGGCGACCGCACGGGCACCGATAAAACCACGTGCATGAACGATGCCAAGGCGGCGAAAACGGCCGCGCTGGCGGACGCCAACACGGGCGCCAGGGCCGGCACCAACGTGGCGCAGAATCCCCCCGCCACGATGAAAGAAAACTGCGACGCCATGGATGCGACGGCCAAGGCCGCCTGCATGACGCGCAATGCGGCCAGCAGCACCAAGGTGGCAGTGGAAGACTCCGTCATCACCACCAAGATCAAGGCAGACCTCGTCAAGGACAATGACTTGAAAGCACTCGACGTGCACGTGGAAACGGTGAATGGCGTCGTCATGCTCAGCGGCTTCGTGCCTTCCCAGGCGCAAGTGAAAAAAGCCGCCGACCTGGCCCGTGGCGTGGAAGGCGTGACGGATGTGAAGAATGGCTTGAAGGTGAAATAAGCGCACTCTGTAATGCGTTAAAGCCGGGACTGGAGCCGCACGCAGCAGTGTGGCTCCAGTTTTTTTTGATTGTATAAATTACGATCATAATATAACATGAGGAAAATCTGACCGGTTGGTGCTGGTCTGCATCCACGTTTACTCATGAGGGCAGCATGCTTTCCTATCCTGTTTCGCAATGGCTGGCGCGGCGCGGCATCCACTTTGCCTGGGTCATCGTCGCCATCACTTTCCTCACCGCCTTGACCTCGTCGGCCGCGCTGGGCTTGCCAGGGGCGCTGATGCAGCCCTTGAGCCGCGAGTTCGGCTGGGATGCCGAGCAGATTTCCTCGGCCCTGGCCGTGCGCTTCGTGCTGTTTGGCCTGATGGGGCCGTTTGCCGCCATCCTGATGGAGCGCTTCGGCTTGCGCAATGTCATCTGTGTGGCGCTGGGCCTGATCGCTTGCGGCATGCTGCTGGCCACGCGCATGACACAGTTCTGGCATCTGGTGGCCCTGTGGGGCATCCTGCTGGGGCTGGGTTCGGGCATGACGGCGCTGGTCTTGAGTGCGGTGGTGGCGAACCGCTGGTTCGAGACGCACCGGGGCCTGGTGGTGGGCGTGCTGACGGCCAGTTCGGCAACGGGCCAGCTGCTGTTCCTGCCCGTAGGCGCCTGGCTGATCGAGCACTTCGGCTGGCGCACGGCCGTCATGCCTGTGTTTGCCAGCTGCGCCATCGTCGCCGTGCTGGCCTTCCTGTGCATGCGCAACCGCCCGCAGGATGTGGCCTTGCGTCCGTATGGCGCCGACTCGGCCACGCCTCTGATGGCGCCGCCTGCGGCAAAGATGACGTTTGCCACGCCGTTCGTGATCCTGCGTAGCGTGGCTTCCAATCGTACCTTCTGGATACTCTTCGGCACCTTCTTCATCTGCGGCCTCAGCACCAACGGCCTGATCCAGACGCACTTCATTTCCCTGTGCGGCGACTCGGGCCTGTCCGCCGTGCCGGCCGCCTCCGTGCTGGCCATGATGGGCGCGTTCGACCTGTTTGGCACGATCTTGTCCGGCTGGCTGTCGGACCGCTATGACAACCGCAAACTGCTGTTCTGGTATTACGGCTTGCGGGGGCTGTCCCTGTTCTGGCTGCCGTATTCGGAATTTACCCTGTACGGCCTGTCACTGTTCGCCATGTTCTACGGCCTGGACTGGATCGCCACCGTGCCGCCCACCGTGAAACTGGTGGGGGCCACGTTTGGGCGGGAGCGGGCGGGCATGGTGTTTGGCTGGATCTTCGCCGGCCACCAGCTGGGCGCCGCCGTGGCCGCGTATGGCGCAGGCCGCATCCGCACCCTGATGCTGACCTACAACCCGGCCCTGTTCGCCGCTGGCGCCGCCTGCCTCGTCGCCGCGCTGCTGGTGCTGGCAATCGCCCGCCAGAAGGCGGCCGTGGCCACAGTCCAGCCTGCATGAAAAAAGCCAGGCCCGCGTGAGCGGAGCCTGGCTTTGCAAGAAGTGCGCAGCAGGATTATTTTAAATATTTCGCCAGCCAACCCTCTACTTCGCTATAGAAGAAGCGGCTGTTCTCGCCCTTCAAGATCCAGTGGTTTTCGTCCGGGAAGACCAGCAATTTTGCCGGCACGTTCAGGCGTTGTTGCACGGCAAAGTTCATCAAGGCATTGTTGGCCGGCACGCGGTAATCGAGTTCGCCCACGGTGATCAGGATCGGGGTCGTGAAACCCGTGCCTTTTTCATGGTTGCCCGCTTGCATGACGGGGCTTTGATCGCGCCACACGGGCAGGTTCGACCAGACGGGGCCGCCCGCATTCGTTTCACGACCGAAACCGCCGTCGCTGGTGCCCCATTGCATGATCAAGTCCATTTCGCCCGCGTGCGAGACGATGGCCTTGTAGCGCGTTGTGGTCGCTTGCAGCCAGTTGGCCAGGTGGCCGCCATAGCTGGCGCCGCCGGCGGCCAGTTTCGTGCCGTCGATGAATGGATATTTCTTGATGGCCTCATCGACGCCCTGGTTGACTTCATCGCCCGGGCCTTTCAAGGGGTCGAACTGGATCGAGCGCGAGAATTCCTCGCCGTAACCCGTGGAACCCTTGTAGTCGGTCAGCAAGACAACATAGCCTGGCTTGGCCAGCAAGTGATAGTTCCAGCGCAGCACGAACTGGTCGCGCCACATGCTGGCCGCGCCGCCGTGGATGACGGTAAACAGCGGGTATTTCTTGTTCGGATCGAAATTGGCCGGCTTGACGAGCATATTGTGGATCTGGCGGCCGTCGGCCGTCGTGAACCAGAAGTGCTCGGGTGCCTGCCAGTCGATTTTATTTGCCTTGTCCGTGTTGAAGGCTGTCAGGCGTTTCGGCTGCTTGCCGGTGAAGGCATAGATTTCCGGTGGGTTGATGGACGACTCCCACACGCCGACCAGGGCTTTGCCGCCGCTGCTCAGCGAATTGATGCTGCCCGTCGGCAAGGATGGCTCCTCGCGCACGTCACCACCCTTGGCATCGATCGAGTACAGCTTTTCCAGGCCCGCGTGTTCATAGCTGAAGATGACGCGCTTGCCGCCTTCTGGCAGCACGAAACGCGAAATCGAACGGTCCAGCTTGGCCGTGAGTATCGTTGGCGCAGGGTTGCTCATCGGCCAGGCGAAACTGGCCAGGCGCTTCACGTCATACACTTTACCGGGCGTTTGCGCGTCGCTGAGGGCGAACAGGGTCTTGCCGTCGGCGGCGAATTTCAGGCTGCCATAGCTATGCTTATCCTGCGTCAAACGCTGCGCTTCGCCGCCTGCCACCGGCAGCAGATACAGTTGTGAATACACGGCTTCGCGCTGCGCCGCATCGCGGTTGGTGGCCGCATTGAAGACGATGGCCTTGCCATCGGGTGTCCAGACGGCGTCCAAGGATTGCCCCTCGTCGCCCTGGCCGCCGCCAAAGCCCGGCAGGGTGACCAGTTGCGTGCCCGACAGGATGTCGCGCGCTGTGTTGTCACCTCGTGCTGCGGCGTCGGCGTCGATGACGAACAGGCGCACTTGCTTGTCGGTCAGCCATTTGTCGAAATAGCGGGGTGCCGTCGTTTCATATGAACGGGCGCTGACCTTGCGTTCCTTGCGCTCCTTCGCGCTTTGCTTGACGTCGGCTTCCGTCTTGTTGCCTGGATAGATGTCGCTGATGAACAGCAATTGCTTGCCATCCGGACTCCATTTCGGCATGCGCGCGCCCAGGGTGAGCGAGGTCAGGCGCTGCGCTTCGCCACCAGCGGCCACGTCGAGGCGGTAAATCTGGCCCGCTTCATCGCCGTCGCGCCTGGCGACGAACACCAACTGGCGGCTGTCCGGCGACCAGGCCACGGCGCTTTCGCCGCTCTTGGAATAGCTCAGGCGGCGCGCGGGGCTGTCGTCAAGCAGCGACTTGATCCACAGGTCCGACCATTGCTCCTTGCTATCGTAGGCGCTGTCGACGACGGAAAACACGGCCCACTTTCCATCCGGGCTGGCGACGGGCGCGCCCACGCGTTTCATCAGCCATACGTCTTCATGCGTGATGGCATGTTTGGCATTGGCTTGCGTAGCGGCAACTGGGGTGGTGGCCTTGATATCGGCGGCGTGGACGGTCGTTGCCAGCGAGGCGCAGGCCGCTGCGATCAGCAGGGAGCCGAGGGAACGGCGAAGACGGGGTAAGGTCATGGGCGTGGTCCGGGAAGTGAAAAAGAGTACAGCGGGCAACATTATTGCCCATGGTTTCCTGCACTGCCAAGCCGGAGTACCGTTACTTACCAGGCGGGATAGGCGCGTAACGGGCGGGTGCAGCCTGGATGATCAGTTAAACTTGCCGCTTTACTCACGCTGGCGCTGCCTGAACATGAAAATTTGTCTACCCTCATTGAAAACGCTATTGCTGGGCGCGGGCGCGCTGCTGGCCGCTCCGGGCTTTGCCGCTGCCGCCGCTCCGTACCCGAATACCAGCGCCATGGGCGTGGGCCACGCGGAAAGCACGGCCTGGTATGCGACTTGCCTGAAGGTCAAGGATGCGGCGCCGCCGCCCGCCGACCTGCCGGCGCCGTCCTCCGTGGCATCGTTGCAGCAGTGCCAGGCAACAGACCTGTATTACGATACCAAGAGTATGTCTTCGCCCAAGCCTGCCGACTGGCGTCCCGCGCGCCATTGCGCGATGGCCACGCAAAACAGCGCCGTCTTGATGATGCTGTACCAGAATGGACAGGGCGTGCAGAAAGATCCGCTGCTGGCGCTCAAGTATGCGTGCAGCATCGATGCGGCGCCGGCCGAGATGCAGGGCCGCATCGAACACTTGCAGCAGATCAATGCCAGCGGACGCGGCATGATGGACTGGTGCGACGACATCACCAGCGGCTACATGATGGGCGTGTGCAGCGCCATCGATGCGCGCCAGAAACAAAGAGTGCGTACGCAGGCGACAGGCAAAGTCAGCGCAAGCATGCCGGCCGTGGCGCAAGCGTCGCTGCAAAAACTGCAGGCGGCGGCCAGCAAGTTTGCCGATGCGCGCGCAGCGAACGAAACGGACTTGAGCGGCACGGCGCGCGCCGCCCTGAGCATCGCCGCCCGCACGGCCGAGCTCGATTTGCTGGCGCACGATGTGCGCGAGTACGAAGCGGGCAAGTTGCCGGCCAGCATGTCCAAAGAGCAGGTGGCGGCGCTCGACAAGGAGCTCAACGCCATCTACGGCAAGCTGATGAAGAAGCCGGCCGAGACATACGCGGGCGCCGTGGGCAAGGATGGCATCCGCGCCACCCAGCGCCTGTGGCTGGCGTACCGCGATGCCTGGATGAATTTTGGTGCCGTGCGCTATCCGTCCGTCACCAGCGACACCTGGGCTGGCTGGCTGACGGCGCGGCGCAATACCCAATTACAAGATCTGCTGGAGAATTGAAGCATGCGCGAAGCCTATTATCACGAAGATGATTTTTGCATGATCGAACTGCTGCCGCTGGATAACTTGCAGCACTGTTTGACGCAGATGGGCGAGCAGCAGGTGTTTGCTGACGCGCACCGCAGCGGCGCCGGCTGGACGCAGATGTACGTGCCCGAGGCGCCGCCGTCGCAGATGCGCGCGCTGGGCCTCACGGCCGACCAGTTGCGGCTGGCGCTGGCGGACGCCATGCCGCCCTACGACGCCGTCTACACGGGCTACAGCAGTTATCGCGTGGAATGCAAGAACGTGCTGGCCTTTGGCGGCGAGAAAACGGAAACCCTGTTTGCCGGCCTGGGTGACGACGGCATCGTGGTGGATTTGTGGTGCAGCGACGCCATGCCGCAATTGCTGCTGCTGCCCTTGAAAGAGCAGTTGCTGCTGGCCGACTGGGGCGCGGGGTTTGCGTGCCCGTTGGCCGATGGCGACTTGTTTGTCCGTTATTTGGAGGAATACGAACTCGACTAGGGTAGGTAAACTTACTACTCGCAGGCGATGGCGTTCGGTTGCGCCACCTTTACCACCGATTGCAAACGCGCCATGTCGTTGCCGTCGCCTTGCTCGACGTACGGTTGATACGTGTCGATGACGATGCGCGCACGCGCTTGCCAGCCGCAATTGTCAGCCTGGCGCGCGGGCACGCGCAGCAGCCGGCGCGCCTCGCCATCGTTGCTGAAACAAAACCACGCGGCGTGCGTGGCGGCAGGGCGGGGCAGGCGGCCCCACTGCGCCTTGTCGGGCGCGAAGCAGACGCGGTTGCCGATGATCTGCAAGCTTATCTCGTCCGTGCGCGCGCTGTACTGGCCGTCAAGCACGATGGGCGCTTGCGCCTGGGCGGGCAGCGATAAAGAGCACAGCAGGGTGGATAGCAGGGGGGCAAGTTTCACAGTGCGTCTTTCCGTATCGTCAGCAGATGCGCCAGTATATCGGCACTGGCGGCGCACGATTGCATTGCTCGCGGGGAGATTCCTTCCGCATCCGTCACGCACTGCTTTCGTTCAGCTTGCCTCTGGTTGAATTTGGGCAAAAAAGGGTTGGCAAGTGGTAGTTTGCCAATCCTGTCTGTAATGCTGTATTCGTGGCAGGAGGGGATTAAAGGTCCCCGTTGCCACGGACAAGGAATACTGTAGTCAAAAGAACTTCAACCAGCCGAAACAGGGAATATTTTCGCCGCTACGCTCCTTATGGGCCTACCGGTACAAATACCAGCAGAGGGTCGTCTGTCTGGCCCACCATCATGAGTCCATCAGCAGAAATACCCAGGGTGCGGGTCATCAGGTTCCTCGCGTACCCTGCAAACTTGAAACTCTTGAGCAGTGCACCGTTTGCGTCGTGCACCCAGACATCGGCGCTCGAATACCAGCCTGAGATGCCGCAGTAAACGCGGTCATCGCTGCCCACCTCGACGTTGTTGGGGTAGGCGTCGCCGCCACTGAGGCTGCCGATGAAGCTCAGGTCCGACGGTTTTACGCTGCTGCAGCGGTATGGCGCCCCCGAAGCGACATACAGGCGCATGCCGTCAGCGCTGACCGCGATGTCTTGTCCATTCGATGCGCCGTTGATGAAGCCGGCGGAGGCTGCCGAAGCGCTGAACAGTGTGCCGCCACCGATATCGGCGTAGTCAACTGCGATTGCGCTTACCGATGCCGGGCTATAGCCTGAATCTTGCAAGTAGAGGCGGCTTCCGTCGCTCGATGCTGCCATGCTGTCGCCATTACTGATCATGCCCACCACGGCGCCTGTGCTGGCCAGGTATGCCTTGCCGTCGGCCGCTGCCACAATCTCTACGCCATTTGGCCGCAGCGCCAGCAAGGCCGACGATTGCTGGACTGCTGCTGCCATTGGCCAACTGGTTTTTTTCGTCAGCGTAGCCAGGTCCACGACGATGATATTCCGATTGGCGGTATCGTAGGTGTAAAGATGCCGGCCATTCGGGCTGATGCTCATGTCTCCCATCGCGGCACCGAGATTGCTGATGGTGCCGACCTGGGTGGCGGAATAGATGTTATACACATCGATATTACCTGCACCGTTGTTTGCATACAGCAAAGGCCGGATCGGATCGGTCTTGAGGTGGCTGTAGGTCTTCGTCAACTTCGTCGTGACGGCAGGCGTGACGCTTCCTTTCCAGAGCGCCACATGCAGCTGCTCTGAAGTCTGAATGCCATTCTCGCTGGCCAGGCTGACGGTGGCATAGCTGATGGCGTCGACCGGTAAAGTGGATGGGTCGGCCGTCAGTGTCAGCGCATTTCCGCTGCGTTGCACTGTCAGCCATGCCTTGTCTGAACTGGCAGTCCATGCAGGGGCCAGCCCGAAGTTGTCGCGCACGGTGACCTTGCGCGACAGGCGTGACCAGCCTGGGGTGGAAGACAGCCCGATGCCGACTTCCGAGAACAGCAGTTTGCGCGTATCGCGCTGAGCGGTGATGGTGACTGGCACCGAGATGGTATCGCCATTGACTTGCGTGCTTGTGGTCAAGGTCGTGGTACTGGTTCCGATGGGCTGGCTGGCGCCGATTTGCGAAAACACAATGCTGCTGCCAGCCTGATTCACCGTACCGCTGGTAGCGCTCGCGCCCAGCCATGCAGGCAGTGCCGAGAACGACCAGGGATAAGCGTTCTCCATGGTGTTGAGATTCAGCGTCAGGCTTGCTGTCGACGCAGGCGAGCGGCCATAAGGTCCTCCGAGCGTGATGCTGTCAATCGAGGGCGTTAAGGTGGCTTTCGTCAAGTTCAGCGTGACAGGAACCTTGCTGTCGCTGACGTTCGGTGCGGTAATCGTTACGATTGCATCGTGCCGGCCGCTGGCAAGCTTGCCGTTCGCCGGATCGACATATACCGATGCAATGGCAGGCGTGGTGCCGCTCGTCGGCGTCACGCCTAGCCATGCCGCGCTGGCGGTGGCTTTCCAGTTCGCCGCCAGGTTAGCTACCGTAAATTTCACGGGCGCTGCCGCAATGGGGGCGCCGTTGATGCCATTGAAGGTAATCTGGCCGTGATCAATGGAAAAAGCGGCAGGCAGCAATTCGGCACTGACAGGCAGCGAGGCGATTTGCCCGTCGCTGCTTGTGACTACGACAGTGCCCGTCTGGACTCCAGGTGCCATGGCGGAAACATCGTAGCCGACAGTAAACGAGCTGACGCCGCTACCTGCTGCCGTCGAGACTTTGATCCATGCCGCGTTCGTGTTCACAGTCCATGTGCGACTTTTCGCGCTGACGTTGACAGTGACGGGTGCTGGCGCCGGATTACCTGCAGAAATGGTCGCGTTGAGAAGGCCCAGTGGCGCCACTGTCATTGGTGACAAGGGTATCGGCACGACAGTGATCGCATATGGCAACTGCATCGGCGAACCGGGGAAGTGTTGCGTACAAGCGGCATCCTTGCAAACTTTGACTGAAAAAGTGCCTGTATGTTTTCCGATGGGCAGCGTTGGCGCAGTCTGGAGCAGAATGCTGTAACTGCTTGAGCTTAGCTGGGAAAATTGTACCTCCGGCAGTATCACGCCTGTCGTATCGATGACGTAGGCGAACACACTGTTTGCATTTTGAAAATCCGATGGCGTGTTCACGGTCGCTAGCAGCGACAATGCCTTCGTGCTCCCCTCATCGGCGGTGGCGGCGGCCGTCGGCACGCTGAATGTCAATGTAGGCGTGGGCGTCGGAACAACTGGCACTGGGACAATTGGCACCGGAGGGGCAACGCCGCTGCTTCCGTCGCCTCCACCGCTTGAGCTGCCGCCGCCACCACAGCCAGCCATTAATGTGGTTGCGAGCAAGTAAGCCAGTGCGCGCGAAGTGCTGTACCTGAAAAGAACGGACGCCATTTTTGTCGGATGTAATAATTGAGAGAGAGGCATTATTGCTTATTTCAAATTGCTTGAATAGCATTTAGTTGCCAATAATTAATTTCATTTATTCGTTTTCTTTTCGCAAATAGTGGCATTCTCGACGCATTGCCTGTATGGCATCGTTGAAGCTGGCGAGCTGGATATGCTGGGTTAAGGCAGTTCCGGGAGAGTTTCTGCACTTGGCAGTGACCGGGGCACATTTTCCCCATGTGGGCAATATCACGGATAAAGACGCAAAAAAGGGTTAGCAAACGATAGTTTGCTAACCCTGATCTGTACTGCTGTATTCGTGGTAGGCCGTGCGGGATTCGAACCTGCGACCAACGGATTAAAAGTCCGCTGCTCTACCAGCTGAGCTAACGACCCGAAAGAGGCCGCATTATATATCAGTTGAAAAAGAATGCAAAGCATTCCTGCGAGAAAATGCAGGCCAGCTAAGGCAGGGCTGCCGTGAGCTTTTGCACTTCGTCGATGCTGGTCGTGCCATCGATGATTTTGCGCGCACCGGCGATGCGCAGCGGCGTCATGCCGTCGAGCAGGCTTTGGCGGCGCAGCGCGTGCAGGTCGGCGCCCGCCTTGATCAGCTGGCCGAAGGTTTCCGTCACGCTCAGCAGTTCATAAATGCCGGCACGCCCCAGGTAGCCGCTGTGCCGGCACAGGGCGCAGCCAACGGGGCGGTACATGGCCTGTGGCCGTTCCAGCTGGCTGCCCGTCAGGCGCTGCCATGCGGCGGCGTCCGGGGCGGCGCCCGGCTGTTTACAGTCCGGACACAGGCAGCGCAGCAGGCGCTGCGCCAGCACGCCAGCCAGGCACGCTTCCAACAGATAGGCGGGCAAGCCCAGTTCCAGCAGGCGCATGACGGCCGAGGGCGCGTCGTTGGTGTGCAGGGTCGACAGCACCAAGTGGCCCGTCAGCGCCGCCTGCATGGCCATCTCGGCCGTGGCCAGGTCGCGGATCTCTCCCACCATGATGATATCGGGATCTTGCCGCATCAGTGCCCGTACGCCATCGGCAAACGACAGTTCGATGCCGGCCTGGGTTTGCACCTGCATCTGGTTGAAGGCCGGCTCGACCATTTCAATGGGGTCTTCCACCGTGCAGACATTGACTTCGCTGCTGGCCAGCGCCTTCAGGGTGCTGTACAGGGTGCTGGTCTTGCCCGAGCCGGTGGGGCCCGTCACCAGCACGATGCCGTGCGTACGCGCCGTCAGCTGGCGCCAGCGTTCGGCGTCCGCGGGCGGAAAGCCCAGCTCAAACAGGCTTTTGACGGCCACTTCCGGGTCGAAGATGCGCATGACGAGCTTTTCGCCAAAGGCCGTGGGCAAGGTCGACAGGCGCAGCTCGATTTCCTGGCCCTGCGCATTGCGCGTCTTGATGCGGCCATCCTGGGGGCGGCGCTTTTCCACCACGTCCATGCGCCCGAGCAACTTGATGCGCGCCGTCATGGCCAGCAAGACCACGGGCGGTAATTGATACGCCTGGTGCAGGCGGCCATCGATGCGCAGGCGCACGAGGCCCGCATCGCGCTTCGGTTCCAGATGGATGTCGGAGGCGCGCTGGGCAAACGCGTATTGCCACAGCCAGTCGACGATGCGCACCACGTGCTGGTCGTTGGCGTCGAGGCTGGTCTTGTTGCGCCCCAGCTCCACCAGCTGCTCGACATTCTGGCGCAGCGCCATGTCTTGCGTGGACGCCAGTTTTGCCACCTTGACGGAAGTGGCCAGGCTGAAAAATTGCGCGATGGCGTCGGCGATGTGCAGCGGATTGGCGATGACCAGGCTCAGCTTGCGTGGCGCCAGCGTTCCCAGTTGCGCCTGCCAAGCGAGCGCGTAGGGCTGGGCCGTGGCGATGACGATGCGCTCAAGCGTGCTGTCCACGGGCAGGATGTTGAAGCGGGCCGCATAGCTGGCCGTCATGACGTCGGCCACCTGGCTGAAATCGATGTGCAAGGGATCGATGCGCACATACGGCAAGCCCGAGCGTTGCGCCAGCCAGGCACACAGGGTGTCGAGCGTGAGTGCGCCATGGGCGATGCTGCATAGCGGATGCAAGGGGGGCGCCGGCAGCAGGGTGGCCTGGGCGACGATGGCCGCCGCTTGCGCCGCATCGAGCAAGCCGTCTTCCTGCAACCAGGCCAGCAGTTGCGGCAGTTGCAGCGGCGTGTTGGGTGAAATAGGGGAGGGAGGAGGGGAAGCGGGCATGGCCGGTGCCTTTCAGGGCTGCCGGCCTTGCGTGGGTGTGCCGGCGCTTACAGGGTGCTGACGATGCCCTTGACCCAGGTCTTGGCGGGCAGCTTGGTCTCGGCGACGATCTGCTTGGCGCGTTCCAGCAGAGCCGCTTGCGCTTCGGCATCGAGCGCCACTTTCGTCTTGAACGCGATCGCCACCACATTCCCATCATGGACTTCCGGCAGGCAGATCACCTGTGCAAACGCAAACTTCATCGCCTTGATGTTCTTCGCGTAGCTGGGGTGGTCGCCGAACAGGTTGACCGTCATGATGCCGTGCGGTGCCAAGCAGGCGCAGCAGGCGGTATAAAAATCCGCGCTGTCGAGCACGGGGCCGCGTGCCGTGGCGTCATACAGATCCACCTGCAGGGCGTCCAGGGTGCCGTGGTTGGCGTCATCGTTGACGTAATCGAGCGCATCCATCTCGCGCACGTGCAGGCGCTCATCGTTGGGCGGCAGCTTGAACATCGAGGCGCAGATGGTGATGACGGACGGGTTCAGTTCGATGGCTTCGACTTGCGCCTGCGGGAACTGGCGATAGCAGAACTTGGTCAGCGCGCCCGTGCCCAGGCCCAACTGGGCGAGGCGCTGCGGCTGCTCGATCCACAGCATCCACGCCATCATCTGCTGCGCGTATTCGAGTTCCGGCCAGTCCGGTTTGCGGATGCGCATGGCGCCCTGCACCCATTCCGTGCCGAAATGCAGATAGCGCACGCCATCCATTTCCGACAGGGTGACTGGAGCATAGCGGGGCTTGCGCGCGGGGCGCGAGGATTCGACTTGTTCGATGGATTTTCGTTTGATAAGCATAAGGCGGCCTGAAAGTGTGCCGCATTATAACGTGCCATAAAAAATGCCGACCCTTAGGAATCGGCATTTTAATAATGAGTAACAACGCCTGACAGAAGCGTCGCGAGCGGAAGGCAGAGGTGGCCGAGAAGCGCAACCGTACTCTAGTACGGTGAGCATCGCAGGCCGCCTATGCCGACGCGCAGCAGCTTATGTCAGGCGTTACTGTTGAGCTGGCTCGATGGATACGCGCAGACGGATGCGTTCGCCCGGATCGTAGGACATGATGCTCGTGTAGTTGCGGCCGCGATAGTCGTAGGTGACCTGGTAGCCATTGTTGCGCGATTCCCAGTGGTCGACCTGGCGGCATTGCTTGACGGCTTGTTCCTGCATGCCGCCCTGGTAATTGTTCTGGTTGTCGACACGGTCGCCGACGACGGCACCGGCAATCGCGCCGGCAGCAGCGGCGGCCGTGCGGCCATTGCCGCCACCGACCTGGCTACCGAGCAGGGCGCCGGCGATACCGCCGACGATGGAGCCGCCAGCGCTGCGCTGTTGCGGCGGCGCTTGCACTTGCACGTATTCCGTACGGCATTCCTGGCGTGGACGATTGATCTGTTCCACTTGCGGCACGACGCGCACGACTTTGCCGAAATCTTCAAAGTCGGCGGCTTGGGCGAGTGGCAATGCACCGATACAAAGGGCTGACATCATCAATTTGGCTTGCAAGTTCATTTCTAACCTCATTATGTAGAGAATCTTTCAGGTTTTTTTTACAACTTGGGACTATAGTAATCCCGCCAGCCCGAGGCAAGTGTTTCGCATGGCAACAAAATGTAACAGCCCAAGCCCCTTGCCCCACAGTCTGTAACATGCACTTTCAATCGATACAAGATGTTGAAGTGACTTGAAACCAGCGGTTTGTAACAAATCTTGCGTTTGACATCATATTCGGGTTGATTCATACAGGACAACACGTTACCCTAATACGCGTATGGCTTATATAAAATCGCACTGAATCGCATAAAAGTTGATACAGATCGAATCACCGCGTGCGCATTGACCCGCGTGCGGGGATGCAATAAGAAGAGCAGCTAGAAAAAATCCATACATAACAGGTCGATTTGAGGGAAAAATGAGTTTGTTACTAACCGTGCCGCCCAACCTTGTCCAGTCCATCCGTGCCTTTCGCGTGACCGAGTTACAAGACGAGGCGATCCGTCTCGGGCAGCACTTTTTATATGCGCATTGCAACGCTGGACAGACCAAACAACAAGTCATCGGCATTATTGCAGAAGCATTCCTGTTTCCTAAAAACCTGGCCAAGAATTTCGATGCCCTGCGCCTGTGCCTGACGGATACCATGCACAAGGCCGGCACGCAAACGGGCTTCCTGGTGGTGCTTGAGCAATTGCCAAATACGCAAAAATTCGACAAGGAAGCGCGCGAGATCCTGCTCGACGTGTTCCGCGACGCGGCCGACTACTGGGCCGAGAAGAAAGTGCCGTTCCGCGTCTTCTATTCGTTCGAGTAAATACTTACTCTTGCCGCGATGCCCTGAAGCCGGCCTCCCGTGCAGATGGCAGTCAGCATCGCCGGGCGGCTGCGGCGCGCCGGTGCTTATGTTGCGCCGCAACAATAATACCGGCCTTTCTAGATTCGCATCGCCATAGCGGGTACAATGCGCGCTATGAAAAATATCGTTATCCTCATTTCCGGACGCGGCAGCAACATGGAGGCGGTCGTACGCGCGGCGCAAGCCGAGCAATGGCCAGCCCGGATTGCCGCCGTCATCAGTAACCGGGCCGACGCCCAGGGACTGGTTTTTGCCGCGGAACATGGGATAGCGACGGCAGTCGTTGCCAACAAGGATTATGCCAGCCGCGAGCAGTTTGATGCGGCGCTGCAAGCCGTGATCGACGGCTTCGCCCCCGACCTGGTCGTGCTGGCCGGTTTCATGCGCATCCTGACGCCGCCCTTCGTCGAGCATTACGCGGGGCGCATGCTCAATATCCACCCGTCGCTGCTGCCGCTGTTCCCGGGCATGGCGACGCACCGCCAGGCGCTCGAGGCGGGTGTGACGGAACACGGCGCGACCGTGCATTTCGTGACTGCCGAGCTCGATCATGGCCCGGCCGTGGCGAGTGCGGTGGTGCCAGTCTTGCCAGGCGACACAGAAGACAGCTTATCGGCGCGCGTGCTGGTACAGGAACATCTGCTTTACCCGCGCGCCATCCGCCTGTTCATTGACGATAAACTGTCAGTCGAGCATGGCCAGGTCCGCGTGGACCCTCAATAAAATATTACAGGAAGAATAACAATGAGATTGCCACCAGCGATACTTGCCAATGCTGAAGAAGTATTGCGCGAAATTTTACGTTTCACGGCCCCGGCCGACACCACCCTGTCGCGCTATTTCCGCGACCATCCGCGCCTCGGTTCGCGCGAACGCGGCGCCATCGCCGAAGGCATTTATGCCGTGCTGCGCAACAAGTCGTTCTTTACCGATTTCGCCGAAGCGGGCAGTGGCCCGACCATGCGCCGTTTGACCATCCTCGGCCTGGCCGAAGCCGTCGGTGCCGACTCCCTGGGTGGCCTGACGGAAGAAGAAGTCGAATGGCTGGAACGCATCACGCAGATCGACCGCAGCCTGATGCCGTCGAACATGCGCGCCAACATGCCGACCTGGCTGTTCGACAAGCTGATCGCCCAGTTCGGCGAAGCGGAAACCATGAAGCTGGCCGATGCGCTGAACGCACCGGCGCCGCTGGACTTGCGCGTCAACTCGCTCAAAGCCACGCGTGAAGACGTGATGCTGGCCCTGGCCGAAGCGCCTATCCTCAGCACCCCGACGCCTTACGCGCCGCTGGGGCTGCGTGTGATCAAGAAGCCTTCGCTGCAAAACATGCCGTTGTTCCAGAGCGGCGCCATCGAAGTGCAAGATGAAGGCAGCCAGATCCTGTCGCAAATCGTCGGCGCCAAGCGCGGCGAGATGGTGGTCGATTTCTGTGCCGGCGCGGGCGGCAAAACGCTCGCACTGGGCGCGCTGATGCGCAACACGGGCCGTTTGTATGCGTTCGATGTGTCGGAAAAGCGTTTGGCCAAGCTGAAGCCACGCATGGCCCGCAGCGGCCTGTCGAACGTGCATCCGGTGCAGATCGCACATGAGCGCGATGCCAAGATCAAGCGCCTGGCCGGCAAGATCGACCGCGTGCTGGTCGATGCCCCGTGCAGCGGCCTGGGTACCCTGCGCCGCAATCCGGACGTGAAATGGCGCCAGCAGCCGAACTCGATCGTCGAACTGCAAGCCAAGCAGGCAGCCATCCTGGCCGGCGCGGCGCGCCTGGTCAAGGGCGGCGGCCGCCTGGTGTACGCCACCTGCAGTTTCCTGAACGAAGAAAACGATTTTATCGCCGAGCAATTCCTGGCGGCCCATCCCGACTTCACCCTGGTGCCGATGAGCAAGGTGCTGGCCGAACAGAAGATCGAGCTGGACATGGGCGACTACCTGAAATTGCTGCCGCATTTGCACCATACCGACGGCTTCTTCGCCGCCGTGTTCGAGCGCAAGGTCATGCCGAAAAAAGTCTACGCCGATGAAAAACCGGCCGACGACGCTGACGCTGAACCAGCCGAATAAGTTGGTCACGGGCCGCCGCTGCAGCATCGCAGCGGTGGCCATGCACTTGCGCCAGCCAGTCTGGCGCAGGCTGTGGGCGCCCCGCCCGGTTATTTCCCTGCACCATCTTCCAGACCATCCGCCATGAACCAAACCCCGCTGCTCAACCTGATCACTGACTTTGTCGACGATTTCCGTCAACCGGCCATCCTGTGGCAGGCATTGGTCATCGTCGCTTGCCTGGCACTGAGCTGGTTGCTGGTGCGGCAGTTGCGCGCATTCCTGCACCAGCGGGCGGAAGCGGCGGCTGTCCCGGCCACGCCGGAAACCTTGCAGCGCACGGACAGTTTCATCCGCATCCTGACGCCCGTGCTGGCGGCCATGTTGCTGGGCATTGCGCAGCATTTCCTGGCCAAGTTCCAATCGGTGAATCTGCTCAGTATCGCCATTCCCCTGTGTACCTCGATGGCGCTGGTGCGCTTCGGTTTTTATGTGTTGCGCCGCATTTTTGCCCGCCATGGCGATATCAGCCCCACCATGTTGTTGCTGGAAAAGATCTTTACGGTGGTGGTGTGGGCGGGCATGGCCCTGTATATCACGGGCCTGTGGCCGGAATTGCATACCTTCCTGGAAGGCATCGTCGTTCCGCTGGGCCGCAATAAAGTATCGGTGGCTGCCATCTTGCAAGCCGCTATTTCCGTGGCCGTGCTGCTGGTGCTGGCGATGTGGGCCGGCACTTCGCTCGACGAGCGCCTGATGAAAATGCAGGGCTTGCACACCTCCTTGCGCGTGGTGCTGTCGCGCATGGGGCGCGCCGTGCTGATCCTTGTTTCCGTGCTGGTCAGCCTGTCGCTGGTGGGCATCGACCTGACGGTGCTGTCCGTGTTTGGCGGCGCTTTCGGCGTGGCGCTGGGCTTCGGCTTGCAAAAGATCGCCGCGAACTTCGTTTCCGGTTTCATCATCCTGCTCGACCGCAGCCTGACCATCGGCGACATGATCACGGTGGGTCAATTTACGGGCAAGGTGACGCAGATCAATACGCGCTATACTGTGTTACTGGGTGGCGATGGCGTTGAATCCATCGTGCCGAATGAGATGCTGATTTCCGGCGGCGTGCAGAATATGTCGCTGAGCAACCGCATGGTGTGGCTGTCGACGGCCGTGTCGGTGGGCTATGAAACGGATATCGATGTCATCTTCCCCTTGCTGGAAGCGGCGACGGCCAAGGTGCCGCGTGTGTCGCAAAGCAATCCACCATCGGCGACCCTCGTGCGTTTCGGTGCCGACGGCCTCGATGTGCAGATCGGCTTCTGGATCGCGGACCCGGAAAACGGCACCGGCGGCGTGAAGTCGAATGTGAACCGCGCCATCTGGCGCACCTTGCAGGAACATAAGGTCACTGTACCGTTTCCGCAACGCGAATTGCGTATTGTTGGTACGCCTCCTGCCCCGCTCGTGGGCGCGGCAGAGGGTGAGTCCGCGCCATCCGGCACCCAGCCTTAACCTCGCTGCCTGCCTCCGATTTTGCCTGATCGCACCCATTAGGGCGTACAATCACGCCTAAAATTAACTCTGCCGGACCTCCAGAGTCACTGGAGCGACCGTGCGCATGCCCTGTCCACTTGGAGTAGCAGTAATGACATTGAGTTCCGTTTTACACGACGTTTTGCAGTTCATGGCCACTGGCATTACCGATCTGTCCGCATGGCAAGTTTTCCTGTACACCATGGTGGTCACGCATATCACGATCGCCAGCGTCACGATTTATCTGCACCGCCACCAGGCCCACCGGGCGCTGGAATTGCACGCCATCCCCAGCCATTTCTTCCGTTTCTGGCTGTGGCTGACGACGGGCCAGGTAACCAAAGAGTGGGCGGCCATCCACCGCAAGCACCATGCCAAGTGCGATACGGAAGAAGATCCGCACAGCCCCGTGACGCGCGGCATCAAGAAAGTGTTCTGGGAAGGCGCCGAGCTGTACCGCGCTGAATCGAAGAACATGGAAACCATGGCCAAGTACGGCCACGGCACGCCGACGGACTGGATCGAGCGCAACCTGTACACCAAGTACAGCTGGCTGGGCGTGGTGTCGCTGTTCGTCATCAATTTCGTGTTGTTCGGCGTGATCGGCATTTCCGTGTGGGCCGTACAAATGATGTGGATCCCCATCACGGCGGCCGGCATCATCAACGGCATCGGCCACTACTGGGGTTACCGCAACTACGATTGTGCCGATGCGGCCACCAACATCATTCCCTTCGGCATCCTGATCGGCGGCGAAGAGTTGCATAACAATCACCATACATATGCGACGTCGGCCAAGCTGTCGTCGAAATGGTATGAAATCGATATCGGCTGGGCGTATATCCGCGCGCTGGAAATGCTGGGCCTGGCCAAGGTGAAAAAGCTGGCGCCGGAACCGAAGTTCTCGCACGGCAAGCTGGAAGCGGACTTCGAGACCTTGCAGTCGGTCATCGCCAACCGCTACGACGTGATGGCCAAGTACGCGAAATCGATCAAGCATGCCTGGAAGGAAGAGCTGGAACACCTGAAGCACAAGGCCGAGCTGGAAAAGCGTTTCCTGAAATCGTCGCGCAAGCTGATGCAGCGCGAGCCGGGCAAGCTGGCCGAGGCGCACCATGAGCAGCTGTCTGAATTGTTCCAGCACAGCAAGGCGCTGGAAACCATGCACCACATGCGCGTGGAACTGGGCGCCATCTGGGAGCGTTCGCACTTTACGCGCGAGCAGTTGCTGCAAAAGCTGCAAGACTGGTGCACGCGCGCCGAAGCGTCGGGCATCCAGTCGCTGCAAGATTTCTCGTTGCGCCTGCGCAGCTATGCCTGATTAGCCTGTTGCGCCATATCAAGGCCCTGGATTCCAGGGCCTTTTTTTCGTCCTGGCAAAGGGGGAGGGCGGCGTCAAAATAAGGACGAAAAAAAAACCGCTCATCGGAGCGGCTCTTTTTACAGAACACAAGATCAATTACTTGATTTTGGTTTCTTTGTACGTTACGTGCTTGCGTGCTTTAGGATCAAATTTCATGATCTCCATTTTCGCAGGCGTCGTACGCTTGTTTTTGGTAGTCGTGTAGAAGTGACCCGTACCGGCGGTCGATTCTAACTTGATTTTGTCGCGGCCTGATTTTGCCATGATAGCTCCCTTATTCTGCTAATTAGACTTTTTCGCCACGAGCGCGCATATCGACCAATACGGCGTCGATGCCGACTTTATCGATGACGCGCAGACCGGCGTTGGACAAACGCAGGGAGACCCAGCGGTTTTCAGATTCAACAAAAATACGACGATTCTGCAAGTTAGGCAAAAAACGACGTTTGGTTTTGTTGTTTGCATGGGAAACATTGTTGCCGACCATCGGCTTCTTCCCAGTGACTTGGCAAACACGTGCCATGGCGCACTCCTTAAAGATATTCCAAATTGGAAAAACGAGAGTATATCCAAAATAAGCAGATTTATCAATGACTTGCGAAAAACAATTGTGTCATGTTGTATTGAAATAATTTAACAATTAGACTTTTACCCTTCTTCATAGGGGAAAGCACTGGTAAACAGAACTGTTTACTGTTAGATAAGCGTCCCGCTGCTGTCACGTATGTCCTTGTTTACACATGGTTAACTGTGATCAGGGCGGTGCCGGCCTAGATCTGGCCGTGCTCGGCAAACGAATGTACTTGCCGACCGGCCACGACGAAATGGTCGAGGATGCGCACGTCCACCAGCGACAAGGCTTGCACCAGCGCGCGCGTGAGCAATAAATCCGATTCGCTCGGTTCCGGCGTGCCGGATGGGTGGTTATGCGCCAGCATCACGCTGGCCGCGTTGTGCAGCAGCGCTTGTTTCACCACTTCGCGCGGATACACGCTGGTGTGGGTGAGGGTGCCGCGAAACATTTCCCGGGTCGTGATCAGGCGGTTCTTGACGTCCAAAAACAACACATGAAACGCTTCGTGCGCCAGGTTGCCCAGGGTCAGGCGTAAATAGTCTTTGACGGCGTGCGGCGAATTGAGGGCTTGGCCCGCCTGCAAATCCTCGATGATGGCGCGCCGCGCCAGTTCCATGACTGCTTGCAGCTGGGCAAACTTGGCGCTGCCCATGCCATGCACAGCGGAAAAACTCACGAGGCTGGCACCAAACAGGCCCCGCAGGGAGCCGAAATGCTCGACCGTGTCACGTGCCAGCTCCACGGCACTCTTGCCGCGCACGCCAGTGCGCAGGAACACGGCCAGCAATTCCGCATCCGACAGCGAGTGTGCGCCATCCTCGATCAGGCGTTCGCGTGGCCGTTCGCTGGCCGGCCAGTCCTTGATGCCCATGCTGTTCTCCTGTTTGTCACCGGCGCGCGCCCCAGTGTGGTCTTCTTTGACGAAGCCATGGGGCAGGCGCGGCCAGTGTGGCTTACAATATCGTTTTGCATCAGCTACTTGAAAACTCACTATGTCCAACGAGCAACCAGCAGTCGTCACCGAAGCGGCTTACCTCACCCTGCATTATCGTCTTGCTACTGTTGACGGTACTGATATTGTCACTACCTTTAGCGGAAATCCTGCTACCTTGATGCTGGGACAGGGCCAGCTGGCGCCATTCCTCGAGCAGCGGTTGCTGGGCTTGCCTGAAGGCACGCACCAGACGTTCGAGCTGGCCGCCGGCGAAGGCTTTGGCGAGCGCAATCCCGAGCTGGTGCAGTCCGTCTCGCGCGCGACCCTGGACGAGAACTCGGTGCCGGGCGCCGACTACAAGATAGGCGACTTGGTCGATTTCGCCGCGCCGGGCGGTGGCCGCTTTGCCGGCGTGCTGCGCGAAATGCGCGAGGACTCGGCCCTGTTCGACTTCAATCATCCGCTGGCCGGCCAGCCGCTGCGCTTTGAAGTCAAGCTCATTTCGGTGCTGTGAAGGAATAGCGATGGATAAAGAACTGTTACTGGCCCAGCCCCGCGGTTTCTGCGCGGGCGTCGACCGGGCGATCGAAATCGTCGAACGCGCCTTGCAGCAATTTGGTGCACCGATCTACGTGCGCCATGAAATCGTCCACAACGCCTATGTGGTGGCCGACTTGCGCAACAAGGGCGCGATCTTCATCGATGACCTCGATGACGTGCCTGCTGGCAATACGCTCGTGTTTTCCGCCCATGGCGTGTCGAAAGCCGTGCGCGCCGAGGCGGAATCGCGCGGCCTGAGCATTTTTGACGCCACTTGCCCGCTGGTCACCAAGGTGCACATGGAAGTGGGCAAGATGCGCCGCGAAGGCCGCGAGATCATCATGATCGGCCACGATGGCCATCCCGAGGTGGAAGGCACGATGGGGCAGGCCGACATGGGCATGCATCTGGTGGAAACGCTCGAAGATGTGGCGGCATTGCAGGTCGCCAATCCGGAGAGCCTGGCCTATGTGTCGCAAACAACGTTGTCAGTTGACGACACTCGCGACATTATCGAGGCCTTGAAGCTGAAATATCCGAACATCGCCGAGCCGAAAAAAGGCGACATCTGCTACGCCACCACGAACCGCCAGGAAGCCGTGAAATTCATGGCGCCGCAAGTGGAAGTGGTGATCGTCGTGGGCAGCCCGAACAGCTCGAATTCGAACCGCTTGCGCGAAGTGGCCGAGAAGATGGGCACGCCAGCCTACATGGTCGACAATGCCTCGCAGATCGATCCCGCCTGGCTGGAAGGCAAGCTACGCGTGGGTGTGACCGCTGGCGCCTCGGCGCCCGAGGTGCTGGTGCAAGCCGTCATCGACCGCTTGAAAGAGTGTGGCGTGAAGAGCGTGCGCCCCCTCGACGGCGTGCAGGAAGCCGTCACCTTTCCGATGCCGAAAGGCCTCGATGGCCTCAAGCGCGACGTGGCCTGAGTCTGCAGGACGGTTAAGTATCGATGAGGAGTTGCCTCAAAACCGAATTTAATTCGGAAATGATCGATTTATTCCAAGCTTAGTTTTTGCAAAAGATCGTTATGATTGCTTCAAGCTTGAATATGTTGTCGTTATGACTAAGCAAGGTCACGCCCGTTTTAAGTGCGTGCACCATGCTGGTGAGAACGGTCCAAGGATGGCACTGCAGGATTTCTTCCTCCGGTGCCGTTTTTGTATCAGCGACCTATTCTGGCGGAAGTTGTTCCCGAAAAATGCATATTTGATAGGGCAATCATGGATACATTCATCCAGCAGATCATTAACGGCTTGGTGTTGGGCAGCATGTATGCCTTAGTCGCCCTCGGTTACACAATGGTGTACGGCGTCTTGAACCTGATCAACTTCGCCCACGGCGACGTGCTCATGATCGGCGCCATGGTGGGCTTGACCATCCTCAAGCTGTTGGGCATTTATGTGCCGGACTGGCCCGGCTATCTGAAACTGGCCACCGCCATCCTCGGCGCCATCCCCATCTGTATTCTGGTCAACATCATTATCGAGCGGGTCGCCTACCGCCGCCTGCGCAACGCCCCCCGCCTCGCCCCCCTGATTACCGCCATCGGCGTCTCCATCCTGCTTCAAACTTTCGCCATGATGATCTGGACGCGCAATCCCTTGCCTTTCCCGCAATTGCTGTCGACCGACCCCATCAACATAGGCGGTGCCGTGATTTCGCAAACGCAAGTGCTGCTGCTGGCCCTGGCCGCGCTGTCGATGGGTGGCTTGGTATTGCTTGTGGAAAAGACGAAAATGGGCCGCGCCATGCGCGCCACGGCGGAAAACCCCCGCGTGGCGGGCCTCATGGGCGTCGATTCCGACAAGGTCATCGTGGCCACCTTTGCCATCGGCGCCGCGCTGGCGGCCGTGGCCGGCGTGATGTGGGGCGCCAACTATGCCTCGATTCAATTTTCCATGGGCGCCATCCCCGGCTTGAAGGCCTTCTGTGCGGCCGTGCTGGGCGGCATCGGCAATATCTATGGTGCCATGCTGGGCGGTATCTTGCTGGGCATTATCGAGAGCCTGGGCGCCGGCTATATCGGCGACATCACGGGCGGCTTTCTGGGCAGCCACTACCAGGATATCTTTGCCTTCGTCGTGCTGATCATCGTGCTGACCTTGCGCCCGTCCGGCATCATGGGCGAAAGAGTGGCCGACCGTGCCTGATGTGAAACTGGGAGATTAAATCATGGCACTACTCGATTTTGACGCTAAGAAAAATCCGACCAAAGCCTACGCCGGCATGCTGGGCCTGGCCGCGCTGCTGATGGTGTTCCCGTTCTTTGCCGCGCAGTTCGGCAACTCGTGGGTGCGCATCATCGACATGGCCTTGCTGTACATCATGCTGGCCCTGGGCTTGAACATCGTCGTCGGCTTCGCCGGCCTGCTCGACCTGGGCTACATCGCCTTCTATGCCGTGGGCGCTTACCTGACTGCCCTGCTGGCCTCGCCCCAGTTCGCCATCCTGCTCGAATCGGTGGTAAATCAATATCCGCTGCTGGGCGAGACCCTGGTGCAGCTGATGGGGCCGGAAATCCGCGAAAACGGCATCCATTTGTCGATCTGGATCATCGTGCCGCTGGCCGCCTTTTTTGCCGGCCTGTGCGGCGCCTTGCTGGGTGCGCCGACCTTGAAGCTGCGCGGCGACTATCTGGCCATCGTGACCCTGGGCTTTGGCGAGATCATCCGCATCTTCATGAACAATTTGAACGACCCGATCAATTTCACGAACGGCCCGCAAGGCATCAATCTGATCGACCCGATCCGCATCTTCGGCGTCAACCTGGCGGGCGAGGCGGGCACCAACAGCACCGTCGTGGTGGCCGGTTTCTCCATGCCGTCCGTGAATGCCTATTACTTTTTGTTCCTGTTCCTGTGCATCGCCGTCGTGTTCGTCACCAAACGCCTGCAGCATTCGCGCCTGGGCCGCGCCTGGGTCGCCATCCGCGAAGACGAGATCGCCGCGAAAGCCATGGGCATCAATACGCGCAACGTCAAATTGCTGGCCTTTTCCATGGGCGCCTCGTTTGGCGGCGTGGCCGGCGCCATGTTTGCCTCGTTCCAGGGCTTTGTCTCGCCCGAATCGTTTTCGCTGACGGAATCGATCGCCGTGCTGGCCATGGTGGTGCTGGGCGGCATCGGCCATATCCCCGGCGTGATCCTCGGCGGCGTGATCCTCGCGTCGATACCGGAAGTACTGCGCCACGTGGTAGAGCCGGCTCAGCAGGCGCTGTTCGGCCACGTGGTGATCGAGGCGGAAGTGCTGCGCCAGTTGCTGTACGGCCTGGCCATGGTGTTGATCATGCTCAACCGTCCCGCCGGCCTGTGGCCATCGCCGAAGCACGAAGACCGGCCCGACCACGATGTCGACCAGCCGAATAAATCCACCGGCGTCGTGTCCGCGTAAGGAAGCAATACCATGAGCGAACAGATCATTCTCAATATCGCCGGCGTAAATAAACGTTTCGGCGGCTTGCAGGCGCTCACCGACGTGGGCATCACCATCCGGCAAGGGCAAATCTATGGCTTGATCGGCCCGAACGGCGCCGGCAAGACCACGTTCTTTAACGTCATTACGGGCCTGTACCAGCCCGACACGGGCACCTTCGAGCTGGCCGGCAAGCCGTATTCGCCGTCCGCGCCGCACAAGGTGGCGAAGGCGGGTATCGCCCGCACCTTCCAGAACATCCGCCTGTTCGGCGACATGACGGCGCTGGAAAACGTCATGGTGGGGCGCCATGTGCGCTCGCACCAGGGCGTGTTCGGCGCCATCTTCCGCCACAAGGCGGCGCGCGAGGAAGAGGCATCCATCCGCAAGCGGGCCATGGAATTGCTCGATTTCGTCGGCATCGCCCAGTTCGCCAGCCGCACGGCGCGCTTCTTGTCGTATGGCGACCAGCGGCGCCTGGAAATTGCCCGCGCGCTGGCCACCGATCCCACGCTGCTGGCCCTCGACGAGCCGGCGGCGGGCATGAATGCGACGGAAAAGCTGGCCTTGCGCGAGTTGCTGGTGAAAATCAAGGCCGAAGGCAAGACCGTGCTGTTGATCGAACACGACGTGAAACTGATGATGGGACTGTGCGACCGCATCACGGTGCTCGAATATGGCAAGCGCATCGCCGAAGGCTTGCCGGCCGAAATACAACAAAACCCGGCCGTCATCGAGGCTTACCTGGGGGGATCGCACGCATGAGTAACAATGGCTTGAACAAGACTGTATTGAAAGTGGCGGGCTTGCACGTGGCCTACGGCGGCATCAAGGCCGTCAAGGGTATCGACCTGGAAGTCAACGAAGGCGAGCTGATCGCCCTGATCGGCGCGAACGGCGCCGGCAAGACGACGACCTTGAAAGCCATCACGGGCACCCTGCCGGCCTGCAAGGTCGAGGGCACGATCAGTTACCTGGGCGAATCGCTCAAGGGCACGAAGTCGTTTCACCTGGTGGAAAGGAAACTGGCCATGGTGCCGGAAGGGCGGGGCGTGTTTACCCGCATGTCGATCCGCGAAAACCTCATGATGGGCGCTTACACGCGCACGGACAAGGCCGGTGTCGAGGATGACATCGCCAAGTGGTTCGACGTGTTTCCGCGCTTGAAAGAGCGGGCGGCGCAGATGGCCGGCACCCTGTCGGGCGGCGAGCAGCAGATGCTGGCCATGGCGCGCGCGCTGATGAGTCATCCGAAGCTGCTGCTGCTCGACGAGCCATCGATGGGCCTGTCGCCCATCATGGTCGAGAAAATCTTCGAGGTGATCCGCAAGGTGTCGTCCGAAGGCATCACGATCTTGTTGGTCGAACAGAATGCCCGTCTGGCCCTGCAAGCGGCGCATCGCGGCTATGTGATGGATTCCGGCCTGGTCACCATGGGCGGTAATGCGGCCGCCATGCTCGACGACCCGCGCGTGAAGGCGGCGTATCTGGGGGAGTAAGCGCGTTCAGGAAGTGCTCAGGCATAAAAAATGCCCCAGCTGGGCTGGGGCATAATAGCATCCGTCGGAGAAGTGCGGGATGGATGCCTGGAGGAGCCGATAACAGCGGACCGCCGTAGCGGTCGCGCAATAATTACTTGGCAGCCGTGCGTGGCACGACTTTTTCAGCCGCTTGCGTGAACTGGTTCACGGCCGATGTCAGGTTCGCTTCGATGGCTTCGACGGCTTGCTTGCTGGTTTTCGAGAACTGCTCGTAGCCTGCATTGGCGTTGCCGATGGCGCTTTTCAGCATGGCAACAGCGTTTTCCGAACCGGCTGGCGCGTTTTTGGTGACTTCTTCCACCAGCGACAGGACTTTGCGGTTGGTTTCAGCGATTTGCGATTCAGCTGCTTTGCTGAATTCAGCTTGGGTGCCCGACGTGATGGCAGCCAGGTGACGACCGTAAGCGATGGCTTTTTCGGCGCTAGGCTGGGCTTGAGCAGCGCTCAGCGAGAAGAATTCTTGTGGATCTTTTGCCGACAGCAATTGCTTGGCGGCGGCGGTCGATTCTTCCAGCGTTGCCTTGGCAGCGGTCAGGTTCAGTTCGACGATCTTTTCGATGCCTTCGAAGGCTTTGCTCGTCAGCGACGAGAACAGGGCGAATTGGGCTTCCAGGTTGGTTTTGGTAGCGGACGAAAATTGCTCAGGAATTGAAAACATATAAATCTCCAAAAAATCGAAATCTGGTTAATTTGATGCTGCGTGTACCGTTTGGGAAAGCAGGTGAATCTAAATTTTCAAGCTGAACAAGAATTGTGCAACGCAACAAACCCTATTCTACGGCGAAAAAAAATGAAGTCAAGCGATTCTTGTGCAATGCAACAATTGAATAGATTTGCATCAAAAACCATTGTTTCTAAAGAGAAATATTTGATTTCTTGGTGTCAATGGTTTAACCCTAAACTGTTATTTCCCCGCCTTTCAGGACGAGTGCGGCGCAGCATGCTAGACTTTGCCTCCCGCACTGGTGCAGCGCCCCGGTGCCGACCCCGTTTCCCGAGTTGATATCATGTCCAATCTTCCCGCCGCGGCTGGCGCCAGCGGCAAAGCCCCCAAAGCTCCTTTCTTGACGACCCTGGCGCCGATGGCCTTGCCCGGCTTCTTTGTGTTGTTATGGAGCACAGGTTTTATCGTCGCCAAGTTCGGCCTGCCGTACGCGCCGCCGCTGACCTTCTTGCTGCTGCGCTTCCTGGGCGTGCTGGTGATCCTGCTGCCGCTGGTGCTGGTCCTGCGCGCACCGTGGCCCGTGGGACAGTTTCGCCAGATCGCCGTGGCCGGCATCCTGATGCAGGCTGGCTACCTGGCCGGCGTCTGGTGCGCCATCAAGCTGGGCATGCCGGCCGGCCTGTCCGCCCTGATCGTCGGCATGCAGCCCGTGCTGACGGCCTGCGCTGCGCCGCTGATCGGCGAATCCGTGCGCCCGCGTCAGTGGCTGGGCTTGCTCTTTGGCTTGCTGGGCGTGGCCCTGGTCGTGTATGCGAAGATCAATCTCGTGGGCCTGACCGTGGAAAGCGTGCTGCTGTGCGTGTTTGCCTTGCTGTCGATGACGGCCGGCACCATGTACCAAAAACGCCACTGTCCGCAGTTCGACTTGCGCACCGGCACGGTGGTGCAGTTTGCCGCCTCCATCGTGGTCGTGTTGCCATTCGCCCTGTATTACGAGGGGCTGGACCTGCATTTCAGCAACGTGCAATGGACGGCGAATTTCATAGGCGCCTTGCTGTGGTCGGTACTCGTGCTGTCCATCGGCGCCATTTTCCTGCTGTTCGCCCTGATCCGCCGCAGCGATGCGACGAAAGTGACGGGCTTGCTGTACCTGACGCCGCCCACGACGGCCGTGATGGCCTGGCTGATGTTTGGCGAAGCCTTTAATATGCTGGGTATCGCCGGCATGCTGGTGGCCGTGGTTGGCGTGGTGTTTGTTGTCAAGAAATAGAGTGAGCGGGAGAGTAGGGCAGTGAGCAAGCAAGCATCTGAAACAACGCCGGCGCAGCAAGCCGTGGACGCCGTCATTGTGTCGCGCCGTTCGATCCGCGCCTTTTTGCCCACGCCGGTGGCGCAGGACGATATTGCGCGCATCCTGGAAGTGGCGGCGCGCGCCCCCTCTGGCGCCAACATGCAACCGTGGAAAGTGTACGTGCTGTCGGGCGAAGCGCGCCTGCGCCTGTCGCGCCGCATCCTCGACGCCTATGCCGCACCGAAGGCGCCGGACGCCCCCGCGCGCACGGCGTCGTATACCTATTACCCGCGCCAGTGGACGGCGCCGTTCATCGAACGCCGCCGCAAGATCGGCCTGGACCTGTATCAGCTGCTGGGCCTGGAGCGCGGCGACACGGCCGGCATGGCGGCCCAGCATGGACGCAATTTCCAGTTTTTCGATGCGCCCGTGGGCCTGATCTTTACCATTGAACGGGTGCTGGAACAGGGTTCCTGGCTCGACTACGGCATGTTCTTGCAAAACATCATGCTGGCGGCGCGCGCGCGGGGACTCGATACCTGCCCACAAGCGGCCTTCATCCACTACCATGACATCATCCGCGAGGAACTGGGCGTGCCGGCCAGCGAAATGGTGGTGTGCGGCATGGCCCTCGGCTATGCCGACCCGGACAAGATCGAGAACCGCCTGAACACGGAACGCGAGCCGCTGGCCGGCTTTGTTAAATTCATGGATCAATAGACACGCCAGCGATTTGCGCACACAATCAGTTGATTAAGGATGAGTTTGTTTGCTGATCGCCAACGATTTGTATTTCGTTGCTGCAATAAATACTGTCCCAACTGTTAAATAGGCTTGCGATTACTCTGCATTTCGCTACACTGCAATAAGGCAACAGCTTCACGGGGAATTATCGAATGGCTAAGTTTAAACTTGCGCTGGGTGTCCTGGCTTCCCTGCTGTTTGCATTGGCGCCGGCTGCGGCCGTGCACGCCAAGGAAGCGAACAGCAAATCCTCAGCCTCCAAGAAACATAACACCAAGAAAGTCAAAGTCGTGCTGCGCAAGGGCGCGACGGCCGCGCCGCGCGACAAGACCGTGCGCCGGGTCGTCATGGTGCGCGGCAAACGCAAAGTCATCTATCAAAAAGTCAGCAGCGTGGCCGTACCCATGGCCGCACCGATGCCCACCATGGGCGACCTGGCCGGCCTGAACCTCACGCGCGATCCGCTCGACCTCAAATCGAGCGTGGCGCTGGTGCTGGATCAGGCCAACTCGGAAGTGCTGTTTGAAAAGAATTCGAATGTCGCCCTGCCCATCGCCTCCATCACCAAGATGATGACGGGCCTGGTGGTGGTCGAAGCGCGCCAGGACATGGATGAAGTGCTGACGATCATGGACGAGGACGTCGACCGCGCCAAGTTCAGCAGCTCACGCCTGAAAGTGGGCTCGCAATTGACGCGCGCGAATATGCTGCATATCGCCCTGATGAGCTCGGAAAACCGCGCCGCCTCGGCGCTGGGCCGCAATTATCCGGGCGGCTTGCCGGCCTTTGTCGACGCCATGAACAGCAAGGCGCGCCAACTGGGCATGCTCGACACGCATTACGTCGATTCCAGCGGCTTGTCGAAGATGAACGTGGCCAGCGCGCGCGACCTGGGCAAGCTGGCCATGGCCGCCTTCCGCCATCCATTGCTGCGCCAATACTCGACGGACCCGAAAGCCATCGTCGAAGCCAGCGGACAGCCCATGCAATTTGGCAATACGAATCACCTGGTGGCCAACCCGGGCTGGGAAATCGGCTTGCAAAAGACGGGCTTCATCAATGAGGCGGGACGTTGTCTGATGATGCAGGCCGTCATCGAAGGACGGGCCGTGATCATGGTCTTCCTCGATTCCAAGGGAAAACAGTCGCGTACGGCCGATGCGGGACGCATGCGCAAGTGGCTCGAAGCACTCAAACCCGCCAACATGAGCTTGCCTGGTGGATAAAAGAAACAGGGCAGCGTTGCTGCCCTGTTTCTTTAGTCTTGGGGTATAAACCCCAAAGTCACTGAAATCTGGTTCGCCGTTTCGACCAGGTCGACCAGCCACTCATCCTGCAAGCGGTCGGCGGGCGCCGAGATCGACAGGCCGGCGATCAGCTTGCCCGAGTCGTCGCGGATGCCGGCGGCCATGCAGCGCACGCCCAGTTCCAGTTCTTCATTGTCGCGCGCATAGCCGCGCTCGCGCACCAGGCTCAGTTCGCGTTCCAGTTTCAGCAGATCCGTGATGGAATTCTTGTTGTGCCCGGCCAAGCCCGTGCGCGTGGCGTACGCGCGGATGGCTTTCGGCTCGTCGACTGACAGGAACAGCTTGCCGGTCGAGGTCAGGTGCAGCGGGCCGCGGCCACCGATGGCGCGCACCACCTGCATGCCCGAGCGCTCGGAAAAGGCGCGGTCGATGTAGACGATCTCGTCGCCCTGGCGCACGGACAGGTTGATCGTTTGCTGGGTTTTCTTGTGCAGCTGGCGCATGAAGTCCAGCGCCGCTTCGCGCACGCTGAGGCGGCTTTTCACGACATTGCCCAGTTCCAGCAGGCGCATGCCCAGGCGATACGTGCCCGGTTCGATGCGGTCGACAAAGCGCGTCAGCACCATGTCGTTGAGGATGCGGTGCGCCGTCGACGGGTGCAGGCCGGAAACTTTCGACAATTCCTTCAGGCTGACCGGGTCGGAATATTTGGCCAGGGCATCAAGCAGGGCGACCATGCGTTCGATCACCTGGATCGTCGTCTTCGGGGCAGCGACCGGTTCAATTTTCATGATGGATTTGGTGCAATGCAGTATTCATTCTTCTTTATACCATGATGTGAAAAAATAGTGAAATGTTCCGAGATATTCAGCGAATAAATTGTCACAATTCTCATGTTGGCCGTCATAATTGACGGCTGGACGTACTTTGAACCATGGAAAACTATGCAACCTGTCAATGAATTCAAGAGCAAGAGCGGCTTGAAACGGATTTTCTCCGCCTTTTTCTACTCGCTCGACGGCCTGAAGGCGGCCTGGCGCCATGAACATGCGTTCCGCCAGGAACTGGGTTTGTTCGTCGTCGGCACGCTGATCGCCTTGCTGCTGCGCATCTCCGCCTTTGAAAAACTGGTGCTGATCGGCGTGCTGCTGCTGGTCTTGATCGTCGAATTGATCAATTCCGCGCTGGAAGCCGTGGTCGACCGCATCTCGCTTGAGCTTCATCCGCTGTCGAAAAACGCCAAGGACTTCGGCAGCGCCGCCGTGTTGCTGACGTGCATCCTGGCCTTCGCCACCTGGGCCGTCGTATTATTTAATCGTTTTTATTAACTGCTTTATCCCCGTTGCGCGCCGCCCATATGTGAAAAACGCATATCAAACGGCGAAACGCTTCGTTCTCTTTGCGGCCGTTGCGCCGTAATCTGGTGGCTCTGAAAGTTCAACCACACGGGGATCTTAGATGCTGTCGAAAAAAATCATCATTGCCGCCGCCCTCAGCACGTTTGCCCTTCTGCAAACGGCGCAGGCCGCCGATATCACCCTGCTCAACGTGTCGTACGACCCGACGCGCGAGCTGTACCAGGATGTGAACACGGCATTTGCCAAGGAATGGAAAGGCAAGACGGGCGACAACGTCAAGATCAAGCAATCGCATGGCGGTTCCGGCAAGCAGGCGCGCGCCGTCATCGACGGCCTGGAAGCGGACGTGGTCACGTTGGCCCTGGCCTATGACATCGATGCGCTGGCCGAGCACAAGCTGCTGGCCGCCGACTGGCAAAAGCGCCTGGCGCACAACAGCGCGCCGTACACCTCGACCATCGTGTTCCTGGTGCGCAAGGGCAACCCGAAAGGCATCAAGGATTGGAACGACCTGATCAAGCCGGGCGTGTCCGTCATCACGCCGAATCCGAAAACCTCGGGCGGCGCCCGCTGGAATCATTTGGCAGCGTGGGGCTACGCGCTGCGCCAGCCGGGCGGCAATGAAGCCAAGGCCAAGGATTTCCTCGGCAAACTGTATAAAAACGTGCCCGTGCTCGATTCCGGCGCACGCGGCGCCACCACCACCTTCGTTGAACGCGGTATCGGCGACGTGCTGATCGCCTGGGAAAACGAGGCTTACCTGGCCGTCAAGGAACTGGGCCCAACCAAGTTCGACATCATCACCCCGTCCGTCAGCATCCTGGCCGAGCCGCCCGTCGCCGTCGTCGATAAAGTTGCCGACAAGCACGGCACGCGCAAGGTGGCCGAGGCTTACCTGAACTACCTGTACACGGACGAAGCGCAAGACATCATCGCCAAGAATTACTACCGTCCGGCAACGGACAAGGCGGCGAAGAAATACGCGTCGCAGTTTGCCAAGGTCAAGCTGTTCACCATCGAGCAAGTGGCCGGTGGCTGGACGTCGGCCCAGAAGGCGCACTTTGCCGACGGCGGCATCTTCGACCAGATTTATCAGCCGAAGTAATCTTCACCGGCAGGCGGCAACGCTTGCCGGAATCGATCACGCAAGGACACATCATGGCGCTGCGCAGCTTTTCCGATTACCGGGTACTGATCGTGCCGGGCTTGCATAACAGCGGTCCCGAGCACTGGCAGAGCCGCTGGCAGCGCCTGTATCCGCAATTCGAGCGGGTCGAGCAGGATGACTGGAACGAACCCGACCTGGCCACCTGGTCGGCGCGCCTGGACCAGGTGCGGCGGCAAGATGCGCGCCCCACCCTGATCGTCGCCCACAGCTTCGGCTGCCTGGCGACGGCGCACAGCCTGGCGCGCGACCCGCAGGCCGTGGCCGGCGTGCTGCTGGTGGGGCCTGCCGATCCGGACAAGTTTGGCGTGGCGAAAGCCCTGCCGCAAAAGCGCTTGCCTTGCCCCGGCATATTGATCGCCAGCCAGACGGACCCGTGGATGACGGCCGAGCACGCGGCGCAGTGGGCACGGCGCTGGAATTGCAAGTATATTGATGGCGGTGCACTGGGCCATATCAACGCCGAGTCGCGCCTTGGCGATTGGGTCTACGGCCAGGCGCAACTGCAAACGCTGTTTGATCTGGCGCAAAGCGACAAGCGCCACCGTCAGGCAGCCTGATACGACGAACATCCCGCCACACAACTTTTCAAGGAGAGCACGATGACTTTACGCCTGGGCGATGTCGCCCCTGATTTTGAACAAGACAGCTCGATCGGCCCGCTCAAGTTCCACGAGTGGGCTGGCAATTCCTGGGTGGTGCTGTTTTCCCACCCGGCCGACTTTACCCCCGTGTGCACGACGGAACTGGGCCTGACGGCCAAGCTCAAGCCGGAATTCGACAAGCGCAACGTAAAGGCCATCGCCCTGTCCGTGGACGCGGCCGAGTCGCACAAGAGCTGGATCAAGGATATCGAAGAGACGCAAAACACGGTGGTGGGCTTTCCCATCATCGCCGACGTCGACAAGAAAGTGTCGGTGCTGTACGACATGATTCACCCGGAGCAATCCGTCACGGCCACCGTGCGCTCCGTCTTCATCGTCGACCCGAACAAAAAGGTACGCCTGATCCTCACGTATCCGCTCAGTACGGGCCGCAACTTCAATGAAATCCTGCGCGTCATCGACGCCCTGCAACTGACGGACGGCTACACGGTGGCCACGCCCGGCAACTGGAAGGACGGCGACGACGTCATCATTCCCTTGACCGTGCAAGACCCGGATGTGATCAAGCAGAAGTATCCGAAGGGATTTACGGCGGCGAAACCATACCTTCGTTTGACGCCGCAGCCAAACAAGTAATTCCGGGGTCAGTCGCTGATATACCCCAAAAGCAAGTTCTGGGGTCGGACCCTCAGGGTCTGACCCCGGCATTTCGCAGGGGTTTCTCAAGTGACACTTAAAAAACGCACCTGTCCGGTGCGTTTTTTTTCGCCCAGCACTTTGATAGCGAAGTATGCAAAATCCATCTAAGCAAATGAGAAATGGTTAGTTCTTTTTATAACGATTGCATGTGAATATTGCACCCTATAACTCAAAAATGTAATAAGAAGGGGTTTCTATGTCTGCAGCATCAGCAGCACCGATCAAGGCGCGCGGCGCGCCGTTTCGGGTCATGCCGGGTTTCAAGCTGTCACTGGGCTTCACGCTCTTTTACCTGGCCTTGATCGTTCTCATTCCGCTCTCGTCGGTGTTCCTGAAAACCTTCACCATGACGTGGGACGCCTTCTTCAGTGCCGTCACGTCCGACCGCGTGATGGCGTCGTACCGGCTGACGTTTGGCGCCTCGCTGATCGCCGCCCTGCTGAACGTGGTGTTTGGCGGCATCCTGGCCTGGGTGCTGGTGCGCTATAAGTTCCCCGGCAAGCGCATCATCGACGCCCTCGTCGACTTGCCGTTCGCCTTGCCGACGGCCGTGGCCGGCATCACCCTGACGGCCCTGTATTCCTCGAACGGCTGGTTCGGCCAGTTCATCGAAGGCGTGCTGGGCATCAAGGTGGCGTTCACGCCGCTGGGCGTGGTGGTGGCGCTGACCTTCATCGGCTTGCCCTTCGTCGTGCGCACCGTGCAACCGGTGCTGGAAGACGCGGAAAAGGAACTCGAAGAAGCGGCCGCCAGCCTGGGCGCCAATTCCTGGCAAACGTTTATTCGCGTCATCTTTCCCACGATTTTGCCGTCCTTGCTGACGGGCTTTGCGCTGGCCTTTGCCCGCGCCACGGGCGAGTACGGTTCGGTGATCTTTATCGCCGGCAACATGCCGATGGTGTCGGAAATCACGCCGCTGTTCATTATTACCAAGCTGGAGCAATACGATTACGCGGGCGCCACGGCCATCGCCGTGGTGATGCTGGTGGTGTCCTTCCTGCTGTTGTTAACGATTAACCTGCTGCAAGCCTGGACGCGCGGAAAGGCGAAGAAATCATGAGTACGAATATCACTGCCGTGGCGACTGTGGAAGATCCGCTGCCAAAGGCGCGCCGTTTCGAACCGAACGTCGGCCCCGTCGTGCTGGAACCGTTGTGGGTGCGCACGGTATTGATCAGCATCGCCCTGCTGTTCCTGACGGCATTCCTGATCGTGCCCCTGGTGGCCGTGTTTGCCGAAGCGTTCAAGAAGGGCTGGGAAGCGTATATCGCCGCCATCATCGATCCGGATGCGATTTCCGCCATCAAGCTGACCCTGATCACGGCGGCCATCGCCGTGCCGCTGAACCTGGTGTTCGGCGTGGCGGCATCGTGGTGTATCGCCAAGTTCGAGTTCCGCGGCAAGAGCATCCTGCTGACCCTGATCGACTTGCCGTTTTCCGTTTCCCCGGTGATTTCCGGCTTGATCTATGTGCTGATGTTCGGCGCCCAGGGCTGGTTCGGTCCGTGGCTGCAGGAACACGACATCAAGATCCTGTTTGCCGTGCCCGGCATCGTGCTGGCCACCATCTTCATTACCTTCCCCTTCGTCGCGCGCGAACTGATACCGCTGATGCAGTCGCAGGGCAGCGAAGAGGAAGAGGCCGCCCTCGTGCTGGGCGCGTCGGGCTGGAACACGTTCCGCCGCGTGACTTTGCCAAACATCAAGTGGGGTCTGCTGTACGGCGTGATCCTGTGTAACGCCCGCGCCATGGGCGAGTTCGGTGCCGTGTCCGTGGTCTCCGGCCATATCCGCGGCGAAACCAACACCATGCCGCTGCAGGTGGAAATTTTGTACAACGAGTACAACTTTGCCGCCGCGTTTGCCGTCGCCTCCCTGCTGGCCTTGCTGGCCTTGGTGACCCTGGCCTTGAAAGCTTTTATTGAGTGGCGTTTGAACGAGAGCGACGCCGACGATTCCGCCTTACGTTCTACGGAGCACTGATATGACCATCGCAGTTAAAAACATCAATAAACGTTTCGGTGATTTCGTCGCCCTCGACAATATCTCGCTGGACTTTCCCGCCGGCGAACTGACGGCCCTGCTGGGCCCGTCCGGCTGCGGCAAGACCACCTTGCTGCGCATCATCGCCGGCCTCGAACATCCGGACAGCGGCCAGGTGCTGCTGGACGCGGAAGATGCGTCGAACCGCCATGTGCGCGAGCGGCAAGTGGGTTTCGTCTTTCAACACTATGCGCTGTTCAAGCACATGACCGTGTTTGAAAACGTGGCCTTTGGCCTGCGCGTGAAGTCGCGCAGCGAGCGCCCGTCGGAAGACCAGATCCGCCGCAAAGTCAAAGATTTGCTGGAACTGGTGCAGCTGGACTGGCTGGCCGACCGCTATCCGCCGCAGTTGTCGGGCGGACAACGCCAGCGTATCGCCCTGGCGCGCGCACTGGCCGTCGAACCGCGCGTGCTGCTGCTCGACGAGCCGTTCGGCGCTTTGGATGCCAAGGTGCGCAAGGAATTGCGCCGCTGGCTGCGTCGCCTGCATGACGACTTGCACGTCACCAGTATTTTTGTCACGCATGACCAGGAAGAAGCGCTGGAAGTGGCCGACCAGGTGGTGCTGATGAACAAGGGCACCGTCGAGCAACTGGGTTCGCCGGAGCAGGTGTACAACCATCCCGCGTCGCCGTTTGTGTACGGTTTCCTCGGCAACGTCAACCTGTTCCATGGCCGCGTGCATGACGGCGTGATGGCGACCGGTGACGCCAGCTTCGACGTGCCCGACTATGCGGGTGTGAGCGACAGCAAGGGCACGGCCTATGTGCGTCCGCACGACCTGGAAATCGACCGCTACACGCAGGGTGCCGAAGGCATCGTCGTGAAACTGAGCCGCGCGCATGCGATCGGCCCGCTGGCCCAGCTGGACTTGCAGCGCATCGATAACAGCGAACTGATCGAAGCGGTGATGTCGAACGAGCGTTTTACGCATCTGCAGCTGAAGGAGGGCGAGACGCTGGTTGTGCGCCCGAAACGATTACACGTGTTCGTTGAACCGACAAGAACCTAAGAGGCTGGAACACTATGAATTTTCAACAACTGCGCTCGATCCGCGAAGCGGCCCGCCGCGGCTATAACCTGACGGAAGTGGCCAACGCCCTGTTCACGTCGCAACCGGGCGTGAGCCGGCAAATCCGCGAACTCGAGGACGAGCTGGGCGTGGTGATTTTCGAGCGCAACGGCAAGCGCTTGACGGGCTTGACGGAGCCGGGCAAGGGCATTTTGAAAATCGTCGACCGTCTCTTGATCGAGGCGGAAAACCTGCAGCAGGCCAGCCTCGAATACAGCGGCCAGACCAGCGGCACTCTCTCGGTGGCGGCCACGCACACGCAGGCGCGCTATGCGCTGCCGAAAGTGGTGCAGGGCTTTCGCGCCGCCTATCCCGACGTGCGCATCGCGCTGCAGCAAAGCGCGCCCGAACACATCGCGGAATGGGTGTTGTCGGGCAAGACCGATATCGGCATCGCCACGGAAGGCCTGAGCCAGTTCCCCGACCTGGTGTCGTTCCCGTGCTACCGCTGGAGCCATCTGATCGTCGTGCCGGATGGCCACCCGCTGCTGGAACACTCGCCGATCCGCCTGGAAGACCTAGCCAAATATCCCTTGATTACCTACGACAAGGGTTTCACGGGACGCGGCCATATCGACGATGCGTTCGCCAAGGCGGGCGTGGCGACCGACATCATCCTCACCGCCATGGATTCCGACGTCATCAAGCAATACGTGGCGCTGGGCCTGGGCGTGGGCATCGTGGCCTCGATGGCCTTCGACCATGGCCGCGACAAGGGCTTGCGTGCCGTGGAAGCGTCGCATCTGTTCGCCAGCAACACGACGCGCCTGGCCGTGCGTCGCGGCGCCTACCTGCGCGCCTACGCCTACGAGTTCATCTTGCAACTGGCGCCGGATCTGACGCGCGCAGACATCGACCGCGCCATGGCGGGCGAGGAAGCGCTCTAGGCGATGGCCGCCCTTTGCGCGCGCGTCAGGCTGGCCACGGCGCGCGCGTAGCTATCCTTCACCAGTTGTGCCAGGTAATCGCTGGGGAAACGCGCCACGTCGACGATGGTGACCCAGTGAAAGCGGCCCATGTAGCGGGCCGGTTTCACGCCGGGCATGTCCGTCAGTTCAATAAAGCGTTCCGCGCTGACACGCAGGCTGAAGCGCCACTGCTCCGGTGCGCTGGTCTTAAAGTAGGCAAATTTCTTGCCGCTCACTTCACACACGAGGATGTTCGACGGCGCACCGTACAGCACGGCTTGCGCGCCGGGCAGGGCCGCGCAAAAATCCTTCAATTCATCAGTTGTCATTCGTCCACCGCCACGAATTGTTGCGAGTTGTGGTCGAAGGCATAGGCCGACCCGGCTGGAGCATCGAGCAGCGCAATAAAACGGTCGTCCACGCTGAGCACGGCACCGAGCGACACGAGGGCCACGTTGGCGCTGTCGTTGATGTAGTCGTCGCTTTCGTCGTTGGCCGTGAAGCGCCAGCCGCTGTCTTCGCCGTTGTCCGGCTCCTCGCGGTACAGATAGCCGACGGGCGCGCCGTCTTCCAGTACGCGTTTTGTCACAAAGCACAGGCCTGCATAGCGGTTGACGAGATTGTCGTCATCGTCGTGCTGGGTATTGATGATGTGGCGCGCTTCGAAGGCGATGGCGTCCTTGGCGTGCAGATCAGCGATGTAGCCGGGCATGTTGTCGAGCTTGCCCGTGAAGTGGCCATTCGCTTCCAGCGTATCAACCAGCACCCACATGCGCTCGGCGCCCGGTGCTTGCGGATCGTCGCTGTGGAAGGCGAAGATCAGCTTGACCACCTCGCCGGGGCGCACCTGGGCGATGGCCTCGGGCGGCGATTTGTAGAAGGTGTAAGGGTGGCGCGCCGCCAGTTCGGCAGCGTCGGTCAGATGCCAGCTGGGCATGGTATTCCGTCGTCAGAGTGGGCGAATGTCCATGGTAGCCTATTGCTGGCCAGGATGGCCACCCGTACGCCAGGGCTGTATTTGCTCGGTCGGAATAAAAAACGGGAGGCAGATGCCTCCCGTGCTGTGTTGCTATTGCCAGCGATTACCAGCTATAGCCCGCCTTGGCGTAGTAATAGCGGCCGTTGAAGCCGTTTGGCGCGAAGATGCTGTACGGCTGGATGCCGTTGACGTTCAGGTTGCCGTTGCTCGTCACTTGCGCCGGGTAGCGGTTGGTGACGTTGTCGATGCCGGCCACCAGGCGCCAGTTCTTGCCCAGCCTCACGGAACCGGACACGTCCAGTACCCATTGCGGATCATACGTCTGGTCCAGCTTGGCATCGTTCTGCGGCACGGTGAAGCTGCCGTAGCGCGTCACCAGGCCGTGCACGTTCCAGATGCCGAAGCCATAGTCGGCGGCCAGGCTGAACTTGTCCTTCGGCGACGCCACCGTGGTGCGCGCTATGGTCTGGCGGTCGATCAGTTTCAGGTTGTTGGCCGTCAGGATGGCCGGGTTGTCCGCCACGCGCTCCACTGAACTCTTGTTGTGGTTGTAAGCCACGGTCAAGTCCAGGCGGTTTTTCTCCTGCAGGTCGATGCGGTAGGTGCTGACGATGTCCACGCCTTCGGTGCGCGTGTCGACGGCGTTGGTGAAGTAGCGCGCTGCTGTGACGGGGGCGCCGGGAGCTGAAACGAGTTGTTGCAGCGTGGCGTTCAGTTGCAAGTTACCCGAGAACAGCACGCGGTTATCGATGTCGATGCGGTAGGCGTCGATGGACGCGGTGAAGTTGCGGCTAGGCTGGAATTGCAGGCCCAGGCTGTAGTTGCGGGCCTTTTCCGGTTTCAGGTTTTGCGCACCCAGGGCGCGCGCTTCTGGCGTGTTGACGGCGTAGGTGGCCGTTTCCAGCGGGGTGTTGACGAGATCTTTTACGATGAAGCTTGTGGTGGTGATGGTGTAGTACTGCTGCGCCAGCGACGGCGCGCGGAAGCCGCTCGACACGGTGCCGCGCAGAGACAGCGCATCGCTGAACGAATAGCGGGCCGAACCCTTGGCCGAAGTGGTGCTGCCGAAATCGCTGTAGCGCTCATGGCGCAGGGCCACGCCACCGGACAGGTTTTTCGTCGCTTCCGCTTCCAGGTTGACATAGATCGATTCGTTGTGGCGCGAGTGGCTGCCCGCGTTGGCGGGACGGTAGCCGGAGAAGCTTTGCGAACCGCTGCCGAAATAGGATGCGGGCTCCCCAGCGCCTATCGTGTATTTTTCATGGCGCGCTTCCGCGCCCACGGCCACCGTCAGCGGCCCCGTAAAGTAAGACACGGGAAATTCGCGCGCCGCATCGAGGTTCAATACGGTTTGTTCATTTTTCAGCGAGCCGGCATAAAAGTGTGTGGGGCTGTTCGCGCCTAGCGACTGGTTGACCGTGTTCTCCAGGTCCAGTTCGAACTTGTTGCTGCCGTAATTGATGCTGGCATCCCAGCGCCAGCCGGCCGCCTCGCCGCGCAAGCCGGTGACGATGGATTGGTCGGTCAGGGTACTGTTTTGCAGCGGCAGGAAGCCTTCCGGGAAGAGCGGCGTGCGCTGCGAGTACACCTTGGTGTTGGAGTCCTGTATCAGGGCCGTGCGCCAGGTGGCGGCGGCCGACGTATCGCGCTTGCCATAGTTGCCGAAGGCATACCAGTCCACATTGTCATTGATGTGGTATTCGCTGTTGAGAAAAATCGTCGCCGGTTTGCTTTCCGCGTCGCCGTAGCGCTGGTTGACCTTGCCGTAGCGCGGTTCCAGCGGATTGCGCAAATCGGCGCCGGCACGGTCGGTCGGGTCACGTTCGGCCACTTCCGCCGAGACGCGCACCCAGCCGTCGTCGCCCAGGGCGAAGCCGGCCGAACCCTTGATGGATTTTTGCTTGCCGTCGCGTTCCTGCGTCTGGCCATAGCCCACTTCGATATCGCCGCCGGCCGCGCCTTTTTTCAGGATGATGTTGATCACGCCGGCAATCGCGTCGGAGCCGTACTGGGCCGCCGCGCCATCGCGCAGTACTTCCACGTGGTCGATGGCGGCCAGGGGAATGGCGTTCAGGTCGACGGGCGCCGAGCCGCGGCCCAGGGAACCGTTGACGTTGACCACGGCGGACGTATAACGGCGCTTGCCGTTCACCAGTACCAGGGTCTGGTCGGGCGACAGGCCGCGCAGCTGCGCCGGACGCACGGCGTCGCTGGCGTCGGCGCCCGTGGCGCGGGCAAAGTTCAGCGATGGCAGCAGGCGGCTCAGCACGGTAGCCAGTTCGCCCGAACCCGTGCTTTGCAGGTCGCGCGAGGTGAGGATGTCGATCGGCGATTCGGAATCGATGGTGCGGCGGTTCTTGGCGAAGGTACCGGTGACCACCACCGATTGCAATTCACCTTCGGCCGGCAGCTCTTGCTGCGCTTGCACATGCATTGGCAGGCTGAAGCAGGCGATCAGGCTGGCGGCGATAACGGTTTTCACGGGGAGGGCGGGAAGCTGGGAGCGGGCGGTGCTTGAACTCATCGACAATATCTCTTCGGTTGGTGGTTGCGCGGACCATGGCGGTCCGGTGACGAAATCAGCTTAGCAGCGGGCGAACGGCGTGCTTACGAATTGTTCTGTCTATCGATATGCAATAAATATCTGATACTGGCCAACATGGCGCGAGTAGTGCATATGGCCTTGTCTCCAGCATACGACCGGGCATGGCAGGCTGCAATGCTGCACCGCAGTAAATTGTTGGCTGTTGTATAAATACGACTATCCGCGAGGAGCGTGGGGTATCTGGCGGCGGCATGCTCCGCCAGATGGTGGCGCCTACTGGCCCGGATTGGGCGCTTTGGCGTGGATGGCGTCGACGGCCGCCAGCAGTTCCGGCGACAAGCTGACTTCATGCGCATCGATATTTTGCTGCAGTTGCGCCACGCTGGTGGCGCCGATGATGGTCGAGGCCACGAACCAGCGCGTATAGCACCAGGCCAGCGCCAGCTGTGCCGGCGTCAAGCCGTGCGCGCGGGCCAGCGCCGCATACTGGCTGGCTGCCGCGATGGTGGCAGGGCGCACGTAGCGGGGACTCCAGCCGGCCGGGAAGCGCGTCAGGCGGCCCTTGGCCTGCGGATCGTCGAGGTATTTCGCCGTCAGCTGGCCGAAGGCCAGCGGGCTGTAGGCCAGCAAGCTGACGTTTTCCCTGTGGCAGGTTTCGTCGAGCAGGCTGGTTTCAAAGTGGCGCGCCGTCAGGTTGTACAGGTTCTGGATGGACGCGATGCGCGGCAAGCCTTTCAGCTCGGCCTGCTTGATGAATTCGCACACGCCCCACGACGATTCGTTCGACACGCCGATGTGGCCGATCTTGCCTTCGTCGACCAGCTTGCCCAGCACGGCCAGCGTATCCTCGATGGCCACCGAGGCGTGTTCCTTGCGCGGGTTGTAGACGCTGGCGCCGAAGATGGGCAGGTTGCGGCTGGGCCAGTGCAGCTGATACAGGTCGATGTGCTCCGTCTGCAGCCGGCGCAGGCTGTCCTCGACGGCGGCGCGGATGTTGACCGCGTCGTGGTCCGTCTTGCCCTTGCGTATCCAGTGCATGCGCGAGTTTGGCCCGGCTATCTTGCTGGCCAGCACGATGTCGCTGCGCCGGCCGCTTTTCTTCAGCCAGCTGCCGATATGGCGCTCCGTGCTGCCCTGCGTCTGCGCGCTGGCCATCACCGGATACATCTCCGCCGTGTCGATGAAGTTGATACCCCGTTCCAGCGCGTAATCGAGCTGGCTGTGCGCTTCGGCTTCCGAATTCTGTTCGCCGAAGGTCATCGTGCCCAGGCAGATCCGGCTCACTTCCAGGCTGCTGGCGCCCAGCTTGATCTTGTTGATCATTTCGCCTGTTTGCCGTGCAGCGCGCGTGCGCAATCCTTGATCAAGGCGGGACCGGCGTAAATCAGGCCGCTGTACAGCTGCACCAGCTGCGCGCCCGCCTCGAACTTGGCCACGGCATCCTTGCCTTGCATGATGCCGCCCACGCCGATGATGGGCAAGGCGTCGCCCAGTTCCGCCTTCAGCAAACGGATGACATTGTTCGACAGCTCGAACACGGGCGCGCCCGACAGGCCGCCCGCTTCCGCACCGTGCGGCATGCCTTCGACGGCGCTGCGCGACAGGGTCGTGTTGGTGGCGATGACGCCGTCGATGCGGTGGCGCGTGAGCGAGTCGGCGATGCTTTTCACCTGTTCAGCATCCATGTCCGGCGCGATTTTCAGGGCCAGCGGCACGTAGCGCTTGTGTTTGTCCGCCAGGCGCGCCTGGGCATCCTTGAGCTGCGACAGCAGGGCGTCGAGTTCGGACGCGCCCTGCAGCTGGCGCAAATTCTTGGTGTTCGGCGAGGAGATGTTCACCGTCACATAGCTGGCATACGGGTAGACTTTTTCCAGGCACAGCAGGTAGTCCTCGGCCGCCCGTTCGATGGGCGTGTCGGCGTTCTTGCCGATGTTCAGGCCCAGCACGCCGGCGCGGTTCTGGTAAAACTTCGACGCCTGCACATTGGCCACGAAGGCATCCACGCCGCCATTGTTGAAACCCATGCGGTTGATGATGCCCTGCGCCTGCGGCAGGCGGAACATGCGCGGTTTCGGATTGCCCGCCTGCGCGCGCGGCGTGACGGTGCCCACTTCGATGGAGCCAAAACCCAGGTCGGCCAGCGCGTCGATGTAGGCGCCATCCTTGTCCAGGCCAGCGGCCAGGCCCACGGGATTGGGGAAGGTAATGCCCATCACCGTGCGCGGATCAAGCGCCGGTTTGCCGGCCAGCTTGGTCAGGCCCAGCGCGCTGGCGCGTTTCAGGGCGGGCAGGGTGAGATGGTGGGCCGCTTCGGCATCCATCGAAAACAGCAGCGGGCGGGCGAGGGAGTACAGGAATTTTTCAGACATGGGGGCGCTTTTAGGGTGGTGCGCAGGCCGCCGGGAAGGGCTGGCGGCGCGCGAAATAAGTGGCGTATTTTACCGTGTTCCACGCGGCGGCCGGGTGTATAGTTCTCTTTGGTCTGATGCAACATTAATTCCTTGATAATTTGTATCCGGCCATGGACGTTCCTGTTTCTTCCCTGTTCTGTTTACCTTACAAGCGAGACATCGATTGAAAAAGACACGCATCTTGACGGCCATCGCGGCCGCCAGCGCACTGCTGCTGAGCCACCCGGCCCTGGCCCTGCCCAATACGCAAGACACCCGCATGCTGAGCGAGCCGGCCGTCTCCAGTCGCCATATTGCCTTCATCTATGCGGGCGACCTGTGGCTGTCGAACCTCGATGGCGGCGGCGCGCGGCGCCTCACGTCCGACCTGGGCGACAAGTCCAATCCCGTCTTCTCGCCCGACGGCAGCCAGATCGCGTATAGCGCCAACATCGACGGCAATGTCGACGTGTATGTGATCGCGGCGGCGGGCGGCGTGCCGCGCCGCCTGACCTTCCATCCGGGCGCGGACCTGGCGCAGTCGTTCACGCCCGATGGCCAGGCCGTGATGTTCACCTCGCCCCGTGCCGCCTTCAACAACCGTTTTCAGAAGTTGTTCACGGTGCCGCTGGCAGGCGGCGTGGAAACCCAGCTGGAGATCCCGAACGCGTCGCGCGCCGCGTATTCGCCGGACGGCCAGCGCATCGCCTACAACCCGCTGATGCCGGCCTTCAAGCAGTGGAAGCGCTACCGGGGCGGCACCAATTCCTGGCTGTGGCTATTTTCCTCGGCCGATAAATCCATCGAAAAAATCCCCCAGCCGACGACGCGCTCGAACGACGTCGATCCCATGTGGATCAAGGACACCGTGTACTTCCGCTCGGACCGCAACGGCGAATTCAACCTGTTCGCGTATGACGTCAAGACCAAAGCCGTGCGCCAGCTGACGCAGCATACGGATTTCCCCGTGCTGAATGCGTCGGCGGCGAATGGCACCATCGTCTATGAGCAGGCGGGCTACCTGCACGCGTTTGACATCGCCAGCGGCCAGGCGCACAAACTCGCCATCGGCGTGGCCAGCGACCTGGGGCAGACGCGCCCGCGCTGGGTGAAGAACGCGAAATACATCCGCGACGCGTCGATTTCGCCGTCGGGCGCGCGCATCGCCTTTGAATACCGGGGCGAGATCGTCACCATCCCCGCCGACAAGGGCGACGTGCGCAACCTGACGCAGACGGCTGGTGCCCACGAGCGCACGCCCATCTGGTCGCCCGATGGCCGCTCGGTCGCGTATTTCTCGGACGAGTCGGGAGAATATGAACTGCATGTGCGTGCGCAGGACGGCAAGGGTGCCGTACGCAAGTTCAAGCTGAATGGCAGCGGCTTCTATGACAACGCCGTCTGGTCGCCCGACAGCAAGAAGATCGCGTTTGCCGACAATGGCTGGAGCATGTATGTGATCGACGTCGGCACGGGCAAGGTGCAGAAGGTCGCCACGGAGCCGATGTATGGCGTCGACAAGAGCATGCGCGCCGCGTGGGCGCCCGATTCGCGCTGGCTGGCCTACACGCTCAATTCGCCCACCTACACGCGCAGCGCGTATATCTATTCCGTGGAGCAGAACAAGTCGATGCCGGTGACCGATGGCCTGTCCGACGTGGCCCAGCCCGTGTTCGACAAGAGCGGCAAATATCTGTACTTCTTCGCCTCGACCAACGCAGGCCCCAGCAACAACTGGTTCTCGCAGCAGAATGAAGACAACCTGGTGACGCGCACCGTGTGGATGGCCGTGCTGCGTCGCGACTTGCCGTCGCCGCTGATCAAGGAAAGCGACGAGGAAAAGGCCGCCAGCGCGGAGAGCAAGAAAGACACGGCCAAGGCGGAAGCCGAGCCGAAGAGCGAAGCGAAGGTCGATCCGAAGACGGGCCGCGACGATCCGAAAGTGGTGGTGGCGCCCGTGGCGCCGATCAGCATCGATTTCGACGGCATCGCCACGCGCATCGTCGACCTGCCGCTGCCGGCCGCGCAATTCTCCAGCCTGACGGCCGGCGCTGCGGGGCAGATCTTCCTGCTGCGCGAAAGCGATGGCAAGAAGGCCGTGCAGCGCTTTGACTTGAAGGAGCGCAAGGCGGAAACCGTGGTGGCCGAAGCCGATGATTTCGAGGTCTCGGCCGATGGCAAGAAGCTGCTGTACCGCCAGAAGGATAACTGGGCCATGGGTTCCGCCACAGGCAAGCTGCTGGCGCCGGGGGAGGGCAAGATCAAGGTCGACGCCATCGAAGTGAAAGCCGATCCGCGCGCCGAGTGGACGCAGATTTTCAATGAAGTGTGGCGCATCAACCGCGACTATTTCTATGATCCGGGCATGCATGGCGTGGACTGGAAGGCCATGCGCGACAAGTACGCCGTGTTCCTGCCCGAGCTGTCCAGCCGCGCGGACCTGAACCGGTTGATTCAATGGATGTGCAGCGAACTGGCCGTGGGCCACCATCGCGGCGGCGGCGGCGACGATTTTATCGAGGCGAAGAAAGTGCCGGGCGGCTTGCTGGGCGCCGATTACGAAGTGCGCGACGGCCATTACCGCTTCAAGAAGGTGTATGGTGGCTTGAACTGGAATCCGGCCCTGCGCGCGCCGCTGACGGAGCCGGGCCTGAACGTCAAGGCGGGCGAATACCTGCTGGCCGTCGACAGCCGTCCTTTGCTGCCGCCGACGAATATCTACAGCGCCTTCGAGAACACGGCCGGCAAGGCCATCGACCTGACCGTGGGGCCATCGGCCGACGGCAAGGGCGCGCGCACGATCACCGTGGTACCCGTGCCGACCGAGGATGCCCTGCGCAACCGCGACTGGATCGAGGGCAATATGCGCAAGGTCAATGCGGCGACCAATGGCAAGGTGGCGTATGTGTACGTGCCCAATACGGCGGGCCTGGGCCACACCTATTTCAAGCGCTATTTCTTCCCGCAGGCGGACAAGCAGGCCATCATCGTCGACGAGCGTTTCAATGGCGGCGGCAGCGTGGCCGATTACTACATCGAGATCCTGCAGAAGAAGGAAATCGCCTGGTGGACCATGCGCTATGGCGCCGACATGAAGACGCCGTCCGCCTCGATCCAGGGGCCGCGCGCCATGCTGATCGACGAGACGGCCGGTTCGGGCGGCGACCTGCTGCCGTGGATGTTCCGCAAAAACAACATGGGCCCGCTGATCGGCAAGGCGACGTGGGGCGGCCTGGTGGGCATCCTCGGCTTTCCCGTGCTGATGGATGGCGGCACCATCACGGCGCCGAACCTGGCGTTCTGGACGCGCGAAAACGGCTGGGGCGTGGAAAACGAAGGCGTGCCGCCCGATATCGAAGTCGAGCAAACGCCGGCCGACGTCATTGCCGGCCGCGATCCGCAGCTGGAAAAGGCGATCGAGGTGATCCAGGCCGAACTGGCGAAGAACCCGCCCGTGCGGCCGGCACGTCCGGCGTTTCCTGACAAGAGCAAATAAAACGGAAACCCCCGTTGCAAAGACTGGGGTCGGACCCTGAGGGTCCGACCCCGGCCCTTCACCGTTGGGTTTAATTTACAGGATCACCCACTGCCCCTTGATGCGCGCTTCCAGCGGCTTGAAGTTGGTTTTATATGCCATCTTCGGACTTTGTTCTATCCAGTAGCCCAGGTAGATGTAGGGCAGGCCCAGTTCGCGCGCCTGGGCGATTTGCCACAGCACGTTGTAGGTGCCGTACGAGGCGCCCGGCACGTCGGGATCGAAAAACGTGTAGACGGACGACAGGCCATCGGCCAGCACGTCGATGATGCTGACCATGCGCAGGATGCCGTCGGCATCGCGAAACTCCACCAGGCGCGTGTTGACCCGGCTTTGCAGCAAAAATTGCGCGTACTGGTCGCGGCTGTCCTGGTCCATGCCGCCGCCCGCGTGGCGCGTGCTCTGGTAGCGCAGATACAGCTCGTAATGCTCGTCGAGGAAGGAGAGGCTGGCCACGCCCGCCTGCAGGTCGGCGTGTCGGCTCCAGGCGCGGCGCTGGTTGCGGTTGGGCGTGAACGATTGCGCCACTACGCGCACGGGGATGCAGGCCTGGCAGCCGTCGCAGTACGGCCGGTAGGTGAAGATACCGCTGCGGCGAAAGCCGTTGCGCACCAGTTCCGAATACACGTCGCTGTTGATCAGGTGCGAAGGCGTGGCCACCTGCGAACGGGCCTGGCGGTCGTCCAGGTAGCTGCACGGGTAGGGCGCCGTCGTGTAGAACTGCAGGGTGGCAAACGGTAGTTCGTTCAGGTGCGTCATGCTGATCCTGTCTAGTCTGGCCGCAGCAATGGATGTCTGTGTGAAGCTATCATAGCTTTTTTACGCCGCTGGCGCAGCATGCCAATCGGTGATTTGCGCTGCTTCAATGGCGACGCGTACATGGGCCAGGAAGCGCGCGCGCGAAATGGGCGCCGCGCCCAGCGAGGCCAGGTGTTTTGTTTCTTGCTGGCAGTCAATCATGGTCACACCGCGCGCCTGCAAAAAGCGCACCAGTTGCGCCAGCGCGATCTTCGAACCATCCGAGACGCGCGCGAACATCGATTCACCATAGAACATGCGCCCGATCGACACGCCATACGCGCCGCCCACCAGTTCGCCGTCCAGCCACAGTTCCGACGAGTGCGCGTAGCCCAGCTTGTGCAAGCCCGTGTAGCCGGCAATGATCTCGTCGGAAATCCAGGTGCCGGGGCCATCCTTGCGCGGCGCCGCGCAGGCGCGCATGACGGCGTCGAAATCGCCGTCGAAGCGCAGCTGCCAGGGCCCGTCCGTGGCGGCGCTGCGCTCGACCTTGCGGATGGCCTTGGCCAGGCTGTCGGAGACCTTGAAGTCCTCCGTCATCAGCACCATGCGCGGATCGGTGCTCCACCAGAGTATGGGCTGGCCCTCGGAAAACCAGGGAAAGATGCCGTGCCGGTAGGCGTCGAGCAGGCGCGCGGGCGACAGGTCGGCGCCGGCCGCCAGCAGGCCGGGCGCTTCATCGGTGAGGGCGCGCGAGACGTCGGGAAAGGGGGTGTGGATATCGAGCCAGGGAATCATGCCATCGCAATGGTAATGGGGTGGATGGGCTTACTCGGCATCCGGGCGCGCCATCGGGCGCGTGATGTCGCCCGTATGGACGCCATAGCTGCCGCCTTCGCGGATTTTCACGCGGTCGGCAAAGAACAGTTCCAGGGTGGCGCGGATGGTGGGGAAGGCCAGGTCATCCCAGGGAATCTGCGCTTCCGTAAACAGCTGTACCTCCAGGCTTTCGATGCCCGGTGCGAAATCGAGGTCGCGCAAACGCGCCAGGTAGAACAGGTGCACCTGGTGCACGCGCTGCACGTTGAGCAGTGAAAACAGGGGCCCCAGCTCGATATTGGCGCCTGCTTCCTCCACCGTTTCGCGCTCGGCCGCGTCGGACGTGGTTTCATCGTTTTCCATGAAGCCGGCCGGCAGGGTCCAGTAGCCGAGGCGCGGCTCGATGGCGCGCTTGCACAGCAAGACCTGCAGCTGGCCATCCTCTTCCCACACGGGAATCGAACCGACCACCATTTTCGGGTTCTGGTAATGGATGGCGTCGCAGTTGGCGCAGACATAGCGCGGACGGTTGTCGCCTTCCGGGATGGACAGGCTGACAGGATGGGCGCATTCGGAGCAGAATTTCATGGGCAGGCTTGGAGTAGGGATGGCATCGGGTAAGTCGATAGTGTAACGCTTACTGTACACCGATTGCGTGCGGCGTGGCGTGACGGGCGGACACCATGCCAAGCGGCAATTGACCGACCTATTTAATTAAATGGCTCTATTGCAGCCGAAGTTGAGATAGCTATTGCCTAAGCCACCCGTTTGCCCTTATAATTCTTGTGCGGGGTGGAGCAGTCTGGCAGCTCGTCGGGCTCATAACCCGAAGGTCACAGGTTCAAATCCTGTCCCCGCAACCAATACCGGAAAGCCGCTGACTCTTGCAAAAGATCAGCGGCTTTTTCCATTGCTGGCCAGCGGCAAGCTCCGGCAGACGGGGCAGGAATGAGATTGTCAATTCTTGCCCTTTACGCGGCGCAACAATCTGGTATATAATTCGAGTGCGGGGTGGAGCAGTCTGGCAGCTCGTCGGGCTCATAACCCGAAGGTCACAGGTTCAAATCCTGTCCCCGCAACCATTTCGAAGCCGCTGGTTCCTCGCAAGAGGGCCAGCGGTTTTTTCGTTCTACGGCGTTTCTTCTTCCAGCTGGCGCGCATACACCACCAGCCGCAAATGGCGCTCCGCATCGATGGTCAGCGAGGTGTGTTCATACGCGACCTGCTCGCCGTCGATTGCCAGGCGGCGCACGCCGTCGCACGGCGCATGCACGTCGTGGCGGCGCCACCACTGCTTGAATTCAGGCGAGACCTTTTCCAGTTCCTCCACCAGCGCGTGGATATCGGCTTCCTGCGTGGCGCGCGCGTAGTCGCGGCGAAAGCTCGACAGCATCAGCGGCGCCTGCTCTTCCCAGCCGGCAAAGCGTGAGCGCAGCAGCGGGTCGGTAAACAATAGCCACAGCAGATTGCGGCGCGCGGCGGCATGCGCGCCGAAGCCAAGCAGGGCATCCGCAGCCCCGTTAAACGCCAGCACGTCCCAGCGCAGGTTGAGCACATAGGCAGGATGCGCCAGCTCGTGCATCAGGCGGCGCACCAGCGGCGGCACCACGCAATACGTCTTGCCCTCTTCGGCCGGTGGACGCGCATGCGCCAGCAGGAACAGGTGGCGGCGCTCGCCCCCGTCCAGTTTCAGCACTTCGGCCAGTTTGTCGAGGAAGACGCTGGAGACGCCGATCTCGCGCCCCTGCTCCAGCCAGGTGTACCAGGTCAGGCCCACGCCGGCCAGCGCCGCCACTTCTTCGCGGCGTAAACCCGGCGTACGCCGCCTTCCACCGCCGGGCAAGCCCACGTCTTCCGGCGACAGCCGCGCGCGCCGCGCCTGCAGGTAGGCGGCCAGTTCGTGGCGGGTGCGGGCCAAAGTGCGCATGCTGCGGTCTCTCCTGTGAACCTGTTGCTATTAGTAATAGCATAAACAGTTAAATTGTAATTGTTTATATTGTATTCCAGAATGCCTGCTTTCTTCCCGAAAGCTGGCCCATGTCTGACGCTTCTTCCTCCCGTGCCGTTCTTCCCGCCACCGTCTATCTGATCGCCGTGGGCGCGTTCGCGCTGGGCATGGCCTCGTATGTGACGGCGGGCTTGATGCCGCTGATCGCCAGTGCATTTTCCATCTCGCTGGCGATGGCCGCGCAACTGGTGACGGCATTTACCCTGGCCTATGGCCTGGGCTCGCCGCTGGTCGTGGCCTTGCTGCCGGCGCGCGCGCAACGCACAGGCCTGTTGCTCGCCCTGGCCGTGTTCGTGCTGGCGAACGGGGCTAGCGCGCTGGCGCCCGGCTTCGCCAGTTTGCTGGCTTGGCGGGCCATTGCCGGCATCGGGGCCGGTGTCTACCTGGCGCTGGGTATCGCGGCGGCGGCGGGCGTGTCGGCGCCGCAGCAGCGGGGCAAGGCCATCGGCGTGATCATGGGCGGCATGGCGGGCGGCACGGTGCTGGGCGTGCCATTGAGTTTGCTGCTGGCGCAGCAGCTGGGCTGGACGGCGGCCCTGTGGCTGGTCGCCATCCTTGGCGCGCTGGCGCTGGCGGGCTTGCTGTGGCAGCTGCCTGCGCTGCCGGTGGCGCCGGCCATGTCACTGCGTCGCAAGCTGGCCTTGCTGGCCGATGGGCCGGTGCTGCTCATTCTGCTGGTGTCGTTGCTGGCGGCCGTCGCCAGCCTGGGCATGTACACGTTTATTGCGCCGCTGCTGACGTGGTCCGCGCAGGGTAAGGCGATGTCCGCCACGCCGTTCCTGTGGGCGTGGGGCGTGGGCGGCATCGCAGGCAGCGTGCTGGTGGGGCCATGGGCGGACAAGGTGGCGGCGCCGAAACTGACCGCCTTCATCTTGCTGCTGCTGGCGCTGGCCCTATGCGTGCTGCCGTTGGCGGCTGGCTGGGCGGCCTGGCTGATGCTGGCGCCCATTGCGTTGTGGGGCGCGGCTGGCTGGGCCCTGCAAGTGCCGCAGAACCAGCAGTTGCTGGCCGTGCGCGCGCGGCAGGGCGACGGCAACCTGGCCATCGCCCTCAATGAATCGGCGCTGTACCTGGGCAGCGCCATCGGCGCCGCCACGGGCGGGCTGCTGCTCCTGCTGGACTGGCCCATGTGGCTGCTGGCGGCCGGTGCCGCCTTGGTCGCCGCCATGGCCCTGCTGCTGCAGTTGCCCGCCGCGCGGCGGACTTAAGCCTTTTTCGCCAGTTGCATGCCGACGGGCAGGGCGCGGATGCGCTTGCCCGTGGCGGCGAAGATGGCGTTGCACAGGGCCGGCGCGATGGGCGGCGTGGCCGGTTCGCCCACGCCGCCCAGTTCCATGTCCAGGGTGCCGGGCACCAGGTGCGTGTGGATTACGTGCGGCGCATCGGCGGCCCGCAGCACGGCATAGTCGTGGAAATTGCTTTGCTCGACCCGGCCATTCTTGAAACTGATTTCGCCGCTCATGGCCAGGGACAGGCCCATGATGCAAGCGCCTTCGATCTGCGAACGCACGCGGTCCGGGTTGATCTGCGGTCCGCAATCCATGGCGATATCGACCCTGGGCACGATGACTTCACCGGCCGCGTTGATCTCCACCTCGATCACGGCCGCCACATAGGTGACAAAGCTGTAGGACACGGCCAGGCCCAGTCCCCGGCCCTTGGGCAGCTTGCGGCCCCAGCCCGCCTTGGCTGTCGCCAGCTCGATCACGTGGCGCATGCGGCCGATGTCGACCGGATACTTCGCCGGGTCTTCACCATAGTTCCAGCCATCGGACAAATCGGCCGGGTTGATCTTGCGCGCGGGACCCAGCAGTGCCAGCAGGTAGTCGCGGTGATCTTTTTTCGCCGCATGCGCCAGTTCGGCCGTGAACGACTGGATGGCAAATGCGTGCGGGATGTTCGAGACGGAACGGAACCAGCCGATGCGCGTATGCGCCGGCACTTCCGGCACTTCGACGCGGATGTTCGCAATCGCATACGGCACGTTGATGGCCGACATGCCCAGCTCGAATGGTGCCTGCTTGTTCGCGCCGGCGGCAAAGGTCGAGGTGATGGTGGGCGCAGCCGTGCGGTGCAGCCAGGCCGTCGGCATGCCTTTGGCGTCCAGCGATGCTTCCAGCCGCTCGACGGACACCGTGTGCAAGTAGTCGTGTTGCAGGTCGTCGTCGCGCGTCCATGTCAGCTTGACGGGCGCGCCGTCCATGGCTTTCGACAGCAGCGCCGCCTCGACGGCGAAATCGGGTTTCGATTTGCGTCCGAAGCCGCCGCCGAGCAAGGTCACGTGCACGGTCACGTCGTCATACGCCAGACCCAGGGCCTTGGCCACGTTGCTGCGCGTCGCTTGCGGCGCCTGCACGCAGGCCCACACTTCGGCCTTGCCATCGGCGATGCGCACGGTGGCGGCGGGCGGTTCCATGGTGGCATGGGCCAGGTGGGGCAGATAGTATTCTGCACTGAATTTTCGCGCGGCGGGAGCGGCGGCCAGGGTGGCCACCGTCTTGCCCTGGTCGCGCGCCGGGCTGGCCGGCTGGCGCACGGCCGCTTCCAGCGTCTTGCGGAAAGCCTTCGAATCGTAGGCGCCGTTCGGGCCATCCTCCCATTCCAGCACCAGCGCTTCGCGGCCCTTGATGGCGGCCCAGGTGTTGCTGGCGATGACGGCCACGCCGCCCAGCGGATTGAACATGGCCGGCGGCGGACTGCCCGCCAGTTCGACGATGCGCAGCACGCCAGGCACCTTCAGGGCCGCCGTCTTGTCCACGCTTTTCAGCTTGCCGCCAAATACGGGCGGACGGGCGATGACGGCATACGCCATGCCATCGAGGCGCGTGTCGATGCCAAAGTGGGTGTTGCCCGTGACGATGTCGTGCAGGTCGATGCCTCGCGTGCTGGTTTGCCCAATGTAGCGCAGCTCGCCCGCCGTTTTCAGGCTGATGCGCGCGCGCGGCGGCACCGGCAATTTGGCCGCTTCTTCGGCCAGGGCGCCGAACGACAGGGAGCGTCCGCTGGCCGCATGCACGACCGCGTGGTTGACGGCCTTGACTTCCGTCACGGGCACGTCCCAGCGCACGGCGGCAGCCGTTTCCAGCATCAAACGCGCCGTGGCGCCCACGTGGCGCATGGCGCGGAATGAGTGGCGCATGCTGCGCGAACCGTCCGTATCCTGGCTGCCGTAGCGCGCCTCGTCGGCGGGCGCCTGCTGCACGCGCACCTGCGCCCAGTCGGCGCCCAGTTCATCGGCCGCCACCATGGGCAGGCTGGTGCGGATGCCCTGGCCCATTTCGGAGCGGTGCGCCACGATGGTGACGATGCCGTCGGCGCCGATCGACAGGAATACGAGGGTGTCGTCGACCACGCCGCCGGCCATCTTGTCGCCGCCGTATTTGACGGCGTCGGCTGCCATCACCAGGCCGGAAGGGCCGGCCACCAAAGTCAAACCGGCCAGCGCGCCGGCGGCCTTGAGCCAGTTGCGCCGCGCAGGCGAAGTGGGGGCGGGGATGTTTTCAAGGATGCTCATTTGGCTGCTCCTTTCGCGTTGATGCTGGTCGCTGCCTGCTTGATGGCTGCGTGGATGCGCGTGTAGGTGCCGCAGCGGCAGATATTGCCGCTCATCGCTTCGCGGATTTGCTTGTCGTTCGGCGCCGGCGTCTTGTGCAGCAGGGCCGTGGCCGACATGATTTGGCCAGCCTGGCAATAGCCGCATTGCGGTACGCCGTGTTCCTGCCAGGCTTGCTGTAGCGCAAAGCCGACCTTGTCTTCGCCCACCGCTTCGATGGTGGTGATGCGTTTGCCGGCCGCGGCCGACACGGGCGTCACGCAGGAGCGGATGGCCTCTCCATCGAGGTGCACGGTGCAGGCGCCGCACAGGGCCATGCCGCAACCGAATTTGGTGCCGGTCATGCCCAGTTCGTCGCGCAGGGCCCACAGCAGGGGCGTGTCTTCAGGCAGTGCAAGGTCGTGCTGCTTGCCATTGATGGTCAGGGTCGTCATATTTATTCCTCTGTGGGGGATGGTGCGGGAAAGCGCGACGGCCATCCACCATACGGATGAGCGCATCAGTACGGGATGGTAGCACCGCCCGCCCTGCGCTGCAGGACATGGGGCAGGTGGCATACTGCGCTTCTGATAGCGGAGTTTTCATGACATACCTCACAACGGCTCCGGGCTTGCCCGACATCCTGGCTCCCGGCTTGCAAGTGGTCTTTTGCGGCCTCAATCCCGGTGTGGACGCGGCGGCGGCAGGCCACCATTTTCTCGGCCGCGGCAACCGCTTCTGGCCCGTATTGCACCTGGCCGGCTTCACGCCGCATCTGGTGGCGCCGCAAGACGATGCCAGCGTGCTCGATTTCGGGCTGGGTTTGACGGCGGCCGTCGGGCGCCCGACCAGACGCGCGCCGGCGCGGCAATAGCGGCTATCCGTGGCTCAGCGATGTGCCTCCAGCTGCGCATACACGGCGTCGGCGATCTTGCCCAACTCGGCTTTCGGTAGCCTGGCCGAGAGGGCGTAGCCCATCTGGCCATCGATCCAGTAAAACACGCCCAGGTCCTTTTCCTGCGTGTAGCGGAACGCCGTTTCCTGTTTGCCGGCCCGCTCCCTGGCCACGTACAGGGTCAGGCGCTTGCCAGTGCCCTCTTCGTACATGAATTGCGCCACGGGACCGTCGCCATCGCCGGGCAGCAGGCGTCCGCCGATCAAGTGATAGCCGAGCGGCGACAGCACGGGCGGCTGCAAGGTGCTGCCCAGGCGTTTCGACAGCCATTGCACCAGGTGCGCCTCTTGTTCGACCCCCACTTCCACGGGGTGGCGCACCTCGGGCGTGTAGACGGCATGGGCGATGGCGGCGCTGCGCGCCAGGGCCAGGTGGCTGGCGCTGGCGGCCCGCATGTCGCCGCTGTCGCCGCCATCGCCGCGCAGCAGCCAGCCGCCCGCGCCGCCGGCGATGACCAGCACGATGGCCGCTGCTGCCTGCATGGCGTGGCGCTGCCAAGCGCCGTTCGCCGCCGGTGGCGATGCCGCCTGCATAAGGCGCGGCGGCACGGCTTCGTCCAGCACGGGGTCGAACAGCGCGCGCAATTGCCGGTTCTGTTCGCGCCAGGCATCCACCCTGGCGGCGTCCTGCGGATGCGCACGCAGGTGGGCGTCGACGGCCGCGCGCTGCTCTTCCGGCAGGACGCCGTCGGCCAGGGCGTGCAATTGCGCTTCGCTGATGGCTTGCGTTGTCATTTCACGACTTTCAGGGTGGGTGGGCCGCTGCCCTGGCTGCCGGCAGGGCGGCCATCGAGCAGGGCGCGCAGCCGGTCGCGTCCGCGCGACAGGCGCGACATGACGGTGCCGACGGGGATGTCCAGGGTGGCCGCCACCTGCTCATACGGCATTTGTTCGAGCGCGACCAGCAGGATCACTTCGCGCTGCCCCAGCGGCAGGCGGGCCAGCGCCGCATCCATTTCGCCGATGGCGATGGCTTGCCCCGGCGCCCGCTCAGGGGCGGGCAGCACGCTGTCGTCGTCCAGTTCCTGCAGCGCCAGGCCGGGGCGGCGCAGCTGGTCCACGTGCAGGTTATGCATGATGGAGAACAGCCAGGGCCGCATTTCGCCGCCGCGCTGCCACTGACCGAGCTTGCGCCAGGCACGCTCCACGGTATCCTGCACCAGGTCGTCCGCCTGCAGTCCGCCCACCAGCGCACGCGCATAGCGGCGCAGGCCCGGCAGGCAGGCTTGCAGCTGGCGGCTGTCCTCTGGCGTGGTCATCCTGGCGGCGGGAAGGGGCTTAGGGCTTGACGACGTGCCACACGTTCTTGAAGTTGTCGCCGGCGACATCGCCCGGCTTCTTGTCTTCCTTGTACAGGTACAGGGGCTTGCCCTTGTAGGTCAGCTGCATGGCGCCGTTGTCTTCGCGCTTGATGCTCCCATACGGGGCGGCGGGCGCCGCGTCAGTGGCGATGACGGCGGGCCAGGCCACCAGGCAGCCGCCGCTGCAGGCGCTCTTGCCGCTGTCGGCGACATCCTTGTCGAACACATACACGGTCATGCCGCTGGCGTTGACCAGCATGCCGTTGGCGGGCATGACGTCGGCGGCGAAAGCCAGCGGGGCGGACAACAGGGCGGCGAGGGTGGCGATAGTGGTAAGGCGCATGATGGTCTCCTTGAGGTTTTGGGGGCTTGCAAGGGATAGACGCATGCTACTCGCCGTTTATTCCCGCACAGGCAAAATATTTTTTGCCGGCGCATGCAGGCTGGCCCACAGGTGGGCGGCCGCCATGGTGCGGTGCGGCGCATACTGGCGCAGCCACTGCTCCGTGCGCGCCATGTCCGGTTTGCTCTCTTCTCCGAGCAGCTTTTGCAAGGCGGCGCGGATGGCCACGTCGCCGTGCAGCGAGCAGTCGGCATAGCCATAGCCGCGCAGCAGCGCGTAGTTGACGGTCCACGGGCCGATGCCCTTCACGGCCAGCAGCGCCTGCGACATGGCCGCCACCTCGCCGGAGGGGGGCAGCTCCAGCGACAATGCTCCCTCGTCGATCAGGCGCGCCAGGCGCAGCACGGTATCCGCCTTGGCGCGCGAGAATTTGCGGCTGGTCAAATCCTCGACGGACAGGCGCGTCACGTCACGCGCCTCCGGGTAGCACCATAAGCCGCTGCCGTGCCGGCGTCCCGCCTGCAGAATAAACGTGCGGCGCAGGGAAATGGCGAACGGCAGGTTGATCTGCTGGCCGATGATGGCCCAGGTCAGCGCCTCGAAGGGGCTGGCCGATTGCACGATGCGCAAGCCCGGATTGAGGCGGATCAAAGGCGCCAGCAGCGGGTCGGCGGCGGCCAGTTGCGCGAATGGCTGCGGGTCGATGCGCAGGCCGAGGATGTTGAGCAAGGCGCCGTGCAGCGGCGTTTGCATTTCGGCGACGGTATTGTCATTGCCGTCGATCTCGGCGCGGCAGATGGCCGCAGCGTCCGTGAACGCCACATCCAGCACGACGGCGCTGCCACGCAGCAGGATGCCCTTGCGCAGCCCCGTCGGCGTGACTTGCTCCGCCACGGCTTCGCCGTCGCGGCTGTGGAAGGCGATGACATCGTCGCGGCGGTAGCCGGCGGGCAGGGGCAGGGTCCAGTGCAGCAGGGTCATGGTGGCCAAAAATCAGGGAAGGTAGCAGGGGCGCGCCGCTGGCGCATCTTGTTTCTTGCTTTCAGGCTTCAGCGCACGCAGAGGTCCGGGTTGGGCGGCGTCAAGGCGGCCGCGTGCTGGATCTGCAGCGCGTCGGGCACGCCATTTTTGACGGCCGTCAGTTCGGCCAGGATGGAAATGGCGATTTCGGCCGGCGTCTTGCTGCCGATGTACAGGCCGATGGGGCCGTGCAGGCGCGCCAACTGTTCGGCGCTGACGTCGAACTGCAGCAACCGCTCGCGGCGCTTGGCGTTATTCGCGCGCGAACCGATGGCGCCGACATAAAAAGCCGGGGATTTCAACGCTTCCATCAGTGCCAGGTCATCGAGCTTGGGATCGTGCGTGAGGGCGACGACGGCGCTGCGGCTGTCGAGCTTTAAATCCAGTACGAGGTCGTCGGGCATGGCGTGCAGCAGGGGCACGCCCGGCACGTTCCAGCCGCCCCGGTATTCTTCGCGCGGGTCGCAGACGATGACGTGGTAATCCATGGCCGTGGCGATTTGCGCCACGAAGCGCGACAGCTGGCTGGCGCCGATGATCAGCAGGCGCCAGCGCGGGCCGTGCTGGGTGGTGAGCACGGCGTTTTGCAGGGCCAGCACGGCGCCCGGCACGGCGGTGCGCAGGGTGACGGCGCCGCTGCGCAAGTCGAGCTGGCGTTCGACCAGTTCATGCGCTTCCAGGCGCGCCAGCAGTTCGGCCACGCGGCTGTCCGCATGCAGCGGTTCGATGGCCAGTTCGATGGTGCCGCCGCAGGGCAGGCCGAAGCGGTGTGCCTCGTCCGCGCTGATGCCGTAGCTGACGATTTCGGGCTGCGTGCGCACGATGCCGTGTGTGCGGACGGTGTCGATCAGGTCATCTTCGATACAGCCGCCGGATACGGAACCGACCACCGTGCCATCGTCGCAGATGGCCAGCGTGGCGCCCACGGGGCGGGGGCTGGAACCCCAGGTCTTGATGACGGTGACGAGTTCGCAGCGGTGGCCGGCAGCGAGCCAGGCGGCGCTGGTTTTCAGAACTTCAAGGTCGATGCTGTCCATGGGGTGCGCGAGTGATGCCGCATGTTTGCGGCAAAGTATGGAAAAGTATTCAAGATTGTGGATATACTACCTGCTCCACCACCCTGCGGAGAATTTTCATGTCCAATGAAGTCAAGACGCAAGAAGAGGGTATTCCCAAGTTCGGCAAGCTGCTCATCGTCCTGTTTCTGGCCGTGGTGTTCTGCGGTGCCCTGACCTGGATCATGGGCACCTACTTCCCGAATTTCCCCGGCGCCTGAGCAACCCCGGTTTTGTCAGGCGCCTTTGGTATTTAGGGCTTCAGCGGCTTCTTGGCAGCCTGCTTGGCGCGCACGTCGGTGACGGCGCGGTTGATGGCCGCCATGCGTGAGTTGGTACCCGGATGCAGGGCCGTGTAGCCGTTGGCGACTGTCGCCGGCACTTGCGTGGCCAGGCGCTGCCAGAAGCGGGCGGCGTTGTCGACGTTGTAGCCGGCGCGCGCCAGCAGGTAGATGGCCAGGGTATCGGCTTGTACGTCGAGTTCCTGCGGCATGGCCTTGATGCCGGCGGCGCCCGTCAGCATCGATACGTCGGGCTGCACGGCGCCCAGGCTGTCGATGATGCTGCCGGCCGTACCGGCCGTGCGCTGGCTGCGCGCGTGATCGAGGATGTTGTGCGCAATTTCGCGGGCGATCACGAAGGCGATGCCTTCGTCGTTTTGCGCCGCATTGAGCATGCCGCGCGTGAGCATGATGCGCGCGCCGTCCGAATACGCGTTGATATTGTCCGCATTGCCCAGGGCGACGCGGAAGGCGCAGGCGCGCGTGACGGGAATTTTCAGGTCCTGCGGCTGGCCGTCGCGGGCGATGGTCATGTTCAGGCTGGCGCTCTTCGAGGCCAGCGGGCCGACGATGGCGGCGAACGGGCCTTCCGCCTTGGGACCGGCCGGCAGCGGCTTGCCTTCCGCAGCCAGCAAGCCGTCGCCCTTGCGCAAGCCGGCGCGCGCGGCACCGCTGCCAGGCAGCACGCCCGAGACCTGCATCTGTTCGCCATAGCCGAGGGCTGCCTGCGCCGCATCGGCATAGATGCCAGGGTAGGAATACTTGTTCTGCGCCGTGAAGCCCAGCAGGTTGCGTGCATACGTCTTGCACAGGTCCGCATTGTTGATCAGCAGGGGGGCCGAGACTTTCGACAGGCGGTCCTGCAGCGCCACCATCTTCACCAGCTCTTCCTGCGCTGCCTTTTGCTGCGCCGTCGGCGCGGGCGCATCGGGCGCCGGCACGACGTTGAACGGGCCGCTGACAGTCGTCGTCGGCGTGGTGCAGGCAGAGAGAAGGGCAACGCAGGCCACCAGCAGTGGCGAGGCCAGATGGCGCAGCGAAGTCGGGGCTGAGATCAGATGGCGGAAACCTGGCATAAGAAATTCCTTAATGTTTTCCGGTGCTGCCGAAACCGCCAACACCGCGTTCGCTGTCGCCGAATTCCTCGACGACGTTAAAGCCCACTTGCAGCACCGGCACGATAATCAGCTGCGCCAGGCGTTCCATGGGATTGAGCGTGAAAGCGCTCTGGCCCCGGTTCCAGGTCGATACCATCAGCTGGCCCTGGTAATCGGAATCGATCAAGCCTACCAGATTCCCCAGGACGATGCCGTTTTTATGGCCCATGCCGCTGCGCGGCAAAATCATGGCCGCATACGACGGGTCGCCGATGTGGATGGCCAGGCCGGTGGGAATGAGCACCGTCTGGCCCGCTTCGATGGTGATGGCTTCGTCGATACAGGCGCGCAAATCGAGGCCGGCGCTGCCCGGGGTGGCGTAGGCCGGCAGCAGTTCTTGCATGCGGGCGTCGAGGATCTTGATGTCGATATTTTTCATTAATTTAGAACGTAAGGGGTTACTTGAGGAGCGAGTTTTTTGCCAGCCGCTTCGAGATTTCCGAAATCAGCTGGCGCGCCAGGTTCAGTTTCGAGGCGCGCGGCAGCACGGTATGGCCTTCTTCATCGAACAGGATGATGGTGTTGTCGTCCTGGCCAAACGTGTTGTGGCCGATATTGCCGACCAGCAGAGGAATACCTTTTTTTTCGCGCTTGGTCGAGCCGAATTCCACCAGGTTTTCCGATTCGGCGGCAAAGCCGACGCAGTAGGGATAGCCAGCCAGGTTGGTGCGTGCCGCCACGGTGGCGAGGATGTCGGGATTTTGCACGAACTGCAGTTCGGGCACGGAGCCGTCGGCCTGCTTTTTCATCTTCTGGTCGCTGGCGTTGGCGACTCGCCAGTCGGCCACGGCGGCCACGGCGACGAAGACATGCTGGCCGTCGACGTGGGCCAGTACCGCATCGTGCATCTGCTGCGCGCTTTGCACGTCGATGCGGCGCACGCCGAAGGGCGCGTCGAGGGCCGTGGGGCCGGAAATGAGCAGCACCTCGGCGCCCGCTTCGCGCGCCGCGCGCGCCACCGCATAGCCCATCTTGCCCGAAGACAGATTGGTGATGCCGCGTACGGGGTCGATGGCTTCAAAAGTAGGACCGGCCGTGACCAGCACGCGCCTGCCCGCCAGGACTTTCGGCTGGAAGGCGGCGATCAGCTCTATCAACAGCTGTTCCGGTTCCAGCATGCGGCCCAGGCCAACTTCACCGCATGCCTGTTCGCCGGCGGCAGGGCCGAACAGCTTGATGCCGTCGTCGCGCAGCTGCTGCACATTGCGCTGCGTGGCGGGGTTCTGCCACATTTCCACGTTCATGGCCGGCGCCACCAGCAGGGGCAGGTGGGTCGGGCGGGCCAGGCACAGGGTCGACAGCAGGTCGTCGCACACGCCGTGCGCGAGTTTACGCATGAAGTCGGCCGAACACGGCGCGATCAGGATGGCATCCGCATGGCGCGTCAAATCGATATGCGCCATGTTGTTATCGATGCGCGCATCCCACTGGCTGGTGTGCACGGGGTGGCCGGACAGGGCCTGCATCGTCACGGCCGTGATGAAGTGGCTGGCCGCATCCGTCATCACCACCTGCACCGAGGCGCCAGACTTGGTCAGGGCGCGGCACAGTTCCGCCGCCTTGTAGCAGGCGACGCCGCCCGAGAGTCCCAGGACGATTTTTTTGCCGGACAATTCCATGCCGTTCTCCTGCGTGTTTATTTGTTTACCCGGCGCAGCTCATCGATGATGAACAGGGCCGCGCCGATGCAGATGGCGCTGTCGGCGATGTTGAAGGCGGGGAAGTGGCCCCAGCTTTTCCAGTGGAAGTCGAGGAAGTCGACCACGTGGCCGTACATCAGGCGGTCGATGGCGTTGCCCAGCGCTCCGCCCAGGATCAGTGCCAGGGCCCAGCAGAACATGCGCTGGCCGGCGTGCTTTTTCAGCAAATAAATGATGTAGACGGCTGCCACGAGGGCGATGGCGGTGAAGAAATAGCGCTGCCAGCCGCCCTGGTCGGACAGGAAGCTGAACGCGGCGCCCTTGTTATACGCGAGCACCAGGTTGAAATACGAGGTGATGACCATTTCCTGCGCATAGCGGAAGGTCTTCAGGATCGTGATCTTGGTGATCTGGTCGAACAGGATGACGATGGCGGCAATGCCCAGCCAGGGAACCAGCGACGCTGAGGAGGACGATTTCGATGAAAAACGGTTTTTAGTGGCCATATTTTTCCAGGGAAGATAAAGCCGCCGCCTGGTGGCAGGCGGCGGTTGGACTCATAACATACAACGACGGGCAAAATCGTAGCGAGCGGCAGCGAGTTGTGGCCGAGACGCGCAGCTGTACTTTAGTACAGCGAGCATCGCAGGCCGCAAATCGCGACGCGCAGTAGATTTTGACGACGTTGTTTAGGCGAAGCGGCGTTTCTCGCCCGCACCAAACAGATTGCTGACGCAGCGGCCGCACAGCGTAGCATGCGCGGCGTCCGTGCCCACGTCGCTACGGTAGTGCCAGCAGCGCTCGCACTTCGGCGCCGTCGACGCGGCCACGACCACTTCCTCTGCCGCTTCGTCGGCTACTTCGGCCACGCTGGCCTGCGAGGTGATGAAGACGAATTTCAAGTCCTCGCCCAGGGTGGTTAACAGCTTGTACTTCATCGGCGCGGCCTTGATCGTCAGTTCCGCCTGCAACGACGAGCCGATGGCGCCCGAGGTGCGCAAGTCTTCCAGCTGTTTTGTGACGTCCGTGCGCACGGCGCGCAGGGCCGTGTATTTCTCCAGCAGGTCGGCCGCATCCGACACTTGCGGCAGCTGCCACCAGGTTTGCGTGAAGATGGTTTCATCGCTGGCGGCATACGCTTCCGCGCCGGCGAAGACGGCCCATGCTTCTTCGGCCGTGAACGACAGGGCCGGGGCCATCAGGCGCAGCAGGCTTTGCGTGATATGCCACAGGGCCGTTTGCGCCGAACGGCGCGCGTGCGACGTCAAACCGGAGGTGTACAAACGGTCTTTCAGGATATCCAGGTAGAAGCCGCCCAGGTCTTCCGAGCAGTACGTCTGCAGCTTCGACACCACCGGCTGGAATTCGTAGCGCGCGTAGTTGTTTTCGATCTGCTGCTGCAGCGAGGCCATGTTGGCCAGCGCATAGCGGTCGATTTCGAACATTTCCGCCACCGGCACGGCATCCGTGGCCGGATTGAAGTCCGAGGTATTGGCCAGCAGGAAGCGCAGGGTGTTGCGGATGCGGCGGTACGCTTCCGTCACGCGTTTCAGGATCTCGTCGGAGATCGACAGCTCGCCCGTGTAGTCGGTCGAGGCGATCCACAGGCGCAGGATGTCGGCGCCCAGGGTGTCCGAGATCTTTTGCGGCGCCAGGGTGTTGCCCAGCGATTTGGACATCTTCTTGCCTTCGCCGTCGACCGTGAAGCCGTGCGTCAGCAGGGCTTTATACGGCGGACGGCCGTTCAGCATCGACGACACCAGCAGCGACGAGTGGAACCAGCCGCGATGCTGGTCCGAGCCTTCCAGGTACAGGTCGGCCGGGAATTGCAGCTGCGTCGAGTGCGAGCCATGGCCTTGCGGGCCGCCCAATACCGTCTGGTGCGTGGCGCCGGAATCGAACCATACGTCGAGCGTGTCCTTGTTCTTGGCGTAGATGGCCGCTTCGTCGCCGATCAGGTCTTTCAAGTCCAGCGCCTGCCATGCCTCGATGCCGTCTTTTTCGATCAGCTTGGCCACTTGCTCCAGCAGTTCCGGCGTGCGCGGATGCAGGTCGCCCGTTTCCTTGTGCACGATGAAAGCCATCGGCACGCCCCACTGGCGCTGGCGCGACAGGGTCCAGTCAGGACGGTTGGCGATCATGCCGTGCAGGCGCGCCTGGCCCCAGTCCGGGAAGAACTCGGTCTCGGCGATGCCTTTCAAGGCCGTCTCGCGCAGGGTCGGGCCGCCGTCTTTCGGCGTCACATCCATGCCGGCGAACCACTGCGAGGTGGCGCGGTAGATGACAGGCTTTTTATGACGCCAGCAGTGCATGTAGCTGTGGTCGAACATCTTGACTTCGAACAGGGCGCCCGCTTCTTTCAGGGCGGCGCAGATCGGCTTGGACGCGTCCCAGATGCTCATGCCGCCGAACAGGGGCAAGGTCGAAACGTAATTGCCGTCGCCCATGACGGGCTTGATGATGTCGTCGTCCTTCATGCCGTGCGCCTTGCACGAGATAAAATCGTCCACGCCATACGCGGGCGCCGAGTGCACCACGCCCGTGCCGCTTTCGGCGGTCACGTAGTCGGCCAGGTACATCGGCGACAGGCGGTCGTAGAAAGCATCCGATGCGTGCAGCGGATGGCGGAAGCTGATGCCTTCCAGCGCGGCGCCGTCGCAGGTGGCGATCGTCGTGCCATCGAGCTTGTAGCGCGCCAGGCAGGATTCGACCAGGTCTTGCGCCAGGATCAGCAGCAAAGGCTGGCCGTCGCGCGAGGTTTCGACCAGCGCGTATTTCAATTCAGGATGGACGTTCAGTGCCTGGTTCGACGGGATGGTCCAAGGCGTGGTGGTCCAGATGACGACGAAGCCGTTCTCGGTCGGCAGTGTCGGCAGATTGAAGGCTTTGGCCAGCTTGTCGAATTGGGCGAACTTGAAGCCGACATCGATGGCCGGGTCGCGTTTGTTTTCGTATTCGATTTCAGCTTCCGCCAGCGCCGACTGGCAATCAAAACACCAGTTGACCGGTTTCAGGCCACGGTAGACATAGCCTTTTTCCAGCAGCTTGCCCAGCGCGCGCAACTCGTCGGCTTCATTGCCGTGGGCCATGGTCAGGTACGGGTTATCCCACTCGCCCAGCACGCCCAGGCGAATAAAATCCTTCTTCTGGCGCTCGACCTGCACGTTGGCGTAGGCGCGGGCCTTTTCCAGCACCTCGGCCGTCGGCAAGTTCTTGCCGTGCAGTTTTTCGATCTGGATCTCGATCGGCATGCCGTGGCAATCCCAGCCCGGTACATATGGCGCGTCGAAGCCTGCCAGCGAGCGCGATTTGACGACCATGTCTTTGAGGATCTTGTTGACGGCGTGGCCCAGGTGGATGTCGCCATTCGCGTACGGCGGACCGTCATGCAGGATGAATTTAGGACGGCCGGCTGCTGCCTTGCGCACGCGCTCGTAAATCTTCTTGTCTTGCCATTGCTGTACCCATTGCGGTTCGCGCTTGGCCATGTCGCCGCGCATCGGGAACGGGGTTTCCGTCATGTTGACCGGATATTTGCTTTCAGGCTTCTTGTTCTGCTTGGGCGTGGCTGGCTTGTTTTGATCGGACATAATCTTCTTTAATGGTATGGAGTCTATTTTTGTAGCGGGTTTGCGGCGGCAGGCGCCGCCAGGCGGCGGAGTTGGCCGGCGTCAAATTCGGTCGGTAGCGGTAATGGCGCCGCTGCGTTGCTCAAAATAGGCGCGTGCCTGGTTCGAGTCGCGCTCGATGGCGGCCGTCAGGGTGGGCAAGTCGTCATACTTTTCTTCGTCGCGCAGCTTTTGCAAAAACTCCACGCGTACCAGCTTGCCGTAGCAGGATTGATTGAAATTAAACAGATGCACTTCCAGCAAGACGCGGCCGCTGTCGTCGACGGTAGGGCGCACGCCCAGGCTGGCCACGGCCGGCAGCGCTTGCGACGCCAGGCCGTGCACTTGCACGATGAAGATGCCGGACAGGGCGGGGCGGTGCGCCACGCGCAGGTTCAGGGTGGGAAAACCCAGGGTGCGGCCCAGCTTCTGGCCGTGGATCACATGACCGGAAATGGCGTACGGGTGGCCCAGCAACTGCGTGGCCAGCGGGAAATCGCCGGCGGCCAGGGCCAGGCGCACGGCGGACGACGAGATGCGCGTGCTGCCATTCATGACGGTAGGCAATGTTTCTACGTGGAAACCATGTTCGCGGCCCGCTTCCTGCAGCATGGCGACGTCGCCGGCGCGCCGGGCGCCGTAGCAGAAATCGTCGCCGACCATCAGCCATTTCACGTGCAAGCCGTCGACGAGGACTTTTTGCGTGAATTCCTGCGGCGTCAAGGCGGCGAATTGCGCGCTGAAGTGCTCGACGACGACTCTGTCGATGCCGGCGTCGTCCAGCGATTGCAGCTTGTCGCGCAGGTTGGCGATGCGCTGCGGCGCCTTCGACAGGTCGCCCGCGCGCTGCGCGAAGAATTCGCGCGGGTGCGGTTCGAACGTCATCACGGCCGCTTCAATGCCGAGTTCGGTCGCCGCGCCGCGCACGCGCGCCAGCAAGGCTTGATGGCCGATGTGGACACCGTCAAAATTGCCGATGGTCAGAGCGCAAGGCGCTCGTGCCTGGGCATTGGGAAGTCCGCGGAATACCTTCATAGGAATCTGATGAAAACTGTGCCAAAAGGGGGATTATACGGACTGTTTCAGGGATGCACACCCGGCAGGGCTGGCGCAGGGCGAATTTCACTGCTGAAATAACAAAAAGCGTCGCCGGCGGGTGTGCTGGCAACGCTTTAATATGGATACACTACACTCTCAACGTCGAAGCCAGGCGTAGCGAGCGGCAGTGATTTGTGGCCGAGAAGCGCAACCGTACGCTAGTACGGTGAGCATCACAGGCCGCAAAGCGCGACGCGCAGTAGCCTGGGTTCGATGTCAATTACTTGTTCATTAAGGTCCAGTAACGGGCCAGGTCAGCCGCGCCATCCGTGCCCTTGACGGCCTTGAACGCCGTCGTGGCATTGGACTTCTTGCCGGCGTGCATGTAGGCGATGCCCAGATGCAGCTTGGCTTCTTCCGCGTACTTGGCGGTGCCCAGTTTCACGGCATCATTCATCAAGCCCAGGCCCTTGTCGGCCTGGCCATCGTAGACCAGGGCGAAGCCCAGCTTGCTCAAGCTGTCGGCGTCCTTGTTCTTGACGTATTCCGCTTCCGACTTGGCGGCGCCGGCTTTCAGGTCGGCCTGGGTTTTCAGGGCCAGGTCTTTCAGGCGCTGGTGACGCGGTGCGTCGGCGCCGGTGCCCAGCACGCCTTTTTTGTAGCCCTGCTCGATGATGCTCAATGCTTCACCTGGATTGCCTGCTTGCAAGGCCAGCTGGCTGATCTCCATGTATTCGGACGGCTTGGTGAACAGGCCGTTGGCCAGGCGCAGGCGCTGGACATCCAGGCTCAGGCGTTGCGAGAAGCCAGGTTTGCCCGAAACGCGGTTCAGCAGGTCGGCCCAGTAGCTGGTTTTCGGATAGGCCGAGGCCAGTTTTTCCAGGGTGGCTACATAGCCGGCCTTGTCGTTTTGCTTCAACTGGATGTTGGCCAGCATTTGCAGGCTCGCTTCCGAGTTGCCGCCGCGCGATTGCAGTTCTTTCGCCGCTTCGGCGTAGTTGCCGCTGACGTAGTAGGTCTGGATCAGCAGTTCGCGCATCTGTGGATCTTCGCGGTCTTTCAGCGAGCGTTTGATCCAGGTGATGGTGTTCGGCCAGTCCTTGGCGCGGTAGTACATGCCTGCCAGCGCTTGCGTGAATTTGGGGGCTTCGGCGGCGCTCAGGCGGCCGGAATTGATGACGGCTTCGAAAGCCTTGATGGCGGTGCCGTTATCGCCGGCGGCAGCAGCGGCCGAGGCGCGTACGCGCTCGATCTGGTAGCTTTCAAAGGCGGTCTTGCCGCCGACGCTGTCAGCTTCGCGCAGCTTGGCCAGCGCTTCCTTGTTTTTGCCGCTGCTAGCGAGTTTTTGCGCTTCTTGCAGTGGCTTGCCCACTTCGGCACGCACGGTGTCCGCGGCGTATGCCAGCGAGCCCAGGCCGATTACGGGAGTTGCTGCGGTAAAACCGATAGCGGCCATGACGAGGCCGAGATGAGCGAGACGAAACTTGGACATAAGAAAGTCTTTCAGTAAAAAGCGAATAGGCAGGAAGTCCTGCCTATTCGGATGTAAAGAGAACCTGATTGCTGCAGCTTACTGGAATTGCTCGTTGCCGACCAGACCGATTTTGGTCACGCCCAGACGCTGCGCCGACGCCATCACACCGGCGACGACTTTGTATTCCACCAGCTTGTTCGGACGCAGATGCACTTCCGGCTGGTCTGCTTGCGCAGCAACGTTGCTCAGCTTGGCTTCCAGCGAAGCGCGGTCAGGAACGACCTGATTGTCCCACAAGATCGTACCGTCAAAATCGACATCGATCGTGACGACCACTGGTTCGGTTGTCGGTGGCGGCGGGGTGCCGACCGGCATGTTCAAGTTCACCGAGTGGTTTTGCTTAGGAATCGTGATGATCAACATGATAATCAGCACCAGCATCACGTCGATGAGGGGCGTCATGTTCAGTTCCATCATTGGTTCCGGATCCGCGCCTGGAGCGCTTCCCGAACCGACATTCATACTCATAGTGTTTCCTTTAAGAAGTCCAACGAAGCACCGGGCGAAACTGCCGCCCGGCAAGCTTCCTTCAGCGGCGCCCCTGTGTTGCCGGGGCGCCGCTGTCAGTCGCTATCAGCTCTTGTCAGGTGGTTCGGTGATGAAGCCGACCTTCTGGATCCCGGCACGTTGGGTCGTGTAAATAACCCGGCCGATCGATTCGTAGCGTGTTTCTTGGTCGCCACGAACGTGTACTTCCGGCTGCGGTACTTTCACTGCTTCAACTTTAAGATAATCGAACAGCTCGTTCGTGTCTTTCAGTCTGGTCTGGCCCAGGTAAATCTCGCCGTCCTTGTTAACAACGATGTTAACGTTTTGCGGCTTGGTTTGCAGGGCCTGGTTCGTCTCAATCGGCAGATCGATTTTCTGCAGCTTGAGGACAACCGGACTCGTAATCAAGAAAATGATCAGCAAAACCAACATGATGTCGACAAGCGGCGTCGTGTTGATTTCTGACATTACCTGATCTTGTTCTCCGCTGTCGGAGCCGACGGACATCGACATGACTTATCCGATCTTTTTAGCGCCGGCAGCACGGCCAGCTTCGCTGGTCGACATGGCGCCGGAGATCAGTACCGAGTGAACGTCGGCGCTGAACGAGCGGATGTCTTCCATTGCGGTTTTATTACGACGCACCAGCCAGTTGTAACCCAGAACGGCAGGAACAGCGACCAGCAGACCGAAAGCGGTCATGATCAGTGCTTCACCAACTGGACCTGCCACTTTGTCGATCGATGCGTTACCGGTCATGCCGATAGCGGTCAGTGCGTTGTAAATACCCCAAACGGTACCGAACAGACCGATAAACGGTGCGGTCGAACCAACGGTTGCCAGGAACGACAGGCCATCTTGCAGACGCGATTGGACTTTGTCCGAAGCGCGCTGGATCGACATCGTCACCCAGGTCGACAGATCGATTTGTTCCAGCAGGGCGCCGTCATGGTGTGCGGTTGCCTTGGTGCCCGATTCAGCGATGAAGCGGAATGGCGAACCTTCTTCCAGGGTTGCCGAACCAGCAGCGATCGAAGGTGCTTTCCAGAATTTGGCAGCGGCTTCTTTAGCTTGCTTGAAGATCTTCATTTGATCGATCAGCTTGGTGATGATGATGTACCAGGTACCGATCGACATGATGACCATGATGATCAGGGTGGCGCGTGGCACGAAGCCGCCGTCCCACACTGCTTGCAGGCCGAACGGGTTGTGCACTTCTTCGGTTTTGGCTGGAGCTGCTGCGTCAGCGGCTGGAGCTGCTGCGTCTGCTGCTGGAGCAGCGGCATCTGCTGCAACTGGTGCTGGTGCAGCGTCTGCCGCAGGAGCCGAAGCGGCAGCCGATGCTGGCGCGTCAGCGAATGCCGGAGCTGCTACCAGAGCGGTAGTGGCGGTAACGGACAACAGAACCGCGGCAAAAAATGCGGACAAACGGGTATTCTTAAACATGCTTCCTCCAAAATTAAAAATAACAGATCGCTGAACGTAATGACAACGAAATCATGGTGTGAGACAGGGGATAACTGTCTCGGGTGTTAATCCAGCGACCAAACGTATTGCATTTGCTGCCAGCCTTGTTCCGGCTTGCCGTCAACTGTTGCCGGCTTAAATGTACAGCGGCTGATACCTTGCACTGCAGCTTTGTCCAGGTCTCTGAAGCCGCTGGACTTCACGATCTTCGAATCAGCGACCTTGCCGTCCACACCGATCAGGAACGACAGTGTCACCACACCGGTTTCCTCATTGCGCTGCGACGACTTTGGATAAGCCGGTTTTTCGCAGACACTGAAGTCAACCACGGCCGGTGTACGCACCGATTTGGCTGGTCCAGGAGTTGGCGCAGGCTGTGCAGGCGGCGCTGGCGGTGCCAATACATTCGTCGCTGGCTTCACGGCAGTCGTATTTGCAATCACGTTCTGCTGTGGTGGCGGCTGCTGCACGTTCACCTCGACTGGCGGAATGAATGGCGGCGGTGGCGCTTTCATTTCTGGCGGCGGTGGTGGCGGTGGAAGATCCTTCGGTGGAGGCGGTTTGACTTCCTCGATAATCTTGGTTTCAACCGGTTCCATCATTTTGGTGACCAACCGCTTGCCCAAGCCCGTCACGATCCCGTAAGCCGCGAGAACGTGCAGCAGGACAACGATAGTGATGCCTGTGTAGTTCTTGGGACTTTTCTCGTTCGAAAAATTCATGCCTGCTTTCTCCAAATACCATCTCTTGTCTTGCAACTGAACCCCAAAATGACGACACAAAGCTCCAGCCGTATCCGGGACGTCGCCGAATTATACATACGAATTCTTTATTTTACACAGATTTTTAACGCCTAAAACCGGTTAAATTTTTGGCGCTTTTGCGCCCTGAAAACGTACTTGCTTATGTCATCTTTGCACGCTTTCGGACATAAAAAAAGGCGGTCTTATCGGTTTTTTACAGCCGTTCTGGGCGACTACTGCTAAGTTCTCCGATGTGCCCATATGACGGAATTATATTTCGTGATAATCAATATGGAAACCGCTAAATTTGGAGAAAAATATTTCTCCTAGGAAATATTTTGCCTCTGAACCAGACCACTTCGCCATACGCGCGCACCAATCGGGTGCGAAAGGAACTTCACCCAGGTCAAAAAAGACGCTCCTGGCGGCCGTTTCGACGTCGCCAGGCCATACTGAATTCCTATGGCGGCATAGGATGCGCTTATGTTCTTGCTAAAATGGTTGCCAAGAAGGCTACTTATGGCCTTGCCGGCGCATCGTCGCGCCGGTTGCGCTTCTCGCGCCGGCAATTCAGGGTGCCCAGGACGACACCCTGCGGATCGACCGTATCGAGGTGCACATCGAAGCCCCACAGCCGTGCCACGTGTTTGAGCACTTCGACTGCCTGCTGGTTCAGCGGGCGGCGCTGGAATTGCGTGTGGCGCAGGGTCAATGCACGGTCGTCGCGCGTATTCACGGACCAGACCTGGATGTTCGGCTCGCGGTTGCCCAGGTTGTACTGCTCGGCCAGCTGCTGGCGCACGTAGCGGTAGCCGGCATCGTCGTGGATGGCGGAAATGGCCAGTTTTTCATTCTTGTCGTCGTCGAGGACGGCAAAGAAATGGAATTCGCGGATCAGCCGCGGCGACAGATACTGGGCGATGAAGCTTTCATCCTTGAAATTGCGCATGGCAAAGTCCAGGCTCTTGCGCCAGTCGCTGCCGGCAATGTCGGGGAACCAGGCGCGGTCTTCGTCCGTCGGATGCTCGCAGATGCGGCGGATGTCGCTCATCATGGCAAAACCCAGCGCATACGGGTTGATGCCGCTGTAATACGGGCTGTCGATGGGCGGCTGGTAGACCACGTTGGTATGGCTTTTCAGGAATTCCATCATGAAGCCGTCGCCCACCACGCCTTCGTCATACAGCTGGTTCAATATCGTGTAGTGCCAGAAGGTGGCCCAGCCTTCGTTCATGACCTGGGTTTGCCGCTGCGGATAGAAATACTGGGAAATCTTGCGCACGATGCGCACCATCTCGCGCTGCCACGGTTCCAGCAGCGGCGCGTACTTCTCTATAAAGTACAGCAGGTTTTCCTCGGCTTCGGGCGGGAAGCGGGGGGCGGCCTTGCGCTGCTCATCCTCGTCCTCGTCCTCCTCGCGCCGGGGCAGGGTACGCCACAGCTGGTTGATCTGCGACTGCACATACGCTTCGCGCTCTTTCTGGCGCGCATATTCCTTCTCCATCGACAGTTTCGCCGGGCGCTTGTAGCGGTCCACGCCATAGTTCTGGATGGCGTGGCACGAGTCGAGCAGCAATTCCACCGCATCGACGCCATGGCGCTGCTCGCATTCGGCGATGTAATTCTTGGCAAACACCATATAGTCGATGATGGCGTCCGCATCCGTCCAGGCGCGGAACAGATAGTTGCCCTTGAAGAAGGAGTTGTGGCCGTAGGCCGCATGCGCGATCACCAGCGACTGCATGGTCAGGCTGTTTTCCTCCATTAAATAGGCGATGCACGGGTTCGAGTTGATGACGATCTCGTAGGCCAGGCCCATCTGGCCCCGTTTGTAGCTTTTCTCGGTGGAAAGAAAATGCTTGCCGAACGACCAGTGGTTGTACGAGACAGGCATGCCGACCGAGGTGTAGGCATCCATCATCTGCTCGGCCGTGATGATTTCCAGCTGGTTCGGATAGGTGTCCAGGCCGAACTGCTTCGCCACTCTGCGGATTTCCTCGTGGATTTGCTCGATCAGTTCGAACGTCCATTCCGACTGCTCGGGCAGGGCGTTCGGGTGGCGCAGGCGCACGAACGGTTCGCCCGGAGTGTTGCTGGCGCGGTCAAAGGCTGCACTCATCATTTCACCTGTTTCTTGAACAGTTCGCGGAAGACCGGGTAGATATCGGCCGGCGTGACGATCTTTTGCATGGCGAAATGGGCGTGATGGTCGAGCACGCCCGCATATTGCTCCCACAGGTTTTGCTGCGGGCCGTCGGTGATCTCGACATAGGTGTAGTACTGCACCTTGGGCAGGATGGTGTTGATCAGCAACTGGCGGCACAGCACGGAATCGTTGTCCCAGTTATCGCCGTCGGACGCCTGCGCCACATAGCTGTTCCATTGCCCGGCGCCATAGCGTTCGTCGATGATGGTATTGAGCAAGTTCAGCGCGGACGACACCACGGTGCCGCCCGACTCGCGCGAATTGAAGAATTCATGCTCGTCCACTTCCGCCGCCGCCGTATGGTGGCGGATGAAGACCACCTCGATCTTGTCGTAGGCGCGCTTGAGGAACAGATACAAGAGGATGAAGAAGCGCTTGGCCGTGTCCTTGCGCGATTCGTCCATGGAGCCGGAGACGTCCATGATGCAAAACATGACGGCTTGCGTCATCGGTTTGGGCACCTTGATGCGATTGCTGTAGCGCAAGTCGAACGGGTCGATGAAGGGGATCGCCAGCAGGCGCGTGTGCAGGTGGTGGATCACGCGGCGCAGTTCCAGCACCAGCGCGTCGTCCTCGGCGGCGCCGTCGAGCAGCAGGGCGGCCAGGTCTTCCTCGGCCTGCGCCAGCTGCTTGCGGGCGCCGCCGCCGACGGCGATGCGCCGGCCCAGCGCACCGCGCAGGGAACGCAGCACATGGATGTTCGATGGCGTGCCCGACATATTGTAGCCGGCGCGCTGGTTCTTGAATTCGGTCGTGGCCGTCAGCTGGGTTTTCACCATGTGCGGCAATTCCAGGTCCTCGAAGAAATAGTTCATGAATTCTTCGCGCGACAATTCGAAGATGAAGTCGTCCTCCGTCGTCTCGTCGCTATTGCCCGCCTTGCCCCGCCCGCCGCCACCGCCGCCTTTCGGCCGGGCGATCTGGTCGCCTTTCAGGTATTCCTTGTTGCCGGGATTGACCACTTCCCATACGCCCCCATGCGCGTGGCCGAACGACGGTTCGCCCACGTCCTTGACGGGGATGCTGACCTTTTCGCCATTCTCGACGTCCGTGATCGAGCGCCCCTTGATGGCGCGCCCCACGGCATCCTTGATCTGGCCCTTGTAACGCCGCAGGAAACGCTCGCGGTTGACGGCGGATTTATTCTTGCTTTGCAAGCGCCTGTCGATGAGGTATGTCAAAGGGTGCCTCCTTGCCTCTCGTCTTGCGCGCCCCGCCAGTCGCCGGGCGGGAGCACGCCTCCGCTGTCCGCGCTAGGATGACTTGCGTACGCGCAAGTACCATTCGCATAACAGGCGTACCTGCTTGGCCGTATAGCCTTTTTCCACCATGCGGGCGACGAAGTCGGCGTGCTTGTTGGCATCGTCGGCGCTGGCCTTGGCATTGAAGGAAATCACGGGCAGCAATTCCTCCGTATTCGAGAACATCTTCTTTTCGATCACGGTGCGGAACTTTTCATAGCTGGTCCAGGCGGGATTCTTGCCGCCGTTCGAGGCCCGCGCGCGCAGCCCGAAGTTCACGATTTCGTTGCGGAAATCCTTCGGATTGGAAATGCCCGCCGGCTTCTCGATCTTTTCCAGTTCATTGTTCAGCGATTCGCGATCAAAACTTTCGCCCGTGTCCGGATCGCGGTATTCCTGGTCCTGTATCCAGAAATCGGCAAACGTCACGTAGCGGTCGAAAATGTTCTGGCCGTATTCCGAATAGCTTTCCAGGTACGCCGTCTGGATCTCCTTGCCGATGAATTCCACATAGCGTTGCGCCAGGTGCTCTTTAATATAGGAGAAGTAGCGCTGTTCGAGTTCCGGCGCGAACTGCTCGCGCTCGACCTGCTGTTCCAGTACATATAGTAGATGCACGGGATTGGCGGCCACTTCGGAATTGTCAAAGTTGAACACTTTCGACAGGATCTTGAAGGCAAAGCGCGTCGACAGGCCGTTCATGCCTTCGTCCACGCCCGCGTAATCGACGTATTCGTGCATGGATTTGGCTTTCGGGTCCGTATCCTTGAGGTTTTCGCCATCGTAGACGAGCATCTTCGAGAAAATGCTGGAGTTTTCCGGGTCTTTCAGGCGTGACAGGATGGCGAACTGCGCCATCATGCGCAGGGTGCCGGGCGCGCACGGGGCCTTGAAGAGCGAGGAATTGGCCACCAGCTTGTCGTAGATCTTGATTTCATCGGTCACGCGCAGGCAGTACGGCACCTTGACGATATAGATACGGTCAAGGAAGGCCTCGTTGTTGCGGTTGTTTTTAAACGTCTTCCATTCCGACTCGTTCGAGTGGGCCAGGATGATGCCGTCGAACGGAATCGCGCCAAAACCTTCCGTGCCCTTGTAATTGCCTTCCTGCGTGGCCGTCAGCAGCGGATGCAGCACCTTGATCGGTGCCTTGAACATTTCCACGAATTCCATCAAGCCCTGGTTGGCCAGGCACAGGCCGCCCGAATAGCTGTAGGCGTCCGGGTCGTCCTGCGCATAGTCTTCCAGCTTGCGGATGTCGACCTTGCCCACCAGCGAGGAAATATCCTGGTTGTTTTCATCGCCCGGCTCCGTTTTCGAGATGGCGATCTGTTTCAGCACGGAAGGATAGCGCTTGACGACGCGGAACTGGTTGATGTCGCCATTGTATTCATGCAGGCGTTTCACGGCCCACGGGCTGGGGATGTTGCGCAGGTAGCGGCGCGGGATGCCGTAATCCTCTTCCAGGATGGTGCCGTCTTCCTGCTCGTTGAACAGGCCCAGCGGCGATTCGTTGACGGGCGAGCCTTTCAGACAATAGAAGGGCACGTGTTCCATCAGCGACTTGAGTTTTTCCGCAATCGACGACTTGCCGCCGCCGACAGGCCCCAGCAGATACAGGATCTGCTTGCGTTCTTCCAGGCCTTGCGCGGCGTGGCGGAAATACGAGACGACTTGCTCGATGACTTCCTCGGTGCCGTAGAACTCGCGGAAGGCGGGATAGATCTTGATGACCTTGTTGGCGAAGATGCGCGACAATCGCGTGTCGTTGCGCGTGTCGACCAGCTGTGGCTCGCCGATGGCGGCCAGCATGCGTTCGGGCGCGCTGGCATACGTCAGCTTGTCCTTCTTGCACAGGGCCAGGTATTCGGTGAGCGACATTTCCTCTTCGCGGGTGCGCTCGTAGCGTGCTGCATAGTTATCAAAAATGGTCATGTCAATGTCCTTTAATGTAAACCTGAACTGCCAGTCACCATGGCCGCCCGCCTGGCACTCGCCTGGGCTCGCCGTCTGAACTTTTCCTGTACCGCGTACCGATTTTTATTGTTGTTTCAAGCCCGGCTGTCTTTGCGAGTCCGGATTGCCCGGACCAAAAAACTGGCGCTTGATGCCGTACGCTGACGTGGCCAGCCGGCTTTTTTTCACTGTTGATAGCGCTTGTTGCACCTACCATTACCCCATGAAATTTATTATTGCTCTAAAGGATCAGGAAGTCAAAAGATATGTCAGCATATCCTTAATACTTGTTTGTAAATTGTTGATTTAATTGGATAAATCATCAAATTTTTCATCGATTTCAATGAACCTTTTTGTCCCTTTTAAACCATCATACGACAATTCGCCAGCGCGTGCCGGTGCCGGCCATGGCGCTGCTGTCGCCGGCGCCCCGGCGGCCGCTCGCCGGTGCGGCCGGCCATCTTGCGCTAAGATGCCTGCATGTCTGATGGCCCTGCGCGCCGCGCGTGCGCGTGCGCGAGCCAGCATTGTTATCGTCACCCTATGAGGAACCCCCATGATGAACCCCCAATTGCGCGCGATCGTCCGCGGCATGCCGAAGGCCGAGTTGCATATCCATATCGAAGGCTCGCTGGAGCCAGAACTGATTTTCGCACTGGCCGAGCGCAATGGCGTGCCGCTGGGCTATGAATCGGTAGAACACTTGCGCAGCGCCTATGCTTTTACGGATTTACAGTCTTTTCTCGACATTTATTACGCTGGCGCAAGCGTCCTTCTGAAAGAGCAGGATTTCTATGACATGACGCAAGCCTATCTGCGCCGCGCCGAAGCCGATAACGTGCTGCACACGGAAATCTTCTTCGACCCGCAAACGCACACGGCGCGCGGCGTGCCGATTGCCGACGTGATCAACGGCATTCACCGCGCCTGCCAGGACAGCCCCGTCAGCGCGGCCCTGATCCTGTGTTTCCTGCGCCACCTGAGCGAGGAAGAAGCGTTCGAGACCCTGGAAGACGCGCTGCCGCACCGCGACAAATTCATCGGCATCGGCCTCGATTCCTCGGAAGTGGGCAACCCGCCCGAGAAATTTTCGCGCGTGTTTGCGCGTTGCCGCGAGCTGGGCCTGCACCTGGTGGCCCATGCGGGCGAGGAAGGTCCGCCAGCCTACATCCGCACGGCGCTCGACGACTTGAAAGTCGAACGCATCGACCATGGCGTGCGCTGCCTGGAAGACGCGGACCTGACGGCCCGCCTGGCGCGCGAACAGATCGCGCTGACCGTCTGCCCCTTGTCGAACACCAAGCTGCGCGTCTTCGACCAGATGCATGACCATAATCTGGTGCAATTGCTCGACGCCGGCCTGCTCGTGACGGTCAATTCCGACGACCCCGCGTATTTCGGCGGCTACATGAACGATAACTTCGACGCCATCTTCGACGCGCTGCCACTGGGCCTGTCCCACGCGCAGCGCCTGGCGCGCAACGGTTTTATTGCCGCCTTCCTGCCGCAGGCGCAAAAAGACGCGTTCCTCGCTACCGTCGATGCGTATTTCGCCCAGCACGCGGCCGCCCACGGCGCCGCGCAGTAAACCTGAATAAAGACCCGCCGCCCATGTTCCGCCTCTCCCTGAAAATGACCGGCCGCGACTGGCGCGCCGGGCAACTGCGTTTCCTGCTCGTCGCCCTGATCGTCGCCGTGGCGGCCCTGTCGGCCGTGGGCTTCTTCGTCGACCGTTTGCGCGCGGGCCTGAACCGCGACGCGCACCAGCTGCTGGGGGCCGACCTGGTCATCAGCGCCGACCAGCCCGTCAATGCGGCGTGGCGCGCCGAAGCGCAGAAGCGCGGATTCATCCTGGCCGATACGGTGACCTTTCCCAGCATGGCGCAGGCGGGAGAAGGTGAGCAGTCGCTGTCGCAGCTGGCGTCCATCAAGGCCGTCTCGCCCGGCTACCCGCAGCGGGGCAAGCTGAAAATCACCACCAAACTGAACGAAGCGCAGGATGCCGTGGGCCAGCCGACCAGCCAGGTACCGGCGCCGGGCACCGTGTGGGTCGACGCGGCGATTTTGTCCAGCCTGAACGCGAAACTGGGCGATACCTTGACCCTGGGCGACAAGGCATTTACCGTCACGCAACTGATCGCCAGCGAGCCGGACCGGGGCGCTTCCTTTTTGAACTTCGCTCCCCGCGTGATGTTGCCCTTGAGCGACCTGGCCGCCACGGCGCTGGTGCAGAACGGTTCGCGCGTGTCGTACCGGCTGCTGCTGTCGGCACCGCCCGCCAAGGCGGCCGAGCTTGCGCAATATCAAGCCTGGCTGGAAAGCCAGATCAAGACGCAGGCCATCAAGGGCGTGCGCATCGAATCGCTGGAATCGGGCAGTCCGCAGATGCAATCGACCCTGGACCGCGCCGACCGTTTTCTCTCGCTCGTCGGCCTGCTGTCGGCCATGCTGGCGGCCGTCGCCGTGGCCATGGCGGCGCGCCGCTTCATGCTGCGCCACCTGGATGCCTGCGCCATGCTGCGCTGCCTGGGCTTGACGCAAAACCAGGTCACGGCCATGTACGTGATCGAATTTTTACTGGTGGGCCTGGTGGGCAGCCTGATCGGCGTGATGGTGGGTTTCGGCGGCCATCTGGTGCTGCTGGAGCTGCTGGGCAAACTGGTGCAGAGCGACTTGCCGCCCGTCTCCCTGCTGCCCGCGCTGCAGGGCGTGGCCACCGGCATGCTGCTGTTGCTGGGCTTTGCCTTGCCGCCGATTTTGCAGTTGCGCAATGTTCCCCATAACCGCGTGATTCGCCGCGAGCAGGAGCCGCCGCAGGCGCTGGCTCTGGCCACCTATGGCCTGGGCATCGCCGCCTTCGTCGTGCTGCTGCTGTGGCAGGCGGGCGACGTGAAACTGGCGCTGCTGACGGCGGCCGGTTTCCTCGGCGGCTTCGCCCTGTTCGGCCTGGCCGGCTGGCTCGGCATCAAATCGCTGAAAACCCTGCGCGGCGCCTTCAATCACCAGGGCTGGCGCTTCGCCGTCACGTCCTTGCAGCGCCGTCCGGGCGCCACCGTGATCCAGGTGGTGTCGCTGGCGCTGGGCCTGATGGCCCTGCTGCTGCTGACGGTGGTGCGCGGCGACTTGATGGTGGCCTGGCGCAACGCCACGCCGCCGGACGCGCCGAACCGCTTCATGATCAATATCCTGCCGGAACAGAAAGACCCCATCGCCGCGCGCCTGGCGCAAGCCGGCGTGGCCAACGCACCTTTGTATCCGATGATACGCGGGCGCCTGGTGGCCGTGAACGGCAACGCCATCACGGAAACCACCTACGAGGATGACCGCGCCAAGGGCCTGGCCGAGCGCGAATTCAACCTGTCGACGATGGCCACGATGCAGGAAGAAAACAAGCTGGTGGCCGGCAAGTGGTTCGCCAATGCGCCCGGTGCACCAGCCGAGGCGTCGGTGGAGGAGGGCATCGCCAAGACCTTGAAATTGAAATTGGGCGACAAGCTGCGCTTCGACATCGCCGGCCAGCCCGTGGAGGCGGCGATCACGAGTTTGCGCAAGCTGGAATGGGGTTCGATGCGCGTCAACTTCTTTGTCATCATCAACCCGGCCGCCATGGCGGACACGCCGCAGACGTGGATCACGGCGTTCCACCTGCCGCCTGCGCAGGCGGACCTGGGTAACGCCTTGCTGCGCGACTATCCGAATTTGACGGTGGTCGACGTGGGTGGCGTGCTGAAGCAGATCCAGGGCGTGCTGGACCAGGTGGTCACGGCCGTCGAATTCCTCTTCGCGTTTACGCTGGCCTCGGGCTTGCTGGTGCTGTATGCGGCGCTGATGGGGTCGCAGGACGAGCGCACGCGCGAAGCGGGCCTGCTGCGCGCGCTGGGCGCCACGCGGCGCCAACTGGCGCAGGCACAGCTGATCGAATTCTCGCTCGTCGGCGCGTTGGCCGGCTTGCTGGCGGCCACGGGTGCGGCGGCCATGGGCTGGGCCCTGGCCACGTACCAGTTCAAGTTCGCCTGGAGCTTCGCACCGGGCGTGTGGGCGTTCGGCCTGCTGGCCGGCGCCCTGTGTGCCATCGCCGGCGGCTGGCTGGGCTTGCGCAATGTCTTGAAGCATCCGCCGCTGCAAACGCTACGGGAAGGCTAAGTTACCAACTACGCGCTGATGCTGTCGCCCGCGCCCGCGCGCAAAAATTGCGCATAGGACATGACTGGCTGCCCCAGTTGGTGCGCCGGCACGTCGAACAGGGCCCAGAAATACGTCACGCGGCCCAGGCAGATGGTGGGTGCGGCGCAGTAGCGGAACCAGTTTTCGCCGATGTGCGCCGCATACATGCCGTCGCTGTCGGCGTCGGAAAAGTACGGGATCACGCGCATTTCCAGCAGGGCAAGCAGCAGGGATTGCGGTGCGTCGCTGTCGCGCGCCATTTCATATTGCGTGTGCAGGCTGCGCTCGGTCTCGATGATCATCAGCCTGGCATGGCCGTCGCGCGTGAAGAACAGGATGCCGCAGGGATTGGGAAAGATGTAGAACTCGACGAAGCCATGGCGCTGGCACAGCTCGTACACGACGGCGGCCATGGCTTCGTCTTGCAGGAAAGCATAGTCGTGCAGCAATAGCAAGTCGCGCACGGTGTCCGATTGCTGCAGGAAGAATTCGCGTTGCAGGGCAACGATTTCCAGTTCCAGGATGTCGAGCGCATCGTCGTCGCTCTTCTTGATGTAGCGGTCGATCAAGCCCCGGTTGAAGGCCGTCACGGCTACTTTTTCATCGGCCGCCCCTGTAAATAAAATCTTCTTGCACGGCAAGTCGCGCACGGCCTGGCAAAATTCCAGGCCATTCATCTGCGGCATCGAATAATCGACCACCAGCACGGAGGGCACGGCAAAGCGCTGCGCCTGGCCGCTGATGCGCCAGATGCGTTCGAGGTCGAGCGCCACGTTGCGCTGGTCGGGCGGCAAGTTTTGCGTGTCGAAATTGACGTGCAGCGGTGTCTCGCCCAGTTGCGTGCTGTGGCGCAGCCAGTGCAAGGCGCTGCTGGTGTCGTGGAAAGTCTTGCGCGCCAGGCCGGGATCGAGCTGGAATGCCAGGCTTTTCAGGAAGGAATCGCTGTCGTCGATCAATACGGTCAGGGTCGGATGGGTGTAGACGGGCAGTTGCATGCGTCACCTCGCGCGGTGGATGGATGGAAAACGGGTGTGCGTGGGCACGGGCAGGGGCTGGGGAAATTCCAGCACGAAAATGGCATAGGCGCCTTCGCGCGCCACGCAGCGGATGCGCGCCTGCCAGGCTTGCATGATTTGCCGGCACAGGGCCAGGCCGATGCCGCTGCCGTTGTGCGCAGGATACGAATAGAAGCGGTCGAAGATCAGCGGCAGGCGGTTGGCCGCGATGCCGCAGCCCGTGTCGATGAACAGCAGGCGCGGCACGGGATGGGCGCCATCGATGATGATGCGCACGCGGCCCTTGCCGGCGCGGTGGATGCTTTTCAAGGCATTGCGCAGCAGGTTCAGCAGGATCACCACGCACAGTTCCGACTGGCCGGGAAACGTGAAATCGGCGCGTACCTCGACCTTGACGATCTCGCGCTGGGCCGTGCTGGTAAATGGATAGCGGCGCAGCACGGCCGCCACGCTGTCGTGCATGACCACCGCTTCGTTGGCTTCGAGCTTGCGATTGACGGCGCTGGCGCTGAGCAGGAACAAATCGATCATGTGGTGCATGTGGCGCACTTCGAACTGGATGCGCGCCAGCGCTTCCAGGCTGGCCGCGTCAGGCGGCTGGTCTTGCAGCTTGCGCTGCAGTCCGCGCACGTTCGCCTCGACGCTGACGAGGGGCGTGCGCAATTCGTGCGCCACGCTGCCCAGTCCGGCTGCCAGCCCGGCCAGTTTCTCTTGTGCGCCCACATGGCGCCCCACCTTGACCACCGACAGCACGGCAATCGTGAACCAGTGCACGGGCAATTGCTGCAAGACGTCGCCGCTGAGCAAAAAGGCGGGATCACCAAACACGGCAAACGCCAGGCAGGCCAGCAGGGTGCCGCTCAGGTAGGCCAGCACGGCGATGCGCGTATCGAAATGAAACAGCACGATCAGCGCCACCAGCAGTGAATGCATCCACAGCGCCGAGGCGTGGTTCATCAGGAACATGTACGTGAAGAAAAACGGCAGTTCGAAGGTCAGCCCCAGGAACAGGTACACGCTGAACCAGGTATTACTGAAGCGGTCGGGCCACAGCGCGGGCAGGAACAGCAGTGCCGCCACGCTGCGCAGCAGCGGCGATTCGTATTCTTGCGGAAAAAAATAATGCCACAGCGCGTAGTACAGGGGCATGCCCAGCGCGCCGATGACGGCCAGGGTGCGCACCTGCGCGCGCCGCACGGGTGTGTGTTCGATGGCGTCGTGGAAATGCAGGAAAGGCTGGAGCAGCTTGCCTTGCCACCGTTTTCCGGAAGGGGACTGCACGTGCATCATGATCAGGGGACGTGTTCGTTGAGGCGTGTCAATGCAACATGATCGGCGGGTTCCTTCCTTATCAGCAGAATATCGGCATAACTGTTGAGCTGTATCAAACTCTTGCCGGATGGCTCGCGCATGTTGGACGCGGTAGTTCCCCCCGCAACCAATCAGGAGTGCCCTATGTCACACGCCATTTTCCCCCTGTCGTCCCCTGCCATCCATGCCGAACAACAGATGCCTGCCTTCGTGCGCGCACGCATGGATGAACATTACGTCGAACGCATCGAGAAGCTGCTCGGTGGCGAACACCTGCATGAATGGCAAGCCATGCCCGCGCGTGCGGTCATGCTGGCAGGTAATGATTACCTGAACATCGCCGGCGAGACCGTGCTGCTGGCGGCCCAGGCGCGCGTCTTGCAAGGCGGCGGCGCCATGCTGATGTCGTCCGTGTTCCTGCAGGAAGGCAGCCGCCAGCACCGGCTCGAACAAAAATTTGCGGACTATCTCGGCAGCGAAGCCTGTGTGCTGGCGCAGTCGGGCTGGGCCGCCAACGTGGGTTTGCTGCAAAGCCTGGCCGGGCCCGGCATCCCCGTCTACCTGGACATGCAGGCGCACGCCTCGCTGTGGGAAGGGGTGCAATCGGCGCAAGCCGTGCCCGTGGCCTTCCTGCATAACGATGGCGCCCACCTGCAGCGCCAGCTCGACAAGCATGGCCCCGGCATCATCGTCGTCGATGCGCTGTACAGCACGAATGGCAGCGTGGCGCCGCTGCTGGAAATGGTGGAAATCGCCGAGCGCAGCGGCAGCATGCTGATCGTCGACGAGTCGCACTCGCTGGGCACGCACGGCCCGCAGGGCGCGGGCCTGGTGGCCGAGCTGGGCCTGGCCGGGCGCGTGCATTTCCGCACGGCGTCGCTGGCCAAGGCGTTTGCGGGGCGCGCGGGGCTGATCACCTGTTCGGCCCGCTTCAAGGGCTATTTCCTGTCCGCCTCGCGGCCCGCCATCTTCAGCTCCTGCCTGCTGGAACACGAGCTGGCGTGGTTCGATGCGGCGCTCGATTTCATCCGCGCCGCCGATGCCCGCCGCGCCGCCTTGCGCCGCCACAGCGTGCAGCTGCGCCAGGGTCTGGCTGAGCTTGGCTACAACGTCAGCGACGGCACCGAGCAAATCATCGCGCTGGAAGCGGGCACTGAACCCGACACCCTGATCCTGCGCAAGGCGCTGGAGCGGCACGGCATCTACGGCGCCGTGTTCTGTGCGCCGGCCACGCCGAAGAACCGCTCGCTGGTGCGCCTGACCCTGAATGCGGGCTTGCGCGAAGACGAGTGCGCCAGAGTGCTGGCCGCCTGCGCCGCCATCCGCGACGAGACGGGCATGGCGCGCTGGCCGTCGACGCGGCGTTTGCGCAAGCTGGCGCTGGTGTAAGGAGCGGGCGTCAGCCGTTGCCGGGCTGGCTGCCGGCGATGCCGGCCAGCAGCAGGGACAGCGGTGCCAGCTGCTCCGCGCTGGCGCTGCCCAGCAATTCCTGGCCCAGCGCCTGCGCCGTCGCATCGGCGTGGATCAGCAGGGCTTGCCCCGCCGCGGTGATGACGGCATAGCCGACGCGGGCATCGCGCGCATCGGCCTGGCGCGCCACCAGGCCGATTTTTTCCAGCGGCATCAGCGAGCGCGTGATGCCGGACGCCGTCAGCGCCAGGCGCTCGGCCAGGTCGATGCGGCGCAGGCGGCCACCGGGCGCACGCTGCAAGTGGTACAGCAATTGATAATCGCCAAAGCTCAGGCCGTGCAGATTGCCCAGGATGCTGTCGAAGCGGCGCACGATGAGTGCCTGGGCACGCGCCAGGCGCAGGCAAAAGTCCAGCGCACCGGCGCCGTCCAGCAGCGGGGAAGTGTGATCGGTCATGGTTTTCTTTATGTTGGCTGCGCAGTGCTTGAGTGCGCAAGTGTAAAGCAATATTGCTCAATACAGTGGCTGCCCCTGTTCCAGCCACTGTGCGCGGTGCAGCGCCAGCAGGGCATCGAGTTCGGCCTCGGCATCGAAGGCGGGATCGCCCGATGCCTTGACGCTGTCGATGATATCGAAGCGGAAGGCTGCCGCGCCATCGCGCCGCCAATCCGCCTGCAAGCGGGCGTTGCGGTGCGTGCCCAGGTTCAGCTCGAAGCGGTGGCGGTTCAGCACGCCAGGGGCGTTGCGGCTGCGTTCGAGCAGGGCGTATCCGCTGGGCAGGTGGCGCAGGGCGATGATGCCCAATGCTGGCGCTTGTTGCCGGTAGGCCGCTTTCAGGGCCGTTTGTCGTGTTTTATCCATGCTGGAACTTTCTCAAGGTGATGATACGGAAGGGCTGCCCGCGATGCGCGCAATGTCGCTCCACAGGGCAGCCGCTACGGCGGCCGCCAGCAGCAAGGCGCCGCCGGCGCAGAACAGTTCGCCCACGCTCAGGTGGCGCAGCAGCGCGCCCGTGGCCGCCGCCGAGAGGGGTGCCAGGCCCAGGAAGATGCCCATGAACACGGCCATCGCCCGGCCCAGCATGGCGGGCGCCACGCGCCGCTGTATCCACGTAAAGATGGCCACCTGCACATAGCCGCCCAGCAGCCCAGTCACGGCCAGCAAGGCCGCGCCTTGCCAGGCGGTTTCGATTTGCCCCAGCGCCATCAACAGCATGGCGACAATGGCGTCAACGGCCAGCAGGGTGGCGCCGAAACGCAGGCGCAGCCAGGCGTCACCCAGGCTGGACGCCAGCATGCCGGCCAGGGTGCCGGCGCCGTGCGCGCCCATCAGCAGTCCTAGCGCCGCGGCACCGTGCAGGCGCTCGCTGGCCAGCACGGGCAAGGCCACTTGCAGCGGGCCCATGACGAAGAAGGCCACCACCGCCCAGTAGACATAGCAGCTGCGCAAGGCAACGTCGCGCCACACCATGGCCAGGCCCGCCGCCATGTCGCGCCACATGCCCTGCGCCACCGCCACGGCCAGGGGCCGCAGCGTAACTTGCCGCAAGGTCCAGGCAGAAAACACAAATGTCAGCGCATCGATGGCAAAAGCGGCGGCCAGCGCCGCCATGGGGGTTTTCTGCGCGCCCTCGTGGGCGCCGAGCACGAGCGCCGCCAGCAGGGGGCCGGCCAGCAGGGACAACTGGCGCGTGCCCATCTGCAAGCCATTGGCGTTCTGCAGCGCTTGCGGCGGCACGGCTTGCGGCAGGATGGCCGTGCCGGCCGGGATAGCGAAGGCGGACGCGATGCCCAGCGCCAGCGCGGCCGCATACGCGAGTGCCAGGCTGGCCTGGTCCAGCATCAGCAGCCCCGCCAGCGCCAGCAGGATGACAGCGCTGGCATATTTGCTCAGCAGCAGCACGCGCCGGGGCGAGTAACGGTCGGCGACGGTGCCGCCCAGCAAGATGAGTACGGCGCGCGGGGCGCCCATCAGGGCCACGGCGATGCCCAGGCTGAGGCTATCGCCCGTCAGGCTCAGCACCAGCCACGGCAGGGCCAGCATGCTGAACTGGTCGCCCAGCATGGAAATGAGGCCGCCGCCCAGCAGCCAGCGGAAGTTGCTATTGCGTAGCAAGCGGGGTTGGGTGGTGGCTGACATGCTGTTCTTGTCCTTGGTTTAAAATTGCATGGTAGTTGATATAAGCTTGAGTAGTCAAGTATATTGCCATTTATTGTGGCAGAGAGAGCTAGTGGCGCATGGAGCGCCGATGCTTGCGCTATCATGGCGGCCATGACTGATACCACTGCCCCCACCCTGTACGAGACCATCGGCGGCGCCCCCGTGCTGCGTGAAATGGTCGACCGTTTTTATGATCTGATGGAACTTGAGCCCGAGTTTGCCGGCATCCGCGTCATGCATCCGCCCTCGACGGACGGTTCGCGCGACAAGCTGTATTTCTTCCTGACGGGCTGGATGGGCGGGCCGGATTTGTATATCGAGAAATTCGGCCACCCGCGCCTGCGCGCGCGTCACTTGCCTTACGCCATCGGCACCAGCGAGCGCGACCAGTGGCTGCGCGCCATGGCCTGGGCCATGGAAGACACGGGCATCGAAGAGTCCCTGCGCGTGCGGCTGATGGAATCGTTCTATCAGACGGCCGACTGGATGCGCAACAAACCTGACTGATCCCATGAGCCCAATCGAGTTTTACTGCCTGCTGGGCGCCGCCGCCGTCGCCATCGTCCTGTTGCTCTTGCTGTTGCTGCGCCCGCGTGGCGCGGCCGGCGATGGCGCCACCACCCTGGCCCTGGTGCAGCAGCACCAGCAGCAAAGCCTGGAACGCATCGACCGGGTCGAGCGCGAAGTGCGGCTGCAGCTACAGGCGTCGGCGCAAGCGACGCGGCAAGACCTGGCGGCCGGCCTGGCGCAATTCCAGGCGGCAACCTTGCAACAGCTCGACAGCTTGCGCACGCAGATGCAGGCGCAGGGGAAAGTCGGGCGCGAGGAGCAGGCGCAAAGCCTGGCGCGTTTTGCCGAGAGCACGAATCAGACGTTGGCCCAGCTGACCGAATCGAATGCGCAGCGCATGCTGGAAGTGCGCGCCACCCTGGAAAACAAGATCCGCGACTTGCAGGCAGATAACGGCGCGCGCCTGGAAGAGATGCGCAAGACGGTCGATGAAAAACTGCATGCCACGCTGGAAACGCGTTTGAGTGCCTCGTTCCAGCAAGTGTCGGAGCGGCTGGAAAAAGTCCACCAGGGCCTCGGTGAAATGCAGCAGCTGGCACTGGGCGTGGGCGATCTGAAGCGGGTGCTTACTAATGTGAAGACGCGCGGCACCTGGGGCGAAGTGCAGCTGGAAATGCTGCTGGAGCAGGTACTCACTGTCGACCAGTATGCGAAGAACGTGGAAACGCTGCCGGGCAGCGGCGCGCGCGTGGAATTCGCCCTGAAGTTGCCGGGCATGGTCGACGGTGGGCCGCCCGTGTGGATGCCCATCGATGCGAAGTTTCCCAAGGAACAGTACGAGCGCCTGGTCGACGCGGCCGAGCGGGCCGATGCGGACGGCGTGGCCGTGGCCGGCCGCGAGCTGGAACGCGCCGTGCGGGGAGAAGCGAAAACCATCGCCGAGAAATACCTGGCGCCGCCGCTGACCACCGACTTTGCCATCCTGTTCCTGCCCACGGAAGGGCTGTATGCGGAAGTGCTGCGCCGGCCGGGACTGGCCGACGAGTTGCAGCGCGTACACAGGGTCAGCATCGCCGGACCGTCCACCCTGACGGCCTTGCTCAACAGCTTGCAGATGGGTTTCCGCACGCTGGCGCTAGAAAAGCGCTCGTCGGAAGTGTGGCAAGTGCTGGGCGCCGTCAAGACGGAATTCGGCAAGTTCGGCGACGTGCTGTCGCAAACCCGGCTGACCCTGGAAAAGGCGGCGAAAAATATCGAAAGCGCGGAAGTGCGCAGCCGGCAGATGGCGCGCAAACTGAAATCCGTGGAAGCCTTGCCGGGCGAGGCGGCCGCCTTGCTGCTGGGCGCGGCGGACGCGGGGCTGTCCGCCGAGGCCGACGGCGAATAGCGCCCTCGGCGTTCAGGCCGCCGCTGGCCGGCGGCGCAGCGTGGCGCAGGCCAGCAGCGCCAATCCCGCCAGCAGCATGGCCCATGTTTGCGGCTCGGGCACGGCCGGCAAGACTGTCGGGCCGGTGGGTGGCAGGGTCGGCAGGATCACGGTGGGCGGCACGATGATGCTGCTGCCCTGGTCCGGCCGCAGGCTTCCACCACCACCACCACCTCCGCCGCCGCCCATGCCGGCTGGCGGCGTGATACCGCCGACGGTACGCACATAATCGAAGGGCAGGAAGGGCGTGCTCGCCACGGCCGGCGGCGCGCCGGCGCCCGTGAATGAACCGCCGCGCAAGGCGTCGGGATTATCGATCACGGGCACGCCTGCTGCTTCCGGTGCGGCGGGCGCGGCGGCAACGGGCACGGTGCCACCGGGAGCGGCTCCGGCGGCTGGCGCCGCTGACGCTGGCACCCGCGTGATGCGGCTGACATTGCGGCACACGGTGGGCACGAGGATGCAAACGCCCTGCACGCAGTACACGAGTCCCCTTTCCTGCATCTGCTCGCTCCAGCCTGAGCGCGTGACATTGCGGCAGACGCGGCCCGGCCCGAAATGCATGTCGCTGATGCGCGCATTGTAATTGCCTTTGCCGCGGATGGCGTCGCGGCTGATGACGACGATTTCATCGTACTGGCGCGCGCGCATGCGCGCCTTCAATTCTTCGCGCACCTGCGGCGCGATGTCCGGGTACCTGTCCACTGCGGCCACCACATCTCCCATGAACGGGTCGGCTCCCGGGCGGTTCCAGCTGCAATGCTCCAGCACGTCCGCCCGTGGTGCCCCTTTGGCATAGGCGGGCAGCGGCGCCAGGGACAACATGCCAAGCAGGCAAGCCACTCCCAGCATGCCGGCGCCCGCGATCCATGAATGGTGTCTCATTATTAGTTTCCTCGTGAAAACAATATCAAAATTGAATTTTTATGTGAGGTTGGATGTTATCACCGAAGAAACTGTAGTATCAACAAATAAATAAAATAATTACAATTAGTGTTGTGTTTATTTATATGTTCTTTTGGGAAATAATTAATATTTTAATCTCGATAGGCGAACGCTTGCCGCGCAGGTCAATTGATTGCGAAGGGGCAATGAGAGCGGCCCGCGCTGGGCGGGCCGGTTGAGAGGGAGTGGGTTTTGAAGGATGCGCCGCCGGCAGGCGGCGGTAAGGTCAGGAACGCGAGTTAGATGCTGCCCGGACAGGCTTGCGTATCGAAGGCGGGATAGCCGATGGCGGGCAGCTTGTGCAGCCACGTGCGCATCAAGGTGCGCGCGCTTTGCGTATCGTACTGTTCGTACTGCCGTCCCTGCTGCAAGTCGGCGGCGAGCGTGGCCAGCTCTGCACAGATGGATTGTTTGCCAGCCTGGGCCGCCAGCAGGGAGGCCAGCAATTCCGGCAGTACGTCCGCCGCTGGCGCCGCCTTGCGCGTGGCGCGATAGTGCTGCCAGTAGCGCTCGGCGGCATCGCCACCAAAGCTGGGGATGAAACCGAAGGTGGCGTCATCGTGGTGCAAGCGGTACACGGTGGGAAAGTAATGCGGACCCGTCAGTTCGCCAGGGAAGCGGTCGCGCCGCAGGACGTCGATGGCCAGCGATCCGTCGCGCCCCACGCGCACGGCACTCGGTGAATCGAACTGGTCCACGCTCACCATGCTGGGCGAGTTGCCTTGCATGAAGATGATCTTGTGCGTGTAATGGCGACCGCCCAGGTGGCCGCACAGGGCCACATAGCTGTCGTTGAGGACGGTGATGGCCGCAATGGCGCCGCAGCCCGGCTGCAAGGGCGTGTTTTCCTGCCACGCGAGACCTTGATCGGCGGCGCGCACGATGCTGATGCGGCCCACGGTGGCGCCATGCAAGTCGCCCGGCGCCGTTTCGATGCGCTCGTCGAAGCGCACCGTGTAGCCATTGCTGTGGACTTCGCCAGCGTACGCCGCCATGCCCTGCAGCAGGGTCAGCGCCAGAAGTAGATGTTTCATCAGGTCAATCCATGGAACAGCACGATATCGACCAGGTCGCCCGTGGCCACGTTGCCTTGCGCTTCATGCAGCACGATCATGCAATTGGCTTGCGTCATCGAGCGCAAGATGCCGGAGCCCTGCGCCCCCGTCACGCGCACGTGCTGGCGGCCGTTCGCGTCCCGCTCGACGATGCCGCGCTGGTATTCCGTGCGGCCCCGCTTCTTGCGGATCGGTGCCTGCGCCGCCACTTGCAGCAGCGGCAGGGTGGCCGTGTCCGCATCGGCGCCCATCAGGCGCAGCAGGGTGGGGCGGGCGAGGAAGTAAAACGCCGCCATCACGGCCACGGGGTTGCCGGGCAGGCCCAGCAGCAAGGCCGTGTCGCCCTCGCTGGCAATCCGGCCAAAGGCCATGGGGCGGCCCGGGCGCATGTTAATTTGCCAGAAGGCCACCTCACCGAGGCGTGCCAGGATCTCGCGCGTAAAATCGGCCGCGCCGCTGGACACGCCACCCGAGGTGATGATGACGTCGGCCGAGGCGCAGGCGCCGCGCAGCGCCGCTTCCAGCGCTTGCGGATCATCCTTGACGATGCCCATGTCGAGCACTTCGCAGCCCAAACGGCTCAGCATGCCCAGCAGGGTATAGCGGTTGCTGTCGTAGATGCAGCCCGGCTCTAGTGGCTCGCCGATCGAGCGCAATTCGTCGCCCGTGGAAAAGAAGGCCACGCGCAGGCGCCGGCGCACGGGCACCGTGGCGATGCCCAGCGAGGCGAGCAGCCCCAGTTCGGCCGGACCCAGGTGCTTGCCCTGCAGCAGGGCCGGTTGGCCCTGCATCAAGTCTTCCCCCTTGAAACGGCGGTTGTCGCCGGGGCGGATGCAATCCGGCGCCAGCGTGATGCTGCTTGCGCTGGCCTGCTGCAGCAGTTCCTGTGGTACCACGCTGTCGCAGCCGTCCGGCATGACGGCGCCCGTCATGATGCGCGCGCATTGCCCGCGCTCAACGTTGACCGTGCCGGGGCGGCCGGCCAGGATGGTGTCGACCACGGCCAGGGTCACAGCAGTGTCGCCACCGAGGTCAGCCCCATGCAGCGCATAGCCATCCATGGCGGAATTGTCGTGCGCGGGCACGCTGATGGGCGAGATGATGTCGGCCGCCAGGATGCGCTCGAACGCTTGTGGCAACGGCAGTTGTTCCACGTCGGCGACGGGCGCGACGCTGTCGGCCAGGATGGCTTGCGCCATCGGCACGGACAGGCCCTGCGCCTGCAGGGCGGCCAGCTCGTCCGGGGTATTCATGTTGCCGAACGCGCCGCCATCCTCGAACACTACCTCGGCCAGTTTCAGGGGGCCATGCCAGGTGCGCATGCGGCGCTCGCCGGCGCGCAGATACGAGTCCAGCTGGGGCAGGGTGGAAGTTTTGACGAGGCAGAAAACGGGATGCGGGCGGCGTACCGTCGATCCCGTCGCCGGGTCGATCTCTTCGGTGACGGCGATGGCCAGGTCGGCATTGTTGTCGACCAGGCCGGTGGCCAGGCGCGCCGCCAGGTCGGGCGGCAGCAGGGGCGAGTCGCACGGCACCGTCAGCAGGTAGGGCGTGCCGGCGTGTTGCATGCCGCTATGCAAGCCGGCCAGCGGGCCCAGCTGGCCCGGCAGTACGTCCGGCCAGACGGGCAGGCCGAAGCGCGCGTAATCTCCGGCATCGGCGTGGACGCTGATGGCCAGCTGGCCCACTTGTGGCGCCAGGCGCTGCAGCACGTGGCGCGCCAGAGGCTGGCCATGCAGGGGCAGCATGCCCTTGTCGCGCTGGCCCATGCGCGTGCCGAGGCCGCCGGCCAGGATCAGGCCGGTAATGTCGTGTGTGTTGATCATGTCAGGTAGGAAGTGGGTGCATGCGCCATGGTAGCAGCGGCGGGCGCGCGCCGCGCCCGATTCAGCCGCCGATGTACGACATTTCCACTTTCTTTTTACCGTGCTCAAGCGTGGTGCCCGTCAAATCTGTCTGGCTGGTGCGCAATTGCGAATAGCGGTCGGCGCGGCCGCGCCACAGCTGCGCCACGGCCGAGGAAATTTCCGCGTCGCTGCGGCCGCCGCGCAGCAGGCTGCGCAAGTCGTGGCCGCTGCTGGCGAACAGGCACGTGTACAGCTTGCCCTCGGTCGAGAGGCGGGCACGGCTGCAATCGGCGCAGAACGCTTGCGTGACGCTGGAAATGAGGCCGATTTCGCCGCTGCCATCGGCATAGCGCCAGCGCGCCGCTGTCTCGCCCGTGTAGTTGGGGTTGATGGGCAGCAAGGGCATGTGTGCACCGATGCGGCGCACCACTTCTGCGGACGGGATGACTTCCTGCAAGTTCCAGCCGTTCGAGGCGCCCACGTCCATGTATTCGATGAAGCGCAAGATGTAGGGCGTGCCCTTGAAGTGGCGCGCCATGGGCACGATTTCCTGCTCGTTCATGCCAGCCTTGACGACCATGTTGATCTTGATGGGGCCCAGGCCCACGGCGTGCGCGGCGTCGATGCCGTGCAGCACGTCGGCGACGGCGAAATCGACGTCGTTCATGCGCTTGAAGGTGGCGTCGTCGAGCGAATCGAGCGAGACGGTGACCCTGTTCAGGCCCGCATCCTTCAAGGCTTGGGCCTTTCTGGCGAGCAAGGAGCCGTTGGTCGTCAGGGTCAGGTCCAGCGGCTGGCCCGACGGCGTGCGCAGCGCGGCCAGCATGGCGATGAGTTTTTCGATATTCTTGCGCAGCAGCGGTTCGCCGCCCGTCAGGCGGATCTTTTCCACGCCGTGCGCGACGAACAGGCGCGCCACGCGCGTGATTTCCTCGAACGACAGCAAATCCGTGTGCGGCAGGTACACGTGATTCTTGTCGAACACGTCTTTCGGCATGCAATACACGCAACGGAAATTGCAGCGGTCGGTAATCGAGATGCGCAAGTCGTGCAGGGGCCGGCCCAGGCTGTCGGCCACGTTACCGCTGGGACTTTCCAGCCGCGCGGGGATCACCAAGGCCCCATTGCGGGCCTCGGCGAGGTAGATAATCTTGTCAGCCATGAAAGGTGATACCACTTACGTTAAATCGGTCAAGGCAGATACGATAGCACGAGGCCGAAGATGGCACAGGCGAGCAGCAATTTGATGGTGCCCACTTGAAACCTGAGCAGCGCCACGCCGGCCGCCAGCGCGATGAACATCGCCAGCCAATCCCAGTGCGGCAACGGGTTTGCTTGCCAGAAGACATGGCGGCCAAAGAACAGGGCCAGGCTGGCGATGACGCCCACCACGGCCGCCGAAATAGCCGTCAGGGGCGCGCTCAGGCGCAAATTGCCGCGCGACGCTTCCACCAGCGGCGCACCGGCCAGGATGAAGATGAACGAGGGCAGGAAAGTAAACCAGCTGGCGACGAGCGCCCCGCAGACGCCCGCCAGCCACAGGTGTTCACCTGCCACGGCATGGCTCCAGCCGCCGACAAAACCGATGAAGGCGACGATCATGATCAAGGGGCCGGGCGTCGTTTCGCCCAGCGCCAGGCCATCCATCATTTGCGCGCTGGTGATCCAGTGGTAATGGTCGGCGGCGCCCTGCACCAGGTAGGGCAGCACGGCATACGCGCCGCCGAACGTCAGCAGGGCCGCCTTGCTGAAAAACACGCCCATCTGCGCCAGAGGCTGGTCCGCACCGCCCGCCAGCGCCAGGCCCAGCCAGGCGAAGAAGGCCAGCGCCAGGCCCAGTGCGCAAGTGGCCAGCAGGCGCGGCCACTTGAGCTGCGCGTGCTCCGGCGTGGGCGTGTCGTCATCGATCAGGGCGGCGCCGTAGCGGGCCGCGCCGCCATGGTGCGTGCCGCCAATATGAAAATGGCTCGGCAGCCAGCGCCCGCCCGCCATGCCCAGCAGGGCGGCGGCGAGCACGATCAGCGGAAATGGCAGCTGTAGCGCGGCGATGGCGACAAATGCTGCCGCTGCGATGGTGATCAGGCCGGGGCTGCGCAAGGTGCGCCGGCCCAGGCGCCAGGCGGCCGCCAGCACGATGGCGACGACGGCCGGCTTGATGCCGTACAGGATGCCGGCGATGGCGGCCACGTGGCCGTAGGCCATGTAGAGCCAGGACAGGACGATCAGCACCCCCAGCGAGGGCAGCAGGAACAGCAGGCCCGCCATCAGGGCGCCGCGCGTGCGGTGCATCAGCCAGCCGATGTAGATGGCCAGCTGGGTCGCTTCGGGTCCTGGCAGCAGCATGCAGTAGTTCAGGGCGTGCAGGAAGCGTTGTTCGGAAATCCAGCGCCGCTTTTCCACCAGTTCCGCATGCATCATGGCGATTTGCCCGGCCGGGCCGCCAAAGCTGACGCAGCCCAGCTTGAGCCAGTACCAGAAGGCGCTGCGCAGGCTGACGGTAGAAGGAGTGGCGTGCTCGTGCATGGCGGCTGGCTGGCAAAAAAGTGGACATAAAAAAGGGGAAGCCTGAGCTCCCCCTTTCATCATTGGCGGCTGGGCGAACCCGGCGCGCTTATGGACGTTGCGTGTTGACCTGGATCAACGGCTCATCCGATTGCGGCGGCAATGGCTTGCGTTCGCGCGGCTTGCGTACCGGGGCGACTGCCTTGGCGGCCGCTTCCTGCGCCAGGCGCAGTTTTTCCGGATCGGTGGCAGCCAGGGTCAGGCCGGCGGAACCGAGCACGGCGCTCAAGTCCAGCGGCGCAGGCACCGGCGCTGCAGCGACGACAGGTGCTGGCGCTGGAGCAGGAGCTGGAGCAGGAGCAGGAGCAACTTCGGCAACCACCGGGGCGGCTTCCACCACGGCAGGTGCTGCTTCAGCCACTGGCGCTTCCTCGATCACGGCGACGGCTTCGACCAAAGGCGCAGCTTCCACCACTGGCACGGCTTCGACGATGATTTCAGCAGGTGTAGGTGCAGGTGCAACTTCCGCTTTCTCGGCAAAGCTGTACTTGGCAACGGGTGCCGGTTCGGCAGCGGCTGGTTCAGCTTGCGCTGCAGCCGTTTCCACAGGGGCTTGCGGCACGATCACTTCAGCAGCTGGTGCGGCTTCTGCGGCAGGAGCGGCTTCTTCGACCTTGGCGATTTCCACCACGTCGACCACTTCGACCACGTCGACCACTTCCACGACGGCAGCTTCCACTGGCGCAGCGACGGCGACGACAGCGGCGGCAGCCACGACGGCGACCGGCGCCGCATCAGATGCGGCTTCCGGCGCCGGAGCGACCGTGAAGCTGATCGCTGGTGCGTCCTGGCCTTCGTTCTCGCCGTTTGCCGATTCGATCAGCTCGCCCGTTTCGCGGTCGCGGCGGTTGCGGTTGCGGCCACCACGACGACGACGGCGGCGCGGTTCTTCGCCTTCCACGTCGTTTTCCGTTTCTTCGCCTTCAGGACCAGCATTGACCGGCGCTTTCAGCAAGCTCATTGGTGCTGCATCAGCGTCCGGACCGCTTGACGCCACGACCACATTGATCGCGCTGGCGCTGGCGCCAACCAATGCCAGCTCGTCAGCTTTCACTTCAGCAACAATAGCCTTGTCGGCGCGTGGTTCGCGGCCTTCGCGTGGCTGGCGTGGCGGACGTTCGGCGCGTTCCGGGCGCTCTGCGCGCTCAGGACGTTCCGCGCGTTCCGGGCGCTCACCGCGTTCGCGTGGTGCTGCCGTTGCCTCGCCCGCTTCACGCGGTTCGCGTGGCGGACGCGGTGGGCGTGGCGGACGGGCCGCCTTTTCCAGTGCTTCCGCTTCTTTCGCTGCATCGTCCAGGGCAGGACGGGCCTGGCCTGGTTCGCGTTCTTCGCGGCCAGGCTTGCCGTTGCGGCCACGGCCACGTGGGCCACGGCTGTTGCGGTCGCCGCGGTCGGCGCCGGCCGGCTTGGCTGGTGCGACAGGGGCGGGCGCTGGCGCCACCGGTGCCGGGGCGCCGGTGAAGAAGCTGATGATCTTGGCGATCAGGCCCTGTGGTGCGGCAGGCGCGGCCACCGGTGCTGGTTTCGCTTCGACAGGCTTGCGCTCGACCAGCGGTGCCGGCTGGTCAGGGGTGATCGTCTTGACGACGGCTTCCTGGCGCGGCTTGGCTTCTTCCTTCTGGCGCTTGCTGTAAGCCATGTCGGTTTCTGCGCTTTCGGCCAGGTTGTAGCTGGCCTGGCTGTCTTCCAGACGCGGATCGTCGTGCTTGATGCGTTCCAGCTTGTAGTGCGGCGTTTCCAGATGCTTGTTCGGGATCAGGATCACGGCGATGCGGTGGCGGTTTTCGATCTTCAGTACTTCGCCGCGCTTTTCGTTCAGCAGGAAGGCGCCCACGTCCACGGGCACTTGCACGTGGATGGTGGCCGAGTTTTCCTTCATCGCCTCTTCCTGGATGATGCGCAGCACCTGCAGGGCGGACGATTCCGTGTCGCGGATGTGGCCGGTGCCGGAGCAGCGCGGGCACGTCACGTGCGAGCCTTCGGACAGCGAAGGGCGCAGGCGCTGACGCGACAGTTCCATCAGGCCGAAGCGGGAAATCTTGCCCATTTGTACACGGGCACGGTCATGGTGCAGCGCATCTTTCAAACGCTGTTCCACTTCGCGTTGATTTTTTGCCACTTCCATGTCGATGAAGTCGATGACGATCAAGCCACCCAAATCGCGCAGACGCAGCTGGCGGGCCACTTCTTCGGCCGCTTCGCAGTTGGTGTTGAAGGCGGTCGTCTCGATGTCCGAACCGCGCGTGGCGCGGGCCGAGTTGACGTCGACGGAGACCAGCGCTTCGGTGTGGTCGATAACAATAGCGCCGCCCGATGGCAGCGGCACGGTGCGGCTGTACGCCGTTTCAATCTGGTGTTCGATCTGGAAGCGCGAGAACAGCGGCACGTCGTCGCTGTAGCGTTTTACGCGGTGCACCATGTCGGGCATCACGTGGCTCATGAACTGGTGCGCCTGGTCGTAGATCTCGTCGGTGTCGATCAGGATCTCGCCGATGTCGGGCTGGAAGTAGTCGCGGATGGCGCGGATGACGAGCGACGATTCCTGGTAGATCAGGAAAGCGCCGTTGGCCGACTTGCCGGCGCCTTCGATGGCGCGCCACAGTTGCATCAGGTAATTCAAGTCCCACTGCAGTTCATCGACGTTGCGGCCGATGCCGGCGGTGCGGGCAATGACGGACATGCCAGCTGGCAAGTCCAGTTTATCCATGGTTTCGCGCAATTCCTGGCGCTCTTCACCTTCCACGCGGCGCGATACGCCACCGCCACGCGGGTTGTTCGGCATCAAAACCAGGTAACGGCCGGCCAGCGAAACGAACGAGGTCAGGGCAGCGCCCTTGTTGCCGCGCTCTTCCTTTTCGACCTGGACCATGATTTCCTGGCCTTCGCGCAGCGCTTCCTTGACGGAAGCGTTACGCACATCGACGCCTTCGCGGAAATATGTGCGGGCAACTTCCTTGAAAGGCAGGAAGCCGTGGCGGTCTTCGCCATAGCTGACGAAGCACGCTTCGAGCGATGGCTCGATGCGCGTGATGACGCCCTTGTAGATGTTGGATTTGCGCTGTTCGCGCCCGGCTGTCTCGATATCGATGTCGATCAGTTTCTGTCCGTCGACAATCGCTACGCGCAGTTCTTCTTGCTGCGTGGCATTAAACAACATGCGTTTCATTTTTATAACTCCGCGACCCGTAGGCCATCTCAAAGCCGCTTCCGGGGAAGCGGCGAAAGTACAGGGATATATGCGAGAACGGGAGTGTTGGCGGGGGAAATGCCCAGGCGTGCGGAGCAACAACGCGTACGAGATATGCGTTACGGCCGCAACAGGCGCGGTGAGGTCAATCGTCATGCCGAGTGCACAGGACACTTGCAACTCATCTGAAACAGCCCGGATGAGAATGAACTGCATCGGGGGCAGAGAATGCAAGTGGTCAGCAAATTCAGAGCCAAAATCGTTAGCCGGCTCATTACAGGGATCGCGATGGCGAGGCTTGGCCTCAGCCTATCATCGACAACCCTCAGTATTTGGCCACATACGGGGTTTGGCGAAAACGGCAAGCGTTATCAACTTCATCAACCCGCGAGCCCGACTCGATAAGTCGCGCTAACGGGTACTTATCCTTATAATCCCACACTCACTTCAGCATCTCCACGCGTTATCCGATTACAACTACGGTGCAACCTTGATTCGCGCAGGGATGGTGCATATACATTTTTTTCCACCGAATTTGCAATTTGGCGAGGCCGGTGGAGACGCCCCTGTGTAAAATGTGCTTTTATTCTTACACTCGCAGCAGCCAGGGCCGCAGCAAAAACAATTATATATTCAAAATGAAGGACTTAGAGAGATTTCTGGGAAGACATAGTAAATGAAGAGTCAAAAAGATGTTGTTCCCCCTTCAACACCCCCGGTTCAGCCGCAAGCCCAATTCGTAACGATCGCCGAGGAAGAAGCAGGCCAGCGCATCGACAACTACTTATTAAGAGTGTGCAAGGGAGTGCCTAAAAGCCACATCTACCGGATCTTGCGATCGGGAGAAGTGCGGGTTAATAAAGGCCGTATCGATCAGCTGTACCGTCTCGTCGCCGGCGACGTGGTGCGCATTCCACCCGTGCGCGTGGCCGAAAAGGCGCCCACGGGCGCACCGGCCGCCGAATTTTCGATCATTTTCGAAGATGCGCAGCTGCTCGTCATCGACAAGCCGGCCGGCGTGGCCGTGCATGGCGGCTCGGGCGTCTCGTTCGGCGTGATCGAGCAATTGCGCGCCTCGCGCCCCGACGCCAAGTTCCTGGAACTGGTGCACCGCCTGGACCGCGACACGTCCGGCTTGCTGTTGCTGGCAAAGAAGCGCACGGCGTTGACGAATTTGCACGAGCAGATGCGCGACGGCCTCACGGACAAGCGCTACCTGGTACTGGTGGCCGGTGACTGGAAGAATGCGCGCCAGCATATCAAGCTGCCGCTGCATAAATATACGACGGCCGAAGGCGAGCGCCGCGTGGCCGTGCAGGCCGATGGCCTGGCGTCGCACACGGTGTTTTCACTGTTGCATAAATATCACAACTTCGCCTTGCTGGAAGCGGAATTGAAGACGGGACGCACGCACCAGATCCGCGTGCATCTGTCTTCGTCCGGTTTCCCCATCGCGGGCGACGATAAATATGGCGACTTTGCCCTCAACCGTGCCCTGTTGAAAGCCGACAGCACGCGCGGCGCCCTGAAGCGCATGTTCCTGCACGCGCATCAGATCACGTTTACGCATCCGGAGACGGGCAAGACGGTGACCCTGAATGCGCCACTGGCTGCCGAATGCGAGCGTTTCTTGGTAAGCTTGGGCAAACCATTGGCCGTTGCCGCACGATAGCTCTCCATCGCGTGCGGGGACACTACTCACAAGGTAGTCAGTCGCCATCATTCATTCTCAAGGAGCCGGCGGCTTTGCCGTCGGGAAACATGGCAAGAAAGCAATTTGATCTGATCGTCTTCGATTGGGACGGTACCCTGATAGACAGTACCTCGACCATCGTCAAGTGCATCCAGGCGTCGGCGAAAGACCTGGGCTTGCCAATTCCCACCGAGTTGCTGGCCTCGCATGTGATCGGCCTGGGCTTGCAGGAAGCGATGCAGCTGGTGATGCCTGATGTCGAGCCGAAATACCATGCGCGCATGGCGGAACGCTATCGCTATCACTATCTGTCGCGCGACCATGAGCTGACCCTGTTTCCCGGCGTGCAAGAAATGCTGCTGGAATTGTCGCAGCAAGCGTACTTTCTGGCCGTCGCCACGGGCAAGAGCCGTGTCGGCCTGAACCGTTCGCTGAATGCCGTCAAGCTGCTGTCGCTGTTCGATGCGACGCGCTGCGCCGATGAAACGTTTTCCAAGCCCCATCCGGCCATGCTGCAAGAGCTGACGCGCGAACTGGGGCAGGATATGCGCCGCACCGTGATGATCGGCGACACCAGTCATGATTTGTTGATGGCAAGCAATGCAGGCGCGGCCGGTATTGCCGTAGAGTATGGGGCGCATCCGGTGGCCCAGTTGCAGGCTTGTAAGCCCCTGTATTCGGCCGCCACGGTGGCCGATCTGCACCAATGGCTGAGCGAGCACGCATGATGAGCGATGGTGTGGAAGTGTTGATTTGTGCCGCCGATGCGGTGGCCGATGGCGGCAAGGGCGTGCGCTTTCCCGTCTCGGCCGGTGGTGAAGCGACCACCGGCTTTGTCGTGCGCCACGGCGGCAAAGCGTATGGTTATCTGAACCGCTGCGCCCACGTGCCGATCGAACTGGACTGGGCTGAAGGCGAGTTTTTCGAGTCCAGCGGCTTGTACCTGATGTGTTCGACGCATGGCGCCATCTATGTGCCGGAGAGCGGCCTGTGCGCGGGCGGTCCCTGCAAGGGCGGCCGCTTGCGCCCGATTCCCGTGAGCGAGCGCGATGGCCAGCTGTACTGGCAACCCGATGAGTATGTCCAGCCGCTGCCGGCCTGAAGACTGGCACAGGCATTATTGTAATTTAAACAAAGTGAACCATGAGCGATAACACGAATGACAAGCTGGACAGCAGCGCGCCAGCCGCCGGTCACGGCGCCCCTGCGGGGAACTGGGAGCGCGCCGTGCTGGAAAAGCTGGTATTTGCCACCTTGCAAGAGCAGCGCGCGCACCGCCGCTGGAGCATCTTTTTCAAGATCTTCGGCTTGCTGATCGTGCTGTTCGCCCTGTGGGTGTTTTATGACTACAACACGGCTGACGACAGCGAGACTCTGGGCCGCCACACGGCCCTGATCGACATCAGCGGCAGCATCGAGTCCGAAGGCAGCGGCTCGGCCGCCGTCGTCATCCCCGCGCTGGACAAGGCGTTTTCCGATGCCGGTTCCGTGGCCGTGGTGCTGCACATTAATAGTCCGGGCGGCAGTCCCGTGCAGGCCGGCATGATCGTCGACGAGATGCAGCGCCTGCGCAAGGGCTATCCGGACAAGCCCTTGTATGTGGTGGTCGATGAAATGTGCGCCTCGGGCGGCTATTACATCGCCGCCGCCGCCGACCGCATCTACGTCAACAAGGCCAGCGTGGTCGGCTCCATCGGCGTGCTGATGGATGGCTTCGGCTTTACGGGCGTGATGGACAAGGTGGGCGTCGAGCGCCGGCTGCTGACGGCGGGCGAGAACAAGGGCTTCATGGACCCGTTCAGTCCCCTGACGGACAAGCACAAGGCGTATGCGCAAGGCATGCTCAATGAAATCCACCAGCAATTCATCGACGTGGTGCGCACGGGACGGGGCAAGCGCCTGAAGGAAACAGCCGATACCTTCTCGGGCCTGTACTGGACGGGCGCGAAAGCCGTGGAAATGGGGCTGGCAGACGATTTCGGCACGGTCGACAGCGTGGCGCGCGACGTCGTCAAGGCGGAAGACATCGTCGACTACACGCAGCATGAAGGCTTGCCGGAGCGGGTGCTGAAGAAATTTGGCGCCGCCATGGGCGCAGGCGCCATGAAGGCGGCCGTGCAGCAGTCACAACCGGCGTTGCGTTGAAAGCATCACTCTTGGCTGGCAGGCAAGCCAGTCGAGAATGATTTTCAATAAGATGGTAATTTGGCTTGAAAAAGGGGCTGTTTGGGCTATAGTGAAAGCGTAGTTCTTTTCAAGGAGGGGCGATATATCAACTATGTTGTCAGTACTAACTTGATTGGCAGGTCTTGGAACTACTCGCCGCATCGCAGATGTGGTTTTGAGTGAATTTACATTCCTCACTAAAGTCCCGATGGGGCTTGGGAACGGCGGCGCAATGCCGCCGTTTCCTTTTGTGCGTCGTCCGTGCCGGGTGGGCTGGCATCGTGCAATGCGTGATCTGGTCTGGCTGGCAAGACAGGCATGCGGGGGCAGGGCATGGCGGGTCCGATGGCGGCGCGCTCAGGCGGCGCAGCCGTTACAGTGCGCGGGCAGCGGGGGCCGGCGCCGCTGCTGTGTTGCTGCCGGAGTTGGCGCTGCTGGCGCTGATGTCGGGCGGCGTATCGGCCATGGCGGGTGCGCTCACGTTGTCGACTACCGCATCCGCGTGCGCGAAACCGCCCAGTTCCAGCCAGCACATGAACTGGCATTGCGCCTCGGCATGCCAGTGCGTCTGGCTCGCTGGCGATGGTGGCGCGTCCGCATCCTGCGGCGCAGGGGTGTTGCGCCAGCGCGCCACGCCGAGTCTGACCTTGTGCATGGCCGCCTGTTCCGCAGCGATGCGCTGGCGCATGTCGGCGATGCTGCCTTGTAAGGCGATGGTATCGGTATGCTTCATACGATGTCCTTATGAGGGGTGGCGACTGCCACAATTCCTAAAGTACATTAGGCGGATTCCTAACGAAGTTTCAGTCTATCAATGCGATATTCCGAGCGCTTGATATATCTCAAAGGATTAGGCCATTTATATCGAAATCTCACCTTGTGCATCGCCGTATCTGTGCCTGCGCAAGGCTGGTGCACGGTCCGCCGACTGGCGCAGGCGGTGTGCGCCGCCGCTTCACGCTGTCAGCCGCTTCTGGTAAAGTCACGCCCATGAGTAAATTATCCCTAGACCGCATCCTGCAATCGCAGGGTTTTGGCACCCGTAAATATTGTCGTTCCCTCATCGAAGATGGCGATGTCGTCATCGATGGCGTCACCCAGACCAATTACCGTACCACCGTCGAGACCGAAGGCCTGGTGCTGCACGTGTTTGAAGAAGAGTGGGTATACCGCGCGCACCTGTACCTGGCGCTGAACAAGCCCGCCAACTTCGAATGCTCGCGCAAGCCCAGTCATCACCCTGGCGTGCTGACCTTGCTGCCGGAACAGTTCACCTGGCGCGAAGTCCAGCCCGTCGGCCGGCTCGACCACGATACGACCGGCATGCTGCTGATGTCCGACGATGGTCCATTTATCCATGCACAATCGTCGCCGAAGCGTCACGTTCCCAAGATTTACCAGGCTACCACGCAAGAGCCCGTGACCGATGAACTGGTGGCGCAGCTCTTGGCCGGTGTGCAATTACACGACGAACCGGCCCCGCTGGCGGCCCTCGTCTGCGTCCAGCGCGGAGAATTCCAGCTGGAAATCGTGCTTGAACAAGGCAAATACCACCAGGTCAAGCGCATGCTGGCCGCCGCCGGCAACCATTGCAGCGCGCTGCACCGTTCCGCCATCGGCAGCCTGACGCTGGAATCGCTGGGCATTGCCGAAGGCGAGTGGTGCTATCTCACGCCCGAGCAGATCGCGCTGCTGGCGTAAATCCCTCCTGACCGTCAAAGCCGGGGATGTCCCGGCTTTTTGGCGTCTTTAGCCTCCACTGCCTGCATTTGACGAAGTTTCCCGTACATGAAATTAGCAACTTTGAAAGACGGCACGCGCGACGGCCAGCTGGCTGTCGTCTCGCGCGACCTGAAAACGGCCCACCTGGCCGATGGCATCGCCTCGACCTTGCAAAAGGCGCTCGACGACTGGAGCTTCATCGCGCCCCAGCTCGATTTGCTGTACCAGACCATCAATAGCGGCCGTGGTCACCGCGCCTTCGACTTCGACCCTGCCAACTGCATGGCACCCTTGCCGCGCAGCAGCTTGCGCGTGGCTGGCGCCTCGTACCTGCAGCAGATCGAGCGCGCCTGCAAGGCGGCGGGCGTAGACGCGCCCGCCAATCTGCGCGAGGCGCCACGGATGTACCAGGGCGCCAGCGACGATTTCCTCGGTGCCCACGACGACATCACTCTGGCGCACGAGCAGTGGGGCATCGATTACGAGGCCGGTATCGCCGCCATCACGGACGACGTGGCCATGGGCTCGACGCCGGACCAGGCGCACCTGAACATCAAGCTGTTGATGCTGGTCAACGACATCACCTTGCGCAACCTGGCGCCCGAGGAGCAGGCCAGCGGCTACGGCTACCTGCAAGCGAAGCCGGCCATGGCCTGCTCACCGGTGGCCATCACGCCCGACGAGCTGGGCGACGCCTGGCGCGGCGGCAAGGTGCATTACGCCTTGCGCTGCAGCCTGAACGGAAAATTGACGGGCCAGCCCCACGCGGGTGCCGACATGGCGTTCAATTACCCGCAATTGCTCGCCCATCTGTGCCGGACGCGCAACGCGCGTGCCGGCAGCGTGGTGAGTGCGGGCGGCGTCGCCAACAAGGAAGTCAAGAAGGGTTTTTCCAGTATCGTTGAGCGACGTAACCAGGAGATGATCGCCGATGGCGTCGCCAGTACGCCCTATTTGCTGTTCGGTGATGTTGTTCGACTGGAAATGCTGGGTGACGATGGCAAGTCGCTGTTTGGCGCCATCGAGCAGACAGTGAAGCAGGCGGAAGCCAGGAAGTCCCGCTAAGGTTTCTGAGGAGCAAAGGAAATACAGGGGATTTGTCCTCCTGTTCCGCCGATGGCAACTAGGCACTTGACTCGATAATGCTCCATGCCCAGTCCGTATTGCGCCTAACCAGGCTGCAGGACTTCACCGGAGTTGATTGATGTCGGAAGACAGCGACGCAGAAAAGACCGAAGCCGCGTCACCGAAGCGCCTCGAGCAGGCGCGTGAGGAAGGCGACGTTCCGCGATCGCGTGAAGTGGCCACGTTTACGGTGCTGATGGCGTCTGGCTGCTGCCTGTGGTTTGCCGGCGACGCCATCGTGCGCCGGCTGACGGCGGTCATGGTGTCCGGCCTGACCCTGGACCGGGAGCAAATCCTCAATCCCGACGCGATGATGTTGCGCATCGGCTACGACGTGGGCTCCGTCTTGCTGACTTGCCTGCCGTACGCCGCGGCCATCATGCTCGTCGCCCTGGCCTCGCCCGTGCTGGTGGGTGGCTGGCTGTTCAGTTCCAAGGCGTTCACCCCCAATTTTGGCAAGCTCAACCCGATTCGCGGCCTGGGCAATATGTTTTCGAAGAATGCGCTGGTGGAATTGCTCAAGGCCATCGCCAAGACGCTCGTCGTCGGCGTCGTCGCCTGGATGGTGATGCAGCACCAGAAAGACGCCGTGCTGGGCCTGTCGGTCGAATCCTTGCGCGCCGGTTCGGCCCATCTGATCAGTCTGCTGATCACGGCCTTTTTGCTGATCGTCGGCGCGCTGGGCCTGATCGCCGCCATCGACGGCCCGTACCAGATGTGGCATTACGCTAACAAGATGAAAATGTCCTTGCAGGAAGTCAAGCAAGAGGCGAAGGAGTCGGACGGCAATCCGCAGATCAAGGCGAAGATACGCCAGATGCAGCATGAAATGTCGCGTCGCCGCATGATGGCCGACGTGCCGACGGCCGACGTGGTGGTGACCAATCCTACCCACTACGCGGTGGCTTTGAAGTATGGCGAGAATTCGCGCGGCGCGCCGCAGGTGGTGGCCAAGGGCATCGACGAGGTGGCGGCGAAGATCCGCGAACTGGCCGGCGAACACAAGGTCGCCATCCTGGAAGCGCCGGCCCTGGCGCGTGCGCTGTACCAGCACACGGACATCGGCGACGAGATCCCCGAGGCGCTGTATGGCGCCGTGGCCGAAGTGCTGGCCTACGTGTTCCAGCTGCGCAGCTACGGCAGCGGCCATGGCCAGCGTCCCGACAAGCCGAAGAAACTCGACGTGCCGCCCGAGCTCGATCCGCTCGACCCCGCATCGCAGATCAAAGCCGCAGCAGACGCGGCAGACAAGAATAAAGGAAGTACACCATGAACGGCCTGAGATTGCCAGCCTGGCTCAGCGGTATGAGCAGCAACGCCAGCAAGGGCATCGCCGCGCCGGTCATCATCATCATGCTGCTGGCGATGATGGTGCTGCCGCTGCCGGCCTTCATCCTCGACATCTTTTTCAGTTTCAATATCGCGCTGTCCATCATCGTGCTGCTGACGGCGCTGTACACGGTCAAGCCGCTCGACTTCATGGCCTTCCCGACCATTTTGCTCGTGTCGACCATGCTGCGCCTGTCGCTGAACGTGGCGTCCACGCGCGTGGTGCTGACGGAAGGTCATACGGGCGCCGACGCGGCCGGTAAAGTGATCGAGGCGTTCGGCCACTTCCTGATCGGCGGCAACTACACGGTCGGTATCGTGGTGTTTATCATCTTGACCATCATCAACTTTACCGTCGTGACCAAGGGTGCGGGCCGTATCGCCGAGGTGGGTGCCCGCTTCGCGCTGGACGCCATGCCTGGTAAACAGATGGCCATCGATGCCGACCTGAACGCCGGCCTGATCGGCGAAGACGAAGCGCGCCGCCGCCGCACGGAAGTGGCGCAGGAAGCGGAATTCTATGGCGCCATGGACGGTGCCAGCAAATACGTGCGCGGCGACGCCATCGCCGGCATCATGGTTACCGTCATCAATATCGTCGGCGGCTTGCTGGTGGGCTTGTTGCAGCATGACATGGGCTTTGCCGATGCACTCAAGAACTACACCCTGCTGGCCATCGGTGACGGCCTGGTGGCGCAGATTCCTTCGCTGATCATTTCCACGGCGGCCGGTATCGTCGTCTCGCGCGTGGCCAGCGATCAGGACATCGGCACCCAGCTGGTCGGTCAATTGTTTGCGAAACCGCAAGTACTGTATATCACCGCCGGCATCATCGGCGGCATGGGTCTGATTCCGGGCATGCCGAACATGGTCTTCCTGCTGCTGGCCTCCGCGCTGGCCGGCTCCGCATATCTGATCAGCAAGAAGCGCACGCAGGAAAAAGAGGCGGCCGAGAAACCGGCCGACGTGCCGCCAGCGACCGTGGCGCCCGAGCAGGAAGAAGCCAGCTGGCAAGACATCATGCCCGTCGATACCCTGGGCCTGGAAGTGGGCTACCGCCTGATCCCCCTGGTCGACAAGACGCAGGGCGGCGAATTGCTCAAACGCATCAAGGGCATCCGCAAGAAATTTGCCCAGGAAGTGGGTTTCCTGGCGCCGCCCGTGCATATCCGCGACAACCTGGAGCTCAAACCGTCCGCCTACCGCATCACCCTCAAGGGCGTGGAAGTGGGCGTGGGCGAAGCGTTCAACGGGCAGTTCCTGGCGATTAATCCCGGCATGGCCAGCGGCGCCTTGCCGGGCGTGGCCACCAGCGATCCCGCGTTCGGCTTGCCCGCCACCTGGATCGACGCCAGCTTGCGCGACCAGGCGCAATCGATGGGCTACACGGTGGTCGATGCGGGCACCGTGGTGGCCACGCACTTGAACCACCTGATCACCTCGCACGCTTCCGAACTGCTGGGCCGCGCGGAAGTGCAGTCGCTGCTCGATCACCTGGGCAAGGATGCGCCGCGCCTGGTGGAAGACCTGGTGCCGAAGATGCTGTCACTGTCGACCTTGCAAAAAGTGCTGCAGAACCTGCTGGCCGAGGGCGTGCACATCCGCGACATGCGCAGCATCATCGAAACCCTGGCCGAGCATACGGTCAATACGCAAGACCCGAACGAGCTGACGGCGCTGGTGCGCGTATCCCTGGGCCGCGCCATCGTGCAGCAACTGTTCCCCGGTGCCGCCGAATTGTCCGTGATGACCCTGGACAGCCGCCTGGAGCGCCTGCTGATGCAAGCCATGGGCAACGGCGGCGACGGCGCCGGCATCGAGCCGGGTCTGGCCGATACCATCGCGCACCAGGCGGGGCTGGCCGCGCAGCAGCAGGAGGCGCTGGGCCTGACGCCGGTACTGCTGGTGCCGGCGCCGCTGCGCGCCTTGCTGTCGCGCTTCCTGCGCCGCGCCTTGCCGCAGCTGAAGGTGCTGTCGCATGCGGAAGTGCCGGAAACCAAGACCATCCGCGTCACCAGCCTGGTGGGCGCGCAGTAGTTGGTATTGTTAAGACCGCAAACCCTAAGCGAAGGGCCGGGGTCGAACCCGATGGGGGAGTGCGTCCCAATGGGGCGCACTCCGATCGCGAAGCGACGGGTTGCCACCTCTTTTGCTTATTTTTTCATCAATTTCCTGCTGGCAAATTGAATAACGGGTACTTTCCCGTCCTGTTCCTTCGATCATTTCCTCCAAGCATCGCTAATAATGGAGACTGTCCGGGTGATCTGTGTCCATGTGGAAGACAGCACCCAAGCAACAGGAGTCGACGATGGTCACACAGTTCAGCCTATATTGCGCCCCCCCCGCCTTGGGAGGCCGGTCATGAATGTGAAGAAATTTACGGGTGCCTCGTCGCGCGATGCGCTGCGCAAGGTGCGCGAAGCGCTGGGCCCCGATGCCGTGATCCTGTCGAACCGCCAGGCCGATGGCGTGGTGGAAATCCTCGCGCTGGCCAATGACGATGCCGCTTCGCTGGCGTCGCCGCCGGCCGCGTCCGAAATGTCCCAGCCCCGTCCCCAGTTGCAGACCCAGTTCGCCACGCCGCAGCGTCCGGCCGCCCCGGCCCAGCGCCCGGCTGCGCCACGTCCTGCCGCACTGCGCCAGGCAGCCGGTGAGCCAGTGGACATGGCCCGCATGCAGCAGATGATGGCCAGCGCGCTGGCGCACGTCAAAGAGAACGCCGCCGCCGAGATGAGCGGCATGATGAATGAAATCCGCGCCATGCGCGGCATGATGGAAACCCAGCTGGCGGAAATCTCGTGGGGCTCGACGCAGCAGCGCGAGCCGCAAAAAGCCGTGGTGCTGCGCGAAATGCTGGCCGCCGGTTTCTCGGCCAGCCTGGCGCGCTACCTGATCGACAAGCTGCCCGCCGGCCTCGATGGCGCGCAAAGCATGCGCTGGATCAAGACCGTTCTCAGCCGTAACCTGAATACCGTCGCCAATGAAGACGCCATGCTGGAGCAGGGCGGCGTGTTTGCGCTGGTCGGCCCGACCGGTGTCGGCAAGACCACCAGCACGGCCAAGCTGGCGGCCCGCTGCGTGATGCGCCATGGCCCGGAAAAGCTGGCCCTGATTACCACGGACGCCTATCGTATCGGCGCGCACGAACAGTTGCGCATCTACGGCAAGATCCTCGGCGTGATGGTGCATTCGGTGAAGGATGAAGCGGACTTGCGCATCGCCCTGAAAGAATTGAAGAACAAGCACACGGTGCTGATCGATACGGTGGGCGTGAGCCAGCGCGACCAGATGGTGACGGAGCAGGTGGCCATGCTGTCGGGCGCGGGCGCCGACGTGAAACGTTTGCTGTGCCTGAACTCCACGGCGACGCAGGAAACCTTGAACGAAGTGGTGCGCGCCTACCAGGGCAGCGGCCTGGCCGGCTGCATCATGACCAAGCTCGATGAAGCGGCCTCGATCGGCAATGTGCTCGACGTGGTGATCCGCCAGAAACTCAATCTGTTTTATGTGTCGAATGGCCAGCGCGTGCCGGAAGACCTGTACCTGGCCGACCGCGGCTACCTGATCGACCGCGCCTTCAAGCTCAAGCGCGATGCGGCGGCGACGCAGTTTTCCGATGCCGAACTGCCGCTCCTGATGGCGCAAGCGGCCGCCCGCAACAATGAAGCGCGCGGGGTGCGCCTTGGCTAATTTCGATTTCGACCAGGCCGAAGGCTTGCGCCGCATGCTGGCTGGTCCGCAGCCGCGCGTGATGACATTTTTATCGGCCACGCCGCAGGACGACAAGGGCGCCATGCTGGTCAACCTGGGCGCTTCGCTGGTCTACGGCGGCAATGACGTGCTGCTGCTCGACGCCAGCGGCGGCAGCGACGGCGTCGCCGCGCGCCTGGGACTGGCGCACGGCGCCAGCCTGCGCGACGTGGCGCGCCAGCAGTGCGCCCTGAACCAGGTCATCCACCAGGTGCCGCAAGGCTTCGGCGTGGCCAGCCTGGGTGCGCGCAACCACCTGATGGACAGCATGGACTATGCGGGTGCGGAAGAACTGCGCCGCCTGGGCAAGACCTTCGAGGTGCTGGCGCGCCAGAGCGGCATCGTGCTGGTCGACGGCATCATGGCCGACGAGGGCGATTGCTTCCCCGTGCCGCTGATGGCCTCGTCCGACATCGTCGTGCAAGTGTCGACCAGCGCCACCTCGATCAAGGCCGCGTACTGCCTGATCAAGCGCCTGAGCCAGGAGCTGGGACGCCGTCCGTTCGGCATTCTCGTCACCGGCGCTTCCGAATCCGAGGCAAAAGTGGTATACGATAATATGGCGCAGGCGGCGAGCCGCTATCTGGCCGTGAAACTGACCTCGATGGGATCGGTGCCTGCCGATGAGTATCTGCACCGCGCGGCGCGTCTGGGCCGCAGCGTGGTCGATGCCTTTCCGCTGGCGGGAGCCTCGGTGGCGTTTCGCGGACTGGCCGAGCGGCTGGCCCGTTCGGCGGCGCCGGTGCTCGGTGGCACCTTGTACCAGACGGGGAGCCCGCACCAGTTCAGCGTCTGAATCCATCATCAGCACACGATAGCAGTTAAAACAATAAGCAGCCTATGTACACGGTCAAAGGGAAATCGAACAAGGACTATTTGCTGACGGAGCACATTCCGCTGGTGAAGCGTCTGGCGCACCATATGAAGGCGAAATTGCCGCCTTCGGTCGAGGTCGATGACCTGATCCAGGCCGGCATGATCGGCCTGCTCGACGCCATCAGTCGCTATGAAGAGACGCATGGCGCGCAGTTCGAGACGTATGCCGTGCTGCGTATCCGCGGCGCCATGCTCGACGAATTGCGCACCAGCGACTGGCTGCCGCGCAGCATGCGCCAGAACATGCGCAAGATCGAAGAGGCGATGAGCATCTTGCAGCAGCGCCTGGGACACCCGCCGACGGAGTCGGAAGTGGCGAAATTGCTGAAAATGTCGCTCGTCGATTACCAGGAAATGCTGGGCGACGGCGGCGGCCACCAGTTGCTGTACTACGAAGACTTTCATGACCCGGACGGCAATGACAGCTTTCTCGACCGCCATTGCGTGGACGAGGACAGCGACCCCTTGCGGTCCCTGCTCGATACCGATTTCCGGCAATCCGTGATCGATGCCATCGACGCGCTGCCGCCACGCGAGAAAATGCTCATGGGCCTGTACTACGAAGAAGAGCTGAACCTGAAGGAGATCGGCGCGGTGATGGGCGTATCCGAATCGCGCGTCTCGCAGCTGCATACCCAGGCCGTCGCGCGCCTGCGCGCAACCTTGAGGGAGCTGGCGTGGACTGGTCCAGCGTAATCGGGCTGGCGCTGGCGCTGGCCGGCCTCTTGGTCGGCCAGGCACTGGAAGGCGGCAAGATGGCCTCCCTGCTGCAGCCGGCCGCCTTTGCCATCGTGGTCATTGGTACCTTCGGCGCCGTGCTGCTGCAAACGCGGCTGCGCACCTTCGTGCGCGGCCTGGAAATGCTGCGCTGGGTCTTCCTGCCGCCGGCCGACACGCGTGCCGCGCTGGCGCGCGACATCGGGCAATGGAGCTTGACGGCGCGCCGCGACGGCCCGCTGGCGCTCGAACGCCTGATGGAAAACACGGCCGACCGCTTCAATGCCAAGGGCTTGCGCATGATCGTCGATGGCATCGCGCCCGACAAGCTGCGCCAGCTGCTCGACGTGGAAATCTCCGCCTATGAAATGGCCGAACGCCAGGCCGTCAAGGTGTGGGAATCGGCGGCCGGCTATTCGCCCACCATCGGCATCCTGGGCGCCGTGCTGGGCCTGATCCACGTGATGGAAAACCTCACCGACCCGAGCAAATTGGGTAGCGGCATTGCCGTGGCGTTTGTCTCGACCATTTATGGCGTCGGCCTGGCCAATCTGCTGTTCCTGCCGGTGGCGAACAAGCTCAAGGCCATCGTCTCGCGCCGCGTGCTGCAGTATGAAATCACGGCCGCCGTGCTGTACGACATCGCCACGGGCGACCACACGCGCATCATCGAAGAGCGCGTGGCCAGCCTGCTGCACGAGCACTGAGCATGATGCGGCGCGCGCGCAGGAAGTATGACGAGGAACCGGATAACCAGGACCGCTGGCTGATCTCGTACGCCGACTTCATCACCTTGCTGTTCGCCTTTTTCGTCGTCATGTATGCGATTTCGCAAGTCAACGAAGGCAAATACCGCGTCTTCCAGAATGCCATCGGCCAGGCCTTCAGCCTGGAAAAGGGCGCGCCGCCCATCATCATGGAAGCGCCGCAAGCCATTGCGCTGCCGAACCCCGCCCTGAAACGCCGCACGGAAGCCATCCGCCGCGAGCGCGAACACATGACGCGCCTGGCGCAGGACCTGACGTCCACCCTGGCGCCGCTGGTCAAGGAGGGCAAGGTGCGGGTGACACAGACGAGCCGCGGCGTGAGCGTGGAAATCAATGCCAGCGTGCTGTTCGACCCGGGCGCCGCAGGGCTGACGATGGAGTCGGACCAGGCGCTGCGCGCCGTGGCCGTGCTGCTCAAGGACGACCCCCACGCGGTGCAGGTGGAAGGGCATACGGACGTGCAGCCGATCAGCAATTCGACCTTTGCCTCGAACTGGGAATTGTCGGCCGCGCGCGCCAGCGCCGTGGTGCGCCTGTTCATCGCCAGCGGCGTGCAAGCGTCGCGCCTGACGGCCGTGGGCCACGCCGACAACATCCCCGTGGCGCCGAACGAAACGCCGGAAGGGCGCGCGCGCAACCGCAGGGTCGCCGTGACGATTTTGTCGGGCATCCCCGAGACGGTGACGGAAGTGCCGACGCCGCCCGTCGCACCTGCTCCGGCTCCCGCCAACTGAACCCCGGCGCTTGGTACAATCGCACCTTCTCCCTTTTTATCTCTCCATCATGAAAAGCAGTTCCCTAGGCGGTCTCGTGTATTCCACCGAAACGGGCCGCATGTGTCCCGCCTGCCGCCAGCCGCTGGCGCAATGCGCGTGCAAGGCACAAGCCAAGGCGGCGCCGGCTGGCGATGGCGTGGTACGCGTGTCGCGCCAGACCAAGGGTCGCGGCGGCAAGAGCGTCAGCGTGGTAAAAGGCCTGGCGCTGGACGCCATCGCGCTGGCCCTGCTGGGCAAGCAGCTGCGCACGCAGTGCGGCTCGGGCGGTACCGTCAAGGATGGCGTGATCGAGGTGCAGGGCGACCACGTGGACACCATCGTGGCCGCGCTAGCCAAGCTGGGGCACCAGGCGAAAAAAGCCGGCGGTTGAGCGTGCGGAGGCGTGCGGCCCGCTGCCGTGCGCCTGTGGTAACGTGCGCTTCCCATCCACGCGCATCCTCACCATGAACGTCAAATTCACCAGTATCGCCATCGCCGCTGCCATTGCGGCAGCACTGGCGCTGGCGTACTGGCCCGCACCCGACGGCGGCGCGCCGCAATCTGTGGCGATCGCTGCCGCCAGTGCACCAGCGGGGCGCAGCCTGGAATCGTATTTGCATATCGATGCTTCCGTCCCTGCGGCTGAAGCGCCCGTTGTCGTTTCCCTGGCGCAGCGGCTCGAACGCCTGGCCGCCAGCGGCAGGGCGGAAGATGCGTATGCGGCCTACAACCTGCTCGACGACTGCATCGTCTTCCAGCGCGAGAGCCGCTTGCCGGGGCTGGAATTCGAGCTGGGACGCGAGATGACGGCGGCAGAAAAAGCCGCCCAGCAGCAGCTGTGCGCGGGCCTGACGCAGCGCCAGCGCGAGGACCGCCTCGGCTACCTTGCCACTGCCGCCAAGGCGGGCGTACCGGGCGCGGCCACCCTGTTCCTGTCGGAAGGGCCGTTCGGCGACCGCAGCGCGCTGCGCAACCGTCCCGACGATCCGCTGGTGCAGGCATGGAAGCGGCAAGCCATCGCCCAGCTGACGGCGCAGGCGGATGAAGCGGAACTCTCCAGCGTGGCTACCCTGATGATGGCCTACCTGCGCGATGGCGAGGTGGTGCAGAAAGATGCGCCGCAAGCGTATGGCTACCTGCTGGCCCTGCACCTCGTCTACGACGACATCCTCGCGCCCGGCGTCACCAATCCGTATCAGGATGAATACTGGCACTGGCTGCGGGATGAGCTGACCCCGGCGCAGCAGGCTGCCGCCGCAGCGAAGGGGCAAGCCATCGCGGCGAAATTTCGCCAGCACACGGGGCGTGCCGTGCACGGTTGAGCGGACAAATAAGGGAAATTAGCCGATGACGACGCGCCGGCTGGCCGTGTTGGTCATCGGTTGGCCGCTGGGGCCGTAGAAATTGCCGCTCTGTGCCGTGGGGCGCATGGCGTTCAGGGCGCCTTGCGTGTGCAGCATGTGCTTGTTGACCAGCATGCTGTTGAGCCGGTTCTGTTCTTTCGCTTCGCGCGTGGTGTCGAGCAGGGCGTTCCACAGGGGTGCCGCTTCGGCTTCGCTGGCGCTGATCAGCCAGTCTTCCATGCCCGCTTCGGCGGCCGTGAAACCGGCTGCCGCCAGCGCCTGGTGGCGTTGCGCCGCCAGCTGGCTCAATTGTCCGACGAGTGCCGTCTTGCGCACCGTGAGCTCCGTGATTGCATCGATGTCAGCCGCAACCAGATGCCGCTGTTCTTCTTTCATCAATGCCAGCAATGTGGTCATGAGCTGTTGCTCGTCGCGCAGGCTGGAAAACGGAGTCACTGATTGCATGAGGGAACCTATCTATTTCGTGAGTGCAGCAAGTCCTTGACTGTGTCGAGGAGACCGTCCGCCACTTTTTCAGAGTTGACCTGGAACTGGCCGTCGGCGATCGCCAGTTTGATGCGTTCGACTTTTTTCGTGTCGAACACGGCGCCGCTGCCGGCAGTTGCACTGGCCGCTAATGCCTGTCCTTGTGGCGACAGGCGTACATTGTCCGACGTCGTCGGTGTTGCCTGGGCTTTCTCGGCATTCCGGGCGCCGGAGGTATTCGCGGGCGCCACCGGCAGGCCGGGATTGCTTTTAATGGTGTTATCGGTAATTTTCACAGCGTGATCCTCGTCTGGTCGAAGTCAAAAAACTCCGGGATATGACATCTTATCGGCATCTTATCCAGGAACTTTAGTGCGCCAGACTACAATATCGCTATCTATTCGCGTTAAAAGGCGACCTCCACCATGCCACCCGCGCGCGCCACGCCGCTGATCTGCTGGCCGCTCTGCGTGCGTACCTGCACCGTCTGGCCATCGCCGGCGCTGCCGATGGCGCGTCCTTCTGATGCCACCTGGAAGCCGTTGCCACTGGAAACGACGCGCACCAGCTGGCCTTGCATGACCACCGGCTTGCGGCGCAGGGTGTCGAGGCGCATCGGCGTGCCTGGTGGCAATGAAATATTCGTGCTGGCGCCCACTACCTGGGCCATGTCGGTGGCGATGCCTGCGGGCAATGCCGCCAGGTCACCCTGCATCGTCACCAGCTGGCTGGCGTCGATGGCTTGCCCTTGTGCCAGCGGCACGGCGCTGGCCACGTAGTCGCCCACGACGGCCACGTTGGCTTGCAAATAGATGGTCCAGTTGGAAGGTGCCGTGCAGCGCACGCCCACGGTGGTCTTGCCCCAGGCGCGCGCGCCTGGCGCCATGAACGCTTGCGGCGCGGGGCAGGCGGCCAGGTTCAGGCGCGGATCGACGGCGCCGACGCTGATCGTCACCTTGCCTGGCAAGCCGTTGCTTTGTACCTGCAGGAATTGTTCCACGTTGTTGCGCAGCGCTTCCGGGGTCTGCCGGCCGGCGTTTTGCGCCTGCGCCAGCAGTGGCAGGGCGGCAAGAGCGAGAAGGAGTGCAAGCGGTGTTTTCATGGTGATAGGCCTCTGGAATAGTGCCATGATAGTGCGCGCAGCCCTGATCGAAGCGCCGATTAAGGGGTAAAAGTACGGTCTGATCCGGCGATGGTCTTGCCGGTGGGCACCGTACTATGTTTCCTGTCATCACTATACCGCCATCCTTCCGCCATCTCGGGCGCCAGTGGCAGATCTTTCCGGAGCCTGACATGATAGGGAAACTCGACGATTACATGCGCTTCAACGAGACGGCGCTGAGCCTGCGCTCGACGCGCCAGGAATTGCTCGCCTCGAATATCGCGAATGCCGATACGCCCAACTACAAGGCGCGCGATGTCGATTTCGCCAGCGCGCTGAAGGGGGCGATGGCGCGCAAGGATGGCGTGCCGCCAGCCCTGAAGGGCACGGCGCCGCAGCATCTGCCGGGCAAGGGCGTGGCAGCAGCAGCGGGCGCAACCGGTGGCGGCAAGGTCGAGACCCTGGCCGACGGCACGCCGCTGCTGTACCGCGCGCCGGCCCAGGGCGCCGTCGACGGCAATACGGTGGACATGGATCTTGAACGCAACGCCTTTGCCGACAACGCCATCCGCTACGAGGCGGCCGTGACGTTCCTCAACTCGCAGATCAAGGGCATGCTGACGGCCATCCAGGGAGGACAATAATCATGTCGCTGTTTAATATCTTTAATGTCTCCGGTTCGGCCATGAGCGCGCAGGCGCAGCGCCTGAACACGGTGGCCAGCAACCTGGCCAATGCCGACAGCGCCACCAGCGCCACGGGCGAAGCCTACCGCGCCAAGCAGGTGGTGTTCGAGGCCGTGCCCATGGCCAACGGCGCCACGGCCGTCAAAGTGCAGAAGGTGATCGAGGACCCGTCGCCGATGAAGCTGGTCTACGACCCGAAGAATCCGCTGGCCGACGAGAAGGGCTACGTCACCATGCCCAACGTGAATACGGTCGACGAGATGGTCAACATGCTGTCGGCCTCGCGTTCGTACCAGACCAATGTGGAAACCATGAACGCAGCCAAGTCGCTGCTCCTGAAAACCCTCACCATCGGCCAATAAGGCTGACTGACCATTATGGCAACCATCGATACCAGCACCGCCACCGTCACCGACTTGATGGCGACGATGAATCCGAAGAAGACGACGGCCGCGAAGGGCAGCGTCGAGGAAGAAACGAACAAATTCCTGACCCTGCTGGTGACCCAGCTGCAAAACCAGGACCCGATGAATCCGCTGGACAATGCGCAGCTGACGAGCCAGCTGGCCCAGCTGTCCACGGTGACGGGCGTCAACAAGCTCAATACCACGCTGGAAACGCTGAAAACCAGCTACCAGCAGGCCGAATCCATGCAGGCGGCCAATATCATCGGCCACGGCGTGCTGACGGCAGGCAAGAACGTCACCCTGAGCAAGAGCGCGGCCCTGCTGGGCGTGGAGCTGGCGACGCCGGCCGACAGCGTCAAGGTCATCATCTACAACAGCGCGGGCAAGGAAGTCCATTCCATCGACCTGGGCCCGCAGGATGCGGGTACCTTGCCGCTGGGCTGGAACGGTTCCACCGCCGAACTCGACAAGGATGGCAAACCGATCGTGCTGGCCGACGGCGCGTATACCTTTTCGGTGGAAGCGACGCGCGGCGGCGCCAAGCTCACGGATGCAGCGGCGCTGATGTTCGGCTCGGTCGCCAGCGTGTCGACGGGCGCCGGTGGCGTGAAGTTGAACGTGCCCGGCGTGGGCAGCATCACCATGGCCGATGTGAAACAGATTTTGTAAGCCGCTCGTTTGTAGCGTAGACCCTCTACCCCTAATTTCTACCAGGAGAACACAATGTCTTTCCAACAAGGCCTGAGCGGCTTGAATGGCGCCGCCAAATCGCTGGACGTCATCGGCAACAATATCGCCAACTCGGCCACCGTGGGTTTCAAGCAATCGCAGGCGCAGTTTGCCGACATCTATGCCAACTCGCTGTATGGCGTGGGCGGCAACCAGCCCGGCATCGGTGTGGCCGTGTCGCAAGTGGCGCAGCTGTTCAACCAGGGTAACCTGGAAAGCTCGTCGAATCCGCTCGACATCGCCATCAATGGCGGCGGTTTCTTCCGCACCAGCGTGAACGGTGCCATCCAGTATTCGCGCAACGGCCAGTTCCAGGTCGACAAGAGCGGCTTCATCATCAATGCCCAGAAAGCCCAGCTGACGGGCTATCCGGCCGATGTGAACGGCAAGATCCTGGCCGGCGCCGTCGTACCGCTGCAGATCGACCCGTCCGACATGGCGCCGCAGGCGACCACCAAGGTCGATACCCAGGTCAACCTCGATTCCAACTCGGCCATGCCGACCGTGGTGCCGTTCAGCGTGGGCGAGCAAAAGTCGTGGACCAAACAATTTCCCGTGCCGGTTTTTGATTCGCTGGGCAATGCCCACACCATGTCCAATTTCTATGTCAAGACGGGCACCAATAGCTGGGATGTCTACTCGGCTACTGACGGCAAGGAAATTACCAGCGCGAAAGTGGCTGCCGCGGCGCAGACCGATACCGCCTCGCTGGCCGCGCGCACCGCCTACCAGTCCGCCGTCACTGCCGTACCGCTGGTACCGGCGGCTATCACGGCTGCCGCCGTCGCCTATGGCAATGCGGCCGGCGCCGCCGTGCGCGCCGCCGCCGTGCTGGCCGGCGCCAGCACCGCCCAGTTGAATGCCATCAGCGCCACCTATGGCAGCGCCGTGCCTAACGGCATCAATTCCAGCCTGACGCCAGATCAGATCGACAAGAATATCGCCGCCGTGACGGAAGTGCCCGCCGTGAGGTCGGCTTCGCTGGTGTTCAACAGCGTCGGCAGCCTGGACAAGGCCGCCATGCTGGGCCTGACGCCGCCGCAAACCTTGCCGGTGACGGTCAACTTGCCCGTCTTCCCCGCCACGGGCGCGAACGCGAACCTGGCGATCAAGGTCGACTTCACCAATTCCACTCAGCTCAGCTCGTCCACCAGCGAAAAGCGCACCGTGGCCGATGGTTATGCGGCCGGTCAGCTGAGCCGTTTCGTCGTGGGTAGCGATGGCGTGATCCAGGGCCAGTACAACAATGGCAAGACACGCGACCTGGGCCAGGTGGTGTTGACCAAGTTTGCCAATCCGAATGGCCTCGAACCGCTGGGCAACAATGCCTGGGCAGAAAGCTCGACCTCGGGCAGCCCCATGACGGGCGAGCCGAGCTCGGCCGGCCTGGGCGACTTGCGCGCCTCGGCCGTGGAAGTGTCGAACGTGGACCTGACGGCGGAGCTGGTCAACATGATCACGGCCCAGCGCGCCTACCAGGCGAATGCGCAGACCATCAAGACGCAGGATTCGGTCTTGCAAACGCTCGTCAACCTGCGTTAATAATCAGGAAGTCAGTCACTTCGTGACCGGAATGTGCCGCATTGCGGCGCATTCCCCCGCCGGGTCTGACCCCAGCTTTTGTTTTGCACGGAGAAACACATGGACCGTCTCATCTACACCGCCGGCTCGGGCGCCAAGCACATCCTGGACAAGCAGGCGACCACGGCGAATAACCTGGCGAACGCCACCAGCACGGGTTTCCGTGCCCAGCTCGACTCGTTTCGCGCCGTGCCCGTGGTGGCCGACGGCATGATGCCGACGCGCGCCTTTGTCGTCGATTCGACGGTCGGCTCCGATTTCACGCAAGGACCGATGCAGCACACGGGCCGCGCGCTCGACGTGGCCGTGGAAAATGGCGGCTGGATCGCGGTGCAGTCGGCCGACGGTTCCGAAGCCTATACGCGCAACGGTGCCTTCAAACTCAATGAAAACGGCATGTTGCAGACACAATCGGGCCTGATGGTGCAGGGCGATACGGGTCCGCTGGCGATTCCGCCGGGCGTGACGGTGTCCATCGCCAGCGATGGCACGGTGGGCACGATTTCCACCGATGTGCCGCCGGGCCCGTCCACGGTGCTGGGACGCATCAAGCTGGTCAACCCGCCCGAGCAGCAACTGGTGCGCGGCGACGACGGCCTGTTCCGCCTGAAGGATGGCACGCCGGCGCAAGCCGACCAGGCCGTCAAATTGACGACGGGCGCGCTCGAAGGCAGCAATGTCAGCCCCGTCGACTCGATGGTCAGCATGATCGCCCTGGCGCGCCAGTTCGAAACACAAATGAGCTTGTTGAAGAATGCCGAGAATAACGCGGCGAAAGCCACCCAGATCCTCGCTTTGAATTGATAGAGCCGGTCGCATAATGGTCACATAGAAATAGTCTACAGGGCTGATGAGCGCTGTTATTGGAGAAAAATCATGATTCGTTCCCTTTGGATAGCCAAGACCGGCCTGGAAGCGCAGCAGACGCAGATGGACGTGATTGCCAATAACCTGGCCAACGTCAGTACCACCGGCTTCAAGAAGTCGCGCGCCGTGTTTGAAGACTTGCTGTATCAAAATGTGCGCCAGCCGGGTGCGCAATCGTCGCAGCAAACCCAATTGCCGTCGGGCTTGCAGATCGGCACGGGCGTGCGCACCGTGGCTACCGAACGCATCCATACCCAGGGCAATCCCCAGGCGTCGGGCAATTCGCGCGACGTGATGGTCAACGGCACCGGTTTCTTCCAGGTGCTGCTGCCCGATGGCGCCACCGCCTACACGCGCGACGGCTCGTTCCAGACCGATGCCAATGGCCAGTTGGTGACTTCCGAAGGCTTCGTCATCCAGCCTGCCATCACCGTGCCGACCAATGCGCTGAGCCTGACCGTGGCGCGCGACGGCACCGTCTCCGTGACCTTGCCCAATACCGTGGCGCCATCGCAGATCGGCTCGCTGCAGCTGACCACCTTCGTCAATCCGGCCGGCCTGGAATCGAAGGGCGAAAACCTGTACATGGAAACGGGCGCCTCCGGCGTGGCGCAAACCAACACCCCGGGCACGAATGGCGCCGGCGTGCTGATGCAGGGCTACATCGAGAGCTCGAACGTCAACGTGGCCGAGGAAATGGTCAACATGATCCAGACGCAGCGCGCCTACGAAATCAACAGCAAGGCCATCACCACATCCGATCAAATGCTGCAGAAATTGTCGCAACTTTAATTTTCATAGTCGTCATGCCATCCGCCGCCGGATGGCAGCGGAGGTTCGCCATGCAATACCCCATCATCGCCCTGTTGTCCGCAGTCCTGTTGTCCGGCTGCGCCATCACGCCTACGTCCATCGTGCAATACCCGACCACCACGCGCGCGCCGATGCCGGAACCGGTGGTCGTCAACAACGGTTCCATCTACCAGCCGTCGACCTACCGTCCCGCCTTCGAAGACCGCCGCGCGCGTCACGTGGGCGACACCATGACGATCGCCATCACCGAGCGCACGAACGCCGTCAAGGCGGGCGCCAGTTCCGGCAACAAGTCGGGCAGCGTGGGCTTCAGTACGCCAGGTTTTGCCCAGGGCCGTTTAGGCGGCAGCGTCTCGGCGAATGGCGCAACGAAATTTGCCGATGGCGACAACCAGTCCGCCAGCAACACCTTTTCCGGCACGATCGGCGTGACGGTGATCGAGGTATTGCCAAACGGAAATCTTATAGTTGCCGGTGAGAAACAGATCGCCATGAACAAGGGCACGGAATTCATCCGCTTCTCGGGCATGGTCAATCCGGACACCATCGGCACGGGCAACGTCGTGGCCTCGACCCAGGTGGCCGACGCGCGCGTCGAATACCGCACCAACAGCCAGATCGACCGCGCCGAAATGGCCTCGATGGCCTCGCGCTTCTTCCTCAGCCTGTTGCCGTTCTGATCATGGCGACCTTGACTTTCCCCCGCCTTTTGCTCGCCTGCGGCCTGGCAGCCGCCATGCTGGCGCCCGTCGCCCAGGCGGAACGCCTGAAAGACCTGGCCAGCATCGCCGGCGTGCGCCAGAATCAGCTGATGGGCTATGGCCTCGTCGTCGGCCTCGACGGCAGCGGCGACCAGACCACGCAAACGCCGTTCACCATCCAGAGCGTGGCGGCGATGCTGCAGCAGCAAGGTATCAACTTGCCGCAAGGCACCAGTTTGCAGCTGAAAAACGTGGCCGCCGTGATGGTGACGACGTCCTTGCCCGCGTTTGCCCAGCCGGGCCAGATGCTCGACGTGACCGTGTCGTCGATGGGCAATGCGAAAAGCTTGCGCGGCGGCACCTTATTGATGACGCCATTGAAGGGCGCCGACGGCCAGGTGTACGGCATGGCGCAGGGCAATGTACTGGTGGGCGGCGTGGGCGCGCAGGCGGCCGGCAGCTCCATCGTCATCAATCACCTGAGCGTGGGACGCATCTCGGGCGGTGCTACCGTCGAGCGCACAGTGCCCTCGGTGCTGGGCGCCAACAACACCATACGCCTGGAATTGAATGCCACCGATTTCGCCACCGCCAGCCGCGTGGTCGACGCCATCAACAGCCGCTACGGCGCCGGCACGGCCGCCGCGCTGGACGGGCGCGTGATTCAGGTGCAGTCGCCGGGCAGCAGCGACCAGCGCGTGACCTTCCTGGGCCAGCTGGAAAGCATCGAAGTCAATCCGGCCCGCCTGGCGGCCAAGGTCATCATGAATGCGCGCACCGGTTCCGTTGTGATGAACCAGTCCGTAACGCTGGAAACCTGCGCCATTTCGCACGGCAACCTGTCCGTCACCATCAATGTCGAGCCGCAGGTGAGCCAGCCGGCGCCCTTGTCGGGCGGGCGCACGGTGGTCACGCAGACGGCACAGATCGATATCAAGAAGGAACCGGGCAAGGTCATGCTGGTCAAGGGTGGCGCTTCGCTGTCCGATGTGGTGAAAGCCTTGAACGCCATCGGCGCCTCGCCGCAAGACTTGCTGGCCATCCTGCAGGCGATGAAGGCGGCCGGTTCGCTGCGCGCCGAACTTGAAATCATTTGATGGACACGCCATGATCAGCCAAACCGACCTCAGCAATACCGCCGCCTACGACGTCAAGGGCATGGATGGCTTGCGCCAGTCCGCCAAGGCGAAGGACCCTGCCGCCCTGAAAGAGGCGGCCACGCAATTTGAAGCCATGTTCATCAACATGATGATGAAAAGCATGCGTGAAGCCTCGCCGCAGGACGGCATCATGGATAGCCAGCAAAGCAAGATGTATACCTCGATGCTGGACCAGCAGACGAGCCAGAACCTGGCCAAGCGGGGTACGGGCCTGGCGGACGTGCTGATTCGCCAACTGTCGTCCTCGAACCAGGCGCTGGCCGCCGATGGCGCCGAAGCGCCGTCGCCACGCTCGTCGAGCATGGCCCAGGCGCTGGCCGCGTTCCGCCAGCAGCAGGGCGCCCTCGCCGACGGTGCAAGCAGTGTCAGCGGCAGTGGCAAGACCCTGAGCGAGAAGGCCAATGCCACGCAGGCGCCGCATGTGCGCGCGTTTCAGGAAAAGCTCGGTGTGCATGCGGAAGAAGCCAGCCGCGCCACCGGCATCCCGGCCAAGTTCATGCTGGGCCAGGCGGCGCTGGAAACGGGCTGGGGCAAGCGCGAAATCATCGCCCGCGACGGCAGCAGCAGCCACAACCTGTTCGGCATCAAGGCCACGGGCGACTGGAAAGGCAAGGTCACGGAAGCCGTCACCACGGAATATGTGAATGGCAAGGCGCAGCGCAAGGTGGAAAAATTCCGTGCCTATGACAGCTACGCGGACAGCTTCAAGGATTATGCGCAGTTAATTACCAACAACAAGCGCTACGAGAAAGTGCTCGCCAGCGCGGGCGACGCCAGCACGTTTGCCCAGGGCTTGCAAAAGGCCGGCTACGCGACGGACCCGAATTACGCTGCCAAATTGACAAAAATCATCAAGCATTCGCTGGTCGGCTAATCCCTGCCGTGCCCCTGTGCAAGCCGCGCGCTTCAAGTTTTCGCCGCGGCTGCCGTAAATACATGTGACGGTAACCAATAAGACACCATGACTTCGAATCTACTCAGCATCGGTAAGAGCGGTTTGCTTGCAGCGCAGGTGGGCCTGTCGACGACCGGGCATAACATCACCAATGCGAATGTCCCCGGCTACAATCGCCAGACGGTGCTGCAGCAGACTTCGCAGTCGAACTTTGCCGGCTATGGCTTCGTCGGCACGGGCACGGAAGTGTCGCAGATCAAGCGCCAGTACGACAGCTTCATGGGCACCCAGGTCAATGCCGCACAAAGCGCCACCAGCGCGCTCGATAGCTATTACACGCAGATCAGCCAGATCGACAACTTGCTGGCCGACCCCACGGCGGGCCTGTCGCCCGCCCTGCAAGACTTCTTCAAGGGCGTGCAGGACTTCAGCGCCAATCCGTCTTCGGTCGCCTCGCGCCAGGCGTTGCTGTCGAGCGCCGGCTCGCTCGCTTCCCGTTTCCAGGGCTTGAGCGCGCGCCTGACGGAGATCGGCGACGGCGTCAATTCGCAGATCACGTCGAATGTGACGGTGATTAATACCTACGCCAAGCAGCTCGCCGAGCTGAACAAGTCGATTTCCCAGTTGTCGGTCGATGCCAGCAACCAGCCCAACGATCTGCTGGACCAGCGCGATCAGCTGATCACGGAATTGAATAAATATGTCAAGGCGACGGTGCAGCCCGCTGCCAACAATACCGTCACCATTTCCATCGGCGCGGGCCAGCCGCTGGTGGTGGCGGATCGCAGCTTCGCGCTGGCGGCCACGCCTTCGCGGACGGACCCGAACCGCATCGAGGTGGGCTATGTCACGGGCAACACCGTCAGCGTGCTGCCGGACAGCTCCCTGACCGGCGGCTCGCTGGGCGGCTTGCTGGAATTTCGCAGCGGCACCCTGGACAATGTGCAGAACTCGCTGGGCAAGGTGGCCATCGCGCTGGCGAGCACCTTCAACGACCAGCACAAGCTGGGCCAGGACTTGAATGGCGTCATGGGCGGCGACTTTTTCAAGATACCCGACCCCGTGATCGGCGCCGACCGCGGCAACAACGCCAGCAGCACCACCGTGCTGTCGGCCAAGGTCAGCGACCCCACCAAGCTGACGGCCAGCGATTACAGCCTGAATTACGATGGCACCAACTATGTGGTGACGCGTGAATCGGACGGCGCGCACACCATCATCAATCCGTATCCGCAAACGGCGCCGCAAACCATCGACGGCGTCGATTTCTCGATCTCGGGCACGGCCGCCCAAGGCGACAACTACGTCATCAAACCGACGGCGAATGGCGCGGCGGGCCTGGCCGTGCTGATCACCGACCGCAACAAGATTGCCGCTGGGGCCCCCATCGCCACCTCGGCGCCGGTGGCCAATACGGGCACGGGCAAGCTCAGCGCCGGCTCAGTCGACAAGGCCTACCTGACCCCCGGCAATACCCTGACGGGTCCCGTGACCTTGACCTACGACAAGGCGACTACCTCGCTGACGGGTTTCCCGGCTGGCCAGGCGGTGACGGTCAAGGGCGTGAATGGCGCCACCACGACCTATCCGGCCGGCACGGCGAGCATCCCGTATGCGGAAGGCGACAACTTCAGCTTTGGCGGCATCAATGTCAGCATGACGGGCACGCCGGCGCAGGGCGATACCTTCACGATCAAGCCCAATACGGGCGGCGTGGGCGACAATCGCAATGCCGCGCTGCTGGCGGGCTTGCAGACGAAGAACATCCTCGATGGCGGCAATACCACGTTCCAGGGTTCGTATGCGCAAACCGTCAGCTTCGTGGGCAACAAGACACGCGAAGTGCAGGTCAGCGGCCTGGCCAGCCTGGCCTTGCTGCAGCAGGTCAGCACCCAGCAGCAGGCCGTCTCCGGCGTCAACCTCGATGAAGAGGCGGCCAACCTGCTGCGTTACCAGCAGTCCTACCAGGCGTGCGGCAAGGTCATGCAGATCGCCAGCACCCTGTTCGACGTGGTCATCGGCCTGGGACGTTAATCAATTTTTGCCGCGACATAGCGCGCGGCGGCTTTCTGGAAGGGCAGCATCATGCGCATCAGCACACGAATGATTTATGACCAGGGCAGTTCGCAGCTGAACAATCTGCAGGGCGCCCTGAACCGTACGCAGATGCAGCTGTCGGCGAACCGCCGCAACCTGACGCCTGCCGACGATCCGATCGCCTCGGCGCGCGCGCTGGAAGTGACGCAGTCGCAATCGATCAATACGCAGTTCGTGACGAACCGTTCGAATGCGAAGAATTTCCTGTCACAGGAAGAGCTGGCGCTGGCCAGCACGGGTTCACTGATTGCGGACGTGAAAGACCTGGTCGTCAAGGCCGGCAATCCCGCGCTGAAAGACGTCGACCGCGACACCCTGGCGAAGGAACTGGAAGGGCGGCTGACCGACTTGCTGGGCATCGCCAACACGGCCGACGGCGCCGGCGGCTACCTGTTTTCCGGCTATAAATCCACTACCCAGCCATTCAGCCAGACGCCGACGGGCGCCACCTATGTGGGCGACCAGGGCCAGCGTGAATTGCAGGTGGGCTCGGCGCGCTACCTGGCGACCAGCGATTCCGGCGCCGCCGTCTTTGAAAACAACCTGACCGGCAACGGCAAGTTCACCACGGCCGCCGCCGCCGGCAACTTCGCGCGCGGCGGTTCCGGCATCGTTTCCAGCGGCACGGTGACGGACGCGACGGCATTGACGGGACATACATATTCCATCGACTTCAAGGTCGCGGGCACGGGTACCGCTGCCGTCACCACGTACACCATCACCGACGCGACCTTGGGCCAGACGGTGCCGAATCCCGCCGTGCCCATCCCCTACAAGAGCGGCGACACCATCTCCTTCGCCGGCCAGCAAGTCAACATCACGGGTGCGCCGGCCGACCAGGACAGCTTTACGCTGGAGCCGAGCGCCAAGGAATCGCTGTTTACCACCGTGAAAAACCTGATCGGCGTGCTGCGCCAGACGACCACTGGCGACGCGGGCCAGGCGCGCCTGGCGAATGGCTTGAGCGCGGCCCACAATATACTCGACACGGCTTACGACAATGTGCTGTCGGTGCGCACCGAAGTGGGCGCGCGCATGAAGGAGCTCGATTATCTCGACAGCGCAGGCGACGATCTCGACCTCCAGTACGCCACCACCCTGTCGGACCTTCAGGACCTGGACATGGTGAAAGCCATTTCCACCTTCACCCAGCAGCAGGTGACCCTGCAGGCGGCGCAGAAAACGTTCACCTCGATCTCGGGCCTGTCGCTGTTCAATTACATCAACTAAGCGCTCGATATCGGCTCGATGACCGGCAAGCCGGGGCAGGGAGAATACCTCCCGCCCCGGCTTTTTTACGTGCGCAAAATGGCCGTCTTGATAAGATGGACAGGCAAACTGTGCAGTCTACCTGCCTATCTGTTATACTGATGGCCGTTGAACCACCCCACGGCTACCATGAGCACCCCACAAGAAGAACACCACGATCACGATCACGTGCTGCAACTGGCCGGCGAATTGCGCATCCTGGTCGGCAAGCTGCGCCGCCGCCTGCGCGAAGAAGCGCATCTGGGCGATGTCAGCATGTCGCAGGCATCCGTGCTGAGCCGCCTCGAGCGCGATGGCCCGGCCACGGCCAGCAGCCTGGCGCGCGCCGAAGGCATGCGGCCCCAGTCGATGGCCGCCACCGTGCAAGCTTTGACGCAAGCGCGCATGGTGACGGGCTCGCCCGACCCGGCGGATGGCCGGCAGACGCTATTGACCCTGACGGACAGTTGCCGTACCTGGATCGCGGCCAGCCGCGCCGCGCGCGAAGACTGGCTGGCGCGCACCATTGAAACCCGGCTCACGCCGGACGAAGTTACCGAACTGAACCATGCAGTGGCCTTACTCAAACGCTTGGCGGAATGATCCGCTGATGTATCCCACAACCTGGCAAGGAGCCCGCACGCCCAGATGAACAACACTTTCCGTTCGCTACGCATTCCCAATTACCGTATCTGGGCCGGTGGCGCCCTGGTGTCGAATATCGGCACCTGGATGCAGCGCACGGCGCAGGATTGGCTGGTGCTGAGCGAATTGACGCAGCACAATGCCAGCGCCGTCGGTATCGTGATGGCCTTGCAATTCGGCCCGCAACTGCTGTTGCTGCCCCTGACGGGCATGGCAGCCGACTTGCTCGACCGCAGGAAATTGCTGCTGTGCACGCAGGCGGCCATGGGCTTGCTGGCGCTGGGACTCGGGATCTTGTGCATCAGCGGCCTGGTACAACTGTGGCATGTATACGTGTTTGCTTTCCTGCTGGGCTGCGTGACGGCCTTCGATTCGCCCGTGCGCCAGACGTTTGTTGCCGAAATCGTCGGCGAGGAAGATTTAACGAACGCCGTGGCGCTCAATTCCACCTCGTTCAACGCGGCGCGCATGCTGGGCCCCGCGGTAGCAGGGCTGCTGATCAGCAGCGTCGGCAGCGGCTGGGTCTTCATCATCAACGCCGCGTCGTTTGCCGCCGTGATCGGTTCGCTGTTGCTGCTGCGCGTGCAATTGCTGCGCCGCGCGCCGCGTATCAAGGCCACGCGCGCCAGCCTGGGCGAGGGTTTCCGCTACGTGCGCCAGCGGCCCGACCTGATGGCCATCCTGCTGATGCTGTTCCTGATCGGCACCTTCGGCTTGAATTTCCCGATTTTCCTCTCGACCATGTCGGTCACGGCCTTCCATGCGGGCGCCGGTCAGTATGGCGTGCTCAGTTCCATCATGGCGTGCGGCTCCGTGGCCGGCGCACTGCTGGCGGCGGGCCGTGGCCAGCCTACGCTGGCCTTGCTGCTGGGGGCGGCGGCGCTGTTCGGCCTGGCCTGCGCGCTGGCCGCCGTGATGCCCAATTATTGGCTGTTCGGCATGATGCTGGTAGTCATCGGCATCGCCGCGCAAACGTTTACCACCAGCGTCAACAGCAGTGTGCAATTGTCGACGGCGCCCGCCATGCGGGGCCGCGTGATGGCGATCCTGCTGGCCATCTCGGCGGGCGGCACGCCGCTGGGCGCACCCGTCGTGGGCTGGGTGGCCGATACCTTCGGCCCGCGCTGGGCGCTGGGCATCGCCGCCCTGTCGGGACTGGCGGCGGCGCTGGTCGGCGTGCGCTACCTGGTCAAACATCACCAGTTGCGGCTGAATGTCGATGTGCGGCGCTGGCGTTTCGCGCTCAGCAGCGACCAGCCCTGAGCCGGGCAATCAGGGCGGCAGCAGGCCCGTGCTGGCGGCGGCCAGGATGGCTGCGCTCAAACCGTCGAGCAGGCCGGACGCGGCGCGTGCCGTGTGCCAGTGCAGGGGCACATCCAGGGGCGTAGCGGGCAGCAGTTCGACCAGGCTGCCATTGTCAAGATGAGGCTGGATCAGCGCCTGCGGATGCAAGCCCCAGCCCATGCCGGCCAGGCCGGCCGTGACGAAGGCGTGCGGCGAGGGCAGGGTATGGCGCGGCAATTCCACATGCCGGTGGCACAGGCGCCGCACCCAGCGCGATTGCAGCTCGTCCTTGGCATTGAAGACGAGGCTGGGCGCCAGGGCCAGGCTGGCGGCACCCACGCCATGGGCAAAATGCCGCTGCAGGAAGGCGGGACTGGCAGCCGCCAGGTAGCGCATGTCGCCCAGCGGGCGGCTGTTGCAGCCCGATGCGGGCCGGGCCGTGGCGCTGACGGCGGCCAGCACGGCGCCGCTGCGCAGCCACTCGGCCGTATGGTCCTGGTCGTCGACGGCCACTTGCAGCAGCACCGGGTGCCCGGCCGCGAAGGCGGCGATGGCGGGCGCCAGCCAAGTGGCCAGGCTGTCGGCATTCACGGCGACGGGCAGCGTGGCGCGCGACACGCCCAGTGCTGCCTGCGCCAGCGCCGGCACGGTCCCCTGCAAATCCTGCTCGAGCAGTTGTACCTGGTCCACGTGCTGGCACAGGCGCCGGCCCGTTTCCGTAGCGCGGCAAGGCTGATCGCGTATCACCAGCGCGCAACCGACGCGCTCTTCCAGCAGGCGGATGCGCTGCGAAATGGCCGATGGCGTCACGTGCAAGGCGCGTGCCGCACGCTCGAAACTGCCTTCGCGGATGACGGCGGCCAGGGCGCCCAGGGCGGCATAATCGAGCATGGATGAAGTTTTCCTTAACTTGCTGTAGAAAAGGTAGTTTGCCTTCATTGCGTGCGGCTGGCAAGATCGCCGCATGACACTCTCCGCCACCACCCCACTCGTTTTTTCCGTCTTTTTCCAGGGCATGACCCTGGGCCTGGGACTCATCGTTGCCATCGGCTCGCAAAATGCCTTTGTCTTGCGGCAAGGCTTGCGCCGCGAACATGTGGGCGCCATCGTGCTGTTTTGCGCGCTGGCCGACGCGGCGCTGATTGGCGCCGGCGTGCTGGGCATGGCCCGTGCGCTGGGACAGCGCCCCTTGCTGGCCAGCGCACTGGCGCTGGGCGGCGCCGTTTTCCTTGCCGTCTACGGTTGGCAAGCGCTGCGGCGCGCCCGCCGGCCGCAGCAGCTGCGCGCCGCCGAGGGCGGTGCCGGACTGGGCCTGGGCGCCATCCTGGCCCAGGCGGCGGCATTTACCTTGCTCAATCCGCATGTGTATCTGGATACGGTATTGCTGGTGGGCAGTATTGGCGCCCAGCAGCCGGGTGCGCTGCGCGGCTGGTTTATCGCCGGCGCCAGCGCTGCCAGTCTGCTGTGGTTTGCTGCGCTGGGCTATGGCGCGCGCCGGCTGGCGCCGTGGTTTGCGCGGCCCCGCGCCTGGCAAGTGCTCGATGGCTTGATCGGCGTCACCATGTTCGTGCTGTCGGCGCTGCTGCTGCGCCACGCGCTGGGCGGCTAGCCCTGATCAGCGCGCCGCCGGCAGCGCTGCCGGCGCAGGCGGCGCCGGGCGCAGGGGATTCGACGGCGCGGGCGGCGGTGGCCGGTCGCGCGTGGCGAAGCCGCGCGGCAGCAAACGCGCCGTTTCTATGCCGCGCAGGAACATGTTCTGGAAGGGCGTGGCCAGGTAGGGCAGGACCATGCTGATCACCAGCAAGCCCACGCCCAGGGTCACGGGAAAACCGATACCGAAAATGTTCAGCTGCGGCGCGGCCCGCGTCAAAATGCCCAGCGCTACGTTGGTCAGCAGCAGGGCGGCGATGATGGGCAGCGAAATCTGCAGGCCGGAGCGGAAGATTTCCCCGCCCCAGGCCGCCAATTGCTGGAAACCGCCGCCGCTGATGGGACTCGATGAAATGGGCAGGCTGACAAAGCTTTCCGCCAGCGCCGCCAGCAAGACCAGGTGGCCGTTGACTGTCAAGAACATCAAGGTGGCCAGCATGACGAGGAACTGGCTGATGGCGGAAGACCTGCCCTTGGTTTGCGGGTCGAAGAACGAGGCGAAGCCCAGGCCCATGGTGAGACTGCTGAGTTCGCCGGCCATTTCGACGGCGGAAAACACGATGCGGATGGAAAAGCCCATGGCCAGGCCCACCAGCATCTCTTGCGTCAGGATCAGCAAGCCGGGCAAGGACATCGGGTTGACGGCCGGCAAGGCCGGCACGGTGGGAGCGATGATCATGGCCAGCAGCGCGCCCAGGGTCACCTTGACGCTGGCCGGCACGGCCGCATTGCCGAACAGGGGCGCGGCCGCGATCAGGCCGAGGATGCGGCTAAGTGGCCACAGCAGTGCCGCGATCCACGTGTTCAGTTCGATGCTCGACAGGGTCAGCATGGCAATGGTGGCTGCACTAACCCACCAGGTTCGGAATGCCGGTAAATACCTGGCGCATGTAGTCGAGCATGACGGACAGCATCCACGGACCGGCCACGACGAGGGCGACAAAGATGCCGACCAGCTTGGGGATGAAAGACAGGGTCGATTCGTTGATCTGCGTGGCCGCCTGGAAAATACTCACGATCAAGCCGATGATGAGGGCGACGAGCAGCATGGGCGCGGCCACCATCAGGGTGATTTCCATCGCATGGCGGCCCAGGGTCATGACGCTTTCGGGTGTCATCGTACTTCCCCTAGTAAAAACTCTGAGACAAGGAGCCCAGCAGCAATTGCCAGCCATCGACCAGCACGAACAGCATCAGCTTGAACGGCAGCGAGATCGTCGCCGGCGACATCATCATCATCCCCATCGACATCAGCACGCTGGCGACCACCATGTCGATGATCAAAAACGGGATGAAGATGGCAAAGCCGATCTGGAATGCCGTCTTCAATTCGCTGGTGACGAAGGCGGGCACGAGGATGCGCAGCGGCACGTCTTCCGGGCCTTGCAGGGCCGGCGAGCGCGACATCTTGGCAAACAGGGCCAGGTCGGCCTGGCGCGTCTGCTTGAGCATGAAGGTTTTCAGGGGATCGACGCCCTTGTCCATCGCCTGCTGCATGCTGATCTTGTTTTCCTGGTAAGGAAGATAGGCATCCGTATAAATCTTGTCGAACACGGGGCCCATGACGAACAGCGTCAGGAACAGGGCCAGTCCCACCAGCACCTGGTTCGGCGGCGCCGATTGCGTGCCAATGGCCTGGCGCAGCAGGGACAGAACGATGATGATGCGCGTAAAGCAGGTCATCATCAAGAGGGCCGCCGGCAGGAAGGTGAGCGACGTCATCAGGATGAGCGTCTGCACCGGCAGCGAGTAATTCTGTCCGCCGCCCGGCGCCGGCGTGCTGTTGAAGGCCGGGATACCCGGCTGGGCCATGGCCCACAGCGGCAAGGCCAGGGCGGCCGCCGCCAGCAGCCAGGTCAGGGGAGTCTTTACGTTGGACCACGCCATCTGCTGCTTATTTCCCATTGCGTTTTTCGATGGTCTGTTTCAGCCACTCGGAAAAATTGGCGGCCGCGGGGCCGTTTTGCGTCGTTGCCAGTTGCGGCAACTCGCCTTCCTGGCGCGGCATGGTGGCCAGCGCGTTGATGCGGCCGGGCGAGGCGCCGACGACGATCCACTGGTCGGCCACTTCGACGAGGACGATGCGTTCGCGTCCGCCCAGATTGAGCGAGCTGACGACGCGCATCTTGTTGTTGCCGCCCATGACTTTGGGGCCATAGCGCTTCATGAACCAGGCCAGGCCGATCAGCAGGGCCAGCACGAACACCAGCGCCAGGATGGTTTGCAGCAAGCTGCCGGCCGAGCTCGTCGGTGCCATCGTCATGGGCGCGCCCGCCGGCATGGCGGGCAGAGCGACGGCAGGGGCGGGTGCCGCTGCAGGTGCCGCTGCAACGGCGGCAGCGGGGTTTTCAGATGCCACTTCGGCAGCTGCGCTGGGCGCCGCCGTTTCGGCCGGGACCGAAGCGGGTACGGGCGCCGAAGCCGGTGCCGCCAGCGCAATGCTGCATGCCGCCATGAGCGGCAGCACGGTGGAAATCAACAGGCCAGGCTTCATTTATTCAATTTTCGGATGCGTTCGGAAGGCGTGATGATGTCGGTCAGGCGGATACCAAACTTGTCATTCACCACCACCACTTCGCCCTGGGCGATCAGGCAGCCGTTCACCAGCACGTCCATCGGTTCGCCCGCCAGGCCGTCGAGTTCGACCACGGAACCCTGTGCCAGTTGCAGCAGGTTCTTGATGGCGATCTTGGTACGGCCCAGTTCGACCGTCAGTTGCACGGGGATATCGAGGATGAAATCGATATCGTTGTGCGTTTCCGACTTCGACGCCTGCTTGGAAAAGTCCTTGAACACGGCCGCGCTGGCCGCGCTGGCCGTATTGGCGGCCTGATTTTGCAGCGCTTCGGCTTCCGCCTTGGCCTGCTCGGCAATGGCCGCGCCCCAATCGTCTTCCGCGCTTTGGTCGTCTTGGTTGTCAGACATGTGTTTCTCCTGTTGTACAGATACGGACCGCAACGCGGCCCGGGTAGGTATTTAGTGATTATTCATGTTATCGGAATTTGCCAATAACTTTTCAACCTTCAGCGCATATTGTCCGTTCAACACGCCATATGTGCAATCCATCACGGGCACGCCGTCGACGGTGGCGGCGATCAGTTCGGGAATATTGAGCGGAATGATGTCGCCCACCTTCATGTTCAAAATCTCGTCGAACGAGACGCGCGCCGTGCCCAGCGACGCCACCAGTTCGACTTCGGCGATCTGGATCTGCTGTGTCATCAGGCGGATCCAGCGCTTGTCCACTTCCAGCGCTTCGCCTTGCAGGCTCGAGGTCAGCGAATCGCGGATCGGTTCGATCATCGAATACGGCATGCAGAAGTGGATTTGTCCGGAAACGGAGCCCAGTTCCACCGTAAACGTCGAGGCGACGACGACCTCGTTCGGCGTGGCGATGTTGGCGAACTGCGTGTTCATTTCCGAGCGGATATATTCGAACTCGACGGGGAAGACCGGTTCCCACGACTTGGTATAGGCTTCAAAGACGATGTCGAGGATGCGCAAGATGATGCGCTGCTCCGTCTGCGTAAAGTCGCGTCCTTCGACACGCGTATGAAAACGTCCGTCGCCGCCAAACAGATTGTCGACCAGCAGGAACACCAGACCCGGATCGAAGACCATCAGGGCAGTGCCGCGCAGCGGCTTCATGTGCACCAGGTTCAGATTGGTCGGCACCACCAGGTTGCGGATGAACTCGCTGTATTTCGAGACGCGCACGGAACCCACCGACACTTCGGCACTGCGGCGCAGGAAGTTGAACAGGCCCACGCGCAGCAGGCGGGCGAAACGCTCGTTGATAATTTCCAACGTTGGCATCCGGCCGCGCACGATGCGCTCCTGGGTTGCCAGGTTGTAGGTACGAACTCCCGTGACATCTTCCGGCGCCTGCGCGTCGTCCTGGTCTCCGTTGACGCCCTTCAGAAGGGCATCGACTTCTTCCTGGGAGAGGAAATTATCGGCCATGGCTGCTTATTGAATGATGAATGCGGTAAATAATACGTCCGTCACGTCCTGCTCCGGCCCTTTGTCCTCGAACGGCTGGTTCACCTGATTGATGATTTCGGCCGCCAGTTGCTGCTTGCCTTCCACGGTATTGAGTTCGGATGCCTTCTTGCCGGACAGCAGCAGCAGCAAACGGCTGCGCACTTTCGGCATGTTGACCTTGATCAAGTCCATTTCTTCCGCGCTGCTGGCCTGCAAGGTGAAGGCGATCTGCAGGTATTGTTCGCCATTTTCCGGCTGCAAGTTGACGGTGAAGGAGTCGATGGGCACGAAGACGGGAGGGCCTGCCTTGGAAGCGGCATGTTTTTTCTTGCTGGGCGCCGCTTCTTCTTTATCGGCCTTGCCATGCAGGAAGTACCAGGCTGCACCACCACCGATGCCGCCAGCCACCAGCACCGAGGCCAGTACGATGATCAGAAGCTTCTTTTTCGAGGCGCCGGGGGGGGCCAGGCCTGCATCTGCTTTCGGATCTGCTTTCATTTTTGGATTTGCTTTCAATGGTACTCGAGTGCATGGAAGTGGATCACGACGCCATTATGTCATTATCGGCAAATTCTGCGCAGAAGGATGCAGTGAAAAGAGGGCGGAAGCGCCCTCAACTCGCTGTTTTTAGACGAAAAGTTACTCTCTGGGAGGCGCCTGAGGCCTGCGGCCGACGAATTGGCCTCAGGCAAAGGTATCCACTGCACTCAGGCTGGGGCGGCTGCGTCCGCCTGCAGCCGGCGCGATGGCGATCTCGCCACCGGAGACGCCGCCGCCCTGGCCATTGCTGCGGCGTTCGCCCGAGGCGGCACGCTCGCCATTGTGTTGCTGTTCCGGCGTGCCGGCCGAGACGGTGGCGCTGCCGAAGGCGATGCCCGCTTCGCTCATCATCTCGCGCAGGCGCGGCATGGCCGCTTCCAGCGCCTGGCGTACTTCGGGCTGGGCCGACATGAAGGCGGCATCGGCCTGGTCATTGGTGACCGTCAGGACCACTTGCACAGGTCCCAGGTCGGGTGGATTCAGGGTCAGGGTGGCGCTCTGGTCGCCACCGGCCGCCATCCACACGACTTTCTGTCCCAGCTGCTGGTCCCAGGCCGGCGTGCCGACCCGGCCCGTCAGCTTGTCTGCCGGCACGGCCACGGCGGCGGCGGCCTGCTGCAGCGCGCCTGGTTGCAACTGGGCCGCCAGGCGGCTCAGGTCGGCAGGTGCTTCCTTGATGCTCGCGTCGCTCACGGCGCTGCCAGCCTTGGCCGTGGCCGCCAGCTGCGCATCGATGGCCAGCTTGCCCGGCTCGGCCTTGCCGCTCGGCACGCTGGTGCCTGGCGTGGCGCTTGTCTTGCCTTGGGCCAGGCCCAGGCTGTCGGCAAAGTCGCCGCTGTCGGCTTGCGCGATGACTGTGGCGGCGGCCTTGCCGCTGCCCTGGCCGGCTGCCAGCAAGGCCCCTGTTGCCAGGTTCTTGCCCTCGGTCTTGACGCTGGAGCGCACGGGCAGTTCCGGCGCGGCCTTGGCCGCTGGCGGCTGGATTGCCAGCTGGATGCTGCCCACCAGGGCCAGCATCTCGGCGGCCGGATCGGCAGGCGGCGGGACTGTCGCGGCGGGCACGCTGGCCTCGGCCTCGGCCGTGGCGCTGTCGCTGGTAGCGGGCGCGGATGGCTGTTCCTTGTTGGTGGCCGGTTCGGTGGTGTCCGCGTGCGCCGGCGTCGTGTCCTTGGCCGGCGCCTGCATGGCAGCATGGCTGGCGGGGCGGGCTGCCGCCGACGCTTGTACTTGCGCTTGCTCCATATTGCGGCTGGCCTGGCGTTGCTCGATCTGGCGGTTCAGGGTGCGCTGGAAGTCGCCCGCCGTGCTGCTGGTGGGCGCCTGGCTGCGGTTGGCGGTGCCCGGCGTGGCGTTCGGCGAGATAATCTGGGAAATCGGTGTTGGCTGGGTTTGCATGATGCTGCCTCAGTGTTGCTTAGCGTTTGTAATAGGCTTGTCGCGCCGCGTGCTCATCCATTGCTTTCTGGTCGCGCTTGTTTTCCAGCTTCAGCGCCTGTTCCTGCGCCCGATTGTTCAGGGTGGTGTACGACATGCGCTTGCGTTCGGCCAGTTGCCAGCGCATCTTTTCATTCTCGCTGCGTGCTTGCGCATGTTCGACCACCTGCTGCTGGCCCTGGATGGCGCTGTCGAGCTTGACCATGAAGGCCTGGAAATTGCGGTAAGCCATGGGCGTGATGCCGTTGCTCATGCTCGCCTCGAAGCGCTGGGCATAGTCGTCGCGGTAGCCGGACAGCATGTCGAGCTTCTGGCGGCAATCGTCGAGCGCTTTCAGGGCCGCGCCCAGGCGCTTGGCGCAATCGTCCGTTTCGCGCTGGGCAAGGTCGATCAGGGTTGCAAGTTGGGAAGGAGAAGCCATGCCTGATTATATTCCCGCCATGCAAGCCCTAATCAGTCGAATAGAGCGGTAAGTTGCCCCAAGCTCTCGTCCATGCTGACCCGCTCGGTGATTTGCTGTTGCAAAAACGCCTCGATCTTTTCATGCAGGGCGATGGCCTGGTCCAGTACGGGGTCGGTGCCGGCGCTGTAGGCGCCCACGCTGATCAGGTCGCGGCTGCGTTCATAGCGCGAATACAGCTGTTTCAGCTTGCGCGCCTGCTGCTGGTGTTCATGCGTGGTGATCGAGTGGGCGGCGCGCGAAATCGATTGCTCGATGTCAATGGCGGGATAATGGCCCGCCTCGGCCAGGCGCCGGTTCAGCACGATGTGGCCATCGAGAATCGCGCGCGCCGAGTCGGCGATCGGGTCCTGCTGGTCGTCGCCCTCGGTCAGCACGGTGTAGAAGGCGGTGATCGAGCCGCCGCCTTCCTCGCCATTGCCGGCCCGCTCCACCAGCACGGGCAGCTTGGCGAAGACGGACGGCGGATACCCCTTGGTGGCGGGCGGTTCGCCGATGGCCAGGGCGATTTCGCGCTGCGCCATGGCGTAGCGGGTCAGCGAATCCATGATCAACAGCACGTTTTGCCCCTGGTCGCGGAAATACTCGGCAATGGCCGTCGCATACGCGGCGCCCTGCAGGCGCATCAGCGGCGGCGTGTCGGCCGGCGCCGCCACGACGACGGAGCGGGCCAGGCCTTCCGGGCCGAGGATTTGCTCGATGAATTCCTTGACTTCGCGTCCACGTTCGCCGATCAGGCCGACGACGATCACGTCCGCCTCCGTGTAGCGGGCCATCATGCCCAGCAGCACGCTCTTGCCCACGCCGGAACCGGCGAACAGGCCCATGCGCTGGCCGCGGCCCACGGTCAGCATGGCATTGATCGAGCGCACGCCCACGTCCAGCGTGGTCACGATGGGCGCGCGGCCCAGCGGATTGGCGGGGCGCACGTTGATGGGGGCGCTGTCCGTCGTGAGCAGCGGGCCCAGCTGGTCGAGCGGACGGCCCGCGCCGTCGAGCACGCGGCCCAGCAGTTGCGGCCCCACGGGCAGGTGGCGCGCGCGGTCGCTGGGGCGGCGGCGCGGATGCGCCACGCTGCCGGGGCGGGGGATGGCCGGTTCGACGGAAAACACGCGCGTGCCGGGCACGATGCCTTCGACGTCGCTTTGCGGCATCAAAAACAGGCGCTCGCCTTCAAATCCCACGACTTCCGCTTCGACCCGCCCGCCATTGGGCAGCGGCACGGTGCAGGCGGCGCCGACGGCCAGGCGCAGGCCCACCGCTTCCATCACCAGGCCGGCCACGCGCGTGACCCGGCCCGATATTTGCATTGGTTCCACAAAGCCGACCACGGCCGAACAGTCGCTCAGGTAAGCGCGCCAGCGCGCCGCATGGGCAGTTGGGCCTTTGACAGGCTCGCTCACGGCGCCAGCCAGTCCAGGTCCTTGCCCAGCGCATGCGTCAGGCGCTGCCAGCGGGTGGAGCTTTGCGCATCGATCTGGTTGCTGGCCGTGTCGATCTTGCAGCCGCCGCGTTCCACGGACGGGTCTTCGATGACCCTCCAGCCACCCTTGTCGAGTTCATCGCCGATGCCGTCGCGCACCACTTGCGCATCTTCCGGATTGAGCATCAGCAAGGCCGGTTGTTGCAGCACAGGCAAATACTCGATGGCTTCGCGCACCAGCGGCAGCATCAGCTCGGGGCGCACGGGCAAGGCCGTCTTCAGCATGGCCTTGGCCAGTTGCAAGGCCAGTTCCATGACGTCGTTGGCGATCAGTTCATCGGCCTGGTGCACGGCCGTGCCGAAGTCGACGGCGATGCTTTGCAGATGCGCCAACTCGATGGCGGAAGCGGCCTTGCCTTCCGCATATGACTCGGCATGGCCATCGGCATGCCCGGCCGCGTGGCCTTCCGCATAGCCGGCGGCGCGGCCCTCATCGAAGGCGGTGGCGCGCGCTTCCTCGCGGATGGCGTCGAGTTCTTCCTGCGTCGGGTATTCCAGCGGCGCGGCCGGCTCTGCTTCCGACAGCTCGCCGTATGGATCCATTTCCGGGTCGAATTCGGGTTCAGGATCGGGTTCGAGCAGCTTGCGCGCCGCCACCACGCTGGGACGCTCGTCGCCAAACGAGGTCATTTCCCAGCGCTGGTAAGCGGTTTGCTGCTCTTTGGGTATTAAATTAGACAAACGAATCCTCGCCTTTTCCACCCAGGACTATCTGCCCTTCGTCCGCCAGGCGGCGCACGATTTGCAGGATCTGTTTCTGCTGCGACTCCACTTCCGACAGGCGCACGGGGCCTTTCGACTCCAGGTCTTCGCGCATCATCTCGCCGGCACGCTGCGACATGTTCTTGAAGATCTTGTCGCGCAGCTCTTGCGAGGCGCCTTTCAGGGCGATGATCAGCATTTCCGACTGTACTTCGCGCAGCAGCAGCTGGATGCCGCGGTCGTCGATGTCGATCACGTTGTCGAACACGAACATTTCGTCCATGATCTTTTGCGCCATGTCGTTGTCGTAGTTCTTGATATTGTCCATGACGGAGCCTTCTTGCTCGCCGCTCATGAAGTTAAGGATCTCGGCCGCCGCGCGCACACCGCCCAGCGACGATTTCTTGATGTTTTCGTTACCCGACAGCAGTTTCGTCAGCACATCGTTGAGTTCGCGCAAGGCGGCCGGCTGCACGCCGTCCAGGGTGGCGATGCGCAGCACCACGTCGTTGCGCAGGCGGTCCGTGAAATGGCCGAGGATTTCGCACGCCTGGTCGCGTTCCAGGTGGACCAGGATGGTGGCGATGATCTGCGGGTGTTCGTTGCGGATCAGTTCGGACACGGATTGCGAATCCATCCATTTCAGCGATTCGATGCCGGACGCATCCTTGCCGCCCAGGATGCGCGACAGCAGCACCGACGCCTTGTCGTCGCCCAGCGCCTTGGTCAGCACTTGCCGGATGTATTCGTCCGAATCGAGGCCGACGGTGGAATTGAGTTCCGTCTGCGCGCGGAAGTCGTCGAGCACCTCGACCACCTGCTCGTGCGCGATGCCCTTCATGGTGGCCATGGCGGCGCCCAGTTTCAGCACTTCGCGCGGGCCGAGGAATTTCATGACCTCGGCCGCTTCGCTCTCACCCAATGCCAGCATCAGGATCGATGCTTTTTGCAGTCCCGTTGTCTCACTCATTATTGCCTATCCATGCTTTGATTACGTTGGCCACCACGCGTGGGTCGTCCTGTGCCAGTTTCCTCGCCATCGCCAGGTTTTCGCGATAACCGCGGGCCGTATCTTCTTCCAGTTCTTCCAGTTCCGCTTCGCTGAGCAGGACTTCGTTTTCTGTGCCGTCCTTGGCCAGTTCCGGCTCGATGACGGGCGGTGGCGCGCCGAAATCGTCGATCTTGCGCATCACGGGGCGCAGCATCGGGCGCACTATTTTGATGAAGATATACAACAGGATCAGGGCCGTGATGAGGAACTTCGCCAGTTCCTTGGCCAGCGGCAGGTTGGCCGGGTCGCGCCACCACTCCAGCTTGCCTTCCGGCGCGCGGTCGATGCCGTCGAAGGGCGAGTTGGCCACGCTGAAGCTGTCGCCCCGCTCCTTGTTGTAGCCCATCGCTTCCTTGACCAGGTTATTGATCTGCACCATTTCGGCAGGCGAAATCGGCTTGACCGTGACCTTGCCATCCTTGTCGAAGCTGCGGCGGTAGTTGACGACGACGGCCACCGACAGGCGGCGCAGGCCGCCCATGGATTTCTGCTCGTAGCGCACGGTCTTGTCAACTTCGTAATTTGTCGTCGATTCCTTCTGGCTCGGTGCCGTCGCTGCACCGGCCGGTGCGCCTGGCGCTTCCGCCGTCAACGGCGCCGTGGCCACGCCCGGCGGCTGGTTCGACAGCGCACCCGGCACGCCGGACGGGTTGGCATTGCCGGCGCCCGTCGATTCGCTCGTTTGCTGGCTGCGGATGGTGGATGCTTCCGGCGGCGAGTTCGGCTTGTAGGTTTCGGCCGCCTGCTCGCTTTGCGAGAAATCCACGTCGGCCGTCGCTTCGGCGCGCACATTGCCTTCGCCGACGATGGGCAGCAAGATCGATTCGACTTGCTTGATCACGCTTTGCTGCAACTGCTGCACGTACTTTAACTGGTTCGGGTCCAGGCTCTTGATGCCGTTGGCGCGGTCCTTGTCCTTTTCCTGGTTCGACAGCAAGCTGCCGGCCTGGTCGACCACGGTGACATTGACTGGAAGCAATTCCGGCACGCTGGACGCCACCAGGTGCACGATGGCGCTGACCTGTAACTGGTCCAGGCCGCGGCCCGGATGCAGGTTCAGCAGCACGGAAGCCGTCGGTTTTTGCTGTTCGCGCACGAAGACGGACGGTTTGGGCAGGGCCAGGTGGACGCGCGCCGTGTCGACGGCGGACACCGATTCGATCGATTTCGCCAGTTCGCCTTCGAGGGCGCGCTGGAAATTGACCTGTTCCAGAAATTGCGACACGCCCAGCTTCTGGTTTTCCATCAGTTCGAAGCCCACGTTGCCGCCCTTCGGCAAGCCTTGCGCGGCCAGTTTCAGGCGCGCATCGTGGACTTGCTCGGTGGGCACGAGAATGGCGCCGCCGCCTTCGGAAAACTTGTGCTTGATGCCCAGTTGGTCCAGCGACGCGGTGATGGCGCCGCCGTCGCGGTCCGTATAATTGGAAAACAGGACCTTGTACTCGGGTGGCTGGTTCCACATGTACAGGGCCACGCCGATGGCAATCAGTGCCGCCACACCCAGGCCGCGCAGGAAATTCTTGCCCATCGGCGTCTTGGCGAACGCTTGTACGGACTCCACGGGCGAGCGGGCAGGCGCCGGTTCCGGCGGTATGCGGTTCACATCGATTTCTTCGGCTACAGCCATGATTGCCTTCCAGGGCGTGTGGTTTGACGGGTGTTGGGTGGTGCGTGGGGGCCGCTTCCTCGGGAGGAGGGGCGATATGCAGAATTATCCGCCACTGTCACGCGCTTCAATCGTCCAAACAGAAGGCGCTTTTGCCGCCTGCTCGGCCGAGCGGCTGGCGTTGGCGCTGGTATTGTGGAACCCTGGCAACATGTGACGGAAGTTATTGTACCCGTCGTTGCCTTGCACGCCAGGGTTTTGTTCTCTGGGTGCAACAGGCATGGAACAGATATGAAGCAGACCAGAATCGGGAGGCAAAGTGAAAACAGGCGGTATCGATAGCAGCAGGATCGAGGCGATGATCGCGCAACTGAAGTCGGCGGCCACGCGGCCGGAGGCGAAAATACCGGCGATCCAGACTGAAATGCCGGCAGCGAAGGTGAATTTTGCCGATGCCTTCAAGAGCGCGCTCGATTCCGTGAGCGGCGCGCAAAAGGCGTCGTCGGCGATGGGCCAGCGCTTTACCATGGGTGACGAAAAGGTCAGCCTGTCGGATGTGATGGTGTCGATGCAAAAATCGAGCATCGAATTCCAGGCGACGGTGCAGGTGAGGAATAAATTAGTGTCGGCGTATCACGAGATCATGAATATGCAGGTTTGATACAGGCAAGTGTATTGCTATGTCACGAACGCCTTACAAACCGTAGCGAGCGGAAGCCAGTTGTGGCCGAGAAGCGGAACTGTACTCTAGTACAGTGAGCATCGCAGGCCGCAAATGGCGACGCGCAGTAGGTTTGTAAGGTGTTAACCTAACCCCGCCATGCGCGCATTCCTCTCGCGCTCCAGCCGCGTGATATAGCGCTGCACGTGCGCCAGCATGCTGCGCGGCAGGTCGACGAACTGGCAGCCCAGGCGGCGGTTCAGCTTGTTGTTCAGCAGGGTCATGTCCAGCGAATTGCGAATTTGCAAGGTGGCGCTGACGATGCCGACGTCAGGCAAGTCGATGCGGCAACCGGGATAGTCCCTGCCGATGGTCTCGCCCAGTATCAGTTTATTGTCCAGGATGGCGATGCCGCCGCAGCTGATGTCGGCCAGCGGAAACAGGGTGTCGGTGCCGCCCAGCGAGGGTGGCAGGGGAATCGAGACGCGCACGGGATTGCTCACGGGCGTGGTCATGCGGTAATACTCGCGCCGCTGCAGGCGGATCAATGTTTCTGGAATGGCAATTTTCAAGGCGGGTGTGCCGCCGTAATTGCACTCTTGCACCTGGGCACTGGCAAACAGGATGCGGATCTTGTCGAGCGACGTTTCAAACGAGATGCCCTTGGCGGCCAGCATGCGCCGGTTCTGGTCGTTGTTCACGGAACGGTCGAGGATGACGGTATTGTGGTCGGCATCGACTTCCAGGATGGAGGTGACGCACACATCGGATTCACCATGGATCAGCATGCGGATCAGCTGGTTCTTTTCGCTGATGCTGCGCAGCAAGGCGATGATTTCCCGCCGCGATTCCACTTCAAAGTCATGCCAGTTTTCGAGGCCGGAATCCATAATATGTGCTTGCATTGATGCCTGTCTATGTATCGGTGAGGTGGACGCTGGTGTCGGGCGGCGGCGGGATCGGTCCGCCATTCGCAGATTCAATATGATATAACCAGGCCAGCAGTTCCGCAATCGCCCGATACAGGCCGGGTGGAATCTGGCGGTCCAGGTCGACATCCATCAACAGCGCCACCAATTCCTTCGATTCATGCACGAAGACGCCGTGTTCGCGCGCCGTGCTGATGATCTGGTCCGCGATCAGGCCGCTGCCCTTGGCCACCACCTTGGGCGCCGGCGTGCCGCTCTGGTAGGCCAGGGCGACGGCCGTCTGCGGCACCTTGCGCTTGGTGTCGTCAAGCATCATCTGCTTCCGCTGGCCCGGCCGCCTCCGGCGTGCCGGCGATCGTCAATGACGACAGCGGCCAGCCGGCGGCGTCCAGCGACGCTTCCAGGCGCGCCGCATGCTGGCGCAAGGTATCGGCGCTGGCGTCGCTGCCGGCCTGCAGCTGGATGGCCACCCGGCCGCCCTGCAAGACCACGTGCGCGGCCAAGTCGCCCAGCAGGGGGAACTGGAAGCGCACATTGCTGCGCCAGGCCGTCGCTTCCTCGTCGTCCTGCGTGCCAGCGTGCTGCTGTCCTTCCGGCGTATCCTGGCTGATATCCCACTGCATCTTCTGGCCGGGCCAGGCTTCGCCCTGCCACTGCACGCGCGCCTGTTCGTGCGTATGCAGCTGTAAATTGATCAGTTGCGCCGAGGCCAGGTCGGTGCCCGTCCTGGGCGTCTCGCCCGGCGCGGCCTTTTGCATTTGCGGTTCCAGCAGCAGCGAGGCCAGCGGGCGCTTGCCTTCGGCCCATTCGGCCACGTGCGATTCATAGAACAGGCCGCTGCTGCCGACCGTGTCGCGCAGCTTTTGTGCCACCTGGGCGGGATCGGCTCCCGGCGCGGCCATCAGCGGCGTCTTGCCGACCAGCGCCAGGGGCGCGCCGGGCACGCTTTCAGCCTGGCTGAGTACGCTGCTGATGGCGCGCGCGGTGGTGCTCAGTTCCGGCGCCGGCGTATCGCCTGCCAGGGCGGGCAGCAAGTTGGCTGGCGTCAGGGGCGCGCGGCTGAGCAGGGTGGCGGCCGTGCTGCTGGCGCGCGTGCCCGCCTGGGCGGCGCCGGTGTGGGGACCGCGCGCTTCAAGGGCGTCGGGTTCGGCCTCCGCGTCGGCATACGTCAGCAGGGCGCTGGCGGGCTGGTCGCGGTGAGTGCCGATTTGAAACGAGGGGCGGGGATTGATGCCGATCAGGGTCAGGGGAATTTCGGTGCCCGGCTGGGCGCCGGCGGGCAGCTGCATGCGGGCCGGCGTGCCGGCCACCCGCACCAGGTAGCTGCCATCGCCCATGCGCGCCAGCACCTGGCCCTGCATGGATTTGCCGATCAGTCCCTGCAGCGAGCGCTGGAACTCGGCCTGGCGCGGGTCGGCGACGGCGTCGGCCGGGCGCGCGCCCTTGACCGGTGTCAGGGGCGGCATGCCGATGGCATCCATCTTCGGCAACATGGCGCCCCCGCTTGCGTTTAGACGCCGTAGGCGTTGGCCAGGCGCCGTTCGGTGCCCGTGCTGTTGATCAGCTTGGACAAATGCGCCATCCACGGCATGGTCAGGTCGCGGATCTTGCGGTCGTCTTCCAGTATCTGCTTGATCAGGGCGACCTTGCGCTGGCGGCCGGCGCTTTCCAGCACGACTTTTGCTTCATTCGCCTTCAGCGCTTCGACGTGCGCGCTCACTTGCTGCTCCAGCGCTTCGAACGCGTCCCAGTCGGCGTTGCTGGCGGCCATCACCATCCGGCCCGTCAGGGTCTGCATGGTTTCATACGTGGTCAGGACTTCTTGATTGGTCATCATGGTTCAGGCGCTCGCATAGTTGGAGATGCTGGTAACAGATGCATCGCTAGCGGCAATATTCATGCCGGAAGGCGTGCCTATGGCGTTCCAGGTGTCGCGCAGGTCGGTCAGAAGGCGCTGTATCTCTTCGAGGATGCTCAGGTCATTTTTCAGGTTGGCCGTCAGCAATCGCGCGCCCATGTATTCATACAGCGCATCGAGGTTTTCGGCGATCTGGCCGCCCGCATTCTTGTCCAGGCTGGCGCGCAGTCCCTGGTCGATCAGTTGCATGGCGCGTGAAATGGACTTGCCCTTTTCCGGGATATTGCCAGCTTTCATGTGCATCTGCGCGCTCAGCACGGCTACCAGGGCGCCGTCGTACAGCATGGCGATCAGCTTGTGCGGGGAAGCGGCGCCTATGCCCGTTTCCAGGCCAACCTTGGCGTAGGATTGCGCGCCTTTGTTTGATGATCCAAACATTCGTTTTCCTCTAGTAGATATGCGTTAACTCTAAGACAGCTTCGCCAGTTGCTGAGTCAAATAATTGGTGGTGCTGTTCATCGAACTGAGCTTCACGTCGAGCGAACTGTATTGTTTGCGCAGCCTCGCCTCGGTCAGGGTCAGGCGGCTATTGAGCGCATCGCGCTGCTTGGTGATATCGGCAATGCTCTTGTTCAAGCCGTCATTCTTGTTTTGAATCAGGCCGGCCGTGCCCAGGTAGCTGTCGGTCGTGCTGGCAAACAGCGCGCTGACGCCTTTCGAAATATTTACCGTGCCCCGGCCGCCCAACTGGCCGCCGTTGATCAGCACCGCAATGCCGGCGCTGCCCGAGCCGGGCGCACCGGTCAGGGTCTGACCGCTGCCAACGGCCACGGCGCCGTCGATGGTGCCCGCTACGTCCACGCCGGTGGTCATGGTCGGGCTGCCAAACAGCCCATCGGCGCCGTTGCCGGTAATTTCCAGCTTCGACGCGGAACCATATTTGTTCGAGGTAATACTGATGATGCCGTTTTCCTGCTTGACCGTCACGCCGACAGTTTTGTCGGTGCTGCCGGAGGCGCCATTGATCAGCGACTGCAGATGGCTGACCAGGCTGTCCGCCGTGTAGTTGCCCGGCACCAGCGTGGCCTTGCTGCTGACGCCATTGATCGTCATCGAGAGGTTGTCGTTGACGCCAGCGATGATGTTCAGAGCCGCTGGCGCGCTGCCCGCCAGGGTGCCTTGCGTGGCCAGCTTGGAAATCGAGATGGCCTTGGTGCCGACCGTCGAGTTACTGGTCGAGCTGACGAAGCTGACCAGGCTGTCGCTGGTCGAACCGGAGGTGGCCAGCAGCTTGATCACGTCGTCCGGACTCTTGTCGATGGCCGTTTGCAGCTTGCCCGTATCGAGCTTGAGCGTGCCATCCTTTTGGAAGGCGACGCCCAGCTGGCTCAGGCTCGTCACGCTGCCTGACAAGCCAGGCACGTTGCTGGAAAACATCTTGCGCAAGCTCGCCTGCAGGCTCAGCGTGGTCGAGTCGCCCACCAGCGGGCCGCCCGTGCGCGCCGCACCCTTTTTCAGGTCGGGCGTGACGGCCGTCAGACCGTTGACGGTGGTATTGAGATCATTGTAGGCCTTGACGAAGTTGCTCAGGGCCGTCTTGATGCCGGAGGTATCCATGCTGACGCCGACATTGCTGGTGCCGATCTTCAGTACCGACATCGTCACGCCAGGCACGGCGTTGTCGACGTTATTGGTCGGGCTGGTGATGGCCACGCCATTGACGGTCAGTTTGGCATTTTGGCCAGCATTGCTTTGCTTCATGTTCTGCGTGCCGTTTGGCGCGTAGGACAATAAATCGCTCAAGTCCTGGTCGCCAGCGACGGAAACGCGCATGCTCGACGTTTCGCCGCTCTTGTCCGAGGTCAGCACCAGGCGGTTCGGCGTGCTGCTACCGTCGGAAATAATGCTGGCGGTCACGCCGACGCCAGCCTTGTTGATGGCGTCGCGGATGCCTTGCAGCGAGTTGTTGCTGCTGTCGATGGTGACGGTGCGGGCCGTGCGCGTCGCATCGAGATCGAAAGTGGCCCCCGTATACTTGCCGTCGGCCAGGGTGCCGCCCGTGACGCTGCCGAAGTCAAAAGTGAGCACGGTGCTGGCGCCAGAACCGATCAGCGCGCTGGTGCTGACCTGTCCGGCGGCGCTGATGGTTTGCGCCTGCGCCAGTTGGCCCACGTTGACACTGTAGTTACCCTTGACGGTGTCCTTGCCGGTGGTGGCAGTCAGGACCTTGTCGTCCGAGGTGGTGGCGTTGGCCACCTTGTATTTCGAGGCATCGGCCAGCGCGGTGACGGTGGTCTGGAATGCGCCGACGGCGCCGCTCAGGGTGCCATAGGCGGATAATTGGGTGGTGATGGCCTTCTCTTTGTTCTGCATGGCGACAAAGGGGCGGCTTTCCACGGTCATCAGTTGACTGACCAGGCTATTTACGTCGAGGACGCCACCAGTACTGAGGGATGAGACAGCCACAATGACCTCCTAGAGAATGCATGAATATAACTGGTTAACGGCATATTTCATCCATACTTTAGAGGGGTATTTGGTCGCCTGTTTATCCTATGCCCAAGGCGGTGACACGGGGGCGGCTTACGCCGTTTGCCGGATCAGCAAGCCTTGCACTTTTTCCAGTGCCTTGCCGATTTCCAGCGCTTCCTTGGTGGGCATCTGGCGGATGACTTCGCGCGTTTGCTGGTCGATCACCTTGACGACGGTGCGCTCGCTGTCGGTGTCGACCGAAAACTCCAGTTCGCGCGACATGAACTGCATGGCCTTGTTGATGTCGCTGACGGCCTGCTTGACCTCTCTCAGCTCGGACTGCGCGTCTTCCTTGCTGGCGGCCTTGTCGGTGGGCTTGCTGTCCGTGGCCGCCGGCGCCGCAGGCTTGGCGGTAGTGGTGGTGCCTGACGTGACCGCGGTACGCTGCTGCAGTGCGGCTGGGACGCCGCCTGTTGCCTGGATATCCATGATGTTGTCCTCTAAAGAAAAATCCCCGGCAGATCAAGATGCGTCATCTGACCGGCCGGGGAGGGCTAAGCTACGGTACTGCCTGGCGGTGATTAACCGCGCAGCAGCGACAGCACGCCGTTAGGCAGCGAGTTGGCCTGGGCCAACATCGCGGTACCAGCTTGTTGCAGGATCTGGCCGCGCGTCAGCTTGGCTGTTTCCGATGCGAAGTCGGTATCCTGGATGCGGCTACGGGAAGCCGACAGGTTTTCCGAGGTCGATTCCAGGTTGCTGACAGCCGTTTCAAAACGCGACTGCAAGGCACCGAAGGAAGCGCGCTGGCTGTTGACCTTCGACAGGGCTGCGTCAAGAATCTTCAACGCATCGGTCGATCCCTTGACGGTCGATACGTCGATGTCAGCGACCGCTTTCAGACTGGCGGCGCCTGCTGCAATGCCGTTGTTGGGCGTTACCGTGCCACCGATCGAGAAGCCCTTGTCGGAGTTCATCGAAATATAGCCCATCGTGACGGCCGAACCACCACTGGCGGCGATCGATGCGGTCGTACCAACGGTGCCAGCTTCGTTGATCGATGCTGCAGTGATCAGCGAGGTAGCATCGGTGCTGTTGTTTGTCAGCGTAATGTTGTTGCCTGAAGCATTGGTCAAAACCAGACCGTCGTTGTTGGAGTTCAGCTTGGCAGTCACGCCGGTGGTCGATGATACATCGTTGAACGCGCTGACAGCCGAAGCCAGGCCAGATGCGTTCAGTGCTGCGCCCACGGTGAAGGTCACGTTGGCTGCCGTGGTGGCATTGTCGGATTTGACGGCCAGCGAGTAGACCTTGCCAGCAACAAACGCTGCTGACTCGTTGGTGGTGGCAGATGCCGTGACACCAGTTGCGTCAGTCGAACCATTGATGGTTGCGGCCAGCGATTGTGCCGTGTCCGTTATTTTGACGTTGACGGTCTTGGACTGCAAGCCTTGAATGTCGAACGTGCCTGCCGAGTACGCCGTACCAGTTGTTACCGTGGCGGGGGCCGTGGTTGATACCTGATTGTTGCCGTAGTTACTCGTGCGGAAGTTGGCGGTCGTGGCCTGGATGGTCTGCCCAGCATTGGCGCCCACCTGGAACGATGCCGTGCCGAACGAGCCGTCGAGCAGTTTCAGGCCGTTGAATTCCGACGTTTGCGAGATGCGGTCAGCTTCCGACAGCAGCTGGCCTACCTCGGCCTGGATGGCCTTGCGGTCGCCAGCCGAGTTGGTGGCGTTTGACGACTGTACCGACAATTCGCGTACGCGTTGCAGAATGTCGCCCGTCGAAGCCAGCGAGCCCTCGGCCGTTTGCAGCAGCGACACGCCGTCGTTGGCATTGCGCTTGGCTTGATCGAGACCGCGGATTTGCGAGGTGAAGCGCTCGGAAATCGCCAGGCCAGCAGCATCGTCTTTTGCGCTATTGATGCGCAAACCCGAAGACAGGCGTTGCAATGACGTGGACAGGGCCGACTGCGATGTGCTCAGGTTGCGTTGCGCATTCAGTGACGCGGTATTGGTATTGATGACTGAGGCCATTTTGAAGCTCCTTGCTATATGTTTTGGCTATGTGCCTTGTACCTTGGTCTGCCCCTGCCTTCCGGGACACTCACACCGCAGTTATATTCATTAACGGAGTGGGCCTTGGAAAGTTTAGGGAAATACAGCGAGTATATTTTTTGTTTTGCCCCTCAAGTTGCCATTGGCGAGGACGCATATACGGCACGCTTTGAGTAAACTTTAGGGTGGTAAATAATTAAATATAAGAAATAATGTTCAGTATCTTCAGATTGCCACAGGGGGCAGTCATGTGGGCCGCCGCCGCGCCGCCGCAGGCCCATGCCGGGCGCAGCCCAAAAAAAACCCACCGTAAGGTGGGCATGGTGTGTGACAGCCTGCAAGTTGCCGTTCAGTCGGCCACCACCACCCGATTCTTGCCCGTCTGCTTGGCCTGGTACATGGCACGGTCGGCGCGCTTGACCAGCTCGGCCTGGTCTTCGTTGGGCAGGCGCAGGGCCACGCCGGCGGAAAAGGTGATCAATACTTTCTCGTTGTCGTGCAGGAAGAAATGCCGGGTCAGCTCGCGCTGCAAGCGCGTCATCGTCGATGAGGCCGCTTCGACCGTGGTTTCCGGCAGCAGGATGAGGAATTCCTCGCCGCCGAAGCGGGCGATGACGTCCATCGAGCGCAGGGTTTCCTTGACGATTTTGACCAGGTGTTTCAAGGCAGCATCGCCGGCCAGGTGGCCGTAGGTGTCGTTCAGGCGCTTGAAATCGTCCAGGTCCAGCATGGCGATGCACAGCGGCGTGCCGCGGCGGTCGGAGCGGGCCGTCTCGCGCTCGAACACATCGTCCAGGCCACGGCGGTTCAGGCTGCCCGTCAGCTGGTCTTCCCGCACCAGTTCGCTCATATGCTGGAGCTTCGCTTCCAGGGTGTGGATGCGCTGTTCCGCATCCTGCACTTCCTGGCGCGCCAGCACCATCTTGTCGCGTGCGCGCAGGGCTTCGTTCTGCACCATGCGCGTTTCGCGCAAGACTTCGTCGAGAACGCTGTTCAATTCGCTGATATTTTCCGCCTGGCTGATCTTTTCCGAATAGCCGCCGATCTTTTCATGGAAGTCGCCCGTGCTGGCCGCCACTTGCCCCAGGCGGTCGATGAAGGTCATCATCATGTTCTTCACCGTCAGCTTGACGTCGGACAGGCTGTGCTTGAGCTGGCTTTGCTTGTAGATGACTTCCTTCAGGCTGCGCGTGGCGTCTTCCAGCGCGCGCTGGTCGAGCGGGCCGGCGATCAGGTTTTGCACGGCATCGACCTGGCCGCGCAGCCAGCTGTCGTCGTCGAGCAATTGGCTGACGTTGTCCAGCAGCAACTTGAACAGGCGCAGCAGCAATTCCTGCTGCTCGGCCGTATCGCCGCTTTTCAGTTCGATCTGGTAGCACAGCTGCTTCAGGCGCAGCGCCGCTTCGTTCAGTGCCTCTTCCGTGTGCGCCAGTTTGATGGCCGCGCCCAGCGATTCGGCTTCTTCCACCAGCGCGGGCGTGCCCGTCAGCAAGGTGGCGACGGCAAAGCCCAGGGTGCGGCTGAGCAATTCACGCAGGGTGCGCGTCTGTTCGCCGTCCGGCAGGGGCGGCAATTCGATGCCGCTGCCTTTCTTGACCTGTTTTTCCGCCAGCTGCGCCAGGGTGCGCGCATAGCTGTCCCAGTCGCGCGCCTTCAGTGCCCGCTGGAAACGGCGGCCAAAGTCGCCCAGTTCGCCCGCCGATTCGCTCATCTTGGCGGCAAACTGTGTCAGGACGTTTTCCGCGCCGCTCTCCGTGGGAGCGCTGGCGGCCAGCACGGCTGCCGGGGCGGCAGGCGTATCGGCCGGTTCGCTGATGCCGGCGATTTCATTGTAGATATCGCGGTAGGCGCTGGGCGTGGGAGCGATGCGGCGCGTGGCCAGGCGGCGAAACGCTTCGCGGGCGATATCGGCCGGATTCATCGCCGCGGCGGCGGCGGTGTGCGTGGCGCCAGCGGGAGCGCTTGCTGGTGAAGATGGCAATTTACTGGACATGTAGACACAGCCTTTTCAGATATTTCTCATTATCCCCATGATAGGCGAGTTGGCAAAGAACTTATTGTGCGAGAAGCAAGGAGAAGTCCTGTCAATTCGCCCGATGCCAGCGGGCATGCCGCTTTGGCGTCAATCCACCAACTGGTTGCGGATGGCGTAATGCGTCAGTTCGGCGCTGTTCTTGAGTTTCATCTTGACCAGCAAGCGCGCGCGGTATTCGCTGACGGTTTTCACGGACAATTTGAGTTCTTCGGCAATGGCACCCACCGCCTTGCCTGAGGCGATCATGACCAGGGTCTGGTATTCGCGGTCCGACAGGGTGTCGTGCAAGGCTGTCTCGTGGTCTTCGCCCACCGTGTTGGCCAGTTCCTGCGCCAGCGAGGCACTGATGTATTTCAAGCCTTGCGCCACCTGGCGGATGGCCGTGACCAGTTCGCGCGGCGCACTCTGTTTCGTCAGGTAGCCGGCCGCGCCCGCCTTGAGCGAACGGATGGCGTACTGGTCCTCGCGGTGCATGGAGAGCATCAGCACGGCCAGTTCCGGCTTTTCCTTCTTGATTTGCTTGAGCACTTCTATGCCGCTGCGGTCGGGCAGGGAGATGTCGAGCAGCAACACCTGGCATTTCGAGCCGCGGAACAGTTTGATGGCGTCGTGGCCATTTTCAGCCTCGCCGGCCACGATGATGTCCTTCGTGTCGGCGAGGATTTGCTTCAAGCCCTCGCGCACGATCGCATGATCGTCGGCGATGAATACCCGGATGGTGGCTTTTTCTTTCATGACTGCGTTGTTTCCTATCTAATTCACCCACTAGGCCGCTTCTGGCGGCGGCCCGCTGTGCGCGGGCGCACTGGCTGCAGCCGCTATTATCGCCTCTCGCGGCGTGGTCAGCCGGATTTTTATGCTCAGGAGAGTGCCGCCATCGGGTCCATCCACCAGGCTCAGGGTGCCGCCCAGCGCGCTGGCGCGTTCGGCCATGCCGCGGATGCCGAACGACTGCGGCTTGGCGCGGTCGGACAGGCGCATGCCGACGCCATTGTCGGCGATCGACAGGCTCAGATGCTGGCGCTGCCGGGCCAGGCGCACGCTGACCTTGCTGGCCTGCGCATGCTTGGCGATATTCGTCAGCGCTTCCTGGGCGATGCGGAACAGGCTGGTCGCCTGGTCCAGTTCCAGTTCAATATGCGGGCGGTTGGAAATGAATTCGCATTCGATGCCGGCCTGGCGCGCGAATTCCTTCACCTGCCAGTCCAGCGCGGCAACCAGGCCCAGGTCCAGCATGGAGGGGCGCAAGTCCAGCGAAATGCGGTGCACGGCGTCGATGCTGCGGTCGACCAGGGCATCGACATAGTCGGCCTTTTCCTGCAGCAGCGGGTCGTCCGGCGGCAGGCGGCGCGCCAGCATGGCCAGCGCCATCTTGATCGCCGTCAAATTGCCACCCAGGTCATCGTGCAGTTCGCGCGCCAGGCGCGTGCGTTCGTGTTCCTTGACCTTGTCGATATGCGCAGTCAGCTCGGCCAGGCGGGCGCGCGACTGGCGCACTTCGATCTGTTCCAGCCGGCTTTCCGTGATATTCGTCATGATGCCTTCCCACTGCACCGTGCCGTCGGCCAGCGCGCGCGGCGTGGAGCGCAAGTTGATCCATTTGACATCCTTCCAGGCATCGATCCAGATGCGGCCTTCCCAGTTCCAGCTCCACAAGGCGTTTTTTGAGGCCTGCATCGACTCCAGATACGAGGCGCGGTCGTCGGCCAGGATCAGCTGGTAGAACAGTTCCGGGCGCGCGTGCAGCTGTGCCGGCTCCAGGCCCAGCAAGGCCTGGCAGCCATCGCTCAGGTAAGGGAAGGCGGCGCGCCCATCGGCGTGCAGGCAGAACTGGTACACCAGGCCCGGCGTATTCGAGACGATGGCGTTGAAGCGCGACTGGACCTGCGCCAGGGCGGCGGCCGTCGCCTGCGGCGTGCGCAAGTCTTCGCCCTCGGCCAGAAGCAAGGCGCGGCCCTGGCGGCTGGCGCGCGACAGGTGCAGGCTGAGCGAATACAGGCTGCCATCGCGGCGGCGCTGCTGCACATGCAGCAAGGCTTGCGCGCCGATGCTGTCGTCCAGCGCGGCCAGCACGGCGGCCAGTTGCTGCGCGTCGAGCTGCGGCGCCAGGGTGAAGGGCGTCATCGCCAGTAACTCCTTGCGTACATACTGCAAGTTGTCGCAGGCGGCATCGTTGGCGTCCAGCAATTGCAAGCTGGCCGCGTCGTACAGGTAGATTTCCCGCGCCGCCGCGCGCAGGGCGGGGGCGAGCCGGGCAGTATCGTGCATGGGGTGGCCTTTCTTCATCAGCGGCGGGCGCGCCACAAGGCGGCGAAGCGGCGCAGCACTCTGGCCGGGCGGGAATGATGACGGCCTGGCGTGCCCTTGCGCAAGCGCTGCCACCAGGCGCGGCGGGCACGGCCCAGCGCGGCCGACAGGCGGCTGACCCGGCGCCATGGACGCGTGGCGCGCAGGCGGGCGATCCAGCGGTCCTTGGTTTCCATGAAGCGGCCATGCCAATGGGCAAACCACGGCAAACTGAGCAGGGTAGGGCGCGTCAGCTTGTACAGGCGCGCCACGGCGGCCGCGCCGCCCAGCTTGGCGATGACGATCACGCCGATGCCGGAAAACGCATGGCCGCGCGCGATCGCCAGCAGGGCCAGCAGCTTGACGGGAAACAGCAGCACGGCCGGCAGCACGAAGATGGCCAGCGCCCAGTACGGCGGCAGGCGCTTGATCCACGCTTCGAGCGCATGCAGGGGCGGAAATTGCGCCACCACCTGCATGATGCGCGCGCCCGTCGCCCACAGCCATTCCTCGATCAGCAGGCAGATGGCGGCCAGGTAGACCAGCGGCGCGAACAGCCAGCGCCTGACTCTGTAGAATTTTTTCATCCGTCTCCGTGTGCGGCGCGGGTTTGCCGCGATTGCCACGATGATACGTCAAAAAAGCCCGGCTGCCCCCGCATCCGGTGTGCCCGTGGCTCCCTGGCGGGGCTACAATAGGCGGATGAATAAAGCCTTTGTAAAAGAATCCGACAACGACGACGATGAAGAAGCGGCCGCGCTGGCGCTGGCCATTCCCGCCGGCGCCAAGAACTACATCACGCCGGCCGGCTACCAGCGCATCAAGGAAGAGCTGCTGCAGCTGATCGACGTCGACCGTCCGGAAGTGGTGCGCATCGTGCATTGGGCGGCGTCGAATGGCGACCGTTCGGAAAATGGCGACTATATCTATGGCAAACGCCGGCTGCGCGAAATCGACCGCCGCATCCGCTTCCTGACCAAGCGCATGGACCTGGCCGCCATCGTCGACCCGAGCGTGCATCATGGCAACGACCAGGTATTTTTCGGCGCCACGGTAACGTATCGCACCAGCGACGGCGCAACGCATACCATTACCATCGTCGGCATCGATGAATTCGATCCCCTGAACGGCAAGATCAGCTGGGTCTCGCCGATGGCCCGCACCATCACCAAGGCGCGCGAAGGCGACCTCATCACCCTCAACACGCCGCAGGGCGAGCAGGAGCTGGAGTTGCTGGAGGTGACGTATCCGGCGCCGGGGGAGGGGTAGTTTGCGGTGACGCAGGGTTAGTCTTGGTAATCCTGCCACGCTGGGACTTTCCTTTACAGGAGAGCGACCATGGCCCGCGTCCAGCGTTTGTTTATGCCTGGCATGCCTTTGCATGTGGTGCAGCGTGGGGCGGACAGGCAAATCTGCTTTTTTGAACCGGCTGATTTTCTTTGGTATTTGCAGCAACTGCAGCGGCACTCCAGTGCCCGGGGGTGCTTGCTGCATGCCTATGTCCTAATGACGAATCATGTGCATTTACTGCTCTCCGCAGGTAATGTTCTGGCCGTTTCACGCATGATGAAGGCCTTGGGGCAAGAGTACGCACACTACATTAACTGGCGCCACCATCGTACCGGACCGCTATGGGACGGGCGCTATAAGTCCTGTGTTGTGCAGGATGAAACCTATTTGCTGGTATGTCAGCGCTATATCGAACTCAATCCCGTGCGAGCTGGCATGGTGCGCTATCCGGGGCACTACCGATGGTCCAGCTATCGTTGCAATGCAGAGGGGCGCGAGGATGTCCTGGTACACCCACATCCACTTTATCTGAGCATGGGTAAAAACCAGGGAGAGCGGCAGCAAGCCTATGCTGCCTTATTTTATGGTGATGAGGAAGTGCAGCGTCAGGCCTTGCGTGTCGCCAGCCGCAGTAATGCGGCGGTGGGAAGCGATGAATTCGTGAGGGAACTGCAAACCCGTAAAGCATAAAGGCCGGGGTCGGACCCTTAGGGTCTGAGGTGTCCCGGTTTTAATGGAGAGTCACTCCCTCGCGGTGCGGGGGATTTTTAATCGATGCGTAATGCACCTCAACCTCGATTGGGGTGCGGTATTTCAAGCTTTGATGCAAGCGCATCCGATTGTAATACACCTCGATGTAATCGACGATAGCAGCCTTGGCCTCTTCGCGTGTGGCATACGTCGTATTGTGCGTGATTTCGTTTTTCAGCTGCGAGAAGAAGCTCTCGGCCACGGCGTTATCGTGGCAGTTACCACGCCGGCTCATGCTGGGCCGCAACTGATGCTCCTGCAGCACGCTGCGATAGGCCGCCGATCCGTACACACTGCCCTGATCGGTATGACAGATCAGATTGGCAGGCGGCTTGCGCTGCGCAATGGCCATCCTCAAGGCCGCGATGGGTAGCATGGCAGGCTGCGACGTATCCATCGACCATCCCACCACCCGGCGTGCAAACAGGTCGAGCACGATGGCCAGATGCAGCCATCCTTCACGCGTACGTATCGACGTGATATCGCCCACCCAGGCCGTATTGGGCGCGGCAACATTGAACTTCCGTTGCAACAAATCAGGCGCTGGAGGCTCGGTGTGTTGATGTGTCTGCATGACACGAAAGCGCTGCCGGCGCATCGACGTAATGCCATCGAGCTTGCGCAGGCGTGCCACGCGGTGCTTGCCGCAGATGATTCCCTGCGCATGCAACAGCCGCCAGGTCTTGACCGCGCCCGGCGCACAGCGATGTTCTGCATGGAGGCGCTTGATGTCCTCGCGCAGCGCCAGATCGACAGTGTCATGCAAGCTGGGCAACCGTTTCGCGGCCGCATAATAACTGCTGGGACTGACCTGCAGTACCCGGCACATCGCGGCGAGCCGAAACTCGGCTTGGTGCGCGGTAATGAAAGCGTACTTGTGCTTTAACGCCGCGTTAAGTACGCATCGAGCTTTTTTAAGATGGCGTTCTCCTCCAGCGAAGCCTGCAGTGCACGCTTTAAACGGACATTCTCTTTGGCCAGATCCGTGGTCGAGACAGGCGTTACCACTTTCGGCGCCGGCAGTTCGCCAGCTTGCTTGAGCGCGGCAGCCCACTTGTACAGCTGATTGCGGCGGATGCCCAGTTCCAGCGCCAAGGCGGCCGGGCTGCAGCCAGGTTCCTGCATGCGCTCTACAGCAGTGAGTTTGAACTGCCTGGAGAAAACGGTGCGTTCCCGCCGCACTTGCGTAGCGGGAACAGCGTCTGATACGGCAAGCGATGGCTTCTTGGTCATGATGGATTCCTTTGGATGTCACTATTTTCTCAAATTAGTGACCCTCCATCAAATCCGGGCTAGCTCAGTCCGACCCCAGTCTCTGCTCTTGGGTTAGCTCTTAATTGCGTTCGCGCAGGATGCGATTCACGCCGGCGACGCGACGCACATTGCGCAGCAGGGCGGCCAGGTGGACGCGGTCTTTCACTTGCACGGTGAAGCGCAGCTGGTCGAGGACGTTGTCCTTGTCTTCGTCCATGCCCACATAGATGATGTTGGCGTCGGACTCGCCGATTTCGGCGGCGACTCTGGCCAGGATGCCCCGTTCGCTGTTGATCAGCACCTTGATGCGGCAGTCGAAGCGGCGGTTCAGTTCGGTTCCCCAGCGCACCGCGATCCAGCGGTCCGGTTCCTTGGCGCGCTGGCGCTTCGCTTGCGAGCAGTCGCTCGTGTGCACGAGCAGCCCCTGGTCGCGGCGCAGCTGGCCGATGATCTGGTCGCCCGGGATCGGCAAACAGCAGGGCGCCAGCTGCACCGAGACGCCTTCGCTGCCGCAGATGGTGACCGGGTCGAGTTCGCTGCCGCTATTGTGTTCCACCGGCATGCTGGCCGCTTCGCCGCCGATCAAGCCAAAGATGTGGCGCGCCACCAGGGTGGCCATGCGCTTGCCGATGCCGATGTCCGCGTACAGCTCGTCCATGGAATTGGCGCTCGATTCGTTGAGCAGGCGTTCGACCAGCGGCGCCGGCAGGTCGGCGTCGATGTTCAGGGCGTGCAGCGCCTGCGACAGCAGTTGCTGGCCCAGGGCGATCGATTCGGGCAGGTTGATCGTGCGCAAATGGTGGCGGATGGCCGAACGGGCCTTGCCGGTGCGCACGAACGACAGCCAGGTGGGGCTGGGGCGCGACGAGGAATCGGTGATGATCTCGACGATGTCGCCATTGTGCAGTTCGGTGCGCAGCGGCGAGGTTTCGTTGTTGATCTTGACGGCCACGGTCTGGTCGCCGATACCCGTATGGATCGAATAGGCAAAGTCGATGGCCGTGGCGCCGCGCGGCAGGGCGATGATCTTCGACTTCGGCGTAAACACGTAGACGGAATCGGGGAACAGGTCGACCTTGACGTGTTCGAGGAATTCGGCCGAGTCGCCCGTCTGCTGCTGGATGTCGAGCAGCGATTGCAGCCACGCATGGGTGCGCTGCTGCAGGTCGGACGGGTTCGATTCGCCGCTCTTGTAGAGCCAGTGCGCCGCCACGCCAGACTCGGCCGTGCGGTGCATTTCCTGCGTGCGGATCTGGAATTCGACGGGTGTGCCGTACGGGCCGATGACGGTCGTGTGCAGCGACTGATAGCCGTTCAGCTTGCGAATCGCGATGTAATCCTTGAACTTGCCCGGCATGGGCTTGTACAGGCTGTGCAGGGTGCCCAGGGTCACGTAGCAGTCGGCAAAGCTGCCCACCACCACGCGGAAGCCGTACACGTCGAGCACTTGCGAGAACGACAGATGCTTGCTGCGCATCTTTTTATAGATGTCGTACAGGGTCTTTTCGCGGCCCGTGACGTCGGCTTCGAGTTCGGCCATGGACAAGGTGCTTTTCACCGCTTCCATGATCTTGTTGACCACTTCGCGCCGGTTGCCGCGCGCTGCCTTGACGGCTTTCGCCAGGGTGCGGTAGCGCATCGGATACAGGTGCGAGAACGACAGATCCTGCAGCTCGTGGTAAATATTGTTCAGGCCGAGGCGGTGCGCGATCGGCACATACACTTCCATGGTCTCGCTGGCGATGCGGCGTTTTTTTGCCGCCGTCATGAAGTCCAGGGTGCGCATATTGTGCAGACGGTCGGCCAGTTTGATCAGGATCACGCGCACGTCGGACGCCATGGCCAGCAGCATCTTGCGGAAGTTTTCCGCCTGCGCTTCGATCTGGCTCTGGAATTCGATCTTTTCCAGCTTCGACAGGCCGTCGACCAGGTGCGCCACGGGCGCGCCGAAGCGTTCGATCAATTCTTCCTTCTTGACGTCCTGGTCTTCCATGACGTCATGCAGCAGGGCGGCCATGATGGCTTGCGCGTCGAGTTTCCAGTCGGCGCAGATTTCGGCGACGGCGATCGGATGCGAGATATACGGCTCGCCCGAGCGGCGCATCTGACCCAGGTGCATTTCGTCGGAGAAGCGGTAGGCTTCCTTGACTTTTTTCAGGTCGGCGGGGGACAGGTATTCGGCCAGCTTGTCGGCCAGGTGGCTGACGGAGGCCACGCCTAAGGCGGGCGCTGGCGGTGTCGTGGAGGCGGTCCCGGCGGACGTGCCAGCACCGGACGCGGAAGCGCCCTGTGATTTTGCCGCCTGGCGCGGGGCCAGGGGCGGCAGTGCTGCAGAAGTCGTGTCGGCTGGAGTCAGACTCATAAAACGTCGCGTTGCTTTACAGTGTGAATAAACGATACGGTAGAACCAGGGGTCAGCACTGTTCCGGCACGCGGCTTCCCAATTACATCGGGACTTTTTTCAGCATTTCGATGCCAACTTTACCGGCAGCGATTTCACGCAGTGCGACAACGGTAGGTTTGTCCTTGGCTTCCACCTTTGGGGTGTGGCCTTGCAACAACTGACGTGCGCGGTACGTTGCAGCCAGGGTCAGCTGGAAACGGTTAGGGATCTGCTTCAGGCAATCTTCGATTGTGATACGGGCCATAGTAACTCCTAAATTTTATGCGTGGTGCGTGGCGCTGTGTGAACTGGCGTGCAGACGAATTACTCTGCGTGCAGGCCCAGCTGGGCGAATAGCGATGCGTTGCGGGCCGCTTGTTGCGCAAACCGGCAACGGGCCGCTCTCACGATCGCGCTCAGTTCGGACAAAGCGACCGTAAACTCTTCATTGATAATAACATACTCGAACTCGGGAGCGTGTGCGATTTCGCCGCCGGCCGCCAGCAGGCGGCGCGTGATCACGTGCTGCTCGTCCTGGCCGCGCTTGTTCAGGCGCTCTTCGAGCGCATCGATCGATGGCGGCAGGATGAAAATACCGGCCGCGCGGGGGAATTGCTTGCGCACCTGGCGCGCGCCCTGCCAGTCGATTTCCAGCAGGATGTCGGTGCCGGCCAGCATTTGCTGTTCCACCATGATGCGCGAGGTGCCATAGTAATTGCCATGCACTTCCGCCCATTCCAGGAACTCGCCCTGGTCGGCGCGCGCGACAAAGTCTTCCGCTGTCGTGAAGTAGTATTCGCGGCCGTGCTGCTCGCCCGGACGGGGCGCGCGCGTGGTGGTCGAAATCGACAGTTTGATGCCGGGTTCTTGCGCCAGCAATGCATTGACCAGTGTCGATTTGCCGGCGCCCGATGGTGCGGCGACCACGAACAGGCTGCCGGAGAAGGCGGTAGGGTGGCTCATGCGGATCTTTCCATATGCGTGTGATGGCGGCGTGTGCGCTTGCGTGCGCGCCGCCCAATTCAGTATTTTACCAAGAGGCAAGGCGACCAGCCAGTCCCCCGATGCGCCTTGCCGCCGCGTTTACACATATTTTGCTTGTTATCTTGAGGGAATAGTTATTTAATTTGGAATGGTTTTTTCTTGATAACTATTCCAGCGACAGGATGCAAGCATGAAAAATTTCCCGTTTCTCAGTGTTGCCCAGGCCATGTTGCTGCTGCGCGTGGCCATCGCCGTGATGTTCATGGCCCACGCCATCGTGCGCATCGCCAATGGCACCATTCCACGCTTTGCCGGTTTCCTGGAAGACAAGGGATTCATCTACGGCCTGGCCGTGGTGTGGGCGATTACCGTCGTCGAAATCGTTTGCGGCAGTTTGCTCATCGTCGGCAAATACACGCGCTGGGCGGCGGCCGGGCTGATGGTGATCTGCGTCGGCGGCATCGCCATCGTGCATGCGGCCAAGGGCTGGTTCGTGGGCGAACATGGCGCCGGCGGCGTGGAATACAGCATCGTGCTGTTTGTGGCCTGCGTCGTCATCGCCGCCAGCGACAGGGGGCGCGCCGCAACGCGCCTGGCCTGAAGCCGGAGGAATTACTCCAGGTTCTGCACCTGTTCGCGCATCTGCTCGATCAGCAGCTTCAAGTCCATCGAGGCGTCGGCCAGTTCCTTGACGGACGCCTTGGCGCCCAGCGTGTTGGCTTCGCGATTGAGTTCCTGCATCATGAAGTCGAGGCGCTTGCCCACTTGCCCGCCCTTGGTGAGGATGTGGCGCGTTTCGCCCAGGTGGGCCGACAGGCGCGCCAGTTCTTCCGACACATCGATGCGTATGCCGTACAAAATGACTTCCTGGCGGATGCGCTCCATGGCGTCCTGGCGCGACAGGGCTGAATTCGAGCCCTGGCTGGCCAGGCCCAGCGCATCCTGCATGCGCTCGATGGCTTTTTGCTGGAAGGCCGCCACTACCTGCGGAATCAAGGGCGTGATGCGCTTGACGATGGCTTCCATCGCTTCGATGCGCGACACCAGCACCGCTTCGAGCGCCGCGCCTTCGCGCTTGCGGCTGTCGACGAAGGCCGCCACGGTGCGTTTGGTCAGCGCGCCCACGTCCGCCTGCAAGGACTCTTGCCCCACTTGCGCTTCTTCGATGATGCCCGGCCAGCGCAGCAGTTCGGCCACCGTCATGACGGGGGCGGAGACAAAATGCTGGCCCACTTCGTTTTGCAGACGCGCCAGTTCGGCCAGCAGGGGCAGGTTCAGCGCCTGCGTGCCGGCGGTCGCGGCCTTGCGGCCAAAGCTCAGGCGTACCTCGACTTTGCCGCGCGTGATGGCGGACATGACGGCGGCGCGCAGGTCAGGCTCCAGCGCCCGCAGATCGTCGTTGATGCGAAATTGCAGGTCGAGAAAGCGCGAGTTGACGCTCTTGATTTCAATTGTCAGTGTGCCTGCAGCACCTTCGCTGGTGGCAACCGCGTAGCCTGTCATGCTTGAAATGCTCAAAGGATTCCCCGATTTGGTCTTGTATACAGTCACTTATACACTTAATCAGCCAGCGCAGGCAATACCGCCCGCGCCGCAAAACAGGACTGACGTGCGCGATGGCCTGAAAATTGCTGAATAGTGTGCGTTTTACGGCATTGTAAAGAAAATTGTGTTTGGCGGGGCAGGATTGTAGGGATCTTGTGCGCGGGCCGCCCTGCGCCGTGGCATGGCGCCGCGGTGGTAAAATCGCGGCCGCAACCCCAATCACACAGGACACCCCATGACATTTGAATCCCGCCCGAGCGGCCGCGCCGTCGACGCGCTGCGCGCCATCCGCATTACCCGCCAGTACACCAAGCATGCCGAAGGCTCGGTGCTGATCGAGTGCGGCGACACCAAGGTCATCTGCACCGCCAGCATCGAAGACAAGGTGCCGGGTTTCCTGAAGGGCAAGGGTCAGGGCTGGCTGACGGCCGAGTACGGCATGCTGCCCCGCTCGACGCACACGCGCATGGACCGCGAAGCGGCGCGCGGCAAGCAGTCCGGCCGCACGCAGGAAATCCAGCGCCTGATCGGCCGCTCGCTGCGCGCCGCCTTCGATCTGCAGGCGTTCGGCGAACGCACCTTGCATCTCGATTGCGACGTCATCCAGGCCGATGGCGGCACGCGCACGGCCTCGATCACGGGTGCCATGGTGGCTGCGTATGACGCGTTTTCCCAGCTGCAGGCACGCGGCGCAATCACCGCCATCCCCGTGAAAAGCTTTGTCGCCGCCATCTCGGTGGGCGTCTACCAGGGCATGCCGGTGCTGGACCTGGACTATGTGGAAGACTCGGGCTGCGACACGGACATGAACGTCGTGATGACGGAAGCGGGCCACTTCATCGAAGTGCAGGGCACGGCCGAAGGCGCCGCCTTCGACCGCGCCGGCATGAACCGCTTGCTGGACCTGGCGCAGGGCGGCATCGCCGACCTGATCGCCATGCAGAAGCAAGCCCTCGGCATGTAATCTTTACATAGATTTACATCCGCTGGCCCGCCGCGCCGGGAAAAAAGCCCACACTCGCCGCCGTTGAGCGCGGCGGCCGGGCGAGGTGAGGGGAGCGCAAAAGGTTTACAATGTCGGCACTTCAACCGGACTACTGACATGACCCAACGCCTCATTCTCGCCTCCAACAACGCCGGCAAGCTCAAGGAATTCAACGAGCTGCTCTCGAGCATCGGTTTTTCCGTTCACGCCCAGGGCGAGTACGCCGTGCCGGAAAGCGACGAACCATTCCACACCTTCGTTGAAAACGCGCTGCAAAAGGCGCGCCACGCGTCCCGCCTGACGGGCTTGCCCGCGCTGGCCGACGATTCGGGCGTGTGCGTCAATGCGCTCGGCGGCGCACCGGGCGTGTATTCGGCCCGCTATGCGGGCGAGCCGAAATCGGATGCCGCCAACAGCGCCAAACTGATCGCCGACCTGGAGGCGCATGCCGACAAGTCCGCGTATTACTACTGCGTGCTGGTGTACGTGCGCCATGCGGACGACCCGCAGCCGGTGATCGCCGACGGCCGCTGGCATGGCGAGATGATCGCCATTGCGCGCGGTGCGGGCGGTTTCGGCTACGATCCGCATTTCTACCTTCCCGCGCTGGGCAAGTGCGCGGCCGAACTGACGGCCGACGAAAAGAACGCGCTGTCGCACCGTGGCCAGGCCCTGCGCGCGCTGGTGGAAAAGCTGCGATGATCCCGATCAAACTGGTGGGCGCTGGCGCCAAGCCCGCGTCCCGGCCTGGCGCGGCTCCGGCGCCGCAGGAAGGCATTTCCGGCGCGGCCGGGGCGGCCCTGAAATACCTGCAGCCGGGCGCGCTGAACCTGGCGGCCCTGCCGCCGTTGTCGCTGTACATCCATTTCCCGTGGTGCGTGAAAAAATGCCCGTATTGCGATTTCAATTCGCACGAGGTGCGCGGTGACTTGCCGGAAGCGGAATACCTGGCGGCCCTGCGGCTGGACCTGGAAATGGCGCTGCCGCTGATCTGGGGCCGCAAGATCCACACCATTTTCATCGGTGGCGGCACGCCCAGCCTGATGTCGGCGGCGGGGCTGGACCGGCTGATGTCGGACGTGCGCACCCTGCTGCCACTGGAGCCCGATTGCGAAATCACCATGGAAGCCAATCCGGGTACCTTTGAAGCGGAAAAATTCAAATCCTACCGGGCCAGCGGCATCAACCGCCTGTCGATCGGCATCCAGAGCTTCAATGGCCGTCACCTGCAGGCACTGGGGCGCATCCACGACGACAACGAAGCGCGCCGCGCGGTGGACATCGCGCACGCCAATTTCGACAATTTCAATCTCGACCTGATGTACGCGCTGCCCACGCAAACCCTGGCCGAGGCGCAGCAGGACCTGGAAACGGCGCTGTCGTTCGCGCCGCCGCATTTGTCGCTGTATCACCTGACGCTGGAACCGAACACCCTGTTCGCCAAGTATCCGCCCGCGCTGCCGGACGACGACGCAAGTGCCGACATCGCCGACATGGTGGCTGAGCGCGCGGCGCAGGCCGGTTACGGCCGCTACGAAGTGTCGGCCTATGCGCAGCCGGGCCGCCAGGCCAGGCACAACCGCAATTACTGGGAATTCGGCGACTACCTGGGCATCGGCGCGGGCGCGCACAGTAAAATCTCGTTCCCGCACCGCGTCTTGCGTCAGGCCCGCTACAAGCAGCCGCGCGCCTACATGGACGCGGTACTGGCCGGCGTGCCGGTGCAGGAAGAGCGCGAGCTGGCGCGCGAGGAGATGGGGTTTGAATTCATGCTCAATACCCTGCGCCTGACGCAGGGTTTTTCGCCGAACCTGTTCGCCGAGCGCACGGGCCTGGCCATCAACGCCATCGAGCATCCGCTGAATGCGGCCGAAGCGAAAGGCTTGCTGTACCGCGACCACCAGCTCATCCGCCCGACGGAACGGGGATTGTGCTTCCTGAATGACCTGCAGCAGATGTTCCTGGAAGACTGACGCGACCTAATGGGCGGTGGCGGCGCGCAGCCGTTGCAGCTTGGCCGCGTACAGCCCATGTTCGCCGCGCGTGGTGCTGTTGTCCATCGCCAGTTCCAGCTGCCGGTCCGCCAGCGAGAGTTGTCCCATGCGCGCATACGCCTGCGCCAGCCAGAAGTGGAATTCATGGTAATACGGGTCGCGCGCGATCTCGCGCTTGAACAGGCGTGCCGCTTCCTGGTAGTCGGCCGTTTCCATGGCGCGCTGGCCCAGGTTGAAAAAGTGGAAGGGCGGCTCCGGCTGCAGGGCCAGCAATTTGCGCCGCAGCAGTTGCGCTTCGTCCGTACGTCCCAGGCCGTCGAGTGCCTGCGCCATATTGGACAGCAGCACGGTGTTCGATGGCGAGCGTTCCAGTGCGTAAGCGAGCGTGCGCCGCGCCGGCTCGATGTCGCCGTGGCGCAGCTGGATGATGCCCAGGGTATTGAAGGCGCCTGAAAACGTGGGGTCTTGCCGGATGGCGGCACGGGCATACCAGTAGGCTTGATCGAGCTCGCCACTGGCCATGGTTTCGGCGGCGCGATTGTTGAGGTACATTGCCAGGATGGTCGCCTCGCTGATTTGCAGCGTGCGCTGGCCGGCGAGGTCTTCGCCAGGCAGGAAGTCGATAAGCAGGATGGCGTCGGAATCGTAGCCGACCCCATTGCTGAGGGGGCGGCGTTCCAGCGCGAGATTGACGTGGCCGGCGACGAAATACATGCCACCACTGCGGCTCCAGCTTTCCTCTCCCAGGACCAACTGGTAGTGCACATCGAGTCCCATGTCCTTGGCCAGCGCGGCCGTCATCAGCACCAGCGACAGGCAATTGCCACTGCGCGCATCGAATGTCTGTGCCGCCGTGCGCGTCATGGCGGCATCATATTCCAGTTGCAGCCCGGCCCGGTTGCGCAGGGCATCGGCCAGCGCGCGGCGGGGATTCTTGCCGCGTGCCTCGCGCGCGATATCGACACGTACGTAAAGCCGCATGGCCTCGCTCATGGCAAACGCCTGCTGCGGGTCGACCGGTACGGCCGGCGCGGCAAAGCTGGCATCGTTGAACAGCTCAGGTGGAGGTGGTGTGGCGGGCGCCGTTGCGCAGCCGGCAAGGGCTGCGCACAGCAGCAAGGAGGACAGGAAGCCCAGGCGCAGCTGTTCGCTGATGCCGCGGATACATTTCATGTTCGTGCTCCCGCAGAACGATGTCAGGCGCAACACGTATTGCTGCCGGTGGTGCGCCCTGCCACCTGAAACAAGTATCCTCGCGCGCCAGGGCGCTGTCAAACCCTTTTGACGGCCCCTGTTGCCCTCCTTAAAACTCTTCCCAATCTTGCTCGCCAGCCACCTGCGCCTGGGGTTTGCGCGCAGCAGACGCGCTCCTTGCCGCGATGCCTGGCTGCCTGGCGGTGGTGCTTTTTGCCGCCGGCTTGGCCAGCCGGGTGGCAGCCGGCCGCGCGGGGCGTACCGGCGCCACTGCCGGAGTCACATGTTCGAGCTGGAAGCCGGCCGCCACTTGCGCCAGGCGGGCCGCCTGGTCCTGCATGCTTTCGGCCGCCGCCGCTGCTTCCTCCACCAGGGCAGCATTTTGCTGCGTTACCTGGTCCATTTGCGCGATGGCCTGGTTGACCTGGTCGATGCCCATGCTTTGCTCGGCGCTGGCGGCGGTGATCTCGGCCATGATGTCGGTGACGTGGCGCACGCTGTCGACCACTTCGCTCATGGTGCTGCCGGCCTGCTGGACCAGCCGCGTGCCGTTGTTGACCTGCTCCACCGAGTCGCCGATCAGGGTCTTGATTTCGCGCGCCGCTGCCGCCGAGCGCTGCGCCAGGCTGCGCACTTCCGTGGCCACGACGGCAAAGCCGCGCCCCTGTTCGCCGGCGCGCGCCGCTTCGACGGCCGCGTTCAAGGCCAGGATATTCGTCTGGAAGGCGATGCCGTCGATGACACCGATGATGTCGACGATTTTCGTCGACGCCGTGTCGATGGCACCCATGGTGTTCACCACCTGGCTGACGATGTCGCCGCCCCGTTCGGCCACGCTGGACGCGGCGACCGCCATCTGGTTGGCCTGGCGCGCATTGTCCGCATTCTGCTTCACGGTACTGGTCAATTCTTCCATCGACGACGCCGTCTCTTCCAGCGAACTGGCCTGCTGCTCCGTGCGCGCCGACAGATCCTGGTTGCCGGCGGCGATTTCGCCCGATGCCGTGGCTATCGCATTGGTACCCGTCTGCACTTCCGACACCACCTTGCGCAGTGCTTCGTTCATGCCGTGCAGCGCGCGCATCAGGTCGCCGATTTCATCGCTGGCCGCCGTGCCGAAATGCGTGCGCAAGTCGCCCGCAGCGACCGTCTCGGCCACCTTCACGGCCGCCTGCAGGGGCGCGGTGATCGAACGCGTGATCAGCCAGGCGCAGATGCTGCCCAGGGCCACCACCAGCGCGCACAGCAGCAGCAACAGGGTGAAGCTGCGCCCGTTGGCAGCCTCGATCGCGCGCGCCGTGGCGTCGATGGCCTGGCGCTGCTGCGCCAGCAGGGCCTTGACGTTGTTCTGGTATTTGGTGGCGGCGGGCGCGAAGCTGTCGCGGTAAGTACTTTCCGCCAGGGCCGCGTTGCCGTCCTTGCGCGCGTTCATCACCAGGTTTTTGGCATCCTGGTATTTGACGCGTTCCGCGATGGAGGCCTTGAAGATGGCCTTTTCTTCCTCGCTGACGAGCAGCGTTTCGATTTTCTTCAGCAGCTCGCTGCCTTGTTTGGTGCTGTCGGCGATGGTCTCGGCAAACACGCCCGACAGGGTTTCATCCGTGCTTTTGGCGATCATCGAGGTGCGCGCGATGGCCGAGTAAATCAGCACATACCAGTCCGATACCAGACGTTCCTTGGCCAGCGGTTTTTCCATCATTTGCCGCGTCGCTTCGGCATTCACGTGGGCGCTGTACAGCGCGTATGAGGTGGAGATCACGGACAGCAGCAGTACCAGCGCGAAGCCTGTGGCCAGGCGGGTGCCGATACGAAGGTGGGAGAGGGCATGCATGGTTAGACTCCTGTCGCAGAGGGATTAAAGTTGCCTGTGCGACATAGTATGCACTGATAAGTGACCAAGAGGTAAACGAAAAAATGGTCTGTTTTTGCTGACTGTTGCAGCCACGCCCGTGCTGCAGATCGCCCGCCTGGCGCTCGCTTTCACGAAGGCGGGCGAGGGCGAGACGAAAAAAAGCGGCGCCGTGCAGTGCACGCACGCCGCTTTTTGCGGAGGCATAGGCGATTAACGCAGCGCCGCGATCATCTGTTTCAGCTTGCCGGAATCGACGCAGAAGGCGCGGATGCCTTCGGCCAGCTTCTCCGTCGCCATCGCGTCTTCATTCATCATGAAACGGAAGGCTTCTTCGTTGAGCGACATGTGCACGATGTTGGTCGATGGCGCCGCTTCGGCGCTCAGCTTGCGCTCCACGGGGGCATCGCTGTCGGCCAGCTTTTGCAGCAGGTCGGGGCTGATGGTGAGCAGGTCGCAGCCGGCCAGTTCGAGGATTTGCGAGGTGTTGCGGAAGCTCGCGCCCATCACCTCGGTCTTGTAGCCGAACTTGCGGTAGTAGTTGTAGATGCGCCGGACCGACTGCACGCCCGGGTCTTCCGCGCCCATGTAATCGATGCCCGTCGATTTCTTGTACCAGTCGTAGATGCGGCCGACGAAGGGCGAAATGAGCTGCGCGCCCGCTTCGGCGCAGGCGATGGCCTGCGCCAGCGAGAACAGCAGGGTCATGTTGCAGCGGATGCCTTCCTTTTCCAGGATGGCGGCGGCGCGGATGCCTTCCCAGGTGGAGGCGATCTTGATCAGCACGCGCTCACGTGGAATGCCGGCGTTCGAATACAGGGCGATCAGGTCGCGGCCCTTGGCCACCGTGCCATCCGTGTCGAACGACAGGCGCGCATCGACTTCGGTGGAGACGCGGCCGGGGATGATTTGCAGGATTTCCTCGCCAAACGCGATCAGCAGGCGGTCGATGATTTCGGCGTTGGAGGCATTCGGATGGTCGCGCACGGCCTTTTCCAGCAGCGGCTTGTATTCATCCTTCTGCACGGCCTTCAGGATCAGCGACGGATTCGTCGTCGCGTCGCGCGGCGTGTAGGCCTGGATCGATTGGAAGTCGCCGGTGTCGGCCACTACGGTAGTAAATTGCTTCAGTTGTTCGAGTTGGTTCATGGCTGCACGGGAAAGAGTGAATGGGCTTGCCGGAGTATTGTACCGAATGCGGGACGGTGGCGGCGCTTTTAACCCAAGGGCTAAAGTGCCGGGGTCGGACCCTCAGGGTCCGACCCCAGTTGTGGCTTTTGGGGTAAAGCAGGCGGTATCCGTGGCGGGAGGGAATGCTTGTCTTGAACCCCAAAATTGAGAGCCGGGGTCAGACCCGGCGGGTCTGACCCCGGATTTCTGCTACCTAGCCAATAAAAGAATCGAACTGCATGTCGAATTCCTGCAAGGCCTTCTGTGCATTCTGCATCTTCTTGCGGAATTCAGGCCCGCGCTGCAGGGCCAGGCCCACGGCCAGCACGTCGATCACCACCAGGTAGGCCAGGCGCGCGGAAATCGGGGTGTAGGGGTCGGTGTTGAAGACCAGGTCGATCGGGATCAGCACCGTCGCCAGGTCGGCCAGCGGCGTGCCCGATGGGGCCAGCACGACGACGTCGGCGCCGCCGCGGCGCGCCAGTTTTACGGAGCGCACCAGGGCGGGACTGTTGCCGCGCTGCGAGATGGCCACCAGGCAGTCGCCGCCGCGCAGCAGGGCCGCCGCGATGCTGTGGATGTTTGGATCACTGTAGGCCACCGTCGGCACGCCCGAGCGGAAGAACTTGTGCTGCGCATCGGCCGCCACGATACCGGAGGTGCCCTGGCCATAGAATTCAATCTTGCTGGCGCGCGACAGGATGTCGAGCGCGCGCTGGATCGCTTCCGGGTTCAGGTTGTTGCGCAGGTCGAGCAGGGTGTTGATCGAGCGGCTGCAAATCTTGTTGACCAGGTCGGCCGCCAGGTCGTCCTGCGCCGGCTGCTCGTTCGCGCCCGGCATGGCCAGGGCCAGGCCCTGCGCCAGTTTCAGCTTGAATTCATGCCAGCCGTCATAGCCCAGGGTGCGGCAAAAGCGCACCACGGTCGGTTCCGACACCTGCGCGCTTTTCGCCAGCGCCGTGATGTTCTGGCTGACCGTCTGGTTCGGCTGGTCAAGCACGGCCAGCGCGACCTTCTTCTCCGACTTGGAGAGCGAATCGAGCTGGGTGCGGATGGAGTCAAGCAGCATTAAATTAGTCTTCTGTTTTCGGGAAGCGGTGAAGCAGGGAATTCGCGGAGCAAAGCTCTGCGCCTGCGTAACGGCCTGCCCATGCATGGGCAGGCTCCTTGCCTTGCTAGCTTAGTCCTCTGGCAAGGCTTCTTCACGCCACTGCAAGCCATCGCGGCCGATCAGGGCGCTGGCCGCGGCCGGGCCCCAGGTGCCGGCCGTATACGGAATCGGCGCGCTGTCGTTCTGTTCCCAGTTGTCGAGAATCGGCTCGACCCATTCCCAGGCCGCTTCCAGTTCGTCGCCGCGCATGAACAGGGTCAGCTGGCCGCGCAAGACGTCAAGCAGCAGGCGCTCGTAGGCGTCCATGCGCGGCGTCTTGAACGATTCGCGGAAATCGAGTTCCAGTTCCGCCGGTTTCAAGCGCATGCCGTCGCCGGGGGTTTTCGCCATCAGGTTCATGCGCAAGCCTTCGTCCGGCTGCAAACGGATCACCAGGCAATTCGGCTGGAAGCTCGACGTGGGCTGGTTGAAGATCGAGTGCGGGATCTGCTTGAAGCGCACGACGATTTCGGCCAGGCTGTCGGCCATGCGCTTGCCTGTGCGCAGGTAGAATGGCACGCCGGCCCAGCGCCAGGTGTCGATTTCCGCTTTCAGCGCAACGAAGGTTTCGGTGCGCGAATGTTCCGGGGCGTCCGGCTCGTCGCGGTAGCTCGGCACGGTGGCGCCATCGACGTGGCCGGCGCGATACTGGCCGCGCACGATGTTTTGCGCCAGGGTGGTGGGCGTGAATTTTTTCAGAGAGCGCAACACTTGCAGCTTTTCATCGCGCACGGCGTCCGGCGCGATCGAGGTCGGCGGTTCCATGGCGACGATGCACAGCAGTTGCAGCAAGTGGTTCTGCAGCATGTCGCGCAGCGCGCCCGAGGTGTCGTAGTAACCCATGCGGTTGCCCACGCCCAGCTTTTCCGCGATGGTGATCTGCACGTCGGAAATCCATTCGCGGCGCCACAGCGGTTCGAACAGGATATTGCCGAAGCGCAGGGCCAGCAAGTTCTGCACGGTTTCCTTGCCCAGGTAATGGTCGATACGGTAGATCTGCGATTCCTGGAAGACCTTGCCTACTTCGGCATTGATCTGCTTGGCGCTGGCCAGGTCGCGGCCCAGCGGCTTTTCCAGCACCACGCGCGAATTCGGCGTGACCAGGCCATTGTCTTCCAGGTTGTCGCAGATCAAGGCAAACAAGTGCGGCGGCGTGGCCAGGTAGTACACGCGGGTCAGCTCGGCATCGCCGCGCAGCGCTTCGACCAGCGGCCCGTACGTGGCCGCATCGCTGGCGTTGAGCGACACATACACGATGCGCGCGCAGAATTTGCTCCAGGTGGCGGCATTCAGGGTGCTGGCCTTGATGTGGGGACGCGAGTTGGTCTCTACCATCTTCAGGAAGGCATCCTGGCCGCTGTCCTGGCGGCCCACACAGATGATGCGCGCCGTCGGCGGCAAATCGTTCGCGACGTCGCGCGCATACATTGCAGGCAGCAACTTGCGCATTGCTAAATCGCCGCTGCCGCCAAACAGGACCAGGTCAAAATCGGTAAGTGCCATAAGTGAGTGTCGTCGCAAAAGTAAAAGAGCCGGAGCGGGGAGGAGGCCGACCGGAAGTGCCAGTCTGTCGTTACTATATTCCGTGGTGTAAATTTACTACGTAGAACAGGCAATTGCAAGAAATTTTACTACATTCCATGCATTGGCGTCGCCATTTTGCCCGGTATGCTGGCAGGCGGCGCTGGCAGGGCCATTATATGCCGTTCGCTGGCGCAGGTGCGCCGTCACGCCTGGCGCAGGGCTTTTCAAAGCAACCATGGTTGCCAGGGAAATTTTCGGTTCTCTCCGTCATCATTTGCGCTGTAGCAACAAGCTAATCAAGAAATGCTGTCAGGATCGCCGATTGCAGCGTAAAGTAGCTTTAAGGAAAGTAAAAAAACGTATAATTCCAGCTGAAATCGATAGCAACTATTGGTTGTACTGCACTGCACCGTTAGCGCCGGCCATGCCCCGAACCCGCCATCCGACGTCTGTGCGACGTGCAGTCCGCACTGTTCGCAGCATCACGGGTAGGCAGACTTAACTTTACAAGACGGCTTAAGGGGACACAATGAATTCAATGCAGCAAGATGTCGATGAACGCACCAGCCTGACAGGCAATAACAAATTCGAACTGTTCCTGTTCAAGCTGGGCACCAGCGATCACTCGACCAGCCGCGAACTGTTCGGCATCAATGTGTTCAAGGTACGTGAAATCATGGAAATGCCGGTCATTACGGCGGTGGCCGGGTCGCACCCGCACATGCTGGGCGTGGTCAATATCCGTGGCCAGATCGTGCCCGTGATCGACTTGCCGATGGCCGTCGGTTGCAAGAGCAGCGGCTTGAAGATCCTGATGGTGACCGAATTTGCCCGCTCGACACAGGCGTTTGCCGTGGAAGAGGTCGATGAGATCGTGCGCCTGGAATGGAATCAGGTGCTGTCGGCCGAATCGAGCGTCGGTGGCGGCCTCGTCACCAGCATCGCGCGCCTCGATGGCGACACGGACAAGACGCGCCTGGCGCAAGTGCTCGACGTGGAGCAAATCCTGCGCGACGTGCTGCCGTCGGGCGACCCGGACGTGGACAAGAACAGTATCGGCCCGCAAGTGCGCTTGCCTGCCGGCGCCGTGATCCTCGCGGCCGACGATTCCTCGCTGGCCCGTTCGCTGATCGAGAAGGGCCTCGAAGCGATGGGCGTGCCCTTCATCATGACCAAGACGGGCAAGGAAGCGTGGGAACGCCTGCAGGCGATCTCCACCCAGGCGGCGACCGAAGGCAAGACGGCGAAAGACAAGGTCGCGCTGGTGCTGACCGACCTGGAAATGCCGGAAATGGATGGCTTTACCTTGACGCGCAACATCAAGAACGATGGCCGCTTCGCCAACATCCCCGTGGTGATCCACTCGTCGCTGACGGGCTCGACCAACGAAGACCACGTCAAGGGCGTGGGCGCCGATGGTTATGTGGCCAAGTTTGTGGCAGCGGAACTGGCTGACACCATTCGCAAAGTGCTGGCCCGTTAAAGCGCGCTGACACCGCCGCACGCCGCCTGGCGTGCGGCTCCTGGTGAATTTTAAGTATTCCCTCGCGGCAATGTATTGCCACAATTCACGTATAATGCGCTCCCTGGATCCGTGGGGCCGCACGCTCGTACTTTGCTGTGCCACCCTTCGTCCTCCTGCGCAGGCCGTCTTTCACGCCGCCTGGCGCACCACTGGCTTGCGGGCCGCCCCTGTCGTTGCGGCCCAGCACCTGCCGCTTGTCCTGATAAATCCTGTTCGTACCGGAATGGCGCCCGCCTGGCGCTTTTTACGCGTGGACAGATATTAATGAAGAGTTAATTATGTATCTATCTCCCTTGCGGGCCGTCGCCGTGCGCGCGGACCGCGCCATGCTGGTCGTCCTATGGCTGCTGGCCCTGGTGTCGGCTGGCATGGCGAACTGGTACGGCACCTGGCATCTCGTTGCCAAGGTGGCTTTGCCGGTCGCCTTGCTGCCGACCCTGCTTTTTCTCGCCCGGCCCGGCAGCCTGGCCACGCGCTGCGTCAATGCCGTCGCCATCATGCTGATGGCCGCCTTGCATATCGAACAAGGTGCAGGCTTGACAGAGTTGCATTTCGGCATTTTCGTCTATCTGGCGCTGCTGGTGCTGTATCGCGACTGGCGCCCCGTGATCGTGGCCGCAGCGACGATCGCCGCGCACCACTTGCTGTTTTTTTATTTGCAGCAAGCAAGTTATGGCGTGATGTGTTTTAGTACGCCTGGCCTGGGCATCGTTTTCCTGCACGCCATGTTCGTCGTGGTCGAGTCGGCGGCGTTGTGTTATGTGGCCGTGACCTTGCGCGCCAGCACACGCCAGGGGCAGGAACTGGAACAAATGGTGTTGGCCCTGGGCGCACATGTGGGGCAGATGGATTTGCGGCCACCGCAGCGGGCACCCCGTAATGCGCTGGGGCAATCGCTGGCGGCCATGCTGGCGACCATGCGCGGCACGCTTGCCGGCGTGCGCGATGGCACCGATAGCATCGCGGCAGCGAGCGCCGGGATCGCCATGCATAACGCTGCGCTGGCGCGCCGTACGGAGCGCCAGGCCAGCGATGTCGAGCGTACGGTGCGCGCGATGCAGGCGCTGACGGACGCGGTGCGGCGCGGTGCAGGCCATGTGGGACAGGCCGATGCGCTGGCGTCACGCATGTCGGCCGAGGCGGGGCAGGGCGGTGGTGCCATGCGCGAGGTGCAGGCCAGCATGGGCCGCATCGAGGCGTCGTCGAAGAAAATAGTCGATATCATCGGCGTGATCGATGCGATTGCCTTCCAGACGAATATCCTGGCCTTGAACGCGGCAGTGGAAGCTGCGCGTGCAGGCGAACAGGGGCGAGGCTTCGCCGTCGTCGCAGCCGAGGTGCGCGGGCTGGCGCAGCGCTCGGCCGGCGCTGCGCGTGAAATCAAGGCATTGATCGGCAATACGGTGGAGACGGTGGAGCTGGGCAGCGGCCTGGTGGAGCGTGCTGGCGCCACCATTTTGCAAGTGGTCGATAGCGTACAACATGTGACGGCCATCATGGGCCAGCTGCGCACGGCATCGGATGAACAGGCGCGTGACATTCACGCCATCAACGAAGTGGTGGCCGCGTTTGATGCCAGCACGCAAGAAAATGCCCAGTTGGTGCAGGAAAACGCGGCCGCGTCGGCCGCCATGCAGCGTCAGGCGCAGCAGCTTGCCGCGCTGGTGCTGGCCTTCCGATTGTAAATGCTCAAGCCTGGTACGGCGTTTCCGGCTGGCCCGCCACGTCCACGCGCACGGACAGCACGTGGCCACTCAACGGGTGGTCGGCGAGTTCGCCGGCGGAACGGTTGTGGCTGGCGCTGGTGATGTACAGGGTGCGCAGGTCGGGGCCGCCAAACGTCAGCATGGTGGGGCAGCGCACGGGCACGGTAATTTCACCGAGCAGATGGCCATCGGGGGCGAAGCGTAAAATCTTGCCGCCTTCAAACATGGCCGACCAGTAATTGCCTTCGCTGTCGACGGCCGCGCCATCCGGGCGTCCGCCGTAATCAAACGCTTTCTTGTCCGTGGAAAAACGCTGGAATGGTTGCGGCGCGGAAATGGTTCCCGTGGCCGCGTCGAAGTCGAAGCGGTCGATGCGGTGCGTGGTGGTATCTGCGTGGTACATTGTGCGCTTGTCGGGGGAAAAGCCCAGGCCGTTCGACACCGTCATGCCACCCGACCAGACCTTGCGGACATTGCCCTTTTCCAGCACGAACATTTCCGCCGCATCGGCGTTGCGCGGCTCGAAAATCGTGCCGACCCAGAAGCGGCCTGCCGGGTCGACCTTGCCATCGTTGAAGCGCGTGGTGGCCATGTCGAACGGTGCCGGGGCGATTTCCGCCAGGCTGCCCGTCTTCGTGTCGAGGTGGGCAAAGCCGCTGCGCAAGGCCACGATCAGGCCGCCGCCCGCATTGATGGCCAGCGCCGACGGTTCCGTCGGCATGCTCCATTGGTCATGCTTGCCGCTGGCCGGGTGCAAACGGTGCACGGCGCGGCCATCGATGTCGACCCAGTACAGGGCCGCTTCCTTGCCATGCCATAGCGGGCATTCGCCCACTTGCATGGGCTTGTCGCTGACTACTTTGATTTCGTAAATATTCATAAACCTCAATTAAATTAATACGCCGCTTTGGCGGCTTTCGCCAGGGCAATCAAGCCATTGGTCGAACTGTCGTGGTGGTCGGGACGGGCTTCGCCCGTCAGTTCGGCCTGGATTTTCTTCGCCAGCACCTTGCCCAGTTCCACGCCCCACTGATCAAAACTGTTGACGTTCCACAAGACGCCCTGCACGAAGGTCTTGTGTTCGTACAGCGCGATCAGGGCGCCCAGGGTGGTCGGGGTCAGCTGGTCCATCAAAATGGTGTTGCTGGGGCGGTTGCCGGGGAAGGTCTTGTGCGGTACCAGCGCTTCGATCTCGCTTTCCGGCAAGCCTTGCGCCTGCAAATCAAGGCGCACTTCCTCGCCCGTCTTGCCCGTCATGAAGGCTTCCGACTGGGCAAAGCAGTTCGCCAGCAGGGCGTCGTGGTGGCCCGGCAAATCGTGCGTGGCGCGCAGGGCGGCGATGAAGTCGATGGGAGTAATATCGCTACCCTGGTGCAGCAGCTGGAAATACGCATGCTGCGCATTCGTGCCGCAATCGCCCCAGATGACGGGGCCGGTCGGCACGTCGACGGGCGCGCCGTCCTTGGTGACGCGCTTGCCGTTGCTTTCCATGTCCAGCTGTTGCAAGTAGGCGGCAAAGCGGCTCAAGTCCTGGTGGTATGGCGCGATGGAAACGGAGCCGCAGTCGAGGAACTGGCGGTTCCAGAAGCCGACCATGGCCAGCACCACGGGCATGTTCTGTTCCAGCGGGGCCTGGCGGAAATGCTGGTCCATCGCATGCGCGCCGGCGAGGAAATCGCTGAAGTATTCAAAACCCACGGACAGGGCCACGGCCAGGCCGATCGACGACCAGACGGAATAGCGGCCGCCGACCCAGTCCCAGAATGGGAACATATTGTCCGGCGAAATGCCGAAGTCGACGATCGCTTGCGTGTTGGTCGAAACGGCCACAAAATGTTGCGCCAGGTCCTTTTCTTCGCCTTCGAGCAGGAACCAGGCGCGCGCCGTATTGGCGTTGAGCATGGTTTCGGCCGTAACAAAAGTTTTCGAGGCTACGATGAACAGCGTGGTTTCCGGATCGACCCTGGACAGGGTCGCTTCCATGTCGTGCCCATCGACGTTGGACACAAAATGCATTTCCAGGCCCGGGTTGGCATACGAGCGCAGCGCCAGGCACGCCATCTTCGGGCCCAGGTCCGAGCCGCCGATACCGATGTTGACGATGTCGCAAATCGGCTTGCCCGTGTAGCCGAGCCAGCTGCCGTTGCGTACCTTGTCCGTAAATGCCTTGACGCGTTGCAGCACATCTTGCACGTCGGCATCGATATCCTGGCCATCGACCACCAGCTTCGTGCCGCGAGGCGCGCGCAAGGCGGTATGCAGAACGGCCCGATGTTCGGTAAGATTGATTTTCTCGCCTGTAAACATGGCTTCGCGCTGCGCTTCCACGCCGCGTTCGCGTGCCAGGTCCATCAGCAGCGTCATGGCGGTGGCGTCGACACGGTTCTTCGAGTAATCGAGCAGCAAGCCGGCCGCATCGACCGTCATCGTCGAGAAACGTGCGGGGTCAAGAGCGAACAGCTGGCGCAGATGCACTTCGCGCAGGCTGGCGCTGTGCGCTTGCAGGGACTGGAAACTGGCGGTGGCGGTGATGGCAGGAGTAGGTGCTGGCTGGCGCATGGCGGTCGGCTTGGGTGCTTGTCTCGGTTGAAGGGAGCGCGGTGCGTTCGGCGTGGCGAACAGCGGATCCGGCGTTGGTATGAGAATAATACATCACAAAAACGTAATTTCACTACAGTTTGTGACGTGAAGCCGATTTTGTTGTGTTTTTTTTAGCGATTGCAGCAGCCACATATAAGGGATCTGTTGGCAGCTGCGGATACGCGATATTGGCTGGGCTGGCTTTGATGCGCCGCAATTTGTCGCTTATTTCTGTTGTTGGCCCATGCAAGAGTGCTTCTTCTTCACCATTTTGTAGTAAAATTTCACGAAATACTCATTTTTAAGGAAATCCATATGGCGCTGCATCCAGTAGTCGAATCCGTAACAGCGCGCATCATCGCGCGCAGCCGGCCATCGCGCGGCGCCTACCTGGCGCATCTGGATGCGGCCCGCATCCAGGGCGTGCAGCGCGGCGCCCTGTCGTGCACCAACCTGGCGCACGGCTTTGCCGCCTTTCCCGTCAACGACAAGCTGTCGCTGAAAGAATACAAGAAGCCGTCCGTGGCCATCGTTTCCTCGTACAACGACATGCTGTCGGCGCACCAGCCGTTTGAAGGCTTCCCGCAGATCATCAAGCAAGCCGTGCGCGAAGTGGGTGCCGTCGCCCAGTTCGCCGGCGGCGTGCCTGCCATGTGTGATGGCGTGACGCAAGGCCAGCCAGGTATGGAATTGTCGCTGTTCTCGCGCGACACCATCGCCATGTCGACGGCCGTGGCGCTGTCGCACAATATGTTCGATGCGGCCCTGTATCTGGGCGTGTGCGACAAGATCGTGCCGGGCCTGTTGATCGGCGCGCTGCACTTCGGCCACTTGCCCGCCGTCTTCGTGCCGGCCGGTCCGATGACGTCGGGCCTGTCGAACCAGGACAAAGCCAAGGTGCGCCAGCTGTATGCACAAGGCAAGGCCACGCGCGAAGACTTGCTCGAAGGCGAGTCGAAAGCCTACCATGGTGCCGGCACCTGTACCTTCTACGGTACCGCGAACAGCAACCAGATGCTGATGGAAGTGATGGGCCTGCACTTGCCGGGCGCCGCCTTCATCACGCCGAACACCCCGCTGCGCGATGCACTGACAAAAGCTGCCGCCCAGCGCGCTGCCGGCATCACGGCGCAAAGCGCCAATTACTTGCCAGTCGGCCATATCGTCGACGAGAAATGTATCGTCAACGCCGTCGTGGGCTTGCTGGCCACGGGCGGTTCGACCAACCACACCTTGCACCTGGTGGCGATCGCCAAGGCGGCCGGCATCGTCATCGACTGGAACGATTTCAATGAACTGTCGGCCATCGTGCCGATGCTCACGCGCATCTACCCGAACGGCGACGCCGACGTGAACCATTTTCACGCGGCCGGCGGCACCGGTTACCTGATCCGCGAACTGCTCGATGCGGGCTTGCTGCACGAGGACGTCAACACCATCCTGGGCCACGGCTTGCGCGCGCACTGCATGGAACCGTTCCTCGGCGAAGACGGCAAGGTCTTCTGGAAAGATGCACCGGCCGCCAGCGCTGACGAAAACGTGCTGCGCCCGGCGTCGAACCCGTTCGCGCCGGACGGCGGCATGGTCCTCGTCGCAGGCAACCTGGGCCGCGCCGTGATGAAGGTCTCGGCCGTCAAGCCGCAGCACCGCACGGTCGAAGCACCGGCCCTGGTGTTCAATTCGCAGGAAGCGTTCATGGCCGCCTACAAGGCTGGCACCCTGGACCGCGACTTCGTCGCCGTGCTGCGCTTCCAGGGCCCGCGCGCCAACGGCATGCCGGAACTGCATGCGCTGACGCCCGCGCTGGCCAACCTGCAGGATGCGGGCCGCCACGTGGCGCTGGTGACCGATGGCCGCATGTCGGGCGCGTCGGGCAAGGTGCCGGCTGCCATCCACGTCTCGCCTGAAATCCTCGCCGGCGGCCCGCTGGGCCTGGTGCGCGACGGCGACATCATCCGTCTCGACGCGTTTACCGGCGTCCTGGAGGCGCTGGTGCCGGCCGACGTCTGGCATGCGCGTGCGCTGGTCACGGCCGACCTGTCGCCGAACCACGTCGGCATGGGCCGCGAGCTGTTTTCCATGTTCCGTTCCACCGTCAGCGCGGCGGAAGAGGGTGCCACCACCTTCGGCCTGCCGTCGCCGATTCCCACCACCGTCGCCTTGCACGACGCCGACAATGTCGGTGATACCGTACCGGGTTCCGATGAAGACTTTTTGGCTAGGAAATAAGAGATGACCATGACACTACTGGAAATTATGCGTACTTCGAGCGTGATCCCCGTGATTGCGATCGACGATCCTGAACATGCCGTACCGCTGGCGCGCGCGCTGGTGGCGGGCGGCATCCGCGTGCTGGAAGTAACCCTGCGCACCAAACACGGCCTGGAAGCGATTCGCGCCATGTCGGAAGTGCCGGGCGCCATCGTCGGCGTCGGCACGCTCACCCGTCCCGAGGAATTCGCCCAGGCGCGCGATGCGGGCGCCGTGTTTGGCGTCTCGCCAGGCTTGACGTCGGCCCTGGTGGCGGCGGCGAAAAGCAGCGGCTTGCCCTTGCTGCCGGGCGTGATGACGCCAGGCGAAGTGATGGCGGCGCGTGAAAACGGCTTCCAGCAGCTGAAACTGTTCCCGGCCGTACCGGCCGGCGGCATCGGCATGCTCAACGCGATTTACGGCCCGCTGCCGGACATCACCTTCTGCCCCACGGGCGGCATCTCGCAAGAGACGGCGTCGCAGTTCCTGGCGCTGAAAAACGTCGCCTGCGTGGGCGGCTCGTGGCTGACGCCGAAAGACGCGATCGCGGCCGGCAACTGGGACCGCATCACGGAAATCGCCAAGGCGGCCAGCGGTTTACGGTCGGCGTAAGCGGTACCGGCGCGGCAGGCTTTTATGCCTGCCGCGCTTTCTTCCATACTCATTATGCGCGTCTTGCGCCGCCCCCTCACCATCGGCGAAACCGCCATGGCCCGCAGCGTCTTCCAGGGCGCCATCGACTACGCGCGCGTGCGCGTCGTGCGCGGCTCCTTTTTACCGTTCGGCTTGCAGGACCAGAACACGGCGATGACGCCGCGCGGCAGCCTGCACTTCATGCCGGCCCAGTACCGCGACGATTTTTCCCGCGAAGGCCACGGCGGCAAGCTGTTCTTCATCCATGAAATGGTGCACGTGTGGCAGTACCAGCTCGGCTACAGCGTGCTGCTGCATGGCGTGCTGCTGGCACTGTGTGGCGGCTACATCGGGCAGCGCGCCTACCGCTACGATGCGCAGGCGGGCGGTATCCTGTCCGACTTCAACATGGAGCAGCAGGGCGACCTCATCGCCCACTACTTCGGCGCGCGCCAGCTGGGCATTCCCGCCTACGTGGCGCAACTGCCGCAACTGCAGGAGATCCTGCAAAGCTTCCTGCTCGACCCTGCCGACCGCCGCCTGCTGCCGCGCTAATTTTATTTCCCCTGCTCATTTCGAGCGCACCTGATTTACCCGCATTCAGACCTTGACTTTCGTCTTGGTATTACCTAAATTAAATTATACAAAGAACAATTTATTTGACTTTATTGCAACTTCGGCGCGAGACCGAGAGCAACCTGTCCAAGCGAGTAAATCATGCAGACTAAAAACAGCTGTAGGGGAAAGTTGTGCCTGAAAAAAATGCCGCGCGGCGCGGCCTTGGTGGAGTTTGCCATGATCGCCCCTGTCCTCTTTTTTCTCATCGCCATGATCATGGAACTGGGGGTCATGTTCTGGGTCAACCTGACAATGCAATACGCGGTGCGCGAAGGGGCGCGCTATTCCATCACGGGACAAAACAACCTCGACCCCGCCACGGCGAACAAGCAGCGTTACGAAGCGGTATTGCAAAGAATCAAGGATAGTTCGCTGGGACTGTATGGCATGGTCAGTCCCGTCATCGTCGTCAATGGCGTGTCGCAAACGCCATCGGCGTACAACAACAATATGTTTGGCGCCGCCGGCGACATCGTTGTCTTGCAGGTGAACTGCACCTGGCCTGTCGTCACGCCCGCCTGGCGCTTGATGGCGCTGCTCAACCCCAGCCACCAGACCAGTGCCGGCTCGCGCAGCCAATACACATTCAGCGTGGCTGCCACCATGCGTAACGAGGCCTTCTGATGAACGCGCGCAAACTGCCAATCCGGCGCCAGAAGGGTGTGGCGGCCGTGGAATTCGCTCTCGTACTGCCACTCTTGCTGATGCTGGCCGTTCCCGTGTTCGACCTGGCGCGCATCGTGCAAGGCGACATGATCCTGACCAATCTGAGCCGCGAAGGCGCCAACCTGGCGTCGCGCTCCTCGCAAGACCCCCAGACCATCATGACGGCCCTGGCCATGACGACGCCGCCGCTGGACATGGCCACCAATGGCAGCATGTACATCAGCAAGATCATGGGCAATGGCCCTGGCAAGTCGAACGTCATACTGGAACACTACCGCTGGACGAAGGGGGCGCAGCAGCCGAGCCGGGTATGGACTTGCAACAGCTGGGCCACGGATGGCAGCGGCAAGTGCAGCAACATCCCCAGCGCCGGCTCGGCCATCAATGACGCCATGAGCAACCAGCTCGCTGATGGCGAAGTGATTTATGTCGTGGAAGGGTTGTACCGCTCGACCATTCTGTTTGCAGGCATGAACCTGGGCTTCGGCGCCAAAACGCCGCAGCTCAGCGGCAACCTGTACGCCAAAACCATCTTCTGACATGCGGACGCCATCATCCGCTACCTGGAGGGCATCATGAAAAAACGTAATACGCCTGGAAAACAGGCCAAGGGACAGGTTCTGATTGTCGTGGCATTGTCGCTTGTCGTACTGATAGGCACCGTGGGCCTGGCCATCGATTCGGGCCTGGGTTTCATTGTCCGCTCCAAGCTCAACTCTGCCGTCGATGCGGCCAGCATCGCCGCTGCCCGTTCCGTCACACAGGGCGTGGGCGAGGCTGCGCAACGGGCCAGCGCGCAGGCTGCCGCGCGCAAATTCTTTGCCGCAAATTTCCCCGCCGGCTATCTGGGTGCCACGCCCAGCTTTCCCGATCCGACCATCACGTTTGACGCGGGCAAGGTCACAGTCGACGCGTCGGCCACGGCATCGGTGCCGGTGACCCTGATGCGGGTGTTGGGCTTCAATTTTCTCAATGTCAGCGCAGCGGCGCAAACCATCCGCAAGGACCTGGACCTGGCGTTTGTGATGGATACCTCGGGTTCGATGGCGTCCGTGGGTCCGACCGTGATCAGCAGTGCGAAATTGTTCCTGACCAAATTTAACAAGGACCTCGATCGAATGGCCCTGATTCATTTTTCGTATGGCGCGGTAGTCGACAATACAATACGTACCAGCTCACGCGGCTTCGCCCTGAACGATACGGATGCGCCGACCGGCTCGGCGGACGGCAAGGGCATGAATACCCACATCGGCAAATACGTTTTTGACGGCTTGACCAATTCCGCCGAAGGCATGTGGAATGGGCGCAACCAGCTCAACAGCATTCCCCTGGCCCAGCGTTCCAGCCTGCGCGTCATCGTGTTTTTTTCCGACGGCACGCCGAATACCTTTTCTTCCGTTTTTACCTTCAAAAAACCTGCTGATTGCACCACGCCCGGCTCGCTGATCACGAACGATGCTGCCACCGGCACGCCGGCTGGCTTGTGGCTGATCAACATGCAGAGTTCGACGGCGGCGGGGAAGTGCTACCAGGGAAGCAATATCGTCAAAAACCTCGATGCTGCCGCTTTGCCAAAATGGTACAACGCGCACAATCTGGCCGACCAGGAGTTCGCCATTTATCCGGGCACCACGCTGCGGCCCGTGACCAACGATACCAGTACCAATGCCAAGACCTGGGTCAATGTCAACAATGCTTCGCGCAACCTGCTCGAAGCGATGGCCGCCAAGGCACGCTCGGAAGGCATGTATGTATTTACGCTGGGCCTGGGAACGCAGTTGACCACCGTCAATGGCCCCGTCGCTGGCGACACGGGCGAGAGTATTCTCAAGTGCATGGCCAACACGACCGATGCGCCATCGCGTTGCGCCACGCCGACGCAGCCGGTGGGCATCTATTGCCACGCCGCCAATGCCACCGCGCTCAAACCGTGCTTCGAGAAGCTCGCTTCGGCCATCTTGCGCATCAGCATGTAGGTGCTCGCCAGGCAGGCAACAGGGCCGGACACGCAGTCCGGCCTTTTTTTGGTTCATCGCACTTTGCCGGGGCCGGCAGGCGCCTTCACCGCATCAAGCACGCGCCTGCGAAGCAAGTGCGCGTAGTTGGCGCCATACGGCCAAGCCGGACATGCTGTTTGGGCTCGCCAGCGCAGCACTGGCCAGGCATGCGGTGCTGCGGCAGGGCAGGCTGCGAGAACGGGTAGGGAGGGACGCGATGCTGGCGGGGAAGGTATTGCTCCCGGCGGTGTCTGCTGCCGGGAGTCGCAGGGAATGCTCGTCTTAATTGCCGCCAGCCATGCCTGGCAGCAGGATGCGGTAGATTTGCAGGAACGCTGGCCCCATTAGTACCACCAGCAGCGAGGGGAAAATGAAGAAGATCAGGGGAAACAGCAGTTTCAGGGCGATTTTCGCGGCTTGCTCTTCGGCCAGCTGGCGCCGTTTGGTGCGCAGCTGATCGGACTGCACGCGCAGCGAGGCGGCGATGCTGGTGCCGAAGCGTTCGGCCTGGATCAGCATGGACACCAGGGCTTCGACATCCTCGACGCCCGTGCGCAGGCCCAGGTTGCGCAAGGCGCGCTCCTTGGAATTGCCAGCGCGCAGTTCGAGTGTCAGCAAATGCAGTTCCTCGGCCAGCACCACGCATTTCAGGCTGATCTCGGCCGCTACCCGCGCCAGTGCCGCATCCATGGCCAGGCCCGCCTCCACGCAGACGGTCATCAGGTCGAGTGCGTCGGGAAAGGTTTCAAAGATCTCGCGCTGGCGCAGGCGGATGCGCCGGTTCAGCCAGAGATTGGGCAGGTAGTAGCCGAGGCCGGCCGCCAACAGCAGCCACAGCAGCAAATTGATGCCGTCGTCATGTACCCCGGCCAGGCTCAGCCCGAGGAACAGCAGCACGGGCAGGGCGATGGCCAGGCCCGTTTTGGCGCCGAAGTACAGCAGGGGCGCCGACGGATGGCGCAGGCCCGCATGCATGAAGCGCAGGCGTATCCTGGACGTTTCCCAGCCGTCTTCCGGCAAGGACAGGCGGGCCAGCGGTCCGCTGAACTTGACGAAGTGCGCCAGCCATTGGCGCGCACTGCCTGGTTCGCTGGTACCCACACTGTCGAGGCGCTGGCGTAGCGGGTCGGGTATGGCCAATAGCAGCACGAACATGGCGCCGGCGAAGACGGCGATGAAGAGCAAGCCCAGAAATCCTATTTGCACGGTAGTCATGATGTTTTCTCCCTCGACACTACACCCGGATGTGGATGATCTTGCGCATGATGAGGATGCCGACCAGCATCAGCATCGCAGCACAGGCCAGCATTTTTTGTCCACCGGGATCGTCGTACAGCACGGCCAGGAAAGTCGGATTGCTCAGGTGGATCACGGCCGCCGCAGCGAATGGCAGCAGCGACAGTATCCAGGCCGACAGGCGCGCCTCGGCCGACAGCACGCGCACCTGGCCCAGCAGTTTCATGCGGTCGCGGATAATGTGGCTGATGCTCTCAAGCAGCTCTGCCAGGTTGCCGCCCGTCTCGCGCTGTATCAGTACGGCAATGACAAAATAACGCATGTCGGTGCTGGGCACGCGGGTGGCCAGGTTCATCAGGGCATCCGGCATGGCGATGCCGAAATTGACTTCGTCGAAGGCGATGCGAAATTCCTCGGCCAGCGGCGCGGTCATTTCATCGCCGACCATTTTCAGTGCCGTGGGAAAGGCATGGCCGGCGCGCAGTGCGCGGCTCATCAGGTCGAGCGCGTCGGGCAGCTGCATGCCGATGCGCAGCAAACGGCGCGCCTTGGCCCGCTCGATGTAGTACAGGGGCAGCAGGGCGCAGGCGGCCGCCACCAGCAGGCGCAGCAGCCAGTGCAGGTTGATGAAGCTGATGGCCACCAGGGCGACGAGGAAGGTCAGCAGCACCAGCATGGCCCACTGGGCCACGCTCCATTTCAGGCCCGACTGCTCCAGCAGGCGGTCCAGGGCATGCACGCGCGGCACCTCCAGCAGCAATTTCTGCAGCGCCGGCGTTTCACTGAGGAGGCGCTGCTTGATCATGGTGGTGTTTTGCTCGCCCGCGTGGGCGCCGGCCGACAGCACCCGCAGCCGATGCGCCACCCGCTCCGATTCGGGGCCGCGCGCATTGTTCCAGCTGTGATACAGGCCCGTAATGAACAGCACCACGGCGAGGAAGATCAGCGCGCCGAAGACGTAATAGCTATAGTCCATGGCCCTTCTCCTTAGTGGTATTGGCGGCTGGGATCGAACAGGCTTTCCGGCACGACGACACCGAAGGCGCGCAGGCGGTCGAGGAACTGCGGCCGCACGCCGCTGGCCTGGAAGTGTCCGCTGACGGTGCCGTCCTGGGCAATGCCGGTCTGGCGAAAGGTGAAAATTTCCTGCATGGTGATAATTTCGCCTTCCATGCCGGTGATCTCCTGGATCGACACCACCTTGCGCTTGCCATCGGTCAGGCGCGCCACCTGCACCACCACGCCGATGGCGGCGCTGATCTGCTGGCGCATGGCCTTGCCCGGTAACATCGAGGCCGCCATGCTGATCATGTTTTCCAGCCGCGTCAGCGCGTCGCGCGGGGTATTGGCGTGAATGGTGGCCATCGAGCCTTCGTGGCCCGTGTTCATCGCCTGCAGCATGTCGAGCGCTTCGGCGCCGCGCACCTCGCCAAGGATGATGCGGTCGGGCCGCATGCGCAGCGCATTGCGCACCAGCGCGCGCTGCGTCACCTCGCCCTTGCCCTCGATATTGGCCGGCCGCGTTTCCAGGCGCACCACGTGCGGTTGCTGCATCTGCAGTTCGGCCGCATCTTCGATGGTGACGATGCGCTCGCTCGTGCTGATGAAGCCGGAAATCGCGTTGAGCATGGTGGTCTTGCCGCTGCCAGTACCGCCCGAGATCAGAATATTGACCTTGGCCTTGCCCAGGCCTTGCAGTATCTGCGCCATTTCCGTCGTCAGGCTGTGCCGTTCCACCAGGTCGGCCATGCGCAGCGGCTGGGCCGAGAAGCGCCGTATCGACATCACCGGGCCATCGATGGCCAGCGGCGGGATGATGGCGTTGACGCGCGAGCCATCGGGCAGGCGCGCATCGACCATGGGGCTCGATTCGTCGATGCGCCGGCCCACGCGCGAGACGATCTTGTCGATGATTTTCAGCAGGTGGGCATCGTCGGTGAAGCGAATATGGCTCAGTTCCAACTGGCCATGCCGCTCGACATACACCTGGCGGTAGGTATTGACGAGTATGTCGGAAATTTCCGGATCGGCCAGCAGCGGTTCGAGCGGGCCGAAGCCCAGCACTTCATCCTGGATGTCGCGCACCAGCGTGCGCCGCTCGATGTCGTTGACGACGACATTGTCTTCATCGAGCAGGCGTCCGACGAGGGTTTTCAGGTCCTCGCGTATCTGCTCCTGCGACAGGCGCTGCATGCCCTCCAGGTCGATCCTGTCGAGCAGGGCCTGGTGCACATGCTGCTTGAGTTCGTGGTAGGCGGGATTGTCGGCGCTGCCAGCGCGGGTGGCGCCGAACGGCGCGTAGCCATTCGGCGCGGCGGCGCTGCCGAGGCGTTCACGCAGGCTGGGATGGCCGCCATGGATATCGGTACTCATGCTGTTTCCCCTCGAAGGTGAATGGGCCGGCTACGCTGGAACAGGCGCGAAAACAGGCCCGCCGGGGCGGGCGCGCGCCTGCCCGACAGCTTGCTGGCACACTCCTGCAGCGACTTCGACAGCGGGCTGCCCGGCGCCAGCTTCAACACCGGCACGCCCTGGTTGACCGAAGCGGCCGCTGCCGCGTAGTGATTCGCGATGGTATGGAAGATGCGCTGGCCATACGCCGCCTCCAGGTCGCGCAGGCGGATTTCATCGTCGCCTGCGTAGCGGTTCAGGATCAGGTGAATCTTGCTTGCCGGATACTCCAGTGACTGGAACGCCTGCAGCAGGCGCTTGCCATCGCGGATGTAGGGCAGCGTTGCCTGCATGACGGGACAGATCATGTCGGCATGGTCCAGCGCGCGCACGCTGATGGCATCGAGGCCGCGGCCCAGATCGAGCACGATGAAATCGTACTCGCTGCGCGCCAGGTGCAGCAGTTGGTCGATGTGTTCCGGCTTCACGTCGCTGGAATGGGCCGGATCTTCGGGCGCGGCCAGGATGCTGAAATTGGGCGTCACCTGCACCATGCTGGCTGCCAGGAAGGACGCGTCGAGGCGGTGGATTTGCTGCGCCACGTGCGACAGGGTCGCCGTCGGCTTCTGGTCAGAGACAAACAGCGCCGCATCGCCGAACTGCAGGTTCAGGTCGAACAGTGCCACGCGCTGATTGTCCAGCGAGAGGGCATAGGCCAGGTTGGCGGCGATGAAAGTGGCGCCGCTGCCGCCCTTGCACGAGGCAAAGGCGATCACCTTGCCATTGCGCTGCACGTGCCGCGCGCTCTTGTCCTCGAGACGCTGCAGCGCCGCATTCAGGGCCGCGCCGCTGTCGGCTTGTGGCAGCACTTCGCGCACGCCGGCGCGCATGGCCTTCAGCAGGAAGTCGCTGCCCTGGTGCTGGCATTGCAGGATGATGGCCATGCCTTGCTGGCGGCTGGCCAGGCGCTCGATGCGCGCCAGGTCGGCATCGTCGATGACGGGTTGCGCCAGCAGCAGCACGTCGGGCGCCGCCATTTCGGCCGTGCCGGCAAGCCGCTCCAGGCTGCCGACGGCGCTGTCGATATCGTCGCCGGCATGGCGCTCGCGCAGCAGCGCCGCCATCCCGGCCAGTTGTTGTTCGTTACTGGAGATAATGAAGATTTTCACGGCGGGCTCCGGCTGTGGATGGGATCAAAGGGCGGGGCGGCAGTGTCAGCGTTTGCTGACGCCGATCGTCAGTACGTCGGGCAGCGGTTCGGGCGCGCTGAACGACTTCTGATACAGCTTGTAGCCGCTGATGGCGCTCCTGCCATCGAGACCGAGCACGGGATTGGTATTGCTGGCCGCATCGGGATACAGGATCTGCTGTTGCTTGAGCAGGGTCACCGCCTCGCCGAAATGGCTGTCGAGTACGGGAGTGGTCGTGGCGGCACAGCCAGCCAGCGAGCCTATTGCGGCTGCGCACAACAGGCAGCGGGGCAGGGTGCGTGTGAAGGGAAAGGTTTTCATGGGGCGCTCCTATTTGAGATCATCGATGATGCTGGCCGATGGCGTGGCCGCATCGGCCTTGGGCACGGCGCGGTATTGCGGCAGGTCGTCGTTGCTCAGCGCCGGCGTGGCAACCGGCATGGCCACGGGCATGTCGGGCGGCACGGGGGCCGCCATGGCTGCCTGCGGTGGCATGGAAGCAGGCGCTGGCAGCGGCGCTGGCACGGGCATCGGCTGCGGCTGCGGTGCTGGCGCCCGGCCTTCCATTTTTCCCTGCAGGAAGACGTCGCCGCGCGTCGGCTGTATGTACTCGTCGGTGGGCAGTTTGTAGTCGGCCGGCAATGGCTTGACCAGATGCGGCGTGATGATGAAGACCAGTTCCGAGCGGTCGGTCTGGAAATCCGTGCTGCGGAACAGTGCGCCCAGTACGGGCACTTCACCCAGGCCTGGCAAGGCCTTGATATTGCTGGTGACATTGTTCTTGATCAAGCCGCCGATGGCGAAGCTCTGGCCGTCGAACAGTTGTACCGTGGTGGTGGCGCGCCGCGTGGTAAACGAGGGCAGAATGGCTGTCGTCGAGATGCCCGTAGCGGTGATGCCGATGCCTTCCTTGTTCAGGTCGGACACTTCCGGCGACACTTTCAGGTTGATGCGCCCCCCTTCGAGCACGGTGGGGGTAAATTTGACGGCCACGCCAAACTCTTTTTCTTCCAGCGTGATCGTGGGCGTGCCGCCGTTATTGGTCTGGCTGACGGGAATGAAAATCTTGCCGCCAGCCAGGAAACTGGCTTCCTGGCCGCTGATGGCCATGATGTTCGGCTCGGCCAGCACCTTGATCAGGCCATCGCGTTTTTGCGCGTCAAGATTGAAAAAGTTGTTCTTGCTGGCGCCGCTCAAGCCGCTGGGATTATTGCTCAACAGGCTGGACAGCAGCGAATACGACCAGCTGCCGATGGTCTTGTTGATGCCCAGGCTGGCGCCCAGCTGGTCGACCAGGGTTTTCGATACCTCCGCCACTTTGACTTCCAGCATCACTTGCTGCGGCGCGGCGATGGACATCAGGTTGATCACGCGCGGCGAGGGAGCTGGTCCGCCCGAGGGGTCGGCGGCGCCTCCAGCGGCGGGCGCTGGCGCTGCGCCGCCGCCCGCCGCTGCGGCCGTGCCGGTGGCAGGACGCGAACCGCGCTGGGCATAGGCGTTCGCCAGCGACATCGCCTGGTCAGCCTTGACGGTATCGCTGACCATGCCCGACAGGATCAGCGTGTCGCCAGCGACCGTCACATGCAAGTCTTTCTCGTTCGGCAGCAATGCGCTCAGGCGCGCCTGCAGCAGGCTGCTGTCGATGCTGACGGACAGGTCGATGATGCTGGCCTCGTTGCTGCGGTTCCAGATGATCAGGTTGGTGGTGCCGACGGATTTGCCCAGCAGATAGACATCGGTGGTATTGAGCAGGATCACATCGGCGATGCGCGGATCTCCCACCGAGACGCGGGCGACGGGAAACGGCAGGTGCATCAGGGTCGATTTGCCTTCGGCCAGGGCCATGTTCCGGCTGACGTCGCTGTGGCTGCCGGCCGAGTCCGGCTTGGCTTGCGGCGCAGTGGCTGTGGCAGAGGGGCCAGCCATCTGCGGCTTGGCGCCCGGCGGCGTCGGCGACAGGCCGGCCGAAGCCGCTGGTGGCGCCGGGGCGGCCACTTCGCCATAGGCGGCCGGAATCAGGGCGCCGATGGCGGCGATGGCGAGGGCCATGCGCAGGATGCGGCTCCCGTTTGCTGTGCTCAGTTTGCTCATGGTGCTCATGGCATGCTCCTCGTGGTGCGGATCGGGCAGGAATCCGCGTTGTTCAGAATTGTTGGGAACTGCGTTCCAGCCCCTTGATGACATCGACTTGTGGCCCGACCGGTCCTTGCACCACGCGGTGGCGTACGACAGGGCGTGGTGCTGGCGCCGGTACCTGGGCGGCGACCTTGGTGTCGAGCAGGCTGGTCTTGGTGGCGCCTTCAGTGTTGACGGGCTTGTCTTCGATCTGGTTGCGCAGCACCAGCGAGAGCGTGCCTACGCTGCGTGCCAGGTCGAGCTTTTCTGCCTGGTCCGGCGTCAATTCCAGGGTCACGGCATTGACCACCTTGGGCTTGGTGTCGTCGCGGCTCGATTCCTGTGCGATCGCCAGCACGAGGATGCGTTCGAGGACGATCTTCGAAATGCTGGGATCGCGTCCGCTGGCATTCTTGGCCAGCTCGTCCTGGGTGTTGACGAGAATGTCGACATAGTTGCCGGGCAGGGCAAAGCCGGCCACGCCTACCACGTCATTGACGCGCACGGTCATGGCGCGCTTGCCTTCGCCGACCACGGCCGACAGGCCGCCCTGGGTGCCGGGGGGCGCCAGCTTGCTCTCCATGATCGGTTCGCCGTGCTGGATGCTGGTGCGCGTGACGCGCGCGTCGAGCAGTTTCGGATCGTTGAAGGCGCCCGGCGGCAGCGCGTTGGCGGGCCAGTCGACCATGCGCACCATTTCAGGCGCGATGCGCGCGCCCAGGCTGATGTCGAGTAGCGCAACGGCTACCTTGTTGGTATTGCCCGAAGCCTGGGCATTGATCCAGCGCGCGGCCACGATGACCGCCACGAACGCCAGGATGACCGCAAAGGCCATCATCGTCAGAGCGCGTGCGTTTCTCATTTTGATACTCCTTTATGCAGGACCGAAGCCGATCCGTTCTGTATGCCGGCGGAGCCGTCGGCGGCGCCGAAATAGTTGTTCCAGGCCCAGTGCAGCGCATCGGCTTCCAGGCGTGCCGGACGGCCCTCGTAGCACGCCACGTCGCACAGCTGGGACAGGATGTCGCGTGGATAGCAGGCCAGCAGCGGCCGCGCATGCTGGCCATGCAGTTGCAGCAGGTAGTGGTAGCTGGCGTGGTTGAAGAGCATGCCGAATTGTTCGCAGGTGTGGCGGAATACGGTTTCGTAGTGGTAGCCGCTCAGTTCGCCGATATGGATCTTGTAGCCGATGCGGCGCAGGAAGGAGTCGTCGGCCAGCTGCTGCGGCGCCAGGTTCGAGGAAAACACCACGATGACGTCGAAGGGCACGGGAAACTTGTAGCCCGTGTGCAGCGACAGGTAATCGACGCGGCGCGACATCGGCACGATCCAGCGGTTCATCAGTTCCACGGGCGAGCAGCGCTGGCGGCCCAGGTCGTCGATGATGAAGATGCCGTTGTTGGCTTTCAGGTGCAGCGGCGCCTGGTACAGGCGGGCGCCCTGGTCGAATTGCAGGTCCAGCATGTCGAGCGTCAGTTCGCCGCCGGTCAGCACGGTGGGGCGCAGGGCACGCACCCAGCGCGGGTCGGCTGGCGGCGCGGCGTCGCTGGCCAGCGTGTGCAGCATGGGGTCGAGGAAGGGCAGCACTTCGCCATCGACCATGACCGCATGCGGCAGGGCGATGGTGCCGCTGAGCAAGCCATGCAGGCGCTCGGCCAGGTAGGTCTTGCCGCTGCCGGCGGGACCGTGCAGCAGCAGCGCCCGGCCCGAGTTCATGGCCGCGCCCAGCTGGTCGAGTACGGCAGCGCTGGCCACCACGGTGTGAAACTGCTGCAGCACGGTTTCGCGCGTGACTTGCATGCGGGCCACGCTTTGCGCCAGCACCTGCGCGCTGTAGTCGGCCAGCGTGACCGGTGCGGGGCCGCTGTAGGCATTGCGCCGCAAATAGTCGGCGGCGCGCTGGCGTCCCTGGTCGCCCAGGTGATACTGCTGGTCGGCGTCGGTGCCGCTGTAGCCGGTGCGCTGTACCTCGCACAGTTTTTCGGCGCGCATGAAAGTCAGCAGCGGTTCGAGCACGCCGGCGCCCAGCTTCACGTGCGCCGACAGGGCCGGCAAGCTGATCTGGCCGCGCAGGAACATGACTTTCACCAGCAGTTCCACCAGGAACAAAAAGGGCAGGCCGGTCTCGGCCACATTGCGCGGCGCGCGCATCGCTGCCGGCGTGATGCTGCCGTTGGCGGGTTCTTCTGGATAGGTATCGGGCATGACGGCTCCTTGTTGCGGGTCGATCTGGGCTGGCGATCAGAAAATGAAAGGCAGCAAGCGGTATTTCACCTGGCGCATGTAGGCGCGGTAGCGCACGTCGGCAGCCAGGAAGCGCTCTTCGCGCAGCAGGCGCGCCAGTAGCAGCGACAGCGTCGCGACGTAGACGAGAAGATTCGCTGTCGAGGTATTGGCCAGCACGTAGCCGCTCATGGAAATCAGGTAGCTGGCGTACAGCGGGTGGCGTATCACGCGGTAGACGCCGCGGGTCTTGATGCTGCGCTGGGCAGCCACCAGGCCGAAGCTGCGGTTCAGTGACAGCAGGCCCGTGAGCAGCAAGGCGCTGCCCGGCAGCAGCAGGTAGCGTGCGTCGGCCCAGAGCGCCATGTCGGAAGGACTGAAGAAGAAAGGCGCAAAGGTGGCGCTGATGGCCAGCAGCCAGTCGCGCATGTCGGTCGAGACGCTGTCCGGTGCCGTGCGGATCAGGAAAAACAGGGCCGAGACGGTTTCCGTCATGCAGAACAGCAAATAGCTCCAGTCACGGGTGTGAAGGTAAGCGAGCACGTGGGCATAGGCAAACACGGCCCAGATGCCCGCCATGAAGGCGTTGCCGAGCAGGCTGGCGTGCCGCGAGTGGCGCAGGGTGCTGATGGCGTTCATGATGGCGTCCCGTTCTGGTTGCGGTCATGGATATGCGCTGTTCAGCGCAAGTTCCACAGGTGGTTGTACGTCAGGAAAATTTGCAGGCCCGTGCCGCTGGCGATGGCAAAGGCGTAGGCCAGCTTGCCGGTGGCGGCGGGCGGCTCGGCCACGGTAGCTGGACCGCCTGCGAGGCTTTGCAGCAGCGTGCCGAGCAGCATGTAGTAGGCGTTTTTCAGCACCTGGCGCAAACGGCGTCCCAGCAGGGCGGCAGTGATGGCCAGCACGCCGCCAGCGAGCAAGGTCAGCAGCACCGCTTCGAGCACGGCAAGCGGCCCCAGGAAGGCGCCGCACATGGCCATCAGCTTGACGTCGCCGGCACCCAGGGCGCGCAGCAGATACATGGGCAGCAGCAGGGCCAGCCCGGCAGCGGCGCCGGCCAGCGACTGCAGCAGGCCCAGGCCGCCAAACGGTGGCTGGAACAGGCCGGCGCCGGCCGGCAGCATGCTGTTCAGGAGCACGCCGCCCACCGTGCCCCACAGCACCAGGCGATTCGGGATGCGCCGCGTGCGCAGGTCATGCCACAGGGCAGCACCCAACAGGCCGGCCAGCAAGGCCAGGCTCAGCAGCGAGGTCAGGGCGGAACTCATGACAGCAGCCCTCCCTTGCTCATGCATGGCGCCGCAGCGCCCGCTGTGCTGAGGGAGACGCTGCCGGTGCGCAGCATGCGGCCCACCGCATGCCAGACCAGTCCCGCGCCGGCCGCGCCGGCATAGCCGTCGAGCGCGTAGTGCCAGCCCAGGTGCACGGAACCGAGCATGATCAGCATGGCGAAAACGCTGAAGGCGAGGCCGGCGCTGCGGCTGACGCGCCAGCCCAGCAGGGCCATCAGCACGGCGGTGGCGACATGCATGCTGGGCATGGCCGAGATGCCCAGTTCGCTCGAAGCACCCCTGCTCTGGTAGTCTTGCCACAGCATGTCTTGCACCGACAAGGCCCAGATGGGGAAGTGATGGTTGGCTTCGTGCAGATAGGCCATCAGTGGGGCGTACGGGTCGCTGTCGTGCAAGTGGCCGTAGTAGCAGGGGCCGACGGAGGAAAACAGCATGGCCGCGATGCTGCCCAGGATGATCCAGGAGAGGACAAAACTGAGCAGGAACTGCATGCGCAGCAGCGGGCGGCGCGTGTCTTGCGCCAGCCAGTAGAGCGTGGCATAGAACAGGAAGAACCACAGGTGGTAGCTGACGTTCAGCAGGCCCGTCATCCATGGATTGCCCAGCAGCGGTTGCAGCCATGCCCATGGCGCGGTGCCGCCATGCAGGGCGATATCCCAGGCGGACAGGCGGCTGTCCCAGGTGTAGGGATGCAAGCGGGGAATGGCCGCCTTGAAGGCGGTGAAGCTGGCGGCAAAGATGGGAATGAGCAGCAACACGGGCAGCGCCTGCAGCAGGCGTTCCCTGCTCAGGTAGCGGCGCAGCACGTGATACAGGTAATGGCACAGGCGATCTGGGCGCAGCGCGAGCATCACATACAGGCTGTAGCCACATAGCGCAAACACGGCGCACAGCAGCGAAATGAGGAGAAAGCCCCAAAGTATCAGCACGCTGTCGCGCAGCATGGAGAGGCTGCCAAGGAGCAATGTGACCGCGGCGGCATAGCCAAGCACGATCAGGCATAGGAGGCGATGGCTGTGCAGGGCGTTCATGATAGCGCCAGGTTGATCTGGTCCCTGATATGGCCGTACATGAGCAGCACCTGGTCGCCGACCAGGCTGATGCTGGCCACCACGGCCACTGCCAGCAGGCTGGCCAGCAGCGCGTATTCGATCGCGGTGACGGCTGAATCTTCATGCAGGCAGGAGAACAGGCGGTTCATGGCATACCTCGGAAACGGGACAATGACCAATCGCCGGGCCGCACAGGGCCAGCCCGGCTTGTGGTCTGTTACGCGGCGGGAACCAGGGCAGTAGCGACCTTGTTGAAGATGATGTTCAGGTTCGTGCCGATGAGCTTGACGGCAACAATGATCACGACAGCGATCAAGGCGGCGATCAGGCCATATTCAATGGCGGTCACGCCATCTTCTTCGCGGATAAAGTTTTTGATGAGGTTCATGACAACTCCTGGTGGTTGAGGAACTACGGTGAGTGAAACGGCATTGCTGTCTTGCAGGGGTATTTCCGCGAAACGCTGCCTTACGGGCTTACTCCCAGTGCCAGCAGCCCGATGATGCAGATCACGGCCAGCAGTGCGGCGACCAGGGCATAGCGGTAGAAGGCGGCCTTTTCCTTGCCCTGCAAATAGGCGGATAGTGATGCAGGAAGAAACTTGGCTAGGCGCATGCCGTGCTCCGTATCGTGGTGGACCGTGGCGTGTGATATGCACTCCGGTAACACCAATATAGAAGTGGGCAGCTTGATCTACATCAGAAGAACCTCCCTTTCCGGCAGGGAGGATATGCTCGATTTTTTCGGGACAATTGTCATGGCTGGGCTTGGCACGCGCAGGCGCACGCGCAGGCCGAACGCATGCCTGGCGCTACGCTGGCAAAGCGGGCGCCCTGTGAGGGGATGCGGCTGCGGGAACGGGAATCAGCTGGCGGGCGGCAATTCGCCCAGTTGATGCTTGGTGGCGTAGGCGTACAGTTCCAGGCGGTTGTACACGCCCAGCTTGCGGTAGATCGACGTCAGGTGGTTGCGCAAGGTGTGTTCCGAGATGAACAGCTGGTCCGCCAGCAGCTTGGCTGGCGTGCCGCTGCCGTGCACCAGCGCGGCGATGATCTTTCTTTCCTTCAATGTCAGGCTGGCCACGGCGATGGCGTGCGCCGATGCGCCGCCCGGCTGCGTCAGCTGGGTCATCATGCGCCCCAGCATGGCTTGCTCCAGCCACAGTTCGCCGTGGTAGACCTTTTCGATGGCCTTGAGCACCATCTCGGCCGGCGCATCCTTGCTGATGATCCCGCGCGCGCCTTTGAGGATGGCCTGGTCCAGCGTGGCCTGGTCGTGGCTGGCCGTCAGCACCAGCACGCGCGTGCTGCCGCACTGCGCCAGCGCGGGCAGGATGGCCAGCGAACTGACGCCGCCCAGGTCCAGGTCCAGCACGATGACATCGGGTTCCAGCGCCAGCGCCTGTGCCAGCGCTGCTGCGCTGTCGGACGCCGTGGCGACCACGCGCATGCCCGAGTGTTCGCCGCCGATCAGCCGTTCCAGGCCCCACAGCATGGTCTTGTGGTCGTCGACCAGCATGACGCGGATGCTGCTGTGGGGGTGGACGTCGGGCAGGTGCAGGCGTTCATTCATGTCGGTCATATCGGGATCTCGATCTGCACGGAAGTGTGGCCCAGGCGGCTGTGGGTGACGCGGGCGCTGCCACCGAGGGCAGCGGCGCGCTCGGCCAGCGAGTCGGGCAGGAAATCGGGCACGTGCGCGGCCGCGCATTCATTGTCGATGCTGATGTGCAGCGCGCCCTGTACACAGGTCAGCTTGACGGCGCCGTGGCGCGCCGAGGTATGCTTGCGGATATTGCTCATGCCCTCGTTGACGATCTGGAACACCTCGGCCGCCAGGCGGTCGTTGATATGCAGGTCGCCCTCGATATGCAGGGTGATGTCGATGCCATAGAATTCGTGAATCTGTGCCGCCTGACGCCGTAGCGCGACCAGCAGTTCCGGCTCGCTTTGCACCTGGCCGTTCTTGAACGTGCGCGCGTAGCTGCGCAGGTCGGTGATCACCTGGCCCGACATGATGATCAGTTTTTCCAGTTCGGGCAGCAGCGGATTGCCCGGCGTGGCTTCATTGCGCAGGGCGGCCAGGCCGTGGCGCAAGCCGATATACGGCTGCACGGCCGTGTCATGCAGGTCGCGCGCGATCTTTTCGCGCTCGCGCGAGGCTGCCTGCGATGCCAGGCGGTCGAGCAGATCGATGTTTTCAATGACGGGAAACGCCTGCGCGCCGATATGGCTGAGGAAAAGGGCGTCGGTCTTGCTCATGCTGGTGGCGCAGACGATAAAGATGCGCCCCTTGCCATTGCGCAAGGGCAGCGGCGCGCTGATGAAGGCGTGCGCTTCGAGCAGTTCGGCCAGGCGGGCGGCTGCCGCGTCGTCATGCCGCAGCCAGCGCCCGCTGTGGGGATCGAGCATGCGCGCGCCGCCTGTCCACGGCAGCCAGGCGCTGACGGGCTGGTTGTACAGCGCGATCTTATCGTGCGCGAAAGCGAGCAGGGGACTGGCCGCATCGTCGCTGAGGAGCGAGCTGGTGTGCACGATGCCCGTTGCCGTATGCAGTACGCTGCGCAGCGACCAGACGCGTGTGCCCTTGTCCTGCATGACCAGCAGGCAACTGCGGCCGTTGAAATAACTGCGGGTTTTTTCCAGCACCGAGCCAATGGTCTGGTCGACGCCGAAGCGCGGATTGGACAGCTGGCTGACATCGCGCAGCAGCGCCAGGTGGCTGCGCTGCGTGATGGCCGAGCCGCCCCAGTAGGCGATCATGTAGCCGAGCGCCAGCAGGAAAGTGGCGCGCAGCAGCAGGCGCGACAGTTCCGCATCCGTTTCGCCAAACAGGGCGGTGGCGGCGAACAGGCCGGCCGAAGCGAGGGTGATGCGCGCGCCTTCTTCGAAGCCGCGCTGGAATGACGAGGTCAGGATGGCAAAGAAGAAAAACAGGAAAAACAGGTTGTTGTGGTTGCTGCTGGAGAATACGATCAGTGCATACCAGGCCACGTCCAGCCAGTAGAGCAGAATATCTTCCGGCAAACTCAGGCCCAGGACGGCCAGCACATATAGCAGCAGGCTGTGCAGGGTATACGCGGAAAAGATCAGCCAGGTGATCTTGCTCAGCCTGCCGGCGCTTTCGGGGTCGATGAACAGGGTCAGCAAGGTAGCGCTCGACAGCAGCAGGCGCATGCCATTCACCATGGTCGTATCCATGCCAGCACCCGGCAAGCCGGATTTGAAGGGAGGATCGAGATTCACAAGCGCTCCTGGCCGTGTCCCGCATGGGCTGGCCATGCGCATGGATAGATACCAAAGATAAATTTTTGTTGTTGTTGCTGCAATCAATTACGAGTCTACGCACACGCCGTAAAGATGTCTACTGGAATCCTTTGCCGGGTGTTGTATTTCCTACAATGGCTGTACCATCACACGGTTGCGCCCGGCGCCCTTGGCCAGGTACAGGGCCCGGTCGGCGGCGCCGATCAGAGCGGAGATGGCCACTTGCTGCTGCGGGTGCTGCGTGGCGATGCCGATGCTGACCGTGATGTGCTTGACCGCATTGTCCGTCTTGGCATGCGCAATGCGCAGTTCGGCCACCCGTTCGCGGATCGCCTCGGCCATGCGCAGCGCCTGCGCGGCGTCCGTGTCGGGCAAGATGGCGGCAAATTCCTCGCCGCCATAGCGTGCCAGCAGGTCGGTAGGGCGCTGCAGCATGGCGGCCAGTTCGGCTGCCACGCGGATCAGGCAATCGTCGCCCTGCTGGTGCCCGTAATGGTCGTTGTAATCCTTGAAATGGTCAATATCGATCATCAGCAGCGACAGGGGGCTGCCCGTGCGCATGGCGCGCCGCATTTCCTTCTCGATCGCCACGTCAAAGTGGCGGCGGTTGGCAATGCCCGTCAAGCCGTCGGAAAACGTTTGCGAGCGCAAGACCATGGTCTGTTCGCGCAGCAGCTTTTCGCGGCCCACGGCGATGCTGACATCATTGATCTGGATCAGGCAGTGGCGCGGCGAAGCGGGTAAATTGATCGGCGTGACGGCGATCGCTTGCTGCATGCGTTCCTGGCCTTCCGTCGTGCCAGCGGCCACGCCATGCGTGTACAGGGCAAATGGCGCCTTGTGCAGCGTTTGCGACAATAGCGACTGGAAATTGTCGCGCAGGGCCTGGGTGATGGCTGAATCGATGCGCTTGTGCCGCAGTTCCGGATAGACGGCGAAGAAGTCCTGCCCCAGCACGGCGTCGGCCCGGCACGCCGAGTGGCGCGCCATCCAGTGGTTCCACAGCACGATGCGGTGCTGCTCGTCGAGCACGATGGCGCCCAGGTTGACGGCGCCGAGTATGCTTTCGAGCAGGGCGAGTCGGTGTAAGGCATCCGGCATGATCGTCACGCCTGTCCCAGAACCTTGGCCAGATAGTGGCTGACCTGCTGTTTCAGGTCGTGCAAGGCGGACAGGTCGAGCACGAAGGCGACATAGCCGTGGATCTGGTGCTTGGACAGCACGAAGTCGATATGCAGCATCAGCACGACGGCTTCGTCATCGCGGCCGCCGAACGAGGACAGGATTTCCGCGCTGGTGCCCACGTGGTACAGGGGCAGCGAGCCATGCAGTTCGCTGTCGAACAGGTTGGCCAGGGTGCCCACGCAGGAGTTCAGGATGATGTTGCCGATTTCGCTCATCGCCTCCTGTTCCATCTCCGTCAGTTCCTGCAGCGGCATGGCATCGCCCACCATCAGGCGCACGATTTCCAGGCTCTTGTCTTCCGGGAACATCAGGATGGCTTCGGTGGCGAAGGCGCCATCGTAATGCTGGCTGACGCCGCAGATGCGTTCGCCATCCTTCTTGCTGCCCAGCAGGGCGGCCGCGTCGGCACGGTTCAGGAACGTGATCGACGGCACCGACATGGTCACTTCTTCATTGACGATCTCGCTCATCGAGGCGGCCGCATGGCCCACCCCGATGTTGAATATCTCTACCAGGGCGTCGTTTTCGAGTTCGGAGAGATTGATCATGCTCACAGTCCCAGTGATTCGATCAGCTGATGGATGCGCGTTTCCGTGATCGGTTTTTCCATGAAGCCGACGCCGAGCTCGCTGGCGCGGTTGCGGATGGCGTTTTGCACATTCGCCGTGACGAGAATGATGTGTGTTTGCGGACACAGTGTGCGCAATTGTTCCGCCGCCGCCACGCCGCCCATGCCGGGCATGTTGACATCCAGTAATATCAGCACAGGGCTGATTGTCTTGACTTTTTCCAGGGCTTCTTCACCCGTCGCCGCCTCAATCACTTGCCAGTCGGCATGTTTGCTGAGGATGAACTGATGTGACATCAAACGTGAAACCCGGCTGTCATCGACAACAAGTACCTGTTTACTGTGATTCATGTGCTATTCCTGAAACGTCATATCGGTCGATCATTCCATTTTCGCATATTTTAAAGGCCATAGAGAGTAATTGAGTGGGGAATTGCTCTATGGCAAGGTTTTCCCGTTTAGCTGTTGTATCGCGTCGCAGCGTCAGTCATCACGGCCGGCAAGCCGGGCTGGCAATCCGTTAAAATAGCGCTATTCCCCACTTTAGCCTGAATGTCATGACCCAAGACGAATTGAAGCAAGCCGTAGCCCGCGCCGCCATTGATTATGTGGTTGACGGTGAAATCATCGGTGTCGGCACCGGTTCCACCGCCAATTTTTTCATCGATGAACTGGCCAAGATCAAGCACCGCATCAAAGGCACGGTCGCGTCGTCCGAAGCGACGGCCGCGCGCCTGGCAGGCCATGGCATTGCCGTCTTCGACCTCAACGACGTCGAGTCGATCGCCGTCTACATCGACGGCGCCGATGAAATCACGGCCAGCGGCGCCATGATCAAGGGCGGCGGCGCGGCATTGACGCGTGAAAAGATCGTCGCCTCGGTCTCGAAGCAGTTTGTCTGTATCGCCGACGGCTCCAAGCTGGTCGATACCCTGGGCGCCTTCCCGTTGCCGGTGGAAGTGGTGCCGATGGCGCGCGCCGCCGTTTCGCGCCAACTGGCCGCGCTGGGCGGCACGCCCCGCTTGCGCCTGAAAGCGGGCAGCACGGAAGCCTTCATTACCGACAACGGTGGCGAAATCATCGACGTGCTGGGCTTGCAGATCGCCGATCCGGTGGCGCTGGAACAGCAGATCAACCAGATCGTCGGCGTCATCGCCGTCGGCCTGTTCGCCGTGCGCGGCGCGAATGTTTGCCTGCTGGGCATGCCGGAAGGCGTGCGTACGCTGGCCTACTAAGGTGATAGCCGGCGTTCGCCGGCGTTGGCACCTGTCTTACACGGCGGCCCCTTGCGGGCCGCTTGTCATGTGTGCCTGGCGGTACACGCTCACGGTGCGCAGCAAGCCCCCGAGGAAGATGCCGCTGAAACCACCGTAGGCGAGGCAGACGGGCACGCTGAAGCCGCTCGCATGGGCAGTCGTGGGCGCGATGGACAGGGTCACGGCGACCGCATATTTCATGCAAAAAATACTCATCATCAGGATCAACGGCAGCCAGCTGCCGGGGCGCTGCACGCTGCCCCGCTGGGGAATGGCCACTATCTTGCGCGTATCGGCCAGCGTCCAGGCCAGCGCCGCACCGGCCAAGGCGCCGGCGGCCCAGGCGAACGGCGCGCTGCCGGCCAAGCCGAAGCTGCCGTACACGCCGCTCAGCGACAGGGCCAGCATGACCAGGGGAATGATGCACAGCTTGCGCAAAGTCACTTCGCGTGCGCGGCTGGCCAGCACGCCCCGGTACACGAGAAAGCCCAGGATGGCCCAGACGTAGAGGGGGGTGTGGCTGAAGATGTGCTGCAACATGGTGTCCGCCTAGGTGTGAGGTTGTCGATGGACGTACTGTGCCTGCAAGCGGCGCGAGCGGCGAGCAGTGTGCGACGAAACGGGGAAGAGGTGCCGCGAAACGGCGGGGCAGGGCGTGAAACGCAGGTGAAACTGCCCGTGACGCGGCGGCCACGGGCGGGAATGCTTGAAACTTACTCGGTAGGGGGCACGTAACCCATGGCCGCATCGGCGCCATCGCCGAAGAAATGCTTTTCCATCTGCGTGGCCAGGTATTTGCGGGCGCGCGCGTCGGCCAGGTTCAAACGGTTTTCATTGACCAGCATGGTCTGGTGCTTGAGCCAGGCAGCCCACGCTTCTTTCGATACCGATTCGTAAATCTTCTTGCCCAGTTCGCCCGGGTACGGTGGGAAATCCAGTCCTTCGGCTTCCTTGTTGAGTTTGATGCAGTGGATCGTGCGGGCCATCTGTGCTCCTGAATCAGTGTAGAGATAAAGCGTGATTATAAGGTACTTTGCGCCTGCCCTCGCGGGGCCGTCGCGGCCCGGCCACGCGCCGTTTGCCACGCCCTTGCGCTGGATCAAATTTGATCTGCGCCGTCCTAGCTAGTAAGATGCCTTATCGCGCCAGCCGCTGGCTGCGCCTCGTCCAAGCAAGTAGTAGCAATTAACCAATATGGAATCCGTATGACCTCAGTGAAAGTCCATGGCATCGACGTCAGCAATACCGGCAGCTTCGTGCTGTTTGGCGGCATCAACGTGCTCGAATCGCGCGATCTCGCCATGCGCGCCTGCGAAGAATATGTGCGCGTGACGCAAAAACTGGGCATTCCCTATGTGTTCAAGGCCAGCTTCGACAAGGCCAACCGTTCATCGATCCATTCCTATCGCGGCCCGGGCCTGGAAGAAGGCATGCGCATCTTCCAGGATGTGAAGGCGGCGTTCGGCGTGCCCGTGATTACCGACGTGCATGAGCCATGGCAGGCGCAGCAGGTGGCCGAAGTGGTCGACGTGCTGCAGCTGCCCGCCTTCCTGGCGCGCCAGACGGACCTCGTCGTGGCCCTGGCAAAAACCGGTAAAGTCATCAACATCAAGAAGCCGCAATTTTTGAGCCCTGGCCAGATGGCCAATATCGTCGAAAAATTCAAGGAAGCGGGCAACGATCAATTGATCCTGTGCGACCGTGGCACGTGCCTCGGCTACGACAACCTGGTGGTCGACATGCTGGGTTTTGGCGTGATGAAGAAAACCTGCGACGACTTGCCGATCATCTTCGACGTCACGCACGCGCTGCAGCAGCGCGACCCCGGTGGCGCCGCGTCGGGCGGCCGCCGCCAGCAAGTGGCGGACCTGGCCCGCGCCGGCCTGGCCGTCGGCATCGCCGGCCTGTTCCTGGAAGCCCATCCTGACCCGGACAACGCCCGCTGCGACGGCCCCAGCGCCTTGCCGCTGGATCAGCTGGAACCATTCCTGGCGCAATTGAAGGCGCTCGATGACCTGGTCAAATCGTTTGCGCCGCTGAATATCAAGTAATGATGTGTAGTAAAGAAAAAGCCCGGCATGCCGGGCTTTTTCAGTTTTAGAGTGTCTTGATCAACACTTGGGATTTGCGCTGCCAGTTATACATATGCTGGCGGTCCTTCGGCAAATCGTCGACGGTGGCCGGCACGAAGCCGCGTTTCTTGAACCAGTGCGAGGTGCGCGTGGTCAGCACGAACAGCTTGTTCAGGCCGGCGGCACGGGCGCGGTTTTCCATGTGTTTCAGGATACGCTCGCCATCGCCCTGGGCTTGCACTTCCGGGTTGACCGTCAGGCATGCCATTTCCGCCATCTTCTGTGCGGGGAACGGGTACAGGGCGGCGCAGCCGAAGATCACGCCATCATGCTCGATGACGGAGAAATAATCGATCTCGCGTTCGATCAGTTCGCGGCCCCGCTTGACTAAAGTGCCGTCTGCTTCCAGCGGTTCGATCAGTTTGATGATGCCGCCCACGTCTTCGATGGTGGCCTGGCGCAGGCTTTCCAGGTTTTCATGGCTGATCATGGTGCCCACGCCATCATGGGTGAACAATTCCAGCAGGGCCGAGCCATCCATCGAGAACGGCACGATGTGCGAGCGCTCGACGCCGTTGTGGCAAGCCTTGACGCAATGTTTCAGGTAAAACGCCGTGGCGTCCGGCAAGAAACCGGCCATCAGCACGGCTTCGGCCTGGTGCGACGACAGTTCGCGGATTTCCACGCCCGTGGCGTCTTCCATCATCGGCGTTTCCGTGATGAAAATCAGTTTGTCCGCATGCAGGGCGATGGCGGCGCTGCAAGCCACGTCTTCCATGGTCAGATTGAACGCTTCGCCCGTGGGCGAGAAGCCCAGCGGCGACAGCAGCACCAGGCCGTCCGAACCGAGGATGGAATGGATGGTTTCGGCGTCGACCTTGCGCGTGATGCCCGTCAGTTCCAGGTCCACGCCATCGATCACGCCCAGCGGGCGCGCCGTGATGAAGTTGCCGGAAATGATACGGATGGCCGCATGCGACATGGGCGTGTTCGGCAAGCCCTGGCTGAACGCGGCCTCGATATCGAGGCGCAGCTCGCCGGCAGCTTCCTTCGCGCATTCCAGCGCGGCGATGTCCGTGATGCGTACGCCGTTGTGGAAGCGGCCTTCGACGTTGCGCAAGGCCAGTTGTTCCGCCACCTGCGGCCGCGAGCCGTAGACGACGGTGACATTGATGTCCAGCGCATGCAGCAGGGACAAATCATGGGCCAGCACCTGCAGCGCCCCGGCGCTGACGAGTTCACCGGGGAAGGCGACCACGAAGGTCTTGCCGCGAAAGGCGTGGATGTAGGGCGCGACGGAGCGCAGCCATTGGACGAATTGGGTAGGGTTTTCCATTAAGCGCATTATAATTCGCTGCGCGATGTGCGCGCTTAAAATACCTGTAAAAAAACAATGTCTTCAGCCAGCAATAAGTCTTCCCCTTCTTCCACCGTTGCAAATGTGCCCGCCAGCGCGGATATTGCCACGCCTGCCGCTACGCCTGCGCAGGGCCGCCAGCGCCCGCCCGTGAGCCAGCAAAGGCCGCAGCCGCCGCGCACGGACCAACAGAAACAGCAACAGCAGCAGCGCGCGCCGCGTCCGCCGCGCGAGGGGCAGGAAAGCCGCGAAAGCCGTGATGCAGCGCGCGCCGCGCGCGAGGCGGAAAAGGCTTTCCGCAATCCGCTGCCACCGATTACGTATCCGGAAGACTTGCCCGTCTCGGGCCGGCGCGCCGAAATCGCCAAGGCCCTGATGGAAAACCAGGTGATCATCGTCTCGGGCGAGACGGGTTCCGGCAAGACGACGCAGTTGCCGAAGATTTGCCTGGAACTGGGACGTGGCCAGAAGGGCATGATCGGCCACACGCAGCCGCGGCGTATCGCCGCTTCCTCGACGGCCAAGCGCATCGCGCAGGAACTCGGTACGCCGCTGGGCGAAACGGTGGGCTTCAAGGTGCGCTTTACCGACACCCTGAGCCGTGGCGCCTCCGTCAAGCTGATGACGGACGGTATCCTGCTGGCCGAGACGCAGACCGACCCGCTGTTGAAAAATTACGACACCATCATCATCGATGAAGCGCACGAACGCAGCCTGAACATCGATTTCCTGCTCGGTTATCTGAAACAGCTGCTGCCGCGCCGGCCCGATTTGAAAATCATCATCACCTCGGCCACCATCGATGCGGAACGCTTCTCGCGCCATTTCGGCACACCGGGAAAACCCGCGCCCGTGATCGAAGTGTCGGGCCGTCTGTACCAGGTGGAAGTGCGCTACCGTCCCGTGGAGCGCGAACAGGTGGCCATGCCCGGTTCGGGTGCGAACGCCGGATCGGGAGCAGACCGGCCGGGCCAGCGCACGGCCGCTGCGCGCGAAAAGCGCGACCTGATGGATGCCGTCGTCGATGGCGTGGAAGAGCTGTGCCGCATCGGCTCGGGCGACGTGCTGGTGTTCTTGCCGGGCGAGCGCGAAATTCGCGACTGCGCCGAAGCGCTGCGCAAGCACCATCCGCCGCACGTGGAAATCTTGCCGCTGTTCGCCCGTTTGTCGGCCGAGGAGCAGGAGCGGGTCTTCAAGACCAGCAATGCGCGCCGCATCGTGCTGGCCACCAACGTGGCGGAAACCTCGCTGACCGTGCCCGGCATCCGCTACGTGGTCGACGCGGGCCTGGCGCGCGTGAAACGCTACAGTTATCGCAACAAGGTGGAGCAGCTGCAGGTCGAGCCGATCGCCCAGTCGGCCGCCAACCAGCGCGCCGGGCGTTGCGGCCGCGTGGCCGATGGCGTCTGCATCCGCCTGTACGAAGAGCAGGATTATTTGCTGCGGCCCAAATTCACGGAGCCGGAAATCCTGCGCTCTTCGCTGGCGGCCGTCATCCTGCGCATGAAATCCCTGCACCTGACGGACGTGGAAACCTTCCCCTTCATCGAGCCGCCGCTGGCGCGCGCGGTGGCCGACGGTTATCAATTGCTGCAGGAACTGGGCGCCGTCGATGAAGTCAATCAACTCACGCCGCTGGGCAACAAGCTGGCCAAGCTGCCGCTCGACCCGCGCGTGGGCCGCATGATTTTGGCCGCGCTCGATAACGCGTGTCTGACGGAAGTGCTGATCGTCGCCGCGGCCCTGTCCGTGCAAGACCCGCGCGACCGGCCGATGGAGCACCAGCAGGCGGCCGACGAGGCGCACAAGAAGTTTGCCGATGAGAAGTCGGAATTTTTGAGCTACCTGAAAATCTGGCGCTGGTTCGAGTCCGCCATCGAGCACAAGAAAACCAACCGCCAGCTGCAGGACAATTGCCGCACGAATTTCCTGTCGCAGATGCGCTTGCGCGAATGGCGCGACGTGCATTCGCAGTTGCTGACCATCGTCAAGGAGCAGGGCTGGCGATTGAATGAGGCACCGGCCACCTATGACAACCTGCACATGGCTTTGCTGACCGGCTTGCTGGGCAATATCGGCTTCAAGGGCGAAGACGAGCCGGGTGCCGGGTATCTGGGCGCGCGCGGCATCAAGTTCCATATCTGGCCCGGTTCCTCGCTGCTGAAAAAGCCGGGCAAGTGGATCATGGCGGCCGAACTGGTCGACACCACGCGATTGTATGCGCGCTGCGTGGCGCAGATCCAGCCCGAGTGGCTGGAAAAAGTCGGCGAACATTTGCTGAAAAAATCGTGGGGCGAGCCGCGCTGGGAAAAACGTTCGGCGCAAGTGACGGCTTCGGAACGCGCGACCTTGTATGGCCTGGTGGTGTACAGCCAGCGCCGCATCAATTACGGCAATTTCAACTTGCCGGAAGCGCGAGAGATTTTTCATCCGCGACGCCCTCGTCGGCGGCGACTTCGACACGCGCGCGCCGTTTTTTGCGCACAACCACAAGCTGATCAAGGACATTGAAAACCTCGAACACAAATCGCGCCGCCTGGACGTGCTGGTCGACGATGAATTGATCGCCGCCTTCTATGACCAGCTGCTGCCGGCGGACGTGTGCAATGGCGCCGGTTTCGAGAAGTGGCACAAGGAAGCCACGCGCGAGAACCCGAAGCTGCTGTATCTGAACCGCGAAGAGCTGATGCGCCACGAGGCGGCCGGCGTGACCACCGACTTGTTCCCGAAAACCATGTCCGTGACGGGCCTGGAAATGGGCCTGACGTATCACTTCGAGCCGGGCAGCGTGCGCGATGGTGTAACCTTGTCCGTGCCGCTGTATGCGCTGAACCAGTTGCCGCGCGAGCGCTGCGAATGGCTGGTGCCGGGCATGCTGAAGGAAAAAGTGCATCTGCTATTGAAATCCTTGCCGCAAAAGCTGCGCCGCCACTGCGTGCCGCTGCCTGATTATGCGGCCAAGTTCTGCGAGCGCGTGCATGAAGCGGGCGTGTTTGGCCGCGGTGATCTGATCGACGCCATCATCCTCGACATCCGCACGCAAATTACCATCAACGTGCTGACGACGGACTTCAAGCCGGAAACCCTGCCTGCCCATCACTTCATGAATTTCAAGGTGATCGACGAGCATGGCCGCCAGCTGGACATGGGCCGCAACCTGGCCACCCTGCAGGCGGAATTCGGCGGCCAGGCGCGCCAGAGTTTCCAGAAGCTGGCCGAAGTGTCGGGCGTGTCGGGCACGGGCACGCCCGGTGCCAAGGTGGCGGGCGCGCAAGTGGCGTCGCGGCTGCAGGCACAGAGCGCTACAGTGGTAGCAGGCAAGGGCGCGTCCGCCGCTGCCGCGCCGGTACCGCCGAATGCCACCGTCTCGCAGCACATGGGCTTGACGGCCTGGACCTTTGGTGAATTGCCGGAGCTGCTCGAAATCGTGCAGGGCAAGCTGACCCTGATCGGCTTCCCCGCGCTGGTCGACAAGGGCACGCATTGCGATCTGGAAGTGTTTGACGACCCGACCGTGGCCGCGCGCACGCACAAGGTCGGTTTGCGCCGCCTGTTCGCGTTGCAAATGAAGGAGCAGATCAAATACGTCGAGAAAAGCATCCCTGGCCTACAACAGATGGGCATGCAGTTCATGGCCCTGGGGTCGCAGGAAGAGTTGCGCGAGCAAATCATCAACAAGGCGCTCGACATCGCTTGCCTGCAAGATCCACTGCCGCTGGACGCCGCCTCGTTCGCCAAGCGCCAGGCGGAAGGCAAGTCGCGCCTGGTCTTGCTGGTCAATGAAATCGCCCGTTTGCTGTCGCAAGTGCTGACGGAATTCCACGGTTTGCCCAAGCGCCTGCAGAATATACCCGCAGCGGCGGCCACCGATATCCAGGCGCAGCTGCAAGGACTCGTGCATAAACGCTTCCTGACGGAAAACGAGTACACGCAGCTGGCGCACTTCCCCCGTTATCTGAAAGCGATCAATGTGCGCCTGGAAAAACTGCGCGCCGACCCCGCGCGCGACACCAAGCTGATGGCCGAATGGCAATCGGCGGCCGCGCCGTATTTGCGTCAGGCCAAGGATCGCCAGGCCGGCAAGAATACGGACCCGAAACTGGTCGAGTTCCGCTGGATGCTGGAAGAGCTGCGCGTATCGCTGTTTGCGCAGGAGTTGCGGACGCCGATGCCTGTTTCTGCTAAAAGGTTACAGAAAGTATGGGAGTCCATGCAGCGGTAGGTTCACCCCCAAGCAAAGACTGGGGTCGTACCCTCAGGGTACGACCCCGGCCCTTGCCTGTCGGGTTTGTCTGCCTGGTCCCTTAACTACGCTCGTCGCGCCCATCATCGCTGAGCGATGAGCGCGAGTCGCCCTGGCTGCTGCCCGTGCCGGCGCGGCTGCCGCTCATGGAGGTGCCGGACATGCTGCCGTCGCTGCCCGATTGCAAGCTGGCGCCACCGCGCAGGTCGCTGCTGGACTGCATGCGGCCCGCTGCCATGACACCGCTGCCGTAGCGCGTGCCGCTGCCATAGAACGCGTCCATCTGCTGGTTCCACGCATCGCTGCCCATGTCGGGCCAGTTGTTCTTGTCGAAACCGGGTGCGTCTTTCAGCTGGTTTTTTTCCACGTTGAGCAAGAAGCGCTTGTTGACGGGGTCCAGGGTCAGGCGTTCCCAGGGCACGGCAAACAGCTTGTCGCCCATGCCCAGAATGCCGCCGAACGACAGCACGGCATAGGCGATCTGGCCCGTGCGCATGTCGAGCATGATTTCCTTGATGTCGCCCAGTTCCTCGTCGCTGTGATTGTAGACATCGTCGCCGAGCAGGGTGTCGGCCCCCATCAGGGCCGGCCCCGGGCCGTCTTGGTTGCGGTACATGCCCAGGATGTCGCGGTCCAGATAGCTCATGGTGTTTTCTCCTCGTGTGAAGTGCTGATCGAACATCCAGAGTAAGCATACGCACCAGGTCGCGCTTGATCTGCCTCAATGGTGCCCAGGGCACTTCTTAAGAGCGCAAGCGCACAGAGCGCGTGGCCAATTGCGGTACTCTATGCTCTCAACCGGGGAGGCCGTACATGCTGATGACGCAACGACGCAATGGGATGGGCAAGCGCCAGGCGCCACGGCAACGCGCAGGCAGGCGTCCATGGTGAAGCCCGCTACCAAGTGGTTGCGCGGCTTGCTGCGCGCCGGCAAGGTGCAGCAGCGCACGGCGACCAAACTGGCCAAGGTGCTGTTCGGGCCCGTGCCGGCCAAGCCCACGCCTAAACCTAAACCCAAACCCCGCAGCAAGAGCGTGGCCAAGCCCAGGCCGACGCCGCGCGCCAGGCCCGCCAGCGACGCCGTGCCCGCGCTGGCGCCGTTTGCCACGCCCCTGTCGCCGCCGCGCGTGCGCAAGCGAACGGCGCCTCCGCCGGGCAAGTGGCTGGCCGCCCACTATGCGCCGTTGCCGGAGCTGGGGAAGTTGCCGGGCCGGCGCCTGGCGTATTTCCTGTACCTGCCCGAGAAGGCGCCCAGCGTCGCCATGCGCAGCCGGGGCCGGCCGCTGCTGGTGATGCTGCATGGCTGCGAGCAGAGCGCCACGCAGTTTGCCGAAGGCACGCGCATGAACCGCCTGGCCGAACGCAAGGGCTATGCCGTGCTGTATCCGCAGCAATCGCTGCGTTCGCATGCGCGCCGCTGCTGGAAGTGGTACGACAAGCTGACGCAGGAGGGTGGCGGCGACGTGCGCCTGATCGTCGGCGCCATCGAGCAAGTGGCGGCCCGCTACGCGATCGACCGCGCGCGCATCTATATCTGCGGCATTTCCGCCGGCGCCGGCATGGCGCATATCGTGGCCCTGAACCATCCCCATCTGTTTGCCGCGCTGGGCCTGCATTCGGGACCCGTGTTTGGCGCCGGGCATAACCTGATCGGCGCGCTGGGCGTGATGCAGCATGGCGCTGCCGCCCGTGCCGACGTGGCCATCGATGAAGTGCTGGCGCGCCAGCCCGCGTTTCCCCGCCTGCCGACCATCCTGCTGCAAGGGCTGGCCGACAAGGTGGTGCGGCCCATTAACCAGACGCAGCTGGTACGCCAGAGCGTGCGCGTGAACCGCCTGCCAGCCGATACCTTGGTGACGGCGCAGCGCCTGCCGGGCGGCGCGGCGGGCGGGCGCAATCCGGCCCATGCGTACGCGCTGCACGATTATCAGGTGGGCCAGGAGGTGCTGCTGCGCGTGGCGCAGGTCGAGCACCTTGAACACGCGTGGAGCGGCGGCGACGCCAGCCTGCCGTTCAATGACAAGGCCAAGCCCGACGCCAGCAAGATGCTGCTCGATTTCTTCGCCAGCCACCGCCGCCGCTAAGCCAGCCTGCCGCGCGTCGCAACGGCGCGGCAGGCACTGGTACGCATCGCTACTGCCTTCCCCCATCGCCGGCCGTGCCCTCCTGGGCCCCGGCAGCGCCTGCCGTGCTGCCCTCGATTTTTCAAGTGGTATTGCTGCGGTATTTAAAATTCACAAAAAAAGGCGATAAAAATCCTAACTGGTATACAATTGGTACACGTTTTCAGTGTAATCCGTGTCCGCCGTCCCATGCCCCGACGGCCGGCATGCACTGACGGCAGCCACCCACGTTACGGAACGCACCATGTCCATCCAGTCCAGGCAGTTGCTGTGGTTTTTTGCGTTTTTCCTCGTCTTTGAACTGAATATCTATCTGTCGAACGACATGATCATGCCGGCCATGCTGGGCATCGTCGGCGAGTTCCAGGCGGAGGCAAAATTCGTCCCCTTGTCCCTGAGCCTGTATCTGCTGGGCGGCAGTTCGCTGCAGATTTTCCTCGGTCCCCTGGCCGACACCATCGGCAAGCGCAAGCTGGTGCTGACCGGCAATACCTTGTTCTTGCTGGCCACCTTGGCCGTGCCATTTGCCACTTCCATCGAGCAATTTCTCACTGCGCGCTTCATCCAGGGCATGGGTTGCTGCTTCATTTTCGTCGGCTATGCCATGATCCATGAACTGTTCGACGACATGGCTGCCGTCAAGCTCAGCAGCATTCTGTCGAGCACCACCATCCTCGCGCCCCTGGCCGGCCCCATCCTCGGCAGCGCCATCATCAGCCGGCTCGACTGGCGCTACGTGTTTTTCCTCTCCGGCCTGCTGGCGTTGCTGTCTCTGCTGGGCCTGTTCAAGAGCATGCCGCGCACGGTGCCGACCGTCACGCGCCTGGACCTGGCCGCCATCGTGCGCAGCTATGCCGCCATTTTCAGCAACGGGCGCTTCATGTTCGGCATGTTCACGGCCGGGCTGGCCACCGTGCCCCTGACGGCCTGGATCGGTTTTTCGCCCCTCTTCGTGCTGCACGAGATGGGCGCCTCCTACGCCACGTATATCGCGCTGCAATGCGTGATTTTGTCCGGTTTTGTGTTCAGCAGCATCGCCATCCAGCGCCTGCGCCAGGATTTCCCCCTCGTCCATCTGCTGCGCCTGGGCGGACTGATCGCGGCGGCCGGCATGCTGGGCGCGGGCCTGGGGCGCCATCACGTGGATGTATTTGCCGCTTGCATGTTTGTCTATTCCATCGGCTTCGGCCTGTTCAACGGCGCCCTGATCCGCAGCGCGCTCACGGCCAGCAAGGAATCGATGACATTGACGACGGCCGCCATGAGCTTGCTGTATTGCATTTATCTGTCCGCCTGGCTGCAGCTGTACAACGTGCTGTGCCAGCGCTTCGGCTATGCGCTGGAAACGTATGCGCTACTGAATATCCCCGTCATCGTGGTCATCGCCGCCTGCCTGCTGCTGTTTACGCGGGGCATGGCGGGGCGCGGGGAAGGCGCGGTGCGGCTGGCCCGGCACTGATGGCGCCACGCTGCGCATGTTCCCGCCCTTGTTTTACCTCCTGCGACGTTGATTGACACTCTCCTGTGGAAAATGGTGCGCCCATGAAAATAGATGACCTGGCTTCAAAACACGATCAAGTAAAGATTTTCAGCCTGGAATACGAGTTCCGTATCCACCGGCTGAAACTCGATTACATCACCCTGGCCGATGTCCGGCCGGCCGGCAGCGACCTGGAACAACTGGCCGCGGAGCACCAGGCGGGCATCGCCGCCCTGCGCAGCTTTGTCGCCGGAAATTTTACGTATTTCAATGCGGCAAGCTGTTCCTCGCTGAGCTGCATTCCCACGCGCGCGCTGGGCGACGACGAGCGCTACCTGCACCGCATCTGGATGGGCGGGCCCTTGCCGGCCATCGCCTGTGAAGCGATTGGGCAGTGGGGCGCGGCGCTCGACGAGGTGCGGCACAACGGCGGCGCGCCGTATGTCTCCATCCTGTGGGTCTGGGATGCGCAGCAGCTGCGCCATGACGCGCGCTTCAGCCCCACGGGCGGTGCCGGGCGCTACACGATAGGCCGCTACGCCATCGGCGGCACGACGCTACACATCAACTCGCTGCGCGCGCTGGCGCTGGACTTTGCGCCGGCCCGCTTCGATATCCTCGATACCCTGCATGCGCAGCGCTACTTCGCCACCCTGTCCGATTATTTCCGCATCCTCATCATGTGCGAATACGGCGGCATGTACATGGATGTCGACACGATTCCGCACAATCCGGCGACGATTTTCCTGATGCAGCCGGAAGTACCCGATTATTTCCAGCGCAACGCTGATGACAGCGAAGAGCGCCGGCATGTCAGCTGGATGAATCTGTTTCTCGATGAAACGGGCATGCTGATCGCCAAGAAGAACGACGCCGCGCTGCGTGTGATCCAGCGCAATGTGAACCTCGCGTATGCGGGTATCGATGGGGAAATTCCCCGTTCCTGCCCGCAATTCGAAGCGCAGCTGTTCGGCCAGTTCTATGCCGAATGGAAGAAAAACCTGGGCGTGACCCTGCTCAGCCATGCCGAGTTTTACCAGCGCTATTGCGTGCTGTATGACGGCAGCAAGGAAGCGGTGGCGGGCGGCATCCGCGGCATGCGCTTGCTGGACGATATCATTACCGAGATACACATCCCCTTGAGCGACGAGGAGCGGCGCGCGTATGCGCGCTGCGTGGCGCGGCTCGATGAACTCGACTGGCAACTCGACGATCCTTTGCGCCTGCCCGACATCGTCGATGTATTCGACATCGAGGAAGTGCCGCGCATGGCGTATGCGGCCCAGCTGCGGGCGGACATCGAGCATTTTCACTATTACTCGGTGCTGTCGAACGACCCGCAGCTGGACCGCGTGAATGTCGTCTTTTGCCGCTACCTGCTGGCCCACCGTTCACAGCATATTGCCGCCGGCGCTTTCTGGCGACCCACCGTGGGCCGCCACGGCAGCCGCATGCCGGCCATCGGCGATGCGGCCCCGCCAAGTGATGAGGCGCAGGCGGGCTTGCTGTCGCATGCGCCGCTCAAGCTGGTGGCGGGTGAACTGCTGGGCGACGAGGTGAAGAACCGCATGGCCAAATTGCTGTTTGCCACCAGCTACCTCGAATACTGTTCTTTTGGAAATAAACTCAATCTGCAGTTCGTCGAGCTGCAGCGGCGGCAAAACATCGACCCGTATCTGGCGCACATTCACGGCTTGCATGACGAGGATGGGCGCTTCATCGGCTTTTTCACGGCCGCGACGATGGATGAGTTCCAGGCCTGCGGCGCCGTTTCATATTACCGCGACGACATGAAGGCGCTCGACGATGCGTATGACGCCTTCGTGCTCGCGCATGCGCGCGCCGACGACTGTTTCGTCAGCAGCCTGGCCATCGACGAGAAATACCGGGGCCAGGGCTTGTTCAGGCAAATGTTCCATGAAATACGCGACCTGGCCAGCCGCAAGGGCTGTGCGCGCATCACGCTGACGGTGTGGGAAAAGAGCGAAGCGCTGCACGTGTATCTGCACAAGGGGTTTCGCAGCGTGGGCACGTTCGACTATGCCTACAGCCTGTTCTATGACCGGCTGCATTTTCTCGTGTACGAAGGCGATTAAAGCGGCGGCCAGGGTGGCCGCCGCATTGCGGTGACTACAACGCCAGGAAGGCCAGGGCCGCCACGGCCGTCGGCAGCAGGGCGCCGGCCAGCAGGCCGACGGCGCCGATCGATTCATCCTTGAAGCCGCGGCGCAGCAGGGATACGCCGGCCGGATTCGGCGCATTGGCGATGACGGTCAGGCCGCCACCGGCCACGGCGCCAGCCACCAGCATGTACTTTGCTTCGTCCGTCATGCCGACGATCAGCGAACCGAGGTAAGTCAGGGCCGCATTGTCGGTAATGGCCGTCAAGCCCAGGGCGCCGAAGAACAGGGCTAGCGGTTCCAGGCTGGAGACGATGGGTTGCAGCCACCATTGCTGCATGCCGCCCAGTACCACCAGGCCGCCCAGGAAGAAGCCGACCAGCAAGCCTTCCTTGAGGATCAGCGGGCTTTGATAACGCTCATACGCTTGTACGAAGCCGAGGAAGAACAGGAACAGGCCGAAGAACAGCACGGGATGGTGCGCCAGGGCCACCACGCCGGCCAGTACGATCATGTGCACGAGGCTGACGGCCAGCGGCACTTTCGGCGCTTCTACTTCGCCGGCTTTCGGCTTGATATCGGAGGTGTTGCTGTGCAGGTATTTGCGCAGCAAGATGCTCACGCCCGTGGCGTTGACCAGCACGGCGATGGCGGCTTTCCAGCCGAAATGGCTGGCCATGTAGGCGCTGTCCCAGTTCCACGTGGTGGCCACCATCAGCACGGGCGGGGCCGCGTACGAAGTCAGGGTGCCGCCGATGGAAACGTTGACGAACAGCACGCCCAGCGCGCCATATTTCAGCCATTCGGGGATGCCCGGACGGAAGATTTGCGGCGCCAGCATCAGCGCGGCCAGGGTCATGGCGGCCGGTTCCGTGATCATCGAGCCCGTCAGGGGCACGAGCGCCAGTCCCAGCCAGACGAGGGCCAGTTCCGTGCGCAGCGGCATCACGCGCGCCACGCCCTTGAGCAGGCGCTGCACGGCGTCGAGCACGGGGCGCGAGGCGGCCACCACCATGACGACAAAGACGAACAGCGGTTCCGTGTACTGGCGCGATTCGGCATACTCGATGGCCGCCTCGCCGCCCGAGACAAAGGCCATGATGATGATCAGTATGAAGGCCCAGAAGCCGAACACGACTTCCACTTCGCCCAGCAAATGCAGCAAGCCCGCATGGCGGGGGTGGCGCTGCGACAATGTTTCAAACGACTTGGCGGCGAAGGTGTGGATGAGCGCAAGGCCGAAGACGATGGCGCTGATGAGTTGGATGGTAGTCAAATGCATTTCCTTATGGACGGAGGAAGCCGACTGGTACTTTGCCAGACGGTAAGGAGAGTGCTTATGGTACAGCAATCGATGCCAGAAACGGGGTTTTTCGGACATGGCGGAGCGGCCCCGGGCACGCTATCCGACAGATAATCCTTGCCAAAAGCGGGACTGGATAGTACTGTATATGCATACAGTATTTATCTCTCTATCTAATGATGCAACATTCACAATTGATGGCCTCGCCGGAAGCCTTGCACCCGTCTTTATGGCGCGCATCGCAGCTGGGGCAGGGCGCCACGCGCTGCCTGGACACGGGCTTTGCCGCCCTGTCGGCGCAGCTGCCCGGCGGCGGCTGGCCCAGCGGCAGCCTCATCGATCTGCTGGTGCAGCAGCCGGGCAGCGGCGAATTGCGGCTGCTGGCGCCCGCGCTGGCGCAGCTGCCGGGCTTGCCCATCGTGCTGCTGCAGCCACCGCATCCGCCGCAGGCGCTGGCCCTGGCCGCGCAGGGTCTGGCGCCGTCGCAACTGCTGTGGCTCAAAAGCGCCGGCAGCAAGGATGCCTTGTGGGCAGCGGAAAACATCTTGCGCAGCGGCAGTTGCGGCGCCTTGCTGTTCTGGCAGTCGCACGTGCGCGCCGACAGCCTGCGCCGGCTGCACCTGGCCGCGCAAGGCGGCAACACCCTGTTCTGCATGCTGCGCCCCTTGCACGGCGCGCAGGATGCGTCGCCGGCGCCGCTGCGCCTGTCCGTGCGCCCGGCCGCCGGCGGCATCGAGATCGGCTTCATCAAGCGCCGGGGGCCGCAGCGCGACGCGCCCCTGTTCCTGCCCCTGCAACCTCCTTCATTATTGCGACGCCATGCGACTCTGGATCGGCCTGTGCCTGCCCCGGCTTCCGCTCGAAGTGTTTTGCCCGCGCTGGTCGGCTGACCAGCTGGGCGTGGTGCTGGAGCAGGAGCAAGTGATGGCCCTGTCGCCGCTGGCGCGGGCGGCCGGCGTCAAGCCGGGCATGCGCCGTGGCGGCGTGCTGATGCTGGCGCCGCAGGCGCGCCTGCACGAACGCTCGCCCGAACTGGAAGCGCAGGCCCTGCAAGCGGTGGCGCTGGCGCTGCTGCAATACTCGCCGCTGGTGGCGCAGGGCGAGGAAGCGACCCTGCTGGTCGACGCGGGCGCCAGCCTGCGCCTGTTCGGCGGCGTGCGCGCCCTGTGCCGGCAGATTGCGGCCAGCTTGCGCGCGCTGGGCTATACGGCCCAGCTGTCGTGTGCGCCCACGGCGCGCGGCGCCTGGCTGCTGGCGCGCGCCGGCACGCGCCGGGGCCGGACCTTGAGCATGGCCAGTCTGGTGCGCCGCCTCGACGGCCTGCCGTGCGCCTTGCTGCCGCCCGCACGCCCCTGGCTCGATTGGTTCGAGGGCATCGGCTGCCGCACCCTGGGGCAGCTGCGCCACTTGCCCCGGCCCGGCTTGCAGCGCCGTTGCGGCGCCGCCGTGCTGGAGATGCTCGACGACGCGCATGGCCACAGCACGGAACTGTTCGTCTGGCTCGAAGCGCCGCCCACGTTTCGCGCCAGCCTGGAATTGTTCGACCGCGTCGAGCACGCGGACGCGCTGCTGTTCGGCGCGCGCCGCCTGCTGCAGCAAATGACGGGCTGGCTGTGCGCGCGGCAATTTGCCGTCGAGCGCATACAGCTGCTGCTGGCGCACGAGCGGGGCAGGGTGGCGCGCGCGCCCACCGTCATCGACCTGGCGCTGGGCGAGGCCGTCTGGCGCGACGAGCACCTGGTACGTTTGCTCAAGGAGCGCCTGGCGCAGCTGGTGCTGGACGCCCCCGTGATCGGCCTGACCCTGGAAGCGCTGCAGGTGCAGCCGATGGCGCCGCCCAGCGAGAGCCTGTTTCCCGAGCCGGGCGGCACGCCGCAGGAGCGCCAGCGCTTGCTGGAATTGCTGGTGGCGCGCCTGGGCACCGAGAATGTCTTGCAGGCAGTGCCGCGCGCCGATTACCGGCCCGAAGCGGCCAACCAGTGGCTGCCGCTGCCGGCCAAGCCCGTTTCAAGAAGCGCGCTGCCGGACTTGCCGCCCGGCTTGCCCGGCATGCCCCGTCCCGGCTGGCTGCTGGCCCAGCCCATCGCCCTGTTGATGCGCGAGCACCGGCCCTTCTATGGCTCGCCCTTGAAAATGGTGTCTGTCGCCGAGCGCATCGAGGCGGGCTGGTGGGGCCAGTCGCAGGCGCGCGATTATTTTATTGCGGAAGGACGCGACCATGCCCATTACTGGGTCTACCGCGAACGCATCGCCGGCAGCGCAGAAGACGCCGCGCCGCGCTGGTTTTTGCATGGCTTGTTTGGCTGAATGTGCTGTCCTGCTGAAACGGCCATGCTTGGCTATACTTGCTTTCTTGCTTTCTTGCTTGCGCTGCGTCAACCACTTGAATAAGGATTTCCATGTCCCAACTTTCCGACTTCCCCATCACCGAAAAATGGCCTGCACTGCATCCCGAGCGCCTGCAGCTGTATTCGCTGCCCACGCCGAACGGCATCAAGGTCTCGATCCTGCTGGAAGAGCTGGGCCTGGCGTACGAGCCGCACCTGGTCAGCTTCGAGCAGAACGAGCAGCTGTCGCCCGCCTTCCTGTCGCTCAATCCGAACAACAAGATTCCCGCCATCCTCGACCCGGACGGTCCCGGCGGCCAGCCGCTGGCGCTGTTCGAGTCGGGCGCCATCCTGCTGTACTTGGCGGAAAAGACGGGCAAGTTCCTGCCGCAGGACGCGGGCCTGCGCTATGAAACAATACAATGGCTGATGTTCCAGATGGGCGGTATCGGCCCCATGTTTGGCCAGGTGGGCTTCTTCCATAAATTCGCCGGCAAGGACTACGCAGACAAGCGTCCGCTCGAGCGCTATCTCGGCGAGGCCAGGCGCCTGCTGGGCGTGCTCGAGCAGCGCCTGCAGGGCCGCGACTGGATCATGGGTAGCCAGTACACGATTGCCGACATCGCCATCTTCCCGTGGGTGCGCTGCCTGGTGGGTTTCTATGGTGCCGGCGACCTAGTCGGTTTTAGTAACTTCCCCAACGTGCAGCGTGCGCTGGACGCTTTCCTGGCCAGGCCTGCCGTCATCAAGGGCGTCGACATCCCATCGCGTGGCTAAAACAGCTGTGGCCTGACGGCGCTACAATGCGCCATCGGCCGCGCTGCGCGGCAGCTTTGATCTGAGACAATGAAATCCACCCGGCAAGATTTTCCCGGCGCGCACGGCCATGTGCTGGCGGCGCGCCTCGACGCGCCCGACGGCGCCATCCGCGCCTACGCGCTGTTCGCCCACTGTTTTACCTGCGGCAAGGACGTGCTGGCCGCGCGGCGCATCGCGCAAGGCTTGACGCAACACGGCATCGCCGTGCTGCGCTTCGACTTCACGGGACTCGGTGCCAGCGAGGGCGAGTTTGCCGCCACGAATTTCTCGTCGAACGTGGACGACCTGCTGGCTGCCGCCGATTTTCTGCGGGCAAAACATGCTGCGCCGCAATTGCTGATCGGCCACAGCCTGGGCGGCGCCGCCGTGCTGGCCGCTGCCGCGCAAGTGCCGGAAGCGACCGCCGTGGTGACCCTGGCCGCGCCCAGCACGCCCGCGTATGTCACGCGCATGTTCAGCGCGCACCTGGAGCAAATCGCCGCCGAGGGCGAGGCGCTGGTGCAGCTGGAAGGGCGGCCATTTCGCATCCGCCAGCAATTCGTCGACGACGCGGGCAGCCACAGCCTGAAGGCTCACATCGCCGGCCTGCGCCGCGCCCTGCTGGTGATGCACGCGCCGAACGACACGACGGTGAGCCTGTCGAACGCGATGGATATCTTTACGGCCGCGAAGCACCCGAAAAGTTTTGTTTCGCTCGACGATGCCGACCATTTATTGACGGGGCGCGATGACGCAGCGTATGTCGCCAATGTGATTGCCGCCTGGAGCGCGCGCTACCTCTTCTAAATTCTTACCCATGAAAAACGCCGCGGCAGCAGAAGCTGGCGCGGCGCAGATGGTGTTGATAGCTTGAAAGATCAGTCTTCGTCAAACTCGGCCGAAAGATCCTTCCAGCCTTTACTGATGGCAAAGGCGGAAAATTCCTCGGGCGCTTCCAGGACGATCAGTTTCTTGTCTTGCAAGCCCAGGTCGCCATGGCCGAAGTCGGGGCCCACGTAGCCGAGGCTGCGCAAGCGGGCCAGGATGTGGCCGACCAGGGTCTTGTCCTTGCAGGCGCCCGCTTCGAGCGGAGCGGCGAAATCGACGTAGACGTCGATGATGCCGTAGCCTTCGTCGAAGATGCGGATGGCCTTGATGTCGTGGGCACGGCCGGAGCCGTCGGTGGCCTTGAAGGGGCCGCTGAGCTGGATGTCGGTGTCATTATTCATGCCGCCAGCATACACCAAAAACGGCCTTGCGTCGTGCGGCGCTCAGGAGCCGAGCAGGATGAAACCGGCCCAGTAGAAAGGATGGCCGCGCGTCTCGCCGCTGCCGCCGGCGGAGTCGAGCGGCGTCAGGCCCCGCGTCGCCGTGACGGCGTGCCGGGCGGCGCGGATCTGCCGCAACTGCGCCTGGCGCAAGGCTTGCGGCTTACCCTTGCCTTGCGCCAGCGCCGCATAAAAATCGCCCATCAGGGTGGCCGTCGACTGGTCCGACACGCGCCACAAACTGGCCAGCACATTGCGCGCGCCGCGCTGGCGGGCCAGCCAGGCCAGCCCTTCCAGTTCGCGTCCCGTGGCATCGGTGCCGGCCGGCACGGCCGTTTCGCAGGCCGACAGGGTGAGCAGGTCCAGGCCGGCGAAGCGGTAGCCGTCCTGCGCCAGTTCCGCCAGGCTGAGTTTGCCGCCATCGCCCAGCAACAGGTAGGAGTCCGCGCCCATGCCCGAGCGCAGCACGAAATGGCTGGCGATATGGACGCTGCTGTTGGCGGGCAGCGCGCGCTGCAGCGCCGCGCCGGTGAAGTCGCCATCGAGGTAGATCTGGCTGGGGATGCGCGCAGCATGTCCGATCGCCTGCACGGCGCGCAGTTCGCGCTGCACGAAGGGCAGCGCCGGCAGTTCGCCGCTGGCGCGTGTCTGGCCGAACAGGGCAAGCGATGGCGCGCGGCGCGGCGCTGCTTGTGCGCCGGCCTGTTCATCGCCGCTGGCATGCAGCGAGACGGGCAGCCGTTCGACCAGCCAGCGGCGCCCGTCATGCAGCATGGCGAACGGCAGGTAGCGCAAGACGCCGCCCAGCGATAGCGACAGCGAGGTGGCGCCGTCCAGTTCCCGGCTGGCCGGCGCCAGCAGCAGCGTATACAGCGCCTGCGCATCGGCGCGCGCGTCCTGTCCCGGGTCTTGCGCGCTGCGGCGCAGGCGGGCGATGCGCTGCGCCAGCGCGCGCTCGTCGATGGCCACGTCGTGGATGGTGCTGCCGCTCCGTCCGCCGCGCTGCGCGACGATGCGCAGGCGCGTGTCGGTAACCAGATAAGTCAGGTGCAGCACGCCCCGCTTGAGCGGTGCGGCCCGCGCCATGCCAGCCTTGCCGGCCGGCGCGGGCGTGGCTACACTGCCGGCCGGCAGCGCCGCCAGCGCCTCGGTGGCGCCATCGAGCAGCAGCGCCATGGCGTCGTTTGCCCGCCGCCATGCGTCGTCGGCTTGCGCCACGCCCTGCGCCTGGCGTTCGCGCGCAGCGGCCAGCGCCTGGGCGCCTGCGCGCAGGGCGGCGGCGCGCGTTTCGAACTGGCGCTGCCATTCGCCCTCGGCGCCCGTGTAGCCGAGGCGCGTGGCGCGCGGATCGGGGGCGCTGCGCACCAGGCTGTGGAATTCGTCCTCGCGTACCATGGCCAGCACGGTTTCCGCTTCGTGGATGCGGCGCTGGTCGAGCAGCCGGTCCGCCAGCTGGCCGTAGGCGGCGCGTTTTTGCCGCACAAAGCCCTGCCGCAGCGGCACCGGCAGGCTGGCCGCGCCGGCGCGCGTGGCTTGCAGCGCATTGACCGCCTGTTTGCCGAGGAAAATGCCGGCCGCGTCCGGTTCCAGCGCGCCCAGCTGCGCCGCCGCCCGCGCTTCGAGCATGCTCTGTTCAGTCGCCATGCCGATGGCCAGTGCGCGTGCCGACTGCGACCGCGCCGTGGCGGCATCGCCCGCGCGCGCATTGAGTCCGGCCGCGTCCAGCAAGGCCTGTGCATGGGCGGGATGGGCCGCGCCGCGCGTGGCGGCCAGCTGCTGCGCCATGGCGCCCGCCTCGCGCGCCAGCGCCTGCAGTTCGGCCGCGCCGATGCCGGCGTGCTCCGCGCGCGCCAGCAGGTGCGCCTGGCGCACCGTGTCGAGCATGCCGGCCGTGGCGGGAGGCGTTTGCAGCAGCCGCGCCTCCAGGTCGGCCAGTGCCGTTTCCGCCTCGTCCTGGAGTCCCAGCGCGGCCTGTGCCTGCGCCGCCAGCAGCAGCGCATCGGCTTCGTCGGCCGGCAGCGCCTGGCCGCCGGACATGGCCAGCCGCGCCGCCGCCTGCGCCGCTTCCAGCGCCTGCTGGTACTGCCCCAATGCCATGCGCGCGCTGCCATGCGCGAGCTGGTGCGCGGCGCAGGTGGCGGCGGCCGCGCCATACACGGCGCGGCAATGCTCGAGCGCGGCGGCGGCGGCCACTTCCGCTCGGCCCAGCTGATTGTCCGCCAGTGCCGTCAGCGCCACGTCCTGCCAGGCGCTGACGGTGTTGGCATGGCGGTCGCCGAACAGGGTGCGGCGGATGCGCAGGCCGTCCTCGGCTTCCTGCCATGCCTTGCCGCTTTCGCCCAGGCGCAGGTGGATGCCGCTCAGGCGGTTCAGGGCCACGCTGGCCTGCATCGAGTCGGCCCCCGAGCGCTGCACCGCCATGGCCAGCGCGCGCTGGGCGAACGCCAGCGCCTGGCGGTCGTTGCCGCTCAGGGTGTACCAGTTGGCCATGTCGGTCACGCTGGTTTGCGTCTCGGTGCGGTTGTCGCCGAAGGCCGCCAGGCGTATCCGGTAGGCGCGCTCCAGGTAGCCGTAGGCTTCTTCCATGCGGCCCATGCGCAGCAGCAGCACGCCCACGTCGCGCATGCCCCACGCATGGTCGGTGCTGTCCTCGCCCGAGGTGCGGGCCCACGTTTCCATGGCTTGCCGCGCATACGGCAGGCCGCGCGCATATTCCTTGGTCTGCAGCGCCACGCCGGACAGGTTGGACAGGCTGGTGCCATACGATACCGTGTCCTTGCCGATCAGGCGGGCTTTCGCCGCCAGCGCGATGTCGCCCCATTGCCAGGCCAGATCGAAGCGGCTCCACTGGCGGTACAGGTACATCAGTTCACTCGGGTAGTACATGCTTTCGCGTCCGGGATCGCCGTCGTCCAGCGCCTGGCGGATGGCCCAGCCTTCCAGCAAGGCCTGTTCGCTCTCGGCGTAGCGGTTGAGCATGTGCAGGCTCTGGCCCACGCCCAGCAGGCCGGTGGCGATGCCGGCCCGGTCGTCCGCCGCGCGGCAGGCGGCCACGCTGCGCTGGAACAGGGGCAGCGAGACGGCCGGCTGTTCCTTCTCGTTGGCATCGTTCGCCTGCGCCAGCCATGGCGCGATGACGGCCTGGCAGGTACCGGCCGATGCCGTTTGCGGCAAGGCCGATACGGCCAGCAGCAGGCCCAGGACGAGGCGCCTCATTGGACGGAGCGCCAGGACAGCCGGGCCACCTGTGCCTGGTCGGGGTTGCCCGCTTCCGCCACGGGGACGGCAGCGTCGGCCGCGCCGCGCGTGGCTGGCAGGGCCGGCAACGCTTCGATGATGGCGAAGCGGCGCGGCAGGGTGCCATTTGCCGCCGGTGCCGCCACCAGCGCCAGCCATTCCACGCCATAGTGGGGGCCGCTGACGACGAAGCTGCGCTCGAAGCGGCTGATGCCGGCGCCGATGGCGGGCGGCATGCGGTTGCTGTCGCCGTCGAGGGCCGGATAGATGCGCGTGGCGGGGCCGTCCAGCGGCAAGTGCGCCAGGCCCAGGTCGACGGAAGCGGCGCTGCGGTTTTCCACGCTGAGGCGGATGCGCGTGCCGGCCGGCAGCACGCCGAGGTCGCCATCGGCGAAGGCCAGCTGGCGCGGCGCCTTGCCCGGCAGGGTCAGTTCGATGCGCGCGTCGAGCAGGGGCGGGCCAGGCGTGGCGGGCAGCGCCAGCAGGGCGGCGAGACGGCCCGGGCGTATCGATCCCGCAGGCAGCGGCGCGGGCGTGCGGCTGGCCCAGCCCGCTGCGGCGCCTGCACTGTCCGGTAACAGCGTCAGCCGCGTTTCTCCCCAGCCGACCGTGGCGGCGCGCCAGTGCGCGCCAGCCTGCCGGAACAGGTCGCCCTCGCGTATGCCGTCGAGCAGACCATACGGCACATGCCAGCCCTGCGCATTGCGCTGCACGGGCCACAGCGGCGCAGGGCCGCTACCGCCGCCCTGCCACAGCGGTGCATCGAGCGCCCCCGCATACACGGGCGAAGGCCAGGCCGAGCGGGGCAGCTGGTAAGCCTGCAATGCGCTCTTGTATTGCTGCGTGGCGGCGCCGGCCCACATGGCATAGGTTTGTGGCTGGTGCTGCAAGGCGGCGATGACGGCCCGGGTAAACAAGCCCGCTGCCAGACCCGGCGTGGCGGGCGTGGCGGCTTCCGGCGTGCGCTGCTGGGCTTCGGCGGCGAAAAAGGCGACATGACGGGGCCGCGCCTGCGGTTCGTCTGGTGGCGTGCCCTTGCCAGGGGCCGGGCGCCAGCCGATGTCGCTCGCCGCCAGCCCCCGCCACGCCAGGCCGTCGCCGCTGCGCGTGCCGGCCGCCGCATGGCAGGTATCGAATATAGCCACGACCTGTGTCTGCCGCACGGCAAACGCATCGATGGCGCGCCCCAGTTCGCTGCTGCCGACGCCGCCATCGAGCTGCCGCCCCTGGTGGCTGACCTGGCTGTCGCGCGTCAACAAGCGCGTGCGCCGTCCTTGCGGCGCGGCTGCCTGGCCCGGATAGACGGGCAGCAGCACGCTGTGGCCCGACCAGTACAGCAGCAGGACATCGTCCTTGCCCAGCGTCTTTTCCAGCTGCGCCAGGCGCGCCAGGATGGCCGCGCGCGTGGGCGCCTGGCTGGCGCCCGCATCATCGGCCAGGCGGTAGATATGTTCATCGGCGAAACCCTGTTGCCGCAACGCCGCGCGCATGGCGTTCACGTCGGCCGTGGGACCGGCCAGCCAGCTGCTGCGCGGCATGGCGGGCAAGGTACCCACGCCGATCAGCAGCGCGTGGCGTTCGCCGGCCAGCGCCGCGCCGCTCAGCAGGTAACTCAGCAGGTAACTCAGCAGGTAGCTCAGCAGTAGTGAGCGCCCCCAGCGCCGCCTGTTTTTCATGGCGTCCCTGGCCCGCTGGCGAGCGATGCCGCCGCCACCACGCCACTGGCCCGCAGGCTTTGCAGGGCCGCCTGCGGGTCGGCCGCATCGAGCAGATAGCCGTGGTCAGGCAGGGGACCGGCGACGATGCCTGCCTGTGCCTGCTCCAGCGCTGCAGCGACCTGGGCCATGCTGGCGGTTGGCAGGAATTGCACGCGCAGGCTGGCCGGCGGCGCCACTGCACCTGGCACGCTGCGCCAGCGCAGTTGATCCGCCGGGGCAGCTTGCTGCCACAGCAGCCACGCCTGTCCTATGCACAGGCTGGCCAGTGCCGTGATGGCCACTGGCGCCAGTGCAGGCAGCGCCAGGCGCTGGTAGCAGCGGCGCCAGAAGCCGGGGCGTTCGAGGCGGCGATGCAGTTGCGCCAGGCCGGCGGCGGGATCCATGCTGGCCGCTTCGGCCTCGATGGCGGTGCGGATCTCGCCCAGCCAGCCGGCATCGGCGGCCCAGTCCGGATCGTGTTCCAGCCTGGCGGCGATGCGGCTGGCCACGTCTGCGGGGGCATGGCCATTCAGATAGTCGGGCAGCATCTCGCGCAGCGCCTGTTCCTGAGGATCGATGGACTCAGCCATGGCGGCCGCCTTCCTGGGCAAACCAGCGCTGTATGCACTGGCGTAAGTTGATGCGGCCATGAAACAAGCGCGTCTTGACGGTGCCTTCCGGTGCTTGTTGAATATGGGCAATATCGGCCACCGACAGGTCGTCGATCGCCCACAGGGTCAGGCTTTCGCGCTGCATCGGGTTGCGCAGACGCAGCAGGCATTTCAGCACGGCATGGCGCCGTTGCAGACTTTCCCGCGCCACCTGTGGCCCCGGATCGTGTTCCGCCAGTTCCTGCTGCGCCTGCTCCTCGCTATCGCTGTCGAGCGGCACTTCGCGTGCCAGGCGCTTGCCATGGCGGCGGATCTGGTCGATGGCCTTGTTGCGGGCCAGGGTCAGCAGCCAGGTGCCGAACGCCACCCGGCCGTCGTAGCGCATGGGCGCACGCCAGATAGCGTGGAACACGTCCACCGTGACTTCGTCGGCGACCGCGTGCACATCGAGCCCCGAGCCCGATAGCTGCAGGCGCGCAAACACGCGCACGCGCGGCGACCAGGCGCGATACAGGGCGTCCAGCGCGCGCTGGTCGCCCGACGCCATGGCAGCGAGCAGTTCGGCGGGATTGACAGGCAATGCGCTCATGGTGGCGGGGCAGGGGCAGGTTGAATGGGGGCGGCAGGCAATTGCGTCGTGGCAATTATAGCATCGGGGAAATAGTGCAGTATTGGTAAGGGCGAGGCCTGCAAAGGCGTGGGCGCAGCGGCGGGCGCAATGTCATTGCAAAAAGATTGAACCGGATGGCGGCGCGCTGCGAACAAGAGCATGAAGGGCCGCATTGCAGCTGGTCCGCCAAACCGAAAAGGACAGTCCCATCATGAGAAAACGCGGCAAGACCTTGCGCGATGCCAGCAGGGGTGGGGAGCCAGCCCATGCATGAAAATATGCTCTCCGGCAACGTCGCCATGCAGCGCCTGACGCCAGCCGAGCGGCTGGTGGCGGCCATGGCCATGCGCGGCACGCCCTACAAATCCATCGCCCGCGCGCTCGACAAGTCGCCCGCCACCGTGCGCAACCAGCTGCATATGATTTACCGCAAGCTCGGCGTGAGCAACCGGACGGCGCTGTCCTGCGCCTTGCGCACTGACGACTAGCCTCAAGAATATTTTCGGCACTGGGGCAAAAATCGTCTTTTTCAAGGCCTTGAAGGCCGCTTGATCGTCCTTAGATTGGTAGCAAGCGGATGCTCATGGTGAGGTCCGCCCCTCTTATCGCTTCATTTGAAAAGGATATTTATCATGCGTACTTTTGACCTTGCTCCCCTGTATCGTTCCGCCATTGGCTTTGACCGCCTGGCACAACTGCTCAACGAACAGCGCGCCGATGCACAGCCGAGCTATCCGCCGTACAACATCGAACTGGTATCGGAAGATAAATACCGCATCGTGATGGCATTGGCCGGCTTTTCGCGCGAAGAGATCGATATCATCACCGAACGCGACTCGCTGCATGTCACGGGCCGCAAGCAGAAAGATGGCGTCGAGCGCACGTTCTTGCACCGCGGCATCGCTGCCCGCGATTTCGAACAGCGTTTCCAGCTGGCCAACCATGTGAAGGTCACGGGCGCCACGTTTGAAAACGGCATGCTGACCATCGACCTGGTGCGTGAAGTGCCGGAAGCGCTGAAACCGCGCAAGATCGAGATCGGCACCGGCGGCGATACCGTCAGCGTGCTGGAACAGCGCCAGGCAGCCTGATCTGAGCTGAGCTGACCCCGGCGCCTCTCGGGCGCCCGGGCAGCCAGGAGGGTACCCTCCGATGCAGTAAAATACTGGCCGGTTGATCCGGCCAGTGTCACGTCCAGGCCCTGTATGCCCCTCCATAGCCCGCCATGCGGCGCGCCAGATTAAGCGATGCTTAAAGGCGCCAACGCTTGTTTCCAAATGGAAAAATGTTAAGCACCGCCTAAGACTCGTGGCCCACTATTGCATACATCAAAATCTCATTGAATGAGGAGCAATTCATGGAACAGCAAACGAATACCGCATCGCTGAAAATCAAACGCACCGTAGCCGCGCTGGCCGCGATCGGTGTGCTGGGCGCCGGTGGCGCCATGGTCATGCATCAGAACAATGCCGGCGCGAATACTGCCGCCGCCGCCGCCCCCGTGGCTGCCGCCGTCACGCCTGCCGCCAGCGCGCCGCTGGTGGCCTTGCCCGACTTTAGCCAGATCGCCGCGCGCAACAGCCCGGCCGTCGTCAACATCAGCGTCACGGGCAGCACCAAGGTGGCCTACGACCCCTCGGCCCAGGCCGGCAACGACGACTTCGGCAACGACCCGTTCTTCGAATTCTTCCGCCGCTTCCAGGGGCCGCAAGGCGGCCAGCGCGGTGGCCGCGACGTGCCCACGCACGGCCTCGGTTCCGGCTTCATCGTCAGCCCGGACGGCATCATCATGACGAATGCCCACGTGGTGCGCGATGCGCGCGAAGTGACCGTCAAGTTGAACGACCGCCGCGAATTCCGCGCCAAGGTGCTGGGCACCGATCCGAAGACCGATATCGCCGTGCTGAAGATCGACGCCAATAACTTGCCCATCGTGCCGCTCGGCCATTCGAGCGACCTGAAAGTGGGCGAGTGGGTGCTGGCCATCGGTTCGCCGTATGGTTTCGACAGCACCGTGACGGCGGGCGTGGTCAGCGCCAAGGGCCGTTCCCTGCCTGACGACAGCAATGTGCCGTTCATCCAGACGGACGTGGCGGTGAACCCCGGCAACTCGGGCGGTCCGCTGTTCAATACACGGGGTGAAGTGGTCGGCATCAATTCGCAGATCTACAGCCAGACGGGCGGCTTCCAGGGCCTGTCGTTCGCCATCCCGATCGACCTGGCCGGCCGCATCAAGGACCAGATCGTCGCCACGGGCAAGGCCAGCCATGCCAAGCTGGGCGTGACGGTGCAGGAAGTCAACCAGGGCTTTGCCGACTCGTTCAAGCTGGCCACGCCGGAAGGCGCGCTGGTCGCCAACGTGGAGCGGGGCAGCCCGGCCGACAAGGCGGGCCTGAAATCGGGCGACGTGGTGCGCAAGGTGAATGGCCAGCGCATCATCGCCTCGGCCGACTTGCCGGCCCTGGTGGGTACGTCCTTGCCAGGCGACAAGATCAGCCTCGATGTCTGGCGTGACGGCAAGATCGTCAGCCTGACGGCAACCCTGGGCAATGCGGCCGACAAGGTGGCCGAAGTGGCGAAGAGCGACGGCGCGGCCGGCAAGGTACAGCTGGGCCTGGCCCTGCGTCCGTTACAATCGGATGAAAAACGCGAAGCGGGCATCAGTGCCGGCCTGCTGGTGGAAGACGCCGGCGGCGCGGCGGCGAATGCCGGTGTGCTGCCGGGCGACGTGTTATTGTCGGTGAATGGCCGTCCCGTCAACACGGTCGAGCAGGTGCGCGACGTGGTGGAAAAATCCGCCAAGTCGGTGGCCTTGCTGATACAGCGCGGCCCCGACAAGATTTTTATTCCCGTGCGTTTGGGTTAATGAAAGAAACAAACCCAAGGGCAAATACTGGGGTCGAACCCTCAGGGTTCGACCCCGGCCTTTCGCCTTTGGGGTGAAAAATTGAACAAGGAGCAACCATGCGCTTATTGCTGGTAGAAGACGACACGATGATCGGCGAGGTGGTGCTCGATTTGCTGCGCGCCGAGCATTACGCGGTGGACTGGGTCAAGGACGGCGACATGGCCGATACGGCCCTGCAGACGCAAACCTATGACCTGGTGCTGCTGGACCTGGGCTTGCCGCGCAAGGATGGCCTCGACGTGCTGCGCTCGATGCGTTTGCGCAAGCTCGATACCCCGGTGCTGGTGGCCACGGCGCGCGACGCCGTCGAGCAGCGCATCGCCGGCCTCGATGCGGGCGCCGACGATTACGTCTTGAAGCCGTATGACCTCGACGAATTGCTGGCGCGCATACGTGCCCTGCTGCGGCGCGCCTCGGGCCGTCCGGAACCGATCTTCGAGCACCAGGGCGTGTCCATCAATCCGCTGACGCGCGAAGTGATCGCCGAGGGCCATCCCGTCAACCTGTCGGCGCGCGAATGGGCCGTGCTGGAAGCCTTGATCGCGCGTCCCGGCATCGTGCTGTCGCGCGCGCAGCTGGAAGAAAAACTGTACAGCTGGAAGGATGAAGTCAACAGCAATGCCGTGGAAGTGTATATCCACGGCTTGCGCAAGAAGCTGGGCAGCGACTTGATCCAGAATGTGCGCGGCCTCGGCTACATGGTGCCCAAGGCATGAGGATGAAGGTCACGGTGACGCACTCGCTGCGCGGCCGCCTGCTGTGGTTTTTGCTGGCGGCCATCATCATGGCGGCCCTGGCGCAGGCATCGATCGCCTACCGCAGCGCACTGTATGACGCCGACCAGATCTTCGACTATCACATGCAGCAGATGGCCCTGTCGCTGCGCTCCGGCGCGCCGCTGGCCAACCATGCGCAAGCCTTGCCGGCCGACCCCGTCAACAACGACATGGTGGTGCAGGTGTGGACGCCGGACGGCGTGCAGGTGTTCCGCTCGATCACGCGCGCGGAACTGCCGCAGCGCGCCGTGCTGGGCTTTTCGAATGTGAAGGCCAACGGCACCACTTACCGCATCTTCTCCGTGCAAACCAGTTCCCAGACCGTGCAGATCGCGCAGGACATGGCCGTGCGCAAGCGCATGGCCGGCAGCCTGGCGCTGCGCACGGTGGGCCCCATTGCGCTGATGGCGCCTATCCTGATGCTGGTGGTCTGGTGGGTCGTCAGCGGTTCGCTGGCGCCCGTCTCGCGCGTACGCAAGCAGGTGGCGGCGCGCCAGGCCGATGATTTATCTCCCGTCTCGGAAGCTGGCTTGCCCGACGAAGTGCGCCCCCTGGTGCATGAATTGAATTTGCTGTTCGGGCGCGTCAAAACGGCGTTCGACGCGCAGCAGCATTTCGTCGCCGACGCCGCGCATGAATTGCGCACGCCGCTGGCGGCCCTGAAACTGCAGGTACTCAGCCTGGAGCGGGCCGAATCGGAAGAAAAACGCAGCCTGGCCATTTCCCGCGTGAGCGCCGGCATCGAGCGGGCCACACGCCTGGTCGAGCAGCTGCTGGTGCTGGCGCGCCAGGAGGCGAGCGCCGCCAGCGGCGACCAGCTGCAGGCGGTGGACTTGAACGACGTCGTCAAGCGGGCGCTGGGCGACATGGCCGGCATCGCGCAGGCGCGCAAGATCGACCTGGGCCTGCACCACATGGACCCGGCCAAGGTGGCGGGGCAGGCCGATGCGCTCAACATCATGCTGCGCAACCTGGTCGACAACGCCATCAAATACACGCCGCAGGGCGGCACGGTCGATATCGACCTGCGCGCCAGCCCCGTCGGCGTGACCTTGTCCGTGGAAGACAACGGCCCCGGCATCCCGCCCGAGGAGCGCGAACGCGTCTTCAGCCGCTTCTACCGCGTGCCCGGCACGGACGCCAACGGCAGCGGCCTGGGACTGGCCATCATCAAGGCCATCGCCGAGCGCCATGGCGCGCGCCTGGTGCTGGACAAGTCCGAGCGTCTGGGCGGCCTGTGCGTGCGCGTGGAATTCCCGCAAGCGGAGAAAAGAGCGTTTTGATCATGATCTTTGGCCTGTTGCATTGACGCGCGCGCCGTGGCCCTATATTGTCTGCGAAACAAGCAGAACCAGACCACGGAGCGCACATGCAGAGAATCGGATTTTCAGGAACCCTCGACCCCATCACCAACGGCCATATGTGGGTGATCGGCGAAGCGCGTTCGCTTGCCGACGAGGTGATCGTCTTCCTGTCGCAAAACCCCGCCAAGAAGCCGCAATTCCCGGCCGAAGACCGCAAGCGCATCATCGAGCAGAGCGCGTGCGAGTGCGGCTGGGACAATGTGCAAGTGGTCATCGTCAAGGGCGACTACACGGCGCGTGCGGCGAAAAAGCATGGCTGCGACTACCTGATCCGCGGCATCCGCACGACGGCCGATTTCGACTATGAAAACCTGATCCAGCAAACCAATGTGGACGTGCTGCAGGGCGCCAAGACGATTTTCGTCATGCCGCCGCGCGACCTCGGTTCCGTCAGCTCCAGCTTCGTCAAGGCGCTGGAAGGACCGGTGGGCTGGAACTGGACCATGAAAAAATTCGTCCCCGGCCCGGCCTACCACGCGTGGATACTCGACTGCCTGCGCAAGGAGTGGGAAGCGCTGTGGCATTACGCCACCGCTTCGGCAGCCGACGTCGCGCTGGCGGATCACTGGTTCGCGCACCTGACGGGACCGCAGGCGTATGGCGGCACGGAGCGCCACTATCACAACCTCGACCACCTGGTGCACGGCTTGTCCGAAATCCGCGTGTGGGCCGACAATACCTATGCGCCCAAACGCGACAGCGCGCTGGTCAAGAAGGCCTTCTGGTTCCATGACGCCGTCTACAGCCATGACGACGAGGCCCTGTATTCCAGCGAAGAGGCGAGCGCCCAGCTGTGGCTGGCCAGTGGCCTCGATGCGGGCGACAACCTCGATGTGGCGCAGTTGATACGCGCCACCGACCATTTCCAGGGACCGGGCATCAGCCACGCGCTGAAGGACGCCATGCTCAGCGCCGACCTGGCCATCCTGGGACAGGATGAAGAGGTATATCACGCCTACACGCAAGCCATCGGCCTGGAATATGCGCATGTGGACCCCGTGCGCTTCAAGCAGCAGCGGGGCCTGGCGCTGCAGCACCTGTGCGCCAAGGCGCAGGCTGGCCAGCTGTTTGGCGATGCGTATTTCGCCGACCAGTACAACGCGCGGGCGATTGAAAACATGCAGAAGGAGATCGCGGCGCTGACAAGCGGCTGACTCTCGTCAGCCGCTTGTCAGCAGCCCGGGCTTGCCGCCCTAGCGGGCTTGCCGCCCTAGTGGGCGGCAACCTTGGCGCGCGCCGCGTGCAGCTTCTTGAAGCTGTCGATCAGGCGCTGGTGCCGGTCCAGGCCTTCCAGTCGCATGCTGGTCGGGGTCAGGCCGAAGAAGCGCACGCTGCCGTCCACCGAGCCCAGCACCGCGTCCATGCGGGCGTCGCCAAACATGCGGCGGAAATTGACGACGTAATCGTCCAGCTCCAGCGCGTCATCGAGTTCCACTTCCAGCACCACGTTCAAGGCTTGATAGAACAGTTTGCGTTCGAGCGTGTTGTCGTTGTACTGCAAGAAGGTTTCCACCAGCTCTTTCGCTTCCTCGAACTGCTGCAGAACCAGCTGAATCAGCAGCTTCAATTCCAGGGTCGTCAGCTGGCCCCACACCGTGTTTTCGTCAAACTCGATGCCGATCAGGGTGGCGATGTCGCCGTACTCGTCAAGCTCGCTGTTTTCCAGGCGCTCGAGCAAGTCTTCCAGGCTGGCATCGTCCAGCGTATGCAGGTTCAGGATGTCGGCGCGGAACAGCAGCGCCTTGTTGGTGTTGTCCCAGATTAAATCTTCGACCGGATACACTTCCGAATAACCGGGCACGAGGATGCGGCAGGCGGTGGCGCCCAGCTGGTCGTACTCGGCCGTGTAGACTTCCTTGCCCATCCCGGCGAGGATGCCGAACAGGGTTGCCGCCTCCTCGGCATTCGAGTTCTCGCCGTGGCCGGAAAAATCCCACTCGACAAAATCGTAATCGGCTTTCGCGCTGAAGAAGCGCCACGAGACGATGCCGCTCGAATCGATAAAGTGTTCGACGAAGTTATTCGGCTCGGTGACGGCTTCGCTGGCAAACGTCGGCTGCGGCAAGTCGTTCAAGCCTTCGAAGCTGCGGCCCTGCAGCAATTCCGTCAGGCTGCGCTCGAGCGCCACTTCCAGGCTCGGGTGCGCGCCGAACGAGGCAAACACGCCGCCCGTGCGCGGGTTCATCAGGGTGACGCACATCACCGGGTACACGCCGCCCAGCGACGCATCTTTGACCAGTACGGGAAAGCCTTGCTCTTCCAGGCCCCGGATGCCTGCCAGAATACCCGGGTATTTCGCCAGCACGTCCTGCGGCACGTCGGGCAGGGCGATTTCGCCTTCGAGGATTTCGCGCTTCACGGCCCGCTCAAAAATTTCCGACAGACATTGCACCTGCGCTTCGACCAGGGTATTGCCGGCGCTCATGCCATTGCTGACGTACAGATTTTCGATCAGGTTCGATGGGAAATACACGACCTCGCCATCGGACTGGCGCACATACGGCAGCGAGCAGATGCCGCGCTCGGCATTGCCGGAGTTGGTGTCGACCAGGTGCGAGCCGCGCAGCTCGCCATCGGGGTTGTAGATATCGAGGCAATACTCGTCGAGAATCTCCTTCGGCAGCGCATCCTTGCGGCCCGGCTTGAACCAGCGCTCGTTCGGGTAATGCACAAAATCCGCGTTGGCGATGTCTTCGCCCCAGAACGATCCGGCGTAGAAATGGTTGTTGCTGAGGCGCTCGATATACTCGCCCAGGGCCGACGCCAGCGCGCTTTCCTTGGTCGCACCCTTGCCGTTGGTAAAGCACATGGGCGAATGCGCGTCGCGGATATGCAGCGACCACACGTTCGGGATGATGTTGCGCCACGAGGCGATTTCAATCTTGATGCCCAGGCCCGCCAGCAGGCCCGACATATTCGCGATGGTCTGTTCCAGCGGCAAATCCTTGCCTACGATATAGGTGCTGGCTTCGCCGGTCGGATTGAGCATCAGCAAGGATTGCGCATCGGCGTCCAGGTTCGCGACTTCTTCAATGACGAATTCTGGCCCCGCTTGCACCACTTTTTTCACCGTGCAACGGTCGATCGAGCGCAGGATGCCCTGGCGGTCCTTGGCCGAGATATCGGCCGGCAACTCGACCTGGATCTTGAAAATCTGCTGGTAACGGTTTTCCGGATCGACGATATTGTTTTGCGACAGGCGGATATTTTCAGTGGAAATATTGCGCGTATCGCAATACAACTTCACGAAGTATGCCGCGCAGAGTGCCGATGATGCCAAAAAGTAATCGAACGGGCCAGGCGCCGAACCGTCGCCCTTGTAGCGGATGGGCTGGTCGGCGATGACGGTAAAATCGTCGAACTTGGCTTCGAGACGCAGCTTGTCGAGAAAGTTGACTTTAATTTCCATGAGGTAATCCAATACTGTGCTTATGAGTTAGGCGCTATTATCCGTGCTTTCTGCCGCAGGGCAAACATTGTTCACTGCGGCTGTGCTGGCTGAGCAATCCCATTGCGAAGGTAAGCGTTATCAACCAGAGAAGGAAAGAAGGTCGTCCCCATGCAAATTTCCATGAATGATGTGATCGCTGAGCAAGAAGTGATTGATCTCTACAAGGCCAATCACTGGTCGTCCGCAGAAAAACCAAAAGAATTGATGGCCGCGCTGCGCAATTCCCACAGCCTGGTGACGGCCCGCGCAGATGGCAAATTGATTGGCATCGGCAATGCCATTTCCGATGGCTATCTGGTTGTCTATTTTCCACATATGCTGGTCGATCCACTGGCGCAAGGGCAAGGCGTGGGAAGGAGGATGATGGCGGCCATGCTGGAAAAATACGCGGGGTTTCACCAGCAAATGCTGACAGCGGACGGCAAGGCCATCGCGTTCTACGAATCCGTGGGCTTCGTGCGCGCAGGGAAAACAGAACCCATGTGGATCTATGCAGGCGATGAGCATTGAATGGTGATGCCGACATGAAAAACAGCGGCTGCCCATGCTGGCGCAGCCGCTGTTTTTATGCCAAGAGTCCGTTCAGATCAGAACTTCACCCACAAGCGGCCAAAGTAGGATGCGCCGTTCAGGCCGAACTGTACGCTGTCGTACTTGAAGCCGTTGTCCGTTTCGTCCGCGTTTTGCGTGGTGGGCTTGACGTTGAAGATGTTGTTGCCGCCAAAGGTTAGCTTGGTGTTCTTGTTGATGCTGTAGGTGAAGCTCAGGTCGGCCGAGGTCTTGGCCGCATAGCGGGCGTTGGGCACGCCCTTGGCCGTGCCGCTGAAGGTGCCCAGGGTTTGCGGGCCAAAATAGATGATGCGCAAGTCCGATTCCAGCTTGCCCGTGATGTAGTCGAAGCCCAGGGTGGCTTTCGAACGGGGGCCGCCCTGTTCGATGAACAGGCGTTCGCGCTCGGACAGCAAGACATCCTCGAAGCCCGTCAGCGAGGCGGGCGTCTTGACTTTCGTCACTTCCGTCTTGCTCAGGTTCAAGGCCAGGAAGGTGTTCAGGCGGTTGCCGGCCAGTTCACCCTTGTGCGAGGCCGTCAGGTCCAGTCCGCGCGTGCGCGTGTCGACGGAATTGACGAAAAATTGCGCTTCCGTCACGCCCAGCTGGGCCAGGCGCGCCCCCAGATCCGGGTAATTGCCGGCATTGAAGCGGCCCGACAGCACGATGCGGTCCTTGATCTTGATGTTGTACAGGTCGGCTGTGACGGAAATGGCTTGCGTCGGCGTCCAGGTGGTGCCGAACGTAAAGCTGGTGGATTTTTCCTCTTTCAACTTGGGAATGCCGGCCGCATTGGCGACGGCGCCGCCATTTGGCGCCAGCACCACGTCGGTGGCCACGCCGCCGACGAAGTCGGTGAAGGTGGACGAGAAATACACTTGCTGCAACGACGGCGCGCGGAAACCCGTGCTGGCCGAGCCGCGCAGCAGCACGTTCGGCGCCACTTTATAGCTGGCGGCCAGCTTGCCCGTCACGGTGGCACCGAAGTCGCTGAATTTTTCATAGCGCAAAGCCGCCTGGGTTTTCAGGCGCTCCGTCCAGTCCAGTTCCACGTCGCCATACGCGGCGATGCTGTGGCGTTTAGCTTTCGTCACATCGCTGGGCTGGAAGCCGGGAAAGCCCTGGCTGCGGCCATTGCCGCCTACGCCCACGCCGTCGACGTCGCTGTAGGAGCCCGGTTCGCCGGCCATGATCTTGTATTCCTCGCTGCGGTATTCGGCGCCGAAGGCCACGTTCATGCCGCGCATCACCGTGTCGTAATAGCGGCTGAAATCGGCGTTGCTGGTCAGTTGCTGGAACGAGAAGCCACCCGCGTCAAAGCTGCTGGCGCTGACGCCCTTGCCGCCGTTCATCAGGTCGAGATTGGCGATCGAGGCGTTCAGGGTATGGCTGACGTCGTAGCGCATCTTGTTGTAGCCATAGGTTTGCGAAAAGTCCGCGTGCCATTCGCCGATCTGGCTGCGGTGGCCGACGGTGGCGTACTGGTCGTCGATCTTGCCGTTAATGAAAGGCACGAAACCATCGGGGTACATGGCGGCCGAATTGCGCGCAGGGATGTCTTTGCTGCCGATGCCGTCGCGGCCAAACGCGGCGCTCGAGGCGTCGCGCGTCTGCGCGCCGGCCGTGAAGTACAGCTTGCCCGTGCCGCTGGTGGCGTAGTCGCCATTGACGTACAGGGTTTTGTTCTTGGATTTGGTGTCGCCGATGATGCGCATGCTGTCCGCATCGGCCCGGTTCGAGCGGCCCCGGTCCAGGTATTCGCCGGTAATCGCAAGGGTGCCCTTGTCGCCCAGCGCGATGCCGCAATAGGCCGAGGTCATGTAATTCTTGCCGTCGCCTGCCGAATACTGGCTGTAGCCGGCCACGGCTTCGCAACCGAGGCTTTTCTTGAGTTCGATGTCGATCACGCCGGCGATGGCGTCCGAGCCGTACTGGGCGGCGGCGCCGTCGCGCAGCACTTGCACGTTCTTGATCGCCAGCAAGGGAATCGCATTCATGTCCGTGCCCGTATTGCCGCGGTTGCGCGCGCCGAACAGGTTGACCAGGGCCGTCGTATGGCGCCGCTTGCCGTTCACCAGCACCAGCGTCTGGTCGGAGCCGAGGCCGCGCAGGGCGGCCGAATCGACCAGGTCGGCTCCGTCGGCGCCCGACTGGCGCGTGGAATTGAACGAGGGAGAAATGTATTGCAGCGACTGCGCCAGGTCAAATTGGCCGCCTTGCTCGGCGACCCTGGAAATCGGGATGATATCGACCGGCACCATGGTGTCGGTGGCGGAGCTGGCGACCCGGCGCGAGCCGACCACGCTGACCGTTTGCACGGGACCGTCCGTGGCTCCCGCTTCCGTGCTCTGGGCCATGGCGGCGGGACTGAATGCGGCCAGGGCGGCGCTGCCGTACAGGCTGATGAGGATGGCTTTACGCAAGGTGGTGAGGGTCGGCACGCAGTATCTCCAAGTGGTATTGTGACTTGATTCTAGTGCCATCATTTCAGCATTCACCAGCGATACTTTGTTTTGTTATTACAAATTGCTTGTAACTGTTGTTTCCTGGTTGATTATCTTTTGGCCACCGCCCGGCTTGCTTTATGCTGGTGCAGCATGCCCCATTCAGGTGCTGCGTTGCACCATGCCGCCCACCCAGATTGCCTGCGCGCTGTATTGCACCTCGATCAGACACGGTTGCTGCGTCACGTGGCCCTGATGCAGGCGCAGCGACTGTTGTCGGTGCGCTGCCAGCGCGCCTGCCGCCACGCCTGTGGCGCTGTCTTCCAGCGCCGGGTCGAGGTGGTTGAAGTTGCGCCCTTCAAACTCGTTTTCGCCCGTGCGGCAATACGCATAGCAGCCATTGACCTGATGCAAGGTACTCCAGTCGGCGATCAGTTCCAGGTTCGGCCGCAACGCGCGCAGGGTGGTACGGTCGGCCACTTCCAGCAGCAGCTTCGGGCTGCCGACCGAGGCGATGACGGGCGGCGACAGCAAGTGCATATGCTGGCCCATGAGTTCCGACGGGATATATTTTTCCAGCATGACGGCCGGCGCCGGCTGCGGCGCCAGGCCGATGAATAGATCGGCTGCGCGGCGCACCAACTGCAAGGCTTGTCCGCGCATGGCCGTCGTCACCGTCAAGGTTGCCGGGTCGCCGGGCACCGTCAGCAGCACATGCGCGGCCGCCAAAGTGGCATGCAGGCACAGGGGGCTGCGCGTGTGTGGATAAAAATAGTCGAGCACGATGGCGCCGTCCGCTTGCCGGTCGATGAAGACGCAGGCGCTCACTTGCCGTTCGCGGGCGAATTGCTGGCGCGCCGTTTCGCTGCCGTGGTCGTTTTCCACGACCAGCGCCGCATTGCCGCCATCAGGTGCGGCGCCGAAACATTGTAATAAGTGGACGATCATGGCGGTCGATGCGAAAGGTAAAACACCAGCATAAACGATAAGCCCGATTCCAGATAAGTATAATAGACTGTGTTTATATACAGTATTGAGGTGGATCATGTGGGGTGCAGTCTTACCCGAGTATGCTGAGTTGTACTGCCTGAGTAACTTCAGCTTCCTGCATGGAGCTTCGCATGCGGAAGAGCTGGTGGCGCGCTCTGTCCAGCTCGGTTACAAGGCGTTGGCCATCACCGACGAGTGCTCGCTGGCCGGCGTCGTGCGCGCCCATGCGGTGGCCAAGCGGGCCGGCTTTCCCCTGATTATCGGCGCGCATTTTCACTTGACGCGGGCCGACGGCGGCGCGGCTTTGTCCCTGCTGGCGCTGGTGCGCGATATCGATGGTTACGGCAACTTGTCGGAACTGATCACCATGGCGCGCACGCGGGCGGCCAAGGGGCGCTATCTGCTGACGCTTGATGATTTCAGCGCGCCATCGGCGCAGTTTGCCCATTTGCAGGGGCTGCCCGGCTGCCTGATGATCTTGCTGCCCAGCTATCCGGCCCAGCCGGAAACCGTGCGCGCGCAGGGAGAGTGGATGGCGTCCACCTTTGGCAGCGAGCGCAGCTGGATCGGCCTGAATTTGTTGCAGCGGGCGCAGGATGACGCCCACCGCAGCGGCGTGCAGGACGCCGCGCAGGCGCTGGGCTTGCCCGTGGTGGCCGTCGGCCATGTGTGCATGCATGTGCGCTCGCGCAAACCTTTGCTCGACACCCTGTGCGCGATACGCGTGGGTAAACCCGTGGGCGAGTGCGGCTATGCGCTGGCGCAAAATGCGGAGCAGCATCTGCGCGCGCGCCTGCGCCTGGCCAATGTGTATCCGCCGCAAGCGCTGGCGGAAACCGTGCGCATCGCCAAGCTGTGCACATTTTCCCTCGACAGCTTGCGTTATGACTATCCCGACGAGCTGGTGCCGCACGGCCACACGCCGGCGACCTATTTGCGCGAGGAAACCTATGCGGGCGCGCGCATGCGCTTTCCATTGGGTATTCCCGCCAACGTACAGCAGCAGATCGAGCAGGAGCTGGAACTGATCGCCGAGCTGTCGTATGAAGCGTACTTTTTGACCGTGTATGACATCGTGCGCTTTGCGCGCGCGCAAAACATCCTGTGCCAGGGGCGGGGCTCGGCCGCCAATTCGGCCGTCTGCTATTGCCTGCACATCACGGAAGTGGACCCCGCGCGCGGCAATTGTCTGGTCGGGCGTTTCATGTCGCGCGAGCGCAACGAGCCGCCCGACATCGACGTCGATTTCGAACACCAGCGGCGCGAAGAGGTCATTCAATATATCTATAGCAAATATGGCCGCGAGCGGGCCGCATTGGCAGCCGTGGTGATCAGTTACCGGCCGAAGAGCGCCTTGCGCGACAGCGGCCGGGCGCTGGGGATCGACCTGGCCATCGTGGAAAAGGTGGCCAAGGCGCATCGCTGGTTCGACGGCAAGCACGATCTGCTGGAGCGCCTGGCCGAATGCGGGCTCGACCCGGAGGCAGAACTGTCGCAGCAGTGGGCCAGCCTGGCGCAGCAGTTGCTGGGTTTCCCCCGCCACCTGTCGCAGCATCCGGGCGGCTTTGTCATCGCTCAGGGAAAATTGTCGCGCCTGGTGCCGATTGAAAACGCCAGCATGGCCGAGCGCAGCGTCATCGAGTGGGACAAGAATGACCTTGAGGAGCTGGGCTTGATGAAGGTTGACGTGCTGGCGCTGGGCATGTTGTCGGCCTTGCGCCGCGCGCTGGAACTGGTGAGTGTGCGGCGCGGCGAGGAATTTCGTTTGCAGGATATTCCCGCCGAAGACTGCGCCACCTACGACATGATGTGCCAGGCCGACACCATCGGCGTATTCCAGATCGAGTCGCGCGCGCAGATGAGCATGCTGCCGCGCCTGCGTCCGCGCCAATTCTATGACCTCGTCATCGAAGTGGCGCTGGTGCGTCCCGGCCCCATCCAGGGCGGCATGGTGCATCCCTACTTGCAGCGGCGCCAGAAAAAGGAGCCGGTCGACTATCCGAAGGGCCTGGAAAAGGCGCTGGGGCGCACCTTGGGCATCCCGATCTTCCAGGAGCAAGTGATGCAGGTGGCCATCATCGCCGCCGATTTCACGCCCGGCGAAGCGGATCAGTTGCGGCGCGCCATGGCGGCCTGGAAACGCAAGGGCGGCATGAACAATTACCATGACCGCATCGTCGATGCCATGGTCGACAATGGCTATGAGAAAGGTTTTGCCGAGGCCATCTTCAGCCAGATCGAAGGCTTTGGCGAATATGGTTTTCCCGAGTCGCACGCGGCCAGTTTCGCCCTGCTGACGTATGCCAGTTCCTGGCTGAAATGCCATGAACCGGCCGCTTTTCTGTGCGCCTTGCTCAATAGTCAGCCCATGGGCTTTTACAGCCCGTCGCAACTGGTGCAGGATGGTCGCCGGCATGGCGTGCAAGTGCTGCCCGTCGATGTGGCCGTCAGCGGCTGGGAGGCGGGACTGGAGGGTGATGCACCGGCTGTGCGCCTGGGCTTGAACAGCCTGTTCGGCATGCGCGCCGAGGCCGCCCTGCGTATCGAGGATGCGCGCGCCATCGCCGCCTTTGTCGACGTGGCCGACCTGGCGCGGCGCGGCGGCCTGGACCGCCATGATTTGCAGGTGCTCGCTGCCGGCAATGCGCTGCACGCGCTGGCGGGCCACCGGCGCGCAGCGTTGTGGCAGGCGGCCGGCGCCGTGCCCGACAAGGATTTGCTGCGCGCCACCACGCAAGAGGAAGACTTGCCCGTGCTGGCGGCACCCACGGAAGGCGAGAGCATCGTCAGCGATTACCGTTCGCAAGGCCTGACCCTGGGCCGCCACCCGCTGGCGCTGCTGCGCGCACAGTTGCTGGAGCAGCGCTTTCTGCCCGCATCCGCGCTGGACAGCTACACGCATGGCCAGCTGGCGCGCGCCTGCGGCATCGTCACCGTGCGCCAGCGGCCGGGCACGGCCAAGGGCGTGATCTTCATGACACTGGAAGACGAGACGGGCACCGTCAACGTCATCGTCTGGCCGGACCTGGTGGAAAGCCAGCGGCGCGAAGTGCTGAGCGCGCCGCTGCTGGGCGTGTACGGCGTGTGGCAAAGGGAGGGCATCGTGCGCAACCTGGTGGCCAAGCGCCTGGTCGATATGTCGCATTTGCTGGGGCGCTTGCGGACCAGCAGCCGCGATTTTTGTTGAAACCTTGATGCTCGTGGAGTGTGAATAGATACAAGCTTGCATTTTGTTAAGGCTCGCTGCAAGCCGGTGATTAAGCTGGAGTCACCCATTCATCCACTTCCAGGAGCCGTGCATGCACGCCATTTCCCGCTACTGCCACCTTGTCCTGATCTGCCTTTCTTGCAATATGGCGCTTGCCGCCGCGCCCGATTTCACCAGCGCGGCAGGCATGGCGCGCAGCTGCGCCGGCAACTTGCAGGCGCAGCCGGCCGCCACGCCACAGGCGCAGCAAGCCTGGGTACTCTGCCGCGACATTGCCACCGCTAAACGATTGCTGCGCCTGGCCGACCATTATCGGCCGCAGCAGCAAGGACAATTATCGCTGCAGCAGCTGGATCAGGAAGGCTTGCGCGTCGCCTTTGCCGCCTTGCGCGATGAAGTGCGCACGACGCGGCGCGTGCTGGAGAAAATCGTGTTGCGTAGCAAGGACGACGGCTTGCTGCTGGTGCCCGCCACCTGGGGCAGCGACTTGAATGGCGACGGTACGCTGACGCCGGAAGAGCAGTATCTGTTTGCCATTCCCAAGCGGCCGGTGGCCGGCACGCCGGACGGGGAAGACAGCGGTGCGGACAGGCGAACGCAGCAATATTACCAGCGGCATTACCAGCTGGAAGCGCGCTTTCGCGTCGACCAGAGCGATGTGCAGTGGCTGCTCGGCTATCATTATTTTCTGGAAGCCTCCGCCGAGCTGAGTGCGGCATTCGACAACGGGCCCGGCACGCTGGCGTTGCGCGTGCGCGATCCAGCCGCATTGCGGCGCGCCCATGGTTTGCTGCTGGCGGGTGTGAACAGCAGCGAAAAACTGCGCCAACTGGTGCTGGCGGAAACGGATGACGAGGAAGAGTGGATTGCCCATCCGGGCCAACGCAGCAGTGTTTTCCCCGAAACCTTGAGCGAACGGGACTTCGATGCCTGGAAAACGCTGCTCGGGCATATTCTGCCGGTGCTGGAAGGCAAACAGCTGCTGGCCGCGCCTGCCAATGCCAGCCTGTTCGAATCGCTCTTCAGCAGCATTTGCGTGGACAAGCAAGGCTTGAATGTCGCCAGCCTGTTTCGCCGTCAGCGCAACGAAGTGCTGGTGCCGGAAAGCGGGCCGGTCAGGCTGGCCGGCTGTCAGCCCATCACGGCACGCCACCCCGTGTCGCCTTTGCTGCGCTACCTTTCAGGACCAGTGCAGAGAGGCATGGAGCATGCGCCCACAGGCATGGCCATGCTGCGTAAATTGTTTTGGGTAAATTGATCTGTTGAATGGAAGCGCTGAATTGCCGGGCAATGGCGGGATATGGCAAAATTACTGGATGAATCAACCCTTGCCCACCATCACCCTGCGTCCCGCCCTGGTCGCCGACGCGCCCGCCATCGTTGCGCTGATCGACGACCTGATGCCCTTTCTGACCCTGCACCCCGATGGCGCGGGGGCGGAAAAGTTCATCGAACATTGCCGCCAGCCCGCCATCGAGCAGTATCTGTCGCTGCCCAATTACGCCTACCAGCTCGCGCATATCGATGGCGAACTGGCCGGCGTAGTGGCCATGCGCGACAATACGCATCTGTTCCACATGTTCGTGCCGCGCGCGCTGCACCGGCGCGGCATGGCGCGCCGTTTGTGGCAGGCTGCCCGCGATGCGTCGCTGGCCAGGGGCGGCGTGACGGCATTTACCGTCAACTCCTCGGCCTACGCCTTGCCCCTGTATGAAAGCCTGGGCTTTGTCGCCACGGGACCGAAGGTGGAGACGGGCGGCATCGCGTTTGTGCCGATGCGCATGGAATTGACGGCCTGATTACCAGCGCACGATCTTGCCTGGATTCATGATGTTCTTCGGGTCCAGCGCGTGTTTCACGGCGCGCATGGTGTCGATGGCGCCGACGCCATGCTCTTCCACCAGGAAAGCCATCTTGTGCATGCCCACGCCGTGTTCGCCCGTACAGGTGCCGTCCATGCCGATGGCGCGCGTGACCATGTCGCTGTTGACCTTTTCCGCGCGGGCGATGTCGGCCGGGTCATCGGGATCGACCAGCATCTGCACGTGGAAATTGCCGTCGCCCACATGGCCGATGATGGCGTAGACCAGGCCTTGCGCCTCGCAATCGGCCTTGGTGGCGAGGATGCATTCGGCCAGGCGCGAAATGGGCACGCAGCAATCGGTGGAAATGGCGCGGCTGCCGGGACGCATCTGCAGCAGGGCGAAATACGCGTTGTGGCGCGCGGCCCACAGGCGCGAGCGGTCTTCGGGGCGGCTGGCCCATTCGAAATCGCTGGCGCCGTGTTCCGCCGTGATGGCTTGCACCAGCTGCGCCTGCTCGGCCACGCTGGCCGGCGTGCCATGGAATTCAAACAGCAGCAGCGGTTTCTCTGGCAACGCCATCTTGTCGTAGGCGTTGATGGCTTTGACGCCGTTTTCATCGAGAAACTCGACCCGTGCCACAGGAATACCCATCTGGATGGTCTGGATCACGGCGCTGACGGCTTCGCCCGTGCCGGGGAATGAGCACACGGCGGCCGAGATCGCTTCCGGCAGCGGGTACAGTTTCACCGTCACTTCCGTGATGATGCCCAGGGTACCTTCGCTACCGACAAACAAGCGCGTCAGGTCGTAGCCGGCCGACGATTTTTTCGCCCTGGTTCCCGTCTTGATGATGCGGCCATCGGCCGTCACCACCGTCAGGGCCAGCACGTTTTCGCGCATGGTGCCGTAGCGCACGGCGTTCGTGCCCGAGGCGCGCGTGGCCGCCATGCCGCCCAGTGACGCATTGGCGCCCGGGTCGATGGGGAAGAACAGGCCCGTGTCGCGGATTTCCTCGTTGAGTTGCTTGCGCGTCACACCCGCCTGCACGGTGGCCGTCAAGTCGTCAGCATGCACTGCTACCATCTGGTTCATTTGCGACAGATCAATCGTCACGCCGCCATGCAGGGCCAGCACATGGCCTTCGAGCGAGGTGCCGCTGCCATAGGCGATGACGGGTACGTCGTGTGCGCTGCACAGCTTCACGGCGGCCGCCACTTCCTCGGTGGAATGGGCGAAGATGACGGCATCGGGCAGCATGGGTGGATAGCTCGACTCGTCGCGGCCATGGTGTGCGCGCATGGCTTGCGTCATGGAAAAGCGGTCGGCAAAGATCAGGGAAAGTACGGCAGCAAGAGAGTCTGGCAGCGGTTTTTTCAGTACCGCCAACTGGTCAGTTTGATTCACGCGAGTCCTCCGTTTTTTTTATTCTACTCCGCGCCCGGGGATTTCACCGTAGCAGCATATTGATTTTTTGCCAGTTGTAAAAAAATCCGCAAGGTTTGCCGTGCACTGGTTGTAAATGAGAATCATTTCTATTAAAATGCCCGCCAGTAGTTATTTTGCAATGCGTGCTCAGACCCGAAAGGCCATGCCCATGAAGTTCCCCCTGTCCCTCGCCGCCGTCCTGCCCGCCTGCGTGCTGGCGCTGAGTGCCTGCAGCAGCGTCGCACCAGCCACTGGCACGGCCGCCACCACGACCGCCGCGCCCGCTACTGCGCAAGACGTGCGCCAACTGGGCGAGATCGTCGACCTGCGCAGCGGCCAGCGCCTGAGCGCCGATCAATTGCTGGCCCAGCTGGCCGCCGCGCCGCGCGTGATCGTCGGCGAGCAGCATGACCAGCTCAGCCATCACCGGATCGAGCAATGGCTGCTGCAGCAATTGCAAGGCCAGCGTCCGCAAGGCAGCGTGCTGCTGGAAATGCTGAATCCGGACCAGCAAGCCAAGGTGGACAAGGTCAAGCCGTGGCTGCAGACGGACCCCGTCGTACGTCCCGAACACGTGGCCGAACTGCTGGCCTGGCAAGCGAGCTGGAAGTGGGCGCAATATGGCGACCTGGTCATGACCGTGATGCGCGCGCCGTATCCCGTCTGGTCGGCCAACCTGGACCGCAGCGAGATCAAGCAACTGTTCATCGACCAGCCAGCCGTGCAGGGCAAGCATTCCAACCTGGCCAACGATGGCAAGGTGCATGAAAAACTGAAAGACATCATCCGCGTCATGCATGACAACCAGATCGACGCGCCGCGCCTGGCCGCCATGCTGTCGGTGCAGCAGCAGCGCGACCGCCGCATGGCCGAGCGTCTGCTGGCCGCGCCCGCGCCGGCCGTGCTGATCGCCGGCGCCTACCATGCGCACAAGGACCTGGGCGTTCCGCTGCACGTGCAGGACTTGACGGGCGGCCCCGCGCCGCTGGTGCTGGTGCTGGCCCAGCAGGGCGCCACGGTGCTGGCGCCACAGGCGGACTTCGTGTGGTTCACGCCGGCAATGCCTGCCGTTGCCAGCGCTAAATAATTCATTGCATCTCCGCCGGGCATTCAGCCCGGCACTCTTCCCCAGCAAGCTTCTTAGCAGCAGCCAGGTAGTCCGTCCGATTTTTTTTACCTGTTGAAGCTTCCATGCGTATTTCCTGTATCAAAGCCGCTGCCGGCGGCGTGTTTCTTTTCATCTTTCAATCCGGCGCACAAGCGTCCGCCTTGCCGCACGACATGTCGCCGCTGGGCATGTTTTTTGCCGCCGACCTGGTGGTAAAAAGCGTGCTCATCGGCCTGTTGATCGCCGCGCTGGCCACCTGGGTGGTCTTGCTGGTGAAAGGCGCCAGCTTGCTGCAAGCGCGGCGCGCAGCGGCGCTGGCCGTCGCCATGCTGAAGACGGCCACGTCCTTGCCGGACGCTGCCGCAAAGAGCGGGGCGTCTGTGCTGGCGCAACAGCTGCTCGATGATGTGCAGCAGGAACTGAGCTTGTCGCACGCGTATGCACCGGCGGCGGCCCTGAAAGAGCGGGCCGGCTTTCGCCAGGAGCAGTGGATCGCCCACCAGGTGCGCGCCATGACGCAAGGCATCGGTCTGCTGGCCAGCATCGGCGCCGTGGCACCCTTCGTCGGCCTGTTCGGCACCGTGTGGGGCATCATGAACAGTTTTATCGGCATCGCCGTCAGCCAGAGCACGAATTTGGCGACAGTCGCGCCGGGCATCGCGGAAGCCTTGCTGGCGACGGCCCTGGGGCTGGTGGCGGCAATTCCCGCCGTCGTCATTTATAACGTGCTCAGTCGCGGCATCAACCAGTACAAGGCGCAGCTGCGCGCCGCTTCCGCGCAAGTGCTGCTGATGCTGAGCCGCGACCTCGACACGCGCAAGCAGGCCTGAGCCATGGCATCCCTGTTTCCGTCACCGGACGACGACACGGCCGACATGCCGGAATTGAGCGAGATCAATGTCACGCCCTTCATCGACGTGATGCTGGTGCTGTTGATCATCTTCATGGTGGTCTCGCCGCTGGCCACCGTCGACCTGAAGATCGACTTGCCGGCCGCCACGGCCAAGCCCGAGCCGCGTCCCGACAAGCCGCTGTTCGTTTCCCTGAAAGCCGATCACAGCCTGTATCTGGGGGAATCGCCCGTGGCGCGCGAGCAACTGGGCCGCCTGCTCGATGCCGAAACGGGCGGCGACCGCCAGCGCACGCTGTTTTTCCAGGCCGACAAGCAAGCCGCGTATGAAGACGTGCTGGGCGTGATGGATGCCCTGCGCCAGGCCGGCTACCTGAAAGTGGGCCTGGTAGGCCGGGAGGGGGGCGGGTGAATCCGCGTCCGATATTCAGTTGGGGCATCGCCACGTCGCTGGTGGTGACCACGGCGCTGGCCCTGCTGTTGTGGGCGGCCTGGCGGCCCGTCAGCGTCGCGCCCGCCAATCCGGCCGCCAGCGTGATGCTGGTGTTTGCCGCGCAAGCGATGTCGCCGGAGACGCAACAGGCGGCAGCAGCAGGGGCGCGCCAGTCGGCCGCCTCCAGCGCCGCCCGGCCACCGAAGAGCACGACACGGCACGAGGCGCTGCCCGTGCTGGCGCGCGCCGCCGCGCCGCAGATCGTCGCGGCGGAAAAAGAGGCGAAGGCAGAAACCGCTCCGTCGCCAGATCCCGGCAAGGATGCCGCCAAGGAAGCGTCCTTGCCCGCGCAGGCCAGCAGCAGTGCCACACCGGCGCCAAGCCCCGTACGCGGTCCGCAGGCGGCGCCGTTCGACAGCGACACGCCGCCCGCCAGCGCGGCGCCGGCCAGCTGGCAAAGCCGCGTGCTCGGCCACCTGGCGCATTTCAAGCGCTATCCCGGTGATGCGCGCCAGCGCAAGCGGGCCGGTGCCGCCTGGGTGCGCTTCCAGGTGGACGGCGACGGCAAGCTGCTGGCCAGCGAACTGGTCACCTCGTCGGGCACGGTGCTGCTCGACCGCGAAGCGCTGCAAGTGCTTGAGCGCGCGCAACCGTTGCCGGCGCCACCGGCCAGCGTATTGCGCCAGGGCACAGTGACGGTGACCTTGCCCGTGTCGTTCAAGCTCGATGCCGAGAGCGGCCACGGTGCCAGCTGAATTTTTTCAATCACATAACAAATCGAGGGTGTATGCATATCAAGACAATGACGCAGGCCGTGGGCGTTTGCCTGGCCTTGCTGGCGCAGCAGGCATGGGCGCAACAGGCACAAGACAGTGGCAAGGTGGAATTTTCGCCGCTGAATGTATCGGGCGAGGCTGTTTCGGCCGAGCAGCAGGCGCTGGAAAAACCGGGTGCCGTCAGCGCGCGCGGCGCGGACACGCGCTTGCAGCCGGTCGACCAGATCGTGCGCAGCATGCCGGGCACGTTTACCCAGATCGACCCGGCGCAGGGCGCCGTCAGCGTCAATATTCGCGGCTTGTCGGGTCTGGGGCGCGTGAACATGATGGTCGATGGCGTGAGCCAGAATTACTATGGCAGCGCGCCCTCGTCCGTGTCGCACGGCGGCGTGCCCAGCAGCCAGTTCGGCGCCCTGATCGACCCGAATTTCATCATCGGCGTGGATGTGTCGCGCGGCAATGTCGTCGGCGGTGACGGAGTCAATGCGCTGGCCGGCAGCAGCAACTTTCGCACCATCGGCGTCGATGATGTCGTCTTCGCCGGTGAAAAAACCGGGGCGCGCACGAAGATGTCGACAGGAAATAATGGCGTGGGGCGCAGCGCCATGCTGGCCGTGGCCATGAAAAACCCGGCCTTCGATGGCGGCAGCGTGGGCTTCATGGCCGCCACCAGCGCGAGTGTGATCGGCAACAACTACAAGAATGCCAAGGGCGTCAACAGCGAGGAATTCGGTTTCGGCTACAACCGCTATTACAAGCAAAAGCCCAAGTCGCAACTGCTCAAGCTGGACCTCAAATTGAGCGACTTCCACGCGCTGGAACTGTCGGCGCGCGACTACCGCAGCACCTTTACGCGCCGCGACATCCACAGCGATGACTACTACGTCAAATATCACTACACGCCGTTTTCGGAGTTAATCGACCTCAATGTGGTGGCCAGCAGCAGCCGTGGCAACCAGAAATACATGCCCGAGGCGCTGACCAATTTTATCAACACGAATGCGGCCAACCGCGCCGACGCTGTCGATATCAATAACACCAGCAGCTTCAGGCTGGCCGGTGGCGATGCGCTGGTGACCGTTGGCGGCAAGCTGATGCACAATAAGTACAGCAAGCACGTGGAAAGCCTGGTCGATGACCCGGACAACCCGGACGCGAACCAGCAATCGATTGAAAACAATACGTTCGGGCCCGAGGGCGTGCAAAAGATCAGCAGCCTGTATGCGGGCTTGCAGTACAACCGTGGCATTGTGCAGGTCAATGCAGGCCTCAACACCACGCACTTTGATTTGACCGGCTACAAGCCCGCTTGCGACGAACGGGTGAAATGTTTCCCGCAAGGGGCGAGCAATATCGCTCTCAAGGAGCATGGCATCAATCCATCGCTGCTCGTGTCCGCGCAAGTGACGCCATGGTTCCAGCCGTTTGCCAGCGCCGAGCGCACCATGCGCGGGCCGAATCCGCAGGAAGTATTCTTTTCCAACGATGGCGGTGCTTCCATGAACCCCTTCCTGAGAGGGGAGAAGGCGACGACTTACCAGTTGGGCTTCAATTCCAGCCTGCATGGCTTGCTGAGCAAGAATGACCTGCTGAACTTCAAGGCCCTGTATTTCAAGAGCAAGATCGACGGCTATATCACCAGCCAGTCCTTCCTTGTGTGCGACAGCGGCCGCAAGTGCAATATCGCGGAAGTGCTGGCCAATGACTGGCAGAATGTGGATGAATACGTGACCAACATGTATATCTACATCAACTCGGCCACGCCCGTGTATTCGCGCGGCTGGGAACTGGAAGCGCAATATCAGCTGGGGCCGGCGTATGCGCGCCTGTCGTACACGCGCGAAACGACGCGCCAGCCCACCTCGATCGCCAGCGCCTGGTTCGGCGCGGCCGACATCAGCGAGCTGCCCAGCGTGTACTACAACCTCGACGTGGGCACGCGCCTGCTGGACAATAAACTGGAAGTGGGCGCCATCCTCAAGCACACGGGCTCGAACCGCCGCCTGTCGCCCGACAATGAAGCCGATGAAGCGACGGGCGAAGTGCTCAAGGCCGACAATCCGAAGATTCCGGCCGTGATCGACCTGTATGCGAGTTACCAGGTGTCGAAAAACCTGTTCCTGCGCCTGTCGGTGCAGAACGCCATGAACAAGGATTTCTCGGAAGCGCTGAACCGGCTGAACTCGATGCCGTCGCAGTCGCAGGACAACACGCCGCTGAGCACGGCGCGGGGCAGGACGTATGTGGCGGGGCTGGAGTACCGGTTCTAGTCAAACCCAAGTGCAAATACTGGGGTCGTACCCTGAGGGTACGACCCCGGCCCTGCGCTTGGGGTGAATTAATACTCGCGTGGTGTCGTTCCGTAGTAGCTGTGGATGGACTGGGCCCACGTGGTATCGGCCATGTTCGGCCAGTTGTCCGTATCGAAGCCGGGTGCGTTTTCGATGCGTTCCTTGTCGACGTTGAGCGTGAAGCGCTTGTTGACGGTGTCGAGCAGCAGCGCTTCCCAGGGTACGGCGAACAGCTTTTCGCCGATGGTGAAGACACCGCCGTGCGACATGACGGCGTAGGCGATCTTGCCGCTACGCATGTCGATCATGATTTCCTTGATTTCGCCCAGGTGTTCATCCTTGGCGTTGTGCACATGGTCGCCGATCAGGGTGTCGGCACCCATCAGTTCAGGGCCGGGACCTTTGTGGCCGCGGTTGACATACATGCCGTAGGCGTCGCGTTCTTCGTAGCTCATGATGGACCTCCGTTGAAAAATCCCAGTCTGCCGCCAGGGCGCGGCAGGGTCTGTTCGCTCGCCCACACAAAGTATGGAATTGAAAATATATTAATTATTACTATTGAGTAATTTTGTTGTGCGTAGACCGCAGGAGCGGGGGTGATCGTCGACATTTGGCGCAAATTTCCACGTGTGGAGAGCGCCGCAGGCGGGCTTTAGTGTATAATTTCAATTTCCCGCACGTGCCGTTCGGCACCATCTGCAATGACCAAATTTGTCTTCGTCACTGGTGGCGTTGTGTCCTCCCTTGGAAAAGGGATTGCCGCCGCCTCCCTCGCCGCGATCCTCGAATCGCGCGGCCTTAAAGTCACCATGCTCAAGCTCGACCCGTATATCAACGTCGATCCTGGCACGATGAGCCCTATGCAACACGGTGAAGTATTCGTCACCGATGACGGGGCCGAAACCGACCTCGACCTCGGTCACTACGAGCGCTTCATCTCCACCCGCATGAAAAAGGTGAATAACTTCACCACTGGCCAGATCTATGAATCGGTGATCCGCAAGGAACGCCGGGGCGAATATCTGGGCAAGACCGTGCAGGTGATTCCGCATATCACCAATGAAATCCAGGATTACATCCGCCGTGGCGCCGAAGGCTACGACGTGGCCCTGTGCGAAATCGGCGGCACCGTCGGCGATATCGAATCGCTGCCCTTCCTGGAAGCGGCACGTCAGCTGAGCCTGCGCGCCGGCCGCAAGAACACGGCCTTCGTCCACCTGACCCTGGTGCCTTACATCGCCTCGGCCGGTGAACTGAAGACCAAGCCGACGCAGCACTCGGTGCAAAAACTGCGCGAAATCGGCATCATGCCGAACGCGCTGCTGTGCCGCGCCGACCGCGCCATCCCGGAAGACGAGCGCGCGAAAATCTCGCTGTTCTCGAATATCGAAGAGCATGCCGTCATTTCCGTGTGGGACGTCGACACCATCTACAAAGTGCCGCAAATGCTGCACGACCAGGGCCTCGACAAGATCATCTGCGAAGCGCTGGACCTCGATCCGGCACCGGCCGACCTGTCGATCTGGAGCAAGCTGATCTACACGATGGAGCACCCGAAGGCGGAAGTGACCGTCGGCATGGTCGGCAAGTATGTCGAGCTGACCGAGTCGTACAAGTCGCTGATCGAAGCGTTGCGCCACGCCGGCATCCACACGGAAAGCCGCGTCAACATCGAGTACATCGATTCGGAAGAAATCGAAACGACCGGTTGCGAGAACCTGGCCAAGTACGATGCCATCCTGGTACCGGGCGGCTTCGGCAAGCGCGGCGTGGAAGGCAAGATCAAGGCGGCCCAGTTCGCCCGTGAACACAAGATCCCTTACCTGGGCATCTGCCTGGGCATGCAAGTGGCCCTGATCGAATACGCGCGCAACAAGGCAGGCATGCCGAACGCGAATTCGACCGAGTTCGACCTTGATACGGATCAACCTGTCGTTGCACTGATCAATGAGTGGCAAAACCACGATGGTAAAGTCGAGTTGCGCGATGAAAACTCGGACCTGGGCGGTACCATGCGCCTGGGCGCGCAGACCTGCGCCGTCAATCCGGGCACCCTGGCTGCCGAGATCTACGGCAGCGTGGTGACCGAGCGTCACCGTCATCGCTACGAAGCCAACAATCATTACCTGGCCCGTGTCGAAGCGGCTGGCATGATCGTCTCGGCCCGCACGCCGAGCGAAGATTTGTGCGAAATCATGGAATTGCCACGCACGGGTGAAAATTCCCACCCATGGTATATGGGCGTGCAATACCATCCCGAGTTCAAGTCGACGCCACGCACTGGCCATCCGTTGTTTACCTCGTTCATCAAGGCAGCGCTGGCGCACAAAGAAGCCAACGCCGCTGCGCAATAACGCGGTCGATTGCGACAGTATTACCCGTAAGACAGCTCCCGGCCAGATGGTTCCCGCCGGGAGTTTCTTTGCCCCCTTTGTGCAATTGCGCATCAGAACGCAGTGTGCAGCCCCCTGTTACGCTTAACTTTGGAGAATGACATGAGTGCTATTGTTGATATTATCGGTCGCGAAATCCTGGACTCGCGCGGTAACCCGACCGTCGAATGCGATGTGTTGCTGGAATCGGGCGTGATGGGCCGTGCGGCCGTACCGTCGGGTGCCTCGACCGGTTCGCGCGAAGCCGTGGAATTGCGCGATGGCGACGCCAAGCGCTACTTCGGCAAGGGCGTGCTGCAAGCATGCGAAAACATCAACACCGAAATCTCCGAAGCCATCATGGGCCTGGACGCCAATGAACAGGCTTTCCTGGACCGTACCCTGATCGACCTGGACGGCACGGAAAACAAATCGCGCCTGGGCGCCAACGCCATCCTGGCCGTTTCCATGGCCGTCGCCAAGGCTGCCGCCGAAGAAGCGGGCTTGCCGCTGTACCGCTATTTCGGCGGTTCGGGCGCCATGCAGATGCCAGTGCCGATGATGAACGTCATCAACGGCGGCGCGCACGCCGACAACAACCTGGACATCCAGGAATTCATGATCATTCCCGTGGGCGCCCCGTCGTTCAAGGAAGCCGTCCGCTACGGCGCGGAAGTGTTCCACACGCTGAAAAAGATCCTGCACAAAAAGGGTCTGAACACCAACGTGGGCGACGAAGGCGGTTTCGCGCCATCGCTGGCCAACCATGAAGAAGCCATCAAGCTGATCATCCAGGCCATCGAAGAAGCGGGCTACGAGCCAGGCACGCAGATCGCCATCGGCCTCGATTGCGCCGCGTCCGAGTTCTACAAGAACGGCAAGTACGAAATGGCAGGCGAAGGCCTGAGCCTGACGGCTACCGAGTTCACCAACCTGCTGGCGACCTGGTGCGACAAGTACCCGATCATCTCGATCGAAGACGCGATGCACGAAGGCGACTGGGACGGCTGGGCGATCCTGACGGCAGAACTGGGCAAGAAAGTGCAACTGGTCGGCGACGACCTGTATGTCACCAACACCAAGATCCTGAAAGAAGGCATCCAGAAGGGCATCGCCAACTCGATCCTGATCAAGATCAACCAGATCGGCACCCTGACGGAAACCTTCGCCGCCATCGAAATGGCCAAGCGCGCCGGCTACACGGCCGTCATTTCGCACCGCTCGGGCGAAACGGAAGACTCGACCATCGCCGATATCGCCGTTGCTACCAACGCCCTGCAGATCAAGACCGGCTCGATGTCGCGTTCGGACCGCATGGCCAAGTACAACCAGCTGCTGCGTATCGAGGAAGACCTGGGCGACATCGCCAGCTACCCTGGCCGCGATGCGTTCTATAATCTGAAGTAAGCTGATGTAAAACCCACTGGCCGGCCGGAGAGATCCGGCCGGTTTGTTAACTGAATGCCCCATGCGCCTGATTACGCTCGCCCTGGCAGCCCTGCTGCTGCTGATCCAATTTCCCCTCTGGCTGGGCAAAGGCGGCTGGCTGCGTGTTGCCGACATGGAAGCCCAAGTGGCGCTGGCCAACAAGAAGAATGTGGAATTGAAGGCGAGAAACGCCAAGCTCGAATCCGAAGTGCGCGACCTGAAAGATGGTACCGGCGCCGTCGAGGAGCGTGCCCGCTATGAGCTGGGCATGGTCAAACAGAATGAGATTTTCGTGCAGATCGTGCGCAAGGAACAAACCCCGCCACTGCTGGAAACACCGGTGGACGCTGCTGCGCCACATTAAGATAGTACGACTTCCCGCTTGCCAGCCTGGACCGATTGCCAGGCTGACCTGTCACATTGCTACCCTGTATTTGCTACCCTGTACTTGCTACTCTGCACTGCTGCACACGATTGCCTTGCTGCTTGCTGCTTGCTGATCAGAAACGGGCTTTGCCGGTCGAGATCAGGTAAAAATGGATGCTGGTAACCACGATGGCCACGCTCACCAGTACGGTTTCGAGAAATATCATATAAAAATCCTTTCAGTGTTTGGTTGGCTTAAAAAACGTCCAGGGCCAGGCGCCAAGCCGAAGACAGTACGAACGTACGGCGAGGCGCAGGCAACGCCGCCCTGGGCGTTTTTTATCCGCGCGACGCCAGGAAGCGCAGTTCCGAGGCCAGATTCGGCATCAGGTGCTCGTAACGGGCCGCTTCCGAGTTCAGCAGGGCGATATCGCGCTTGCTTGGGCGCACATAGCGCTGTTCTTCGGCGCTGCTGGTGCTGGTGGCGATGACTTCCTTCTGTGCCAGTTCGCTGTACGGCTTGGAAGCGAGCAGGGCGCCCAGGAAGGCGCGCGTGGCGCGGCCCAGGTTGCTGAAGTAGTTGTCGTTGTCGTTGCTGTAGGTGTTGGTAAAAGTGGACATATGCCCTCCATGAATGGTCTGTTGTTGCATTGCACAATAATGGAGTTTGCGATATGCGTCCAATTTCAAATTCCAATTTCAGAAATTCAAGAAACGCATAATAAGGGCGTAGCTGCCGGCCACGCCTTGAAATTAAAATTGTTACGAAATGTTTATCCGGCGGCGATGCGTCCCAGGCCCGGATCGTCGCTGAAAAAACCGTCCAGTCCCGTTGCGATGTAGCGCCGCATTTCCGCCACGGATCCCGCTTCGTTGCGCGCGTTCTCACCATTGCCATCACGGAAGTCGGCCGCCAGGAAACGGTTTTCCGGGCGGAAGGTCCACGTGTGCAACAGCAAGCCCGCCTGGTGCGCATCGTCGACAATGGAGGTGGGCTTGGCCAGGCGCTGATCGGCGCCCAGCGCGATGATTGCTCGCGTGGGCGGCGCCACCACGTCCGCGTAGGCGGCGATGTCGCGCAAGCCGGCCGGTGTGGTCATTTGTCCAAACGTTAACTTTCCACCCGCCTTGACGACATCCATGGGGCGCACCTCGCCGCCCACCACCAGCTGCATCAGGCGCACGTTGGCGCGCCGTCCCAGCTTCTCGCGCAAGTACTTCAGATTGGCCACTTCGAAGGACTGGATTTCGATCGGCGCGCGGCGCGTGTATTCGTGCGCCAGCATGGTCGACAGGAAACGGTCTTCCAGCGCCAGGCCCGCATCGCGGAAATACGTCGAGCTTTTCAGCTCGGGCACGAGGCCGATGATGCGCCCGCTGGCGGCTGATTGCGCTGCAACAAAATCGATGATTTCTTCCCAGGTGGGGATCTGGAATTGGCCATCGTACAAGGTGTTGCCGGTGCGCACTTTCGGCAGCCGTTCGATGGCGCGCAGGGTTTTCAATTCCGCCAGGGTGAAGTCGTCGACGAACCAGCCTTCGTGCCATTCGCCGTCGACCAGCTTCTTGCCGCGCCGGCTGGCAAATTCAGGCCGGCGGGCCACGTCGGTGGTGTCGATCAGATTGCTTTCATGGCGCGCCACGAGGATGCCGTCGCGCGTGGCGACCAGGTCCGGCTCGACGTAATCGGCGCCGTCGGCGATGGCCTTGGCATACGACGCCAGCGTATGCTCGGGGCGCAGGGCGCTGGCGCCCCGGTGGGCGAACACCAGTGGACGCGCCGGTTTTGCTTCCAGCAGGCCGGCGGCAAAGCCGGGCGCGGCGACCAGGGCCAGGCCCCCGACGGCCGCCTGCACGAAGCTACGGCGCGAAAAGTGCCGTTGCGGGAGGATAGGCGTGCGCATCAGAAGTCCGCCGTCAGGGTCAAAAAGCCCTGGCGCGGGGCGATCGGGAAGGTGTTGTACGTCTTGTCGGCCGCGCCCACCACCACGTTCAGCGAACCTTCGCGGTTGGCCAGGTTGCTGACGTTCACGCGCCAGCGCGGGTTTTTCAGCCAGCTGGCCATGGCTGGCAGCTTGCCCGACACGCCCAGACCCATCAGGAAATAGCTGGGCACGGACAAATCGTTGGTGTACGTCGCGTAGCGCTTGCCCACATAGTCACCCGTCAGTTGCACTTCGATATCGCCAAACGTAGCCGAAGCCACGAACTTGTTCAGCCATTCCGGCGAGCCCGGCACGTTCTTGCCGGCTGTCAATACCAGCGCGGCGCCATTGTTGTAGTTGTCCGCGTATTGCGAGCGGTTGTACGACAGGGCATTGTAGAACGAGAAATTGTTGCCAAAGTGCACGGTGCCGGCGATGTCGATGCCGTCCGTGCGCACGCTGCCCACGTTGGCCAGCACGGGGTTGCCGCCAATGATGGAGGAAATCACGGGCGTGGGGCTGATCTGCAGCAAACGGTTGCTGAAATCGACGTGGTACACATTGACCTGGCCATCGATGGAAGTGATGGGGCCCAGGTTCAATGGGTGGCTGCCGCGCACGCCCACTTCATACGTGAGGGCCGTTTCCGGCTTGGCGTCGCGCTTGAACAGGTCGAACGCGGCCTGGCTCGACAAGCTCCATGGCGAGGCGCCTCCGCCGCCATAGGTGACGAACTGACGCATGTTTTTCTGGATATTGAAGTACAGCTGGTCTTGCGGCGTGAAGTCCCAGCGCGCGCCCACTTGCGGCAGGAACCATTTTTTCGTGTTGATGGTGCCGACCGGCAAGGCCGTCGAACCGCCCGAGATGGCGCCCAGGGCCGGTTGCACGGGGAATTGGCCGTCGGCAAACTGCAGGCTGGACTTGAAGCCCGCCTGCAGGGCGATATCGGGGCGGATGCGCCATTCATCCTGCAAGTGCAGCTGCACCACCTTGTTGTCGATCTCGCTGCCGTACTGCGTGATCAATGGATTGCTGGGGCGGTCGTACGGCGAGGTCGGGTTGTTGACGTCCAGCGCATACCAGCGGCGGTAGGCGGACGAGCGGTTCTGTTCCAGCCACAGGCCCGCTTCCAGCTGGTGATTGCCGATTTCCTTGCGCAGGGTGGAAAGGAAGCCGCCGCGCTTGATGTCGTATTCCGTCGTGCGCACGGCGTAGCCCGAGTTGCCGAACACCTGTTTCAAGTTCTGTTTCGGGTAGTACACGCTGAACAGGCCAGGCAAGCCGGCCACGCCGATGGGGCCGGCCACCACGCCCGCGCCGTCATCCTTGTGGTAATACACCTGGTTAGCCCACGTCATGCCTTCGGACAAGTTGGCGTCGAACTTGGCGTAGGCCAGGTAATCGGTGCGCTGCGCATCGCTGTAGTAATTGCGGTAATTGTTGCCGTCCGCAGCCGGCGTGGCGCCCGTCGGCGACAGGTAGTTCAGGGCCGCCTTGAAGTCCGGGTACAGGAAGGGGCGCGTGTACGGCGCGCTCGTCTCGCCCTTCACGTGCACGGTGCTGTCTTCGTTCGGCTCGATCTTGTCCGAGTAATTGAAGAACAGGGTCAGCTTGCCCGCCTCGCTGCGGTTGACGTATTTGGCATTGAACTGGTCGCCGCCCTGGCGCGCATCGAAGTCCCAGGCGCGCGCTTCGTGGTGCAGGATGGAAAAGTAGGCGCTGCTGCCGTCGCCGAAGGCGCCCGTGTCGTAGCGGGCAAACGTGCGCGAGGTGCGGTGGCTGCCCACTGTTTGCTGCACGCTGGCGCCTTGCGTGGCCAGCGGGTCGCTGGAATAGGTTTCGATGGTGCCGCCCAGGTTGCTGGTCGAGGCCGTCGCCAGGTCGCCCGCGCCCGACGACAGCACGACGCTGCGCACGTTTTCGCTGATCACGGCGCGCTGCGGCGACAGGCCGTTGTAGTTGCCGTACTGCTGGTCGCCGAGCGGCACGCCATCCATGGTGTAGCCGAGTTGCTGGCCGGAAAAGCCATGCACGAACAGCGACAGGTTCTGTTCGTTGTTGCCCCATGGATCGGCCGTCTGGAAGCTGACGCCAGGCAGGGTTTGCAGGGCTTTCAGGGGATTCGTGCCGGGCAGGATTTTCTGGATTTCATTCTTGCTCAGGGCGACCGAAGAACGCGTCTTGCGCGAGGAAATCTCCACGGTGGTCATCGGTGCGTTGTCATCAACGGGCGCTGCCATCTCGGTGGCGGCGGACGCCACGGCGGCGGCGACGGCCGTTTGCGCCAGCGCCGGCAGGGAGAGGCCTGCGGCGCACGCGCCCAGCAAAACATGAAAGGAATGGCGGCGCAGGGCCAGCGTCAAGTGGGTGGTCATCATCAGCCTGTGGAAAGTAGTGTGGTTAATACAAGCTGCGCAGCGTAACGGCGGCGCGTTACGGGCTGATGACGGACTGATGACGGAACGATGACAGTGGAAACAATGGCGCCGCCTGAGGGGCGGCGCGAGGAATATTACAATTAGTTAATGCTGGCGGCTGGCGGAATCAGTACTTCGGCCGGCGCATCCGTGATGAACAGCTGCGCGCAATCGACTTTGTCGAATGTATAGTGCTGGCCGCAGAAATCGCAGTTCACGCCCACTTGTCCCACTTCGTCCAGAGTGCCGTTGACTTCTTCCTCGCCCAGCATCTTGAGCATATTGCCGACTTTTTCGCGCGTGCAGCTGCAATGGAAGCTCGGGTGCAGCGGCTCGAAGACGCGGATGGTTTCTTCCCAGAACAAGCGCTGCATCAGGGTCTCGATGTCGGTGGCGAGGATTTCTTCCTCTTTCAGGGTCGACGCCAGCATCACGGCGCGGTGCCATGTGTCCAGTGCAACTTCTTCCGAGACGGGTGTCGCTTCGGCCTTGCCGCCATGGTGGGGCAGCTTTTGCAGCAGCAGGCCGCGCGAGACGCTGTCGTCCGTGGCCAGCCACAGACGCGTATCGAGCTGTTCCGAGCGCAACATGTAGTTTTCGATCACGGTCGCCATGTCGTCGCCGTCGAGCGGCACGATGCCCTGGTACGGTTGCTGGCCCGGCACCTTGTCGGCCGGGTCCAGGGTGATGATGAAGCGGCCCTTGCCCGTGGCGTTGAGCAATTGCGGTACGCTGGCGACGTCGGGGATGGTGGCGTCCGGGTCCAGCTTGGCCGTGGCGCGCAAGCGCAGGTCGGAATCGCACTCGACGACCATCAGGCGCACGGGACCGTCACCGTGGATTTGCATGATGATGGAGCCGTTGAATTTCAGGTTGGCCGACAGCAGGGCGGCGGCAGCCACCATTTCGCCCAGCACTTTTTTCACGGCCGTCGGATAGGCGTGGCGCGATACCACTTCCTGCCAGGTGTGGGAAACGTCGATGAACTGGCCGCGCACGGCAGCATTGTCGAAAATAAATTTTTGCAGGGTATCCTGGCCGCTAACGGCTGCGCTGACTGCGCCGGTGGTTTCAGTCGTCATTCTCTTATCCAATCTTCTTGAGTTGCGTATTAAATAGCTGGCCGCGTTGCACATAGTTCACGGCGTTGCCTTGTAGCTTGGTGATATCGTCTGCCGTCAAGGGCCGCACGGCTTTTGCCGGCGAGCCGATGATCAGCATATTGTCGGGAAATTCCTTGCCTTCCGTGACCAGGGCGCCCGCGCCGACCAGGCACCCTTTGCCGATCTTCGCGCCGTTCAGGATCACGGCCTGGATGCCGATCAGGGCGCCATCGCCAATCGTGCACCCATGCAACATGGCCTGGTGGCCGATGGTCACGTTCTGGCCGATGTCCAGCGGGTAGCCCGGGTCCGTGTGCAGTACGGCGCCTTCCTGCACATTGCTGTTGGCGCCCACGGTGATGCGTTCATTGTCGCCGCGAATCGTCGCGCCGAACCATACGGACGTGTTCGCTTCCAGGGTCACCTTGCCGATCACGTTGGCCGTGTCGGCAACAAAAGCGGAAGCGTCAATCTGTGGCGCATCGGCGCCCAATTGGTAGAGTGTCATCGTTAGCCTGTGGCGGTGGTGGAAGCGCCGGGCTGGGCCGGACGCTGAAGTTTTACTGTGTTGTGTACGCTATTTTACGCTGTTGCAGGACAAGTCCTGGCGCCCGGCGCTAATCCGGTATAATAATCGAACGGTCGTACTTTTATGCGCACCCTATCTACAGACACAGCATGTGGCGCCATCCGCGCCACTTTCAAGGCAGGCAATCAGATGAAACCCATGAAACTTTCCCGTTCCGAATTCATCAACATCCGCGGCGCCCGCACCCATGTGCGCCACTGGGGCCGCGAAGGCGCGCCCATCCTGTTCATGGTGCACGGCTGGATGGACGTGGCCGCCTCGTTCCAGTTCGTCGTTGACGAATTGCAAGGCGACTGGCACGTGATCGCACCCGACTGGCGCGGCTTTGGCCTGAGCGATTACACGCAATCGGACACTTACTGGTTCCCCGACTACCTGGCCGACCTGGACGCCATGCTGCTGCACTATGCGCCGGATGCCCCCGTCAATCTGCTCGGCCACAGCATGGGCGCCAACGTGGCCGGCCTGTACGCGGGCGTGCGGCCCGAGCGCATCAGCCGTTTCATCAACCTGGAAGGCTTCGGCATGATGGCGAGCAAGCCGGAGCAGGCGCCGGGCCGCTACGCCAAGTGGCTAGCTGAATTGCGCGAGCCGCCCGCGATGCGCAGCTATCCGAGCCAGCAGGCCGTGGCCGAGCGCCTGCAAAAGACCAATCCGCGCCTGCCCGACGCGCGCGCCGCCTTCCTGGCCGAGCACTGGTCGGCGCAGAACGAGGCGGGCGAGTGGGACATCCTGGGCGACCCGCAGCACAAGCGTGTCAATCCCATCCTGTACCAGGTGGAAGAAGTGATGGCGTGCTGGCGCCGCATCACGGCACCCGTGCTGTGGGTGGAAGCCGATGATACGAATATGTGGCAATGGATGGGGCCGAAGGAAGAGGCGCGCATTGAAATCGACCGGCGTTTGGCCTGCATCAAGGATGTGCGCTGCGAGATGATGGCCGACGCGGGCCACATGCTGCACCATGACCAGCCGGCGGAGCTGGCGCGCCTGGTGGAAGCCTTTTTGGCCTGATGTGTGTCGGGAACGCCGCAGCACGATTTGGCAAGCAGCGTACAATGAAAACTTCTTCCATGCTGAGCCCGTGCAGGGTATTGTTTTCACATGCTTAAAGTCGACCTGCATTGTCATTCGAATATTTCCGACGGCGTGCTCGCGCCCGCCGCCGTGGCTGCGTACGCGCGCAACGCCGGCGTCGATGTATGGGCGCTGACGGACCACGATGAAGTGTCCGGCGTCGCCGCCGCGCGCACGGCCGCGCTGGACCTGGGCATGCGTTTCGTGGCCGGCGTGGAAATTTCCATCACCTGGGCCGGCCAGACCGTGCACATCGTGGGCTTGCAAGTCGATGAAAACAATCCGGGCCTGGTGCAGGGCTTGCACCAGACACGCTCCGGGCGCGACGCGCGCGGCCGCGAAATCGCCCGCCAGCTGGACCTGGCCGGCATTCCCGACGCCTATGAAGGGGCTTTGAAATTTGTCGGCAACCCGGATCTGATGTCGCGCACGCACTTTGCCCGCTACATCGTGGAAACGGGGAAATGCGCGAACATCCCTGACGTGTTCAAGAAATACCTGTCGGAAGGCAAGCCGGGCTACGTCGAGCACCGCTGGGCCACCCTGGCCGAGGCCGTGGGCTGGATACGCGGCGCGGGCGGCGTGGCCGTCATCGCCCATCCGGGCCGCTACCGCTTCAGCGACATGGCGCAAGGCGTGCTGTTCGATGAATTCAAGCAACTCGGCGGCGTGGCCATCGAAGTCGTCACGGGCAGTCACAGTCCGGACCAGTATCCGGAATACGCGCAGCTGGCCAACGCCTACGGCTTCCTCGCCTCGCGCGGCACGGATTTCCATGCGCCAGGCGAGTCGCGCGTGGATTTTGCCAAGCTGCCGCCGCTGCCCACCAACGTCACGCCCATCTGGCACGACTGGTTTTAGCTGACAGCCAGGCAAATCTGCTGCGCGGCGCGCTTTGCGGCCGGCGATGCTCACCGTACTTCAGTACGGTTGCGCTTCTCGGCCACAAATCACTGCCGCTCGCGACGATTTTCCTGGCTGCCGATGCGCCGCCGTGTTGCCAGAGCTGCTTGAAATCTGCGTTAGCGTACATATCTTTTTGTTATTCTTGTTATACATAGTCATCTGGAGCCATCGCCCATGAAACGTATTGTCCTTTTTATTGCCACCAACCTGGCCGTGATGCTGGTGCTGTCGCTCGTCCTCAGCTTGTTGGGCGTGGGCAATCCGGCGCGGGGCAGCACCCTGAACCTGGGCAGCCTGCTGGTGTTTTCGCTGGTGGTGGGTTTTACAGGGTCGATCTTTTCCCTGTTGATCAGCAAACCGATGGCCAAGTGGAGCACGGGCGCGCGCGTCATCGACAACCCCACCTCGTCGACCGAGTTGTGGCTGGTCAATACCGTGCGCGCCTTGTCCGAGCGGGCCGGCATCGGCATGCCGGAGGTGGCCGTGTACGAAGGCGACGCGAATGCGTTTGCCACGGGCGCCTTCAAAAATTCGGCGCTGGTGGCCGTCTCGACCGGCTTGCTGCAGAGCATGAACCGCGATGAAGTCGAAGCCGTGCTGGGCCACGAGATCGCCCACGTCGCCAATGGCGACATGGTGACCTTGACCCTGATCCAGGGCGTGGTGAATACCTTTGTCGTCTTCATGGCCCGCGTGGTGGGTTTCTTTGTCGACAATGTGCTGCTGAAAAATAACAACCGCGAAGGCGGCGGACGCGGCATCGGTTACTTTGTGACCGTGATGGTGTGCGAAGTCATCTTCGGCTTGCTCGCTTCCATCATCGTGGCCTGGTTCTCGCGCCAGCGCGAATTTCGCGCCGATGCCGGTTCGGCCAAGCTGCTGGGCAGCCCCACGCCGATGATGCATGCGCTGGCCCGCCTGGGCGGCGTGCCGCCGGGCGAACTGCCCCAATCGATGCAGGCGCTGGGCATCAGCGGCGGCAATGGCGGCTGGGGCGCGCTGTTCGCCACCCATCCACCGATCGAGCAACGCATCGCTGCCCTGCGCGGCGTGCAATAATGATAACTAATGCCAATAACTAAGAATACGTAGACCATGAGTCAATTTTTCCAGATTCACCCCGAGAATCCGCAATTGCGCCTGATCAAGCAGGCGGCGCAGATCATCCAGTCCGGCGGCGTGGTGGCCTTGCCCACCGATTCCTGCTACGCGCTGGTGTGCCAGCTCGACGACAAGGGCGCCGTCGAGCGCCTGCGCCGCATCCGTGGCGTGGATGAAAAGCATCATCTGACCCTGCTGTGCCGCGACTTGAGCGAACTGGGCTTGTATGCCCGCGTGGACAACCGCCAGTTCCGCCTGCTCAAGGCGGGCACGCCGGGCGCCTATACCTTCATCCTGGAGGCGACCAAGGAAGTGCCGCGCCGCCTCAGCCATCCTTCGCGCAAGACCATCGGCCTGCGCGTGCCGCAGCACCGCATCGTGCAAAGCCTGCTGGAAGAACTGGGCCAGCCCCTGCTGGGTGCGACCCTGACCCTGCCTGGCGACGAAGACAGCCTGACGGATGCCGACACGATCCGCGAACGGCTGGAAAAGCTGGTCGACCTGATCATCGATGGCGGCGTTTGCGCACATGGCCCCAGCACCGTGATCGACCTGACGGGAGCGGAGCCGGAAGTGGTGCGCGTGGGACGCGGCGACCCGGCCGTGCTGGGTTTGTAGTCGCTGGCGCAGGGCGCGGGATTTACCTATCTTTAATGGCAACATAAGAAAGTGCCTGGGACGCCTCTGGTAGAATCGCGGTCATGAGCGATTTCAATACGATAGTCCAGACCATTGCGGTGTACCTGGTGCCGGTGCTGTTTGCCATTTCCCTGCACGAGGCGGCGCACGGCTACGCCGCCCGCTATTTCGGCGACCCCACGGCCTCGAACGAGGGCAGGCTGAGCCTCAATCCCATTCGGCATATCGATCCTTTCGGCACGATATTGCTGCCCTTGATACTGTATTTCACGATCCAGGTACCGTTTGGCTATGCCAAGCCGGTACCCGTCGATTTCAGCCGCCTGCGCAATCCGAAGAAGCAGATGGCGTGGGTGGCGTTTGCCGGTCCTGGCGCCAATTTCGTCATGGGCTTTGGCTGGATGATCGCCTTTGTCGTCCTGAGTGTCCTGCCGCCGACGGAAATGGGCATGTTTTTCCGCAAGATGGCCGGCGCCGGCGTCAGCGTGAATGCGGCCATGTTTGTCTTTAACCTGATTCCCGTGCCACCGCTCGATGGCGGGCGCATCATGACGGGTTTGTTGCCGATGCAACTGGCACGCCCTTACGCCAGCATCGAGCGCTACAGCCTGTATGTCTTCGGCGCCCTGGTGCTGCTGATGTACACGGGTATCTTGAACCGCGCCCTGCTGGCGGCGATCGAATTTGTCATTGGCATTTTTGTCACCCTGGTCACGCCCCTGACGGCTGTCTTGACTTGATGCCGCGCAAGCTGATGCACGCAATTAACTGATGGAAGTACCGATGCAAGTAACTGAACCAACAATAGAAACTGAAGCGATTTCGGGCTGGCTGCGCCGCTGGGCGCCCCTGATCCCGGGCGGCGAAGTGCTGGACCTGGCCTGTGGTGCCGGCCGCCATGCGCGCCACCTGGTCAGCCTGGGCCACCCCGTGATCGCGCTCGACCACGACCCGGAAATGCTGGAAAAGGCGGCCGGCACGGGCATCACCACCTCGCTGGTGGACCTGGAGGCGCCCGGTGCCGTATGGCCGTTCGCGCCCGGCCGCTTTGCCGGCATCGTCGTCACCAATTATCTGCACCGGCCCTTGCTCGAAGCAATGGTGGCCAGCCTGGCGCCCGATGGCGTGTTGCTGTATGAAACCTTTGCCGAGGGTAACGAGCAGTTCGGCAAGCCGTCGAATCCGAAATTCCTGCTGAAGGAAGGCGAAATGCTGACCTGGGCGGTGCAGCACGGCTTGCGTGTGGTAGCGTACGAGGATGGGCGCGTGGAACAGCCAAAAGCTGCTCTGGTGCAACGAATTTGTGCCGTCCGGCCGGATTTTCCACGGTTGGCAGCCTTGCTGCCGACGTTTTGAGCGGCCATACTATGTCAGAATGCACCACAGGCGCGGGCTATCCGCTACAATCGTTGTTTTATTTATCGGCGCTATAAACTTACTATGATCAAGGGCAGCATTGTAGCAATCGTCACCCCGATGCACGCTGACGGCAGTCTGGACTTTCCAGGTCTGCGCAAGCTGATCGACTGGCATATCGCCGAGGGTACGGACAGCATCGTCATCGTTGGCACCACGGGCGAATCGGCAACAGTGAGCGTGGAAGAACACTGCGAACTGATCAAGTTGACCGTCGAACATGCCAAGGGACGCATTCCTATCATCGCCGGTGCCGGAGGCAACTCCACGGCCGAGGCCATCAAACTGACGCGCTATGCGAAAGAAGCGGGCGCCGATGCTGTCTTGCAAGTGGTGCCGTACTACAACCGTCCTACCCAGGAAGGCATGTACCAGCACTTCAAGGCCATCGCCGAAGCCGTCGACATTCCCGTCATCCTGTACAACGTGCCTGGCCGCACCGTTGCCGACATGAGCAACGAAACCATCGTGCGCCTGTCCGCCATCCCGAATATTGTCGGTGTGAAAGATGCGACTGGCAATATCGGCCGTGGCATCGACCTGCTGCGCCTGGTGCCAGCCGACTTCGCCGTGTACTCGGGCGATGATCCGACGGCCATGGCGCTGATGTTCTGCGGCGGCCACGGCAACATCTCCGTGACGGCCAACGTGGCGCCGCGCGCCATGCACGAGCTGTGCGTCGCAGCCATGGCGGGCGAGCGTGCCACGGCCATCGCCATCAATAACAAAGTTTTCCCCCTGCACCAGAAATTGTTTGTCGAGCCCAACCCGGTGCCCGTCAAATGGGCGCTGGCCGAAATGGGCATGATGCCAGCCGGCATACGCTTGCCACTGGTGCCGCTGGCTGAAAATTGCCATGCCACCGTGCGCGATGCCTTGCGCGACGCTGGCATCCTGTCTTAAGCCGAACTTCAAGCCCGGGCTTGACCAGTCCGGACCTTCCCTGATTCCAGCTGCTACTTAGCTTCTTATCCAGTTACGACATGACTAATTGCAAGAAAACCAAACCGGCGCCTGCCACCATCGCCGTCCGCGGCATCGTCATCGGCGCCGTCGCAGCCAGCCTCGCGGGCTGCGGCATGATCAGTTCGGTAGTCGGCGGCGACAAGGTCGACTACAAGTCGGTCAAGAAAGCCAGCACCCTGGACGTGCCGCCTGACCTGACGCAATTGCAGCAGGACAACCGCTACTCCCTGCCGGATGCGAAGAATGGCGTGGCCACGGCTTCCGGCTACAACGCGCAGCGCAACGCCACGGCCGGTACGCCCGTCATCGTGGGCGCCGATGGCGTGGTGGGCGTCGTGCCTGTCACGGCAGGTGGCGTGAAGGTCGAGCGTGCGGGCAACCAGCGCTGGCTGGTCGTCAAGCAGTCGCCTGAAGTGCTGTGGCCGCAGCTCAAGCAATTCTGGGAAGATTCGGGCTTTACCGTCGCCATCGACCAGCCGACGGCTGGCATCATGGAAACCGAATGGAACGAAAACCGCGCCAAGCTGCCGCAGGACTTTATCCGCAACACCATCGGCAAGGCCTTCGATTCGATGTACTCGACGGGCGAGAAAGACAAGTTCCGCACCCGCGTGGAACGCCTGGCCGACGGTTCGACCGAGATCTACATCAGCCACCGTGGCGTGGAAGAGGTCGTTACGGGCCGCGACAAGGAAACGACTACCTGGACCGCGCGTCCCAACGATCCGGGCCTGGAAGCGCAATTCCTGGCCAAGTTGATGACGCGCCTGGGCGCGGCCAGCGACGATGCGCAGGCGAAGACGGCCGTCGACGCCGCCATTGTGCAGCCGCAGCACGCCAAGCTGGTGGGCCAAGCCGCCACGCCGGCGCGCGCCATCGAAGTCGATGAAGGTTTCGACCGCGCCTGGCGCCGTGTCGGCCTGGCCCTGGACCGCGTCGGCTTCACGGTCGAAGACCGCGACCGCACGCAAGGCACGTATTTCGTGCGTTACGTCGATCCGGATGTCGTCAAGAAAGATGGTTTCTTCTCGAAACTGTTCAGCTGGGGCTCGTCGTCCGACAAGGACAAGGAAGCGCAGCGCTACCGCGTCCTGGTCAAGGCCGGCAATGGCGCGACCAGCCTGGTCAGCATCCTCAGCAACGAAGGCCAGCCAGATACCTCGCCAGTGGCAGAGAAGATCCTGGGCCTGTTGAACGAGCAGTTGAAATAAGTGGTGTGGCAGCGGCAGGTTTGAAAACCTGCTGCGCATAAAAAAGGCTGGCCCGGTGCAAATCGGGTCAGCCTTTTTTATTGCCTGCGTCCCGCGTTATATCTTGCGGACAAAACGCCGGACGCAAAAAAGCCGGCCCGAAGGCCGGCTTTCTCTAGTGCAAGGTGCTAAATTACTTAGCAGCCGATGCAGCAGCCGAAGCAGCCGAAGCAGCGTCGGTAGCGGCCGAAGCGGCAGCCGAAGCAGCAGCAGCAGCGTCGGTAGCGGCCGAAGCAGCAGCGTCAGCAGCAGCAGCTGGAGCAGCTTCAACTACTGGTGCTGCTGCTGGGGTTTCAACTACTGGTGCTGGTGCAGGAGCTTCTTCTTTTTTGCTGCAAGCAGCCAGAGCAACAACCATCAGGGAGGCGATCAGCAGGGATTTTTTCATTTGTTTTCCTTAATTATTTCAAAAAATAAATCAATATTGTTGCGATGAATAATTACCGGTAATTATCGCTCGTTAGGTCGTCTTCGAAGGCTTTTCGTACCAGGTGGTGCCTGCCAGACAACGGAAACTTCCTAACCGAATATTATAGCGATTTTTGGTGCGTCGCAATAGGAGCAAGAGGCAAATTCGCAACTATTTTGTGATATCGCAATATTTGCCGAAGCAAATTGCAAGCAAGTGTAAGCGATTTGCGAAAGCACGACAAAACGATATAAAAATAATATGTTTCATTGCGCTGGCGCAGAGGCTGTCTTTTCACCTGCTGTCATACCACTTTGCTACGCCGCACCCATTCAAGCCAGTTCGATCCAGCCATCCTGATACCAGGTATATAAGGCATCCATCACGTCATCGGAAGCCTGGGCCACGGCAGCGCCATCGAGCGCGCGTTCGTTGGCCAGGGTTTCCAGGGCCGTTTTATCGGCCTTGCCAATGGCAAACGATTCGCCATTGATGAAGACATTCTTGCCACGATACAGCATCAGCGTCTTGCGCGACAACACGACGCCCTTTTTCTGTGCGGCGTCCGCGAAACGGCCCACCGTCAGCGGCTTGGACAGCGGCGTGAAAAACACATTGTGTTTCGGTTCCGACAGGTGTTCGCCCAGGAAAATGGTCACGTCTTCTTCCGTGAAGCGCACCTTGTTGATTTCTTCCGTGATGGTGCTGAGCATTTCACGGGGGATTTCCGCCGGCTTGCCCGACGCTTTCAAGTCGGGATCGCTGTAGATGCCCGGCAAGTCGATCGAGTCGGCCATGAATTGCAGGAAAGCTTCGCCCAGTTCCTGGAACGTGGGTGAGCGGAAGCCGATCGAATACGTCTGGCAATCGCCGATGGCCACGCCGTCGTGCGCGTAGTGGGGCGGCAGGTACAGCATGTCGCCCGGTTCCAGCGTGAATTCTTCGTTGGGCGTGAAGTTGCTGAGGATTTTCAGCGGCAAGCCGTCGATCAGGCTCAGGTCCTTCTGCGCGCCGATGCGCCAGTGGCGCTTGCCCTGGCCTTGCAGCAGGAACACGTCGTAGGAATCGAAATGCGGGCCCACGCCGCCGCCATCGGTGGCGAAGCTGACCATCAGGTCGTCCAGACGCGCGTCCGGCAGGAAACGGAACTGGCGCAGCAGGGCGTCGGCCTTGGCGCTGTGCAGATTGGCGCCCTGCACCAGCAGGGTCCATTCCTTCTGTTTCAGCGAGGGCAGGCTGGTCAACGGACCTTGCTGCATGTTCCAGTGGCCATCCACATGGCTGACCAGGCGCGATTCGACGTGGTCGAGGGTGGCCAGTTCGGCCAGGGCCTTGATATCGAACAGGGCCTTGAAGCCAGGCACGGCTTGACGGATCAACAAGGGCTTTTTATGCCAGTAGTCGCGCAGGAATTGCGCCGGCGTGATATCGCCGAGGAGAGTTAATTTTTTCATGCGCCCATTATAACAACCGGAAATGCAGGAATGCGCCTGTCGTTGGCGGCGTGAAGGTATAATTTGCCAGCTTATACAATGAAAGGAAGCATAATGAAGATTGCCAAAAATACGGTCGTGACTGTCAACTACAAACTGTCAGACGCGCAAGACAATCTGATCGAAGACGGCCGTCAGCCGATGGTCTACCTGCACGGTGATTATGAAAACACCCTGCCGAAGATCGAAGAAGAGCTCGATGGCAAGGAAGTTGGCTATTCCAACACGATCCAGATCGAACCGGATGATGCTTTCGGTGAATACGATCCAGCCCTGGTGAAGGTCGAGCCGCGCAATCGCCTGCCTGAGCCGCTGGAAGTGGGCATGCAGTTCGAAGGCATGCCGGAAAGCGATTCGCCGGACGAAGAAGCGATGATCTTCACGGTGACCGATATCGCTGACGACAAAGTCGTGCTGGACGGCAACCATCCACTGGCCGGCATCGCGCTGCGCTTCTCGCTGACCGTCGCTGACGTGCGCGAAGCCACCGACGAAGAAATCGCCCATGGCCACGTGCATGGCGCACACGGCCATGACCATGGCGATGAAGAAGAAGATGGTGACGAAGGCGATCATTTCCGCACCCACCCGATCCACTAATCTGGGGCGCCTGACCAAACCTACTGCGCGCAGCGGGGCGCGGCCGGCGATGCTCACCGTACTCTAGTACGGTTGCGCTTCTCGGCCACGCCGCGCAGCTGCTCGCTACGGTTTTGTCAGGCGCCGTGACGCTGGTGGATTGGATAGATAAAGGCTGGCTTTGCGTCGGCCTTTATCTATTGCGGCGCACGTTTATCTGCGCACAGTCGACGCCTTAACCCGCGCTTGCGCCGATGGCCGCGTGGCCCGTTGACGCACCTCAAAGAATGGCGTTTTGCTTGGCCGTACGGCGATGGCGGACCAGTCGTTGTCGATGCTGACGTGGCCCAGGTTGCCTTTCCAGCTGATTTTCGGCCCGCCAGCCCTGGCCGCGGCCTTTTTACTCTTGCCCTCCTTGCCGTCCTTGCCGTCCGCATCGCCAGCGTGCTGCGTATCGACCAATAACACCTTGCCGCTGAATTTCTTTGCCAGGGTACGGATCTGCTTGCGCGGTCCGGCAAAGCCATCCTGTTTCGAACTGAAGCTGGGCAGCAGTGAGTTGTCGTCTTCGTCCAGTACGCCCACATCGCCATCGGAAAACAGCACGATGCCGTCGAGTTTCTTGCGCTGTGCCATGGCGAACAGGCGCTGCAGCCAGGAGCGGTTAGCCACCAGGCGGTCTTCGAATTCGCTGTTGCGTCCCGCTTCTGGCAGGAAATGGTTGTTATTCGCGGGCAGGTTGACTGTCGCAAACAGCACGCCACCGTATTCCCAGTGGGCGTTTTCCGCATAGCTGCGGAACTTCGCCGTCGAGGACAGCCGCGACAGGGTCAGCTTGCGCTGGCCCAGGCTCTGGTCGTCGGAAAAATACACGTCGCGCAAGCGGTTCAGGCGCTCGATGGCGTTGACCCTGCCGCGCGAATTGCGGCAGTTGGCCCAGTCGCTGGCCGACAGCGAGACGATCAGCGGCGGCCCGCTGGCGTCCAGCACCTCCTTGCGCTGGCTGTACAGCTTGTCGCTGCAGGACTCGCTGGCGGCCTTGATGCCGGTAGCCACCACGAACGAAGCATTGAAGGCGCTGGTTTCCGCGATGGCCTTTTTTAACGGGCCATCGTCCGGCCCCGCGTTGAAGGAATGGCCCAGCACGGCAAACTCGAAGCCGGCCTGGTCGCTTGGTGCGGCCAGCGCCACTTGCCATGGCAGGCTGGCGGCCAGCAAGCCGACAGCCAGCAGGCGCAGACGTAGGCTAGCCATGCTGCGCCGGATGGTCATGCGGCGGCCAGCCGTTTCAACTGATACAACTGCTCCAGCGCGTCGCGCGGCGTGAGCGCATCGGGATCTAGGTCGGCGATGGCGTCGAGCAAGGCCTGCTGCGCCGCATTCAGCGCGGCCAGCGGCGCCGCTTCCTCTTCTTCCTCTTGCGCATACGGATCGGCGGAGGGCAGCGAGAACAGGTCGCGCTGCGGTGTGGCGTCCAGCGCCTGCGCTTCCAGGCGCGCCAGGTGCTTGCGCGCGGCCTTGATCACCGGTTGCGGCACGCCCGCCAGTTGCGCCACCTGCAAGCCATAGCTTTGCGAGGCGGGACCGGCTTGCACGGCGTGCAGGAAGACGATGCTGTCCTTGTGTTCGACGGCGGACAGATGCACGTTGGCGGCGCTCGGGTGGCTGTCCGGCAGTTGCGTCAGCTCAAAGTAGTGCGTGGCGAACAAGGTGAAGCTGCGGCTGCTGTCGATCAGATGGCGCGCGATGGCCCACGCCAGGGCCAGGCCGTCGAAGGTCGAGGTGCCGCGGCCCACTTCATCCATCAGCACCAGCGAATGCTCGGTGGCGCCGTTCAGGATGGCGGCCGATTCCGTCATTTCCACCATGAAGGTCGAGCGTCCGCCCGCCAGGTCGTCGGTGGCGCCGATGCGCGTGAAGATGCGGTCGATGGGGCCGATGGTGGCGGACGCGGCCGGCACGTAGCTGCCCACGTAAGCCAGCAGGGTGATGAGCGCCACCTGGCGCATGAAGGTCGATTTACCACCCATGTTCGGACCGGTAATCAAGAGCAGCCGGCGCTCGTTGACGAGGCGGCAATCGTTGGCGATGAAGCGTTCGATCTGATTTTCCACCACCGGGTGGCGGCCTTCGATGATGTTGATGCACGGCTCGTCGACCAGTTGCGGCGCGGCCCAGTTGTGCTGCTGCGCGTGTTCCGTCAGCGCGTTCAGGGTGTCGAGCTGGGCCAGGCCCTGCGAAATCGTCTGCAGGGTGCCGATGTGCGGCGCCAGTTCGGCCAGCAGCAGCTCGTACAGCAGCTTTTCGCGCACCAGGGCCTTGTCCTGCGCCGACAGGGCCTTGTCTTCGAATACTTTGAGTTCGGGCGTGATGTAGCGTTCGGCGTTTTTCAGGGTCTGGCGGCGGCGGTAGTCGTCCGGCACCTTGTCCGTCTGGCCGTGCGTGACTTCAATATAGAAGCCGTGCACCTTGTTGTATTCGACGCGCAGGTTGGCGATGCCCGTGCGTGCGCGTTCGCGCGTTTCCAGGTCGAGCAGGAACTGGCCCGCGTTTTCCGACAGCGCGCGCAGTTCATCGAGTTCGGCGTCAAAACCGGTGGCGAAGACGCCGCCGTCGCGCACCATGGCAGCCGGTTCCTGCGCCACGGCGCGCACCAGCAATTCCAGGCAGGCGGTTGGTGTCGCCAGGGCCGCGTGGATGGCGGCCAGCAAACCGCTTTCGCCGCCCTGGCCGCATTGTTCACCCCTATAACAACGCACAACGTCGCCGCGCAGGGCCGGCAGTTGCAGCAAGCCGTCGCGCAGGGCGGCCAGGTCGCGTGGACGCGCCGACAGCAGGGCGATGCGCGTGGTGATGCGTTCGATATCGGGCACTTGCGCCAGCGTGGCGGCCAAGGGCGCCGCCGCTTCGCTTTGCGCCAGCGCGGCGATGGCTTCATGGCGCGCGCGCGCCACGTTCTGGTCGCGCCGCGCATGGTGCAGCCAGTGGCGCAGCATGCGCGAACCCATGGCGGTGCGGCAATGATCCAGCAGGGAAAACAAGGTTGGCGATTCCTGGCCGCGGATGGTTTCCGTCAACTCCAGGTTGCGCCGCGTGGCCGCGTCCAGGCCGATGAATTCGCTTTCCGTTTCCGTCGTCAGGGAGCGCACGTGCTGCAAGCCGCGACCCTGCGTCGATTGCGCATAGCGCAGCAGGGCGCCGGCCGCGCCGAACGCGGCGCCGAGGCCATCGGCGCCAAAACCCGTCAGGGTCGCCACGCCCAGCTGGTCGAGCAGGGCCTTGTGGCCGCCGACCACGTCAAAATGCCAGTCCGGCACGCGGTTGATGTGCGTGCCCGCGTAGTCGTCGAACAGGTTGCCATTGTCGCCGCTCAAGATTTCGGCCGGCACGATGCGCTCCAGCTCCTGCTGCAAGCGCGCCGCCACGGTGCCGCTGTCGCCGGAAAACTCCATCAGTTTCAAGGCACCGCTGGCCAGCGACAGCCAGGCCAGGCCCGTGGTGACCGTCTTGCGCTGCGTGATGCTGCACATGGCCAGCAGCGGGCGCTCGGCCTTCTCTGGCAGCAAGTCCGCATCCGTCAGAGTGCCCGGCGTGACCACGCGCATGACCTTGCGTTCAACAGGCCCCTTGCTGGTGGCCGGATCGCCGATCTGTTCGCAAATGGCCACCGACTCGCCCAGCTTGACCAGCTTGGCCAGATAGCCATCGAGCGAATGAAACGGCACGCCGCACATTTTAATGGGGTTGCCGCTGGCTACGCCGCGCGCCGTCAGGGTAATGCCCAGCAGGCGCGAGGCTTTTTCCGCATCCTCGAAAAACAGCTCGTAGAAATCGCCCATGCGGTAGAAGACCAACATCGTCGGATGGTTTTCCTTGATGCCTAAATACTGCTGCATCATCGGTGTGAGCTTTTCAGCCGAATTTTTCTTTGCCGCGGCGGCGTTGATTTCTTTTGGGACGGTGGTCATGTGTTCTTTGTCGTTGGTCCGGCGGCAGGAAAACGCGTGCCTGCCGGGCTGTGGGTGGTGCTGTGTGCGTTCAAGGCTGCGCCAGGGGGCAGAGCTTGGGTTCAAGGCCGTCATTTTACCGCTTTCGGCAGGCGGGGCGGCGTATTGCGTGTGGATGGGGGGGGGGCTGCCGCGCCGACAGGCGGCACGGCGTGAATATATCTGTTTGAAGCGAAGGGCAGGAATCGCAATGTCAAACGATGACAAGGGCAGTCATTCCGTCATGGTCACAGGCATGGGCATTGATCCCCCTGTTTATAGATGACCGGAATTAATTTGGTCCGGTATCGCCACCGATGGAGCCCTCCGGTAACAGTCCGCCAGAGACTTCCTCGATTTCGTTGATGTTTAATTCTTGCATAGTTGTCACCTCATGATTAAGACTTGCGAAATTGCAAACCTAATCCATCGTAAAACAATTCTTGCTGCATGCCAAGAGTTAAGCGGCTGTCTGCGTTTCCTGCATCACATCCTGCACGATTTTTCCCTGCTGGAGCACCACCACCCTTTGCGCCATGGCGATGGTTTCCGGGCGGTGCGCGACGATCACGCGCGTGAGCTGGATTTTCCGGATCGCCGCGTTCACGGCCTGTTCGTTGTGCGTATCGAGGTGGCTGGTCGCTTCGTCGAGTACCAGCAGTTTCGGGTTTTTATACAAGGCGCGCGCCAGCAGGATGCGCTGTTTTTGCCCGCCGGACAGGCCGCTGCCGATGTCGCCCACCAGGGTGTTGAAGCCCATCGGCATGGCGGCGATTTCCCCATGCACGGCCGCCAGGTGCGCGCAGGCTTGCACCTGCTGGTAATTGGGGGAAGGGGCAAAGAAGCTGATGTTGTCGGCGATCGAGCCTGCAAACAGCGTATCTTCCTGCATGACCGTGCCCAGCAATTGCCGGTAGTTCGTCAAGCCAAGGCTGCCCAGCTTGATGCCGCCGATGAGGATTTCGCCTTCCGTCGGTTCCAGCAAGCCCAGCAGCAGCTTCATGAGGGTCGTCTTGCCGCAGCCGGACGGGCCCGTGACGGCGATGCACTGGCCAGCGGGAATGTGCAAATTGAGGCCGCTCAATACATTCGGTTCGCTGGCGGCGTAGCGGAAGGTGAGGTTGCGGATCTCGATCGATGGCGAGATATCGTCCATGTCGACCTCGACGTCGCTGCCGTCTTCTTCCGCGTCGGTCAGGACGATGTCAGCCACGCGCTCGCCATGCAGGCGCAGCATGCGCAGCTCGAACAATTTGTCGATCAGGCTGGCCATGCGCTGGCTGAACTGGTCCTTGTAGCTGATGAAGGCGAACAGCATGCCCACCGAAAATCGGTTGTCCAGCACGGCCAGCGCGGCCATCCAGATGACGATCACCCGTTCGGCGCTGAAGAGCAAAGTATTGGCCGTCTGATAGGACACCGATAGCTTGGCGATGCGCAGGTCGGCATTGAACTGGTCGGCCAGCGCGTTGGTCCAGTTGGCGCGGCGCTCCGCCGCACGATCAAAGAGACGGATGCTCTGGATGCCGCGCACGGATTCCAGGAAATGCGTCTGCTGTTTTGCCGCGTGGATGATCTGTTCGGCCGTCGCCTCGCGCATGGCCTTGAACAGGGCCCAGCGCAGCAAGACATACAGCAGCACGGCGATGCAGGCCACGCCCGCCAGCAGCGGGCTGTAGACCAGCATCATGCCCAGGGTGGCCAGCACCAGCACACCGTCGATGGCGCCTTCGACGAATTGCGTCGTCAGGCTGCGCTGCATGGTCTGGATGGAATTGAAGCGCGAGACGATGTCGCCCGTGTGGCGCTTCTCGAAATACGGCAGCGGTAGTTTCAATAAGTGAGCGAAGGCATTGCCCAGCCATTGCAAGTTCAGGTTAGTGGCCAGCACCGTGGTGATCCAGGAACGCACTGCGCCGATGGCCGTCTGCACCAGCACCAGCAGCAAAAAACCGCAGCCGAGCACGGTGATCAGGTCGCGGTCGGCGGCCAGCAGCGCCTCGTCGACCAGCCACTGCATGTAGAACGGCGCCACCAGCGCGCACACCTGCAAGGCCAGGCCCAGCACCAGCAATTGCAGCAAGCCGCGTTTCAAGCCCACCACGCGCCCCATCAGCGACAGCAGGGAAAACTGCTGCTTTTCCTCGGCCTTCTTGAACTCGGCGGTCGGCGTCAGCTCCAGCGCCACGCCCGTAAAGTGTTTCGCCACTTCCGCCAGCGGCAGGCGGCGCTCGCCCACGGCCGGGTCGTGAATCACGGCATGGTTGCCGGAGACGGACTTGAGCACGACAAAATGGTTCAAGTCCCAGTGCAGAATGGCGGGCAGCTTCAGCTCGGGCAAATGCTGCATGTCGAGTTTCAAGGGCCGCGTATGCAGGGCCAGGCCCTGTGCCATCGCCATCAGCCCTTTTAAAGTCACGCCTTTCAATGACACGGAAAAGCGCCGGCGCATGCTGGAAATATCGGTCTGATGGCCCCAGTAGCTGGCCACCATCGACAGACAGGCCAGGCCGCATTCGGCCGCTTCCGTTTGCAGCAGGACGGGCAGGCGCTTGCTGCGCCAGAAGGACATGTGGGTGAGATCAGGGAGGTGCATGAGTATTGTGGAAGATCAATATGGGGCTTACAGGCGCCCGGAAATGCTGAACAGGGGTTCGAGCACCCATTCATACAGGCGCCGCTGTTCCAGCAGCACGCTGGCGTCGACCAGCATGCCCGACTTCAGGGGCAGGGTTTCACCATACGCCTGCACGCTCTGGCGCTGCAAGGTCAAACGGATACGGTACAGGGGTTCGCCATTCGTGCCGCTGACGGCGCCCGGCACCGCCAGCTCTTCCGGCCGCAGTGAGGTGCTGGCCACTTCGCGCACCAGCGCCGGATACTGGCCGAATTTCTGGTATGGATAGGCCTGGTAGCGCAACAGCACCGTCATGCCCGGCTTAATGAAGCCGACCGAGCGCGATGGTGCATAGATTTCCGCCTCCAGCTGGGCGCCAGCCGGTAGCACGGAGGCAAGCACGCTGTTGGCGGCCACGGTCTGCCCCAGCTCGGTGGTGATGGCCGTGACCATGCCATCCTGCGCCGCGCGCACGAGGATTTCGCGGCGCGCCTCGTTTTCGGTGAGTTCCTGCTCGATCTCCGTTGCGTTGCGCTGCAAGTCTTGCGTATCGCGCTGCGCCTGCACCTGCAAGTCGCGCACATCCGCTTGCGTGGTGGCCAGGTCGCGCTGGTTGGCCGACTTGATGCGCTGCAATTCCCCCAGGCGCTGGTGCTGGTCCAGCAGCTCGGCCTGCTTGTCCTGCAGTTGGGCGGACGAGATGTAATGGGTGGCGTGCAGGTCGCTATAGCGTTTATAGGACTGCTCGGCCAGCGTGATGCGGCGCTGCTGCAGCACGATCTGGTCGCCCATGCGGGCGATCTCGGCCGCCAGGTCGCTGGCACGGCGCTGGCCGGCCGCCATGCGCTGGCGCGATTGCAGGCGCGACTGCTGCAATTCCGCGTCATAGCTGTCGCGCCGGCTTTTCAGTAAATCCGAGACGACTTGCTGGGGGGCACCCGCATTGGCGCTGCTGCGCTCGCCCGACAGCACGAACAGCACCTCGCCCGCGCGCACCGCCTGTCCCTCCTTGACGTGCACCCCGGCGATGACGCCCGCCTGGCCCGGCATGACGCGAATCACGCCGCTGGTCGGCAGCAGCACGCCCTGCGATTGCGCCTTGCGCGTGGTGCTGAAGAAGATGAAGAAAGCGACGATGGCCAGCGCAATGGCCAGGAACAGCCAGGTCAGGAACAGATGGCTGACGGGCCGCGCCAGCAATACGGTGCCGTATTGTTTATTGCCCAGATGCTCGATGGCTTGCTGGCGGAACAGGGGTTGGACGGGCGGTGCGGGGCTGGTGGCGGCAGCAGGGACGCTGGGTTGATCACGCAAGATGATGGACTTTTCAGGTAATGAGGGCTGTAATAACGTCAGCCGTGGTATTGGCAGGCTTGCAGTTCGCCAGCGCAGTTATCTGCCCGAGCATGGGACTGCAGAGCGTATGGCTTGGGCCTCAGCCTTACCAGCTGGTGTTGCCGCCAACAGAGCTTTCCGGCAGCAGGCCGCCTGCCACTGCGTCGATTTCGTTCCCGTTTAATTCTTGCATGGTCTACTCATTGGTAATATCATAAGATTTACGTTTTTAAAACAAAAACATCGTAAAGCAATTGTTGAAAAAAGCATAGATTTATTGTGGCAGGTGCCGGTGCAAGAGAGGCCTTCCAATCGCTGCTGCCGTAGATCGTCATGACTGCCAGGCGATAAAAACAGGAGCCACGCCGGTGAATGCCGGAGCGGCTCTGAATGGGGCGCAGCTTAAGGCCGCAAGGTACGGCCTTGCCGGTATTAATTTACCAGTTGATGTCCCCGCCGATCGAGCCTTCAGGCATGTTTCCGCCGGATACTACTTCGATTTCGTGTGTGTTTAATTCTTGCATGTTGTTTTCTCACTGACGAAGTTGCTTTTCATGTGGAGTGATGCGTATAACAAGTCGCTTGCATGCTGGATAATATCAGCTCCAATCCGACGATCCGCCAACTGAGGATTCTGGCATGTTTCCGCCGGAGATTACTTGGATTTCTTCAAAGTTTAATTCCTGCATATCTTCCTTTCCATTTCTTAGGTGAATTTGCGAAATTAAAACCTATATTTGTCGTAAGGCCGCATTTGTATGGGGCCAATATTAGGTAGACAGGTTTTTAGTTCGTGTCAGAGCTACCGCCCACTGAAGCTTCAGGATCAAACGAGAATACGCGTAACTCGGGCAACGCCTGCTCACCACGTAAAATGCGAACGGTCAGCACAAGTGATAATTCCCAGCGGCCTTTGGTATGGCCTACATCAAGTGTGTGTTTCCACTCTTGTCTGATGCGGCGCAGGTCTGGTAGCTCAGGGTCTTGCGGCAGCAGATGGGACTCGAAGTCCAGTTGTAGCGGATAGGTTGCACCGATTGCTTGTAGGAAAGGCGATGGTGGCGAGTAACGCGTGGGTACATCCGGACCGATTTGGGTTAGCTGAGGCAGGCTGATAAGGCAGCAATCGACGATCTGGAACGAGGTGAAGCCGCTTTTTTGGGAACCGCAGCAATTGGCTTCGAAGTAGACATGCTGACCTTGATGGAAGTGCACGCCTCCCATGTATTCGCCGTGGCGCGGGTCGGCGCTGCCGTCGCATGAGGTAAATGCATAGTCGAGCTGGTTGGTGGTTTGGTCTGCATCAAAATGTACAGATAATTTCATCCAAGGTTTTTCGTACGTCATTTTTTTTGATTTCTTTCTATATCGATAAGTAATTTTTGGTAGCGAACATCTCGCCGTAGTGCTAACAGATCGGGGGCCGATTCGACCAGATTTATAGGGTAGCCCCATTGGACCGCATGTATTAGAGCTGCCAGTGCTTCACTGCGTTTACCAATCAATTCATAAGTCAGTGCCGCCCTAAAGTGAATGTCAGGCAATTTTGGTGCCAAAGTTACGGCTTCTTTCACTTGAGTTAGCGCATCCTCTTTGGCTCCAGCATAGGCCGAGTACAAAGCCATGCGGGACTTGAGCGTTGGATCCTTCGGCGCCCGTTGTAACATGGTTTTAAGTAGGGTGATCGCACGTCGGTATGAGTCTCGCGACGATTCAGCTTGTAACGGAACCCAACGCTGGGCATCGGCGAGGTTTGCCCAAAGTAAGTAATGTCCCGGACTACCTTTATTTTCTGAAACGGCATTTTCAAATGCTTGTACAGCGCCCAGATAATTTCCCTTGTTAAACAAGGCATTACCTAAGTTGGTATAGAGTTCCCAGTCAGGATGTATTTGCAATCCCTGCTGTAATACTTGAAGTGCTTCATCTGCACGATCTAGACGTTCCAGCACAGCACTCAGCTGAGCATAGGCTCTGGCGGATTGCGGGTCCATTTGTATACTTTTTCGGAATAGCTGTTCGGCTTCCGCGTACTTGCCTTGTTTGTAATACATTGTCCCCAATAGAGAATTGAAGAGCCGATCCTTAGGATAGTGCGAAATTGCCTTTTCAATAACTTCCTTGGCTGCGTCAAATTTTTGAGCATAGACAAGCAAGCGTGCTTTGCCATATATCCCCAACGGGTTAGTGGGATCTAGGTTCAGTGCCGTCGTGACTTCTTGTAGAGCTTCAATTCGCTTGCCTTTGAATTCCAAGGCCCAAGCATGCGCCACATGAGACATCGCTAGTTGATCGTCTGCTTCTAACGCTTGTTTTGCAGTAACCTCTGCACGCTGTAGCCAAGTATCGTCACGATCTCCACTGATATAACGCAAGCTATAGGCAATAGATAAGCCCGCAGCGGCGGCCGCACTGCCGGGATTATGTGTGAGCACAGTGCTGAAATGCTCAATCGCCTGCGCCTGGCTCGTATCGCGATCAAACACCCGCAACGCCTCCATCCCCGCCGCCATGCTGGCCATTTCCGAATACGGCACAGGCGCCTTTTCGCCCGTGATGAACGATTTGACGACAGGCACCATATTCGGCAACTGCCATCCCGCCAGCACCGCCAGCAGCGCGACGCCCGCGCCCCATTTCAGGGTGCGCTTGCGTGGCAGGGGAAGGCGGATGGAAACGGCGGCGGGCGGTTCTTCTTCCGTAGTCTTGTTCTCAGCCAGGGGCGTGGCCAAGGTGAGCGGTTCGCCGCGCTGCGCCCCTAGCGCCTCGCGCACGTCACGCATGGTGCGTGGCCGTTCGGCCGGGTCGTGCGCCGTCATCGCGCGCACGAGGGCGTTGATGGTGGGCGGCACCGTTTCGGGCAGGTCCGGCCAGGCTTCCGTCGCCTGCATGTGGGCGGCGGCAAGGGCCAGGCCGTGCAGGTGGGCGAAGTGGCGCTGGCCGGCCAGCATTTCGTACAGCATGGCGCCCAGCGCGTAGACGTCGCCGCGCGTGTCGGGCAGGCGGCCCATCAGGCGCTCGGGCGCCATGTAGGCGATGGTGCCCTGCAAGTCGCACAGGGTGGTCGTTTGCGTCGCTTGCGGGTCGATGTGGCGCGCCAGACCGAAGTCGAGGATGCGCACCTTGCCATCTGCTTCCAGCATCAGGTTCGACGGTTTCAGGTCGCCATGCACGAGGTCCATCGCGTGCGCTTCGTCCATGGCGTCGGCGATCTGGTAGGCGATGTCGAGTGCCGCCTGCAGGTCAGCCTTGCCGCTGTGCATGAATTGCCCCAGCGTCTGGCCTTCGACCAGTTCCATGACGATGGACTGGCCCGTGCCCTGGCCCTCGATGGCGAAGATGCGCACGAAGGCGGCATGGCGCAGCGAGGCGGCCAGGCGCGCTTCATTGATGAGTTTTTCCGGATGCAGCACGTCGGCTTGCGGTTTCAGCCGCTTCAGAGCCACGCTTCGGCACAGCTTGGCATCCCAGGCTTCGAATACATGGCCGAAACCGCCTTCGCCCAGCAAGCGGCGCACTTCATAGTGCCCGCTGATCGTGTCGTCTTGCAGTGGGGTCTGACGCAGGGAGTCGAGCAGTTCCATATACCTTGGCTTCAGAGTGCATCAGCGTGGACGTCAAGCATCGAAAAGGGTCAATGCGATGCTTGAGTGCCCAAGATGATTGATTTTGAGTAACTCCCTGATTTAAAACGATTGTTTCGAATAAGTCAATTAATATTGGCAAAGAGTGAACGAAAATTGCTGTGCCAGCGCCGGGATGGCATTCCTTGTGATGCATGCAATCTTGTTCAAACTCAATTTTCCTATTCCATGCTTCCTCAATAATGCAGACGAGGCTGTACCGGCATGTGCCGATCAGGCGAAGGAGGCTGGCATGGATGAGTTGCTGCAGTATTACGAGCGCGAACTGGGTACCTTGCATGCGCACAATCAGGCGTTTGCCCGGCGCTATCCGGCCATCGCCAGCGCGCTGGGCATCGTGGGCAGTGACCTGGGCACCACCGACGATCCGCACCTGGCGCGCATGCTGCAGGCATTTGCCATGTTCAATGCGCGCACGGCCAAGCGGCTGGCTGATGGCTTCGGCAGCTTCAGTGAAACCTTGCTGGAAGTCAATTTCCCCCATTATTTGCGCCCGTTTCCTGCCTGCGCCATTGCCCGCATCGATAACGACCTTGCGGCAGTGAGCGAGCTGGCCGTGATCCCGCGCGGCACGCTCATGCATGCAGCGGAGCATCAGGGTGTTGCCTGCAAGTTCACCACCGCCTACGATGTCGCCGTGGCGCCGCTGCGCCTGTCCGAGGTGCGCTTCCAGTCCATCGTGGCGGCGCCGCCCGCAGTGCGCATGCCACCGGATCTGGGGGCGGCGATCAGCATCACGCTCGAAGCGACGGGTGCCACGTCCACGCTGGACGGGCTGCCGCTGCCGGCGCTGCGCCTGTTCCTCGACGGCGAGCCTTCCTTTTGCGCCACCTTGCGCGACAGCCTGTTCCTGCGTGCGCGTTGTGCCTATGTGGAAGTCGATGGCGTATGGCATGCGCTGGACGCAGTGCCCTTGCATCCGGTCGGCTTTGCTGCCGAGGATGCCTTGATGCCGGCCATGGCCGCCTCGCATCCCGCTTACCGCCTGCTGGGCGAATGGTTTGCCTTTCCGGATAAATTCAATTTCGTCGACCTGGACCTGGCTGCGCTATGCGCGCAGTTGCCGCCGGGCTGCCGGCGCTGCACCGTGCACCTGCTGCTGGCCGACGTGCAGGCCGATGCGGATATCGCGCGCATCTTGCGGCCCCTGTCCGCCAGGCATCTGGTGACGGGATGCACGCCCGTCGTCAACCTGTTTCGCCAGGCGGCCAATCCCATTCGCCTGACGCACGCGAGCGCCGAGCATGTGCTGCTGCCATCGGTGCGGCAGGCGCATTGCTACGATATTTACAGCGTCGATAGCGTGCAGGTGCTCAGTGAAACGCAGAGCGGTGGCGCACTCGATGCGTTTCACCCGTTCTATTCGATGCGCCATGGCGAAGCGGGCGGGCGCCAAGGGCGCTACTGGGTGACGCGGCGCGACGAAGACATGGCGCTGAGCAATCCCGGCTACGACATGCGCATCGCCTTTGTCGACGGCGCCATGCAGCCGCTGCACGACGCCACGCAAACGGTGTCCATCGTGCTGACCTGCAGCAACCGCGATTTGCCAAGCCGCCTGATGTTCGGCAATGCCGCGGGCGACCTGCACCATGATGGCGTGGCCAGCGCCTTGCCGGTGCGCCTGCTGCGCAAACCCGGCGCGCCGTGCCGCTTCCCTGCGGGTGCGGCGTCGCACTGGCGGTTGATCGCGCAATTGTCCCTGAACCATCAGTCGCTGAATGAACAGGGCTTGCCGCTCTTTAAGCAAATACTCGAGTTGTACAACTTGCCCGGTTCGGCCAGCGCCGCGCGCCAGATCGCGGGCTTGACGGGACTGCGCCAGCGCGCCGCCAGTACCTGGCTGCAGGACGAGGCGGGCGGCAGCCTCGTCTTCGGCATCGACGTCCTGCTGTCCGTCGACGAAGAAGCCTTTGTCGGCAGCGGCTTGCATGCCTTTGCCCAGGTGATCGAACGCTTTCTCGGGCTGTATGTGCACCTGGCCTCATTTACCCGCCTGATCGTCTTGTCGCAGAAGACTGGAAAGGAGTTGCTGTGCTGCCTGCCACGCAATGGAAACCAGACGCTGGTGTAGTCGCGCGCCTGCTGGCCGATCCGTCCGGCACGGGCTTCTTTCCGGCGGTGCGCCTGCTGTCTGCCTGGCTGATGCAGCAGGGCATTTCGCAGGAGCAGGTGTTTGAGGATTACCTGCGCCTGCATGGCAGTGCATCGCTGTCGTTTGCGCCGGGCGAAATCGAACAGCTGTGGCTGGAGCAGGGAGCAGATGGCGAGACGCAGGTGCATGTGCAGGCGGCCATGCTGGGTTTTTTAGGCGTGCATGGCAGCTTGCCGCTGCATTACACGGAAACGCTCGCCCGCCACGAGCGGCAAACGGGCGATGGTGGTCCCCGCGCCTGGCTCGACACGCTCTCTCACCGCGCGCTGATCCTGTTTTATCAGGCTTGGGCCCGCTACCGCATCGAATGCCAGCAGGATGCCGACGGCGGCGATTTCCTGCCCTTGCAACTGGCGCTGGCGGGCGCCTGGCCTGCCGAGGTGGCCAAGCTGGCGGATGGCTTGCCAGCGCATGTGCTGGCCCATTACGCGGCCTTGTTGCGGCATCGGCCCGTGGCGGCCGACGTGATGCAGGCGCTGCTGGCCGAGTATTTCGGCGTACCCGTGCGCATACAGCGTTTTGTGGGCGCCTGGTTCCGGCGCGCGCCGCAGGAGCGCACTTTGCTGGCCACCGCGCATGCCGGGCTGGGGCAAGGCGCCATGCTGGGCGAGCGCTGCCGGCGCGCCGACTTGCGCGTGCGCCTGGTGCTTGGGCCGCTGGCGCGCCATGTCTATGAGGATTTCTTGCCTGGACGCCCCGGTGCGCTGGCCCTGCGTCAGATGCTGGGCCTGTTTGGCTTGCCTGGCATGAGTTTTGAAATACGCCTGGTGCTGCGCCGGGAAGATGTGCGCACCTGCGTGCTGGGCATGGGCGCCTGCCTGGCGGAGGATGCCTTTTTGGCCGACAAGTTGCCGGCCCGTGAGCGTGACGACATGCATTACGACATTCGATTCGATGGTTCCGCCTGAGACCGCCTTATTGATGGACCCCGCTGACTGTTGGAAGGAAGAAAACCATGGAAGACTACACGCAATGGCTGGCCGTGGACAAGGCCTTGACTGCAGGCAATCGCGCCTTGCGGCTGCGCCTCGCTTACCCGGAAGGCATCAATGAGGATGTCTTGCTGCCGCAGCGCATCAGCGGCAGCGAGGCCATCTGCGGCGGGATTGAGTACCGCATCCTGTGCGTGGCCACCGAGGCGCAGCTGCCGCTGAAACAGTTCATCGCCGTGCCGGCCGAATTGCAAATAGTGACCGATCAGGGGCAGCTGCGCAGGGTCTGCGGCATCGTCGCCGAAGCGAGTGCGGGGCAAAGCGATGGTGGCCTGGCGACCTATCAACTGGTGCTGCGCGATGGTCTGGCCTTGATGGAAAAACGTATCAATACGCGGGTTTTTCGCAACAAACACGAATTGCAGATCGTGCAGCTCCTGTTTGAGGAGTGGCTGCAGGGCAATAGCGTGCTCGCCGCCAGCCTGGATCTCGCCATCGATGCGGCGCTGGCGGCGCGCAGCTTGCCCATGCGCGAATTCACGATGCAGCATAATGAATCCGATGCCGCCTTTATCCGCCGCCTGCTCAGGCGCCGCGGCATCGCCTGGTGTTTCCAGGCGGGAGCGCCCGCCAGCGCGAACGCCGCGCACGTGCCCGTGCATACTCTGCTGCTGTTCGACGACGCCAGCCGCCTGGCGCAAAACGCGGCCGGCACGGTGCGCTATCACCGCGATGACGCCACCGAAGAGCGAGACACGGTCACGGCCTGGAATGCCGTGCGTCGCTTGCAGCCCGGAAAGTCGGAGCGCTACAGCTGGGATGACGGCCACCCGCACAGCCCGCAATTCATGCGCACCCAAGCGGGCAGCAAGGCGGACCAGGGCGGTAACGGCAATCGCCTGGCGGCCAGCCTGGACGACTACATCGTGGAAATGCCGCTGGCCGGCGCCAGCAACGACGACCATCGCCAACTGGGGCAGTTGGCGATGGCGCGCCACGACCTGGAGACCAAGTGTTTTCAGGGCGAAAGCTGCGTGCGCGATTTCTGTGTGGGTCAATGGTTCAGTCTGCAAGGACATGCGGAGATCGACACGCACCCGGCGTCCGAGCGCCAGTTCGTGCTCACGGCCGTGAGCGTGTTGGCCAGCAACAACTTGCCGAAAGGTCTGGATGCGCGCATAGAGCGTTTGTTCGCGCACAGCGGCTGGCAGGCGGACGCGGGCCTGGCGCAGGTTGCTGCTGCCGAGCCCGCGTCGATCTTGCGCTATCGCAATCGTTTTACCTGCGTGCGGCGCGGCGTTGACATCGTGCCCGGCTTCGACCCGCGCAGCGACTTGCCGGTGGTGCGCCTGCAAAGCGCGCTGGTCGTCGGGCCTGCCGGCGAAGAAGTGCATTGCGATGCGCTGGGGCGCGTCAATGTGCGTTTTGTTGCGACGCGCGCGCCGGACCACGTGCATGCCAACGGTTCCGGCGCTTCCGATACGGAGCGCGACTCGGCCTGGGTGCGCGTGGCATCGAGCTGGACCGGCAATGGCCCGGGCAGCGGCAAACAATGCGGCACTTTGAGCTTGCCGCGCATCGGCGCGGAAGTGCTGATCGATTTTCTCGGCGGCGACCCGGACCGGCCCGTCATCGTCGGCCAGCTGTACAACGCCGTGGGCGTGCCGCCGGGCCTGAGCAGCCGCGGCGCCTTGCCGGGCAACCGTTATCTGTCCGGCATGCGCAGCCGCGAAGTGCGCGGTGGGCGCGGCAACCAGCTGTGCTTTGACGACACGCCGTCGCAGATCAGCGCGCAACTGGCCAGCGACCAGGCGGTCACGCAATTGAACCTCGGCTATCTGACCGAACCGCGCAGCGACGGCGCAGGGCGGCAGCGCGGCGACGGCTTTGAATTGCGCAGCGACGCCAGCGGCAGCGTGCGCACGGCCCGTTCGCTGCTGATTTCGGCCTGGAAACAGCTGGGCGCCAGCGGCAAGCAACTCGATGGCAGCGAGCATGCCGCCGTGATGAAAGAATGCCTGGAATTGTTTAGCTCCCTGGGCGAATTTGCCGCCCAGCATCAGGCGCTGGCGCTGGACGCGGCCGGCAGCAAGGCGCTGGGGGCCGCGATTGCCGCCGACCAGGCCGTCGTCAGCATCACGGCGCCCGAGGGCCTGGCGCTGAGTACCCCCCAAACCATCAGCGGCAACGCGGGCGCGAATATCGACCTGGTGGCCCAGCAGCATCTGCAACTGAGCGCGGCCCAGCGCTGCAACGTCAACGCGGGCAAGGGCATTTCCCTGTTCGCGCACCAGGACGGCATCGTGCAGGTGGCCCATTTTGGCAAGTTCTTGCTGCAAAGCCAGCACGATCTTCTGCAGGCGGACGCCGCCAAGGAAATCCGCCTGACAGCCGGCACGCGGCTGGTCGGCGTGGCGCAGGACGAAATCACCTTCATGACGGCGGGCGGCGCCTACCTGAAACTGTCGGGCGGCGCGGTGGAACTGGGCGGACCCGGCGCGCTGACGGTGAAGACCGATGGCCACCACTGGAACGGCCCGGCCAGCATGAAAGGCGAGCTGCCCACCTTCGGCGAGGGCGAACTGGGCCGCGTGCCGCGCTTGCTGCGTCCCACCGATGGCTTGCCCGTCGAAGGCGTGGAAGTGCACATCGAGCGCGAAGGCGACAGTCCCTTGACGGGCGTCAGCGGCGCCGACGGGCGCGGGCCGAAGGTGGCGACCGATCACCTGCAGCGGCTGAAGGGATTTTTCTTCCGCCGCCGTTCCTGAACCCCCGTCACTGGAGAGCACACCATGCTGTTCGACCCCCATCCACCGCTGTGCGACGACCCCACAATCGACATCCTCGGCCAGTTTTCCTGCAACGCCAATTTTCAGAGCAGCGACCGGGACACGCTGCAGCAACTGCCGCTGCCCGGCATCGTGATCTTCGTGCACGGCGTCAATTCCGATGGCGAGTGGTACGCGGCAGCCGAAGAGGGACTGTGCAAGGGCCTGAACGAGCGCCTCAAGCGCAACTGCGAGCACATCATGCATCACGGCGTGGAAGGCGGCGAACTGAAGGCTGTCAATTATGGCGCCGAGATCACGGCCGAAGGCTTTCTCAACCCGGAAATGTCGGCCGATACCTTGATCCGCGATGCGGGCACTTTTTCTCCCGTGATCCGCTTTCGCTGGGGCTACAAGGCTTCGGGCGAGGAACTGCAGAAATACGGCAAGGGCATCTACCTGAATGAAGAAGACTACTGGGGCGGCGGGCCGTTTGCCAATGGCTGCAGTGCGCTGGCCGACTTGTGGAAGGATGGGCTGAGCGAGGGTCTATTCTTGTGGAACACGATACAGCACATGAATCCCTTCCCGGAACGGCAAGTGTACAGCTGCCCGCCGCGAGCGTATTTCGTGCTGGCCGCCTACCGCCTGGCCAGGCTGGTTGAAGCCATCCGCCAGCAGCAGGCCGACGTGCCCGTCACCATCGTGTGCCATAGCCAGGGCACGATGGTGGCGATGGCGGCCGCTTTTCTCGGCGCCCGCCTGCCCAACACCGATGGCGTTCCCTGCGTGGCCGACAACTATGTGATTTGTAATTCGCCCTACAGCCTGGCGAAAAGCAATAGCGCCGAGAACTGGGTGGCCAGCAATCTGCGTGCGGCGGACGGCAGCACGGGCAGGCTGACGGTGCAGGCGCGCATCGCCACCTTGAAAAACTTCTTTGTCCTCATCAGCCAGCGCGCCAGCCTGGGCGAGGCGCAGACAGACGAGGAAATCGACCGCTGCATGGCCAACCTGCAGCACGGTTTTTCCGCCGCCAAAGATCGTGAACAATACGGGATTGCCGGCGCCGCCCGGGGCGGCAAGAAATCATCGTATGGCAGGGTGACCATCTATTGCAATCCGCACGACATGGTGGTGTCGTCCGTGGCCATCGAGGGCATCGGCTGGCGCGGCCTGTCGGGTTCGCTGGCCAAGGATAGCAAGGACGGCGGCGAACTGGCTGCCACCGAGGCCGCAGGCGTGTGCGTGCAGCACGTGTTTGCCCAGGGGTTTGAGGTGGGCAAGCAGGGCAGCTATCACTACTGGAGCGATCACTGGCGCAAACCCACGCCGGGAGGCAAGGACTTCTGGTTTCCGGCGCAGAAATATGCGTCGTATTCCATCAAGCAGGGCGTCGAGGCCAGCGAGGGCGCCTTTTCCACCATCCTGACGGTTGGGTTTGCGCCCTTGTTTATCGTGTTAACGGGCCTGGCCCGCAGCCCTTGCAATGCCTCGCCCCACAAAGACTGGAAAATCGAACTGAACGCACCCGACCTGCTGCCGCCCTTCAAGCCGCAGTCCTTGCGCTTTGGCCAGACAAGGGAGGAATTCGATGAAGGCTACGCGCCTCCCGGCGAATCGCGCCAGGCGGGCAAGCAGCGCGCTGCCGGCGACGATTACCTTGCCGATCATGAGATTCCGCCCGGCGGCCTGCAGGGGCAGGCGGCGAAAAGCGAAGCCAAACGCATGGACAGCGCCAGGGGCACGGCCGATGACGAGGCGCGCCTGCGATTCGAGCAGCGCGCGGTGATACGCGCGCAAGCCGTACGGGAAGGGAAAAGTCCCGCAGGCCAAAAAGTGCAGCAGGAAATGCCCAACGCCACGCCCGACGCCGAATACCAAGCATGGCGCAGCACGCGGATAGAGGAAATGATGTCCCTCCAGGCGGGCGCCTACGCCACCGACCATTCCACCATCCTGACCAACCCCATGCACGCAGAGCGGGCGCTCGCGTACGACGTGGCGGTGGGCGTGTGCCGCATCAAGCCGGACCAGCTGCGCAAGTTGAGGGTGGCGGCTGATTGGAGGTTGTTGAAGTGGGTGGGTGACGATAATTCTGCCATCGAATTCCTGGAATATTTTAATAAAGGAGAGCTCCATCGGAAAACTATTTCTGCTTGGGTAAAACAGTCCGGATGCGAGGCTGGCATGCCGACATTAATCATCGATCAGCGTGAAAATCCGCCACTGGACGCGAGGCCGACGTCGGGTGAAATGGCGCATGGGTAATTCCATGTCGATTGATTCCCCTTATTAAGAATGTTACTCACAATTTGTTTCCACCATGGAGAGTCTCGCATGTTGAAATCATTTTTTTTGTATGCATTGCTTGTGTTTTTGGCGCTAATTTTTCTGACGGCCTGCGCGCGTCTTCGTTCATCGCCTACTACGCCGGAAAATGCCGTTACCGCCTCACCTGACACGGTCAAGCGACCGTACATGGCACAAGTGGTCGCCGTGCAATGGCTGAACCCTTTGCAACGGCGGGATTACCCCACGCAATGGCAATTGCTGTGGACTATGGGACTGGTGCAACCAAATCCTGCCGACGATATGGTCAAGGAAAACCCTATCAAGTATTCTAGTTTGCAGGCTGTTTCACCTGTTGTCGCTGGAAATGAAGGTCAGGAAACGTTTCGTGGTTATCATCGGAAGTACATTCGTGAAGTTATGAATTTATTTCGTAGCCCGTATTTTTCAGATCCTGAGTATTTCTACAATGTCCACTCAGCAAAGGACAGGTCGCGTTGGCGTGAGTTGGCCGGCATCCATGTTGAGTATGCGATTCCTGAAGGAAAGCTGGATCTTGCGGATGCGACGGATTTTGTGCGCGAGTATATTCGTGATATCTTTGATATCGGTAATCCCAATTTCCCCACCCTCTGGACCCGCTCCACCCCACCTGACGTCCGCGTCACCATGGGCGGCCCCAACGCCGGTTTTACTTCACTTTCCGCCGCGCTCGACTACCTGCAAAGCCATCCCAAGGAAACCGTCTGGGCCATGAACTGGGATGCGCCCAGCCGTCCCCTGGATCGGCAGATCAACGAAAACCTGGTGCTGCTGGTGCTGGCCGGCCCCGACTACAAGACGGAGCGGGCGCCGCTGGCGTGGCTAGGGTATCCGAGTACCAAACAGGCGGCGGATTTTGAAGTCAAAAAGGGCGAACCGCCGCGCCTGGTGCAGGCGTGGACGGCGGCCATCGAGGACGCGGCAGCGAAGGCGAACAGGCGCGATAGCGAGATCGGCTATCTGATCCACGACGCCGGCAATACGCACCAGGATTCGTCCGCACGGCTCGGCGCGCTGGCGCAGACGCTCACCGTGCAATTGCCGGAATTCGATTTCCTCAAACAAAGCTTCAATTTGACCGCCGTGCTGGGCGAGACGGGCGCGGGTACCGCCCTGACGAACGTGGCGCTGGGCATCGCTCACGCGCACCATTTCGGTAAACCCGTGCTGGTGGCCGGCACCAGCGACCTGTCCGCCCCCGTGGCGCTGGTGGTGGCGCCGCCCGCCGTGGTGCGGCCGATCCAGCCCGGCAAGCCATGGTTCCGCGCGCGCAGCGGCAACCATGCGTATCTGCCCTGGTGGGGCTTGCGCCACGATGCGCGCGAGTATTACCAGGGGTTTTCGCAATGAGGCGTTTTACCTATTCAAGGAGAAGAGCATGCGTGGCGTGATCCGTTTGAACGACCCCACCAGCCATGGCGGCAAGGTGGTGGGGGCGGCGCCGAACAGTACGGTGCTGGGCGTGGCCGTGGCGCGCAAGGGCGACCCTTGCGTGTGTCCGATCAAGGGTCACGTGCGCTGCGTGATCGCCGAGGGCGATCCGCGGGTGCTGATCGATGGCGTGCCCGTGGCCTTTGATGGTCACAAGACCAGCTGCGGCGCCAGCCTGATGTCCACCGTGGGCAACAGCGGGCGCGGTTAGACGACGCTGGCGTCGATGGCCGTGCCCAGCTTGTCGACGAGCTCATCGACGTGGCTGGCGTCGATGATGTAGGGCGGCGCCAGCAGGATGTGGTCGCCGCGCAGGCCGTCGATGGTGCCGCCCATGGGGTAGCACATCAGCCCGCCCTGCATGGCGTGCGCCTTGATGCGCGCGTGCAGGCGGCGGGCCGGGTCGAACGGCCGCTTGCTGGCGCGCTCCTGCACCAGTTCCAGGCCCAGGAACAGGCCGCGTCCGCGGATGTCGCCCACGTGCGCATGGCCATCGAAACGTTGCTGCAGGCGCTCCTTGAGCAAGCCGCCCATGGCGCGCACATTGGCCAATAAATCGCGTTCCTCGATCTGCCGCTGCACGGCCAGGGCGGCGGCGCAGGCCGTGGCGTGGCCGACATACGTGTGGCCATGCTGGAAGAAGCCCGTGCCGGCGCGGATGGTCTCGCGGATGTCCTGGGACACCATCACGGCGCCGATGGGCTGGTAGCCGGCGCCCAGGCCCTTGGCGATGCAGATCAGGTCGGCGGTGATGGCTTCCTGCTCGCAGGCGAACAGGCTGCCCGTGCGGCCCATGCCGCACATGACTTCGTCGAGGATCAACAGGATGCCATGGCGCTGGCAGATGGCGCGCATGCGCGCAAAATAGCCGGCGACAGCGGGCAGGGCGCCAGCCGTGGCGCCGACGACGGGTTCGGCGATGAAGGCCATGACGTTGTCCGCGCCCAGTGCGGCGATATTGTCTTCCAGCTCCTGGCCCAGGCGCGCCACGTAGTCGCCATCCGTTTCATGCGCTTGCTGGTCGCGCCAGGCGTAGCAGGGCGACACATGCGTCACGCCAATCAGCAATGGCTCGAACTGCTGGCGGCGCCAGGCATTGCCGCCCGTGGCCAGGGCGCCCAGGGTGTTGCCGTGGTAGCTCTGGCGGCGCGCGATAACGTGGCGGCGCTGCGGCTGGCCCCGCTCGACGAAATACTGGCGCGCCATTTTCAACGCGCTTTCCACCGCTTCCGAGCCACCCGAGACGAAATACACGCTGTCGATGCCGGCAGGTGCCCGGGCGACGAGGAAATCGGCCAGCTGCTCCATCGGCTCGCTGGTAAAGAAGGAGCTGTGCGCATACGCCATGCTGGCAATCTGTTGCTGCACGGCGGCGATGACGGCCGCATCCGCATGGCCGAGGCACGAGACGGCTGCGCCGCCGCAGGCGTCCAGGTAGCGTTTACCGTTTGCATCGATCAGGTAAGGGCCATCGCCGCCCGTGGCGACAGGGTAAGTGGCGGTCAGGCTGCGGTGGAAGACATGGCTCATGGCATCGCTTTCTTGTCGGCAAGGGAGATGGTCGAGTATAGGATGCGCCGCCCTGTAATGCAACGTTTGATGTATTTGTTTTTAATTTACATCATATGATGTTTTTGCGTACGCGCCCAGCGCCCGTAATTGCTTTTCCGCCGCGCCGATGGCGTGCACGGCATCCGGCCCCGCGCGCGCCACCAGCAATTCCACCAGGCTTTCCACGGCCGCGACGCCGGCCACGATGGAGGGGAAGAACGAGGGGCTGTCGACGGCGATGACGATGCTGGCGTCGGCCTGCAGGGCCAGCGGCGACATGGCGCTGTCGCTGATGGCGACCACCAGGCAGCCGGCCTGGCGCGCCGCCTGCGTCACCAGCAGCGCTTCGCTCGAATACGGCGCGAAGCTGACGACGACGACGGCTTCGTTCGCCTGCAGGGCGCGCAAATCCATCTCCAGCGTGCCGCCCTGGCCGCTCAGCAACTGCACGCTGGGGCGCAGCAGCCGGTACAGGTAGTGCAGGGTGTAGGCGATCGGGTGGGCGGCGCGAAAGCCCGCCACGTGCACGCGGGGCGCCGCCTGCAGCAGGCTGGCGGCCGCGTCCAGGGCGGCGTGGTTGGCGCTTTCCGTGGCGGCCAGGTTGCGCTGCTGCACCGTGAACATTTCGGTGACCAGATTGCCTTCCTTGCCAGCCAGCGCGTTGGCTTTTTCAGCATACCCGGCCGGTCCCGCGCGCAGGCGCTCGACGAAGATGGCTTTGAGTTCCGGCCAGCCGGCAAAGCCCAGTTGCTGCGCCAGGCGCACCAGGGCGGCCGACTGCACCTGGGCGCGCGCTGCGATGCTGCGCATCGAGGACACGGCCACGTCGTCCGGATGGTCGGCCAGGTAGCGGGCGCCGGCCTGGAATTGCGGGCTCAGCTCCGCATGGCGCGCCTTGATCAGGTCCATCAGTGCCGCATAGGAATCGTGGGGTGTCGCTGCCTGCATCGCCGTGCCTCATTGGATAGGTTGCGGCGATGGTACAGGATTCGTCAGCGCGCCGGTAGCGGCAAGCCTTGCGCCAGCGCGGCCGTGCGCGGACGCAGGCGGGCAAACAGGTGCGGCCCGGCGGCTTTGCGGCGCGGACCCGTCGTCAGCACGCGCAAGGCGGTGGGCAGCGGCACGTCGTGGCAATGCAGGAACAGGGCGGCGGCGCCCGTGCCGGCCATTTCCTGCAAGGCCAGCGCATGTTCGACCAGCGCCGCCGTGCGCATGTCGAGCCGCACCGGGATGTCGGGTTGAAATAACTGTGCATCGACGTGCCGTGCATCGCGCATGCTGTCCCCGCCGGGTTCGCTAGTCAAGCTGCCAGCATAAAAGCGCCCCGGTGGCGGTACCTTGCGCCAGATCAATTCCAATGTCGGATAGATTCCTCAATGCAAAAAAAACGCCAACCGTTGCCGGCTGGCGCTGAAAACCCTCGCAAGGAAGAAAAAAAATTATGAATTTCAACGACGTTTCGACGCCTGACAAAACCATCGCGAGCGGCAGTGATTTGTGGCCGAGAAGCGCAGCGGCACTTTAGTGCCGTGAGCATCGCCGGCCGCAAAGCGCGCCGCGCAGCCGGTTTGGTCAGGTGTCCACTAGTAGCTCCAGCGGAGGGACAAGCCGACAACCTTGTCATAGCGCCGCACATCGCGCACATAGTCCGGCGTGTCGTGGTAGTCGCGGTAGGTCGAGTCGAGCAGGTTGTTGGCGTCCAGCGTCAGCGTGGTGTGCGGGTTGAGCTTGTACGACACCGACGCGTCCAGGGTCTTGGTGGGCGCCACGGTCATGTGGATGCCCTTGCCGCGGTAGTTGTAGTCGTCCACATATTTGTCGCGCCAGCTGTAGGCCAGGCGCGCCGACCATGGTCCCTGTTCGTACAGGCCGACGATGTTGGCCGACCATTTCGACATGCCCGTGAACGGATGTACGCTGCCATCGAGTTCTGCCAGTTCGCCCGTCATGTAGGTGGCGTTCGCTTGCAGGCCCAGGCCGCTCATCCAGCCGGGCAGCTTGTCGTAGAACTGCTGGTAGGCCATTTCCAGGCCTTGCAGGTGGCCCTTCGACGTGTTGCGCGGGCGCGTGATGTCGTACACGATGCCGCCATACGTTTCCTTGGCCGAGCCGGACAGGATGTAATTCTTGAAGTTGTGGCGGAACACGGTGGCCGTGACGGAGCCCGTCTGCGCGAAATACCATTCCAGCGCCACGTCGAGGTTCTTGCCTTCCACGGGTTTCAGGTCGGGATTGCCGCCGCTACCCGTCGGGCGCACCATTTCCAGGCTCTGGCCCAGGGTCACGCCCGGGTTGAAGTCGGCGAAGTTCGGGCGCTGTACGGCCTTGCCGGCCGTCAGGCGGGCGATCAGGTCCTGGCGCAGCATGGCTTTCAGGGTCAGGCTGGGCAGCACGTCCGTGTCCGACGTTTTCACGCGCACGGGCGTGATGATGCCGTTTTGCGAGGAATTGCCTTGCAAGTCCTGCTTGGTCTGCACCACGCGCACGCCCAAGGTGCCATCGACCGGCACTTGTGCCAGGTCAAAGCCGATGCGCGCCTTGCCGTACACGGCATTGGTTTTTTCCACGTCCATGTAGTGGCTCATCGGATCGTCCGGGCTGCGTTCGCTGCTACCCGTAAACAGCTGGCGCAGCACGCCCGTGTTGTTGAGCATGAAGTCGCGGCATGGCGTGAGCCAGCTTTGCAGGCCGAAGTTGCCCGTGTTCTCGTGCGAGGTGCAGGCCAGGCCGGGAATCGCGTCTGCGTACATGGTCGACGTCAGGCCGCCCTGGCCATTTTTTTCGCGGATCGACTCGGCCTTGCGCTTGGCCATGCGCACGCCGCCCGAAAATTCGCGGAAGAAGCCCGTGCTGTCCATGTCGTAGGTGACGTCGGCGCGCCAGTCGGTCGAGCTGCCTTCGTCGTGGCTGTGGTTATCGTAGAAGCCGAGCAGCGTGTAGTTCTTCGGGTCCAGCATGTTGTAGCCGGGGTAGCTGATCTGCGCGCCGCCGTTGACGTTCGTGCTGCCGATGATGCTGGTCGGATGCGCGAGGAAGTCGAGGATGGGAAATTCGCGCTCGAAGTTGCTCACCGTGCGCGCCAGCTCCGTGGTGGCGCGCAGCTGCGGCGTGATGTCCCAGCGCGCGCCGATGGCGCCTTGCGAACCGATCGAGCGGTCGCGCCGCGCCTGGGTCGAACCGAGCGTGAACGGCGACCACGGGCCGTCGATCTTGCCCACCGTGGCCGCCTGAGTGGTGCCGGGGATCAGCGTGATGTCCGGGTTCTGGCCCCACGGCAGCGAACCGACGAAGAACTGGCTGTCGAACGCATGCTTGATCAGGGTCGACATGCCTTCCGCATACACTTCCACCTGCGAGTTCGGGCGCCACTGGAAGGCGGCGTTCGCCGCATAGCGCTTGCGGTCGCCCACGGTCGGGATCATGCCGACCGAATCGGGACCGGTGATATTGCCCGCTTCGGGGCGCTTCACCGGTTCGGCGTTCCAGATCGTCTCGTCATAGTATTTGCTGCGCTGGTAGGACAGGCCGAGCAGGGCGCCGAATTCGCCGTATGGGGTTTTCCAGCGGTTCGAGACCATGCCGCTGACGTTCGGGTCCGTCGAGCCGGACTTGTCGCGGTGTTCGGCGCGCACGTTGCCAGACGCCGTAAAGCCCTTGAAGTCGAACGGGCGGTTGGTGCGCACGTCGATTACGCCGGCCGTGCCGCCTTCGACCATGTCGGCGCCCTGTGATTTATACACGTCCACGCGCTGCAGCATGGCCGTCGGAATGTCGGCCAGGTACAGGCTGCGGCCCACGGAGGTGAACATTTCGCGGCCGTTGAGCAAGGTCACCACGCCGGGCAAGCCGCGGATGACGACGGTACCGGCCTCGCCGCCTTCGCGGCGCACCTGCACGCCCGTCACGCGGCCGAGGATTTCGGCCACGTTCTTGTCGGGGAATTTGCCGATTTCATCGGCGACGATGGAGTCGACCACCTGGTCGTTGTTCTTCTTGATCGTCTGCGCGCTCTGTGCCGCCCTGCGCACGCCCGTGACGGCGACGACAGCGATGCCGCTGTCGGCTGGCGCCGCCACCGGCGCTGCTTCTGCCACTTCTGCCACTTCTACCGCCGGTGTTTCCACGGCGGGCGCCTGCTGCGCCCAGACGGAAGCGCCGCTCAGCAGGCCCGCGCCGGCCAGCGCTGCCACCGTGGCCTTCAAGGTCAACCGTGTGTTTTGCCTGGGCGTGCGGGTGCCCGTTGCCATCCATTGCTTCATCTTGTCTCCACCTGTATTGTAGTTATGTTGAGAATGCCGCGGCAGTCGCCGCCAGAGCTGGAACTTGCTCAGGAAGCATGGTAGGGGGGATGACTTTGCCCCACAAATGACTTCTTTTGCGATGTCAATACCGATTCCGGTATCCCTGCAGCATTCATGCGCCCTGGCGGCGCACTGCGCGTTGTCGAATCCGGCGCGTGCCGCAGCGGAGGTGTCAGGCGGCGCAGCGCGCGTCGCTGTGCGCCAGCCAGGCCATGAAGTGCGCCTGCGGCATGGGGCGGGCAAAGTAATACCCTTGCAATTCATCGCAGCCGGCGTGGCGCAGCACGTCGGCATCGGCTGCGCTTTCCACACCTTCGGCGGTGACCGTCAAGCCCAGGGTATGGCCCAGGCCGATGATGGTTTTCGTCACGGCCAGGTTTTGCGGCGAACCGTGGATGTCCTGCACGAAGCTCATGTCGATTTTCAGCTTGTCGAGCGGGAAGCGGCACAGGTAGTTCAGGCTCGAATAGCCGGTGCCGAAGTCGTCGATCGACAGCGCAAACCCCAGCGCCTTGATGGCGTGCAGGGTGGCGATGGTGTCGTCCACGTTGTCCATCAGGATCGATTCGGTCAGTTCGAATTCGATCTGTCCCGGCGTGACGGGAAACTCGCGCAGCACCTCGCGCAAGGTCGCCACCAGGGTGCCGCTTTTCAACTGGATGGCCGACAGGTTGATCGACACGGCGATGTCGCCCGTGCCCGCCTCACGCCAGGCCAGTTGCTGGCGGCACGCTTCGCGGATGACCCATGCGCCGATGGAGACGATCAGGCCCGATTCCTCGGCGGCGGGAATGAAGCTGTCGGGCGCGATCAAGCCGTGCTGCGGGTGCTGCCAGCGGATCAGGCTTTCCACGCCATTGACGCGGCTGCTCTGCGCATCGATGCGCGGCTGGTAGTACAGCACCAGTTCCTGCCGCTCGATGGCGTGGCGCAGGTCGCTTTCCAGGTGCAGCTGCTGCAACTGCTGCTCCTGCATCTGCGGCGTGAACATGCGCGCATGGTCGCGCCCCCCGCTCTTGGCCTGGTACATGGCCGCATCGGCGTGGCGCATCAGGGTATCCATGTCGTCGCCGTGGTCCGGATAGATGGCCACGCCCACGCTGCACGAAACATACAGCGCGCTGCCTTCCACCTGGTGCGGCTGGCGCATGGCCGGTATCAATCGCGTGTCGAGCAGCGCGCCGATGGCCTCTGCGTCACCGATGCCGTTGAGGATGATGACGAATTCATCGCCGCCCAGGCGGCTGACGGTGTCGCCTTCGCGCACCAGCTGCAGCAGGCGCTTTGAGACCGATTGCAGCAGCGCGTCGCCCACATGGTGGCCCAGCGCGTCGTTGACGTGCTTGAAGCGGTCCAGGTCGACGAACAGCACACCGACTTTTTCGCCGCTGCGGCGCGCCTGCGCGATGGCGGCCGCCAGGCGCAGTTTCGACACGTGGCGGTTCGCCAGGCCCGTCAGTGCGTCGTGATGGGCCATGTGCTCGATCTGCCGCTCGCTGGCCTTGCGTTCGCTGATGTCGAGCGAGCTGGCGATGAAATGCGTGGTGACGCCATCGAGGTCGCGCACGGCGTTCATCACCAGCCAGGCGGGATAGCTTTCCAGCGACTTGCGCTGCACCGAAATTTCCCCCTGCCAGTAGCCGCGCCGCGCCAGGGTCTGGCGCAGGCTGTCGAGCTGCTCGGGACTGTTGTCCGGCGACAGCAGGAAGGCCGGGCGCTTGCCGATCAGCTCCACCATGTCGTACAGCGAATGGCGGCGGAAGGCCTGGTTGACGGTAATGATGCGCATGTCGGCATCCATCACGATCAGGCTTTCAGCCGATGCCTCGAAGACCTTGGCCCACAGTTCCAGGCGCGACTCCATCAGCTTCATCTTGTTGATCGGCGTGAAGGTCGACAGCACGGCGCGCTGGCCCTGGTAGTCGATCAGGCGCGCGGAAATCAAGGCCCAGGTGGGCGTGCCGCCGCCGCTCCAGCACACCTCGAATTCATCGACGGCGCCCAGGTCGCTCAAGCGCTGGAAGAAGCGCGAACGGGCCTGCGGACTCATGCCGCCCACCCACGGGTCCAGCTCCAGGCTGCCCTGCCACGCGTGCGCGGCCTGGTTCGCGTGCAGCACCTGGTGATGCGGGATCGAGGTGACCATCAGCGGGATGGGAATGGCGTCGACCAGCTGGCGCTGCGCATCGGCCGCGCTGGCGCGCGCCACCAGGTCTTGCTGCGCCATGCGCTGGAAGTCGAGCTGCTGCAGCATGGTATTGAAGGCGCTGACCAGGCGCCCCGTTTCGTCTTCGCTGTCCCAGATGGCGCGCAGGCTATGGTCGCCCGTTTCGCGCACTTCCTGCGCCACGCGCGCCAGGCGGCGGATCGGCAGGGCGATCTGCCGCGCGACGAAAAACACCAGGCCCAGTATCATCAGCAGCAGTAGCACGGCCGTGCCCAGATGCAGCCACATGCGCGTGAAAAAGCCGTCCACGCGCAGCTGGATCAGGCGGTGCAATTCGTGTTCCGCCGCACGCCAGGCACGCTGCAGGGCCGCGACGGCCGCCGCATCGTGCCGCAGCAGTGCGGCGTTGCCATCGGCATGGGCCGGCGTGCCGGCCAGCGCCTGGGTGCTGGCGCGAAACTGCGCCACGGCTTGCTGCAGGGCCGCGCGCGAACCGTCCAGGTGCCGGCGCAGCAGCGGCGTGCTGGCCGCGAACGCCTCCGTGTAGTCGCTGCCGATGCCGCCCATGGTGGCGTCCATGCGCCCTTCGAGGATCAGGAACTGCGTCTGCAGGCGCTGGCGCTGCGCGCCTTCGGCTGTCGCCAGTTGCAGGGCCAGGGCGTGCGTGCTGTTGATCACTTCCAGCAGCTCGGGAAAGCGCAGGATCACCAGCGACATGGTGTAATAGCTGTCCAGGTCCGGGTCGAGGATCAGGTTCGACTGGTTGCCCACGCGTGTGAGCAGTGCGCGTCCGGCCACAAAGGCGGGCGCGGGCGCCAGGCCGTCATGCGCCGCTGGCGTGCCGCCGGCCTGGCGCAGCAGGGTGGCGAATTGCCCGCTCAATTGCGCGCTGCGCATGCCCGCGCCGAACTGGCGCTCGGCCTGCTCGATGGCGGCCGCTTGCGCGTCCGCGTGCGCCGTGCTGCGCGTCAGTGGCAGCAGCGCATCGCGGATGGCGGCGATGTAGTCGTTGCCCGCCATCTCCTTGCGCGAGAAATCGATGGCGATGTATTTTTCGTTGATGAGGATGCCGGAAATGAAGATGACGGCGGACAGGTCGAGCAAATAGATCAGCGCCAGTTTGCGCCCCACCGTCAATTTCCCGATCATGCGCGAGATTCTGCCCACCATGCGTGCCCCACCTTCTCGTCAGCTCATTTATGTTTTCTTATGAGCAATTTTCATGCCTGAATTTACAAGCTTGCAAGGGGGCTTTTGCACCATGCCGGTGCGCACAGGGAGGCGGCGCGCGCCAATAAAAAGGGCGGCCCGCAGGCCGCCCTCGTGTGCAGTGATGTGGTGCTTACGCTTCGGCGACGCGCTTGGCGATGTGCGCCAGCGCTTCTTCCACCTGGTCGATCAGGATCAGGCACAGATCGCCTTCATTCAAACGCGCCAGGGCCTTGTCGATGGCGACGAATTCGCCGTTGATTTCATCGATATGGCTGGTGCGTTTGGCGCCGTTCAAGCCCTGGCGCAGCAGCGCCACGACTTCGCCGTCGGCGCGGCCGCGCTGGCATTGATCCTGGTACAGCAGCACGTCGTCGAAGGCGGCGCCGAGGATTTCCGTCTGCTGGCGGATGTCTTCGTCGCGGCGGTCGCCGGCGCCGCTGATGACCACCGAACGGCGCTTGGCCGGCATGCTTTCCACGGCCTGCACCAGCGCCAGGATGGCGTCCGGATTGTGGCCGTAGTCGGCGATCAAGGTGGCGCCCTTGTAGTCGAACACATTGAAGCGGCCGGGCGCATTGTCGGCTTCATTGGCGAAGGTTTTCAGGCCCAGCGCGATGGTTTTCCAGTCCAGGCCCACGGCCCAGGCGGCGGCCAAGGAGGCCATGACGTTGTCGACCTGGAAACCGATGGCGCCATTGCGCGTGATCGGCACTTGCGACAGGGCGATTTCGTGGCGTTCCTTGCCCTGTGCGGCGACCAGATTGCCATCTTCCACGTACACCACGCGGTTGCCTTGCGCGCGGTGCGTGGCCATCACGGGATGCGTCTTGTCGGCGGCGAAGAAGGTCACCGTGCCGCTGCAATTCTTGGCCATGCGCGCCACGGCAGGGTCGGTGGCGTTCAGCACGGCCACGCCGCTGTCGGCCACGTTCTGCACGATCACTCTTTTGAGTACCGCGAGGTCTTCCACGGTGGTGATGTAGTTCAGGCCCAGGTGATCTCCGGCGCCGATGTTGGTCACCACGGCGACCTGGCAACGGTCGAAGGCCAGGCCTTCGCGCAGCATGCCGCCGCGTGCCGTTTCGAACACGGCCGCGTCCACGTCCGGGTGCAGCAGCACGTTGCGTGCGCTGCGCGGACCGCTGCAGTCGCCGCTGTCGATCTGGCGCCCTTCGATATACACGCCATCGGTGTTGGTCATGCCGGTGCGCAGGCCCGAGGTGGTGAGCAGGTGGGCGATCAGGCGCACGGTGGTGGTCTTGCCGTTGGTGCCGGTCACGGCGACGACGGGGATGCGGCCATCGTCGCCCTCGGCGAACATGGCGGCGATGATGGCTTCGCCCACGGGGCGCGGCTTGCCGAACGACGGCGCCAGGTGCATGCGCAGGCCCGGCGCGGCGTTCACTTCGACGATGCCGGCGTTCTGCTCTTCCAGCGGTTTCAGAATGCTTTCGGAGACCACGTCCACGCCGCAGATGTCCAGGCCCACCATGTGCGCGGCGGCGACGGCGCGCGCCGCCACTTCCGGGTGCACGTCGACGGTGACGTCGGTGGCCGAGCCGCCCGTCGACAGGTTGGCGTTATTGCGTAAAACTACGCGCTGGCCGACGGGCGGCACGGATTCGGCCACATAGCCTTGCTTGGCCAGGCTGGCCAGGGCGATGTCGTCGAAGCGGATTTTCGTCAGCGAGGTGGCGTGGCCGCTGCCGCGGCGCGGGTCCAGGTTGACCTGGTCGACCAGTTCGCGCACCGTGTGCTGGCCGTCGCCCACCACTTGCGGCGGGTCGCGGCGGGCCGCTGCCACCATCTTGTTGCCGATGACGAGCAAGCGGAAATCGTGGCCCGGCAGATAGCGTTCGACGAGGATATCGTCGCGAAATTCCTGCGCCGCGAGGAAGGCGGCCGTCAGCTGTTCGCGCGTGGTGACATTGACGGTGACGCCCTTGCCCTGGTTGCCATCCTTTGGTTTCACGACGACGGGCAGGCCGATCTCGCAGGCGGCGGCCCAGGCATCGTCCGCATCGATGGCGACACGGCCGTGCGGCACTGGCACGCCGGCCGAATCGAGCAGCTTCTTGGTCAGTTCCTTGTCTTGCGCGATGGCTTCGGCAATGGCGCTGGTGCCGTCCATTTCGGCGGCCTGGATCTTGCGTTGCTTGCTGCCCCAGCCGAACGTCACCAGGCTGCCTTCGGTCAGGCGGCGGAACGGGATGTTGCGCGCCACGGCGGCGTTGACGATGGCGCCCGTCGAAGGACCGAGGCGCACATCTTCATCGAGTTCCTGCAACTGGTGCAGGGCGCCGGCCAGGTCGAATGGCGCATCGTCGAGCGCGGCGCGGCACAGCTGCTGCGCCAGTTCCAGGGCCAGGCGGCCGACGGCTTCTTCCGAGTATTCGACGACGACCTGGAAGATGCCCGTTTCCAGGGTCGGCGTGGTGCGGCTGAAGGTGACGGGGCAGCCGGCTTGCGCCTGCAGGCCCAGCGCCGCCAGTTCCAGCACCTGCGCCATCGGCGCGGCGTTGTAATTGCCCAGCGGTTGCAGCGGGCTCAGTTGCGGAAAGCGCGCGCGCAGGCGGGCTTCGAAGCCGGGCAACTGGGCGATGTCGAGTTCCTGCGTGGTGCAGGAAACAATGGCTTCCACGGCGGTGTCGTGGCTCCAGAGATTAGGGCCCCGCAAGGCCCGTACGCGAGATACTTCCATAATTAAACCGTAATCCTGTTGTGTTCTTGTGGGCCCGGCCGTCCTGGCCGGGCTTGAGTGCTGCTTTGCCTGTTGCCGATCAATTCCCGATGCAGCCGGGTGCGGCGTCAAACGTGCGCAAACCCGCGCAGATCAGATCGACAGGCAGGTGCATGGCCCAGGCGGCGGCCGCGACGGCCAGCACGCTGTCGACGTTGCCGGCCGTGGCCGGCTTCAGCAGATCCAGGCACAGCAAGACCGTTTCGATGCCGCCTTCGGCCAGCACGATATGGTTGCCGCGCACGAACACGGCGCGCTGGCCGGCGGCCAGTTGCGCCGCGATGGCCGGCAAGCTGCCATCCTGCGCATACAGGGTCACCGTGCCATCGCACAGTTCGGCCAGCTCCAGCACGTGGGCGTTGGCGGCGTTCAGCACGGCCACGCCCGTCGGCACCACCACGTCGACCTGGCTGCGCACGGCCTTGTACAGGCCAGCATCGTCGAGCACGTCGAAATCCTTGACGCTATCGAGACTGCCCATGTCGGTGACGATGCCGATCTGGCACTTGTCATAGGCCAGGCCTTCGGCCAGGATCATGCGCGGATTGCTCTCGAACAGGGCCGTCTGCACGGTGCGGTTGAGCAGCAGGCGCTGGCCCGCGTCCCAGTTCACGCAATCGCTGCTGACGACACGACGCTGGTCCAGGTACATGCCTTCGCTGCAGACGGCGCCCGTGTGCAGGCCCGACAGATTGAGCAGTTTGCACAGCATGCGCACGATCAGGCTGGCGCCGCGCGTGCCCGTCACGCCGATCAGCGGAATGCGGCCCGTTTCCTCGGGCGCGAACAGGTGGTCGACGATGGCCGCGCCGACAGGGCGGCTCTGGCCCACGCCCGGCTTGATGTGCGCCAGCAGGCCGGGGCTGGCATTGACTTCGATGATGGCGCCGCGCTGCTCTGCCAAAGGACGCGTGATGTCGGTGGTGACCAGGTCGATGCCGGCGATATCGAGGCCGACGACGCGCGCGGCGAGCAGGGCCGCATGCACGACGGACGGATGCACGTCGTCCGTGACGTCGATGGCCACGTTGCCGTTCGGCTGGATCAGCACTTTTTGGCCCGCCTGCGGCACGGACAGGGCGGTCATGCCCTGGCGCTGCAGTTCCAGCACGATTTCGCCCGATTCGTGCGGCTTGACGGTGCCCAATGGAAAATCTTCGCCTTCGCCGCGGCGCGGGTCGGTATTGATCTGCGTGTTGACCAGTTCCAGCACGCTGGAGACGCCGTCGCCGTCGACCCACAAGGATTCGCCCTTGGCAGCCGCGATCAGCTTGTTGCCGACCACGAGCAGACGGTGTTCGTCGCCCGTGATGAAGCTTTCCACCAGCACGGCCGAGCTGTCGCCCTTGCGCGCGGCCAGCTCATAGGCGGCCTTGACGTCGCTTTCCGTCATCAGGTTCAGCGACACGCCGCGGCCATGGTTGCCGTCATACGGTTTCACCACGACAGGCACGCCGATGTCTTGCGCTTCTTCCCAGGCCGCTTCGGCGCTGCGCACCAGGCTGCCTTCAGGGACGCGCACGCCGCATGATTTGAGCAGGAATTTGGTGAGATCCTTGTCGCTGGCGATGCCTTCGGCAATCGCGCTGGTGCGGTCCGTTTCGGCCGTCCAGATGCGGCGCTGCGCGGCGCCATGGCCCAGTTGCACCAGGTTGCCGTCGTTCAGGCGCAGCGAAGGGATGCCGCGCTCGGTGGCCGCATCGACGATGCTGGCCGTGCTCGGGCCCAGGCAGCGCGCATCGACCATGTCGCGCAGGGGCGCCAGGGCCGCTTCCAGGTCGTAGGCTTCATCGTTGATGGCGGCCATCAGCAGTTCGCGCGCGGCGGCCAGGGCGGCGCGGCCCACGTGCTCTTCACGCGTGCGGAAAGCCATCTTGTAGACGCCGCGCTGGCTGGTCGAGCGCGTCTGGCCGAAGCCCGTGCGCATGCCTGCCAGGTTTTGCAATTCCAGCACCACGTGTTCGAGGATGTGCGCCGACCAGGTGCCTTCGCGCAGGCGCTCGAAAAAGCCGCCCCGTTCGCCCACGCCGCAGCGGTGTTCGATCATGCCGGGCAGCCACGCCACCAGACGCTCGTACAGGCCGGGCAGGGTATTGGATGGATAGTCTTCCAGTTCGCCGATGTCGACCCAGGCTTCAATCACTGGGCGATACGTCCAGATGTTGGGGCCGCGCAAGTGGGTGACGCGGGCAAATTCGATGTTCTTCTTCTTGATCATGTAAGTGGTTTCTTGATAACAAGCCAGGCGTCTGGGCGCCAGATACTTTATGGTGGCTCTACAGAGTCTTTTCAGGCTCGTGCTTGGTTCTTTATCCCGGGTATGCGCAGTGTGCCACTTTTAGCGGTCCCTTGTCGCGTTTGCTTCTCGTATTCTGCTGCTGTTGTCATTCTAATTGTTACTAATTGTTGCTGTACTTGTTATAAAGATACCGACTCCGGGCCAAGCTGGAGCATTTGCGCAACAGCGCGCTGTTGTATACTTGCCGCTGGTCGATGGCCGCTCATTTTTTTGCGCCGTTTTGCCATCATTCCTTACCGGCAGGCATCCATTCGATACAATACAGGAAATTGCCACTGGTGCATCTACCTCGCCATCGCGCAGTACACAAACATTGATCGGGCGTCTGCCCCATCCCCCAAATCCCGCCCTGAAGGGCTTGGCCTCGAGCCGGAGTATGCTTTACGATGACAACTGAAACGAGTGTTCCTGCAACAACTATTCCCCTCACCTCGCTGCCGGCGCCGGTAGCAGAAGCCTGGCTGGCGGAGGTGGAGAGCAACCTTTCTCCAGGGGAGAACGTTTTAAGTAGCGTTGAGGTTGACCTCGATGCGCGATTACGTTTCACAAAAGGCATAATTGTTGTCACCGAGAAGCGTTTGCTGGCCCGTTCACCGGGCGATAGCGACTGGAAAAGCTGGTCTTTTCGTCCTGGATTGCGCCTGACGCACCACGACCACGCCGGTGTCGGCCACCTGGAACTGTTCGATGACCACGGCCGCCTGGCGGCGTGGCGCTTCACTTTGGGGCAGAACCTGCATGCGATCCGCGTACTGGAACAGTTCGTCGAGCGCCTCGACAGCCACCTGACGGGCCAGCCCGTGCTGCAAGCGGAGCAGGAAGTGTGTCCGAGTTGCAAGGCGCCGCTGGAGCCGGAGCAGGAAGAGTGCCCGATCTGCGCCAAGGTGCTGTACACGCCGCCGTCCACCTGGACCCTGTTCCGCCTATGGCGCTTCGCCCACCCTTACCGTGGCCAGCTGGCGCTGGGTTTCATGCTGATGCTGCTGAGCACCGCCGCGCACATGATTCCACCCTACCTGACGGCGCCGCTGATGGACAATGTGCTGATCCCGTATCAAAACGGCAAGCACATCGACCCATGGCTGGTGGTGTACTACATGAGCGGCTTGCTCGGTTCGGCCCTGCTGGCCTGGTTGCTGGGCTGGGGCAAGACGTATGTGCTGGCCCTGGTGTCCGAACGCATGGGCGCCGATTTGCGCTCGGCCACGTATGAACACCTGATGAAACTGTCGCTGGAATTTTTCGGCGGCAAGCGCACGGGCGACCTGATGTCGCGCATCGGCAGCGGCAGCGACCGCATCTGCGTCTTCCTCTCGCTGCATTTGCTCGATTTCGCTTCCGACGTGCTGATGATCATCATGACGGGCGTCATTCTGTGGTCGATGAACCCGTGGCTGGCCATCATGACCCTGGCGCCCTTGCCGTTCATCGCCTGGATGATCCACCTGGTGCGCGACCGCCTGCGCACGGGCTTTGAAAAGATCGACCGCGTGTGGAGCGAAGTGACCAACGTGCTGGCCGATACCATCCCCGGCATTCGTGTAGTCAAAGCGTTTGCGCAGGAAAAACGCGAAGCGGCACGCTTCCGCGACGCCAACGCGCACAACCTGGCCGTCAACGACAAGTTGAACAAGGTCTGGTCGCTGTTCTCGCCCACCGTCTCGTTCCTGACGGAGATGGGTTTGCTGGTCATCTGGTGCTTCGGCATCTGGCAGCTGTCGCGCGGCGAAATCACCGTCGGCGTGCTGACCGCCTTCATCGCCTACAGCACGCGTTTCTATGGCCGCCTCGACTCGATGAGCCGCATCGTTTCCGTGACGCAGAAATCGGCATCCGCCGCCAAGCGCATCTTCGACATCCTCGACCACGTGTCGAGCGTGCCGGAACCGGCGCAACCGGTGAAGCTGGACAAAATCGAAGGACGCATCGACCTGCGCGAAGTCGGTTTCCGCTATGGCAACCGCGCCGTCAATCGGGGCATCACCCTGAACATCAAGGCCGGCGAGATGATCGGCCTGGTGGGCCACAGCGGTTCGGGCAAGAGTACGCTGGTCAACCTGATCTGCCGCTTCTATGACGTGTCGGAAGGGGCGATTTTGCTCGATGGCGTCGATATCCGCTCGTTCGCCGTGTCCGACTACCGCCGCAATATCGGCCTGGTGCTGCAGGAGCCGTTCCTGTTCTTCGGCACCATCGCGGAAAATATCGCCTACGGCAAGCCGCACGCGACGCGCCAGGAGATCATCGCCGCCGCGCGCGCCGCGCATGCCCACGAATTCATCCTGCGCCTGCCGCAAGGCTACGATTCGATGGTGGGCGAGCGTGGCCAGGGCTTGTCCGGCGGCGAACGCCAGCGCATCTCGATCGCCCGCGCCCTGCTGATCGACCCGCGCATCCTGATCATGGATGAAGCGACATCGTCGGTCGATTCGGAAACGGAAAAAGAAATTCAGAAGGCGCTCGACAACCTGGTGCAAGGCCGCACGACGATCGCCATTGCGCACAGGCTGTCGACCCTGCACCGGGCCGATCGCCTGGTGGTGCTGGATCGCGGCCAGGTCGTCGAAGTGGGCAGTCACGATGAACTGATGGCGAAAGAGGGCGCCTATTTCCGCCTCTACGAAGCACAGGCGCGCAACAACGAACTCGCCCTGGATGACAAGGAATAAGCATGGCCAGTACAACTTTTACATTAAGCCGCGACACCTTCGGCAAGCTGGTCATGACGGCCGAAGACGGCCAGGTTTTTGAAGGCGTGGCGCCCGTGCGCGCCTTCCCCATCCAGTCGCCCGACGAAGGCATTTCACTGGTGCTGGGCAATGGCAAGGAAGTGGCGTGGATCGAGCGCCTCGACACCTTGCCGGAGCCGGCGCGCAGCCTGCTGCAGGAAGAGCTGGAAGGGCGCGAATTCATGCCCGAGATCGCGCGCGTGAAAAGCGTTTCCAGCTTCGCCACGCCGTGCACCTGGCATGTCGACACGGACCGGGGCGAGACGCAATTCGTGCTGAAGGGCGAGGAAGACATCCGCCGCATCGGCGCCACGTCGCTGCTGATCGCCGACAACCACGGCATTCACTTTTTGATACGCGACATGTTTAATATCGACAAGACGACGCGCAAGATTTTGGATCGATTCCTGTAGGAATCGCCCTGAATGCGGTGCAGTGCCGCCGCTCATGCCGTTCAGCTTGCGCTGGGCGGCATTTTTTTTGACCTTGTGCTTTCCTTGTGGGTTGCCTCATTTGAGCTATACTATCGTCTTAAAGGAGATGATTATGCAACGACACATTGATGCTCCCGTTCCGGCTCAGCAAGCGAGGGCCCTGTACGAAGGCATGGCGCTGTACGGCTTTGATACTGATGCGCGCATTGCGCTGATACGGCGGGGCATTCCAGCTTCGACGATCAGTCGCTTGTCCGCGCGCATGGGCATGAGCAAGGAATTCCTGTTGTCCAGCCTGGGGTTGTCGCGCGCCACCATCAGCCGCAAGGAAAAAGACGCCAGCTTGCTGTCGAAGGATGAATCGGAGCGCGTACTGGGTGTTGAAACCCTGATCGGCATGGTGCAGGCGATGGTCGAACAATCGGGCGATCCCGCCGGCTTTGACGCTGCGCGCTGGGTCTCCGATTGGCTGAGCAAGCCGCTGCCTGCGCTGGCGGGAGCGACGCCGGCCAGCTACATGGATACCTTCGAGGGGCAAAAACTGGTGGCGGAATTGCTGTCCATGACGCAGAGCGGAGCCTATGCATGAACGTGCTCTGGCGTATTGCCGTCGAGACGCCAGCCTATCCCGCCAGTGACCTGAGCGGCACCGGCGCGAGGATCACGGGCGGCCGCTGGAACAGCAAGGGCGCGCCCGTCGTGTATTGCTCAACGAGTATCGCCCTGGCCACCCTGGAAACCGTCCATTACCTGCGGGGCGGCGGCCTGCCGTTCAACCGTTACCTGGTGCGTATCGCCATTCCCGATGGCGTGTGGAACGCGCGCCAGGAACTCGATCCCTTTCCTGGTGGCTGGGACGCCATACCGGCCGGCTTGTCGGGCAAGCGGGCTGGCGATGGCTGGATTGCAGCGGGAAAATCCGCCTTGCTGCTGGTGCCTTCCGTGATCGTGCCCGACGAATACAATGTCTTGCTCAACCCCCGCCATGCCGATGCCGCAGCGGTCACCGCCAGCACCGTCCGGCGGTGGAGCTACGATCCCCGCTTTTTCCCTTGATGCACGCTTACTGAAACGCCACTTCCGCAAAGCTGCGCAATTTGCGGCTGTGCAGCCGGTCCACGCCCTGGCGGCGCAGCAGTTCCACGGCGCGGATGCCGATGCGCAAATGCTGGTCGACCCGCTCGCGGTAGAAGTGGTTGGCCATGCCGGGCAGCTTGATTTCGCCGTGCAGCGGCTTGTCGCTGACGCACAGCAGGGTGCCGTACGGCACGCGGAAGCGGAAACCGTTGGCGGCGATCGTCGCGCTTTCCATGTCCAGCGCGATGGCGCGGCTCTGGCTGAAACGGCGCTCCGGCGTGCGCTGCGGCAGCAGTTCCCAGTTGCGGTTGTCCGTGCTGGCCACCGTCCCCGTGCGCATGATGTGTTTTAAATCATGCCCCGTCAGCTGGGTGATTTCCGCCACCGCCGTTTGCAGCGCCTGCTGGATTTCCGCCAGCGGCGGGATCGGCACCCACAGCGGCAAGTCTTCGTCGAGCACATGGTCTTCGCGCACATACGCATGCGCCAGCACGTAGTCGCCCAGGCTTTGCGTGGTGCGCAAGCCGGCGCAATGGCCGAGCATCAGCCAGGCGTGCGGGCGCAGCACGGCGATATGGTCGGTGATGGTCTTGGCATTGGCCGGTCCCACGCCGATATTGACCATGGTGATGCCGCTGCCATCGGCGCGCAGCAGGTGGTAGGCGGGCATCTGCGGCAGGCGCGGCGGCGCGGCGCCCAGCGCATCGTCGCTTTCCACGGTCTGTCCCACGCGGCGCGTGACCACGTTGCCCGGTTCGACAAAGGCGATGTAGCCGTCGTCGTCCGACGGTGCTTGCGCATCGGGCGCGCGCTCCATCATGGCGTGCCCCAGGCGGATGAATTCGTCGATGTAGAACTGGTAATTGGTAAACAGGACGAAGTTCTGGAAATGCTGCGGCGAGGTGCCGCTGTAGTGGCGCAGGCGCTGCAGCGAGTAATCGACGCGCGGCCCCGTGAACAGGGCCAGCGGCTGCGCTTCGCCATGCGCCGGTTCGTGCGTGCCGTTGGCGATGCCATCGTCCATGGCCGACAGGTCGGGCAGGTCGAACAGATCGCGCATGGCCAGGCGGCGGCCCGCATCCATATTGCCTTCGATATGGTCATGCTCGGCGAACGAAAAATGCACGGGGATGGGCTGGGCGCTCACGCCCACTTCCAGGTGGACATTCTGGCCGCTGTTATGGTTTTTCAGCAGCAGGGTGAACTGGTCGAGGTAATAGTCGCCGAACAGGTCGGGGCGCGTCAGGGTGGTTTCAAATACGCCGGGACCGGCGACAAAGCCGTAGGCCAGCGGCGAGTCGGCGCGCGCCACGGTGTCAGTCTGGATGCGCACGAAGGGGTAGCAGGCGCGTACGCGCTCGTGCATGTCTTCGCCGGCGACAAAGCGCTGCAGCGCATCGCGCAGGTGTTCGATGCTGCTGCGGTAAATGGCTTGCACTTGTTCCAACGCCAGGCGTGGATCGTCGAAGCGGGAGGAGGCGATGAAGGGGGGCGTAAGCAAGCGGATTCTCCTTGTAGCGGTTCGTGCATACCATTGTAAGGCAGCGGGGCATCTCGCGTTGAACGCGTTTCTTGCCTTTCTGGGCCGCTTGACGAATTCAAATAGAATCTGTATTCTATTTGAATGGTCAGACTCGCCAAATTCAACGAAAACAACTTCATCGACAGCGCGATTGCCGTCGCTGCCCAGTGCGGCGTGGGCGCCGTGTCGATGGCCGCCATCGCCGTCAAGGCTGGTGCGCCCATCGGTTCCGTGTATCACCGCTTCGACTCGCGCAACGCCATCCTGGCGCGCGCCTGGCTGCGCGTGAAAAGCGACTTCCGCGAGGAAGTGGCCAGCCGCTGGCTCGGTGGCGATACCTGGGCCGGCGTGCACGGCTTGCTGGACTGGTGCCGGCGCAAGCCCGTGTATGCGCGCTTCCTGCTGCAATGCGCGGACAGCCCCGATTTCAGCAGTGGCCTCAGCGAGCAATTGCTGGCCGCCGTCGAAGAAGAGCAGGCGGCGCTCGATGCCTGTTTTGTGCGCTGCGCCGAAGCCATGCCCGCCACCACGGAACTGGACCTCGATCACATGCTGCTCAAATTCGTGCTGATCGACGCACCGGTGGCCGTCGTCAAGCCTTACCTGACCCAGGAGCGACCGATACCGGCCAGTGTCGACGCCATGCTGCGCGCCTCGCACGACGCCGTGCGCGGCTGGGCCTTACATGCCACATCACATTAACCAAGAAGACATCCATGCGCTATTCCACCCAGCTTGAACACGGCAAGAAAATCCCCCTGCACGACGAAGAAGGTTTCATCGGCATGCGCGCGGCCGGCCGCATCGCCGCCGATACGCTCGACTACATCGCGCCTTTCGTCAAACCCGGCGTGTCGACGGCCAAACTCGACGCCCTGTGCGAAGAATTCATGCGCGCCGCCGGCGCCATCCCCGGCACCATCGACTACCACGGCTACAAGCACGCCAGCTGCATCTCCGTCAATCACGTGGTCACGCACGGCATCCCGTCGGAAACGAAAATCCTGAAAGTGGGCGACATCCTGAACATCGACGTGACGCCGAAGTTCCAGGGCTGGTTCGGCGACACCAGCCGCACCTTCAAGGTGGGCGCCGTCTCCATCCTGGCCAACCGCCTCGTCAACACGGCGTATGACGCCATGATGGCCGGCATCCACACGGTGCGCCCGGGCGCCACCCTGGGCGACGTGGGAGCAGCCATCGAAGCGGTGGCCAGGGCGCAGGGTTTTTCTTCCGTGCGCGACTTCTGCGGCCATGGCGTGGGCCAGGTCTTCCACGACACGCCGCAAGTGCTGCACTATGGCCGCGCCGGCACGGGCATCGTGCTCGAACCGGGCATGATTTTTACCATCGAGCCGATGCTCAATGTGGGCAGCTACCAGGTCAAGGTCTTGCCCGACAAATGGACGACGGTGACGAAAGACCGCTCGCTGTCGGCGCAGTTCGAGCATTCGCTGGCCGTGACGGAAACGGGCTTTGAAATCTTCACCCTGACCGGTTCGACCGATCCCCTGGTCTGACGATGGATAGCGCCGGCCTGACGCAGCGCCTGCTGGAGCGGCACCGGCACGACGCCGAAGACGCGCTGCAGCAGGTGGCGCTGGCCGTCTTGCAGCAGGAAGGCATCCGTAGCGACAGCGTGCTGCGCCTGGAGCGCATCGCGGCCCTGGCCCCGCCCGTCGCTGGCGTGGTGACGCTGGCCGAGTGGCTGGCCTATGTGGACTGGGAAGGCTACGACAGCGCCCTGTACGTCAATATCGACGCGGTGGCGGGGCTGATCGCCGATGACTTGCTGCTGCCCGAGGTGGCGGCTAATTTGCTGCAGGCGCGCGACGCGACTGTGTTCGAGGCGCAGCGCCCCGCGCTGGCGACAGCCGCCTTGCTGTTCATCGAGCGCCACATCGCGCTCTTTCCCGGATAGCGGCGTGGGTCTTACAATGGCGGCAAGCACTGTTGCCCCATTTTGAAGACTTCCGCATGAGCGATTTTCCCGAAGATATCTACACCGAGCCGTCTGCCGACGTGCACACCCTGAACAACCTGGGCCCCTTGACCGGCATGGCCGGCATCTGGACGGGCACGCGCGGCCTGGACGTCAAGCCGAAAGCGGACGGTCCGCGCAAGCAGGCGTTCGTCGAGCGCATCGAACTGCAGCCGATCGACCCCGTCACCAATGGCCCGCAACTGTTCTACGGCTTGCGCTACTACATCCACATCACCAAGCCGGACCAGGTCAAAACCTACCATGAACAGGTCGGTTACTGGCTGTGGGAGCCGGCCACGGGCGCCGTGATCCAGACCCTGGCCATCCCGCGCGGCCAGATCGCCATGGCGTCCGGCACGACGACGGCGGATGCCACCAGTTTCGAACTGGTGGCCAGGCGCGATTCGACGGCCTACGGCATCTGCTCGAACCCCTTCCTCGAACACGCGTTCACCACCGTCGAATACCGGATCAAGGTCGACATCCACGCCGACGGCACCTGGGGCTACGATGAAGACACGGTCATGCTCATTCGCGGCAAGGACGAGCCGTTCCACCACACGGACCGCAACCTGCTGACAAAAGTCGCCGAGCCGACGCCAAACCCGATGGCCTTGCAGGCGCTGGCGGCAGCCGCCGCCTAAGGCTGTCCCTGGGCCACGGCCTTGATGGCGCGCTCTTCGCCCATGGCGGCGGCGATCTTCCAGCGCTGCATGGCGCTGGCGCGGTCGGGGCGTTTCAAGCCAGCGCCTTCCCAATCCATCAGGCCAAGATTGTAGATATCGCCCGCGCTGCCCTTGTCGGCGGCCTGGGTGAACCATTTGCGCGCTTCCGTGTGGTTGACGGGGATCTGGTAGCCGCGCACGTGGTACAGGCCCAGCAAGTGCATGGCTTGCGCATTGCCCTTGTTGGCGGCCTGTTTCAGCAAGTCGAGTCCGCGCGCCATGTTGCGCGGCTCTTGCCAGCCTTCGGCCAGCATCACGCCCTTCGCCGTCAGCGCATAGCTGTCGTTTTTCAGCAAGCCCTTGCCGACCAGGGGCTTGGCGGCCACCTGGCGCGCTTCGCGCTGCTGCGCCGTTGGCGCGGTGGCGGGGCCGGGTTTGCCTTCGCCCATCAGCAGCATCCAGCCATATAGCCCATACGCGCCCGCGTCGCCCTTGCCGACCAGGCTTTCCAGCATGGCCAGCGCCTGCACCTTGTCGCCATTTTCGTACAGCTTGACGGCCTTGGCGCTGCTCGCGTCCGGCGGTACGACGGCCGGTGCATGCGGCGCGACGGGCGCCGAGGCCATGGCCGCCTGCTGCGGTGGCTGAGCGGGGCGCACGCGCACGGGCAAGCCATAGCTGGCGGCCAGCACGGCCAGGCTGGCCGGGGCGAGGATCAGCACGTGCGCCAGCTGGTTGCGGCGGCCCTTGCCGGCGATGCCCATGGCGCGTGCGGCTTGCTGCTCGCCGCCCAGCGCCTCGCTCAGCACGCTTTTTACCTTGCGGTTGAACAGCCAGTAGCCGGCGCCCGTGACGAGCAGGCCGGCGACGGCGGCGGCACCGCGTCCGGCAAAGAACCAGGTGGCGATGGCGGCGGCCAGCGCGGCCAGCGCGCTTTTCCACCAGAATTGCTTGGCCAAGCGCGTGTAGACCTGACGCAAGGCACCGAGCACGCAGGTGCGCACATTCTGCGCATATTCGGCGGAGACGACATCGACGTGCGCGTGGTCAGCGTCGCCGCTGAGGACAGACTCGATCACGTCCGCATTCAGTTCCGAGGCGGCCACGTCGCGCAGCGGCGTCAACAACCCTTGCACGTGGGCCGAGAACAGGCCATCGTCGGCGCTGCCGGCCAGCGCGTCGCTGAGCGCCTTGAGGTCGCCGCGCAGCAGCTTTTCCACGATGTCGTCCAGGGTCAGCCAGCGCAAGTCGGTGCCGTACGCCACCAGGTGGTGCTTTTCGGCGTTGCACGATGCATCCAGGCGCACGATGCGCAGCTTGCCCCCGTACAGGGCGTCGACTTCCTGCGGCTCGTCTTCATTGTAAATGCTCACTTTCGCCAGGGCCAGGCTGCTGGCAATGGCCGCCAGTGAGTGCACGCTCTCCTTGTCGCGGATGCGGCGCGCGTCGTCGGGCGCCTGCTTGGGCAGGCTGACGCTGTAGCCGGGTGCCACGTGCACATCGACCCAGGCCGCCTTGCCCACCTTGCCGGAGCCGTCGCACGGGTTGCAGCGCAAGTCGCCCACGCCGCTGCAGGTGCGGCAGGTGACACTGCCGCTGGCGCGGCAAGTGCCGCAATTGATGTTGCCGGAACCGTGGCAGCTGTTGCACGTGACCTTGCCGTAGCTGCAATGGTAGCAATTGCGATGCTCGGTGCGGTATTGCGTGCGCGTTTCGCTGTGGTAGCTGGTGTGCGAGCTGCCGTTGCTGTAGGTGGTCGTGGGCACCTGCACCGTGACGTAATCGGTGACTTGCTCGGCGACCGAGCCGCTGCCGCTGCAATACGAGCACGACACCTTGCCGCTGCCGTAGCAGCCATACGCGTCACAGCTGACGGTGCGCCCGCCGTGGCAGCTCCAGCAGGTTTCCGTGGTCAAGCCGTGGCAGGTGTGGCAGCTGATGCGGCCTTTGCCGGAGCAGTTGTTGCAGGTGTCCAGGTGCCAGTACTTGACGGCGTGCGGCAGGTAGACGCCCGCCTCGATGCCATTGTAGGCCTGGCCCGCCTGGCGCAAGGCATTGTCGAGCTTGCCCGCCGCGCGGCGCAGCCGCTCCTTCTCCTGCGCGTGAGCGAGCGCTCCCACCTCGTGGAGGCCACCCTGACAGCGGGTGTCATTGCCCGATGGCGCGAAGTAGCCATTGATGACGCGCTGCTCGAAGCGCGCTTCGAGCGCGTAATTGGCTTGCAGGGAAAAATCCTGCAGCACATCTTCCTCGCCCAGCGGCGTGATGTCCTGCGGCTCGAAACGCGTCTTGTCCTGCACCAGCGTGCGCAGCTTGCCCAGCACGGTGGGGATGTCTTCCTTGTCGAGGCGGATGGGCGCTGGCGCCGTCACGGCTGTCTCCGTCACCTGCGGCGCATCCTCGCTGCCTGGGGTGTCATGGGCCGTCTCGGTGCTGGGGTTCATGCGCGTCCTTTTGCTCTCTGGAAAGATGTTTGGATTTTAGCATCCTCATATGACAAAGCATGACAAAGCGGACCGGCTTTTTCAGCGCAGGCCGCGGCGGAACTGGTCCGGGGTACCGCCGCTCTGGCGGCGAAACATGGCGATGAAGGCCGAGGCCGTGCTGTAGCCCAGTTCCAGCGCGATCGCCTGCACGGTGTCGCCCTGTTCCAGCAGGGGCAGGGCCGCCAGGAAGCGCTGGCGCTGGCGCCATTCGCCGAACGGCATGCCCAGTTCGCGCTGGCAGCGGCGCGCCAGCGTGCGTTCGGTCACATGCAATTGTGCGGCCCACTCGGCCAGTGAGCGGTTACTCCCCGGCTCCGCCTGCAGGGCGGCCAGCAGCGCCGCGATGACGGGCTCGTCGCTGCCGGGCAGGTAGTTGCGGCTGCACGGCGCCAGCTGCAACTGGTCGACCAGCACTTGCGCCAGGCGCTGGTCGGCCTCGGTGGTGGGCGTGGTGACGCCCCTTTCGGCGAAGTCGCCAAGTATGGCTTTGAGCAAGGGACTCAATACCAGCGCGCACGGCTGCGCCGGCAGCCGGTCGCACAGGCTGGCATCGATGTAGGCCGAGTGAAACACGACATCCTGGCGGATATAGCCGTCGTGCAAGGTCTCGGGCGGTATCCACACGGCGTACTGGGGCGGCGACAGATAGCGCTGGCCCGCCACCATGATTTCCATCACGCCCGTGGAGCAATACGTGAGCTGGCCCCAGGGATGGCTCTGGTAATCGAATTGCTGGTGCGCGTGGTAATCGTCGAGGCGAAAGTACACGGGATAGGGCAGGGTGTCGGAAACGGCGGGGAAATGCTGGTTGCTGGCCATGGAGTCTTTGTCCTGTTCTTCGCATCGTTTGTCCGATTTTCATTATATCCATGGAATCAGACCATGCGAAAATGGCGGTCATTGAATAGTGGAGTTACTTGCATGAAAGCCAAGCATTATCTGTTTCCCGTGATTGCCGTGCTGATCTGGGCCATCAATACCATCGTCAGCAAGATGGCTGTCGGCGTGATCGACCCGGCCGCCATCTCGTTTTACCGCTGGCTGCTGGCCGGCGTGCTGCTGGCGCTCGTGTTTGCCCGCCCCGTGTGGAAGCAGCGGTCCGTGGTGAAACCGTATCTGGGGAAACTGTTTGTGCTGGGTATGCTGGGCATGGTCATGTACCAGTGCCTGGCCTACATCGCCGCGCAGACGACGACGGCCACCAACATGGGCATTCTGGCGTCGATGATGCCGCTGCTGGCCGTGGGCCTGTCCGTATTGGTGTTGAAAGAGGCGCCCACCGTGGGCGGCGTGTTCGGCGGCCTGGTGTCGCTGCTGGGACTCGGCTATCTGCTCAGCCATGGCGACCCGGCCGCGCTGCTCGCCCATGGCGCGGCCGTGGGCGATGCCCTGATGCTGCTGGCTTGTCTGTCGTATGCGGCTTACGGCGTGTTGCTCAAGCGCTGGAAGATTCCCATGAATAACTGGCATTCCTTGCTGATCCAGGTCTGGTGCGCCGTGCCCGTGCTGTTCGTGTATTACCTGAGCCAGTCTGCGCCGCCCGTCACCAGCGCCGGCTTGCCGCTGGTGCTGTTTGCCGGCATCCCCGCCTCGATCATCGCGCCGTTCTTGTGGATGCACGGCCTGGCCAAGCTGGGCCCCAGCCGCGCGACGACCTTGATGAATTTGCTGCCCGTGTTCACGGTGATCATCGCCATGCTGTTCCTCGGGGAAACCTTGCACAGCTATGATGTGATCGGTGGCGGCGTGACGCTGCTGGGCGTGCTGATGGTGCAAACCCTGAAACGTCCATTGAGGCGCGCACAAGCATAGTATTTTTGCTATGCTGGTATTTTGCAAAGGAGCCATCATGGCAAGCGCCGATACCATCGATACCCTGCTGGACGAACTGGAAGCGTTCGGTTTGGCCAATGATGCTGAACATGCCGAGCGCGCCAGCCGCATGCTCAACATCACGCGCGACACGGGCGAATTGCTGGCCGTGCTGGTGCATGCGCGCGGCGCGCGCCGGGTGCTGGAAATCGGCACCTCGAACGGCTATTCCACCCTGTGGCTGGCGCGCGCGGCGCGCTCGCTGGGCGGCAGCGTGGTGACGGTGGAAAAGGCGCAGGATAAGTTCGACATGGCGCATGCCAACTTTGCGCGCGCGCAATTGCAGGGCGTGGTCAAGCAGCTGCTGGCGGACGCGGGCGACGTGCTGCGCGATGCGGCCGATGGCGCCTACGATTTCATCTTCCTCGATTCCGCGCGCCAGCAATATGCCCTATGGTGGCCGCAGCTGGACCGCGCGCTGGCGGCCGGTGGCGTGCTGGTGGTCGACAACGCCAGTTCGCATTACGCGGACATGGCGCCGTTTCTTGACGCCATCCGCGCCGACAGCCGCTATACGGCCTGCCTGGCGACTGTCGGCAAGGGCGAATTCATCGCCGTCAAGTCCGGCAACTGATTCATTACTCTGCGACGATAGCCGCTTCGAGCACGCGCACCAGCGATTCGATGCCTTGCGCGTCGATATCATCGAAGCGGCCGACCAGGGGACTGTCGAGGTCGAACACGCCGATGATCTGGCCCTGCGCAAACACGGGCACCACCAGTTCCGAGCGGGAATTGACGTCACAGGCGATGTGGCCGGGAAACGCGTGCACATCCTGCACGACGATGGACTTGCCTTCGACCACCGTGGTGCCGCACACGCCGCGGCCCTTCTTGATGCGGATGCAGGCCGGCTTGCCCTGAAACGGTCCCAGCACCAGTTCCTCGCCTTTCAGGAAATAAAAGCCGGCCCAGTTCAAGCCCGGCATGGTGTTGAAGACCAGCGAACTGAAGTTGGCTGTATTGGCGATGAAGTCGCTCTCGCCCGACAGCAAGCCTTGCAGCTGCGAGCGCAGGTCCGCATACATGGCTTGCTTGGCTTCGGGGGTATCGGTGCCGTAGGCGGCGTCGCTGAGGGTAAACGTCATGGTCGGGGTGGTGGTCGAAATGGGGAAGGCGTTATGGTAGCGCGTCTGGCGCATCCGCGCGCGGCCTTCACTTTGTCAGATGTTCCTGCGCCAGCTGGCGCAGCAGGGGCAGGGCCGCATGGCCGTGCTCTTCGCGCCAGGCCAGGCCGATGCCGGCCGCCAGCTCCTCGCCCTCCAGCAATGGCCGGTAGGCCACGCCAGCGAGGCGCAGCGCGCGGAACGAATCGGCCAGCAGCGCCATGCCCTTGCCGGCCGCCACATCGCTGAGCAGCACATGGTGGTCCACCGCTTCGCGCAGGAAAGTTGGCGCGAAGCCATGGCGGCGAAATACCTGCTGACAATGGTCGAAAAAGGCGGGCTGGCGCGCCCGTTCGAACCAGTAAATCGGTTCTGCCGCGATGTCGCTCAGACTGAGCTTGCGCTTTTTCGCCAGCCGGTGCCCTGCGGGCAGGGTCAGCATCATGGGCTGGCGCGCCAGCGGCAGCACGGCCAGCTCGAACGTGGCGCTGGGTAGCGCCAGCAGGGCCGCGTCGAGCTGGCCCTTGCGCACGGCAGAGACCAGGCGCGGCGACGGTGCCGCCGTCAGTTCCAGGCGAACATTGCCCAGCTGCCCTTCCAGCGCCGCCAGCAGCGGGCGGAACAGGCCCGCTTCCACCGAACTGGTCAGGCCCAGGCGCAGGCGCGCGGGCGCGCTGTCTTGCCGCAGCGACGTTTGCGCGATATCAAGCAGATCGAGAATGTGCAGCGCCTGCGGCAGCAGGGTGCGGCCCGCCTGCGTCAGGGCCACGCCCTGTGTGTCGCGCTCGAACAATCGCGCGCCCAGCTTGTCTTCCAGTGTCTTGATGGCGCGCGACAGGGGCGGCTGGGTCATGTGCAATTGCTGCGCCGCCTGGCGGAAATTGAGGCAGCGGGCGACGGCGCAAAACAGGCTCAGGGCATGCGTATCGAGGGTTCTCATACCAGAAAGGTATCACGAAATCGCACATTCCCCCGCCTGCCGGCGCGGCGCAGACTGGCCGCTTTGACGTGAGGGAGATCAACATGCAACTGCAACAACGACGCATCGGCCATAGCGGCTTGAGCAGCTCGGCACTGGGCCTGGGCTGCATGGGCATGTCGGAATTTTATGGCGCCACGGACGAGGCGCAATCGCTGGCCACGCTGGAAGCGGCCCTGGCGGCGGGCGTGACCCTGTTCGACACGGCCGACGCCTACGGCTTCGGCCACAACGAGCAATTGCTGGGCCGTTTCCTGGCCAGCCATCGCGGCCAGGCCCTGGTCGCCACCAAGTGCGGCCTGGCGCGCGAGGCGGGCAGCTATGCGCGCCGCGTCGACAATTCCCCCGCGTATATCCGCCAAGCATGCGTAGCGTCGCTGGCGCGCCTGGGCGTGGAGGCCATCGACCTGTTCTATCTGCACCGGCTGAACCTCGATACGCCACTGGAAGAATCGATGGGAGCGCTGGCGCAACTGCTGCAAGAAGGAAAAATTCGCGCCGTGGGCCTGTGCGAAGTGAGCGCCGCCACCTTGCGGCGCGCGGCGGCACTCTGCCCCGTGGCCGCCGTGCAGAGTGAATACTCGCTGTGGACGCGTGAACCGGAACAGGGCGTGCTGGCCGCCTGCCGCGACGTGGGCGCCAGTTTCTTTGCCTACAGCCCGCTGGGGCGCGGTTTCCTGACGGGCGCCATCGCCGATGCGGCCAGTCTCGACGCGGGGGATTTCCGCCAGTTCAATCCCCGTTTCGCGGCCGACAACCTGGCGCGCAATCAGGCCATCGTCGCACAGGTGCGGGACCTGGCACGCGCAAAAGGCTGCACGCCGGCCCAGCTGGCGCTGGCCTGGCTGCTGGCGCAAGGCGATGACATCATCCCCATTCCCGGCACCAAGCGCATCGCGTATTTGCACGACAACCTCGGCGCGCTGGCCGTGCAGCTGGATGGGGCGGAGCTGGCGGCGATGCACGCCGCCTTTCCTTTGGGCATGGCGGCGGGCGCGCGTTATACGGACGAGGGCATGAAGGGCGTGGATGCCTGAAAAAAGTGGGCCGAGCGTACGCCAGCGTACCTAACTGGCGCTTTAGCTGCGTGATAATCGCCAGTGATCTGCTAGCATTCCGGCTGGCCCCAAGCACCCGCGAAGTGGTGCGGGGCCGGGGGATGCAGCATGGATAGAAGGGTGGATGTCAAATTGCTAGATGATGATATTTTCGATATCGAACTGAAGTTATTGCTTGAGGGAATACTGCTGCGCTATCAGCACGATTTCCGCGATTATTCCGTGGCGTCGCTGCGCCGGCGCATGCGCCAGGCCATGCAGCGCTTCGGCTGCGCCAGCCTGTCGCAGTTGCAGGACCGCATCTTGCACGAGCCGGCCATGTTCGCGCAGATGCTGCAGTTCTTTACGGTGCAAGTGAGCGAGATGTTCCGCGATCCCGCGTATTTCCGTGCCTTGCGCGAAAAAGTCGTGCCCGTCCTGCACACCTATCCCTCCATCAAGATCTGGGTGGCCGGTTGCAGCAGCGGCGAAGAGGTGTGGTCGCTGGCCATCTTGCTGGAAGAGGAAGGCTTGCTGGAACGCAGCATGATTTATGCGACCGACATCAATGTCGAGGCGCTGGCCGCCGCCGAAGCGGGCATCTATTCGGTCGAGCGCATCGCCCAGTTCAGCGAAAACTATCAGTTGGCGGGCGGCAAGCGTTCGCTGTCCGACTATTACACGGCCGCCTACAAGGGCGCCATCTTTGACCGGCGCCTGCGGCGGCAGTTCGTCTTCGCCGACCATAGCCTGGCGACGGACAGCGTGTTTTCGGAGGTGCACATGGTTTCCTGCCGTAACGTCATGATTTACTTCAATAAAGACTTGCAAGACCGCAGCCTGGGCCTGTTCCACGAAGCGCTGGTGAACCGGGGCTTCCTGGGCCTGGGCATGAAGGAAAGCCTGCATTTCAGCCGCCATTCGGCCAGCTTCAACGAGCTGAGCCCGGCTGAACGCATCTTCCAGCGGGCCTGATATGTTGCCGACCTGCGACGTGGCGCCACCGCCCGCCGGCCTGCGCCTGATCGCCATCGGCGCCTCGGCCGGCGGCGTGGAAGCGCTGGGCATCGTGCTGCGCGCCTTGCCCGCCACCTGCCGCGCCACCGTGGTGGTGGTGCTGCACCTGGCGCCGGGCCGTTCCAGCCAGTTGCCGCAGCTGTATGCGGCGCGCTGCGCGCTGCCCTTGCGCGAAGCGCAGGACAAGGAGCCGCTGCAAGGGGGCACCGTGTATTTTGCCCCGCCCGATTACCACCTGCAAATCGAACCCGATGGCTGTTTTTCCCTGTCGCAGGAAGAACCCGTGTATTTTTCGCGCCCGTCCATCGATGTCCTGCTGGAAACGGCAGCCTACGCTTACCGGCGCGCCATGCTGGCCATCATCCTGACGGGCGCTTCGGCCGACGGCGCGGCGGGACTGGCGCGCGTGCGGCAACTGGGCGGCAGCGCCTGGGTGCAAGATCCGCAACGGGCCAGTTGTAGCATCATGCCGGCCGCCGCGCTCAAGCTGGCGGGCGCCGACCGGGTGCTCGATTTGCCGCAGATGGCTGCCAGCCTGGCCTTGCTCGGTGATGGCGAACACAAGTGAATGGGAGTGGGGCAGTGCGTGTAATATATGTGAGAATTGAAACAATGTTGATGTTCATATCGAAACACGATGGCATCTTGCCGTTGCGATGCCTGAAGATGATTCCGTGACCGCTCCTATCCATATCCTCGTCGTTGACGACATCGCGCAAAACCTGGTCGCCGCCGAAGCCGTGCTGGCGCGGCCCGGTATTGTGATCCTGAAAGCAAGTTCGGGCGCGCAAGCGCTGGAACTGCTGTTGACGCATGAAGTCGCCCTCGCGCTGATCGACGTGCAAATGCCGCAGATGGACGGTTTTGAATTGGCCGAACTGATGCGCGGTAGCGAACGCACGCGCGGCATCCCCCTGATTTTCCTCACGGCCGCGTCGCGCGAGCCCAGCTACAGTTTCCGTGGCTACGAGGCGGGCGCCGTCGATTTTCTGTACAAGCCTATCGACGTGAAAGCCTTGCAAAGCAAGGTGGCGGTGCTGGTGCAGCTGTTCCAGCAAAAGCGTGAATTGTCGGCCCAGCTCGATGAACTCAAGCATGCGCTGCACCTCAATGAACTGTTCACGGCCGTGCTGGGCCACGACTTGCGCACGCCCCTGTCGGTGGTGATGAACGGCGCCATGCTGTTGCCGATGATGAGCGACCACCCGAAGGTGATCGTCACGGCGCAGCGCATCGAAAGCAGCGCCAAGCGCATGGCGCGCATGGTCGACCAACTGCTGGACCTGGCGCGCATCCGTTCCGGCACGATGGAGTTGCGCACCAGCACGCACGACTACCTGGCGCTGGCGCGCGCCATCGTCGAGGAATGCGAGACGGCCGGCCAGGCCCCGCTGGTCGAAGTCAGCAGTGTCGGCGAGCTGCACGGGCAATGCGATGCGGGTTTGCTGTCGCAAGTCATCTCGAATCTCTTGTGCAATGCCATCACGCATGGCGAGGCGGGCAAGCCGGTGCAACTGTCCCTCGACGGGCGCGCCGCCGACTGCATTGAGTTGCGCATCGCTAACCGTGGCGTGATTCCCGCTGCCTTGCTGCCGACCCTGTTCGAGCCGTTCCAGCAAGCGGGCGAGAAGCGCCGGACGGGGCAGGGCCTGGGACTGGGCCTGTACACGGTGAACATGTTCGTCAAGGCCCACGGCGGTACGGTAGAGATCAGTTCGACGGCCACGCAGGGCACGCTGGCGACGGTGCGCATCCCGCGCCAGTGCCAGGTGCGCGTGCAAGCGGGACTGGCCACATGAGCGGCGACATGCGCGCGCCAGCCTGGCCGTCCGGCGGCGGCAGCATGGGCGAACTGGTGCGCCAGCATGACTGGTGCGCCACCAGCCTGGGCGCACTCGAAGGCTGGCCCGCCCATTTGCGCACCAGCGTCGACATCATGCTCAATTCGCCGATGGCGATGGTGCTGATGTGGGGCCCGCAGCACGTCATGATTTACAACGACGACTACATTCCGATCGCCGGGGCGCGCCATCCGGCGGCGCTGGGCGGCACGGTGCCCGCCGTCTGGCCCGAAATCTGGGACTGGAACGCGCGCATCCTCGCAGCGGGATTGCGCGGCGAGACGCAGGTGCACCGCGAGCGCTGTTTGCCGCTGTTGCGTGATGGAAAACCGACGGATGTTTGCTTCGACCTGTTTTATGCGCCCGTGCATGGCGCCGATGGCCAGGTGGACGGCGTGCTGTGCACGGCGCTGGAATTGACGGCGCGCATGGAAGAGGGGCGCCAGCTGAAGCTGGCCACGGCCGAGCTTGGCCAACTCAACACCACCTTGCAGGCCGAGAGCGAGGCCGTGCGCGCGGCCAACCGCCGCCTGGGCGAAGAGCGCGCGCTGCTGCGCGCCCTGTTCCAGCAGGCACCCAGCTTCATGGCGCTGCTGCGCGGGCCGCAGCATGTGTTCGAGCTGGCGAATGAACATTATCTGCGCCTGGTGGGACGCCCCGAATTGGCGCTGCTGGGGGAAACCGTGGAATCGGCTTTGCCTGAAGTCAAGCAACAAGGCTTCATCGAACTGCTCGACCAGGTCTACCGCACGGGCGAACCTTACGAGGGGCGCCAGGTCAAAGTGGATTTGCAGACGGCGGATGGGCAGACGGGCCAGCGCCAGATCGATTTCGTCTACCAGCCCATCAAGGATGACGAGGGCGTGGTCACGGGCATCCTCGTCGAGGGCATCGATGTCACCGAGCGCATGGAAGGCGAGGAGCGCTTGCGCCTGGCCCAGCAGGCAGGCGGCATCGGCACTTTCGAATGGTTCCCCGAGACGGGCGCGATGCTGGTGTCGCCTACCTTCCGCCGCCTGTGGGGTCTTGCCGACGAGGAGGAAGTGACGGAGCGCCTGCTGGTGAGCCTGGTCGATGCGCGCGACCAGCAAAAGGTCGGACCGAGCAAGCTGGACCTGACGCCCAATCCCCTCGAATACGTGGAATACCGCATCCGCCGCCCTGCCGACGGTGCGTTGCGCTGGATTGCGCGCCAGGGCGAGGTGGTGGCCGGCCGCATGCCGGGCCAGCGCCGCTACGTGGGCGTCTCGTTCGACGTGACGGAGCGGCGCCAGATCGAGGATGAACTCAACGCGAGCCAGGAGCGCATGGCGGCCATTTTCGGCCAGGCCTCCGTGGGCTTGTCCGAGCTGGGCCTCGATGGCCGTTTCCAGAGGGTCAACGGGGCCCTGTGCCGCATGCTGGGCCGCTCGGCCGAAGAGCTGCTGAGCCTGAACATGAACGACATCATGCATCCGGCGGATGTGCCCGGCAACAGCGTACTGTTCCGGCGCCTGGTGGAAACGGGCGAGTCTTTCTCGCTTGAAAAACGCTATTTGAAGCCCGACGGCTCGCAGGTGTGGGTGTCGAGCAATGTCAGCCGTCTGGTCGATGAGCAGGGGCATACGCGTTCCCTGATCGCCGTCAAGACCGATATCACGGACCGGCGCCGCGTGGAAAAAGCGCTGCATGAATTGAACGAAACGCTGGAACACCGTGTCGAACAGGAAGTGGCTGAGCGCACCAAGGCCGAAGACGCCTTGCGCCAGGCGCAAAAGATGGAAGCCGTGGGCCAGCTGACGGGCGGCATCGCGCACGACTTCAACAACGTGCTGCAAATCATTTCCGGCAATTTGCATTTGCTGCACCACCTGACGGGCTCGGATGGCCTCATGCGCCAGCGCCTGGACACGGCGATTGCCGCCGTCGAGCGGGGCGCCAAGCTGTCGTCGCACTTGCTGGCGTTTGCGCGGCGTCAACCGTTGAAACCCGTGGTGGCCGACCTGGCCCGCGTGGTGCGCAATATGGATGCGCTGCTGCGGCGCGCCATGGGCGAAGCGATCGACATCGTGCTGGTGGGCGGCGGCGGGCTGTGGAATACCCTGGTCGACCGCAGCCAGATCGAGAACGTCATCCTGAACCTGGCCATCAATGCGCGCGACGCCATGGATGGCGCGGGCAAGCTGACCATCGAACTGGGCAATGTCGTGCTCGACGAACAGTATGTGCACAAGCTGGTTGACGTGCCGGCGGGGCAGTATGTGATGCTGTCGGTGACGGACACGGGCCGCGGCATGAGCGGCCCCGTGCTGCAGCGTGCGTTCGAGCCGTTTTTCACCACCAAGCCGGAAGGCGCGGGCACGGGCCTGGGCCTGTCGATGGCGTATGGTTTCGTCACGCAAAGCCGCGGCCATATCCGCATCTACAGTGAGCCTGGCGTGGGCACGGGAGTCAAAATCTATTTGCCCCGTTCCCTGATGGCCGAAGCGGACGAGGAGCTGGAGTTGAGCGGTGTCGTCACGGGCGGCACGGAAACCGTACTGGTGGTGGAAGACGACGTGGGCGTGCGCACCACCGTGGTCGACATGCTCGGTGCGCTCGGCTATACGGTGCTCAAGGCGGAAGATGGCGAAAGCGCGCTGGCCGTGCTGCACAGTGGCGCGCAGATCGACTTGCTGTTTACGGACGTGATCATGCCAGGTCCCGTCAGCAGCACCGAGATGGCGCGCCAGGCGCGCGAATTGCAGCCCGACATCGCCGTGTTGTTTACCTCGGGCTACGCGCAGGATGTGATCGTGCACGAGGGCAGGCTCGACGCGGGCGTGGAATTGCTCAGCAAGCCGTACCGGCGCGAAGAGCTGGCGCGCAAGCTGCGCCATGTGCTGGCCAACCGCCAGCAGCAAATGCGCGCGCGCCAGTTTGAACGCTCCGGCGCGCCGGTGGCCGGCTCTCCGGCAAGCGGCAGCACGGTGGCCAGCGTGCTGGGAAGCGGTACGCCGGGGCTGGACCTGACTGGCCATGCGCCCGAACCGCAGGGGGACATGCCGACATCGATGAAGATACTCGTGGTGGAAGACAATCTCGATTCCCAACTGATGGTGTGCGAACTGGTGGGCATGCTGGGCCACACGGTCAGCGGCGTGTCCGATGGCGAGGCGGCGTGGAAATTGCTCAACGAGCAAGACTTCGATATCCTGTTTACCGATGTCAGCCTGCCCGGCATGTCCGGCATCGCGCTGGCACGCATGGTGCTGCGCGAGAAACCGGGCATGCGCATCATCTTTTCCACCGGCTATGGCAAGGAATCGATGGATGAACTGGGCTTTTCCGCCAGTGTCTTGCGCAAGCCATATGATTTGACGGAATTACAAGCAGCACTCGACCAACCCTGACGGGCACGCGCCGGCACGGCTTGCCTATCCCATCCGCAGAGGTAAAGATGACTCCTGAACTGACCATGCTGGGCTGTACTTTGGTGCTGGCGCTGGTGCAAATCCTGCTGCCTGCGCTGTTTCGCACGCGCGAAACGGGCACGGCGTATAACGTCAGCGCGCGCGATGGCGACGGGCCGCCCGTGGGCAAGATCACGGGCCGCTTGCAGCGCGCCCAGGCGAACTTGTTTGAAACCCTGCCCCTGTTCGCCGTCGCCGTGCTGATCGCCCACGTGACGGCGCAGGAAAGCGCGCTGACCCTGTACGGCGCGGCTCTGTACCTGGCCGCCCGCGTGTTGTATCTGCCCCTGTACGCGTTCGGCGTGCCCGTCGTGCGCACGCTCGTCTGGTGCGTGTCGATTGCCGGCTTGCTGATGCTGTTCTGGGCCATCCTGTTCGCTTCCTGAGTTTTTCATGCCGTCTGCGGCGCCTGTCCCATGGCAGTGCGCCGGATGCGCGGCCGCCTCCCCTGCGTTTCACAGCACACAAGGCGCAGTGATGATTGCTTCGCTGCCCGCTGCCCGCTGCCCACTAGCTGCTGAGTGTTTGGTACTTTTGGTGGAAAACTGAAAGTAATTGTGCCACCAAGGGCGGGACTCATCCTACATGCGCTCTTGCCATCCTCCTATTTCTTGCGCCCCATGTGCGCACTAAGATGAGAGTTCCCTTGTCATGCGAGGGGCAAGAATTGCATGGTTTGCATTGTTTTTTGCATTGTGTCTGATTCCATCGATCAAGGAGATCATCATGGCCACATCGAGCGACAATAAGCAGCAAGGTAGTAAAGCCGGCAGCAGCAGTGGTAGTAGCGGCAGCGGCGGCAACAAGCAAAGCGATACCAGCAAGCGTGGCTTCGCTTCCATGGACCCTGCCCAGCAGCGCGAAATCGCCAGCGAAGGCGGACGTGCGGCGCATGAAAAGGGCACGGCGCATGAATTCACGTCGGAAGAAGCGCGCCGCGCAGGCAGCCAAAGCCACAAGAACGATGCCAGCCGGCAAAGTGCCGCCAGCTCCAGCTCCAGCGGCTCGCGTGAGAATGCCAGCATGAACCAGGAGGGCAACCGCGACAGTGGCAACAAGCAAAGCGGTGGCTCAGGTTCAGGTTCAAGTTCAGGGTCGGGCTCGTCCGGTTCACGCAACAAGTAGGCGCAAGCCGTAGCAAGGCAAGTCTGGCCGGCGGGAATCGCGCATTGCCGCCGGCCAGTCGCAAAATTTTGATGCAATGCAGCAGGCATGCACTATGATGAAATAGCGGCGCCGGCGACGGCCAAGCCGCAGTCAATCTGCAATCGACTCGCACTTACGATCAGGGGGAAGATGATGGGTAACTCCACTACGCCGCAGCCCGGCAATAGCCAGGGCGGCACGCCGTCCACGCCGGGCAACAAGCAAAGTACGGCCGAGTCGGCCGAGAACTTTGTGCTGGTCGATAGCGAGCAAGGACTCGATATTGGCGACGATCTGTTTTCCATCGGCGAAGTACGGCGCGCCGACCGCTTGCCCCATCATCAGTCCGGTTCCGCCGGCCAGAGCCGGCAGAGCGCTGACGATGCGCCCGACACCACGGGCAGTACGGGCGTCTGAACGGCCCGTCTTGCTTGCCTGAGCATCCCCGCAGGGTCAGCCGTCAAGCGTGTTCGCGCACGCTGGCTGGCCATGCCTGCCTGCGCGCGTGTCAATCAGTAAAGCTCTGTTACAGCTCGACCCGGCCATGTTCGCCCAGGTCTTTCGGTGGCTCGCCCATGATGGCCGCCTTGGCCATCGCATAGAATTGCATCATCTTGCTGGCGCTGCTATCCCAGTACTCGGCCGACTGGATCGTCACCTTGATCAGCGACAGCTTCGGATCGTCGAGTCCACCCGGGAACCAGGCTTTCAACAGCGGATTCCACAATTCCTCCGCCTTCGCGCGGTCCTTCAGCAACTGCGCATGGCCGCAGACGGACACATACAGGCTGTCGCCCGTGTCGACGAAGCTGACATTGACTTGCGGATTGTTCAGCAAGTCGCGCGTGTAGGCGGCCTCGTCCGAGACAAAGAACCAGATCTGCCCTTCGTTGTCGACCTGCTGTTGCGTCAGGGGCCGGCTGGTGAGAGTGCGCATGTCGTCGCTGGTGGTCAGCATGCCGAATTTGACGTCCTTGATCCTGGCCGCGATGCTGGCCAGTTGTTCGCTGGAATACGCTTGCATGGGGTGCTCCCTTGTTGGTTGTCCTGAACAACAGCATAGGCGGATGCGACAAACGGCTCTGTACGGCAGCTTACGTAGCAGGCCAGCTTTGTTTCAAAGCTGTTACAAAACGCTGGCCCGGCGGAGCGCTCCATGTATTGACTTAATAAATGATAATCATTATCATTTGTTTGAAAATATCAACATGCACTTTGATTGAAGGATGGGAATGAAGCACACTGACTTGTCGCGCCACCTGGCCCGCTGCTTGCCGGGAGCGAGCTATGGGTAGTGCGGGCGCCGCAGACAAGGCCAAGAACAACGCCAGCCGCGCCGTCTGGCTGAAGAACTTGCATCAATGGCACTGGATCAGCTCGGCGCTTTGCCTGCTGGGCATGTTTCTGTTCGCCATCACCGGCATCACCCTGAACCACGCTGGCCAGATCGAAGCCAAGCCGGCGATCACGCGCCAGCAGGCGACATTGCCGGCCCCGCTGGTCACGCAACTGGCCGCGTATGCCGCCAGTCACGATGGCGCCAATGCGCCCATGCCGGCCGCCGCCGAGACCTGGCTCAAGCAGCAATGGTCGCTCAATACGGGTGGCCGTCCCGCCGAATGGAGCGTCGACGAAGTTTACCTGCCGTTGCCGAAGGCGGGCGGTGACGCCTGGGTGCGCATCGGCCTGGAAGACGGGGCTGCCGAATATGAATTGACGGACCGGGGCTGGGTATCCTGGCTCAACGATGTCCACAAGGGCCGCAACACGGGCGTGGCCTGGAGCTGGTTCATCGACATTTTTGCCGGCGCCTGCATCGTGTTTTGCCTGACGGGGCTATTGATTTTGAAGTTCCACGCGGCCAACCGGCCATTTACCTGGCCGATGGTTGGCCTCGGTATCTTGATACCTTGCGCGATCGCCTTGCTGTTTATTCACTGATCGTTTTTATTTTTCCTTTTTACAGGCACACCATGAAATTACGCTACTCCCTGGCGCTTGGCCTTCCCCTGATCGGTACGTCGGCAATGGCGGCCGACCTGGCCCTCAAGATTGAGATTCCGCAACTGAACGTGGCGGAATATCACCGTCCCTACGTGGCGGCGTGGCTGGAAACGGCCGATCAAAAGGTCGTCGGCAACCTGACGGTGCTGTATGACGTGAAAAAGAAGGACAAGGCAGGCGAGAAATGGCTGAAGGACATGCGTCAATGGTGGCGCAAGAGCGGTCGCGACCTGGCCATGCCCGTCGACGGCGTCAGCGGCGCCACGCGTGCGCCGGGCGAACATACGCTGACTTTCCCCGGCGCCAAGGCCTTGCTCGACAAGCTGCCGGCCGGCGAATACCAGGTGGTGGTGGAAGCGGCGCGCGAAGCGGGTGGACGCGAACTGGTGCGCGTGCCGTTCCAGTGGCCGCTGAAGTCGGCCCAGTCCGTGCCTGCCAAAGGCAAGGAAGAACTCGGCAATGTCGTCGTCCAACTCAAACCATAAGGCGCACATCATGTTCAAGCAATTCAATAAACCCCTGATCGCCCTGGCGCTGGCCGGCCTGGCCATGAACGCCCACGCCCACCGCGGCTGGATGGTGCCATCGAGCACGATGGTGGAAAGCAAGGACGCCTGGGTGACGGTGGACGCGGCCGTCTCCGATGGCCTGTTCGAGATCGACCACCAGCCGCTGCGCCTGGACGCGCTGCAAGTGACCGGTCCGGATGGCGCGAAAGTGGCGCCGGCGAACACCGTCACGGGCCGCTTGCGCAGCGTCTTCGACGTGAAAATGGAAAAGCCGGGCACGTACAAGGCGGCCATCGTGTCGCAAAACGTGATGGCCAGCTACAAGCAAAATGGTGAGCAGAAACGTTTCCGCGGCAACGAGGAAACCTTCAAGAAAGACATGCCAGCCGATGCGCAAGACGTGAAAATCACGCGCACGGCCAGCCGCCTGGAAACCTTCTTCAGCAATGGCGAAACCAGCACGCAAGTGTTCAAGCCGACGGGCGTGGGCCTGGAATTCGTGCCCGTCACGCACCCGAACGACTTGCGCGCGGGCGAGAAAGCCACCTGGCGCTTCCTGGTCGACGGCAAGCCGGCGGCGAACCAGGCCTTCAGCCTGGTGCCAGGCGGCGTGCGCTACCGTGGCGTGCTCGGTGAAATCCGCCAGAGCACCGATGCCAAGGGCGAGATCACGTTTACGGTGCCGGCAGCCGGCATGTATTACCTGAGCAGCACGTGGCCAGCGGCCGCACCGGCCGTGGCCGGCCAGCCGCCAGCCATGCCCGAGCGCCGCATGACGTACGCGGCTACCGTGGAAGTGCTGCCGCAGTAAGCGGCGGCCTCTTCACGAGCTCGCCGATGCGCCGGGTCCTGCTGCCGCAGCATATTTCCGATCAGGTCGCGCCGCCCGGCGCCGCGATCCGGGACTTGCGCGGCTTGACGATGGGCACCAGCTGGTCGGTGCGCCTGGTCGAGTCCGCCATGCCGGGACGCGCCGGCAGCGCCGACTTGCAGCAGGGCTTGCAGCAACAGCTGGACCTGGTCGTGGCGCAAATGAGCCACTGGAGCGATGCGTCCGACCTGGGCCGTTTCAACCGAGCCGAGCCGGGCAGCTGGCACAGCCTGCCCGCCGCGTTTTGCGAGGTGCTGGGCTTTGCCATGCACGTATCGCAAGCGTCCGGTGGCGCGTACGACCCGTGCGCGGGTGCCCTCGTCAATCTGTGGGGCTTCGGTCCCAGCCATCGCTACGATGAACCGGGCTTCCTGCCGCCGAAAGACGATACGCTGGCGCTGCTGCTGTCGCAGCGCCAGCGCCGCCGCCTGGAGCTGGACTTGCCGGCCCGCCGCGCGCGCCAGCCCGGTGGCTTGCAACTCGATTTGTCGGCCGTGGCCAAGGGCTATGGCGTGGACCGCCTGGCCCGCTACCTGGATAGCCAGGGCATCGGCCATTACCTGGTCGAAGTGGGCGGCGAGCTGCGCGGCGCCGGCAGCAAGCCCGACGGCCAGCCGTGGTGGGTGATGCTGGAACAGGTCGATGGTGCGGCCGATAGTGCCGATCATGCCAAGCATCCGCCGGAAATGTTGCTGGCGCTGCATGGCTTGTCCGTAGCGACCTCGGGCGACTACCGGCGTTTTTTCCAGGACGGCACGGTGCGTTTTTCCCATACGATCGATCCGCGCAGCGGCATGCCGATCGCTAATCAACTCGCTTCCGTCACTGTCGTGCATGAGCAATGCATGGCGGCCGACGCCTGGTCGACGGCCCTGACGGTGCTGGGACCAGACGCTGGCATGGTGCTGGCCGAAGAGCAGGGCCTGGCCGCGCGCTTCCTGCGGCGCGACGGCGATGGCTACCACGAAACGCTGAGCAGCCACATGCTGGCCATGCTCGACGAATGAACAGTTATTTCCCATGATTTTTACGCACGATACGACGCGGCTGGCCTTGCTGGCCACCTTGTCCCTCAGCTACGCGGGCGTATGCCTGGCGCCCTGGCTGCGCGCACGCGCCAAGCGCCGCGCGTCCGCTGCCGCCAGGGCAGCGCTGGCCAACAATCCGGCCTGGCTGGTGGCGTATGCGAGCCAGACGGGCAATGCCGAGGAACTGGCCACGCAAACGGCGCAGAGCCTGCAACTGGCCGGCATCCCCGTGCGCCTGTGCGCGCTGGCCGAACTCACGGCCATGGATCTGCAACAAGCGGAACGGGCCTTGTTCCTGGTCAGCACGTATGGCGAAGGCGATGCGCCCGACAATGCGGCCGCCTTCATGGGCCGATTGATGACGGGCGAACTGGCGCTGCCGCAATTGCATTACGCCGTGCTGGCCCTGGGCGACCGCAGCTATGGCCAGTTTTGCGGCTTCGGCCGCGCGCTCGATGCCTGGCTGGCTACGCAGGGCGCCTCGCGCCTGTTTCAACGCATCGAGGTCGACCGCAGCGCGAGCGCCGCCATCGAACAATGGTTCCAGCACCTGAGCCACCTGGCCGGCACCAGCGACGCGCCAGACTGGAGCGCCCCCGCCTTCGGCGACTGGCGTTTGACGCAAAGGCAGCTGCTTAATCCGGGCAGCGCCGGTGGCGCCATCTATCATGTGGAACTGGCGCCCGTGTCAGGCAGCTTGCCGGATTGGCAGTCGGGCGACCTGGTGCAAGTGGCCGCGCCGGCCGACCCATCGCAACCGCGCGAATATTCGATCGCCTCGATTCCGCGCGATGGCAGCGTGCATTTGCTGGTGCGCCAGCATGCGCATCCCGACGGCAGCCTGGGCCTGGCCTCGGGCTGGCTCACGGCGCAGGCGTCTGTCGGTGACGTGGTGCAGCTGCGCCTGCGCCAGCACAAACGCTTTCGCCTGGAAGACAATGCCCAGAGGCCGTTGATTTTGATCGGCAACGGCAGCGGCATCGCCGGCTTGCGCGGGCATTTGAAAAGCCGCGTGCTGGCAGGGCAACAGCGCAACTGGCTGATCTTTGGCGAGCGCAACGCGGCCCACGATTTCCATTATCGCGAAGAAATTGAACAGTGGCACGCCAGTGGTGATTTACCGCGCCTGGACCTGGCGTTTTCGCGCGACCAGGCCGAGCGCACCTACGTGCAAGACCGCCTGCGCGGCAATGCCGATGAAATCACATTGTGGCTGCAGCAGGGCGCGGCCATCTACATTTGCGGCAGCCTGGCCGGCATGGCCGGCGGCGTCGACCAGGCCCTGCAGGAGATGCTGGGCCGGCCCGCGCTCGACGCGCTGGCAGCCGAGGGGCGCTACCGGCGCGACGTGTATTAATACAGACGGGCTGCTTACGGCTGGAGCGCGGCCAGCGGCGCCGTGTCCATCTCGCCGCTTACTTCCTGCAGACCGCGCGCCAGGCTGGAAATGCTGGGGTTGTCGATGAAGACGCAGCGCTTGCCCGTGCGCTTGCAATAATCCTTGACGCGCCAGTAGGCGCTGTGGCTGATGCAGCCCGTCTGGCAAATCACCAGGTCGGCCGCCGCCAGGCTCGAATCGAGCAGGTTGGCATTGTCTTCCAGGCCGCCGTCGTGGTGGGCGAACTGCGCGCCGACCCGCTCGATCAGGGCGCGGTAGGTGGCGACATTGCCGCTGCGCCCGCCCACGCACAAGACGCTTTGATCGACCAGGCGGATCGGCATTTTCAGCTTGCCGCCCGTCGGCACTTCAAGCTTCGGCGCCGGTGGCGGCACGGCGGCGCTTGGACGTGGCTGGGCCTGCTTCAATTCCGCGATTTGCTGGCGTAATTCTTTTTCGCGCTCATCCATTTGCGCCAGGCGTTCGACCAGGCGCGTGCGCGATTCCAGTGCCGGGATGGCGGCCTGCAATTGCGCCAGCTCACAGCGCAAGCCGTCGATGACGCTGTCCTTGCCGATCGAGTCAGCCCGCGTGCGCAGCAGCACGGCTTCCTGACGTTCCAGTTCGCCCGTCTTTTCCATCAGCATGGCCTGGCTGCGCTGTTGCAGCTTGGCCAGTTCGTGCGTCAGGCGCGCATTTTCTTCCTGCAAGGCGGAAAATTTTCCCATGTCGGCGCGCACGCAGGCGCCGGCCTGGTGCTGGATCATGTGCAAGTCGCGGCACATCTGCTCTTCCAGCTCGGCGTCGCAGCGCGGGTGTGTCAGGCCGGCCCAGAAGGCACCCGACACGTCGCCGTTGGCGACGGCCGTGCGCCACAGTTGCGCTACCTGCTCCGTGGTCTTGGCGCCGCGAAAGCGCAGGATGACGGGAGCGTAGCGGCGTTCGAGTTCCTTTTGCAGCGCTTCGGACAGGCGGTTGCGCACCCCGCATTCCGTCACGGCACCCACATGCACTTCGTAGTCGTCGGCCAGCACGCGTCCGCCCGTCATCTTGCCCACCAGCTTGCGCAGGTAGCCCAATGGCAAGCCCACGCCGACCAGCGGACAATGGCAGGTGTGCGACAGTTCCCACAGCCGGCGGCGGCGCGAAGCGAGCGCGGCCGTTTCGGCCTCGCCGCTGGAACAATTGCTGATCACGGGCAGGGACTGGTCTTTGTCACACATGGCGATATCCTGTTGGGGAGTGAGAGGTGTTGAAGAGAACTATTGCGGCAGGGGCGAGGCAGGGCGCCTGGCGCTCAGCAGGCGTAGCAGGCGCTCGAACCAGGTGGTCTTTGGCGGCGCGGGCCGGTGCAGCGCCACCAGGGCGGCCCATTGCTGCGACAGTTGCTGGCAGGTCGCTTGCAACACGGGACCCAGGCCGGGCGAACTGGACAGCACTTGCAGGTGGCGTTCGATGACGCCCGCCAGTTTCTCGCAGGGACTGCCCGCATGGTAGTGCGACATCAGGTGCAGCACGGCCGACAGCAGCAATTCAGGCTGCTGGCCTTGCGGGGAAGGAAACATCGGGGAAGGTCGGTCGTTCGCCATCAAACACTCCTGTGCGGGTGGTTTGGCTGGCTGCGCGCACGGGGCGCGACTGGCTGGCGAGTGTGGTGACTGGCTGCCGTGCTGCTTCAGGCAGTCAGGATCAGCTTGTTCAATTGGGTGACGCGCAGGCGATAGATCTTGCCGCTGTGCTCAATCTCCACTTCGCGGCCCTGCTGCAGCAGGGCTTCGCTGGTGATGCGGCGCGCCGGCTGGGCCATGCTGACGGGAGGACGGACGTGGGCAGTAGCGGCATCCTGGATCAAGGCTGGTTTTGAGCTGTGCATGTTGGGCTTTCTTTGTCTCAGTTGAGAATGATTCGTATTTGCATTATTGTTGAATGTGGCCCGAAAAGCAAGGCTTATTTGTGCCCGATGCAGGCTTTTTTTTGACTGCAGGGGAGGGGAGTGCCGTGTGCGTGGCGCGCGGTGGCGCCAGCGGGCGGGAGAAGGGGCGGACAGCAAAAAAGACCCGGCAAGGCGGTGTGCCTTGACCGGGTCAAGCCTGTGCCAAGCTTGAAGGAATCGGGATGACTTAAATAGTGGCCAGCAATTGCGCCGAGGCGGTGGTGGCGGCCGTGGTGTCGGCCTTGAGCTTGGCGGCGGCCAGCTGCTTGGCGCGCGAGCGCGAGGGCGGCAGGCGGCGCAGGGTTTTCAGGGCGTCCGGGTCCTTGATGCCGATGGTGCGCTGGTCGACCGAGATCAGGCCGATTTCATTGAAGGCGGACAGGGTGCGGCTGACCGTTTCCAGGGTCAGGCCCAGGTAGCTGCCGATTTCATGGCGCGTCATGCGCAGGTTGAACAGCTTGCTCGAGTAGCCCATCTGCGCGAAGCGGTCGGCCAGCGAGACGAGGAAGCGCGCCACGCGGGCTTCGGCGCTGAGGGCGCCGAGCATGCCGATCATGGCTTGCTCGCGCACCAGTTCGCGGCTCATCACGCCGTACATGACGTTTTCCAGTTCCAGGTGCACGCGGCCCAGCGCCGTCAGCTTCTTGAACGGCAGCAGGATCAGGTCGCAGTCGGACAGGGCCACCGCTTCCGAGGAGTAATGGCGCGAGTGGATGCCGTCGACGCCCAGCATGTCGCCCTTCATGGGAAAGCTGAGTACCTGCTCATTGCCGAATTCGTCGATGAGCACGGTTTTCAGGAAGCCCGAATTGACGATGTACAGGGTGTCGAACGGTTGGCCGATGGTGTGCACGCGCTGGCCCGTCTTGAATTGCACGTGCTGGAACAGCAGTTCATCGGCGGCGATGGTGCAGGCGCTGGAGATATGCAGCAGGTCGCACACCTCCTTCAGGTTCGACCATAGCCGCCCCTGGCGCTGACGCCCCGCTTCCATCGGAGAGGAGGGGGGCAGCGATGGCGCGGCAGCGCGGGTTTCAGGCGTTTGCGTGGACAGCATGTTCATCTCCTGGTGACAGGTAGTGCAGAGTTGAATGACAAGGTGCACAGGGCGGCGGGCAAGGATGGGGCGGCGCGCGTCCAGGCGGATAAATCTCAATGCGCTGAAGACTTGCTGTGTGATGAAATAACTTCCCAGCAACTTGATGACTGGTTTCAGTATGCCAACAACCGTATGCAATTAATATCAGCAGTGGCTGAATATGGCAGTAGGAGCTATGGCAGCTGATGTAGGATTGTTCCTACGGCGGCGCGCGCGGGCCGCTCAGGTCTTGAAGGGGGAAAGCAGGCGGTGTGCCACGGCATACTGCACCATTTCCGACAGCGAACTCATGCCCATCTTTTGCATGATGCGCGTCTTGTGCGTACTCACGGTTTTCACGCTCAGGTGCAGATTGTTGGCGATTTCCGTGATCGACTTGCCTGCCACCAGCAGGGAAAAGACTTCGAACTCGCGGTCCGACAGCTGTTTGTGCAGCAGGCTTTCATTCGGCATCATGATGTTGAGCACAAGCTGCTCTGCCACCTCGGCGCTGATGTAGGGGCGGCCCGACGCCACCTTGTGGATGGCGCCCACCAGCTGGGTTCCCGCGCTTTCCTTGGTCAGATAGCCTTGCGCGCCGGCGCGGATGGCGCGCACCGCATATTGCTCTTCCTCGTGCATGGTGAGGATCAGGATGGCCAGCTTGGGGGCCTCGCTGCGGATTTGCCGGATCAGGTCGACGCCGCTGCGGCCCGGCATCGACAGGTCGAGCAGCAACAGGTCGAAGCCGCCCTGGCGCACGTGGTTGAGTACCTCAAAGCCGTCGATGGCTTCGCCCACGATGTCGATGTCCGGCGCGCCGTCAAGGATGCGTTTCAATCCTTCCCGCATGATGGTGTGGTCGTCGGCAATCACAATACGTATCATAGGCGCGCAATCTGGAAGCGTGTAAGGTGTCCTGGCCGTTTCGTGGCGGCCGGCCAGGTGTTAAGAAACGAGAAACGTTGTCATTTTAACTGAAAAGGCCGCAGTGTTGCCTTTTACCCGCGCAGTGCGATGCGGCGGCCTGCGTGGCCATGTGACCCCTTATTTTGACGGGGGTTCCTTGATCAGCCTATGCACGAGCACTGGCAATTTAGAGTGCGACAGCACTTTGTTGGTCACGCTGCCGAGCAGCAATTGCCCCCAGCCGCTGCGGCCATGCGAGCCCATGAAGATCAGGTCGCAGTGCTGCAATTGCGCCACTTCCACGATTTTCAGGGCCGGGCTGTCGGAAAAGGCCGTCAGGCCCGTCGCTTCCAGGCCCCGCTTGGCGGCCGCGTCGAGGATGGGCTGCCAGTGGTCGGCGCCCGCCTTGCGCATGGCGATGCGGTACTCCTCTTCGCTGGGATAGCTGGGTGGAATGATTTCGATGTACACCGGGTACTGGTACTCGGGCGCCACGTACACGGCAAGGATGTCGGCTTGCATCTGTTCGGCAAAGGCAACGCCGGCACAGGCCGTCAGGTTGGAGACGGTGGAGCCGTCCGTGGCGATCAGAATTTTCTTATACATGGCAGGTCCTTTGGCGGTGACTCAGCGCGTGCAACGCCCCTTATTGTAGGCGCGGCAGCAGCATGGTATTCATGTAAAGACTTGATAATTATCAATACTATTGCACCTTCAGTATAGACAACATTGGCAGAAAGATCGTGTTTTAGCCGCAACGCCAGGCATGAACACTGTTGCGCAGCCGCCCGCGAGCAGGATTTCTTGTGCGCCGCGTGCTCTTGCACGCATGCCAATGGTAGTATTTCAAAATACAACAGCAGGAACACTTATTTCCTCACGGAAAAGCTCTTGTGGGCCAGCTTTACACCAGGAAGCGCGTTTTGAGATTTACCAACAGGGCGGCGCCCTGCTACACTCGCACCATCGCAGCGGTATTGCCTCAAATCATCTTAATCGAGAAATTGTGGGTATCAGTCTGTAAAACGCACAGTTCAGGCGGAATTTTGACAAATTATGGAGAAGCAGGGATATGACCAACGCCGCTGATGATTTCGATGCATTATTCGATGAAGTATCCGCGCAAAGCGCGGCCGCAGCCACGCCGGCGCCTGCCGCAGCGCCCGCAGCCGTGATCGCGGACGACGATTTTGACGCGCTGTTCGATTCGGTGTCGGCCAGCGCCGCCGTGCCGCCAGCGGCCGCGGAAGCGCCAGTCGCCGCCGCGCCGGAAGCGCCACCTGCGACAACGGCAGGCATGCCTGGCGAAGCGGCCGATCCTGTTGACCAGTCCGACAAGCCGATGTTCGAACGCCTGGGCGGCATCGTGCGCCTGCTGCACGATTCGCTGCGCGAACTGGGCTACGACAAGGCGTTGACGGAAGCGTCGTCGCAGATCGTCGACGCACAGGACCGCCTGGAATATGTCGCCACCCTGACGGAACAGGCTGCCAACAAGGTTCTGAATACGCTCGACGAAGGCATGCCGGCGCAAGATGTGTTGTCGAAGAAAGCCAAGGACATGGACAGCCGCTGGACGGCGCTGTTTGATGGCAAGCTGAGCCTGGAAGAGTTCAAGGCCCTGGCCGGCGATTCGCGCCAGTTCGCGCAAGCCGTTGCCGAGGCAACGGAAGCGGAAAAAGCGCGCTTGCTGGAAATCATGATGGCGCAGGACTTCCAGGACATCACGGGCCAGCTGATCAAAAAAGTGGTCAACATCACCAAGACGGTGGAAAACGAATTGGCTCAGCTGCTGCGCGACAACGCGCCGGCCGAGGTGCGCGAAAAACTGGCGCAAAAGCCGGTGCCGCTGATGCAGGGCCCATCCGTGCCGTCGGTGGCACTGGACCAGGATAATGTAGACGACCTTCTTGCGGATTTGGGATTCTAATGGACGATATGCTCAAGGATTTCGTCGTTGAGGCGATGGATCTTGCGGTTAATGTTGAAGAGCACTTATTGCGCCTCGAGCGTGATCCTGACAACAAGGAAACACTGAATGCCGTGTTTCGTTCCTTCCACACCATCAAGGGTGGCGCCGGCTTCATGGGCCTGCCTGCACTGGTGGCGGCCTGCCATCTGACGGAAAATCTGTTCGACGCCCTGCGCACGGGCGCCGCGCCGGTGACCCCGATCGCCATCGAGGCGGCGCTGCAAGCGTCCGGTTTCGTCGCCGACCAGCTGACGGAACTGGCCAACGGTGCCGCGCCGGAAGCCTTGCCGGCCATGCCGGAAGAGCTGGAACACATTCTGACGAACGCCATCGAAGGCAAGGGCATGGACGCACACGCACCGGCCGCTGCCGTGGTAGCGGAAGTCGCCGTGGTGGTTGCCGAGGTGGTCGTGGCGGCGCCAGCCGCCGCTGTTTCCACCGCCAGCGCCGATGGCCTCGACTGGGAAGGCATGTACAACGCCGTCGTGCCGGCGGGCAGCCAGATCGCTGCCGCAGCGGCCTCCGCCGTCGCCGCTGTGCCTGCCGTCGTGGCCGCCGCGCCTGCCGCTGCTGCTGCCGCCAAGCCGGCTGGCAAGGCCTGGGATGGCGCGGAACGCCGCGAAGATCGTCCGGAAGTGCGCCATGCCGCGCCCGTCAAGGAAGACAGCATCCGCGTCGACGCCGTCAAGCTCGACGCGCTGCTGGAAGTGGCCGGCGAATCCGTGCAGGCTGCCAACCAGGCTGCCGTGCTGCTTGAGCGCTTGCTGCAATTCAAATTCGAAGGCCAGGCCGCCACCCTGATGGCGACCCTGGCGGAAACCCTGGAACGCGCGTCTCGCTACTCGACGGAACTGCAGCGGGCCACCTTGGCCACGCGCATGCAGCCCGTGGGCCGATTGTTCCAGAAATTCCCGCGCCTGGTGCGCGAACTGGCGAAAGACCTGGGCAAGGATGTCGAGCTGACCATCGAGGGCGCTGAAACGGAAGTCGACCGCGTGGTGGTCGACAGCCTGTACGATCCGCTGGTGCACATGCTGCGCAATTCGCTCGACCATGGCGTCGAATCGCCGGAAGCGCGCCTGGCCGCCGGCAAGCCCGCCAAATCGTATATTTCGCTCAAGGCCTGGCAGGAAGCGAACAGTGTCATGATCGTGCTGCAGGATGATGGCAAGGGCATGGACCCGGCCTTCCTGCGCAGCAAGGCCCTGCAAAAAGGCTTGATCAGCGAAAACGCGCAATTGAGCAACGACGAATGCTTCCAGCTGGTGTTCCTGCCGGGCTTCTCGACCAAGGAAGTGGCGTCCAGCGTCTCCGGGCGCGGCGTGGGCATGGATGTGGTCAGGACGGCCGTGGAAAAGAACCGCGGCGCCATCCACATCGAGTCGACGCTGGGCAAGGGCACCAAGTTCGCCATCCGCCTGCCGATCGAGCTGTCCATCGTGCCGACCATGCTGGTGTCCACCTCGGGCGCCGCGCTGGCGCTGCCGATGGCGGTGGTGCAGCGCGTCGTCGAATTGCCGGAAACCTTCATGGAAGTGGGCGGCGCGCCCGTGCTGAAAGACCAGGGCCGTCCATTGCCCGTGCGTTCGCTGGCCGGTGCCCTGGGCTACGAAGCGTGCAGCGAACGCGTGGGCATTGTTGTCGCTGCGCCACAGCCGTACATTCTCGCCGTGGCAGCCGTCGACGGTACGGCCGACCTGGTGATCAAGCCGATGACGGCCATCACCGTGGAAGGCATTACCGGTACCGCCCGCTCGGCCGAAGGCGAGCTGGTGCTGGTCGTGGGCCTATCGTTCCTGATGGATGGTTGCAGGGGAAGTGTGCGCCTGGCCGCATGATTGCACCTGACAAAACCTATTGCGCGTCGGTATAGGCGGCCTGCGATGCTCACCGTACTAGAGTACGGTTGCGCTTCTTAGCCACCTCTCCCTTCCGCTCGCTACGGTTTTCTCAGGCGCCGTAAGTATCGCTGTATTCATTGGAAAGCCCACTATGCGTAGTGGGCTTTTTTCATTGTGTCATCAAGCGCCGCCGGGGCGTAAACTACCGCCTTCCAGCCAGCGCTGCACGCGCACGATTTCCTGCGCGCGGCCCGCCTCATCCTTTGGTGGCGGCAGGTAGATGTCGGGCATGATGCCGCCCAGGTCCACCTGCAGCTGTGGCAAACGGGCCGAGCGCGAGGTGGCGTATTCCAGCTGGCGCACGCCGGAAGGCAGGGCGTGCAGGCGCAGGTTGGAATAGTCGAGTGCGCCTTCGCTGTTGCGGCCGATCAATTTGACGTGAAAACTTTGCCGCGCCGCCAGCAGGAATTCTTCGCAGGAGCTGGCGCAATCGCGGTCCACCAGCACGGCTACGCGCGCGGGCCGGCGCGGCTCCGGCGTGCTCACGCGGGTATAGCTGATGAAATCGCCACTTTCCTGCGGCACATATTCGCCCGGCTTGACCGTACGCATCTGTGACACGGCCTCGGCCGCAAAGTCGACGCAGGCCTGGTCGCCGGGCGAGAGCAGCGCGCAGACTTTTTCCTGGCCCTCGATATTGGCCGGCGTGGACAGCCATTCGGCGCCCAGGCTGACCATCTCGTCCGAGCTGATCCATTGCAGCAGCGGCGTATACGTGCTGTCGCTGCCGCCGCTGTTGCGGCGCACGTCGAGGATCCAGTTGGGACGTGCCGCCAGTACCGCGCGGTGCGTGTCGAGCAGGGTGGCCACGGCGGCGCGGTAGCGGTCCTGGAAGCTGGGCAGGGTCAGGAGCACAGTCGAGTCTGACAAAATCTGCAGTGCCGGCTCCTTCGACGGTGCGGCCTGGCCCGCTACGCTTGGTTTGGCCGGCGCCGGTTTGGCGATGTCTTGCGCGCTGCCCGGCTTCACGTACAAATGGCTCTTGCGCCACATGCCCAGATAGTTTCCCAGGATCGCGTCGCAAGCCTTGTCTTCGGTCGCGTGGGCGGCGGCCGTGGTGGCCGTGGCCAGCGCCAGGTCGAAATACGCCTGGCCCTTTTGCGCCAGGTGGGCGCGTGCGCCCGTATCGTTTTCCAGCAGGAAGGGGGGGATCGCGCGCAAGTCCTGTACGCAGGTTTCTCCTGGCGCGGCCGCCGCCGCATGGGCCTCGGCCAGGGGCAGGGCGGCCAGGCTCAGGGCGGCCAGCGCCAACAAGTTGAGTTTCATCGAGGTCTCCAGGTGGGGTGGGGCGTGTGCGCCGTCAATATTGTCGAAATACAATACACGAAAGGTTGAGGAAAAAATATCAATTTCTGACGGCGCCGTGACTCGTTCGGCAGCTCGCCTGCGGATGGGGCCTGCATACCGCCAATGTGCCGATATCGGCAATTTCTAGCTCGCATCTAACAATGTGGCCAAACTTTGTATCGCCAATCCCACGCTTTTACCTGTTTCGGTTCTGTGTTGCGCAATATATGGCATAATCCTTGTGGATCACCGTATGACTTGGTATCACTTGATCACTTAAACAGGCTGTGGCAACGCTGCATAAATCATGATGAAGACGCTTTACGACAAACTCTGGGAATCCCACGTTGTTCGGGCCGAAGATGATGGCACGACAATTTTGTATATCGACCGGCACCTGCTGCACGAAGTCACCAGCCCGCAAGCCTTCGATGGTCTCAGCGTGGCGGGCCGCCAGCCGTGGCGCATTTCCGCCAACCTGGCCGTGGCCGACCATAACGTGCCCACCACCAGCCGCATCGACGGCATTGCCGATCCGGTCTCGCGCCTGCAGGTGGAAACGCTGGACAAGAACGCCAAGCATTACGGCTTGACCTACTTCAACATGAACGACAAGCGCCAGGGTATCGTGCACGTGATCGGCCCTGAACAGGGTGCGACTTTGCCCGGCATGACGGTCGTCTGCGGCGACTCGCACACGTCCACGCACGGCGCCTTCGGCGCGCTGGCGCACGGCATCGGCACGTCCGAAGTGGAACACGTGCTGGCCACGCAAACCTTGCTGCAAAAGAAATCCAAATCCATGCTGGTGCAAGTCGACGGCGCCTTGCCGGCCGGCGTGACGGCCAAGGATATCGTGCTGGCCATCATCGGCAAGATCGGCACGGCCGGCGGCACCGGCTACTGTATCGAGTTCGGCGGCTCGGCCATCCGCGCCCTGTCGATGGAAGGACGCATGACGGTGTGCAACATGGCCATCGAGGCGGGCGCGCGCGCCGGCATCATCGGCGTGGACGACACCACCATCAATTACGTCAAGGGCCGTCCGTTTTCGCCGGCCGGTCCGCACTGGGAACGCGCCGTTGCCTACTGGCGCACCCTGCATTCGGACCCGGGCGCCCGCTTCGACCTGGTCGTCACCCTCAACGCGCAAGACATCGTGCCGCAAGTGACCTGGGGCACATCGCCCGAGATGGTGGTCGGTGTCGATGGCCGCGTGCCCGATCCTGACCAGGAAAAAGACAGCGTCAAGCGCGATGCAATGGAAAAGGCGCTGGTCTACATGGCCCTGAAACCGAATACCGCCATCGAAGACATCCGCATCGACAAGGTCTTCATCGGTTCCTGCACCAATTCGCGCATCGAAGACTTGCGCGCGGCGGCCGCCGTGGTGCGCGGCAAGTACCGCGCTTCGAACGTCACCCTGGCGCTGGTGGTGCCCGGTTCCGGCCTCGTCAAGGACCAGGCCGAGCGCGAGGGACTCGACCGCATCTTCAAGGATGCCGGCTTCGAGTGGCGCGAGCCGGGCTGCTCCATGTGCCTGGCCATGAATGCGGACCGCCTGGAGCCGGGCGAACGCTGCGCCTCGACCTCGAACCGCAACTTCGAGGGCCGGCAAGGGCAGGGCGGACGTACCCACCTGGTGTCGCCCGCGATGGCGGCGGCGGCGGGTATCGCCGGCCACTTTGTCGACGTGCGGGCTTTGCGATGAGGGCTGGGACTGGCGCCGCTGGCGTACACTAGCGTTTCCGGTCCCTTACTTACTATCAAGAAATCATCATGAAAAAACTCTTCGCCCTCCTCATCGCCACCGTCATCTTGTCCGGCTGCAACACCGTCTCCGGCATCGGCCGCGATGTGCAGAAAGTCGGCCAGGTCGTCACTGGCGCCGGCGGAAAATAAACCGTGACGTGCCGGCGCCTGGCGCCGCCCGTCCTACCGAGTAGAAACAGCATGGATAAATTTACGATTTACGAAGGCCTGGTCGCCCCGCTGGACCGCGCCAACGTCGACACCGACGCGATTATCCCGAAGCAATTCCTGAAGTCGATCCACCGCAGCGGTTTCGGCCCCAACCTGTTCGACGAATGGCGCTATCTCGACCATGGCGAACCGGGCCAGGACAACAGCCGCCGCCCGCTGAACCCCGAGTTCGTGCTCAACGAGGCGCGCTACCAGGGCGCGTCCATCTTGCTCACGCGCAAGAACTTCGGCTGCGGCTCCTCGCGCGAACACGCGCCGTGGGCGCTCGATCAGTATGGCTTCCGCGCCATCATCGCGCCCTCGTTTGCCGACATCTTCTTCAATAACTGCTACAAGAACGGCTTGCTGCCCATCGTGCTGTCGGAAAGCCAGGTCGAGCACCTGTTCAATGAAGTCAAGGCCTTCCCCGGCTACAAGCTGGTGGTGGACCTGGAACAGCAGTGCGTGCGCACCAGCAATGGTTCCGTCTCGTATCCATTCGAGATCGACGCCTTCCGCAAGTATTGCCTGATGAATGGCCTCGACGATATCGGCCTGACCCTGCGCCATGCCGACGATATCCGCGCCTTCGAAGAGCGTCACTTAAATAGTCAGCCCTGGCTCGCCAACGTCATCTAATCGATAAAAATATGAAAATTGCAATCTTACCCGGCGACGGCATCGGTCCTGAAATCGTCGCGCAAGCCGTCAAGGTGTTGAATGTGCTGGGCGAATCGTTCGAACTGGAAACGGCGCCCGTAGGCGGCGCCGGCTATGCAGCCCATGGCCACCCCTTGCCGGAAGCCACCCTGGCGCTGGCGAAAGCGGCCGATGCCGTGCTGTTCGGCGCCGTGGGCGACTACCAGTACGATAATCTGGAGCGCCAGTTCCGTCCCGAGCAGGCGATTCTGGGCTTGCGCAAGAACCTGGGCCTGTTCGCCAATCTGCGTCCGGCCATTTTGTACCCGGAACTGGCGGGCGCCTCGACGCTGAAGCCGGAAGTGGTTTCCGGCCTGGACATTTTGATCATCCGCGAATTGACGGGCGACATCTATTTCGGCCAGCCGCGCGGCGTGCGCGAGTGCCCGGACGGTCCGTTCAAGGGCCAGCGCGAAGGTTTTGACACCATGCGCTATGCGGAAGGCGAAATCCGCCGCATCGCCCACGTGGCTTTCCAGGCGGCGCAAAAGCGCGACAAGCGTTTGACCAGCGTGGACAAGGCGAACGTGCTGGAAACCTTCCAGTTCTGGAAAGACATCGTCATCGACGTGCACAAGGAATACCCGGATGTGGCGCTCGATCATATGTATGTCGATAACGCGGCCATGCAACTGGTGCGGGCGCCGAAGAAATTCGACGTCATGGTGACCGGCAACATGTTCGGCGACATCTTGTCGGACGCGGCCGCCATGCTGACGGGCTCGATCGGCATGCTGCCGTCCGCTTCGCTGGACGCCAACAACAAGGGTTTGTACGAGCCGTCGCACGGCTCGGCGCCCGATATCGCGGGCAAGGGCATCGCCAATCCGCTGGCGACGATTTTGTCGGCCGCCATGATGCTGCGCTATTCGCTGAACCGCGAAGAGCAGGCAAACCGCATCGAGGCTGCTGTCAAGAAAGTATTGGCGCAGGGCTTGCGCACGGCCGATATCCATGAAGCGGGCACCACCTTGGTGGGTACCGAGGCGATGGGTGATGCAGTTGTAAAAGCACTGGGATAAAATAGTCTAATGACGGCAGTCGCCGTCTCATCTTGAGGAATGGTAATGAAATTAGTTGGCTTGGTAGGTTGGCGCGGTATGGTCGGTTCGGTCCTGATGCAACGCATGCAGGAAGAGGGCGATTTCGCCCATATCGAACCGGTATTTTTCACCACCTCGAACACGGGCGGCGCCGCGCCGGCCATGGCGAAGAATGAAACCATCCTCAAGGATGCCAACAACATCGCCGAACTGTCCAAGTGCGACATCATCATTTCCTGCCAGGGCGGCGACTACACCAGCGCCGTCTTCCCGCAGCTGCGCGCCAGCGGCTGGAATGGCTACTGGATCGATGCGGCTTCGACCTTGCGCATGGAAAAAGACGCCGTCATCGTGCTCGATCCCGTCAACCTGCACGTCATCAAGGATGCGCTGGGCAAGGGCGTCAAGAATTACATCGGTGGCAATTGCACCGTTTCCTGCATGATGATGGGCCTGGGCGGCCTGTTCCAGCACGACCTGATCGACTGGATGACGTCGATGACGTACCAGGCGGCATCGGGCGGCGGCGCGCAGCACATGCGCGAACTGCTGACGCAATTTGGCACCATCAACAGCTCCGTCAAGGCGCTGCTGGAAAACCCCGCTTCCGCCATCCTGGAAATCGACCGCCAGGTGCTGGCCACCCAGCACGGCTATTCGCCGGATGAAATCAAGCAATTCGGCGCGCCGCTGGCTGGCAACCTGATTCCGTGGATCGACAAGGATCTGGGCAACGGCCAGTCGAAGGAAGAGTGGAAAGCGGGCGCGGAAACGAACAAGATCCTCGGCCGCGGCATCGACTTTGGCACCAGGGAAATCCCTGTCGACGGCCTGTGCGTGCGCATCGGCGCCATGCGCTGCCATTCGCAAGCGCTGACCATCAAGCTGAAAAAAGACGTGCCGCTCGATGAAATCAACGACATCATCGCCAGCAACAATCAATGGGTCAAGCTGGTCCCGAACACGCGCGAAGCGTCTGTGCGCGACCTGTCGCCGGCAGCCGTCACGGGCAGCCTGACGATTCCTGTGGGCCGCGTGCGCAAGATGAGCATGGGCGGCGAATACCTGTCCGCCTTCACCGTGGGCGACCAATTGCTGTGGGGCGCGGCCGAGCCGCTGCGCCGCATGCTGCGCATTTTGCTGGACGCGTAAGCACCACAAATTGCTGATCAAGATCAAGCCGGGGCTGTTTCCCCGGCTTTTTTTTCGTCCTGAGCCCGTCAAGGCTCAACCATGCGGAGCTTGCATAGCTCTGGGCATGATGATATGTTGATACCTCTGGAAAAGTAACAGTTTTCCCATGTCAACTAAGATGCCGCCAACTATGCCTGTACATACTCGTCCCCGGGTCGCCTCCCTTGCCATTAAAACACTCAGCAGCGCTGTCGCCTGTGCGGTGTTATTGTCACCGGCGGTATCCGCAGCCGAGCTGGGCAAGATTACCGTGCTGTCCGCTGCCGGCCAGCCGCTGCGCGCCGAGGTCGAATTGTCGGCCGTCAAGCCAGGCGAGGCAAGCAGCCTGCTGGCCAAGCTGGCGCCGCCGGACGCGTATCGCCAGGCCAACGTGGAATTCAATCCGGCCCTGAACGCGTTGACGTTTGCCGTGGAAAACCGCAACGGCAAGTCCTTCATCCGTATCAGCTCGGCGCAAGCGGTGGCCGAACCGATGGTGGATTTGCTGCTGGAACTGAGCAGCAAGAGCGGGCGCCAGGTACGCGAATATGCGTTCGTGCTCGACACACCCGAAGCGCGCCAGACGCGCGGCGCGCAAGTGACGGCCCCGGCCGAACCGGGCCGGGCCGGGCGCAATGTGGAGCCGACGGCGGCGCAAGAGTCACGCAAGAAGCCGGCTGGCGAATACAAGGTCAAGGCGGGCGACACCCTGAGCCGCATCGCCAGCGAACTGAAACCATCGGGCGTGTCGCTCGACATGATGCTCGTCGCCCTGTATCGCGCCAATCCCGATGCCTTCAGGGGCGAGAACATGAACCGCATGCAGGCCGGGCGCATCCTGGCCGTACCGGGCGCGGACGCCGTGCGCGCCACCGACGCGGCCGAAGCGAAGGGCGTCGTGACGGCGCACGCCATCGATTTCGAAGCCTACCGCAACAAGCTGGCGGGGCAGGTATCGCAAAGCAAGCCGGCCAAGGCGGCGCAGCCGACGCAAAGCACGGCTGGCAAGATCGGCGCGACCAAGGTGCAGGAAAAACCGACGGCCGTGAGCGAATCGCAAGACAAGCTGAAACTGTCGAAGGCGGAGCCGGCGGCCAAGTCGGCCGGCAAGAGCGCCGTCGCCAGCGAGGAAGACAAGATCGCCAAGGCGAAGCAGGTCGATGAAGCGGCCGCGCGTGTCAAGGAGCTGGAAAAGAACGTCAGCGACCTGGAAAAGTTGATGGCGGTCAAGAGCAAGGCCATGGCCGACAAGAGCGCGCCGGCACCCGCCAAACCGGCCGAGGCCGCTGCCAGCGCGGCGGCCAGCGTACCTGCCAGTGCGGCGGCCAGCGCCATCGCCAGCGCACCAGCCGAAGCCCTGCCTCCCGTACCGAAGGCGAAACCGGTGCCGCTGGTGAAAAAACCATCGCCGCTGGAACCGACCATCACCGACAAGATCAATGATCACCTGGGTGCCATCGGCATCGGCCTGGCCGCATTGCTGGCCGCCGTGGCTGCGCTGGTGGTCGCGCGTCGCCGCAAGGAGGCGCCGCCTGCGCCAGAGAACGTGGCGCCCGTGTTGGAACCGGAAGCGCCGGTGACGTCGCCATCGGGCCTGGCGCCGGAAGACCAGCAGTCCGAAGCGAGCAACCACCTGTTCGGTACGGGCGCCGCTGCAGCCGGCGTGGCTGCTGCAGCGGGCGCCAGCATGCTCGATGCGAATGAGACGGACCCCGTCGCCGAAGCGGACGTGTATATTGCCTACGGCCGCGATGGCCAGGCGGAAGATATCCTCAAGGAAGCCTTGCGCATCCATCCCGAGCGCCATGCGGCCCGCTTGAAGTTGCTGGAAATCTATTCGGCCCGCAGCGATGTGCGCGCGTTTGAAGACCAGGCTAGCGAGCTGTACAGCCTGACGCGTGGCCAGGGCGAAGAGTGGCCGCAGGCGGCCGCGCTGGGCCTGGCGCTCGATCCCACCAATCCCCTGTATGGCGACACGGAAGACGACGCCGTCGTCAGCCTGAGCAAGGGTGCCGGTGACGACTTGCATGGCCAGAGCATGGACTTGCCCGACGATCTGGCTGCGCCCGCAGCGCAGGGCGAGCCGGCCAGCGTTCCCGTCCGCGATACGCGCGCCCCCCTCGATTTTGACCTCGATAGCCTCGATTTCGAGCCCGTTTCCACCAGCGACCCGATCGTCATGCCGGGGCCGGACAGCAAGCCGCAGTCCACTCCGCAAGAGGCGCAGTATGACGCCAGCATGGATTTCGGCCTCGACCTGGAGCCGCCAGCCGGCCCCGTGAATGGCCTGGGCGCCGGTTTGACGCCTTTGCCTGACCCGTTGAAAGACGTGGACCTGGCCCATTTCGACCTCGACGAGCCGGTGGCGCCTGCTGCCGCGCCGGTGGCGGCGGCCGAGCCGTCCATCGACAGCCTGTTTGACGATGCGCAAACGCCAGCGACCTTGCCGGAAGCCATACCGCCCGCGCAAGAATTCGACCTGTCCGGCATCGACCTGGACCTCAACGATGGCAAGACGGCCAGCGTGGGCGTGGATGACCCGTTGTCGGCCATCCACATGGAAATGGATACCAAGCTGGACCTGGCGATCGCTTACCAGGAAATCGGCGACAAGGAAGGCGCGCGCGAGCTGATCGATGAGGTCATCAAAGGCGGTAGCGAAGAGCAGGTTGCGAAGGCGAACACAATGAAGGCACTCCTCAGCTAGCAATGCCCGCCGGTGCGGCAGGCTGCCGCGCCGGTATAATGCTTGGATGCAAAATATTACGACAGCAACCCCATTCAAGCGTATCGTCCTCGGCCTGCAGTACGACGGCACGGCCTGGCATGGATACCAGAAACAGGAAGATGGGCAGACGGTGCAGGACCAGCTGGAAAACGCGCTGGAGCAGTTTGCCCGCGTGCGCCTGGCCACCACCTGCGCCGGCCGCACGGACACGGGCGTGCATGCGCTCGAGCAAGTGGTGCATTTCGATACGGAATTGAACCGCGACGTGCACTCGTGGGTGCGCGGCGTCAACGCCTTCCTGCCGAAATCCATCGCCGTGCGCTGGGCCAAGGAACTCGAAGGCGACCCCACCGTCAACGATTTCTTCCACGCCCGCTTCAGCGCCCGCGCGCGTACCTATCATTATGTGTTGTACAACAACGCCACCCGTTCGCCGCTGGTGGAAGGACGCGCCGGCTTCTTTTTCCGTCCGCTGGATGTGGAACTGATGCGCCAGGCCGTGCAGCCGCTGCTGGGCTGGCACGACTTCACGGCCTTCCGCGCCGCGCAATGCCAGGCCAAGTCGCCCGTCAAGCTGATGCACGACATCCGCATCGAGCGGCGCGGCGATTGCGTCATTTTTACCATCACGGCCAATGCCTTTTTACACCACATGGTGCGCAACCTGGTCGGCTCGCTCGTCTACATCGGCACGGGGCGCGAAAAGCCGGAATGGCTCGGACATTTGCTGGAAAGTAAGGATCGCCATGCGGCCGCGCCCACCTTCATGCCGGACGGCTTGTACCTGGCGCAGATCGATTACGATCCCAAGTGGGAGTTGCCGCAAGACAGTAGCAGCGCCTTGCCCTGGTTTTGATCTGCATCAATAAAGGAATAACATGCCACGCACACGCATCAAGATCTGCGGCCTGACCCGCGTTGAAGACATCCAGGCCGTCGTGGCGGCGGGCGCCGACGCCATCGGCTTCGTGTTTTATCCGAAAAGCCCCCGCTATGTGACGCCCGGGCAGGCGGCGGCCCTGATCGCCGCCATGCCGCCCTACGTGACGACGGTGGGCCTGTTCGTCAACGCCACCGTGGAAGAGGTGCGGGCCACCAGGGCCGTGGCGCCGTTATCTCTGCTGCAATTTCATGGCGACGAGACGCCGGAACACAGCGCTGCGCTGGCCGGCGCCGTCAATACGCCGTTTACACAAGTGTTCCGCGTCAAACCTGACACCTCCCGTGAAGATTTGCTAGAATACGAACAGCGCTATCGCGCCGCCAGTCCCCTGTTTGCCAGCCTTTTGCTGGATACCTATGTGGATGCGTATGGCGGTGCAGGAAAGGTATTCGATTGGTCCCTCATTCCAGAAGAACTCGCGCCTCGGGTCGTTTTAAGTGGTGGCTTGAGCGTACAAAACGCGACTGACGCAGTGGTGCGCGTGCGCCCTTACGCCGTCGACATCAGCAGTGGTGTCGAAGCGTCCAAGGGCATCAAGGACGCGTCCCGTGTCCGCGCGTTTATCGCCGCGGTGCAGGATGCCGATGCCATCATTGCCAGAGGAAACCACCATGAATGACCACACCACAGCGCCCGGCGCTGCCGCCGCATTGTTCCACGCCACCGATTACCCGTTTCCTGACCTGCGCGGCCACTTCGGCCCGTACGGCGGCGCGTTTGTTGCCGAAACCCTCACGCATGCGCTGGCCGAGCTGAAAGATGCCTACGCCCGCTATAGCGTCGATCCGGAATTCCTCGAAGAGTTCCGCTACGAGCTGAAACATTTCGTCGGCCGTCCATCGCCCATCTACCACGCCAAGCGCTGGTCCGAGATGGCCGGTGGCGCACAAATCTATTTCAAGCGCGAAGACTTGAACCACACGGGCGCGCACAAGATCAACAACGTGATCGGCCAGGCCTTGCTCGCCAAGCGCATGGGCAAGCCGCGCATCATCGCCGAGACGGGCGCGGGCCAGCACGGCGTGGCCACGGCCACCATCTGTGCCCGCTTCGGCCTCGAATGCGTGGTCTACATGGGGAGCGAAGACGTCAAGCGCCAGGCGCAGAACGTGTACCGCATGAAATTGCTGGGCGCCACCGTCGTGCCGGTCGAATCGGGCTCCAAGACCTTGAAAGATGCGCTGAACGAAGCCATGCGCGACTGGGTTACCAATATCGAAAACACTTTTTATATCATCGGCACCGTGGCCGGACCCCATCCTTACCCGATGATGGTGCGCGACTTCCAGTCCGTCATCGGCGAAGAGTGTCTGGTGCAGATGCCGGAAATGACGGGCCGCCAGCCCGACTATGTGGTGGCGTGCATCGGCGGCGGCTCGAACGCCATGGGCATCTTTTACCCGTATATCGACCAGAAGGATGTGAAACTGATCGGCGTGGAAGCGGCTGGCGAAGGATTGAATACGGGCAAGCACTCGGCTTCGCTGGCGGCCGGTTTCCCGGGCGTGCTGCATGGCAACCGCACCTATCTGCTGCAGGATGAAAACGGTCAGATCATCGAGACGCATTCCGTCTCGGCCGGCCTCGACTATCCCGGCGTGGGTCCGGAACATGCGTGGCTGAAAGACCTGGGCCGCGCGCAATACGTGTCCATCACGGATGACGAGGCGCTGCAGGCCTTCCACGACTGCTGCCATATCGAAGGCATCATCCCGGCCCTGGAATCGTCGCACGCGCTGGCCTACGCGGCCAAGCTGGCGGCCACCTTGCCGAAAGACCAGATCGTGCTGGCCAACCTGTCGGGCCGTGGCGACAAGGACATGCATACCGTGGCGGAGCGCATGGGACTCAATTTCTCCTGAGACCCCAATAACGGCTGGGGTCGGACCCTCAGGGTCCGACCCCGGTCTTTGCTCCTGGGTTGAAATTATTTCCTCTATCCATCACCACGAAAGATATCCATGTCCCGTATCGCCACCACCTTTGCCACTTTAAAATCCAACAACAAGACCGGCCTGGTCACCTTCATCACCGCCGGCGACCCCGGCCCTGACGCCACCGTGCCGCTGATGCACGCGCTCGTCGAGGGCGGCGCCGACATACTGGAACTGGGCGTGCCGTTTTCCGATCCCATGGCCGAAGGCCCCGTCATCCAGCGCGCCTGCGAACGGGCCTTGAAATTCAACGTCGGCATCCACGATGTGTTCGGCTATGTGCGCCAGTTCCGCGTAACGAACCAGACGACGCCCGTAGTACTGATGGGCTACGCCAATCCCATCGAGCGCATCGGCAGCGCCGCTTTTATTGCGGCAGCGCAAGCGGCCGGCGCCGATGGCGCCATCGTCGTCGACTATCCGCCGGAAGAGTGCGAGGAGTTTGGGGCCGCCATGCGCGAAGCGGGCCTCGACCTGATCTTCCTGCTGGCGCCCACTTCGACCGAAGAGCGCATCGCGCAAGTGGCCAAGGTTGGCGGCGGCTTCAGCTATTATGTGTCGCTCAAGGGTGTCACGGGTGCGGGTAACATTGATACGGAACAGGTGGCGGAACGTCTCGCGGCGATCCGCCAGCATGTAAAATTACCTATCGGCGTGGGCTTTGGCATCCGCGATGGCGCCACGGCCAAGGCCGTTGCCAAGGTGGCCGATGCCGTCGTGATCGGCAGCCGCATCATCCAGGAGATAGAAAATGCGCCGGAAGGCGGCGCTGTGGACGCCGTGCGCAGCTTTACGGCAGGCATCCGCGCCGCCCTGGATGCCTGAGCAAGCTTGCCGTTTACGCAAGATGCGTTGACGGCAAAGTTCGACAGCCCGGCGATAAACGGCTACACTTCGGCCACTGATTTGCCTGTTATTGTGCAATAGATAAAATTTTTGGTGGCGCCCTGCGGGGCGTCGCCGTTTACCGTCTGCCGGGGGCGTCCACCGACGCTACCCCTACAAGGGCCCAAGGAGAAAATATGAGTTGGTTGGAAAAACTGCTGCCACCGCGCATCCAGCGTTCTGATGCCGCCGCACGCAAGACCATGCCGGAAGGCCTGTGGGTCAAGTGCCCGTCGTGCGAAGCCGTGCTGTACCGTACTGACCTGGAATCGAATTTGCACGTGTGCCCGAAATGCGATCACCACATGCGCATCCGCGCGCGTGAACGCCTCGACAGCCTGCTCGACGCGGGCGGCCGCTATGAAATCGGCCAGGAAATCCTGCCTGTCGACACCCTGAAGTTCAAGGACAGCAAGAAATACCCGGACCGCCTGAAGTCCGCCATGGAAGCGACGGGCGAGACGGATGCGATGGTCGTCATGGGCGGCGCCATCATGAGCTTGCCAGTTGTCGTGGCGTGCTTCGAATTCGAATTCATGGGCGGCTCCATGGGTTCCGTCGTGGGCGAGCGCTTCGTGCGCGGCGCGCAAATCGCGCTGGAACAGAAAGTGCCGTTCATTTGCATCACCGCCACCGGTGGCGCACGCATGCAGGAAGGCTTGCTGTCGCTGATGCAGATGGCGAAAACCACGGCCATGCTGACCAAGCTGTCGGAAAAGAAATTGCCATTCATCAGCGTGCTGACCGACCCGACCATGGGCGGTGTGTCCGCCTCGTTCGCCTTCATGGGTGACGTCGTGATCGCCGAGCCGAAAGCGCTGATCGGCTTTGCCGGCCCGCGCGTGATTGAAAACACCGTGCGCGAAAAACTGCCGGAAGGTTTCCAGCGCGCCGAGTTCCTCGTCACCAAGGGCGCCGTCGACATGATCGTCGACCGCCGCAAGATGCGCGAAGAAATCGCGCGTTTGCTGGCTTTGTTGCAAAACCAGGCGGTTGAAGTGTTGGCGTAACTGTATTGAATGGAATAATGTCCATTTGCACGAACCCATGAACTGCTGGGGTCGGACCCTGAGGGTCCGACCCCAGATGTTGTTTAGGGTTATCTGTTTTTCTGCCTCGCGCATCCTTATATCTAGAAGTCTCCCATGCAAAACCTCCCTACGTCATTGCCAGACTGGCTCGCCATGCTGGAAACCCGCCATTCGGAAACCCAGATCAACATGGGCCTGGATCGCGTGCAAGCCGTCAAGGCGCGCATGCAACTGGCGTTTACTTGCCCCGTGATCATGGTGGCGGGCACGAATGGCAAGGGGTCCACCTGCGCCATGCTGGAATCCGTGCTGTTGCGTGCCGGCTACAAAGTGGGGCTGTACATCAAGCCGCACTTTCTCGATTTCAATGAGCGCGCGCGTGTGCAGGGCGAGCTGGCCAGCGACGAGCAGCTCGTTGCCAGCTTCAATGCCGTCGAAGCCGTGCGCGGCGACACGCCGCTGACGTATTTCGAATTCACCACCCTGGCCATCCTGCATCTGTTGTCGCAATCGACGCTGGACGTGGCCATCCTGGAAGTGGGCCTGGGCGGGCGCCTCGATGCCGTCAACGTGATCGACGCCGATGTGGCCATCGTCACCAGCGTCGACATCGACCACACGGATTACCTGGGCGACACGCGTGAAGCGATCGGCTTTGAAAAGGCCGGCATCTTCCGTGCGGGCAAGGCGGCCATCTGCAGCGACCCCGTGCCGCCGCAGTCGCTGATCGACCATGCGGCCGCCATCGGCGCCGACCTGTGGCTGATGGGCCGTGATTTCAACTATTCGGGCGACAAGCAGCAGTGGAACTACGGCGGGCGCGAGCAGCGCCGCAATTCGCTGGCCTACCCGAGCTTGCGCGGCGCCAACCAGATCCTGAATGCGACGGCCGTGCTGGCCGCGCTGGAAGTGCTGAGGCTGAAACTGCCCGTGGGCGCGCAGGAAGTGCGCACGGGCCTGGTGACGGTGGAATTGCCGGGCCGCTTCCAGGTCTTGCCGGGCCGCCCCAGCGTGATCCTCGACGTGGCGCACAACCCGCATGCGGCCGCGGCGTTGAACCAGAACCTGGGCAATATGGGGTTTCACCCGTACACCTATGCCGTGTTCGGTTCCATGCACGACAAGGATATCGATGGCGTGCTGGCCGCGATGAGCGAACACGTCGACCACTGGTGCCTGGCGGGCTTGCCTTCGCCGCGCGCGGCCACGGCTTCCGAGCTGGCGGCCAAGGTGCAGATCATGCTGGAAGATAAGCCCGACAGCAGCGAGCATACTGTGTCTATTTTCGATGATCCGGCACAAGCTTTTGCAAATGCAATGAGCCGGGCCGGTGAGAATGATAGAATTGTGGTCTTTGGCTCTTTCCTCACCGTCGCCGGCGTGATGAAGGCCCGAAAATCCTCACTTCACTGAAACGCACTCGACTGAAAATCACGCATGGGCTTGTTCTCGAAACTGTTTAAAAACAAGCAAGAATCCTCTGGCGAAGACAGCGGCTTTTATGTCCCTGGCGAAGCACAGTCGCCGACCCGCAAACGCGCCGCCAACACCTCCGGTGGCGGCGGGTCGCGCCGTGGCGGCAAGGACGCGCCGGACCCGGTCTTGCCTGAAAAAAAGCGCGCCCGCCGCCGCCTGGTCGGTGCCATCGCCCTTGCCCTGGGTGTGGCTGTCGGCTTGCCGATGCTGCTCGATTCCGAGCCGAAAGCGCCTTTCAACGATATCGCCATCGACATTCCATCGAAAGAAAAGGCCGCTGCGCCTGCGCCTGCGCCCGTACCGGCCGTCCCGGCCCAGGCCGCAGCGAATGGCCTGGACCAGTCCGAGGAAATCATCGACGCACCCCTGCCGCCTGCGGCCAGGCCTACGCCGGCACCAGCAGCGGTAGCGGCGCCCGTGCTGGCCGCCGTCCAGCCTGCGCCTGCCAAGCCGGCCTATGTGGAACCGAAACCTGAGCCCAAGCCGGTCAAGGTCGAGCCGAAGCCTGAGCCGAAACACGAAACCAAGCCGGAACCGAAGCATGAGGTCAAGCTGGAATCGAAGCCGGAACCCAAGCATGAGGTAAAACCGGAAGCCAAGCCTGAACCGAAGCCTGCCAAGCCGGCGCAATCGGCCGACGATGCCGCGCGCGCGCTGGCGATTCTGGAAGGCAAGCCGCAAGAGAAAGCACAAGACAAGGCACACGACGCCGGCAGCGGCAAGTTCGTGGTGCAGGTGGCGGCCCTGGCGACGCAGGACAAGGTCGATGAATTGCAGGACAAGCTGCGCGAAGCGGGCATCAAGTCCTATACGCAGAAAGTCTCCAGCCCGGCGGGCGAGCGCATCCGCGTGCGCGTGGGCCCGTTCGGCAGCCGTGAGGACGCCGAAAAGACCCGCGCCAAGCTGCAGAAGCTGGGCCTGGGCGGCAGTCTGGTACCAGCGTGATGTTGCAAGGCTGAACGGACGTGACGATCTTCGATTACCTGGTGCTGTTCGTGCTGGTGACGTCCGTGCTGATCAGCATGATGCGTGGCCTGGTCAAGGAAATACTGTCATTGGTCAGCTGGATCGTGGCGTTCGTCATCGCCAACGCGTATGGCGCCACCCTGGCGAAATTCCTGCCGGAAGCCGTGCCGGGCGAAGCCGTCCGCCTGTTGCTGGCCTTCGTGGTGCTGTTCATCGGCGTGCGCATTTTGATGGGATTGCTGTCCATGACGGTCGACGCACTGGTCAAGGTGACGGGCCTGAGCCTGGCCGACCGCACCCTGGGCAGCCTGTTCGGCGTGGCGCGCGGCCTGGTGATCGTGCTGACCACCGTCATCTTGTGCGGCATGACGTCCATACCGCAGCAGTCATTCTGGAAAAATGCGCTGCTCAGCCCGTTCGCGGAGCAGGGCGCGCGTGCCATCAAGCCTTATCTGCCTGCCGTGTACGCGCAGCATGTGAAATTTTGAATTTTTTTAAAATCAGTAGCACAGTTTAGGAGCACACCATGTGTGGCATCGTCGGCGTCGTTTCCCATCAACCTGTCAATCAATTGCTCTATGATGCATTGTTGCTCTTGCAACATCGCGGTCAGGACGCGGCAGGGATTGCGACCAATCACAGCAGTATGTTTTCCATGCACAAAGCCAATGGCCTCGTGCGTGACGTCTTCCGTACGCGCAACATGCGTTCGCTGCAAGGCACGACGGGCATCGGCCATTGCCGCTACCCGACGGCCGGTTCGTCGAGCGAAGAGGAAGCACAACCGTTTTATGTGAATGCGCCGTTCGGCATCACCCTGGCGCACAATGGCAACCTGACCAACTGGGAACAGTTGAAACAGGAAATGTTCAAAAATGACCGCCGTCACATCAATACCGATTCCGATTCGGAAGTGCTGCTCAACGTGCTGGCGCATGAAATCCAGGAAGCGACAACGGGCCTGAACCTGGACCCGGAAGCCATCTTCAAGGCCATCACCGTGCTGAACCGCCGCGTCAAGGGCGGCTACGCTGCCGTGGCGCAAATCGCCGGCGTGGGCTTGCTGGCCTTCCGCGACCCGCACGGCATCCGTCCGCTGTGCCTGGGCATCAATGAAACGGAGCAAGGCCCCGAATACCTGATCGCCTCCGAATCCGTGGCCCTGGAAGGCATGGGCTTCCGCTTCGTGCGCGACATCGGTCCCGGCGAAGCCGTCTTCATCGATGCCGACAAGAAATTGCACAGCGCTCAGTGCGCCGACAATGCCAGCCTGAATCCGTGCGTCTTCGAATTCGTCTACCTGGCCCGTCCCGACTCCGTCATCGATGGCGCCTCGGTGTACGCCACGCGCCTGAAAATGGGTGAGTACCTGGCTGAAAAGATCCGCGCCGAATTGCCGGACGTGCATATCGACGTGGTCATGCCGATTCCCGATTCCTCGCGTCCTGCCGCCATCCAGCTGGCACTGGCGCTGAACCTGGAATACCGCGAAGGCTTCATCAAGAACCGCTACATCGGCCGTACCTTCATCATGCCGGGCCAGGCGGCGCGCAAGAAATCCGTGCGCCAGAAGCTCAACGCGATCCCATCCGAATTCAAGGATAAAGTCGTGTTGCTGGTCGACGATTCCATCGTGCGCGGCACCACCAGCCGTGAAATCGTGCAGATGGCACGCGAAGCGGGCGCGACGAAGGTCATCTTCGCATCGGCCGCGCCACCGGTGATTTACCCGAACGTGTACGGCATCGACATGCCGACGCGCGATGAGCTGATCGCCTATGGCCGCACGACGGAAGAAGTGTGCCGCGAAATCACGGCCGACTACCTGGTGTACCAGGATATCGGCGCGTTGAAGCAGGCGATTGCCGACGTCAACCCGGCCCTGACGAACTTCGAGGCTTCGTGCTTCGATGGCGTGTACGTGACGGGCGACGTGTCGCAGGAATACCTGGACCGCCTGGAATATGCGCGCCACCATCCGAAGGCGGCAGCGCCGGAAGATACGCCACGTTCCCAGCTGAACCTGAACCTGGCGACGACAGAAGCATAATCACCGCCTTGCCTTTGGGGTCAGACCTGTTGGGTCTGACCCCAGCTTTTGTCTTGGGTTAATAGTCTCCAGTATCCACCATGACCACCAAAAAAACCTACGGCTTTACCACCACCATCCTGCATAACGACCGCCGCAAGGGTATCGAGCACGGCTCGCTGCACAAACCCGTGCACACCTCCGTCGCCTTCGGCTACAGCGACGCACGCCAGCTCGCTTCCGTGTTCCAGGGCAAGGAGCCCGGTTTCCGCTACGGCCGCCAGGGCAATCCGACGGTGTCCGCGCTGGAAGACAAGGTCAACAAGATGGAAGATGGCGTGGCCACCTTGTGTTTCGCCACCGGCATGGGCGCCATCGGCGCCGTGGTGCAGTCGCTGCTGCGCGCGGGCGACCATGTGGTGTCGTCGGCCTTTTTGTTTGGCAACACCAACAGCCTGTGGCAAACGGTGACGGGGCAGGGCATCGCCGTCTCCTTCGTCGACGCCACCGAGGTGGCCAACGTGGCGGCCGCCATCACGCCGCAAACGCGGATTGTTTTCGTCGAAACCATCGCCAATCCGCGCACGCAGATCGCCGACCTGGCGAAGATCGGCGCCTTGTGCAAGGAACGCGGTATTTTGTACATCGTCGACAACACCATGACGACGCCTTACCTGTTCCGCCCGAAAGCGGTGGGTGCGGGCCTGGTGGTCAATGCGCTGACGAAATCGATCGGCGGCCACGGCAATGCGCTGGGCGGCAGCTTGACGGACACGGGCGTGTTCGACTGGACGCAGTACCCGAACATTTTCGACAACTATAAAAAAGCGGCACCAGCGCAGTGGGGCATCGCGCAAATCCGCGCCAAGGCCTTGCGCGATTTCGGCGCATCGCTGGGCCCGGAAGCGGCGCACCATATCGCCGTCGGCGCGGAAACCATGGCCTTGCGCATGGACCGCACCTGTTCCAACGCCCTGGCGCTGGCCACCATGCTGGCCGCCGACCCGCGCGTGGCGGCAGTGCATTACCCGGGCCTGGCGTCGCACCCGCAGCACGCGCTGGCGACGGACTTGTTCCGCAGCTATGGCTCACTGTTCAGCTTTGAATTAAAAGACGGCATCGATTGCTTCGATTTCCTGAATCGCCTGAATCTGGCTATTCCAGCGAGCAACCTCGGTGACACGCGTACCCTGGTCATTCCCGTCGCCCACACGATCTTCTATGAGATGGGTGCCGAGCGCCGTGCCAGCATGGGCATTGCCGAGTCCTTGATCCGCGTGTCCGTGGGTATCGAGGACGAGGCCGATTTGCTCGAGGATTTCCGCCAGGCACTCGATGCATAGGCAGCCGGACAAATGAAAAGGGCCGCAACAGTCATGCTGTTGCGGCCCTTTTTGCATGCGGTGGTTTAATGCCAGCTGCGCATCAGTCCCACTGCCAAACCTTCCAGGGCGAATTCATCTTCCGGCGACACGGTGATGACCTTGAAGTCGGGGTTTTCCGGCAGCAGTTCGATGACGGAACCCGTCTTCTTGTAGCGCTTGACGGTGACTTCGTCGCCGATGCGGGCGACGACGATCTGGCCATTCTTGGCGCTGTCGACCTTCTTGACGGCCAATAAGTCGCCATCCATGATGCCGGCGTCGCGCATGGACCAGCCGCGTACCTTCAGCAGGAAGTCGGGCTTGGCCGAGAACAGGGCCGGGTCCACGTTGTAGCTCGCTTCCAGGTTTTCCTGTGCCAGGATGGGCGAGCCTGCCGCCACCCGGCCGATCAGGGGCAGCGACATCAGCAGCGCTGCCGGCACCTTCGATGGCGCTGCTTCGGCTGCCGCACCGATCAGGCGGATGCCGCGCGAGGTGCCGGGCGAAATCTCGATCGCGCCCTTGCGGGCCAGGGCTTGCAAATGCTCTTCGGCCGCATTGGCCGATTTGAAACCCAGTTCATTGGCGATTTCGGCACGGGTGGGAGGAAAACCCGTGTTTTCAATCGCGTCCTTGATCAGGTTCAGGATTTGTTCTTGTCGTGCTGTCAGCTTGATCATGAGCGGTGGGTGCATACTAAAATGCTGTCTATATGAACAGTCTGTATTTTTGTACAGTATCGTCCACTATGCAAGGGGATTTCGGTTATTTGCGCGAATTTCGTGCGAAATACGGGAATGGGCAGGAAAAAACGCCTGGCCTGCCCCGTGCGCGGGCCGCTTGTTGAAGGAATGATTGAAACGTTTGCAAAAGGCGGTTATAATCTTCGGCTGACCTTCCCACACCCGTCTTGACGCCGGGGTGGGCGATTATCAATCCGACCTGAAGGAGTTTGCATGCGTCATTATGAAATAGTCTTTATCGTCCATCCGGACCAGAGCGAGCAAGTGCCCGCGATGATCGAACGCTACAAAGCCAGCGTAACCACCCGCGGCGGTTCGGTTCACCGCGTGGAAGATTGGGGCCGCCGTCAAATGGCTTACTCGATCCAAAAGCTGCCTAAAGCACACTACATCTGCCTGAACATCGAATGCGACAACGAGACCCTGGTCGAGTTGGAAACAGCATTCAAATTCAATGATGCCGTGTTGCGTCACCTGACCGTTAAAATGAAGAAAGCTGAAACAGCTCCTTCGCCGATGATGAAATCGGTACAACGCGAAGACGCGGCCAAAAGCCACCGCACCGAAGCACCAGCAGCCGCTCCTGTCGCAGCAGCAGCTTAATTCTTGACCAGGATCGTGCGCTGAACCAGCTACAAGTAACCGCCATCATTGCCGAGCGCGAAATATTGCGCTATACCCCGGCAGGGCTGCCGATTGTGAATGCAGTATTGCAACACAGTTCGCAGCAGATGGAAGCAGGGATTGCCCGTTTGACCGAGTTTGATGTTGCCGCGCTAGCCGCTGGCGAAATTTCAGGCCGGTTCAGCCAGGCAAGCTTGGGCGGGGTGTATCAGTTCACGGGTTTCCTGGCCAGGAAGAGCCGCAACAGCAAGAGTTTGGTGTTTCACATCATTGATTTTAGTGCAGTCAATTCTGACTAGCGCATTTTAGATACAGGAGCCTGACATGGCATTCGGTAAAAAGTTCGACAAAAATAAGCTCAAGCTTAAAGAAAAACGCAAACAGCAAAACCCGTTGTTCAAACGCAAGAAGTTCTGCCGCTTCACCGCAGCTCACGTTGAGCAAGTCGACTACAAAGACGTCGACACGCTGAAAGACTTCGTCCAAGAAAACGGCAAGATCATGCCAGCACGCCTGACCGGTACCAAAGCGCACTACCAGCGCCAAGTCGACACCGCAATCAAGCGCGCTCGCTTCCTCGCGCTGCTGCCATACACCGATCTGCACCACGCTTAATCGGTCAGATATTCCTGGAGAAGAACTATGCAAATCATTCTGTTAGAAAAAGTTGTTAACGTCGGTAACCTCGGCGAAGTCGTCAAAGTCAAAGACGGTTACGCACGTAACTTCCTGATCCCGCAACGCCTGGCACGTCGTGCTACGGCAACCGCTGTGGCTGAATTCGAAGTCAAGCGCGCCGAACTGGAAAAAGCTGCTGCCGCCAAACTGGCCGCATCGCAAGCCCAGGGCGAAAAACTGAGCGGCCTGACCGTTCAAGTTGCTCAAAAAGCTGGTGTTGATGGCCGTCTGTTCGGTTCCGTCACCAACTTCGACATCGCTGAAGCGCTGACCAAGCAAGGTTTTGCTGTTGAAAAAGCACAAATCCGCATGCCTACCGGCCCGCTGAAGATCGTTGGCGAGCACAACGTTTCGGTTGCTCTGCACACCGACGTGGTCGTGGAAGTTGTTATCGCTGTCGTACCAGACGCGAACGCGTAATTGTCTGCGGGCCTGGCCCGCAAGCATTGCCGCATGATGAAAAGCCGGGTTCGCCCGGCTTTTTTGTGGCCTTTTTTTCGCTCAATTTCAGCCCTTTATTTTTGCCACCACGCCGAAGCGGGTATAATTCGCGCCATGAACGCCCCCTCTGATCCGCAACTGGATTCCCTCCGTATTCCGCCGCATTCGATCGAAGCAGAACAATCCGTTATCGGTGGTCTGTTGCGCGACAATGCAGCGTATGACCGCATCGCCGACTTCATGCATGCGGAGGATTTCTATCGCTATGACCATCGCATCATCTTCGAGCAAATCGTCAAGATGATTAACGGCTCCAGGCCGGCCGATGTCATTACTGTTTTTGAAACCCTGACCCAGCTCGGCAAGGCCGATGATGTGGGCGGACTCGCTTACCTGAACGCCATGGCGCAAAATACGCCATCGGCCGCGAACATCCGGCGTTATGCCGAGATCGTGCGCGACCGCGGCGTCCTGCGCAAACTCATCACCGTCGCCGACGATATCTCCGGTACGGCCTTCAGCCCGCAAGGCAAGGAAGTCAAGCAGATGCTTGACGAGGCCGAATCGAAGATTTTCGCCATCGCCGAAGAAGGCGCGCGCGGCGCCCAGGGCTGGACCGCCATCCAGCCCCTGCTGACGCAAGTGGTCGAACGCATCGACGAGCTGTACAGCCGCGACAACCAGAGTGAAATCACGGGCGTGCCCACCGGTTTCATCGACCTCGACCGCATGACCTCCGGTCTGCAGCCGGGCGACCTGGTGATCGTGGCGGGCCGTCCTTCGATGGGCAAGACGGCGTTTTCCGTCAACATCGGCGAAAACGTGGCCATCGACAGCGGCTTGCCCGTGGCCGTGTTTTCGATGGAGATGGGCGGCGCCCAGCTGGCCATGCGTATGCTCGGTTCCGTCGGCCAGCTCGACCAGCACCGTCTGCGCACGGGCCGCCTGAACGACGAAGACTGGCCACGCCTGACGAATGCGATTCAAAAGATGAACGACGCGCAGTTGTACATCGATGAAACGCCGGCCTTGAATTCGATCGAATTGCGCGCGCGCTCGCGCCGTTTGTCGCGTCAATGCGGCAAGCTGGGCCTGATCATCGTCGATTACTTGCAGCTGATGTCGGCCAATAGCCCGGGCGACAACCGCGCCACGGAGATTTCCGAAATTTCACGGGGCTTGAAAGGCCTGGCGAAAGAACTCGGTTGTCCCGTGATCGCGTTGTCGCAGCTGAACCGCTCGCTGGAACAGCGGCCGAACAAGCGTCCCGTGATGTCGGACTTGCGCGAATCGGGCGCTATTGAGCAGGATGCCGACGTGATCCTGTTCATTTACCGTGACGAGGTGTATAACCCCGACTCGCCAGACAAGGGAACGGCCGAAATCATCATCGGTAAGCAACGTAACGGTCCGATCGGCAGCATCCGCCTCACCTTCATGGGGCAGTACACCAAATTTGGCAATTACAGTGGTGGCCTGGCGCTTTACCAAGGCGACTAAGACTCAGCAGCACTGATATTCCATTGGCCGCCCCCTCATACGGGGCGGCTTTCTGTAGTAAATAACACGACTCAATGCTTAACGGAGAATGACATGTTTGGACGCTTGATGCCCACTGAGGGCAAGTTTTTTGAATTGTTTAACCAGCACGCGGAACTGTGCGTCAAGGGCGCTAAAGAAATGCTCGGCCTGATGACCAATTTCGATGACCTGGAAAACCGCGTGCATGCGATCGAAAGCATCGAGAAACAGGCGGACAAAGTCACTTACGCCACCGTGGAAATGCTGCACAAGACCTTCATCACGCCGATCGACCGCGACGACATCCATCAGCTGATCACGCGCCAGGACGACATCCTCGACCTGCTGGAAGATGCGGCGCAAACCGTCTCGCTGTACGACCTGAAAGCTGTCACGCCGGAAGCCAAGCGCCTGGCCGAACTGGTGCTGGCCTGTACCGAAAAAGTGCGCGACGCCGTCGCCATGCTGCACAACATGGACAACTCGCGCAAGATCGTCGCCATCTGTGAAGAGATCGACCGCCTGGAATCGGACGCCGATCACGTGATGCGCGCCGCCATGTCCAAGCTGTTCCGCGATGAGCCGGACGTGCGCAACCTGATCAAGCTTAAAGCGATCTACGAGATTCTGGAAACCGTGACCGACCGTTGCGAAGATGTGTCCAATATTATCGAAGGCATCATCGTCGAAAACGCGTAAGCGTTGGGCTGTCCTGAACCAGAATCAGAAAAGAAACTACAATGACCATACAAATCAGCATCTACGTGCTAGGCATGTTGATCGTCCTCGCGCTGCTGTTTGACTTCATGAACGGCTTCCACGATGCCGCCAACGCGATCGCCACGGTGGTCTCGACGGGCGTATTGAAACCGCAGACCGCCGTTGCCATGGCTGCCACCTTCAACTTCGTCGCCATCTTCGTGTTCCACCAACTGACCGTGGCCGCCACGGTGGGCAAGGGCACGATCGACCCGACGGTGATCGACCAGTATGTGATCTTCGGCGCGCTGATGGGCGCCATCTTCTGGAATTTGTTTACCTGGTACTACGGCATTCCATCGTCGTCCTCGCACGCCCTGATCGGCGGCCTGGTGGGCGCCGCTGTCGCCAAGTCCGGCACGGGCGCGCTGGTCGCGGCCGGCCTGTGGAAAACCGTCGCCTTCATCGTCATCGCACCCGTGCTGGGCTTTGTGTTCGGCTCGATCATGATGCTGATGGTGTCGTGGATCTTCGTGCGCTCGACGCCGCGCAAGGTCGACAAGTGGTTCCGCCGTTTGCAACTGGTATCGGCGGCCGCCTACAGCCTGGGCCACGGCGGCAATGATGCGCAAAAGACCATCGGTATCATCTGGATGCTGCTGATCGCCGCCGGTTACTCGAACGCGGCCGATGCCATGCCGCCGCTGTGGGTCATCATCTCGTGCTACACGGCCATCAGCTTCGGTACGCTGTTCGGCGGCTGGCGCATCGTCAAGACCATGGGCCAGAAGATCACCAAGTTGAAACCCGTCGGCGGCTTCTGCGCCGAAACGGGCGGTGCCATCACCCTGTTCGTCTCGACGGCGCTGGGCATTCCCGTGTCGACCACGCACACCATCACGGGCGCCATCGTCGGCGTCGGCTCGGCACAAAAAATGTCGGCCGTGCGCTGGGGTGTCGCGGGCAACATCGTCTGGGCCTGGATCTTCACGATTCCCGCGTCGGCGTTTGTCGCCGCAGTCGCCTGGTGGATTGGCCACCACATCATGTGATGAAGTACCGTCGCGATTGAAAAGGGAGCCTTCCAGGCTCCCTTTTTTTATCTGTCCGGTGGTCAGAATTACTGGCCGCGCGGACCCTTGTCGCCACCCTGGTGCGGTTTCAGGCCGTCGTTCTGGCGGATCGCGCCCTTGTCCTGCTCGGCCTGCTGGCGGCTCTTGTTCGCTTCATGCTGGGCTTGCTGATCTTCGCGCTGCTGCTGTTCGCGCGCTTTTTCGCTTTGCTGGGTCATGGCAGTCTCCTTGAATAAACAAGCAGTCATCATGCTGCGCTTGCGCCGGCGTCACCGTTCGCTACCCAACATACACAGGTCTTAGGGCCACCCCTTTAAAGGTGCGTCGTCACAGATGAGATAAAACCTGCACTCTTTGTCGCAAACATCATCTAACTGGGATAGGAGGAAACTGCCATGATGATGAATGCTGTGGTATCGCACTGCGCAAAAATCAGCCCGCTGACTGTAATGGCAAGGCTGGCGCTGCAACGTGCCCTCGACCCTGCTTGGGTCGATGCACTTTTCGAGCGTGAACGTGGCGCCCAATACCAGAGGGAGCTACTGTTCTCGACGACAGTCGAACTGATGTCCGTGGTCGCAGTTGGGCTGCGGCCATCGCTTCACGCTGCAGCGCAGGCTTACCCTGATTTGCCTGTTTCGGTGCAAGCTTTATATGACAAGGTCAAGCATACCGAGCCGAACCTGGTACGGGCTCTGGTCACCGGCAGCGTCGAGCGCCTTGGAGATGTGATCACGCCATTTTTGCAGGGGAATGCACCGCTGGTTCCGGGTTACCGCACCCGAATCGTGGACGGTAACCATTTGCCTGCAAGCGAAAAGCGGTTGAAGCCTTTACGCGCCTTTCGCGGCGCCGCATTGCCTGGCCAGTCCCTTGTGGTGTATGACCCTGATTCGGGCCTGGTCGTCGATATGGAGCCTTGCGAAGATGCACACTCGCAGGAACGCGCCGTGATGCCGCCGCTACTAGAGCGTTCGCATCCGGGCGACCTGTGGATTGCTGATCGCAACTTCAGCACGCGCATGATCCTGTCCGAATGGGATCGCCGTGGGTGTGCCTTCATCGTGCGTGAGCACGGTCGTACGCCCAATCCGGCACCGCTCGACGAGCTGACATATCGAGGGAGAATCGCGACCGGCGCCGTCTTTGAACAGTGCGTTGCCATCCCTGGAGCTACAGGACAGAAGGTAGCATTACGTCGTATTGAACTGCAACTTTACAAGCCCACTGACGATGGCGAAATGATGCTCCGATTACTGACGAATCTACCAAAAGAGCATTTCAGCGCACGTGCCATTGCTCGCCTATACAGCAAGCGCTGGCGGATCGAGACAATGTTCCAGCGGCTCGAATCGGTCTTGCACAGTGAAGTCAAGACTCTCGGACACCCGCGCGCAGCCCTGTTCGCGTTCGGCACCGCGATCCTGGCCTATAACGTGCTGACTGTCTTGCAGCGCGCGGTAAGCACCGCGCATGACTTGGTTGCCAGCGGCATTGAGCTATCGCCGTTTTATGTGGCCGTGGAGGTACGAGCGCACTATGCCGGCATGGTGATGGCTGTGCCAACCAAAGCATGGCGGCGCTACGACGCCATGTGTGCATCAGAGCTGAGCAAATTACTGCTTCAGATTGCCGCTTACGCCAAACCAAAAACGCTGCGCAAACACCCTCGCGGCCCGAAAAAAACAGCGAAAAAAGGCTACGTGGCCGGTGCTGTTGCCAGACGCCACGTATCAACGGCACGGGTATTAAAAGACGGGGCTGTCAATGTACACCTTTAAAGGGGTGGGTCTTAGGGCCTGTCCCAGTAGATGAATACATCCCCTGCTGGCGCCCCTCCGAAGCGGGGACTGGCCGTCATGCATGACTTGCCTCGTCGTCGCGTGGCTCGCCACGCGTCCTCCTCACGCCTTGTCCGCACTCCTGATGAACTGCCAGCAGAAGACGCTCCCTACTGGGATAGGCTCTTAGCCCAGCTCTACGGTCATGCCCTCGGCCGCCAGGAACACCTGCAACGCCCCCAGCCGCCCGGCAAAGCGCGCCATCACATCGGCAAAAGCCGCTTCCAATTGATCGTCGCTGCGGCCCGGTTCATGGTGGGTGCAATACAGCCGTTTGGCGCCGCAGCGCAGGGCCAGTTCAAACGCGCCGTCGAAGGTGCCGTGGCCCCAGCCGCGCTTGGCTTCGTATTCGTCGCGCGTGTACGAGCAGTCCATGATCAGCGCGTCGACGCCGGCAATGGTCTGGTCGATGGCGGCCTGGCGCTGCGCGATCATGGCCTGGCAGGCCGAATAGGCGGGCGAGCCGCTGGCATGCGGATTGTCGAACGGTTCATGGTCGCCGCTGAAAAACAGCGAGGCGCCGCCGGACTCGATGCGGTAGCCGAGGTTGATCACCGGGTGGTTCATTCTGGCATTCGTCACCACGGCGTCGGCCACGTCCGCGCGCTCGCCGACGGCCAGGGTGCGGTAGTCGATCTCGGCCGCCATGGCCGCTTCGCTGACGGGAAAATAATTGTTCTGCAGCTGCGTGGCCATCACGTGTTCGATGCCATTGCCGGCCGCGTCCGCCGCGCCATACAGGCGCACGCGGCTGCCGCGGATGAACAGCGGGGCGAACATGGGCAGGCCGTGGATATGGTCCCAGTGGCTGTGGGTGATCAGGATGTGGGCCGTGGCGGGTCCTGGCGGCAGTGCGCCGGCCAGGGCAAAGATGCCGCTGCCGCCATCGAGTACCAGCAGGGCGCCGCTGGCCGTGCGCACTTCGATACAGGTCGTGTTGCCGCCGTAGCGCACCGTGTGCGGGCCGGGCGAGGGGATCGAACCGCGCACGCCCCTGAAGGTGAATTTCATCGCTGCCTTGTTATAGTGTAACGATTGTTGATTCTATTCTAATTGTCGGGCAAGAAACGGCATTTTTAATAGTTGTTGCGCTTCGGAAATCTATTTTCAGTTGTTGCCTTTTTGTAATGTACAGCCGGCAGCTGGCAACGGTACACTTGCGGTTGTTGCCACTTCCCCAGTCCTCCATCATGCTCCAGCTGCACCCCGAGCAAATCGCCCAGCGGCTCGACCAGCTGACTGAACTGAGCGTCGAACTGGGCCGTGGCGCGGCGGCAGGCATGCTGCACGGCGGCGATATCACGCCCCTGCTCGAACGCATCGTGCTGGTCGCCAAGGACATGACGGGCGCCGACGGCGGCACCTTGTACCGTCCCAGCGCCGATGGGCACAGCCTGGAATTTCACATCAGTATCAACGATAGCCTGGGACTGCGCCAGGGCGCCAGCGCCGGCGTGGCGGTCGGCGTGCCGGGCGTGGCGCTGTGGCTGGAAGACGGCGCGCCCAACCTGGCATCGGTGGCGGCGTATGCCGCGCATCGCCGCGTGTCGGTCAATATCGACGATGTGTATCAGTCGGGCGAATTCAATTTCTCGGGCATGCGCGCCTTTGACGGCCATTATGGCTACCGTTCCACGTCCTTCCTGACGGTGCCGATGAGCGATCATGAAGGTGAGCTGATCGGCGTGCTGCAATTGATCAATGCCCAGGATCGCGCGACCGGCGCGGTGCAGGCGTTTTCCGCCACCGACCAGCGCTTTATCGAGGCGCTGGCGGCGCAGGCGGCGGTGGCGCTGACCAATCAATTGCTGCTGCGCCAGCTGGAACAATTGCTGGAGTCGTTGGTCAACCTGATCAATATCGGCATCGATGAAAAGTCGCCGTACACGGGCCGCCATTGCCAGTTCGTGCCGCAACTGACCATGATGCTGGCCGACGCCGTGCATGCGGTCGAGACGGGGCCGATGGCCGATTTCAAGCTGAGCGAGAACGAACGCAAGCAGCTGTGGCTGGCTGGCCTCTTGCACGATTGCGGCAAGATCACCACCCCGGTGCACGTGGTCGACAAGGCCACCAAGCTGGAAACCATCCATGACCGCATCCACCTGATCGACACGCGCTTCGAAGTACTGCTGCGCGACGTGGAAATTGCCGCATTAAGAGAACAACTGGCCGCTCCCGAACGCCAGCAGGAGCTCGCGCAAGCATTGCACCAGCAGCAAATGGCGCTGCGCGAAGAGCGCGACTTTTTACGCCATGCCAATATCGGCGGCGAAGGCATGTCGCCGGCCGACCAGGAACGGGTGCGCACGATCGCGGCGCGGCGCTGGACCGGCCCTGACGGTGTCGAGCGCGATTTCCTTGACGCCAATGAGCTGGAGAATCTGACGATCCGTTTCGGCACCCTGACCGATGCCGAGCGCAAGATCATCAACAACCATATTGCGGTGTCGATCCGCATGCTCGAAGCATTGCCGTGGCCCAAGCATTTGCAAAAGGTGCCGGAATACGCGGGCGGCCACCATGAACGCATGGATGGCAAGGGCTATCCGCGCGGGCTGACGCGCGAGCAGATGTCGGTGCCGGCGCGGCTGATGGCGATCGCCGATATTTTCGAGGCGCTGACGGCGCGCGACCGTCCCTATAAAAAGGGCAAGTCGCTGTCCGAGTCGCTGCGCATCCTGGGCCACTTCAGCCTGAACGGGCATATCGATCCCGACCTGTTCGATGTCTTTATTCGCAGCAAGGTGTACCTGGCGTTTGCCCGGCAGCACATGCATCCCGAACAGATCGACGCCATCGACGAGGCGGCCATTCCCGGTTACGTACCCTGATGCGCTGGCTTGCGGTATTGAAAAAGCATGGCGCGCGGCTGCTGCTGGGCGCGCTGTTGACGATGCTGGCCGCCTGCGCCAGCATCGGCCTGTTCGGCGTCGATACCCTGGGCCGGCTGGATGCCATGCTGGGCGACATGCGCATGCGTGCCGAAGTGCCGCAGCTCGACAAGCGCATCGTGATCGTCGATATCGATGAAAAAAGCCTGAACCAGATCGGCCGCTATCCGTGGGGCCGCGACGTGCAGGCGCGGCTGGTGACGCAATTGACGGGCCACTATGGCGTGGCCGCGGTCGGCTTCGATATCTCGTTTCCCGAACCCGACAGCAGTTCCGGCTATGGCGTGCTGGCCGACCTGGCCAAGGGCGAACTGGCCGGCGTGCCGGGCTTGAGCGAGCAGCTGGAACGCCTGAAACCGCAGATGGATTACGACGCCCTGTTTGCCGAGGCGATGCGCGGCCAGCCGGTGGTGCTCGGCTATAGCGTGTCGGACCGGCAAAAGAAAGGCATGCTGCCCAAGCCGGCGTTCAGCGTGCTTGATCTGAACGGGCGCACGGTGACGGCGTTTACGTCGCCCGGCTACGCAGCCAACCTGGCGCAGCTGCAACAGGCGGCGCAAGGGGCCGGCATCTTCACGGCCCTGACAGACAGGGACGGCGTGCTGCGCTCATCGACCCTGCTTGCGCGCATCGGCGACGCGTATTACCCGTCGCTGTCGCTGGCCACGGCCAGCGTGTACCTGAAGGCGCGCGCGATCGCGCCCGTGTTCGGCCAGACCGCCGACACGTTGTCCGAGGCCGAGCGCGAGCACGGCGGCCTGGACCGCATCGCCGTATTTACGCCGCGCGGACGCCTCGATATCCCGGTCGGCGAAGCCTTGACCACCACCATCGAGTTTCGCGGCAAGGGCGGCCCGGACGGTGGCGCCTTCCGCTATGTGTCGGCGGCCGACGTGCTGATGGGGACGGTGCCGACGGACGTTCTGCACGGCGCCATCGTGCTGGTGGGCACCACAGCTGCCGGCCTGAACGATATTCGCGCCACGCCCGTCAATGCAGAGTTTCCCGGTGTGGAAGTGCACGCCAACCTGATCAAATCCATCCTTGACGGCCATTTCAAGTCGCGCCCCGACTATGCGCTGGCGATCGAGTTCGGCCAGGTGGTGCTGCTGGGCTTGCTGCTCGGCGGCGCACTGGCGCTGGCCACGCCGGCGGCGGCCGTGTTGCTGGCAGGCGCGGCGCTGGCCGGCGCGCTGGGCCTGAACTGGTGCTTGTATCGCTACTTCGACGCGGCGCTCGATGTTGCCGTGTTGCTGCTGTTGATCGCGGCGCTGTTCGTCGCCAATCTGGCCTGGGGCTATTTTTTCGAAGTGCGCAAGGGCAGGGCGCTGGTGGCGCGCTTCGGCCAGTACGTGGCGCCGGAACTGGTGGCGCAGATGGCTGACAATCCCGGCCGCTACAGCATGGATGGCGAAAGCCGCGAGCTGACGGTGCTGTTTGCCGACGTGCGCGGCTTTACGGCCATTTCGGAACAGATGACGCCGCAGCAGTTGCGCGAATATATCAACCTGTACCTGACGGCCATGTCGGAAGACATCCGCGACAGCCACGGCGGCACGCTGGACAAATATATCGGCGACGCCGTGATGGCGTTCTGGGGGGCGCCGGTGGCGTTTCCCGATCATGCGGGCCGTGCCGTGGCCAGCGCCCTGCTGATGCAGCGCAGCGCCGGTCGATTGAACCAGCAATTCCAGGCGCGCGGCTGGCCGGCGCTGCAGATCGGCATCGGCCTCAACAGTGGCCTGATGCATGTGGGCGACATGGGCTCGCGCATCCGCCGCGCGTATACCGTGATGGGCGACGCCGTCAACCTGGGCGCGCGCCTGGAAGGCATGACCAAAGTGTATGGCGTGGGCATCGCAGTGAGCGAATTCACGCGTGCGCAAGCGCCGCAATTCGCCTACCGCGAACTGGACCGCGTGCGGGTCAAGGGCAAGACCGAACCGGTGGCCATTTTCGAGCCGCGCTGCCTGCTGGCCGAAGCCGATGCCGGCGAACTGGCGCTGCTGGCGCGTTGGTCGCGCGTGCTGGAACTGTTGCGTGCGCTCGACTGGGATGGCGCAGAGGCAATCTTATCGGAACTGCCAGACGATGGGCTGCGCCGGCTGTACGCCGGACGCCTGCGCCAGTATCGCGCAACGCCGCCTGGCGAAGACTGGGATGGTGTGACCAACTTCGAGACCAAGTAAGCATCGCCAGCGGAGATATTTCTGACTGGAAATCAAAATCCGTCTAAACTTTGCTTTTAATTAATTGATGGCCAGCCGCGCATGGCTGGCCATGCAACCACAAGAACTCTCTCTCATGAATTATCGTCTGGTGCGCCTGCTTGCAGGTTCCGCGCTGTTGTTCTGCGCGGCATGCGCAAACGCCCAAACCCCCGCCGCCGACAGTGCCGTCCCGTTGTTTGATATTGCCCGCTACGAGGTCAGCGGCGACACCCTGCTGGGGCCGCAACTGGTGCAATCGCTGGTGGCGCCGTTCGCCGGCCGGCAGCGCGACTTTGGCGCCATCCAGCAAGCCGTCGAGGCGCTGGAAAACGCCTACCGCGCGCGCGGCTACACGCTGGTGCAGGTGGCCTTGCCGGAACAGGAGCTGGCGCATGGCGCCGTGCGCCTGGAAGTGGTGCAGACGCAGCTTGGCAAGGTGGCCATCAGTGGCAACCAGTATGTCGATGACGCCAATGTACGGCGCGCCTTGCCGGCCCTGGTCGAAGGGCAGACGCCGAACATGGCGGCCCTGGGGCAAAGCCTGAAGCTGGCGAATGAAAATCCGGCCCGCAAGCTCGAAGTCAAGCTGGCTACCGGCGAGGCCGACGGCACGGTCGACGCCAGCATTGCGGTGGCGGACGAACGCGCCTGGAAAGCCACGCTCAACCTCGACAATACCGGCAGCAAGGACTCCGGCAAGACCCACGCCGGCGTGGTGCTGCAGCATGCCAACCTGTGGGGCCGCGATCATGTGGCCAGCCTGCAATACTCCACCTCGCTCGAGCACGCCAACCAGGTCGGCGTGTACGGCCTCGGCTACCACGTGCCGCTGTATGCGCTGGGCGACTCGCTGGATTTTTTTGCCAGTTATTCGAACGTCGATTCGGGCAACGTCGCGGCCGGTATCTTCGACCTGGCCGTCAGCGGCCGCGGCACCACCGCCGGTGCGCGCTACAACCAGAACTTCGGCAAGCGCGACAACTATGAACCCAAGCTGGTGTATGGCCTGGACTTCAAGGCCTACCGCAACAGCCTGCAGTTCTTCGGCATGGAACTGGGCACCAACGTGACGGTGCACCCCGTCAGCATCGCCTATATCGGCGCCTGGAGCTTGCCACGTGGCGAGGCCAGCGTGGGCCTGACCCTGGCGCGCAATATTCCCGGCGGCAAGAATGGCAGCCAGCAGGATTTTACGCTGGCACGTGTCGGCGCCAAGGCCGGCTACAGCACCTTGCGCCTGAGCGCCAGCCATGCCCAGGTGCTGGACAACGACTGGCAATGGCGCGCGTTGTTCAACGGCCAGTACACGCCCGATGCGCTGGTGCCGGGCGAACAGTTTGGCGTCGGCGGCGCGGCCACGGTGCGCGGCTTCCTGGAACGCGAAGTGGCGAACGATTCCGGCGCCAACCTGAATCTGGAACTGTACACACCGAACTGGTGCGGCGATGGCGGCTACCAGTGCCGCGCGCTGGCGTTTTATGACACGGGCTGGGTGCGCCGCAATCATGCCTTGCCCGGCGAAATCGACAGCATGGCGATCGGTTCAACCGGCCTGGGCCTGCGCATCCTGCTGAACCGCTACGCCAACCTGCAACTGGACTATGCGCATGTGGTCAACCCCGGCCAGACGGGGCACCGCGACGCCAACCGCCTGCATTTCAGAGTTGCGCTGTCGTACTGATGTACTGAGTTCCAAGGATAAAACACCATGACCAAACAAAAACCATTGCGCAGCGTGCCTGCTGGCGGCCCTGTCGAGCCGCCGCTGCGCCGCACCGCGCTGGCGCTCCTGATTGCCGCCTGTTTCAGCGCCGCCCACGCCAATCCGGTCTTGCCGCAAGTGGTGCATGGCCAGGCCACGTTCAACCAGCAGGGCAATCTGTTTACGATCACGAACACGCCCAATACCATCATCAACTGGCAGAGCTTTTCCGTCAATCCGGGCGAAATCACGCGCTTTCTCCAGCAAAATGCCGGTAGCAGCGTACTCAACCGCATTACGGGACAAGACCCCAGCAAGATCCTCGGCTCGCTGCAATCGAACGGCAAGGTCTTCCTGATCAATCCGAACGGCGTGCTGTTCGGCCGCGATGCGCGGGTCGACGTGGCGGGCCTGGTGGCGTCCAGCCTGGCGCTGTCGAACCAGGATTTCCTGGCCGGCAAGATGCATTTCAATGCCGGCGAGCAGGCCGGCGCCGTCATCAACCAGGGAACCATCCATGCCGGCAGCGGCGGGCAGATTCTGCTGATCGCGCCGAACGTGGAAAACAGCGGCATCATCACCGCGCCGAACGGTGACGTGCTGCTGGCCGCCGGCCACAGCGTGCAACTGGCCGACGCCGCCAACCCCGACTTGCGCGTGGTGCTGTCGGCCCCCGCGGACCAGGCCATCAATGTGGGCCAGATCGTGGCGCAGGGCGGGCGCATCGGCATGGCCGGCGCGCTGCTGAACCAGCGTGGCGTGCTCAACGCCAATAGCGCGGTGGTGGGAGAGAATGGCAAGATCGTGTTGAAAGCCAGCGGCAAGACATTGCTGGAAAACGGCAGCGTCACCAGCGCCACCAATGCGGCGGGCAAGGGCGGCGAGATTACCGTGCTGGGTGACCAGGTCGGCATGCAAGGCAACGCCAGAGTGGACGCCAGCGGCGCCACGGGCGGCGGCACGGTGCTGCTGGGCGGCGACTACCAGGGCAAGAACCCGGCGATTGCCAATGCGCGCCAGGTGGCCGTCGGCAAGGATGCCACCATCGCCGCCGACGCGATTCAAAGCGGCGACGGCGGGAAGGTCATCGTCTGGGGTAACGAGACGGCGCGCGTGTTCGGCAGCATTTCGGCGCGCGGCGGCGCGGCCTCGGGCAATGGCGGCCTGGTGGAAACGTCAGGTCATTACCTGGCGGTCGACGGCATCCGCGTCGACACCAGTGCGCGCCGTGGCAAGCGCGGCAACTGGCTGCTCGACCCTTACGATATCGAAGTGGTCGGCGGCTACCACGGCCAATTGGAAGACTTCGACCAATTTTCCGAAGAGCCGTCCGACACCACCATCGGCGCTGACACGATCTCCAGCGCCAGCAGCACTGTCACCTTGCAGGCAACGCACAGCATCACTTTCAGCAGCGCCATCAGCATGGGCTACGAAGACGCCGGATTGATCGCCATCGCCGGCGAGAGCATTTATGTGAATGCGCCGATCACCACCCAGCGCGGCGAGGTGACGCTATCGGCCAACGACGCCATCAGCAACCAGGCCAACGGCCCCAACGCCAATGTCTACCTGAACGCGGCCATCAGCACCAGCAGCGGGACCGTTGCGCTGTCGGGCGCCAGCATTATCAGCGACATTGCCGGTGGCGGCACGGTCAATGTCGGCAGCGGCAAGCTGAGCTTGAAAAGCAACCTGGCGGGCGGCAGCATTGAATTGAACGGCTTCGGCGATCAGTTGGCTGGCAGCGGCGCGTCCGGACAGACGGTGCTGCTGCAGGCGGACAATATCCATTTTTCCGGCAACCTCAATTTCCGCGGCACCAGCAACCAGGCCGCGCTCACCTTCAAGCCGCTGAGCGATGGCCGCCAGATCGAGCTTGGCAGCCAATCGGATACGGCGCTGGCCTTGACGAACGACGAGCTCAACCGCGTTGCCGCCGGCACCATCAATATCGGCGACGCCAGTTCCGGCAATATCACCATCAGCGGTCCGGTGAACCTCGACCCGAGCAGCAGCATCGCGACCCTGAACCTGAAAACCGGCGGCACCCTGACCGCATCGAGCAAGCTGGCCATGCGCCAGGCTGGCAGTGCGCTCAATGTGAAGGCCAGCAACGTCATTGTCGCCAGTGGCGGTGGCCTGTCTGCCGATGCCACGGTCAGCCTGGTGGCCGATAACATGAGCCTGGGCGGCGCGGCGCAATCGATCGCCGCCGGAACCGGGACCGGAACCGGGACCGGGACGGTCAGCCTGAAGCGCCGCAGCAACAGCGGCAGCATCGAGATCGGCAGCGCCGGGGAGGACAGCGCCGACAGCCTGGGCCTGAGCGACAGCGAACTGAAAACCATCAGCGCGCCGAGCATTGCCATCGGCGGCAGCGACTATGCGGGTACGCTGAACCTGCAGGGCGCGCTGGATCTGCGCACATCGAGCAACCTGAACCTGCTGGAACTGCGCACCGCTGGCAATATCAACCTGAACGGCGCGCTAGCTGTCGGGAAGGACCTGACGATTGGGGCCGGTACCTCCGGACCGGACTGGCTCGTCAACGCCTATGGCATCGTCAACGTCGGTGGCGCGTTCGTGCTCGACGGTGGCAACTGGGTACAGAACAATGCGAGTTTGCCCGCATTCACGGCCCACAGTTTCACTATCAATAATGGCACTTTCCTGCGCGTGAAGGGGGGCAATGGCGAGGCGGCGACGCCGTACAGGATTGCCGATGTGTACGGCCTGCAAGGCATCGGCACCCAAGGCTACAACAAGAACTACGCCCTGGTGGCCAATATCGACGCCAGCGGCACGGCCAACTGGAATCTGAGCGAAAGTCGCACCGGTTTCGCGCCGCTGTTCAGTGGCGACGAATTTGCCTATGCCGGCATTTTCGACGGCGGCAATCACAGCATCAGCGGCCTGACCATCAACGGCGGCGCCACCCCCTTGTTTTTTGGCAGCGGCCTGTTTGCCAGAACGCAGGGCGGCATCATTCGCAACCTGTCCATGCTGGGCGGCAGCGTGACTGGCGGTAATAACGTGGGCGCCGTGGTGGGTAACAATGGTGGCGCCACGATCAGCAACGTGAGCAGCAGCATGGCCGTCAGCGGCAACAACAATGTCGGTGGCCTGGTGGGCGACAACAACAGCGGCGGCACGATCACCGTGGCGCGCGCCAGTGGCACCGTCACGGCTTCCGGCGAACGGGTCGGCGGCCTGGTGGGCAATAACGATGGCACCATCTCGCAAGCGTATGCCACCGGTGCCGTGGGCGGCGGCGCCAGTGTCGGCGGCCTGGTCGGACGCAATGGCGGCGCTATCGAAGACGTCTATGCGACCGGTGCCATCGGCTTGTCCGCCGATAGCGCGGCGAGCCAGCAGAATCTGGGTGGTGTGATTGGCTGGAGCGTGGCGGGCAGCAGCGCCCGCCGCCTGTATTTCTCAGGCGCCGTATCGGGCAGCGGTTTTGCGCCGGACACGGTGGGTGCAGTGGTCGGACGCGCCGATTCGGGCGCGGTCGTGGGGCCGGCCTTTTTCGACTCGCAAAGCGCCGGCACCGTGAACGACCCCGGCGGATCTGCCGGGCGCAGTACGGCTGAAATGAAGCAGCAAAGCAGCTTCGGCGGCTTCAATTTCGGCCAGAATGCCATCTGGCGCATCTACGAGGGCCATACCACGCCGCTGTTGAAGGCTTTCCTGACACCCTTGACGGTAAGCGCCAGCGGCGCGGCCAGCCGGGTCTATGATGGCCAGGTGGCCAGCGTCGGCCAGCTCAGCTATATTGGCCTGCTCAATGGCGACCTGGCAGCCAGCGGTACGGCCAGTTACGGCAACGCGCGCAATGTCGGCAACTATGCGCTGGGCGGCCTGTGGTCGACCCAATACGATATCAGCTATGCCGGTACCTCCACCGTGGCCATCACGCCGCGCGCCCTCAGCGTTATTTTAAGCGGCAGCAAGGTGTATGACGGTCAGCTCGGCTTTGCCAACGCGACCCTCAGCCTGGGCAACACGGTCAGCGGCGATACCGTGGGCGTGACCGGCAGCGCGCAGTTCGTCGACAAGAACGCCGGCAGCGACAAGGCCGTCAATCTCAGCGAACTGACCTTGTCCGGCAGCGCGATGGGCAACTACAGCCTGGCTGCCACCGCCAGCGGCACGGCCGAGATCACGCAACGTACCTTGAACCTGGCCTTTGCCGGCGCCAATAAAGTCTACGATGGCAACACCGCCGCGTCATTGACGATTACCGACAACCGTATCGCCAACGACGTGCTGACGGCAACGGCCATCGGCGCATTCGCTGACAAGAATGCCGGCAGCAGCAAAGCCGTGACGGTGCGCAACGCCAGCCTGTCCGGTGCGGATGCCGACAACTATGTGCTGGCCTCGACCACCGGTGCCACCAGCGCCGCCATTACCCAGCGCGAACTGGCGCTGGGTTTTGCGGCCGCCGGCAAGACCTACGACGGCAACACCGCCGCGTCGTTGACGATTACCGACAACCGTATCGCCAACGACGTGCTGACGGCAACGGCCATCGGCGCATTCGCTGACAAGAATGCGGGTGCCGCCAAAGCCGTGACGGTGCGCAACGCCCGCCTGTCCGGTGCGGATGCCGACAACTATGTGCTGGCCTCGACCACCGGCGCCACCAGCGCCGCCATTACCCAGCGCGAACTGGCGCTGGTCTTTGCGGCCGCAGGCAAGACCTACGACGGCAACACTTCCGCCACGCTCGCCATCACCGACAACCGTGTTGCCAACGACGTGCTGACGGCAACGGCCAGCGGCGCATTCGCTGACAAGAATGCGGGTGCCGCCAAAGCCGTGACGGTGCGCAACGCCCGCCTGTCCGGTGCGGATGCCGACAACTATGTGCTGGCCTCGACCACCGGCGCCACCAGCGCCGCCATCACGCAACGCGAACTGGCGCTGGGCTTTGCGGCCGCAGGCAAGACCTATGACGGCAACACCGCCGCGTCATTGACGATTACCGACAACCGTATCGCCAACGACGTGCTGACGGCAACGGCCATCGGCGCATTCGCTGACAAGAATGCGGGTGCCAACAAAGGCGTGACGGTGCGCAACGCCCGCCTGTCCGGTGCGGATGCCGACAACTATGTGCTGGCCTCGACCACCGGCGCCACCAGCGCCGCCATTACCCAGCGCGAACTGGCGCTGGGTTTTGCGGCCGCAGGCAAGACCTACGACGGCAACACTTCCGCCACGCTCGCCATCACCGACAACCGTGTTGCCAACGACGTGCTGACGGCAACGGCCAGCGGCGCATTCGCTGACAAGAATGCCGGCAGCAGCAAAGCCGTGACGGTGCGCAACGCCAGCCTGTCCGGCACCGATGCCGCCAACTATGTGCTGGCCTCGACCACCGGCGCCACCAGCGCCGCCATCACGCAACGCGAACTGGCGCTGGGCTTTGCGGCCGCAGGCAAGACCTACGACGGCAACACCGCCGCCACGCTCGCCATCACCGACAACCGTGTTGCCAACGACGTGCTGACGGCAACGGCCAGCGGCGCATTCGCTGACAAGAATGCCGGCAGCAACAAAGCCGTGACGGTGCGCAACGCCCGCCTGTCCGGTGCGGATGCCGACAACTATGTGCTGGCCTCGACCACCGGCGCCACCAGCGCCGCCATTACCCAGCGCGAACTGGCGCTGGGCTTTGCGGCCGCAGGCAAGACCTACGACGGCAACACCGCCGCCACGCTCGCCATCACTGACAACCGTGTTGCCAACGACGTGCTGACGGCAACGGCCAGCGGCGCATTCGCTGACAAGAATGCCGGCAGCAACAAAGCCGTGACGGTGCGCAACGCCAGCCTGTCCGGTGCGGATGCCGACAACTATGTGCTGGCCTCGACCACCGGCGCCACCAGTGCCGCCATCACGCAACGCGAACTGGCGCTGGTCTTTGCGGCCGCAGGCAAGACCTACGACGGCAACACCGCCGCCACGCTCGCCATCACCGACAACCGTGTTGCCAACGACGTGCTGACGGCAACGGCCATCGGCGCATTCGCTGACAAGAATGCGGGTGCCGCCAAAGCCGTGACGGTGCGCAACGCCCGCCTGTCCGGCACCGATGCCGCCAACTATGTGCTGGCCTCGACCACCGGCGCCACCAGCGCCGCCATTACCCAGCGCGAACTGGCGCTGGTCTTTGCGGCCGCAGGCAAGACCTACGACGGCAACACCGCCGCCACGCTCGCCATCACTGACAACCGTGTTGCCAACGACGTGCTGACGGCAACGGCCAGCGGCGCATTCGCTGACAAGAATGCCGGCAGCAACAAAGCCGTGACGGTGCGCAACGCCAGCCTGTCCGGTGCGGATGCCGACAACTATGTGCTGGCCTCGACCACCGGTGCCACCAGCGCCGCCATTACCCAGCGCGAACTGGCGCTGGGTTTTGCGGCCGCCGGCAAGACCTATGACGGCAACACCGCCGCGTCATTGACGATTACCGATAATCGTATCGCCAACGACGTGCTGACGGCAACGGCCATCGGCGCATTCGCTGACAAGAATGCGGGTGCCGCCAAAGCCGTGACGGTGCGCAACGCCCGCCTGTCCGGTGCGGATGCCGACAACTATGTGCTGGCCTCGACCACCGGTGCCACCAGCGCCGCCATTTCCCAGCGCGAACTGGCGCTGGGCTTTGCGGCCGCAGGCAAGACCTATGACGGCAACACTTCCGCCACGCTCGCCATCACCGACAACCGTGTTGCCAACGACGTGCTGACGGCAACGGCCAGCGGCGCATTCGCTGACAAGAATGCCGGCAGCAACAAAGCCGTGACGGTGCGCAACGCCAGCCTGTCCGGTGCGGATGCCGACAACTATGTGCTGGCCTCGACCACCGGTGCCACCAGCGCCGCCATCACGCAACGCGAACTGGCGCTGGTCTTTGCGGCCGCAGGCAAGACCTACGACGGCAACACCGCCGCCACGCTCGCCATCACCGACAACCGTGTTGCCAACGACGTGCTGACGGCAACGGCCATCGGCGCATTCGCTGACAAGAATGCGGGTGCCGCCAAAGCCGTGACGGTGCGCAACGCCAGCCTGTCCGGTGCGGATGCCGACAACTATGTGCTGGCCTCGACCACCGGCGCCACCAGTGCCGCCATCACGCAACGCGAACTGGCGCTGGTCTTTGCGGCCGCAGGCAAGACCTACGACGGCAACACCGCCGCCACGCTCGCCATCACCGACAACCGTGTTGCCAACGACGTGCTGACGGCAACGGCCATCGGCGCATTCGCTGACAAGAATGCGGGTGCCGCCAAAGCCGTGACGGTGCGCAACGCCAGCCTGTCCGGTACCGATGCGGCCAACTATGTGCTCACCTCGACCACCGGCGCTGCCAGCGCCACGATTACCCAGCGCGAACTGGCGCTGGGCTTTGCGGCCGCAGGCAAGACCTACGACGGCAACACCGCCGCGTCGTTGACGATTACCGACAACCGTATCGCCAACGACGTGCTGACGGCAACGGCCATCGGCGCATTCGCCGACAAGAATGCCGGCAGCAACAAAGCCGTGACGGTGCGCAACGCCAGCCTGTCCGGTGCGGATGCCGACAACTATGTGCTGGCCTCGACCACCGGCGCTGCCAGCGCCACGATTACCCAGCGCGAACTGGCGCTGGGCTTTGCGGCAGCGGGCAAGACCTACGACGGCAACACCGCCGCCACGCTCGCCATCACCGACAACCGTGTTGCCAACGACGTACTGACGGCAACGGCCATCGGCGCATTCGCTGACAAGAATGCCGGCAGCAACAAAGCCGTGACGGTGCGCAACGCCAGCCTGTCCGGTGCGGATGCCGACAACTATGTGCTGGCCTCGACCACCGGCGCCACCAGTGCCGCCATCACGCAACGCGAACTGGCGCTGGTCTTTGCGGCCGCAGGCAAGACCTACGACGGCAACACCGCCGCCACGCTCGCCATCACCGACAACCGTGTTGCCAACGACGTGCTGACGGCAACGGCCATCGGCGCATTCGCCGACAAGAATGCCGGCAGCAACAAAGTCGTGACGGTGCGCAACGCCAGCCTGTCCGGTGCGGATGCCACCAACTATGTACTCACCTCGACCACCGGCGCTGCCAGCGCCACGATTACCCAGCGCGAACTGGCGCTGGTCTTTGCGGCCGCAGGCAAGACCTATGACGGCAACACTTCCGCCACGCTCGCCATCACCGACAACCGTGTTGCCAACGACGTGCTGACGGCAACGGCCATCGGCGCATTCGCTGACAAGAATGCGGGTGCCAACAAAGGCGTGACGGTACAAAACGCCAGTCTGTCCGGCCTTGACGCAAGCAATTACACCTTGGGCACGACCGGTGGCACGGCAATGGCCAGCATCGCGCAGCGTGCGCTGAACCTGGGCTATATGGGTGTCGACAAGGTGTATGACGGCGTGGCCGGCGCGCAGGTGGCGATCAGCGACGACCGCATCACCGGCGATGTGCTGAGCGCATCTGCCAGCGCGGCGTTTGCCGACAAGAATGCCGGTAGCGGCAAGACGATCACGGTACAGAATGCCAGCCTGTCCGGTAACGATGCTGGTAACTACCGCCTGGCCAATACGACTGGCGCGACCACGGCCACTATTGCCCGCGCGGCATTGACCCTGGCCAGCGTCAGCGCCAGCGACAAGGTGTACGACGGCACGCAAGTGGCCAATGTCAGCGGCACCGTGGCGGGCGTGATCGGCCAGGATGCCGTCAGCCTGGTGGGCGGCAGCGGCACGTTTGCCGACCGCAACTATGGCAGCGGCAAGACGGTCAATGTCAGCGGTTTTGGCTTGTCGGGCGCGGATGCCGGCAACTACGCTTTGACCGCGAGCGGCGGCGTGGCCCAGGCCAGCATTGCCCAGCGCGCCCTGTCGACCTGGATCGGCGCGGCCGGAGGCTTGTGGAGCGACGCCGCCAACTGGGAAGGCGGCGTGGCGCCAAGCGGCGCCAATGTGCTGGCGGCCGATTTCGCGGCCAGCACCGGCAACGTGGTGTACACGGCGGCGGCCGGCGACACCGTGCTTGATCGCTTGAGCTCGCGCGGTGGCCTGAACCTCACCGGCGGCAGCCTGCTGGTCAATAATGCACTGACGGTGGCCAACTATGCGCAGACCGGCGGCTTGCTGGGTGGCCTGGGTAATATGACGGTCAGCAACAGCTTCAACCAGAGCGCCGGCGCCATCCATATCGGCGGCAACCTGGCCGTGACCCAGGCCGCCGGCGACCTGCGTTTCGCGGCATTGACCGCCAATGCCATCAGCCTGAACGCTGGCGCGGGCGCCATCAGCCAGAGCGGCGCCGTGGTTGCCGGCAGCCTGGCCACGCAATCGCAAACCGGTACCGTGCTGAACGACGCCGGCAACCGTGTCAAGAACTTCAGCGCCAGCAACAGCGGCGCCGGTGGCATTGCCTTGACCAGCACCAGCGCGCCTGACGTGCTGGTGCTGGGTAGCCTGTCTACCGGTTCCGGCGATGTGCGCATCGAAAGCACGGGTGGCATCGATAGCCACGCCATCACCACTGCCGGCGGCAACGTGAGCCTGATCGCACACAGCCCCGTCAATGTGCTGGGTGTCGTCCAAGGCAACGACGTCACCGTCGACGCCAGCACGGACGTGGCCTTCGGCGATGGCGCGCGCGTCAATGCGGCGCGCACCATCGCGGTCACGGCCGGTGCCGGCGTCACCTTTGCCGGCGCAGCCACCCTCGATGTGCAGGCCACGGGCGCTATCAATGTGCTGGCGAAAAACGGCGACCTGACCGCCGCCGAAACCGTGCGCATCAACAGCCGCGGCGCGCCCGTGTCGCTGCTGGCGCCGAATGGCCGGGTCATCGTGCCGGCCTCGGTGCTGGTGGCCCAGCCGGTGACGACGCCCGTGGTGCCGCCAGGCATCATCATCCGCGCCGGCAATACCTTGCCGGCGCTCAGCGCGCAATACAACCCGCTCAACCAGATGAGTACCCCCAACAATGCGAGCAGCCCCCTGCTGGCGGGCGCCACATCCAAAGAATCGACGAAGGAAGCAACAGATGATCCTCACAATGGTATCAAGAAGACCTATTGCAACTAGGCCGATGCTGGCCGGTGCCATGCTGTGGCTGGTGCTGATGAGCATCAGCCTGCATGCGTTCGCCCAGGTGGCGGGCACGGTGACGCAGTTGAGCGGGCCGATGATGGCGAAAAAGGCCGACGGCAAGGTCAAGATATTGTCGCTCAAGTCCGAGGTGGAGGCTGGCGATACGCTGGTGACGGAGAAAAACACCTATGCCCTGGTGAAATTCATCGACAACAGCGAGATCACCCTGAAGCCTGGTACCACCTTTGTGGTCGAGCAGTTCGCTTACCAGGCCGATCAGCCCGAGGGCGACCAGGCCTCGTTCAACCTGGTCAAGGGAGGCTTGCGTTCACTGTCGGGCCTGCTTGGCAAGCGCAGCAAGGAAAAGTTTTCTCTGAAGACGCCGGTCGCCACCATCGGCATCCGCGGCACGTATTTTACTGCCGAATATATCAGCGCCGGTGGCTATGCGGCACCAGTCTCGTCGCTACCCAAAACGGCGCCGTCGGCAGGGCCGACCCTTGCGCCAGGGCTGTACACGTCGGTCACCACCGGACAAATCGTGGTCAGCAATCCAGGCGGCACGCTCGATATCGTCGCCGGCCAGTTCGGCTTTACGCCGACAGGCAACAGTCCAACGATGCTGGTGCCGAAGAGTGCCGGCCCACAATTTACGCTGCCGTCCAAGTTGGGCGCACTCGGTCAGCCAGCCACTGCGTCCGAAGAGTCGAAAGGCCCGGAGTGCATTGTCCGGTAAATTCCGCTTGACCTTCCCATCATGGTAGGGCCGATCCTGTAGACATCACCTCTTATCTACAGGATCAGCGCCATGCAGCCAGCTTCCCCTTATGTGCAATCGTTCACGGTCGAAGGCATGACCTGCGCCTCGTGCGTGGCCCGCGTTGAAAAGGCGCTGGCGGCCGTGCCGGGCGTGACCAGCGCCAGCATCAACCTAGCCACCGATACGGCCAGGGTGGCGTCCAGCCAGAACGTTGCGCTGGCCACCTTGCAGGCGGCGGTGGACAAGGCCGGCTATGCGCTGGCCAGCACGGACATCGACCTGTTGGTGGCCGGCATGACGTGCGCCTCGTGCGTGGGCCGGGTGGAAAAAGCCTTGCTGAAAGTGCCGGGCGTGCTGGCCGCCAGCGTCAACCTGGCCACGGAAAGCGCGCGCATCAAGGTGACGGGCGGTGTGGCAGCGGGCACCCTGATCGCCGCCATCGACAAGGCCGGCTATGCCGCCACGCTGCCTGCCGCCAGCCGGGCCGGCGCGCCCGCTGCCGCACCCAACCGCGATGGCATGAAAGTGGCGTTCGCGGCCGTGCTGGCCTTCCCATTGATGCTGCCCATGCTGCTGGAATGGGCCGGCATCCATCTGATGTTGCCAGGCTGGCTGCAATTCGCGCTGGCCACGCCCGTGCAGTTTTACTTTGGCGCGCGCTTTTACAAGGCGGGCTGGAAAGCGGCGCGCGCCGGCAGCGGCAATATGGACTTGCTGGTGGCGCTGGGCACGAGTGCCGCATATGGCTTGTCCGTCTATCAATGGCTGACGGCGGGCGAGATCTTGCCGCACCTGTACTTCGAAGCGTCAGCCGTCGTCATCACCCTGGTGTTGCTGGGCAAATGGCTGGAAAGCCGCGCCAAGCGCCAGACGGCCTCGGCCATCCGCGCGCTGCAAGTGCTGCGTCCGGAATCGGCCCGCGTACGGCGCGACGGCATCGAGATCGACTTGCCCGTGGAACAGGTGAAAGTGGGCGACCTGGTGGTCATCCGCCCCGGTGAACGGGTGGCTGTCGATGGCGTGGTGGTGGAAGGCGCCAGCCAAGTCAACGAGTCGCTGATCACAGGCGAAAGCTTGCCGGTCGATAAGCATCCGGGCGACAAGGTCACGGGCGGCGCCATCAATGCCGATGGTTTGTTGCTGGTACGCACGCAAGCCGTGGGCGGCGAGACGACCCTGTCGCGCATCATTCGCCTGGTGGAAGACGCGCAGGCGGCCAAGGCGCCGATCCAGCATCTGGTCGACAAGGTCAGCGCGATTTTTGTTCCCGTGGTGCTGGTGCTGGCGCTGCTGACCATGCTGGGCTGGTGGTTCGCGACCGGCGAGCTGGAAAATGCCATTATCAATGCCGTGGCCGTGCTGGTCATCGCCTGCCCGTGCGCGCTGGGCCTGGCCACGCCGACTGCCATCATGGCCGGCACGGGGGTGGCGGCCCGTTACGGCATCCTGATCAAGGATGCGGAAGCGCTGGAAGTGGCGCACGCCGTCGATACCGTCGTATTCGACAAGACGGGCACCCTGACGGTGGGCAAGCCCGCCTTGGCGGCCCTGCATGCGCATGGCATCGACGAGGCACGGCTGCTGCAACTGGCGGCCAGCATCCAGCGCGGTAGCGAGCACAGCCTTGCCACCGCCGTACTGGATGCGGCCAGTGCGCGCCACATCGACCCCTTGCCAGCCACGGGTCTGTCGGCCTTGCCGGGGCGCGGCCTGGCGGCCCAGGTCGATGGCCTGGAGTTGAAACTGGGCAGCTCGCGCCTGATGCAGGAGTTAAACGTGGACATGACGCCACTGGCGGCACAGGCTTTGTCCCTGGAAAACACGGGCAACACGATTTCCTGGCTGGCCTCGGGTACGCAATTGCTGGGGCTGTTCGCCTTCAGCGACCAGGTCAAGCCGAATGCGCAGGCGGCCATTGCCCATCTGCACAGCCTGGGCATCCGCACGGTGATGTTGACCGGGGACAACCAGGGCAGCGCCGACGCCGTCGGCAAGCTGCTGGGCATCGACACGGTGGCGGCGAAAATGCTGCCGGCCGATAAAACCGCTAAAATCAGCGCATTGAAAGGCGCGGGCGCCAGGGTGGCCATGGTGGGCGACGGCATCAACGATGCGCCTGCGCTGGCGGCCGCCGACGTGGGCATCGCCATGTCGACCGGCACGGATGTGGCCATGCATGCGGCCGGCATCACGCTGATGCGTGGCGATCCGGCCCTGGTGGCGGACGCCATCGATATCTCGCGCCGCACTTACAGCAAGATACGGCAGAATCTGTTTTGGGCATTTATCTACAATATGATCGGCATTCCGCTGGCCGCCTTCGGCCTGCTCAACCCCATGGTGGCGGGCGCGGCGATGGCCTTCAGTTCCGTCAGCGTGATCAGCAATGCCCTGTTGCTGCGCCGCTGGAAAGCCCGCAGTCATGCAGCTAGCACGCATACCAAGGAGTCACAAGGATGAATATCGGCCAGGCAGCCAGTGAAACGGGCGTATCGGCAAAAATGATACGCTACTACGAAAGCATTACCTTACTCAAACCCAGCGCGCGCAGCGACGCCGGTTACCGCATCTACACGCCGAACGACTTGCACGCCTTGCGTTTTATCAAGCGCGGGCGGGGGCTGGGGTTTTCGCTGGAACAGATCCGCGAATTGCTGTCGCTGTGGCAAAACGACCAGCGCGCCAGCGCGGACGTGAAAGGTATCGCCCTGGCGCACGTCGCCGAGCTCAACAAGCGCATCGCCGAACTGACGGAAATGCGCGATACCCTGGCTCACCTGGCGCAATCGTGCCATGGCGACGACAAGCCCGATTGTCCCATCTTGCAAAGCCTGGGGCTGGCTGGCGACACGGAAGCGAAAGCATGTTGCCACTGAGTTGAATCAACAGGAGTCGGGATGGATTGCCTTCAATCAGGAAGGCATCTTCCGGCACTACCCTGAGCTGGACGGGTAAACGGAAACAGCCGGCGCGAAGGCCGGCTGTCTTGTTGATGCCACTGCTGTTACTGCGCGCTGGTGACGGGGTAGCCCGCCTCGACGATGGCGGCGCTGATGGCACCCAGTTCGGCGGGCGATTCCACCGTGACGCGCTTGCTGGCCAGGTCGATCTGCACCTGTGCGGCAGGATCGACGCCTTGCACCGCTTTCGTGACCGAGCCGACGCAATGGCCGCAGCTCATGTTTTCAACTTGTAACTGATACATGCAAGCACTCCTTGAATGATTAAGTGTTCCCACTGTAAGCCTTCCCCCGATGGTAAGGTCAAGGGGAAAGCTGGCGTGTGGATCAATTCAGCAGAAAATCGTCAGCTTGCATGGGCGGCGGCACATTCTCATCCTGCACGGATTCGCGCAAGCTGATTTCGATGGCGCGGCACATGGCTGACAGTGGTAAATCGTTGGCATCTTCGCCGAACGGTTCCTCGATCTCGTCGCCCAGGGCATCGAGGCCAAAGAAGGTATAGGCGACGATGGCGACGACGAACGGCGTCATGAAACCCAGCGAATCGACCAGGCCGAAAGGCAGCAGGAAACAGTACAGATAAGCTGTGCGGTGCAGCAGCAGCGAATACGAGAAGGGAATCGGCGTGCTGCGGATGCGTTCGCACGAGGCGCCCGCCGCTACCATGGCCGAGACCGTGTTATCGATCTGTGCGGTGAGGATGCTGTCGATACGCCCCTGCCGGACGCAGTCGGCCAGGTCGTGGCCCATCTGCAGCATCAGGTAGTCGGACGGGTTCGAGGCCTTGCAGGCCGCTTCCCATTCAGCCGGGCGCAGCAGCGGCTGCAAGTCGTCCGGTCCGCGCGTGTCGCGCAACTGGTGGCGCAGGGCGTGGCAAAAAGCGATGGTGCGGTAGATCATGCGCACGCGGACATCGTCCAGGCCCAGCCGGGCGTGGGCGGGCGTATCGCTGCGGATCATGGTCTGGCACTGGCGCGAGAAATTACGGCTACGCAATACCAGTTCGCCCCACAGCTTGCGCGCTTCCCAGTAGCGGTCGTAGGCGGCCGTGTTGCGAAAGCCCAGGAAGATGGCCAGCGGCAAGCCGATCAGGGTAAACGGGATGGTGGTGAGGATGATCTTGTGGTCGAACAGGGTACCGTGGCACCAGGTGACCAGGGTGGCGATCAGGGTGTTGACGATGAGGGTGGTGCGGATGCGCGGCAGGACGGAGCCGCGCACCACCAGGAACAGCCGTAGCGCCGATGGACGCTCGCGCACGATCATGCTGTGCTCCCGGTGTGGGGCTGGTGATCGGCAAGGGGGAAAAGACAGAATGGCAAAGGCCGGGAACAAAAAGCCCGCTGTGTGTGCGGGCTGAGCAGGGTGTGCATGGGAAACAATGTAGGGGAGACGGCTTGAGTATAGGCCGCAGACCTGTTTCCAGCCAATTCACAGTGACGATAGCGGTTATTCATTTCATGAATGAATATTTCATTTGTAGGAACTTGTGTGAATTTCAGTTCTCCGTATCCTGCCGTTGCCTGATCTTCTTGCGGTGCGCGGCCTGCTGCTGTTTCAACGTCTTGCTTGTTGTATAGCTGTTACGAAACCAGCTTGTATGTTTGTTGCGACCCGGTCATCTTCGCCCAGGTGATGGGTTTTCGCAAGCTGGCTATGCTGCCGATGAGCGAGACGGCTTTCTTCTCGAATGACGTCGATGCGGAAGTGCGCTTCAGCAAGGATGCCGATGGCAAGACGCAACAACTGGTGCTGCGTCAGGAGGGGCAGGACATGCCGGCCAAACGCGTGAACTGACCTTCCCTGGCTGATTTTCCATCCGTGCACAGGCGCCGCAAGGTGCCTGTTGTCATTGACCGTTATGTTCGCGTGCGTACTGTCGCGCTGCCAGTCCTCCAGCATACTGCCCAGCTACCCCACGCAATCCCGGGGCGCCACGACCAAGGAAACCAGATGAGCTATCAGACCACGAATCCCTACAGCGAACAGATCGAGCAGACCTTCACTGCGCATAGCGATGCGCAAATGGACGGTATATTGGCCCAGGCCGCCACCACCTTCGAGAGCGACTGGCGCCAGCGCAGCTTTGCCGAGCGCAAGGCAGTGGTCAAGAAAGCGGCCATGCTACTGAAAGAACAACGCGATCACTTCGCCAAATTGATCACCGTGGAAATGGGCAAGCTGTTCCAGGAAGCGCAGCAGGAAGTGTCGCTGTGCGTGCAAATCCTCGACTACTACGCCGATAATGCCGAGCAATTCCTTGCGCCCAAGCAACTTGACGTCAAGCGCGGCGCGGCCAGCGTGGAAATTGCGCCGCTGGGCGTGATCTTCTGCGTCGAGCCGTGGAATTTCCCGTACTACCAGCTGGCCAGGGTCGCGGGTCCGAATTTGATGGCGGGCAATACCTTGGTCGTGAAACACGCGTCCAACGTGCCCCAGTGCGCACTCGCCTTTGAAAAACTGTTCCTCGACGCGGGTGCGCCAGCAGGCGCCTACACGAATGCATTCTTTTCCAGCGAGCAAGTGGCCACGGCCATCGCCGATCCGCGCGTGCAGGGCGTGGCGCTGACGGGCAGTGAGCGCGCCGGCGCTTCCGTGGCGGCCACGGCCGGCAAGGCCCTGAAAAAAACCACGATGGAACTGGGTGGCAGCGACGCCTTCATCGTACTGGACGACGCCGACATGGACCTGGCCGTCAAGCTGGCCGTCATCGGCCGTATCCAGAATGCGGGCCAGGTATGCGACGGCTCGAAACGCTTTATCCTGCTCGACAGCATTGCCGATACCTTCGTCGAACGCTTCCAGGCAGAACTGGCCAAGCTGCAGGCTGGCGACCCCATGGATGCCGCCACCACCCTGGCGCCGCTGTCGAGCAAATCGGCGTTGGATTTGGCCGTCAAGCAAGTCGGCCAAGCCGTGGAGGGCGGAGCGAAAGTGCTGCTGGGAGGCAAGCGCATCGAGCGCGCCGGCTACTTCATGGCGCCGACCATCCTCACCGAGGTGACGCCAAGCAATCCCGTCTACTACCAGGAATTCTTTGCCCCCGTTGCCATGATCTTCCGCGTCAAGGATGACGACGCGGCGATTACCCTGGCCAACGATTCGCCGTTTGGCCTGGGCGGCACCATCATCACGGCAGACGTTGCACGCGGAAAACGCCTTGCCAGCCGCATCGACACGGGCATGGTGTTCATCAATTCGCCGGCCATCACGGCGCCGGACCTGCCATTTGGCGGCGTGAAACATTCGGGTTATGGCCGCGAATTGTCCGATCTGGGCATCATGGAATTCGTCAACCGCAAGCTGGTGCTGGTCGGCTGACCGGGCGACCTCGGGGGCGCTGCCTCACGCCCCCAGCGCTTGCCAGCCATACCAGCCGAACGCCACTACCCACGCCAGCAAGATCGCCAGCCCCGGCAACAGCATCCATTTCGTCAGCGTTTCTTCCCACGCCACAAAAGCGCGTCCGCCGCGTGCGATGGCCAGCAGCGCCTGTCCGCCGTTCAAGCCGGCGAACGGCAGCAGGTTGAAGGCGCACAGTTTCAATGAGATCAGGGCGAATACCAGCGCAAAGCCGTGCGTACGGGCAAACGTTTCCCCTTCACCCAGCAGTTCCTGTGCCGTCGACAGCGGCGCCAGCGCGCCATGGAAGATTTGCCCGAAGGCGGCGACAAAGCGTTCCCAGCCCGAGGCGCCCATGATGCCCAGCGACAAGGCCAGCAAGACGACCACGCCGCTCAGCGGTAACACGCATTGCTTCCACAGCGGCTGGAAGTTATAGGCGTCAAGGCAGGGGTCGTCGTCATACAGGGTTTCCTCGCGCGTATCTTTCAGCACCACATTGCCGGCCAGGGGCAGCAGTTTGACGCGCACGTTTCCCCAGCTCAGCAAGGTCGGGCCCACGCCGTAGCTGATGCTGCGCACGGTGATGCCGAACAGCCTGGCGCAGGCCGCCATGACGGAAATGTGGATCAACATGAAGATGAGGAGGCAAAGCAGCAACTGGAAGGCGGGAGGCATCGGATACGGTGTCCTGGAGGAAAGAGAGCGGTATTAGACCATGTCGCAGGAAAAAGTCGCGCACACGAAAAAGCCCCGCCTGCATCGCTGCAGCCGGGGCTTTGAATGACTGGGGCAGCTTGCGCCGCCCGCTTTAAGTTACAGCACGTTACAGCACTTCGCTGGCGTGATCGGCCAGGCGCGAGCGCTCGCCGCGGGCCAGGGTGACGTGACCGCTGTGGGTCCAGCCCTTGAAGCGGTCGACCACGTAGGTCAGGCCGCTCGAGCCTTCCGTCAGGTACGGTGTGTCGATCTGCGCGATGTTGCCCAGGCACAGGATCTTCGTGCCGGGACCGGCGCGCGTGACCAGGGTCTTGACCTGTTTCGGCGTCAAGTTCTGTGCTTCATCGATGATGAGGAACTTGTTCACAAACGTGCGGCCGCGCATGAAGTTGAGCGACTTGATCTTGATGCGCGAACGGATCAGGTCTTGCGTTGCCGCACGGCCCCATTCGCCGCCATCGGAGTCGGACTTGTTCAGCACTTCCAGGTTGTCGTCGAAGGCACCCATCCATGGCGACATCTTTTCTTCTTCCGTACCTGGCAGGAAACCGATGTCTTCGCCGACGGGCACCGTCACGCGGGTAACGATGATTTCATTGTAGAGCTTGGTTTCCAGCACTTGTGCCAGGCCGGCGGCCAGGGCCAGCAAGGTCTTGCCGGTACCGGCCTGGCCCAGCAGGGTGACGAAGTCGCATTCCGGATTCATCAGCAAGTTCAGCGCGAAATTCTGTTCGCGGTTGCGCGCCGTCACGCCCCACACATTGTTCTTCGTGTGGCTGAAGTCGCGCAGGGTTTGCAGCACGGCGGTCTTGCCGTTGATCTGTTTTACCTGGCCGTAGAACGGCGTTTCGCCGTTTTTCGGTTCCAGGTAGATGAACTGGTTGACCAGCAGCGATGGAATGAACGGACCCGTCACGCGGTAGAACGTCGAGCTGTAGCCGTTCTTGCTTTCCTGCCACGATTCCATGTCCTTGCCGTGCTTGTTCCAGAAGTCGTCCGGCAATTGCACGATGCCCGAGTACAGCAAGTCCGTGTCTTCCAGCACATGGTCGTTGAAGTAATCTTCGGCCGGCAAGCCCAGGGCGCGTGCCTTGATGCGCATGTTGATGTCTTTCGACACCAGCACCACGGGGCGGCCTTCCTGTTCCGATTCCAGCGAGCGCACGACGGCCAGGATCTGGTTGTCGGCCTTGCCCACTGGCAAGCCAGCCGGCAAGTCGGCGCTTTGCAGACGCGTCTGGAAGAACAAGCGGCCCTTGGCATCCTTGTTGCCCAGCTTGGACAGCAAGATACCGTGTTCGATGGCATCGTCATCCGTGTTGCTGATCAGGGCGTCGAGCGTGCGCGAGACCTGGCGTGCGTTGCGCGCCACTTCCGTCATGCCCTTTTTGTGGTTGTCCAGCTCTTCCAGGGTCATCATCGGCAGGTACACATCGTGTTCCTCGAAGCGGAACAGCGACGATGGATCGTGCATCAGCACGTTCGTGTCAAGCACGAACAGCTTGCTGATGCCGCGCTGGTCGGCGGCGCGGCTGGCGGACGACTTGAGCTGTACTTCGACCGCCTTGTGCTTGGCCGGATGTGGCTGCTCGACCTGCTGGACGGGCTTGATCGGCGTGACCTTGCCTTTTGCCGCCGGCCTGGCTTTCGCCGCAGGCGCGGCAACGGCGACCGGCGCGGCCACAACCGGCGCAGGTGCAGCAACGGCAGGCGCCGGCTTGGCGACCATCAGGGCCGCCACTTGCTTGATCTTCGTGGCCGCATTGCGGACCGGCTTGGCAACTTCGGCGATCGCCGCTTCAATGATCGGTGCAGCCACTTTCTTGGCTGCCGGGGTTTTGGTGGCCGGGCGCGCTGCGCCTGCGGTTGGGTAATCTTGGGTGGCCAGGATGGTGGCTGGCTTGCTCGGTAATTTTGGCAGTGGCATCAGGATCTCAATCAAAAAATTTCTGGAATGAATCGCCCATGGGCAGCCAGCTTCTGGCGGCACTTCTCATGGGGTGGATGCGGGGGAACAACAATGCTACAGGACGAGGGACTGCCGGAAGGCCGGCAACATGGCTGGTCATGGACGCCATCGGCGGGCTGCAGGCCCGCCTGGCGGAGTGGGTGGAGGCGCTTCGTTGACTCAAAATGGCGATAGGTACCGTGAACTGAACTGCGGTTGAGCTAATGTCGAACCAAGCTGGCTGGAGGCTGACAACGCGCATGCGATCAGAACAGATGATCAATTCAGACGCGCCACGAATTCCAGCACTTCTTCCACGTGAGTTGCGACCTTCACGCCTCTCCATTCTTTCACCAATCGGCCCTGGGCGTCAATCACAAACGTGCTGCGTTCGACGCCACGGACCGTCTTGCCATACATCTGTTTCATCTTCATGACGTTAAACAGCAGGCAAACGGCTTCGTCCGGGTCGGAAATGAGCTCGAAGGGCAGTTCCAGCTTGGCTTTGAAGCTTTCGTGCGAGCGCAGGGAATCACGGCTGATGCCGTAGATTTCCACGCCGGCGGCAACAAATTGCGCATGCGCGTCACGGAAGGCGATGTTTTCAGTGGTGCAGCCGGGGGTGTTGTCCTTCGGATAGAAAAACAGTACCGTGGCCTTGGCCGGACGGCCCAGCAACTGAAAGGTCTTGCCGCTGGTCATGGCGGCACTAAAGTCGGGTATGCTAACGAGGGATTGGCTATCAGCCACAGGTTCTCTCCTGAACGGTGATCATCAGCGCTGGTTTTTAATCTGGCAACGCATCCAGGTGCAACAATACAGCATTCAGGCCGCTTTGCCCTGCACAATCAGGCGTCCCGAACGTCCGGGCAACTCATCCCAGGTGATCGGGCAAACGGGCAAGTCCGCATTTTTTATCTTTTCATAATAATCGCCCATCGCTGCAAACTGGTAGCCCTGGGCTTTCCAGCCAGCCAGCAGTTGTTCGAAAATGGGGGCGAGTTTCTGTCCTTCAAGTTCCGCATGCAAGGTATACACGTGGTCGCGCGGATTGTCCGCCGTCAGCGACAATATATGTGCGGCAACATTGCCTGTCGTGATCAGCTTGCCGTCGATTTCGCAGCCCAGCAATTCATCCAGGGTGGGCAGGGTGGTGGGCAGTTGCACGCATTGCAGGATGGTGTTGCCGTTGCGTACGCGGTGCGGGCCTTGCGACGGCTGCGCCATGGCACCGCGCGCGTCGAGCATGGCGCGGCCATCGGAGGCAAAGCGGTAGCCGGCCGTGTCGTGTTCGACAAAGGCGCTGACATTCATTTGCCAGCCGGCCGCGCCGTGCGTGTGCGGCTTGGTGCCAAACACCTGTTCGTAGCGGTTGGCGGCCTTGCGCATCATGTTGATGGTCCAGGCGGCGTTGCGCTTGGCCACGTTGTCTTGCCACAGGGTGTGATCCCAGGTGTGGATGCCGCACTCGAAACCGGCATCGCGCACGGCGCGCAATTGCGCCGCGCATTGCTTGCCGATATCGGGTCCCGGCAGCAAGGTGCCGTACATCAATGTTTTCAAGCCGTAGTGCTCGACCACCGAGGTGCGCGACACCTTGCTGAAAAAGCCGGGCTTCAAGGCGCGGCGCAGGGCCCAGCCCGTGTGGTCAGGGCCCAGCGAGAACAGAAAGGTGGCCTTGGCCTGGTGCGCGCTCAGCATGCGCACCAGATTGCCCATGCCTTCACGGGTGCCGCGATAGGTATCGACGTCGATTTTCAGGGTCAGGAACGGCTTGCTCAACATTAATCCATCAGGGCTTTGGCTTGGGCTACCTGGCTGCGGTAGGCGTCGAAGATATTGCGCAGGGAATCGGCCATGGTGGTGCTTGGCGCCCAGCCCAGCTCTTCGCAGGTATTCGTGATTTTCGGCACGCGGTTTTGCACGTCCTGGTAGCCGGCACCGTAGTAGGCGCCCGACGTGGTTTCCACGATGTTCACGTGTTTCGCGCCTTCGGCATATTCAGGATACTCGGCAGCCAGGGTCAGCATCATGCCGGCCAGGTCGCGGATCGAGTAATTGTTGACTGGATTGCCAATGTTGTAGATCTTGCCGCTGGCGATGCCATTCTTGTTGGCGATGATGCGCATCAGCGCATCGATGCCGTCATCGATGTAGGTGAACGCGCGTTTTTGCGCGCCACCGTCGACCAGCGAGATGTTCTCGCCGCGCACGATGTGGCCGAAGAATTGCGTCACCACGCGCGAAGAACCTTCTTTTGGCGTGTGGATCGAGTCCAGGCCGGCGCCGATCCAGTTGAAGGGGCGGAACAGGGTGAAGTTCAAGCCTTCCATGCCGTAGCCCCAGATCACGCGGTCCATCAGTTGCTTGGCGTTCGAATAGATCCAGCGCGGCTTGTTGATCGGGCCGCAGATCAGTTCCGAGTTTTCCGGATCGAATTCTTCGTCGTGGCACATGCCATACACTTCCGAGGTCGACGGGAACACCAGGTGCTTGCCGTACTTGGCAGCCGAACGGACGATAGGCAGGTTGGCTTCGAAGTCCAGTTCGAACACGCGCAGCGGCTGCTTGACGTAGGTCGACGGCGTGGCGATGGCCACCAGCGGCAGGATCACGTCGCATTTCTTGACGTGGTACTCGACCCATTCCTTGTTGATCGTGATGTCGCCTTCGAAGAAGTGCATGCGCGACTTGTAGTTGTCATCTTCCAGCAATTCCGTGATGCGGTCCGTGTTCATGTCCATGCCGTAGACATGCCAGTCGGTGGTTTCCAGGATGCGCTTGGACAGGTGGTGGCCGATGAAGCCGTTGACGCCTAAGATGAGGACTTTTTTCATGTGAGATTCTCTTGAGTGATATCAGTGTGTGCTGACGCGGGCGGTCAGACTGGCTTGCAATTGCTGAGCCGAAATCGGCTCCCCGGCAGCCCTCAGGGCGGAAATGGCCAGCATGCGGCCGTCTCCGCAGACGCCAAAGATGCAATTATCCACTACCGCCAAGCCCGCTGGCAAACTTCCTGCGGCACGCTTGCTCAAACGGGCGGTTTCGATGGTGTAAATGATATTGTTGACTTCGGTGAACGCGCCGGGATAGGGCGGGGCGACGGCCCGGTGCAGGTTGTATACCTGTTGCGCAGGTAACTTCCAGTCGATGCGGCCGTCTTCCGGCTTGCGCCCGCCAAAATAGCCGCCCTGGCGCAAATCGTTGAACTGGCGCGGCGCCGTACCGTCCAGCAAGGCCGGCAGCACACGCCACAGGGTTTGCTCCGCCGCCACCGTGACTTTGCCGAACACTTCGAAGGCCGTGTCGTCGGGCAGGATGGGCACGGCCGTTTGCGCCACGATGGCGCCGGCGTCGGGCTTGACCGTCATTTCATGCAGGGTAGCGCCCGTCTGCGTGGCGCCATGCAGCACGGCCCAGTTGACGGGCGCGCGGCCGCGGAACTGCGGCAGCAGCGAGCCATGCATATTGTAGGCGGGCGCCACCTCCAGAATGCTGGCCGGCAGCATGTGACGGTAGTAAAAGCTGAACAGCATGTCCGGCTGTGCCGCCTGCACCTGCGCCAGCAGCTCGGGCGCGCGCGCGTCCAGAGGCGTGATGTACGGGATGCCTTCGGCCTGGCACAGGCTGGCGACGGATTCGAACCACAGGTTTTCCGTGGGGCTGTCTTCGTGCGTGACGACGAGGGCGATATCGACGCCGCCAGCGAGCAGCACCTTGATGCAGCGCACGCCCACATTGTGGTAGCCGAAGACGACGGCGCGTGGGGCGCCCATCAGCGGCCCACCTGGCGCTTTTCCAGGCGCACATACGATGGCGCCTCGGCTTCCGCCTGGACCATGCCATCCTGCAAGATGGTCTGCACCACGTAGCGGGGACGGGCACGTACCTGCTGGAAGATGCGTCCCACGTATTCGCCCACCAGGCCGATGCCGAACAGGATCACGCCCATCAGGAAGAAGGCAATGGCGAACAGGGTGAACACACCCTGCGCCTCGGCGCCGAACAGGAAGCGGCGCGCCAGCAGATAGATCACCAGCACGGCCGAACTGAAGGACAGCAGCATGCCCAGCATGGAAAAGATTTGCAGGGGTATCAGCGAAAAGCCCGTGACCAGGTCGAAGTTGAGGCGGATCAGGCTGTACAGCGAGTACTTCGACTCGCCGGCCGAGCGTTCCTCGTGCTCGACGGTAATTTCCGTGGGCTTACGGGCAAACGTGTAAGCCAGGGCGGGCACGAAGGTGTTGACTTCGGCGCACTGGTTGACCAGATCGATCACGTTGCGGCCATACGCGCGCAGCATGTTGCCCTGATCGGTAATTTTGATATTCGTGATCTTTTCACGCAGACGATTCATCATCTTCGAGGCCAGGGTGCGCCAGGCGGAATCTTGCCGCTTGCGCCGGATCGAGCCCACGTAATCGTAGCCTTCGCGCATCTTCGCCACCAGGTTGCCGATTTCTTCGGGCGGGTTTTGCAGGTCGGCGTCGAGCGTGACCATGATCTGGCCGCGCGACGCTTCAAAACCGGCCAGGATGGCCATGTGCTGACCATAATTGCCGTTGAACAAGACTACGCGCGTGACGTCGGGGCGCTGGCGGAATTGTTCCGCCAGGATGGCCACCGAATTGTCGCGGCTACCGTCGTTGATAAAGATGATCTCGTAGCTCGTCTGCAGGGCATCGAGTGCCGGATACAGGCGGGCGAACAGGCTGGCCAGGCCATCCTGTTCGTTGTAGATCGGAATGATAATGGACAGTTCAGGTTTCATCGGCGCGCTGCTCACTTGATGAGAATGGATTTGACGGTGGCGACGGCGCGTTCCACGTCCTGTGTCGTCATGGCGTAAAACATCGGCAAGGTCACGGTCAGGCGGCCGACCTTTTCCGAGACGGGGAACATGCCCTCGGTAAAGCCGCGTTCGCGGTACATGGTAAACAAGTGGATCGGTGCGTAATGATAGCCCGTTCCCACGTTTTGCTGCGCCATTTGCTGCATGAACGCGGCGCGCGTGCCGGGGCCATTGTCGGGCAGGATGATCTGGAACAAATGCCAGTTGCTGTTTTTAAAATCCTGTACCGGCAGCTGGGCGCCGCTCTGCGCTTCGAAGTCGCTGCCGAATTGCTCGAAATAGTGGCGCGCCAGCGCGCGGCGGTGGGCCGTGATGGCGTCGATATTGGCGAACTGGCCCAGGCCGATGGCGGCCATGATGTCGCTCATGTTGTATTTGCCGCCCAGCACGTCGACGTCGATGCCGTCGACGCCGCTGCGCGTGACGCCCTGCAGCCGGTATTTCTCGGCCAGCTTCGCTTCTTCCAGGTTGTTCAGGACGAGGCAGCCGCCTTCGCCCGTAGTGATGTTCTTGTTGGCCTGGAAGCTGAACGAGACGAAGTCGCCAAACGCGCCGATGCGCTTGCCCTTCCAGGTGGAGCCGAACGCCTGCGCCGCGTCTTCCACGACTCTTAAATTGTACTTTTCAGCAATCGCGTACAGGCGGTCCATGTCGACAGGCAGGCCCGACAGGTAGACGGGGATGATGGCGCGGGTGCGTGGCGTGATGGCCGCTTCCAGTTTGTCGAGGTCGATATTGCGCGTGACGGGGTCGATATCGGCAAACACGGGCGTGGCGCCCACTTCGATGATGACGTTGGCCGTCGCTACCCACGACACGGGCGTCGTGATGACTTCGTCGCCGGGGCCTATGCCGGCGATGCGCAGCGCGATTTCCATGGTGCAGGTGCCCGAATTGAAGGTACGCACGGGGCGTCCGCCGAAATATTCGGACAGCTGGGCTTCGAAGGCTTGCACTTTCGGGCCGCTGGTGATCCAGCCCGAGCGCAGCACCTCGCCGACGGCGGCGATGGTCGCTTCATCGATGGTGGGTTTGGAAAAAGGCAAAAAGGGCAGGGTAGAGGTCATGGGCGCGGTTCTTGGGTCTGTATTCTGTCAGGGTATCGGCGTCGCCGAGGCTGCCAATGCGGTCAAAGGCCGCTGGCAGGCATGGCTATTTTATCTTGTCAGTATGGCGGCGCAGCCAGTTCAGCGGTGAAAAATCCTGCTGATGCGGGGGCGGGGCAGGCTGGCCGGGGGCGCGATCCGTGCTGCTTCGCGCCCCTTTAAATATTTACTTGTTGGCAATGACCATGCGGCGCGCATCTTCGGCAACGACACGCATGGGTACGCCACGTTGTTGCAATTCCTTGTAACGGTTCAGGCTGATAATGGCCATGTCGTGCACGCCGGCGTTGGCATCGTTCGTCCACTGCGTGATGAAAGGCTCGATGCTCGGAATGGACAGTTCCGGCTGCTGTTTCAGGCCAAACGTGAACTCATCCCAGTAATCGACGAGGATCACGGGCCGCTGCAGATAATACGTCAGCGACTGTTCATAGATGCCGACCGAATAGAGCTTGGTATCGGCCTTCAGCTCGGCCTGGATCTGCGGCAGCATGTCGGTGCCCGCGCGGTTCTGGCCATACAGTTCGGAGCCGGCCAGGATGCAGTGCGTGGCCAGGAAGCCGGCGCCGGCGATGGTCAGCACGGTCATGTCGCGGCGCAGCTGGCGCGCATGCAACAAGGCCAGGGCGCCGCCGGCCAGGGCGAAGAAGCCGGCCGCCATCAGCCACGGCTGGTAGCCTTTCAGCGCGATCAGCTCTGCCGGATCGCGTGCGCTGGCCTTGCCGAAGGCTATCGGTCCGCCGATCAGGATGGCGGCGCCCAGCACGCACAGCAGGCCGGCGGCCAGCATGCGCTGGCGGCGCGAGGCCGACTCCAGGAACAGCGCAATCAGCAGCGCCAGCGCGGGGAAGATGGGCACGATGTAGCCGGGCAGCTTCGAGGTCGAGTAGCTGAAGAAGAAAGTGATGAACAGGGCCCAGATCAGCACCATCAAACGGGGCTGGAAGGTGCCTTCCTGGCGCTTGAAGGCGGCAGCCAGGCTTTGCGGCAGCACGCCTAGCCATGGCAGGATGCCTGGAATGAGCAGGACCAGGAAGTAGTACCAGGCGCCTTCGCGCTTGTGACCCTTCATCAGGAAACGCTGGAAATGCTCGTGGATGAAGAAGAAATGCGGTTGCTCCGGATTGCGCAGGGCCACCAGCACGAACCATGGCGTGGCGATGGCGAAAAACACCAGCAAGCCCTTGACCAGATGCAAGCGGGTCCAGATGCGCCAGTCGCGCGCACACAGCGAATACAGCACCAGCACGGCGCCCGGCAGCACGACGCCGATCAGCCCCTTGGCCAGCACGGCCAGCGCCATGCCTGCCCAGCACAGCAGCATCCAGTTGCGCCGCTCGGTGGGGGTGGCCTCGTCGCGCTGGGCGATCAAGAGGCTCATCAGCACGATGGTCATCATGCCCGACAGGCCCATGTCCAGCGAATTGATCTGGCCGGAAGCGAGCCAGAACAGGCTCGACGCCAGCACCAGGCCGGCATACAAGCCCACGCGCGGCCCAAAGACCTTCTTGCCTGCATAGGCCGTCATGCACACGCCGATGATGCCGCACAGGCCCGTCCACAGGCGCGCCTGCCATTCGCCCAGGCCGAAGGCGGCAAAGCTGAGTGCATTCATCCACGTTTGCAGCGGTGGCTTTTCAAAGTATTTGATGCCGTTCAGGCGCGTGGTGATCCAGTCGCCCGTGACGAACATTTCGCGCGCCATCTCGGCGTAGCGGCCCTCGTCGGGCGGCACCAGGGTACGCACGCCCAGCGCATACAGGGTGACGACGATGAAGATGCCCAGCAAGGACCACATCAGCAGCCGCGAGCTGTGCAGTTCGTTGACATTGATTTTCATGTGGCGCTGCCTGCGCCGGGAGCCAGGATCAGGGCCAGGGTGACTTTGCGGCCTTCGCCCATCAGGATGTTGTAGGTGCGGCAGGCGGCCTGGCTATCCATGCACTCGACGCCGATGCGGCGCATGGTCAGCGCGGCCGTCAGCTTCGGATGCACGAAACGCTGGCGCTCGCCCGTGCCGAGGATGACCACGTCGGGCGCGTCGGCCAGGATTTGCGCGAAATGCGCCTCGGTCAATTCATCGAAACTGTCGACTTCCCACGCGCGTGGCGGCGTTTCCGGCATGACGATCAGGCTGTAGTTGTACGGCTGGGCATTGATCTCCACACCATTTTCATCGTAGCCTGTGACGGTTTGGTATTGTTGGGTGCTGCTGGCATGCAGTTTCATGGCGATGTCGGGGCTGTTCGTGTCGGTTGATCGGTGCGCGCGCTGTTCGGATGCGCGCTGCGGCCAAGGGCGTAAGCATGCCATAAATGACAGGAAAGAGCGACTGAAAAGCAACATCCTTTCCAATTTGCAATCTATGGGCAATTTTTTTGCGCAACAGTGGCAGGCAGTGCTTGCCATAGTAGTAGGCGAAGATTAAGAGAAGATGAAGAGCGTCCGCTGGGAAAAGCACGCACGTGCCGGACAGCGTGGCATAAACGGCGAGAAATGCTGCAATTTGCCATGTTTAATTTGATAAAATGGCCTGCTTTCGGCGAGAATGGTTGTTTTCGCATTGCAGTCTCACGGGTTCACAGTTCTGGCGCGGCTTTCATGCTGCAAGCGTAGGCCGGCCGCGCCGCATCACGACAGGGATTTATTTTGCGACCGATTCAGAAATCGAATAAATTGGCGGATGTCTGCTACGACATCCGCGGCCCGGTCCTGGAAAAATCCAGGCAAATGGAAGAAGAAGGCCACAAGATCACCAAGCTCAATATCGGCAATCTGGCCGTATTCGGCTTCGATCCGCCCGATGAAATCGTGCGCGACATGATGCTCAATCTGCAGAACGCGGCCGGCTATACGGATTCGAAAGGCATGTTCGCGCCGCGCAAGGCCGTCATGCATTACACGCAGGGCAAGAATATCGCCGGTGTGACCATCGATGACATTTACCTGGGCAATGGCGCTTCCGAACTGATCGTCATGTCGATGAACGCCTTGCTCAACAGCGGTGACGAAGTGCTGGTGCCGGCGCCCGACTACCCGCTGTGGACGGCCGCCGTCAGCCTGTCGGGCGGCAATCCCGTGCATTATGTGTGCGATGAGCAGAACGAGTGGTATCCCGACATCGAGGACATGCGCCGCAAGATCACGCCGCACACGAAAGCCATCGTCGTCATCAACCCGAACAATCCCACCGGCGCGCTGTATCCGGTTTCCGTGCTGCAGCAGATCGTCGACCTGGCGCGCCAGCACCAATTGATCATTTTCGCCGACGAGATTTACGACAAGGTGCTGTACGACGAAGCCGAGCACGTGTCGATCGCCTCACTGGCCGACGACGTGCTGTTCATCACCATGAACGGCCTGTCGAAGAATTACCGCTCCTGCGGCTACCGTTCCGGCTGGATGGTGGTCTCGGGCGAAAAGCGCCATGCAAAAGATTACATCGAGGGCCTCAACATGCTGGCCTCGATGCGGCTATGCGCCAATGCGCCGGGGCAGTTTGCCATCCAGACGGCGCTTGGCGGCTACCAGAGCATACAAGACCTGGTGGGGCCCGGCGGGCGCCTGTTGAAACAGCGCGACCTGGCGCACAAGCTGCTGACCGATATTCCGGGCGTCACCTGTGTCAAGCCGAAGGCCGCTCTGTACATGTTCCCGCGCCTGGACCCGGAGATCTACCCGATCGCCGACGACCAGCAGTTTGCCTATGAATTACTGGCCGAAGCGAAGGTCCTGATCGTGCAGGGCACGGGCTTCAACTGGATCGCGCCCGACCATTTCCGCGTCGTTTTCCTGCCCAACTCCGATGACCTGACCGAGGCCATGGGGCGCATCGCGCGCTTCCTCGAAGGTTACCGCAAGCGTCACGGCCGGGGCTGAATCAGCCAGCAGCAATCTCGATCAACCTGGCGCCGCCCAAAGGGGGCGCCACTTATGAGCAGTCAAACACAACTATGAAATCCATCAAGATCGGCCTGCTGGGCCTGGGCAATGTCGGTTACGGCACGTTCAGCGTCCTGAAACGCAACCAGGAAGAAATCAAGCGCCGCGCGGGCCGCGGCATTGAGGTCGTCGCCGTCGCCGTGCGCGACGTGGCGCGCGCCGAAGCGCTGGTCGCCGGCGCCTGCAAGGTCGTCAATGACCCGATGCTCATCGTCAACGATCCCGAGATCGACATCGTCGTCGAACTGATCGGCGGCTACGACCTGTCGAAAACCCTGGTGCTGCAAGCGATTGCCAACGGCAAGCACGTGGTGACGGCCAACAAGGCCCTGCTGGCCGTGCATGGCAACGAAATCTTTGCCGCCGCCCAGGACAAGGGCGTGATGGTGGCCTTCGAAGCGGCCGTCGCCGGCGGCATCCCCATCATCAAAGCGCTGCGCGAAGGCTTGACGGCCAACCGCATCGAATGGATCGCCGGCATCATCAACGGCACCACCAATTTCATCCTGTCCGAAATGCGCGACAAGGGCCTCGATTTCGCCACGGTGCTGAAACAGGCGCAGGAACTCGGCTACGCGGAAGCCGATCCCACCTTCGACATCGAAGGCGTCGACGCCGCGCACAAGGCCACCATCATGTCGGCCATCGCCTTCGGCATCCCGGTGCAGTTCGACAAGGCTTACGTGGAAGGCATCAGCAACCTCAATGCCGTCGACATCCGCTACGCAGAGCAACTGGGCTACCGCATCAAGCTGCTCGGTATCACCAAGCGCGCCACCGTGAATGGCGTGGAAGGCATCGAGCTGCGCGTGCATCCGACCCTGATCCCGGCCAAGCGCCTGATCGCCAATGTGGAAGGCGCCATGAATGCGGTGCTGGTGCACGGCGACGCCGTCGGCGCCAGCCTGTACTCGGGCCGCGGCGCGGGCGCCGAGCCGACCGCCTCGTCGGTGATCGCCGACCTGGTCGACATCACGCGCCTGGCCACGGCCGATCCGGAACACCGCGTGCCGCACCTGGCGTTCCAGCCGAACGCGATGACCGATATCGCCATCCTACCGATGTCGGAAATCACCACCAGCTACTACCTGCGCATGCACGTGGCCGACCAGCCGGGCGTGCTGGCCGACCTGACGCGCATCCTGGCCGAGCGCGGCATCTCGATCGATGCGATGCTGCAAAAAGAGCCGGCCGAGGGCGAGACGCATACGGACATCATCATGCTGACGCACCAGACGCAGGAAAAGAACGTCACGGCCGCCATCGAAAAGATGGAAGCGTTGAATAGCGTGGTGGGCACGGTCACCAAGATCCGCCTGGAAAACCTCAGCTGAGCGTTGTCAGCGAGCCACGCAAAACGGCGCCCGCGGGCGCCGTTTTGCGTTTGTGATGTAGGTCGGATTAGTGCGGCAAGGCCGCACGTAATCCGACAACATTGTTGGCGTGGCCGATGGTGCTGTCGGATTACGGTCCTTCGGACCTAATCCGACCTACGCTGCGGTACCGACCGGACCCACGTCCATGCCGTCATAGCTGGCCAACTGGTTTTCCTGGGCAAACGCCATCAATTCGCCATTGCGCGCGTGCAGGCTGTCGACGCTGTGTACTTCGGCCTTTTCCACGTGCAGCACCCACACGGGGGCGGCGGCCGGGTCGTCCAGTTCGGGCTGGTACAGTTCCACCGGGCGGTAGCCTTGCAGCGCCAGCAAGGTGGCGGCCTGCTCCAGCGGTTCGGACGTGGGGTTGGTGAAGTAATAGCCCCACAGCAGCGGCTGGGACAGGTCCCACGGCGCGTTCTCGGCGATATTGGCAAACAGTTCGGTTACGTCTTCTTTGGTCATCATGGCAGTTGGCCTTCATTAAAATCTCAGGGCGCGATCTTAGCACCCATGCCGCCCGCATGCTATTCACCCATAAAAAACCGGCTGCAATGAACTGAACCCCAAAAGTTGGACACCAACTTTTGGGGTTTTTCATGTCGAAGTACGGTGAGCAATTTAAGCTCAGCATTATCCAGCAATATTTGTCCGGTTCTGTGGGGTATAAACAGATTGCCGACAAGCACAATCTTCATCATTCAACTGTGAGATTGTGGATTAAATTGCATGCAGCGCATGGCATTGACGGTCTGGTAAAAAATTCAGCCATTACAGTGCAGAGTCCAAGCTCTCTGTGTTGCAGCATATGTGGGCCGCTGATTTGTCTTGCTGGCAGGTCGCCGCGGTATTCAATATCCGCAATCGCGGCATCATCAGTCATTGGGAGCGCTGCTATCATAGCGGTGCTCTGGAAGCCCTGATTCCACGCAAACGTGAAATGCCCTTACTACCACCTACAGAGCCGTCCGAATCCCTTCCGGATTCCGCAGAATGTACCCACGACGAATTGGTCGCTGAGGTAAACCAATTGCGCATGGAGGTAGCTTACCTAAAAAAGTTAGAAGCCTTAGCTCAAGCGCAGAAGCGGCAGAGTACGACAATGCGCAAAAAACGCAGGTAGTCACTGAGCGAAGGCAGTATTTCCCGTTGAGCGCATTGCTTGAGCTCGCTGGCATGCCACGCAGTACCTTCTACTATCAGCAGAAAGCGGCCCAGGCATGCGACAAATATGCAGGACTGAAGAAGCAGATCGCTGCCATCTATGCTCGCCACAAGGGGTGGTATGGCTACCGGCGCATCACTTTGGCCATCAGACAATTGGGCGAGAAGGTCATGGAAAGCTTCTTCGCTGTGCTCAAGACAGAGTTCTTCTATCTGAACAAGTTCGGCAGCGTCGATGAACTACAACGCGGCATCAAAAAGTACATCCACTACTATAATCACGACCGCATCAAGCTCAAGCTACCAGGGCTGAGTCCCGTGCAATACAGAACTCAGCCCTGGGCAACCTAGTCAACTAAACCGTCCAACTATCTGGGGTCAGTTCAGCAAAGCCGGTTTTCTTATCAGCCGTTAATCACGGCTTGATTATGATTCACTCGAACGTGATTTAGAACTTGTAGCGCAGGCCGATCGAGAACATGTCCGCTTTCAGTTTGCTGCCATCTTCGCTGGCGACCGTGCCGAAGTTTTCATATTCCGCAACCAGCGACAGTTTCTTATCGAAGTGGTAGGCGGCGCCGATGCCAAACAGGGCGGAGGTTTTATTGTGTGACTCGCTCTCGCTGAAATTCAATTCGCTATAGGAGACTTTGGTGCGGTTTTGCGAAACGCCAGCCTTGGCGAACAGCGAGAACTGTTCGTTCACCGGCAGGGTACCGGTGGCGGCGACGTAGAATGCATGGCTTTTGATTTCCGATCGCGCGTCTTCAAAGCTGTCCTTGATCTTGCCCAAGGCAACGTAGCCGGTTTCCGCGCCGAAGTTCTGCGTGAAGTCGTAGCCAGCATAGACTTTGTAGCCGGTGTCGCTCTTCTTGCGCGAGCCTTCTTGATCAGCAGATACTTTCAGCTCTGAACGGCCGACGTTGCCGCCAACATACACGCCTTGGGCTTGCGCGAACAATGGGAATGCCAGGGCGGCGCCGACGACTGCTGCAAGCAATTGCTTTTTCATATTGATCCTAGGTAATTAATACGGAGAGACGACCTCACCGCTTAATGGGAGCCGAATTGTATAGGGATGAATATGTTTATGTAAGGCAATTATTTAAAAATATTACAAATAAAATATTTATTGTTTTTTGGTAACACGTAATATGCAATGCATATCTGCGCCGGCTCTCATGGGGCGCCGCTGAAATACACGCCGACCTTCAATCCATGCCCATTCGCCGCCGTGGCCAGTTCCAGCCGTGCCCCATGCAGGGCAGCGATGTCGCGCACGATGGCCAGGCCCAGCCCCGCGCCGCCAGGGTTGCTCTCGAGTGCCGCACCGACCCGGTAGAACGGCGTCAGCACGCGTTCGCGTTCCGCGGGCGCGATGCCGGCGCCGCTGTCCTCCACTTCCAGTACCGCGCCGCACCCCGCTTGTGCCGCGTGCACGCGCAGGATCACGCTGCCGCCGTGCGGTGTGTAGCGCAGGGCATTGTCGACCAGGTTGGCCAGCAGTTCGTGCAGCAGCAAGGCCTGGCCATGCACGGGCGCGTCGTCGGGCGCTTCCAGCGATAAATCGATATGCTTGCCGACGGCGGCCATGGCCATTTCCAGCCCTACCTGCTGCGCCACGTCGCGCAGCGCGACGGTATCCATGGCCAGGCTGTCGCCGCCATGCTCGATGCGCGCCAGGGTCAGCAGGCGGTTAGCCAGCAGCACGGTCGAATCGGTGGTGGCGGCGATCGAGCGCACGATGTCGCGCAGGGCGGCCATGTCGGACGGCGTGCCGGCCTGGCGGTCGCATTCGCGCATGGCCAGTTCGGCCTGGGTTTTCAGCACCGTCAACGGCGTGCGCAGCTGGTGCGAGGCGTCGGCGATGAAACGGCGCTGGCTGGCGATCAGTTGCTGCAGGCGCGACATGGAGCCGTTCATGGCGCTCACCAGCGGGCGCATTTCCTTGTGCACCAGCGCGGGATCGACGTCGGACAGGTCGGACAGGGTGCGTGTCTCGACTTCCGTTTTCAGGCGCATCAGCGGCCGCAGCACCAGGCGCACGGCAAACCAGACGAGCGCGCCCATCACCAGTATCATCGCCGCCTGCCAGCTCAGGGTGTCGAACAGGATCTGGTTCGACAGGCCGCGCCGCGCGTCGAGCGTTTCCGCCACCTGGATCAGGGCGATGCCGCGCATCGAGTCGTCATACACGGGTTGCAGCAGGGCGGCGATGCGGATCGGCTTGCCGTGATAGTCGGCGTGGTAGAAGCGCACCAGGGCCGGGTAGTTCTGCGAGCGGGGCACGTTTTTCGGCACGGGCGGCAAGTCGCCATAGCCCGAGACCAGTTCGCCGTTGATGCCCGTGACCTTGTAATAGATGCGGCCCAGGGTGTCGGTCTCGAAGCTGTCGAGCGCCACGTAAGGTACTTCGGCCACCACCTTGCCGCCGACGATGGAGACTCTTTCGGCCAGCGCCCGCGTCGACGCCAGCAAGGAGCGGTCGTAGGCCATGTCGGCCGCGTCGAGTGCATTGCGGTAGACAAAAAAAGCGTCGAGCAGCACCAGCATCACCAGCGGGATGAGCAGCCAGCGCAGCAACTGGTTGCGCAGGCTGCCCAATGGCCGGCCCTGCGCCCAGCGCTGGCGCAGGCGCTCGAACAGGGGCAGGCGTGGGGCGCGCACGGTCATTTTGGCGTAGCCGGCGCCATGGCGCTGCGCGGCTGCAGCAGGTAGCCGATGCCGCGCAGGGTGGTGATGATGGCGCCGTCGGGCGAACCGGCTTCCACGCCGTTTTCAAGTTTTTTACGTACCCTGTGGATGTACAGTTCGATGGCGTCCAGGTTGACGTCGTCGGCCAGCGCGAAGACTTCGTCGAACAGCTTTTCCTTCGACACGGCGCGCCCCGAGCGCGTGATCAGCGCCTCGAGCACCGCGTGTTCGCGCGGGGTCAGGGGAAAAGGGGCGCCGGCATAGCTGAACATGCGCGTGACGGTGTCGAAACTGAGCGCGCCGCAGCTGTGCACCAGCGCCTCGTTGCCCTGGCTGCGGCGCAGCAGGGCTTTCACGCGCGCTTCCAGTTCGGCCAGCTCGAACGGCTTGGCCAGGTAGTCGTCGGCGCCCAAGTTCAGGCCTTGTACCTTGTCATCGAGGCCGCCGCGCGCCGTGAGTATCATGACGGGAGTCTTGCCGCGCGTGCCGCCGCGCGCGCGCAGGCGGCGCAGCACGTCCAGGCCGTCCATCTTCGGCAGGGTCAGGTCGAGCAGCACCAGCGAGTATTCCTGCGTGTGCAGCAGGGCGTCGGCATCGGCGCCGTTGTGGGCGGTCTCCACCGTCAGGTGCGCGTCGCGCAGGGCTTTTGCCAGCCAGTGCGACAGCTCCAGATGGTCTTCCACTAATAATATGCGCATGGTCTCCGCCATTCGTTGAAATGATGCAGTGTAAGCCTGGCGGCAGGGGCGGCGATGAATATGTTTGCGCCCCTTGTGGCTGGCCGGCGACACCTGTCATGCTGAAAGCCAATTGAAAGGCTGGCGCTCATATAGTGTGATCCTGATTCACGAAATGAATCGGGCATATCACCAATAACTATATCTAAGGGAGACACTTTACATGAAAAAAACTGCATTCTCGCTGGCCGCCATGGCGGTGCTCGCCGCTGCCGGCAGTGCCCACGCCCAGTCGAACGTCACCCTGTACGGCCGCCTGGACGCCGGCATCAGCAATACCAGCAACGCCGGTCCGAACAAAAGCTCGGTGACGCAAGTGAGCTCCGGCGGCATGAACACCTCGCGCTGGGGCATCCTGGGCAGTGAAGACCTCGGTGGTGGCCTGAAAGCCGTGTTCAATCTGGAAGGCGGGATCCTGGTCGACACGGGCGCGGCCGATGGTGCGCTGTTCAAGCGCCAGGCCAATGTGGGCCTGGAAGGCGCTTTTGGCCGCGTCGTGCTGGGACGCTCGTTTACCACAGTGTATGACTTCGTGCTGCCGTTCGATCCGATGGCCTATGCGCCGTTCTACTCGTGGGCCACCTCGGCCAACGCGACGGGCCCGAGCAAATACGGCATGACGACGGCCTTCGACAACATGGTCAAGTACTCGGGCAAGACGGGCGGCTTCAGCTACGGTGCATCGTACGGCTTCGGCGAACAGTCGACGGGCAATTCGGACAGCGCCAAGCTGTCGACGGCCCTCACCTACAAGACCGGACCTGTCAGCCTGCTGGCCACGTATGAACAGGTGAACGGCAATGCCATCGCCGGCGGCGCGCGCGACAAGACCACCGTGTATCACCTGGGCGCCATGTATGACGACGGCCCGTGGAAAGTGCAGGCGGCGGCGCGCGACTACAAGCTCGATCCGGCAGCCGCCGGCAAGGCCGACGTGCGCGGCACCCTGTACTGGGGCGGCGTCAGCTACAAGACCACGCCGGTCATCACCCTGACGGGCGTGATCTACTATCAGGACGTGAAAAACGTGGCTGCCAACCTCGATGCCGATCCGATCATGTACGTGGCGCGCGTGCGCTATGCGCTGTCCAAGCGCACCGACCTGTACGTGGCAGGCGCCTACGCCAAGGCCAAGCACAAGCAGCTGGTCAGCCTGTCGCGTGACGATGCCGGTTTCGGCGACACGCAGCGCGGCCTGATCGCCGGCATCCAGCACCGCTTCTAAGCCATGATCATGCTGCGCTCCCTGTTCCTGTTGCTGCCATGCCTGCTGCCCGTTCTTGCCGGGGCACAGGTGGCGACGCCAGCGCCGGTCGAATGCGTGGTGCCGTCCAAGCCGGGCGGCGCCATGGACCTGACGTGCAAGCTGGCGAAAAAAGGCCTGGCACAGGAGGGCGTGGCAGCTGCTGCAGGTCCCATGCGCATCAGTTACCTGCCCGGCGGCATCGGCGCGGTGGCCTGGCACTCGATGGGCTCGCAGCGCCGCCGCGCGGAAGCGAACACCCTGGTGGCCTTTTCGGGCGGCTCGTTGCTCAATCTGGCGCAGGGCAAGTTCGGCAATGCGAAGGCGGGCGACGTGCGTTGGGTGGCCGCGCTGGGCGCCGATTACGGCATGATCGCCGTGCGCAGCGACTCGCCCTACAAGAGCCTGGCCGACCTGATCGCCGCGCTGCGCCAGCATCCGGACAAGGTGCTGATCGGCGTCTCCGGCACCATCGGCAGCCAGGACTGGCTGAAGATGGCGCTGGTGGCGCGCCATGCCGGCATCGACCCGAAAGTGCTGCGCTTCGTCGCCCTCGAAGGCGGCGGCGAAGTGTTTACGGCGATGCAGGCCGACTATGTGCAGGTGGTCTCGGGCGACACGTCCGAAGCCACCCTGAACGCCGGCGCCAACCATGCGCGCGTGCTGGCCGTGCTGTCGGAAAAACGCCTGCCCGGTGTGCTGGCCGGTGTGCCGACGGCGCGCGAGCAGGGCGTCGACGTGGTCTGGCCCATCATCCGCGGCGTGTGGATGGGGCCGCAGGTGCCCGAGGCGGACTATCAGCGCTGGGTGGCCACCTTTGAGCGTGCCATGGCCACGCCGCAGTTCGCCGAATGGCGCGCGCAGGCAGGCCTGTACCCGTTCGCCCTGACGGGGCCGAAGCTGACTGCGTATGTCAGGAAGGCAGTCGATGAGTATGCGAGGCAGGCGAATGAGCTTGGCCTGATGCGCTGAACGGCATTCCATTTAAAACAATTATTTCACAGACGGAGACAACCCCATGCAAACCAAGACCCTGCTTCAAGCCGCCATTGCCACCGCGTTTGCCAGCCTGGCCGGCGCCGCTGTTGCGCAAGTGCCGCCCGGCTATCCGGCCGATTACCAGAAGATCGTCGATGCGGCCAAGAAGGAAGGCAAGGTGGTGATCTACAGCGCCACCGACAGCAAGGCCGCCGCGCCGCTGATCAAGGACTTCAGCGCCCTGTATCCGGGCATTTCGGTCGAATACAACGACATGAATTCCACCGAGGTGTACAACCGCTTCATTTCCGAAGTGGCGGCGGGCGGCAACACTGCCGACGTGATGTGGTCGTCGGCGATGGATTTGCAGATGCGCCTGGCCTCGGACGGCTACGCCCTGAAGTACAAATCCGTCGAAGCGGCGAAGATTCCTGGCTGGGCCATGTGGGATGACCAGGCTTATGGCACCACGTTCGAGCCGGCCGCCATCGTCTACAACAAGCGTTTGCTCGACCCGAAGGAAGTGCCGAAGAACCACGACGACTTCGTCAAGCTGATCGCCACGCCGAAATTCAAGGACAAGGTCACCACCTACGACATCGAAAAGTCGGGCGTGGGCTTCATGTTCATGGCGCAGGATGCCAAGGAATATCCGCAATTCCTGGCGCTGGAAAATGCGTTTGGTACCGCCAAGGTGCGCGTGCAGTCGTCGACTGGCACCATGATGGAGCGTATCTCCTCGGGTGAAAACCTGATCGGCTACAACGTACTGGGCTCGTATGCCCTGGTGCGCGCCAAGACCGACCCATCGATCGGCGTGGTGCTGCCCAAGGATTACACGCTGATCCTGTCGCGCGTGCAGTTCATCAACAAGAACGCGAAGAACGTCAACGCCAGCAAGCTGTGGCTCGATTACATCCTGTCGCACCGCGGCCAGACCATCATCGCCAACGGCGCCAAGCTGTTCGCCATCCGCGCCGACGTCACGGGCGAAACCACGTCGGCTGACCTGATCAAGCAAATCGGCGCGGCCAACGTCAAGCCGATTCCCGTGCACCCGATCATCCTGCAATTTCTGGGACCGGCCAAGCGCATGGCCTTCCTGAAACAGTGGAAAGAAACAGCCGGCAAGAAGTAGGAATAGCCAACGCCGTCTTGGCCGCCCGCGAGCCTGGCTTGCGGGCACACGCAGCACCCTTCATTCATTGGATTCATCATGCAAACTGCCATCTTGCCGCTGCCTGCACGGTCGCGCTCTCCCTTGTCGCGCCTGAACTGGTCGCGCGGTGTGGTCGTGACGATCACGCTGATCGCCATTTTCCTGCCGCTGTTCCTGATTTTTTACCAGAGCTTTTTGAACGCGCCGTTTTTCATGCCGGTGCGCGAATTCGGCTTTGACTCTTACCGTTTCATCTTCGATGATCCCGATTTCGCCATGGCCTTCAAGAATGGCCTGATGCTGGCCTTCGGCCTGACCGTCATCGCCGTGCCGCTGGGCGGCATGCTGGCCTTCCTGATGGTGCGCACCGATTTGCCGGGACGCGGCTGGGTGGCGCCGATGCTGCTGGTGCCGATCTTTGTCTCGCCGATGGTGATGGGCTTTGGCTATGTCGTCTCGATGGGTCCCGTGGGCTTTTACTCGATCTGGGCCAAGGAGCTGCTCGGCTTCGTGCCCTGGAATATCTATTCCTTCACCAGCATCGTCATTATCGCCGGCCTGACGCACGTGCCGCACGTCTACCTGTATGCCTCGTCGGCACTGAAAAGCCTCGGTTCCGATGTCGAGGAAGCGGCCCGCGTGGCCGGTGCCTCGCCGATCCAGGTGATGCTCAATGTATCGCTGCCGATGATCATGCCGGCGCTCGCGTATGCGGGCGTGCTGGTGTTCTTCCTCGGCTTCGAAGTATTCGGCCTGGTGCTGGTGCTTGGTGATCCGGAAGGCCATCTGGTGCTGCCGACCTATCTGTACAAGCTGACGAACAAGCTCGGCACGCCGTCCTACCACCTGATGGCTGCCGTCGCCGTCTGCCTGGTGATGGTGACGATGCCGCTGGTGATGATACAGCGCTGGCTGCTCAAGTCCGCCAACAAGTATGTGTCGATCAAGGGCAAGGGTGCGCGCAGCAAGGCCATGCCGCTGGGCCGCTGGAAGTGGCTGGCCTTTGCCTTGCTGGCGGGCTGGCTGATTTTCACCATCATCCTGCCGCTGACGGGCATCGTGCTGCGCTCCTTCGTGCAGTACTGGGGCGAAGGCGTGCACCTGGCCGACGTGCTGACCCTGCAGCATTTCCGCGATATTTTCGACCAGCCGTCGCTGGTGCGCGGCATCGTCAACACCATCCTGATCGGCGTCGTCGGCGGCGCGCTGGCCGTCGGCTGCTACAGCTTCATCGCGCTGGCCATGCACCGCAAGCAGGACGGCATCACGCGCCTGCTCGACTACAGCGTGCTGGTGCCACGCGCCGTGCCGGGCCTGCTGGCCGGCCTGTCCTTCCTGTGGGTATTCCTGTTCGTGCCGGCCTGGCTGGACGGCATGTTGAAAGGCATGGACAACGGCGTGGCCCTGTGGCTGAGCGGCCATGTGATCCCCGTGCTGCGCGAAGTGCGCTCGACCATCTTCGCCCTGTGGCTGGCGTATTCGGTGGTGTGGATGGCCTACGGCATGCGCCTCATTTCCACCGCGCTGCTGCAGGTGGGACCGGAACTGGAAGAGGCGGCGCGCGCCGTCGGCGCCAACCGCGGCCAGGTGACGCGCGACGTCACCCTGCCGCTGATCAAATACGGCTTGCTGGGCGCCTGGCTGATGGTGTTCCTGATCTTCGAGCGCGAATATTCGACGGGCGTGTACCTGCTCTCGCCGGGCACGGAAGTGATCGGCGCCATGCTGGTATCGCTGTGGGCCGGCGGCTCGACCGACCTGGTGGCGGCACTGTCCTTCATCAATATCACCCTGGTGGCCATCGGCCTGGGCATCGCGCTGCGCTTCGGCGTGAAGTTACATAACTAAATACAAAGACTGAGACCACATCATGAATGAACTGACCGTCAATGAATTGCACCTGGACTACGGCACCGGCGCTGCCGCCAACCAGATCCTGAAAGGTGTCTCGATGCACCTGAAAAAAGGCGAAGTGGTCGCCTTGCTGGGGCCTTCGGGCAGCGGCAAGACCACCTTGCTGCGCGCCGTCGCCGGGCTGGAAAGCCCGAAGGCGGGCACCATCGAGATCGGCGAGCGCAATGTCTACGATGGCGCGAAGCACTTCGAGATGCCGGCCGAGCATCGCAATCTGGGACTGGTGTTCCAGTCGTACGCGCTGTGGCCGCACAAGACCGTGTTCGACAACGTCGCCTATGGCCTCAAATTGCGCAAGATGGGCAGCACGGAGATCGCCGCGCGCATCAAGGAAGTGCTGACGCAGCTGGGCCTGGGGCACCTGGGCGAACGCTATCCGCATCAGCTGTCAGGCGGCCAGCAGCAGCGCGTGGCGATCGCCCGCGCACTGGTGTACAACCCGCCCGTGATCCTGCTCGACGAACCGCTGTCGAACCTGGACGCCAAGCTGCGCGAGGAAGCGCGCGCCTTCCTGCGCGAACTGATCGTGCGCCTGGGCCTGTCGGCCCTGATGGTGACGCACGACCAGGGCGAGGCGATGGCCATTTCCGACCGCATCTTGCTACTGAATAACGGCAAGATCGAGCAGCAGGGCACGCCGCAAAGCATGTATGAAACGCCCGACACCTTGTTTACGGCCGAATTCATGGGCAGTAACAACCGCCTGCCCGGCAAGGTGGTGCAGCGCGATGGCAATCAGGTGCGCTTGCTGATCGACGGCGCCTCCATGCAGGGCGTGGCGCGCGGCGCCAACGTGGGCACGGACGTGACCACCATGATCCGGGTCGAGGAGGTGAAGATCAGCGCCACGCAGGTCGACAATGCCATCGAACTGCCGCTGCTGACCTGTATGTACCTGGGCGACCGCTGGGAATGCCTGTTCGAGCGCGGCGGTGCCGAGAATATCAGCCTGCGCGCGTATTCGCGCCACAAGCTCGACGCGGGCAAGTACTGGCTGCACATGCCGGCCGATAAACTCTGGGTGTTTTAACGGTAACGAGGTGGCCACGCCGGCGCGCAGTGTATTGCTCTTGCTGCGCGGCGCTGGCCGCCTGGCCGCCACAGTTGAATTGGCCGGCTGGCACTGGCATAAAGCAAACGCTCTGTATTGTCCTTGCTGTACACCCCATTCATCCTCGCTGCCGCCATATGTGGGTAGTATGTGCATCCCCTTTTTTCAGCTTTCCCTCTTGGCGGCACACTGGCCAGTCATCCCCGATGACTGTGTTTGCCGCGCCGCTGCGCCTGCTGCGTGTGTTATCTAAAAATAATGCTCGCATGGGGTGCCTGTGCAGCTTATGGTGATCATGGATAAAAAATACTATTTCTGAGAATGCCGCTTTTCCATCGAAGATAATGGATGGAGGTGTTACAAATAGTAACTACAGCGGAGCATCTTTTTAAAAAACATTTTGTATTTACATTTAAAAAGTTGCTTCACGGCCATTTATTTTAGTTATTTTTTCTTCCATCGTTTATAATTTGAAAAGAACGCCGGCGGGGCTTTTTGCGCAGTTTTGACGTGAGTTCGCCCTTTTTTTGAACTCAGGAAAATGCATATGCGCACCGATGGTGTCCGTTTTTCAATTGTCAGACATGCCGCCTGGGCGCCAGGCCTGGAAACGCCGCAGCAATGGCACGCTTGGGCGCAAAGCGCCTTGCCCGTCGCGCCGATTGCTGCCGCTGGCGAGCCAGGCGTGCGTGCGATGGCGCCGATGCAGCGCCGCCGCGCCGGTCAGCTGGGCAAGATGGCGCTCGAAGTGGCGTACGCCTGCCTCGGCGAACAGCGCGATGTTCCGCTCGTTTTTTGTTCTCGCCATGGCGAGGTGGCGCGCGCCGTCGAACTGTTGTCGGCGCTGGCCCACGGCGAACCCTTGTCGCCGACGGCGTTCGGCATGGCCGTGCACAATGCCAGCGCAGGCTTGTTTTCCATCGCCCGCGCCGATATGGCCAATCAGCTGGCCGTCGCCGCCGGTGCGGCCAGCCTCGCGGCCGCGGTGATCGAAGCGTGCGGCTTGCTGGCCGATGGCGCGGCGCAGGTATTGCTGGTGTTGGCCGAGTGTCCCTTGCCAGTGCCATTCGAGGCCTTTGAAGACTGTCATGAGCAGCCGCATGCGTTTGCCTGGCTGCTGCAGGCCGAGGAATCCCCGGGCACCGCTTTCAGCCTGACGTGGCGCGCCCGCGGCAGCGGCGATGCGTTGGCGCCAGCCGCCGGCGCCATGCCGGGCAGTCTGGCCGTGTTGCGATTCATGCTCGGTGAGGCCTGCTCGTTCGAGCATGCGGCCAACCGCCAGACATGGTGCTGGAGCCGCCATGCATAAGCTGGAGGCTGTTCGCGCCAGCCTGTCGATAGGCTGGCGTACCATCGCGACCGCGCTCAGTTTTGTCGCCTTCGGCCTCGGTGGCTTGCTGCTGCGCGTGCTGGTGTTCCCCGTGCTGCAGGTACTGGTGTGGCGGCGCGAGACGCGCATTGCCTGCGCGCGTGCCATCATCGGCTGGAGTTTTCGCCTGTATATCGGCCTGATGCGTTTTCTCGGCGTGTTGCGCTATGACTTGCACGGCCTGGATAAGCTGAAGCGGGGCGGCTTGCTGATCCTGGCCAATCATCCGACCCTGATCGACACGATTTTCCTGATGGCGTATGTCAAACAGGCCGATTGCATCGTCAAGTCCGATTTGTGGAATAACCCGTTTACGGGCGGTCCCGTGCGCGCGGCCGGCTATATCAACAACACGGGCGGCGCCGAACTGGTGGACGCCTGCCTGGCATCGCTGGCACGCGGCAATAACCTGATCATTTTTCCGGAAGGCACGCGCACGCCATGTAGCGGCGAGGTCGTGCTGAAGCGGGGCGCGGCCAATATCGCCGTGCGCGGCCGCCGCGACGTGACGCCCGTGCTGATACGTTGCCTGCCCAGGACTCTGGGCAAGGGCGAGCCGTGGTGGCGCGTGCCGGCGCGCCGCGCGCATTTCGAGATCGCCGTGCAGGACGACCTGGCGATCGACGAGTTTACCGGCGGTGGCGCCAGCGACGTCATGGCGGCGCGCACTTTGACCACTCATCTGCAACATTATTTTAGCGGGAAACAGGAACAACATGCTTGAACAAGAAGTGAAGGAACTGATCATCGAGGCGCTGCAACTGGAAGACATGAGCGCTGCCGATATCGATACGGATGCGCCCCTGTTTGTCGAGGGACTGGGACTCGATTCGATCGATGCGCTGGAACTGGGCGTCGCCCTGCAAAAAAAATACGGCATTTCCCTGTCGGCCGATTCGGCCGATACGCGCCGCCACTTTGCCTCGGTACGGGCGCTGGCGGCCATGGTTGACACTCACAGAAAGAAGTAAGGAGCAGCAAAATGGTAGATATGAGCGCAATGAGCCGCGATGAACTGTACGCATGGGTAGTGCAGCTGCTGGCCGAAATGTTCGAGCTTGATCCAGCGGCGCTGACGCCGCAGTCGAATCTGTATGCCGAACTCGATATCGACAGCATCGACGCGGTCGACCTGGCGGTCAAGCTGAAGCAGCTGACGGGCAAGCGCCTGCAGCCGGAAGTGTTCAAGACCATCCGCACGATCGACGACGTGGTCGAGGCGCTGCGTGCGATGTCGGTGTCGGAACAGGCGGCATAACGCGTGCTGCTCAATGCCGTCGCGTTGCTGCTGACCGTACTGTATCCGTTGGCGATCTGGCTCGGTCACGGCCAGGTCGAACCGCGCTGGCTGGCGCTGTTGCTGTTGCTGGCCGTCGGCTGCCGCCTGCCAGCGCTGAAGTTGCAGCGCACCGCGCGCTGGTCGGTGGCCGCCGCGCTGCTGCTGGCCGCCATCGCCCTGTGGAGCAACCTGCTGCTGCCGCTGAAACTGTATCCGGTACTGGTCAATGTCGTCTTGCTGGCCACCTTCGGCTACAGCCTGTGGGCGCCGCCGTCGGTGGTGGAACGCCTGGCGCGCTTGCGCGAGAAGGATTTCCCACCTGCGGCCGTGCGCTATACGCGCCGCGTGACGCAGCTCTGGTGCGGCTTTTTCATCGTCAATGGCGGCATCGCGCTGGGCACGGCGCTGTGGGCCAGCGAAGCCGTCTGGTCGCTGTACACGGGCGTCATCGCCTATATCCTGATGGCCCTGTTATTTGGCGGCGAGTATCTCGTCCGCCTGCGTTTTAAGCGTTTGCACCATGCCTGAATCCTTTTTGCCGGAAGTCTCCGTACCTGCAGCACATCCGCCGATTTCCTCTCTGGCGCGCCTTGCGCTGGCCATGCATGACCGTACGCCAGCCATTCCTGTCGGCTGGCGCGATGGCGAGGTGCTCGATCACGCGTATTTTGCCGCGCGCATGGAAGCGTGGGCCGGCTTGCTGGAGCGCCAGGCAGGCCGTCATTTCGCCTTGTACCTGGATGACAGCATCGAGTTTGGCGCCGCCTTGCTGGGCGCCTGGCAGGTGGGCAAGACCATCTGGCTGACGGCCGATACGCTGCCGGCCAGTTGCGCCTCGCTGGCTGCATCCGTCGATGGTTTCCTGGGGCAGTTCCCGGCCGCGCTTGCGCCGTTGCCGCTGCCTGCCGACGGCCTGGCCGGGCGCGCATGGACCGTGCTCGCTGACGACTTTCCGGCGCTGGTGGTGCATACCTCCGGCAGCACGGGCGCGGCGCAAGCCATGCCGAAAAAACTCTCGCAGCTGTGCAGCGAAGTGGCCACGCTGGAGCTGCTGTTTGGCGGGCACGCCGATGGCGCCGCCGTCGTCGCCACCGTCACGCACCAGCATATCTACGGTTTGCTGTTCAAGGTCCTGTGGCCGCTGGCCGCCGGGCGTGCCGTGCATGCGCACAGCGTGGATTACCCGGAACAGCTGGCCGCCCTGCTGGCGCGCGGTCCGTGCGTGCTGGCCGCCAGTCCCGCGCACCTGAAGCGCCTGCCGGAACACATCGACTGGTCCGGCGCACGCGCGCAGCTGCGCGCCGTGTTTTCCTCGGGCGGGCCACTGGCCCGGGACAGTGCGCTGGCGGCGGGCAATCTGCTTGGCCGCGTGCCCTGCGAAATCTATGGCAGCTCGGAGACGGGCGGCGTGGCCTGGCGCCAGCGTGCTCCAGAGCGTCCTGACGACGAGAGCTGGCAAGGATTTCCCGGCGTGGACTGGCGCCTGCTGGACGACGGCGTGCTGGAAGTGCGTTCGGCGCACCTGGCCGACGATGGCTGGCTATGTCTGGCCGACCGCGCGCGGCAAACGGCGCCAGGACGCTTCCAGTTGCTGGGGCGTAGCGACCGCATCGTGAAGATCGAAGAAAAACGCATTTCCCTCAATGCCATCGAAGCGGCATTGCTGGCCACGCCGCTGGTGCAGGACGCGCGCGTCCTGTTGTGCGATGCGCCGGCTGGCGAGCGTCAGAAAGTGGCTGCCTTTATCGTCTGCAGCGCTGCCGGCCGCGCGCTGCTCGACGCCGAAGGCAAGCTGGCCCTGAACCGCCAGCTGCAAACGGCGCTGGGCGGCCAGGTCGACCCCGTTGCCTTGCCGCGCCGCTGGCGCTACCTGGAACAGCTGCCCATCAATGCGCAGGGCAAGACGACGCAGGCGCTGTTGCTGGCCTTGCTGGCGCAGGTGGACAAGCCGCCCCGCCTGCCGCAGGTGCAGCTGATCGAACGTTCGGCCGAAGGCGAAACGCTACGGCTGCTGTTTGAACTGTACGTCCCCGCGAATCTGTTCTATTTCGATGGCCATTTCACGGGCGCGCCCTTGCTGCCCGGCGTGGTGCAAGTGGAGTGGGCGCTGCACTTTGCGCGCCAGCACCTGGCGCTGCCCGCGCGGTTCCGCGCCATGCATGCCCTGAAATTCCAGCAGCCGGTGCTGCCGGACCGGCCCGTGCGGCTGGCGCTGGAGTATGACGCGCTCAAGGCCAGCCTGCAGTTTCGTTATCTGTCGGACGCCGGCCAGCATGCCAGCGGCCGCATCCTGTTCCACCCGAATGCCGCTGCCGTTCCCGGTAGCGGCGCCGATACACCCCTTCCAGCAACGAGCGCATGTTAGATAAAAAATTCTCACCCGAACGCCAGACCGCCTTTGCCGCCCGTTTCGAGGCGCAAAAAATCGCTTTCGGTCCCGTCGTCTTTCAATGCGTGCGCTATGCCTGGAAGCGCGGCATGCTGCAGGCGCTGGCCGACACGGGCCACAGCGGCCTGACGATTGCAGACATGTCTGCCAGCGGCCGCTGGACCGAGTATGCGCTGAAGGTGGCGCTCGAATCGTGCCTGTCGGCCGGCGTCGTTTCGCTGCGCGACGGTGCGTATGTGCTCGACAAGATAGGCTTTTGCATGCTGACGGACAGCATCACCCAGGTCAACCTGGACTTCATGCATGACGTCTGCTACCAGGGCTTGTTCGACCTGGACCGTTCGCTTGATGCCGAGCAGCCATTGGGACTGGCCGCGCTGGGCGACTGGCCCACCCTGTACCAGGGTCTGTCGGCGCTGTCGGAACCGGCCAAGGGCAGCTGGTTCGCCTTCGACCACCACTATTCGGACACCTCGTTCCCCGAGATTTTCCCGGACGTCTTTGCCACGGCGCCGCGCCGCATCATGGACATCGGCGCCAATACGGGCAAGTTCGCCAGTGCGGCGCTGGCCTACCATGCGGGCGTGGAACTGCACCTGGTCGATCTGGAGCGCCAGCTTGCCGTGGCCGATCAGACCCTGACGGATGCCGGCGTGCGCGAGCGCGCGCATTTGCACGCCTGCGACCTGCTCGACGACGCCGCGCCGCTGCCGACCGGCATGGACCTGATCTGGATGAGCCAATTTCTCAGCTGTTTCAGCGAGCCGGCCATCGCCAGCATCCTGCGCCGCGTGGCGCTGGCGCTGGGGCCGAACGGGCAGGTGCTGATCATGGATACCTTCTGGGACCGCCAGCAGTACGATATCGCCGCCTACTGCCTGATCAACACTTCGCCATACTTCACGGCCATGGCCAGCGGTAACAGCAAGATTTACCAGAGCGCCGACTATATCCGCCTGGCGCAAGCGGCCGGCCTGGAGCTGCTGACCACGCGCGACGGCATCGGCTATTGCCATTCGCTGCTGCGCTTTGGCCGCGCCGGAGCCCGCAGTGACTGAAGTGCGTTTTCACCCTTGCATCGTGATCCCCGTGTTCAATCATGAACACGCGATCGGCGCCGTGGTGCAGCGCCTGCTGCCGCATGGCGTGCCGCTGATCCTCGTCGACGACGGCAGCGCCGGCGCCGGCGCGCGCACCCTCGACGCGCTGGCCGCCGCGCATCCGTCGCGCGTGACCTTGCTGCGCCATGCGCACAACCAGGGCAAGGGCGGGGCGGTGCTGACCGGCTGCCGTCACGCGCATGCGCACGGCTACAGCCATGCGCTGCAGATCGATGCCGACGGCCAGCACGAAACGGACGATGTGCCGCGCTTCCTGGCGCAGGCGCAAGCCACGCCTGCAGCGGTGGTGATCGGCTATCCCGTGTACGACGCGTCGGTACCCAAGGCGCGCTACTATGGCCGCTATGCGACGCACGTCTGGGTATGGATCAATACCCTGTCGCTGCAGATCCGCGACTCCATGTGCGGTTTTCGCGTCTATCCGCTGGCGCCGCTGATGGCGCTGGCGCAGCGGGGCGCGCTGGGACAGCGCATGAATTTCGATACCGATGTGCTGGTGCGCCTGTACTGGGATGGCTTGTCGATGGAAAATCTGCCCACGCGCGTCGGTTACCCCAGCGACGGCGTCTCGCATTTTCAGCTGTGGCGCGACAACGTGCTCATTTCGCGCATGCACGCGCGCCTGTTTTTCGGCATGCTGTGGCGCGCACCGCGCCTGCTGGCCCGCCACTGGCGCGCGCGATGACGGCTGCGCCACAACAGCCGCGCGGACACTGGTCCGGCTTCAATGAAGTCAGCTTCGTGGCCGGCATGCGCCTGCTGTTCTGGATCTGCCGCGTCTTCGGCCGCTGGCCTTTCCGCATCGTGCTGTACCCGGTGCTGGCCTGGTACGTGCTGACCAAGCCGCGTGCGCGCCGCGTGTCGCGCAATTACCTGCGTCGCGTCGCGGCCTGCGGCGGCCCGGCAAACCTGAGCGTGCTGCGGCACTTCGCCACGTTTGCCGAAACCATCCTCGACAAGATGCTGCTGTGGGGCGGGCTGTACGACACGCGCAGCGTGAGCCTGCACGGCGTCGACGGCGACGATGGCGTCAACCGCTGCCTGGACGAGGGGCGTGGCGCCTTGCTGATCTGCGCCCACCTGGGCAACCTGGATTTGTGCCGCGTGCTGTCGCAGCGCAATGCGCGCCTGAAGCTGACGGTGCTCGTGCACACGCGCCATGCGCAGGCGTTCAACCGCATGCTCGAGCGTCTCAATCCTGACAGCCAGCTCAATCTGATGCAGGTGACGGAAATCACGCCTGCCACGGCCATGCTGCTGGCGGAAAAGGTGGCGCAAGGCGAGTTTGTGGTGATCGCCGGCGACCGCGTTCCCGTCTCGCCCCAGCCGCGCGTGGCCGTGGCGCCGTTCCTGGGCCAGCCGGCCGCCTTTCCGATCGGCCCATATGTGCTGGCCAGCGTGCTGCAATGCCCGGTGTATCTGCTGTTTTCCATGCGCCTCGGCCAGCGCTCCGAAATCCATTTCGAACTGTTCCGCGAGTCGCTGCACCTGCCGCGTAAATCGCGCGAGCCGATGCTGGCCGAACTGGCGGGCGCCTATGCGGCGCGCCTGCAGTACCACTGCCTGCGCGCGCCGCTCGAATGGTTCAATTTCTACGATTTTTGGCAACTCCCCGATACTTCAAGACTGGATACTCCCGATGCAACTCGCTGATCTGAAAAACACCCGGCGCGCCGTCCGCTTCGACCGCGAGCGCCTGCGCATCGAAGACATTACCGACATCGCGCATGGCCGGGCCAGCGCCGAACTGTCCAGTGACCCCGTCTTTCTGGCGGCAATCGCGCGCGGCGCCGATTTCCTCGACCGCCTGCTGCGCGAGGACGGCACCATCTATGGCGTGACCACGGGTTACGGCGATTCGTGCACCGTGACCGTGCCGCCTGAACTGGTGGCCGAGCTGCCGCACCACCTGTACACCTATCACGGCTGCGGCCTGGGCGAATTCTTCACGCCGGCGCAGACGCGCGCCATCATGGCCACGCGCCTGGCGTCGCTCTCCAAAGGTTTTTCCGGCGTCAGCGTGGAACTGCTGGCGCAGATCGCGCGCCTGCTCGATGCGGGCCTGCTGCCGCTGATTCCCTCGGAAGGTTCGGTCGGCGCCAGCGGCGACCTGACGCCGCTGTCCTACCTGGCGGCGGTGCTGTGCGGCGAACGCGAGGTGTGGCGCGACGGGATACAGGTACCGGCGCAACAGGCGCTGCGCGAAGCGGGCATCACGCCGCTGCGCCTGCGTCCGAAGGAAGGCCTGGCGATCATGAACGGCACGGCCGTCATGACGGCGCTGGCGTGCCTGGCGTATGAGCGCGCCGAGTATCTGATGCGCCTGACGACCCGCATCACGGCCATGGCCTCGTTTGCGCTCGATGGCAACGCGCACCACTTCGATGAAACCCTGTTCTCCGTCAAGCCCCATCCCGGCATGCAGCAAGTGGCGGCCTGGCTGCGCACCGATCTGCCCACCGATTCCTGGGAACGCAACGGCAAGCGGCTGCAGGACCGCTATTCGATCCGCTGCGCGCCGCACGTGATCGGCGTGCTGGCCGACGCCTTGCCGTGGCTGCGTTCGTCGATCGAGAATGAACTCAATAGCGCCAACGACAATCCCATCATCGACGCCGAAGGCGAGCGCGTGCTGCATGGCGGGCATTTCTACGGCGGGCATATCGCCTTCGCCATGGACAGCATGAAGAATACGGTGGCCAACCTGGCCGACTTGCTGGACCGCCAGATGGCCTTGCTGGTCGACAGCCGCTACAACCAGGGCTTGCCGGCCAATCTGTCGGGTGCCACCGGACCGCGCGCGGCCATCAACCACGGCCTGAAGGCCTTGCAGATCAGCGCCTCCGCCTGGACGGCCGAAGCGCTGAAGCTGACCATGCCCGCTTCGGTGTTTTCGCGCTCGACCGAATGCCACAACCAGGACAAGGTCAGCATGGGCACCATCGCCGCGCGCGACTGCCTGCGCGTGCTGGAACTGTGCGAGCAGGTCGCTGCGGCGCTGCTCATTACCGTGCGCCAGGGCGTCTGGCTGCGCTGCAAGGTCAATCCTGACGTGCCGCCGCAAGCGGCGCTGGCGGCGATGATGGCGGCGCTGGCCGCCGATATCGCCCCCGTGGAGGAAGACCGCCGGCTCGACCCGGAACTGCGCGTGCTGCTCGAACGCATTCGCGCCCAAGCCTGGCCACTGTACGGAGCCGGGCATGACTGAGACGCATAAAGTGCGCGGCAAGAAAGCCGCGCCCAGCCGCTGGCACGCCGAAGTGGAGATGCAGGTGCAGTTCTTCGACCTGGACCCGATGGAGATCGTCTGGCACGGCCGCTACGTGAAATACCTCGAAGTGGTGCGTTGCGCGCTGCTCGACAGCATAGGCTACAACTACGTCGACATGAAAGCGTCCGGCTATGCCTGGCCCGTGATCGACATGCACTTGCGCTACGTGGCGCCGGCCACCTTTGGCCAGCGCCTGACCCTGCGTGCCGACCTGGTGGAGTGGGAGCACCGTCTGAAGATCGAGTACCAGGTCAGCGACAGCGCGACGGGCAAGCGCCTGAACCGCGCCAGCACGACGCAGGTCGCCGTCGATATCGCCAGCGGCGAGATGTGTTTTGCCTCGCCGCCCATCTTGTTTGAAAAATTGGGATTGAAGGCCGTATGAAAAAACAATTCAAAGTCCTGCTGGCGGGCCTGTGCCTGCTGGCGATGGCGCCGCTGCACGCGGCCGCACCGGTGGCGAAGATCGAGGCCATGCTGGCCAAGCCGCAGCAGCTGTGCGGCCGCTTCGACCAGAGCAAGCAGCTGGCCGGCATGAAGAAGGCGCTGGCCTCGAATGGCCGCTTTTGCGTGGTGGCCGGCAAAGGCGTCTTGTGGCGCACCTTGCAGCCGTTTCCGAATACCCTGCGCCTGACGCGCGACGAGATCGTGCATTTCCAGGGCGAGCGCGTGGCCATGCGCCTCGACGCGAAGACGGAGCCGGTGGTCAAGATGATCAACAGCGTGCTGTTTTCGCTGCTGGCCGGCGACCTGGCGCAACTCGATACGCTGTTTGAAGTGGATGGCAGCATCGATGGCGGCACCTGGCAAGTGGCGCTGAAGGCGCGCCAGCCGGCGCTGGCCAAGGCCATCGGCAGCATCCGCCTCGATGGCGGCGCCTTCGTGAAAAACATCAGCATCAGCGAGGCGAGCGGCGACCGTACCAGCATCGTGTTCTCGGCGATTGAAACGGGACCGTCCGCCATCACGGCGCAAGAGGCGGCCCTGTTTTGACTTCCTTGACAAACCGCGGCCGCAACGCCTGGCGCCTGCTGGCCATCGCCTGGGCGCTGGTGGTGGCGCTGCTGCTGGCGCATAACGCCTATCTGTGGCTGGGCAAGCGCATCGCGCCCGAAACCGACATTCTCGCCTTGCTGCCGGTGCAGGAGCGCGACCCGGTGCTGCAGGCGTCATTTACGCACATGGTCGACGCGGCGCAGCAGCGCGTGGTGGTGCTGGTCGGCGCTGCCGAATGGAGCGATGCGAAGCGCGCGGCGGATGCCTACAGTGCCGTGCTGGCGCGCCATGCGGGCCTGTTCCAGTCCACCCCGCTCGACGAGCAGACGCAGAACGACTGGCTGGCGCTGTTCCAGCAGCATCGATTGACCTTACTGACGGCGCCGCAGGAAACGCAGTTGCGCCAGGAGACGCCACAGTTCTGGCGCGATTCGGCGCTCAGTCAGCTCTACAGCCCCTTCGGCGGACCTAAGCTGGGCGCCTGGCAGGACGATCCCTTCGGCCTGTTTGGCGGCTGGGTGCAGGAGCGCGCGCAGGAAACGCCGGTGCGTCCGCGCGACGGCCATTTGTTCGTCGCCGACGGCGAGCGCCAGTATGTGCTGCTGCCGATGACCTTGAGCCTGCCCGCCTTTTCGCTGGGCGCGCAGGAAAGCGTGATGCCCGCGCTGGCGCAAGCCGAAGCGGCGGCGCGGCAGGCCGTGCCCGGCGTGGAAATCATCAGCGCCGGCGTGATCCTGCATGCGGCGGCGGCCAGCAGCCAGGCGGCGGGCGAAATGTCGACCATCGGCCTGGGCTCCCTGGCCGGCATCATCCTGCTGACGTGGTTCACCTTCCGCTCATTCAAGCCGATCTCGCTGATCCTGCTGTCGATCGGCATCGGCTGCCTCGGTTCCCTGTCCGTGTGCTGGCTGCTGTTTGGCAAATTACACCTGATGACCTTGGTCTTTGGGGCCAGCCTGATCGGCGTGGCGCAGGATTACGGCATTTATTTTCTATGCAACCGCCTGGGCGCCGATCCGGCGCTCGATTCGCGCACCTTGCTGCGCCGTCTGCTGCCGGGCCTGTGCCTGACCTTGCTGGCCGCCGTCATCGGCTACATGGGCCTGGCGCTGACGCCATTCCCCGGCTTGCGCCATATGGCCGTATTTTCCGCCCTGGGCCTGGTGTTTGCCTGGCTGACGGTGGTGTGCTGGTTCCCCGCGCTGATTGGTGGCGGCACCTTGAAGAGCGGCGCCCTGGTCGCGCGTTACGGCGCGGCGCGCGCGCGCTGGCCGCTGTTGCGGGCCAACCGCGCCACCCTGGCTGGCGGCGTGCTGTTTGCCCTGTTTGCGCTCTTCGGCATCAGCCGCCTGGGCGTCAACGACGATATCCGCTTGCTGCAAACGCCGCCCGCGCACCTGATACGCGACCAGATCAAATTGAGCAAATTGCTCGATGGGCCCACGCCGGTGCAGTTCTACCTGGTGCGCGGCGACAGCGCGGAAAGCGTGCTGCAGCGCGAGGAAGCGTTGAAGCAGCGCCTGCTGCCGCTGATCGCGCAAAAGCACATCAGCGGCGTCCAGGCCATGTCGAACTGGGTGCCGTCGCTGCACACGCAGGCGGCGCGCCGGGTCTTGCTCGACACGGCCATCCTGCAGCCGGGCGCCGCGCTCGACTTGCTGGCGCAGTCCGTCGATGAAGGTCCCGAGTGGGCCGGCAAGGTACGCGCGCAGTTGGCGCAAGCCGGTGCGCCGCTGTCGATCGATGCCTTCCTGAAGGTGCCGGCCAGCGAGCCATGGCGCCATCTGTGGCTGGGCAAGGTGGAAGGCGGCTATGCCTCCATCGTCGCCTTGCGCGGCATGCAGTATGCGGCCATTCCCCTGCTGGCGCAGGCGGGCGACGGCATGCCAGGGGTGCAGTGGGTCGACAAGGTGAGTGAAATTTCGTCGGTGCTGGGCCGCTACCGCGTCTATATGGGCGCCGTGGTGCTGGGCGCCTACCTGGTGGTCTTCGGCTTGCTGCTGCCCCGTTACCGGCGCCGCTCCTGGCGCGTGCTGGCGCCCACGGCGCTGGCCAGCGTGGCGGCCCTGGCCTTGCTGGGCTATTTGAACCTGCCGCTGCAGCTGTTCCACGTGCTGGCGCTGATGCTGCTGCTGGGCGTGGGCGTCGATTACGGCATCTTCATGCAGGAGCACCCTGACCGCCGCAACGACACGCCATGGCTGGCCGTGGGCCTGTCGGCGGCCAATACCATTCTGTCTTTCGGCTTGCTGGCGCTGAGCAAGACGGCCGCATTGCAGGCATTCGGCCTGACCATGCTGATCGGCACGGCGCTGGTATGGCTGCTGTCGCCGTGCTTTGCCGAAGCCGACCCCGACCCCGACCCTCGTAGCGCGGCCGATGCCGCAGGAGAAATCTGATGTTTTTGCACTGTCAACGATGGGCGCCGGCACTGCTGCTGGCACTGGCCGGCTGCGCCAGCGTGCCGCCTTCGACGCCCGCGCGCCTGGGCCTGAAACTGGCGCCGCAGGCGCTGGGCGCCACGGTCAGCGTGCAGCAGCACCTGGTCGTCGAACGGGCGGGCCGCATCGACGAACTCGATGCGGCGCTGGAAGTGGAGCCATCGCATCTCGACCTGGTGGGACTGGCATTTGGCCAGCGCGTGCTGTCGCTGCACTACGACGGCAAGGAGATGACCTCCTGGCGCCACCTGATGCTGCCGGCGCAGGTGCGCGCCGAGGACGTGCTGGAAGACATGCAGCTGACCCTGTGGCCGCGCGAGGCGATCGCGCAAGCCCTGCCGGCCGGCTGGCGCATCGAGGATAGCGGCTTGCGCCGCACCCTGTTCCTGCATGACGAGGCGGTGACGGTGATCGACTACAGCGGCATGCCGCGCTGGAGCGGCACGGTGGTGCTCGATAACCTGCGCTACCGCTATCGCCTGACGATACAGAACGCCCCGGAAGGAAGCTGAATGACTGGCTTGACTGTGTACCTGAATGATTGCGGCATCGTCTGCGCGCTGGGCGCCGGCCGCGAAGCAGTGCGCGCGCGCCTGTTCGCCGCGCACAGCGGCGTGGTGCCCGTCGATACCTACACGCCGGGACGCGTGCTGCCGCTGGGCGTGGTCGACGCGGCCTTGCCATCGGTGGCGCGGCACGGCATCGCCGCGCGCAGTCGCAACAACCGGATGGCGCTGGCGGCGCTGGCGCAGATCCGCCCGGCCGTGGAGCAGGCCATCGCCCGCTACGGCGCGGACCGCGTCGCCGTGGTGATCGGCACGAGTACGTCGGGCATCGCCGAGACGGAAGGCGCGATCGGCCAGCATGTGGCGGGCGACGGCTTGCCGGAGGCTTTCCACTATGGCCAGCAGGAGATGGCGTCGCCGGCGCTGATGCTGGCCGGGGAACTGGGCATCGACGGCCCGGCCCTGGTGCATTCGAGCGCCTGTTCGTCGAGCGCGAAGGCGATGGCCAGCGCGGCGCGCCTGATCCGCATGGGCCTGTGCGACGCCGTGCTGGCGGGCGGCGTCGATACCCTGTGCGGCTTTACCGTGGCCGGTTTTTCCGCGCTGGCGTCTGTCAGCGCACGGCGCTGCAATCCGTTCGGCGCGAACCGCGACGGCATCAATATCGGCGAGGGCGCGGCCCTGTTCCTGATGACGGCGCAACCGGCCGCAGTGGCCTTGCGCGGCTGGGGTGAATCGTCTGACGGCCACCATATGTCGGCGCCCGATCCCGCAGGCGGCGGCGCGCGGCTGGCCATCGCCCAGGCACTGGCGCGCGCCGGCATCGCCGCGTCGCAAGTCGACTATGTGAACCTGCACGGCACGGCCACGCCGCAAAACGATGCGATGGAAGCGCGCGTGGTGTCCGACCTGTTCGGCGCCACGGCGATGAGCAGTTCCACCAAGCCGCTGACAGGCCATGCGCTGGGCGCGGCGGCGGCCATCGAGGCCGCGCTGTGCTGGCTGGCGATGCAGGACGATAACGCCGAAGGGCTGCTGCCGCCGCACCTGTGGGATGGCGTGCCCGATGCGTCTCTGCCGCCGCTGCGCCTGGCCTTGCCCGGCGCGCGGCTGGGGCGTCCGCTCGACTGGGCGCTGAGCAACTCGTTTGCCTTCGGTGGCTCGAACGCCGCCCTGCTGTTCGGGAGGGGAGCATGAGTTTTCCAGGTATCGGCGAGCTGGTGCCCCATTCCGGTGCCATGGTACTGCTCGACCGGGTGTTGTCGGCCGATGCGGAAAACCTGTGCGCCGAAGTGACCATCCATGCTGGCAGCGTGTTTTATGATGCGCCGTCGGCAGGTGTGGGCAGCTGGGTCGGCATCGAATACATGGCGCAGGCGATCGCCGCGCATGCGGGCTACCTGGCGCGGCTGGTCGGCGCGCCCGTGAAGATCGGTTTTTTGCTGGGGGCGCGGCGCTACGAAGCGCAGCTGCCCCTGTTTGTGGATGGCAGCGTGCTGCAGGTGCATGTGCAGCAAGCCTTGCAGGGCGAGAATGGACTGGGCGCGTTCGAGTGCCGTATCGAGATGGCCGGCGCCGTGCTGGCGCAGGCGACGATTACGGTATTCCAGCCCGAGGATGCAAAGCAATTTCTGCAGGAGAGTATGAATGGAGCACAGCATGAGTAAGAGTGTATTGGTGACGGGGTCGTCGCGCGGCATCGGCAAGGCCATCGCCTTGCGACTGGCGCGCGACGGTTTTGACGTGGTGCTGCATTGCCGCAGCGCGCGCGGCGAAGCCGACGCGGTGGCGCAGCAGGTGCGGGCGCTGGGACGCGCGGCGCGCGTGCTGCAGTTCGATATCGGCGACCGTGCCGCGGCAGCTTGCGCACTGGAAGCGGACATCGCCGAACATGGCTGCTATTACGGCGTCGTGTGCAACGCCGGCGTGGCGCGCGACAATGCGTTTCCCGCCATGTCGGGCGAGGACTGGGACATCGTCCTGCAGACCAACCTCGATGGTTTCTACAATGTGCTCAACCCGCTGGTGATGCCGATGGTGCAGCGCCGCAAGCCGGGGCGCATCGTCACCATGGCGTCCGTTTCGGGCCTGATCGGCAACCGGGGGCAAGTCAATTACAGCGCGGCCAAGGCCGGCATCATCGGCGCCACCAAGGCGCTGGCGCTGGAACTGGCCAAGCGCGCCATCACCGTGAACTGCGTGGCGCCGGGCCTGATCGAGACGGACATGATCAGCGAGGTGCCGCTCGACGAAGCGCTGAAGATGATCCCCGCGCGCCGGGTCGGCACGCCGGACGAGGTGGCCGCTGCCGTCAGTTTCCTCGTCGGCGAGGAGGCGGGCTACATCACGCGCCAGGTCATTTCCGTGAATGGAGGCATGGCATGAGCCGGCGGGTAGTCGTGACCGGCATGGCCGGCATCAGCCCGATCGGCAATGACTGGCCGGCCATCCGCCAGCGCCTGGGCGAATACCGCAACGCCATCGTGCGCATGAACGAGTGGGCCGATTACGAAGGCTTGAATACGCAGCTGGGCGCGCCGGCCGCGCCGTTCGCGCTGACGGAGCGCTACAACCGCAAGGCCGTGCGCAGCATGGGGCGCATCGCGCTGATGGCCACGCGCGCCAGCGAACTGGCGCTGGAACACGCGGGCCTGGCCGGGCACCCCGTGGTGAAAAGCGGGCAGATGGGCATTTCCTTCGGTTCGTCCGCTGGCACGCCCAGCGCCATCGGCGACTTTGGCCGCATGATGGAAGAGCGCACCACCAAGGGCATCAACGCCACCACCTACATCAAGATGATGGCGCACACGGCGCCCGTGAATATCGGCGTGTTTTTCGGCGTCACGGGAAGAGTCATCACCACATCGAGCGCCTGCACCTCGGGCAGCCAGGGCATCGGCTATGCCTACGAGGCGATCGCCGGCGGCAAGCAGCTGGCGATGATCGCCGGCGGCGCCGAGGAACTGTGCGCCACCGAGGCGGCCGTCTTCGACACCCTGTTCGCCACCAGCACGCGCAACGACGCGGGCCACACGACGCCGCGTCCTTTTGACGCCAGCCGCGATGGCCTGGTGATCGGCGAGGGCGCCGGTTGCCTGATCCTGGAAGAGTTCGACCACGCGCAGGCGCGCGGCGCCACCATCCATGCGGAGCTGGTGGGCTTCGGCACGAACAGCGATGGCTGCCACGTGACCCAGCCGAACGCCGCCACCATGCGCCAGGCGATGCTGCTGGCGCTGGCCGACGCGGGCTTGCAGCCGTCCGATATCGGCTACATCAATGCGCATGGCACCGGCACGCAGCAGGGCGATATCGCCGAATCGCAAGCCACGTTCGAGGTGTTTGGCGACAGCACCCCCATCAGTTCGCTGAAAAGCTACATGGGCCACACCCTGGGTGCCTGCGGCGCGCTGGAAGCGTGGATCAGCATCGAGATGATGCGCGAAGGCTGGTTTGCGCCCACCATCAACTTGCAGCAAGTCGACGCGCAATGCGCGCCGCTCGACTACATCACCGGCGAAGGCCGGGCCATCGAATGCGAGTACGTGATGTCGAACAATTTTGCCTTTGGCGGCATCAACACGTCGCTGATTTTCAAGCGTTACCGGCCGTGACGCACGCTTGTGCTGGCGCAAACGGCGCAGGCGCTTCTTTTTGTACCATCTCTATCTTATCGAGGAAAACAGCATGAAAAAAATGATGATCCTGGCAGCAATGAGTGCAGCGCTGACAGTCGTCTTGCCGGCACAGGCAGGCGATACCAAACACATGATGCCGATCGCCAATGCGATGTCCGCCAACGATGCCCAGGCCCGTCTTGGCGATACCGTCAAATTCTATTTTGGCGACCAGGCAACGCCCGCGATTGCCACGCGCATCAGCAGCGACAAGACCAGCCAGAAAACCAATGGTGTTGGCAAGTCGGCAGAAACCTCGTGCAACTGGGCCTTCCTGTCGGCCATGCTGGCGCTGCAAAAGCGCGCCCAATCGGTGGGCGCCGACGCTGTCGTCAATATCGTCAGCAACTACAAGAATGTCGAACATTCCAGCGCCACGGAATTCGAATGCCATGAAGGCACGATGATGACGGGCGTGGCCTTGAAGGGCGAGTTCGTGAAGTTAAAAGCAGCTAAGTAAGCAGCGGAGTAGCAGGGAAATCGTCCATATCGCTCACCGGTGCCAGCTTGCAGGAAGGCTGGCCCGTGGAAGCCATTCGAATAAAAAGAGAAAGAGAACATGCAAAAAGTATCGAAAACCGTCATCCTGGCTGGCGCAGTGCTGGCGATGTCCATGCTGCAAGGCTGCGCCACACGCGTCAAGGCTTCGTCAACCAGCAATCCGGCACCGAGCGAGGCCTTCTCGTCGTTTGGCCGCATTGAAGTCAAGCCGACGGTGTTTGCCGAGGGTTACAAGGGTAACCAGGCTGGCCTGACAAAGATAGACGAGAATATCCGCAAGGACTTGGCCGAATCGCTGACCAGCTGGAATGCCGCCCGGGCCAATGGCCGCGTGCTGATCATCGAGCCTATCGTCGAAGAGATGCAGTTCAAGAGCGGCGCCAAGCGTGTATTCCTGGGCCCATTGGCCGGCAGCTCCGGCGTGCGCATGCGCGTCAAGATCCGCGACAACAAGGGCACCCTGGTCGCGACGCCAGAGTTCTTCCAGCGCGCGGACGCGATGGCGGCCGGCTTCACGTTTGGCGTGCACGATAACCTGATGCTGACCCGCATCGCCAACCTGACCAGCGCTTACATCAAGGCCAACTATGTACGTGCCGAAGGCGGCCCGACTGGCGCCGATAGTAAAGCGGTCGAAGCAGCAATGACGAACTAGAAGGGCGCGGCGCGCAAGCGCCTGCAGACCTGCTGAGAATGGCAGCGACGGGGAACCGCGCTGCCATTTTTTTGCCGCATGCATGCTGGCAATTTGTGGCAGACTGCGCCTTTGTCTATCGATTCGCTTTCATGTCCTCAGCCCTGCCCAGCACCGGCGCCAGCATCTGGCTGCTCGATTCCCGCAGCCTTGATCTCGCGCAGCTGACTCAGTATGAAACGTGGCTCGGGCCAGCGGAAACGGCCCGCTATGCGCGCTTTGCGCGGCCGCTGCGCCGGCGCCAGTTCCTGCTGGGGCGCGCCCTGCTGCGCGTGGCCATGGGCAAAATGCTGCAAGTGGCGCCGGAATCGATCGCGCTGGAAGAGCGCGCCGGCCAGGCGCCGCTGCTGCTGTCGCCCGTCGAGGGTGCGTATTTCAGTATTTCGCACAGCGGCCACTGGGTCGCCTGCGCGCTGAGCAGTACGACGCGGCTGGGACTTGATATTGAGCTGCGCGACCCGCGGCGCGATGTGCTGGCGCTGGCGCGCCAGGCGTTTGGCGCTGCTGTGGCCGCCGAGCTGCAAGGCTTGCCGGAGGATGTGCGGCTGGCGCAGTTCTACCAGCGCTGGAGCGCAGCGGAGGCGCGCTACAAGCTGGGCATGGATGCCGCCGTTTGTGTGACGATCGCCCATGCCGAACTGTCCATCGTGCTGTGCAGCGCGGCGCCGCTGGCGCAGGCGCCCGCCTTGCGATTGTCCGGCCTGGCGCCGGACTAATTTCCTCGCACCACGATTTCCTGCGCCTTCGGTTCGCGCTGGCGCATGAAGCGCACGATGGAGTCGACGCTGACGACGTCGATCTGGCGCGTCATGCGACGCTCGAACGGGTGATCGTCGAAAGCGATATTCGCGCGGAACATGCGCGCGCCCAGGCGCGTAGCGGCGGGGATGCTCAGCGTTTGCGGCGCGTAGTTGGCGCTTCGCAGCCAGCCTTGCGCTTCGGCGCGCGTTTCGATCTTGCCAGGCTCGTTGCTGGCCGCGGCCAGGGTTTCCAGCACCCATTGGTTCGAGTTCTGATACTTGGTGGAAAACGGGTAGGCCAGCATATTGTAGTGCGGCTCATGCAGACGCTTGGGCGTGTTGCTGGTCAGCAGGCGCGCCAGTTGCTGCTGCGTATCCTGGCCGGGAATCAGGATCAGGGTTTCATACATGAACACATCGTCCATGAAGAAATTGCCCAAGCCTTCGTTGTACAGCGACGATTGCGCCGTGCCGCACTCATTGAGTTCATGCACCACCAGCCAGCGCCCTTGCGGGTGGTCGCGCCAGGCCAGCGCCATGTGCGAATAGCGCAAATTGTACTTCGACAGGTCTTGCCCGGCGCGCGCCACCAGCGCCACTTGCGCGCCCGAGGCATCGAGCGCCTGCAGGGTTTTTTGTGCCAGTTCCATCGATTTGACGAGGGTGCTCGCATCCGTTGGCTTTTCCTCGCACGAGCGCCCCGCATGGGCGACGCCGGCCAGGGCCAGGCTGATGATCATCACGGTCAGGCGTTTCATGGGTTCACGCTTTCGAATGGTGGAGGATGGCATTGCCGGCCGCGTTCGGCACATAGGCGATGGCCTTGCCCGACAGCAGCAGCATGTGGCCCGTCGAGACGGCCACCACCTTGAGCACCGTGCCGGCTGCCAGCGACAGGCCTTGCGTGGCTTTCTGGCTCAGCTTGACGGAGGCCGTGGCGGCGGAAGATGCGCCCCTGGCCGCGCTTTTCAGCACCAGGACGCTGCCGTCGGCCACGTCTTCCACCTTGTCGATGACGACTTCACCGGCGGCGGCCAGCACCGACATGGAGCCGACCAGCACGATGGCCGAGGCCATGCTGGCGTTGTCGGAGGCGTTGGTGGTGTCGGAGTTGGCGGCCTGAACATGCAGAGTGGTGGCGCACAACACGGCGATGGCGAGCAGATGTTTCATGGGAGAGTGGTTTTTCATGGCTGATTTACACTTTGGAGTGGTGCAGCAGGGCCTTGCCCAGTTCGTTCGGGATGAAGGCGATGGCCTTGCCGGAAAGAACCAGCATATGGCCGGTGGACAGCGCCACCACGTTGACCACCGTGCCGGCCGCCAGCGACAGGCCCTTGGCTGCTTGCGTGCTCATCTGGATGGAAGCGCCGCCCGCTTCGGACGCGCCTTTCAGCACGATGACGATGCCTTCGCCCACCGTTTCCACGCTGGCGACGACCACCTGGCCGGAAGCGACCAGCATCGACATGGAACCTGCGACGACGACGGCGGAGCCCTGGCTGAGGTTTTGCGAGCCTTTCGACAGGTTCTCCGAGGCGGCGGCATGGACCAGGCCGGGAGTGGCCACGGAGAACGTCAACAGCGACAGGGACAGGCAGAGGGGCAGCAAGCGTTTCATGTGTTTCTCCTTCAAGTGTGCCAAGTGGCAACGCCATCATTGTAGACTGAGGGCAATTGGTCAATGAAAACGCTACTCGTAGCGGGCAGGCATACCGCAGGTAGCGTATTGCGCTACTTTTTTACCGCTGGAACCGATGCAATTTTTATAAAGGAAGTGCATGCCGCAAACCCACGCCCTGATCGAGGCCTTGAAACGCCTGTTGAAAGCGCGCGCCGTCACCTATGCCGAGCTGGCCCAGCGTATCGGCGTGTCCGAAGCCAGCGTCAAGCGGATGTTTTCGCAAAAGCAATTTACCCTGCAGCGCCTGGACCAGATCCTGGTCGCCATCGGCAGCGATTTCCAGCAGCTGGCGCTGGCCGTGCAGACGGCGCAGGCCGCGCCCACCCTGATCACGGGGCTGACGTATGCGCAGGAAAAGGAAATCATCGATGACACCCGCTTGTTCGTGGTGGCCGTGTCCGCCCTGAACCTGTTGCCGCTGGAGCAGATCATCGCCATCTATGACATCAGCGAGGCGCAAGCCGTCAAATATTTGCTGCGCCTCGACAAGATCGGTTTCCTGGAACTGCTGCCGAATAACCGGGTCAAACTGCTGGTGGCGCGCACGTTTGCGTGGATACCGAATGGCCCGATTCATAGCTATTTCAAAAAGGAAGCGTATGGCGATTATCTCAATTCGCAATTCGATGGTGAGACAGAATTGCTGCGCCTGGTGAACGTGATGCTGTCGAAAAAATCCACGGCGGCCTTGCTGGAGCGTTTGAAGCAAGTGGCGGTGGAGTTTTCGCAGCAGCACCAGGAAGACGCGCGCCTGCCTGGCGATGAGCGTCTGGCCATCAGCTTCATGCTGGCGGCGCGGCCGTGGATGCCGCAGACGTTCAAGGCGCTGCTGCGGCAGTAGCGGTGGCGATGTCGCGGCCAGCCTAATGCTCGTGCTTGTCGGTACTGCCTTGTTCCTCTTTCATCTGCGACAGCAAGCGCCAGGCAAAAAAGCCCAGCACGGCCACTCCCAGCAGCAGTGCGGCCCACAGCGCGGTCAGGCGCCATGGCGCCCCGTCCTTTGTGACGGGGGTTGGCGCAGCCACGCCCCCGTTGGGTTTGAGCGGACCGGCGCTGGCAGTCTTGAGCGCCAGCAGCTCGTCCGCCCTGAAACCGGGCGCCACCTGCGCCAGCGGCTGCGCAACGGCGGCGGCGTTGCCGTTGCCGAATGCCAACTGATAGGGCGGCTTGCCGCTGGCCAGGAAGACGACGGTGGCGGGTGTCCAGCCCAGGCGCAAGGCGGGTGCATTGTCGGCGGAGAGCGGGTGTTCCGTGGATGTCTGCAGCACCCATTCGTTTGTTTGCGTCACGGGCATGGCCAGGTCGCCCGAGATCCGTTCCTTGCCATCGAGGCCGATGCGGTAAAACGTCGTGCTCAGCAGAGGATCGAAATAGGCGCCTTGCGCGGGACGCGCCTGCTGGCGCAGGTGCAGCCGGTGCCGGGGAACATAGCTGTTCTGGCGATACACGCCCAGGGTTACAGGCAGTACCGTATTGGTCTGCGTCAATTGCAGGGCGATGCTGTCGGCGGGCATGGCGAGAGGCGTGGCATAGCGCCATTCATTTGCCTGCTTGCCGGGCGCGCCTTGCAGCACGACGCTGGCGCGCGGCGCGGCGATGTCCGTTTCGCTGACGGCTTGCGCCGTAATCGCCACAAAGGCCAGCGGTTCCCCCGCTTGCCAGCTCAGGCGCGCGTAACGAAAAGCGCGTGGCGCAAAGGCGATGCTGTCGTTGGCCAGGGTCTGCGTATCGTTGTTGCTGAGCCAATTCAGGGTGGTGGTGCCGATGGCGTCCCATTGCTTCAGGTCATCGCTCACTTCCAGCAGCACTTGCGCACTGTAATTGTCCGTGCGGGCCGGTGGCGTGAAACGCAAGGCGGCGATGCGCTTGTCTTGTGTTTGCTTGCCCAGGTCGAGGATCAGCGCTTGCAGCGCCGCCGTGGCCGCTGCCGTGCCAGCCCGCGCGCTGACCGACAGCAGCCGGCCATCGTCGGCCGTGCGGATGTCGATGCCTTGCAAGCCGTCGCCAGTTGCCGGCGCGCCCGTCACGGGGAAAATGCGGGCGGGAATGTTCGTGCGCTGCGTGGCCGATTGCGCGGGCGGCGCGCCGATGGCATAGGCCAGGCGCTTGCCGTCGGCATCGAACAGGCGCAGGTCGGCCAGGCTGGCCGAGCTGGCGTGCAGGTAAACTTCCCTGGGCAATGTTAGCTGCACGATGCCGGCGCCGGCCGGCGACTGGATGGGCATGTTCCAGGCATAGTCCTGTGGCCGGTCCTGGCCAGGCGCGGCCAGCGCGGCGCCTGCCACCAGCAGGCTGCAGCAGATCAATGAGGCTTTCATGCGACTCCTTGTTGCGGTTCGGCTGGCGCTGGCGCGGCAGCCTTGGGGAAGGGCGCCAGGTAGCCGATCAAGACCATCAGCAAGCCGACACCGACAAACGAGATGATGCGTTCGATGCCGCCCACGTTCGACAGGTCGATCAGGAACAGTTTCAGCACGACCAGCCCCAGCAGCACGGCGCCCATGCTCCATTGCTGGCGCCGCTGCTGGCGCGCCGCGTGGCGCATCAGCAGCAGGGCCGTGACGCTCCACACCAGCGACAGCATGGCTTGCACAAACTGCGAGGCCAGCATGGCGTCAAAGGTGTACGGCACGCCCAGATAGTGCGAGACCGTGCGCAGCAGCATCAGGTTGAACCAGCCATATACGCAGCAGGCGGCCACGGCCGGCAAGCGCGCTTGCCACAGGGCGGGCAGCGGGAGCTGGCCGGCCGGGAATAAACGGTAGCTGGCGATGGCCAGCAGGATGGCAAAGCCTGTGCTCAAGTCCAGCGGATTGAGCAGTGGCAAATAGGGCAGCGGTGCCATGGCGCCATCATCGACAATATTCCACGTGACAAGCAGCAGCAGCGACCACAGCGCGCCCAGCGGTATCAGGGTGCCCTGGTACCACGCGGTAATCGGCGCCACCGGCCAGGCGCCCGCGCGGCAGCGGCGGATCAGCCAGGCCAGTGCCAGCATCATGGCCCAGGCCGGCAAGTAGCGGGCCCAGGCGGGGCTGACGCTGCCTTCGTGGCCAGCCAGCCAGGCGCTGACATGCATGGCGCCCACGGGCCACAGCATCAGCCATGGCGCGGCCGTGCGCAGCGTATGCAAGAGCCGCAGCGCCCGCACGTCGAGTTGCCAGCCCGCTTGCGGCCAGGCCAGCAGCAGGTATTCGCCGGCCGCCAGGGCACATGCCAGGGCCAGCCAGCTCAAGCCCGTCGGTAGGTAATCGCGCAGGTACAGCGCCAGCAGCAGGTTGGTGCTCCACAGGCCCAGGCCGAGCCAGGCAGCCACGCTGAACCAGCGTAACTGCGGCCACTCCAGGCGCCGCGCCAGGATGGCGAACACGGGCGCCGTGACGCATACGGCAATCAGGTACAGCGCCAGCCAGTGCTCGCCCGCATGCTGCTGCATGGCGAGGTCGCCGTCGATCAGGCGCAGCAGCCAGCTGACGAGCGGCACGAGGATGGCGGCAAACCACAGCAAGCCGCTCCAGACCAGCAGGGGCCGTGCGACCAGGGCCAGCAGTTCGTCGCCGCCGCGCGCGCGCAGCGCCAGGAAACGGGCGCTGGCAAAGGCGGCGGCGCCCAGCAGCAGGGCGCTGAGGAAGGAACCGTGGAACAGGTTGGCCGGATGCTGATCCCAGACCCAGCTGGCGCGGCTCAGCATGACCATGCCGGCCAGTACCTGCACGGCCAGCAGCAGGGCGCGCGGCGCATGCCATTGTTCGCGCCGCGCCAGCACCGCCAGCAAGGCGGCCACGCCCAGGGCGCTGACGGTGAGCAGGTTCAGTTGCGTGGCAGCATCCGTGCGCAGCAGGATTTCGCTCCACAGGCCACCCAGCAGCCAGGCCGTGGCGGCCGTCAGGAAGAGCACGGACAGGCTGCGCATGAATTCCGGATGCAGGTGGCTGGCATGCCGGCGGAAATTGTAGGCCATCACCAGCGCGGCGGCGGCCAGCAGCGCGCAGCCGAGCCAGATGTTGGCCTGCAGGGCCCTAGCCGCATCAAGTCCCTGCAGGATGAACAGGAAGGAAATCCATGCGCCCGCCTGCACCAGCAGGCCGAAGGCCCAGGCCAGCGTCTGGCGCTGGCGCAAGCCGACCCAGACGATGCCCGCGCCTTCCAGCGCCCAGGCGGCCGACGTCCAGCGGCCATCGAGGGCGAACGGGATGGCCAGGGTGCCGAAGACGATGCCCAGCGCGAGGAAGGCTTCGGCCAGCAGGCGGAAGCCAACGCGGCGCCAGAGCGCCACGGCCAGTCCCGTGTAGGTCAAACCGGCAAGCAGCGCGGAAAACGCCAGGCCAAATTCAAAGTGCCGCACCAGTCCGTATTGCAGGCCCATGGCCGCCAGCGGTGTGCCGAACACGAGAGTGCCATCCACGTAATGCTTGAGGCGCGGCGCCTGGCGTGCGCAGTAGGCAATGGCGATGCCGATATAGAACAGTACGAACAGGATCAAAAACAGCTGCGTCGACAGGTAGTGCTCGGGCGAGTAGCGCAGCAGGCCCCAGGTGGTGGCGACGACGAAGGTGAAGCCAAAGCTCAGCACATTGAGCACGCGCCAGGCGCGTTTCAGGGCGATGGCGAAGACGCCCGCGTTGAGCAGCGCGTAATAGCTGAACAGGCCGATATGGTTGCCGCTGCCCGTCGACACGAGCAGGGGCACGGCAAAACCGCCGACGATGCCGAAGACGGCCAGCCAGACGGCGTTTTGCAGCACGGCCAGCAAACACGTGAACGCCGTCAGCACGAACAGCACGGCAAACGCCAGGCCCGCCGGGATCAGTTCATACAGGCGGAAGGCGCCAAACGTCACCAGCATCAATATCGCCAGCGCCGTGCCCTGCAGCGGCAGGCTGATGCCAGGGCGTTGGAGCCGGATGCGCCAGGCCCAGGCCAGCAGCGCGATGTCGGCCAGCGCGATGCCGGCCAGACGCAGCTCGATGGGCACGGTGACCTGTGCCGACACGTATTTGAGCAGGAAGCTGACGCCGAGGAAGAGGATCAGCAAGCCCAGCTTGGCAACCAGGTTGCCGGTAAATAACCAGTTCTTCGCCTTGGCAACGAGGCCGTCCGGGTGGGCGATCCAGGATGGGGTGTTGGGGGTGGCAGGGGCGGGCTTGGAGGGAGCCGTTGGCGCTGGTTTCGGTGGCAAGGGTGCGGCAGGTGCGGGGACTGCAGCCGGCGCGACCTGCGCCAGCTCGGCCACCTTGATCGCGGCCGCTTGCGGCACGGGTGTGGGCGGCGGCAAGGGTGTCGGCACTGCCACTGGCGCCGCGCTATCGGGTACGGCGGGTGCAATGGGCACGACGGGCGTGGCCGGCGCTTCGGCCTGGCCTTCCAGTGCTCGCAGGCGCTGCCCGATGGCGTCGACTTCCTTGCGCAGGCGCGCCGTCAGCAATTCCAGATCGGCAACTTTCCTGCGGTGCTGCAGCACCAGCACGAAGGCGGTGATCAGCAAGCCAAATATGATCAGCGATATCAATCCAAACATGGGGGCAGCTTTCGGGGATGGTCAGGGCGAAGGCGCCCGATGTATGCGCACATTACCTTATTATCAAGAAACAGGCGATTTTTGTTGTGCCGGGGGAAAGTAGTAAAGTGCGAGGCCAGCATGGCGCAGTGCGGCATTTTCCGTATTGATACCAAGCAAGATGACGACATTCAGATTGTCGTGCGCAAGATAGTGCTGTATTTTAGCAATTCCTTAATTGCCAGTTCCCCATGCCATGAGTCAAAGCAGCCAGTTTTCCTTATTGTCGCAGCGCCGTTTCGGGCCCTTTTTCTGGACCCAGTTCTTTGGCGCCTTCAACGACAATCTGTTCAAGACGGCGCTGATGGTGATCCTCGCCTATGACGCGCTGAGCTGGACCACGCTCGACCCGTCCACCATCACCAACCTGATCCCCGGCCTGTTCATCCTGCCGTATGTCGTGTTCTCGGCCACGGCGGGCCAGCTGGCCGACAAGTTTGAAAAGGCGGGCCTGGCGCGTTTCGTCAAATGGATGGAACTGGCCATCATGGCCGTGGCCGCCGCCGGCTGGATGACGCATACCCTGTGGCTGCTGGTGGCCGCCGTGGTGGGCATGGGCGTGCATTCGACCCTGTTTGGCCCCGTCAAGTATGCGTATCTGCCGCAGCAGCTGAAACGCGAGGAATTGGTCGGCGGTAATGGCTTGATCGAGATGGGCACCTTTGTCGGCATTTTATTGGGCGAAATCCTCGGCGCCGTCTTGATCGTGCACAAGCCGCTGGGCGTGGAACTGGTGGCCGGCGCGACGATTGCCGTGGCCATTTTCGGGCTGATCGCCAGCTACCGCGTGCCGCGCACGCCCGCGCCCGAGCCGGACTTGAAGGTGAGTCTGAACTTTGTCGCCGAATCGTTCCGCAACCTGAATTTTTCGCGCAAGAACCGTCCCGTTTTCCTGGCCATGCTGGGCAACTCCTGGTTCTGGTTTTACGGCGCCCTGATCCTGGCGCAGTTCCCCGTGTACTCGAAGGATTTCCTGCATGGCGACCACAGCGTCTTCGTACTGTTGCTGACGGTGTTTTCCGTCGGCATCGGTACCGGCTCCTTGCTGTGCGAACGCTTGTCTGGCCACAAGATCGAGATCGGCCTGGTGCCGTTCGGCTCCATCGGCTTGTCGCTGTTCGGCATCGACCTGTATTTCGCCAGCAATGCGTATGTGAATACGCAAGTGGTCGACGCGCTGGCTTTCGTGGGCCAGGCAGGCGTGCCGCGCATTCTGCTCGACATCGTCATGATCGGCGTGTTTGGCGGCTTCTTCATCGTGCCCCTGTTCGCCCTGATCCAGACGCGCTGCGACCCGAAACACATTTCACGCACGATTGCCGGCATGAATATCTTGAATGCCCTGTTCATGGTGGCGGCGGCCGGCGTGGCCATCGTGCTGCTGGGCCAGGGTTTCACGATTCCGCAGCTGTTCCTCGTCACGGCCATCCTGAACGCGCTGGTGGCGGCCTACATCTTCTCGCTGGTGCCGGAATTTCTCATGCGCTTCCTGGCGTGGATACTCATCCAGACCGTGCACAGGGTCAAAGTCGTCGATGGCGAGCGCATCCCTACGGAAGGGGCGGCGGTGCTGGTGTGCAATCACGTCAGCTATGTGGACGCCATCGTCATCATGGCGGCCAGCCCGCGCCCGATCCGCTTCGTCATGGACCACCGCATCTTCAAGATGCCGCTGATGGGCTGGATCTTCCGCACCGCCAAGGCGATACCCATCGCGCCGGCCAAGGAAGATCCTTTCCTGATGGAAAAGGCCTTCATCGACATTGCGCAAGCGCTGCACCAGGGGGAACTGGTTTGCATCTTCCCTGAAGGCAAGCTGACGCGCACGGGCCAGATCAGCGAATTCAAGGGCGGCATCGCCAAGATCGTCGAACGCAGCAAGGTGCCCGTGATTCCGCTGGCGCTGCGCGGCTTGTGGGGCCATCTGCTGAGCCACCGCAATGGCCATTTGTTCGAGCGCGCCTTCAAGGCGGGCTTGCGCTCGCGTCTGTCGCTGGCCGTGGGCATGCCCGTGGCGCCCGAGGCCGCCACGCCGGAGTTGCTGCAGCAAAAGGTGCAGGAATTGCGCGGCAAGTGGAAATAAACCTCATTCCTCTCGCGTAGCGGCGCCCGTGCGCCGCGCCAGGTGCGCGTGCAGCAGGGCGGCGATGGCGGCGAAATCCACCGGCTTCGTCAGGTGGTGGTCGAAGCCGGCCTGCTCCGTGCGTGCGCGCGCTTCGCCCTGGCCCCAGCCCGTCAGGGCGATCAGCAGCACATCACGCCCTTGCGCGCGCCGGCGGATCTGGCGCGCCGCTGCGTAGCCATCCATGTCCGGCATGCCCAGATCCATCACGACCAGTTGCGGCCAGGCCATGTCGACCGCTGCCAGCGCCTGCGCGCCGCCATACGCGACCTTGGCGGCATAGCCCTCCAGCTGGAACAGGCTTTGCATGGTATCGGCCGCGTCGCGGTTGTCGTCCACCACCAGCACTTGCAGCGGCTGGTGCGCGCTGGCGGGCGACTCGCTGCCGGTGGCGGCCTGCGTGGCGGCCGGGATGTCGCTGGCGCTGGCCGGCAAGGTGACGATGAAGCGGCTGCCACGGCCGGGGCCGTCGCTGCAGGCGTCGATGCTGCCACCGTGCAGCTCGGCGAACTGGCGCGCCAGGCTGAGGCCAATGCCCAGGCCGCTGGTCATTTCTCCCGCCACCGTGCGTCCCTGTTCGAACATGGAAAAGATGCGTGCGATGGCGTCCGGCTCGATGCCGATGCCATTGTCTTCGATGACCACTTGCAACTGGTCTTGCGCCTGGTGTGCCGTGATGTGGATGTGGCCGCCGTCCGGCGTGAACTTCACGGCATTTGAGACGATGTTGGCAAAAATTTGTACCACCCTGGCGTAGTCGGCGTGCAAGGTCACGGCATGTGGCGGCAGATCGCGGGTGATGCGGATGTGCCGCTTGCTGGCTGCGGGCTGGCACAGCTCGCTCACATGGTCGAGCACTTGCTGTAGCTCAAAGTCCTTGCGTTGCAGCAACACCTTGCCGCGGGTGATGCGCGCCACGTCGAGCAGGTCATCCACCAGCCGCGTCAGGTGCGTCACCTGGCGCTCGATCACGTCGCTCACCTTGCCGACCTGCTCGGATGCCGGGAACAGGTGCTTGAGCAGGGCCACGGAGGATTTGATGGGCGCCAGCGGGTTGCGCAGTTCATGCCCGAGGCTGGCAAGAAATTCATCCTTGCGCCGCTGCGTCTCGCGCACCTGGTACTGGCGCTGGCGCGCGCGCAGCATGGCGTGCGCCGACGTGATCAGGGTCAATATGTGCACGGGGCGTTCCAGCAGGGTCAGATTGCCCAGGGTGGCAATGGCTTGCCGCAAGGGCAGGGAATCGAGCCCCGCGTGCGTCAGCAGGATGATGGGCAAGTCGGACCAGTCCGGCTGCTGCCGGGCATACGCGTCGAGCACGGAGTAGACGCCTGCTTGCAGCGCTTCGTCCACCGTCAGCACGCCGCCGGCGCCCAGCGCCAGCTGCTCGGCCAGTTCGCCGAGCGAGCGGCAGGCATGGCTGGCGATGGCGCTGCCCGCCAATACGCTGCCGGCCAGGGCGGCATCCTGGCCGGCAGGCGCGTAGATCAGGATGCGCTGCTCCATGGCGTTTCCTAGGGCAAGGGCGTGCCGCCGATGGTGGGCAAGCCCGACAGGATGCCGTGAAAGCCGGCCAGGGCCGGGCCGATGCGGATGCCCTGCGCGCTGATTTCGAAGCGGCGGATGCTGCGTTCGTGCGCACTGCCGCGTTTCTTGAAGACGGAAATGGCTTGCCGCACCTCGCCTTCCGTTTCGTAATAGCGCAGCATGATGACGCCGTCGGCCAGGTAGCTGGCGTCGGCCGAGGTGGTCATCGCGGTGCCCAGCATGTTTTGCTGCACGCCGACGAGCAGGGTGGCCACGCCGCGCTGGCCCAGGTAATTGAGCAGTTCATGCAGATAGGTGCTCTGGAAGCGTTCGTCGGGCACCGCATGCATGTAGCCGTTCAGGCTATCGATGACGATCACGCGGGCGCCCTGTTCCGCCGCGTCGACCACGGCCTGGGCAAATTCTCCCGGTGTCAGCTCGGCCGGATCGATCTGCTGTGCGCGCAGCAAGCCTGTGTCGAGCGCCGCCTGCAGGCGCATGCCCACGTTGTCGGCCCGGTTCAGCAGCTTGCTGCGCGCTTCTTCGAACAGGAACATGGCGCACGGTTCGCCGCGGGCCGTGGCCGCGTGCACGAATTGCGCCGCCAGAGTGGACTTGCCGCTGCCGGCGGGGCCGGAAATGAGGGTGCTCATGCCTTCTTCCAGGCCGCCGCCTGTCATGGCGTCGAGTTCGGGCACGCCGCTCGACAGGAGCCGATGGTCGCCATCGCGCCGCGTGTCGGCCGCCACCAGGCGCGGATAGACGACCAGGCCGTCACGGGCGATCTTGTAGTCGTGCGTGCCGCTGCGAAACGGCACGCCCCGGTATTTCACCACCCGCACGCGGCGCCGGTCATTGCCATACGCCTGGTTTTGCCGCTCCAGCGAGATCACGCAATGGGCCACGCTACGCACCTGCAAGCCGTCGTCGAGCGCGGAACGGTCATCGATCAGCAGGGTAGTGCAGTGTCTGCTGGCCAGGTAGCGCTTCAACGCCAGCACCTGGCGCCGGTAGCGCAGGGGGTTTTCCGCCAGTAGCTGCAGTTCGGACAGCGAATCGAGCACCAGGCGCGCCGGGCGGTGCTTGTCGATGGCGGCCTGGATGCGCTGGTTGGTCGCGGCCAGCTCGATTTCGGACGGATGGAAGATGGTGTACTGGCGCTCCGGGTCGAGCATGTCGTCGCTGGGCGCCACCTCTTCGATGGCGATGCCGGCCAGGTCCCAGCCGTGCGACAGGGCCGCGCCGCGCAGCTCGATCTCGGATTCGGCCAGGGCGAGATACAGCACAGGTACGCCATTGCGCGCCCCTTCGGCCAGAAATTGCAGCGCCAGGGTGGTCTTGCCTGTGCCGGGTTCGCCTTCGACCAGGTACAGGCGCTCGGCCAGCAAGCCGCCCGTGAGTACGGTGTCGAGGCCGGGAACGCCCGTCGACAGCAGTGGTGGCGCGTCCGGGCCGCTCGCGCCCCCGTGTTGCGCCGTTCCTTGCGCTCCTTGCACCTGCCCTTGCGCCTGTGCTGTCATCATCGCGCCCCCGCTGTGCCACGCCGTGGACAGGATAGTAGCGCGAATGCCTACGCATGTCTTTTCGATACCATTGGTAAATATTCATGGCGCTGGGCGTGGCCGTGCAGGGACGTGTTGCGCACATGATCGCCGCTTCAGCAAAAAACGCATTACCCTGCTACAGTATTCATTCAATCCACCTTTTCCGCCGTGCCGTTTTGGCCACCGCCCGCCAGGGTCCTGCTCCACTTTGCTGGTGTGCCGCCGCTGTTGCTGTCCTCATTTTATTGCCTCATTGATAATTAAATTCGTTTGATAGTTGCTTTGTTTCAATTGTAACGATGCTTGACGATTTTAGAATGATCGTTCATTCTTTGATCTGCGTTAATAAATTTAGTCATTTCTAACGACACTAGCCAGCTTCTTTTTCAGAAAGTCCAAGATGCAACCAACCTTTTCATTGACGTCGCCGCGTACGAGCGGCGCTATTGCCGTTCTGTGCGCCACTGTAATCATGGCCGGCTGCGGTAAAAAACAGGAAGCACCTCACGCGCAGCAAGCGCCACAGGTGGTCGTGTTTACTGTTAATCCGGCCGCGTTGCCGATGAGCGCCGAATTGCCCGGCCGTACGAATGCCTACCAGGTCGCCGATGTGCGCCCGCAAGTCGGCGGTTTGATCCAGAAGCGCCTGTTTGTCGAGGGTAGCGATGTGAAAGCGGGCACGGCCCTGTATCAGATCGATTCGGCCACCTACCAGGCGGCCGCCAATTCGGCCAAGGCCGCGCTGTCGAAAGCCAAGGCCAACCTGCTGACGGCCGGTCCGAAAGCCTCGCGCTACAAGGAACTGGTTGCCATCGAAGGCGTGAGCCGTCAGGAATACGATGATGCCATCGCTGCGTTCGAGCAAGCCAAGGCAGACGTCGAGTCCGCCACCGCGGCGCTGGAATCGGCCAACATCAACCTGCGCTACAGCACCGTGACGGCACCGATCAGCGGCCGCACCAGCCGCTCGTCCGTGACGGCCGGCGCGCTGGTGACGGCAGGCCAGGCCGAAGCGCTGACCTCGGTGCAGCAACTCGACCCGATGTATGTCGACGTGACCCAGTCGAGCACCGACTTGCTGCGCCTGAAACGCCAGATGGCTGACGGCTCGCTGAAGAAAGTGGGCGAAGGCCAGGCCAAGGTCGACCTGATCCTGCCGGACGGCAGCAAGTACAGCGAATCGGGCAAGTTGCAGTTCGCCGGCGTGACGGTCGATCCGACCACCGGCAACGTGATCTTGCGCGCGCTGTTCCCGAACCCGAAAGGCGAATTGCTGCCAGGCATGTACGTGCGTGCGCAACTGGAAACGGGCGTCGATGAAAAAGCCATCACCGTGCCGCAAGTGGGCGTGACGCGCAACCAGAAGGGCCAGGCGACCGCCTTGATCCTGAACAAGGAAAACAAGGTCGAGCAGCGCGTGCTGACCACCAGCGGTACCGTCGGCACCAACTGGCTGGTGACGTCCGGCCTGGCCGCAGGCGACCGCGTGATCGTGGAAGGCTTGCAAAAAGTCAAGCCAGGCGCGCCAGCCGTTGCCGTGCCGGCCAAGGCCGAAGCTGCTCCTGCTCCTGCCGCCGCCGCTTCTGCTGCCGCATCGGCTGCCAGCGCCCACTAATTCAGGAGAATATTAATGGCCCGTTTTTTCATTGATCGCCCGATTTTTGCCTGGGTGATCGCGATCGTCATCATGCTTGCCGGCGTGATTTCGATCCTCAGCCTGCCGATCGCGCAGTACCCGAGCATCGCTCCGCCGTCGATTTCGATCAGCGGCTCCTACCCTGGCGCCTCCGCCAAGACCGTGGAAGATGCTGTCACCCAGGTCATCGAACAAAAGATGAAGGGTATCGACGGCTTGCGCTACATGGCCTCGTCGAGCGATGCCACTGGCGGCATCAGCATCACGCTGACGTTTAGCAGCGGCACCAATCCCGACATCGCGCAGGTGCAGGTACAGAACAAGCTGCAGCTGGCCACGCCACTGCTGCCGACGGCTGTCACGCAGCAAGGCCTGGTCGTGTCGAAAGCGACGAAGAACTTCCTGATGGTGTTCGGCTTCATTTCCGAAAACGGCAAGATGGACCAGACCGACTTGAGCGACTATGTCGCCGCCAACGTCGTCGATCCGCTCAGCCGTGTTGCCGGTGTGGGCGATGTGACACTGTTCGGTTCGCAGTACGCCATGCGTATCTGGCTCGACCCGGCCAAGCTGCAAAGCTTCAACCTGACCCCGGCGGACGTGATCACGGCCGTGCAGGCGCAGAATGCCGAAGTGTCGGCCGGTGAACTGGGCGGCACGCCGTCCGTCAAGGGCCAGCAGCTGAACGCGACCGTGTCGGCGCAGAGCCGCTTGCAAACGGTGGAGCAGTTCGGCGCCATCTTGCTGAAAACCACGACCAACGGTGCCATGGTGTACCTGAAGGACGTGGCCAGCATGGAACTGGGCCGTGAGAACTACAACACCGTGGCCCGCTACAACGGCCATGCGGCCACCGGCGTGGCGATCAAGCTGGCGACGGGCGCGAATGCGCTCGATACGGCCAATGCGGCGAAAGCCATGTTGGGCAACCTGAGCAAGCAATTCCCTGAAGGCATGAGCTACCAGGTGGCGTTCGATACCACCCCGTTCGTGAAACTGTCGATCGAAGAAGTGGTCAAGACGCTGGTCGAAGCGGTCATCCTGGTCTTCCTGGTGATGTACCTGTTCCTGCAAAACTTCCGCGCCACCTTGATCCCGACCATGGCCGTGCCGGTCGTGCTGCTCGGTACCTTCGGCATCCTGAACGCGTTCGGCTATTCGATCAACACGCTCACCATGTTCGCCATGGTGCTGGCCATCGGCCTGCTGGTCGATGATGCCATCGTGGTGGTGGAAAACGTCGAGCGCGTGATGAGCGAAGAGGGCTTGTCGCCGCTGGAAGCGACACGCAAGTCCATGACGCAGATCACGGGCGCGCTGGTCGGTATCGCCATGGTGCTGTCGGCCGTGTTCGTGCCGATGGCCTTCTTTGGCGGTTCGACGGGCGTGATTTACCGCCAGTTCTCGATCACCATCGTCTCATCGATGGTGTTGTCGGTGGTCGTCGCGCTGGTGTTTACGCCAGCCTTGTGCGCCACCTTGCTGAAACCGGTCGAGAAGGGCCATCACGCCAGCAACAAGGGTTTCTTCGGCTGGTTCAACCGCAGCTTCGACAGCAGCAGCAACAAGTACCAGAGCCTGGTTGGCAGCATGATTCGTCACCGCGGCCGTTCGATGCTGTTGTATGTCATCTTGCTGGCCGGCCTGGTATTCGTCTTCATGCGCCTGCCGACCTCCTTCCTGCCGGAAGAAGACCAGGGCATCCTGTTTACGCAGATTCAATTGCCGACGGGCGCCACGCAAGAGCGCACCCTGAAAGTGATCGAACAGGTCGAAGACCACTTCATGAACAGCGAGAAAGACAACGTCGCTTCCGTGTTTGCCGTCGCCGGTTTCAGCTTCGGCGGTAACGGCCAGAACACGGGTATCGCCTTCGTGCGCCTGAAAGACTGGTCGCTGCGCAAGGACGTGGCGCAAAAAGCGCCGGCCGTGGCCGGTCGCGCCATGGGCAAGCTGTTGCAGATCAAGGATGCGATGGTGTTTACGTTCGCCCCGCCTGCCGTGCTGGAACTGGGTAACGCCACCGGTTTCGACATGCAGTTGCAAGATATCGGCGGTGTCGGACATGACGCCCTGATGGCGGCGCGTAACCAGTTGCTGGGCATGGCGTCGCAGAATCCGGCCATGGTGGGCGTGCGCCCGAACGGCCAGGAAGATACGCCGCAGTACAAGATCGACATCGACCAGCAGAAAGCCACCGCACTGGGCTTGCAGCTCTCGGAAATCAACCGCGTGCTGAGCGTCGGCTGGGGTAGTTCGTATGTCAACGACTTCCTCGACCGTGGTCGCGTGAAGAAAGTGTTCATGCAAGGCAATGCCGAATCGCGCATGTTGCCGGAAGACTTGAACAAGTGGTTCGTGCGCAACACGGCTGGTCAGATGGTACCGTTCTCGGCCTTCGCCACCGGCAAGTGGATTTACGCATCACCACGCCTGGAACGCTACAACGGCTTGCCGTCGGTAGAGATCCTCGGTACGCCGGCGCCGGGCCAAAGCACGGGCGCGGCCATGAACGCGATGGAAGAGATGGTCGCCAAGCTGCCGCCTGGCATCGGCATGAGCTGGACCGGCGTCTCGCTGGAAGAGCGCGAATCCGGTTCGCAGACGCCGCAGCTGTACGCGCTGTCCCTGCTGATCGTGTTCCTGTGCCTGGCCGCGCTGTATGAAAGCTGGTCGATTCCATTCTCCGTGCTGCTGGTGGTACCGCTGGGCGTGATCGGCGCCGTGCTCGGTACGTGGATGTTCGGCCTGTCGAATGACGTGTACTTCCAGGTGGGCTTGCTCACGGTGGTGGGCCTGTCGGCGAAGAACGCGATTCTGATCGTCGAGTTTGCCAAGGAAATGCAGGAATCGGGCATGTCGCTGCTGGACGCGACCTTGCATGCGGTGCGTCTGCGTCTGCGTCCGATTCTGATGACCTCGATTGCCTTCGGCCTGGGCGTGTTGCCACTGGCCATCTCCAGCGGCGCCGGTTCCGGCAGCCAGAACGCCATCGGTATCGGCGTGCTGGGCGGTATGTTGACGGCCACCTTCCTCGGTATCTTCTTCGTGCCGGTGTTCTTCGTGCTGGTGCGCGGCTTCTTCTCGAAGCCGGACGCGCCCGCCACGCCGGCGACGCCTGGCTCGCCAGCCGTCACGCTTTCCAAGGATGCACATTAATATGAAAAAATCACTACTCTCCATGGCGGCACTGGCCTTGCTGGCCGGTTGCAGCCTGGCTCCCACGTACGAGCGTCCGGCAGCGCCGGCGCCCACGGCGTGGCCGACCGGTCCTTCCTACAAGGCCGACACGGCCGCCGCCGACGCCAAGCCGGTGGCGGACGTCGCCTGGCGTGAGTTCTTTGCCGATGCGCGTCTGCGCCAGGTACTGGAACTGGCGCTGGCCAACAACCGCGACCTGCGCGTCTCGATCCTCAACATCGAGAAGGCGCGCGCCACGTATGGCATCGAACGCGCCGCGCTGATCCCGACCCTGTCGGCGTCGGGCGGCCAGACGGCCAGCCGCGTGCCGAAGAACGCCAGCGCCAACGGCGAAGCGTCCATCAATCGCCAGTACACGGCGAACCTAGGCGTCTCGGCCTACGAGCTGGACTTCTTCGGCCGCGTGCGCAGCCTGTCCGACAGCGCGCTGGAGCAATACCTGGGCACGGAAGAAGCACGTCGTGCACAGCAGATCAGCCTGGTGGCCGAAGTGGCCAGCACGTATCTGAACCTGGTGGCCGACCAGCAGCGCCTGCGCGTGGCGCAAGACACGTTGAAGAGCCAGCAGTCGTCGTATGACCTGGCCGTGCGCCGCTTCAGTGCTGGCGCGACTTCCGGCCTGGACAAGTACGATGCCCAGACCAGCGTCGAGTCGGCCCGTTCCGACGTGGCTGTCTTCACGAGCCAGGTGGCGCTGGATCAAAACGCGCTGGTCCTGCTGGTGGGCGGCCCCGTGCCGGCCGACTTGCTGCCGCCAGCCGAGTTCGGCACCGTGACGGCGCTGACGGACATCCCGTCCGGCGTGCCGTCGGACGTGCTGCAACGCCGTCCCGACGTGCTGGCGGCCGAGCGCACCTTGCGCGCGGCCAACGCCAACATCGGCGCGGCGCGCGCGGCCTTCTTCCCGCGCATTTCGCTGACGGCCACGGCCGGTTCGCTGAGCGACAACCTGTCCGGCCTGTTCAAGGCGGGCAGCGGCACGTGGAGTTTCATTCCGCAGATCAGCTTGCCGATCTTCGATGGCGGCGTGAATCGCGCCAACCTCGATATCGCCAAGGTGCAGCGTGAAATCTCCGTGGCGCAATACGAAAAGGCGATCCAGGTCGCCTTCCGTGAAGTGTCCGATGCGCTGGCCCAGCGCGGCACCATCGACGAGCGTCTGCAATCGCAGGTCTCGCTGGTCGAGGCGTCGACGAAGAGCTACACCATCCACGATGCGCGCTACAAGCAGGGCGCCGAGTCCTACCTGAACGCCCTGGTGGCCCAGCGCGCGCTGTACACGGCGCAGCAAAGCCTGATCACGGCGCGCCTGGCCAAATCGACCAACCTGGTGACCTTGTACAAGGTGCTGGGCGGCGGTTGGCAACCTGAGCAGACAGCCGTCGCGGCGGCTGGCAGCGTCCAATAATCACGGGGACGCCGACGCCGGCCTTGCCCTTGTCCGCAGGGGCAGGGCCGGCGCGCTACTGGAAAATCATGAACCAAGTTGAAAAGAAGCATCCGGATCCCGAGCGCGCCAACACGCGGCGCAAGCAGGTGCTCGATGCGGCCGAAAGCTGTTTCAGCCGCCGCGGCTTCCACGGCGCCAGCATGGCCGAGATATCCAAGGCGGCCGGCATGAGCGCGGGCCACATCTATAATTATTTTGACAGCAAGGATGCGATCATCGCCGCCTTCGTCCTGAAGAACATGGAGCGGGTCACCAACCTGATGCAGGACCTGGCGCAGCGCGAAGACCCGCTGCAGGCCGTGGTCGATAATGCTGGCGAGCATGTGCTGGAAAGCCTGGACCCGAAAACCTGGGTGATGCCGCTGGAAATTTTTGCCGAAGCGTCGCGCAATCCCGTTATTGCTGAAATGTTGCACTGTGCGGACGTGCGCTCGCGCAAGCTGTTTCTCTCCATCATCCGGGATGCGCGCATCAAGCGCGGCTTGCCGGCTGACGCAGAGATGCTGGAAGGGCGGCTCAATACCATGATCGCCATGTACCAGGGCTTGCCCGTGCGGGCGGTGCACAATCCGGACATGAAGGTCGAACCCTTGATCGCCGGTTTCCGCATCGTCCTGACGGCATTGCTGCTGGGCGAGTAGAACGCTGTGCCCCCAGGCTGAAAAAAAACTTTGCGCAGTTCGCTATGAATCATGCGCAAAGCATGGCAAAAACCTAAAAGCCTCTGCTATAATTCTCACCTCGTCGGGGCGTAGCGCAGCCTGGTAGCGTACATGCATGGGGTGCATGGGGTCGGAAGTTCGAATCTTCCCGTCCCGACCATAAGATTCAAGGAGTTACAGCGCAAGCTGTATAGAAACCCAGTACTGTATATTATACGTTTGTATAATATCGGTGCTGGGTTTTTTTGTTGGGCCGGAGTTTTCACGGAAGAGTTCGGTAACAAAAAAACCCGCACTATGACGGGGTTTTTGTTGCTTGGCGGCATTACGATTAAGCAGCAGCCCTCATTGGCGCTTCTCCCTCATGCTCTGCCAACACCTGCTGGCATGCTGCCTCCTTGGCGGTTTTTTCATTCGCAAGTTGTACTGCAATACGCTTGTATTCCGACTCTGCAAAGCGTCGCAGCGCTTCACGCATCAGCGGCTGGTAGCCCATGCCGTGCTGCTTAGCAATAAACTTAAAATCTTCAATCAGTTCTTTCTTCAGGCGAATCGAAATGGCCTGAAGCCCCTGTGCTTCATCCATTTGTTGCTCAAGTTCTTTTGGGGCTCGCTTAGCATGTGCTGGGTCGCGACCAAGTGCACCAGACTCCCAATTCTCTACACTACCTTCAATTTTGACGGGGGCGTTCATCATTTTCTCCATGTTGCTAATTTCATTTTCCTTCATTTTCATAGGTGTCGATATCTCCGGCACCTGGCTCGAAAGCTGATTTGAGGAAATATTTACCGTCACGGTAAACATAAATAATTTTGAGTAATCTACCTTTGTTTGTTTCTGCGATGAACCACAGCGAAGGTGGATCCGACTTGTGGTCTTCGCGATCATCAATTAAGTTTACGCCACATTTATTGTCGAAGCATTGATCCACCTCTTCGGGCGTTACGTCATGCTTAGCGTCTAATTTTTGATCAATGCGCGGTGTAATGACTATGATCCGCATCCTGTCCCCTTTGTATATACAAAATATAAGGCCACACAGTATAAATTGCAATGTGGTTATCAACAGAAAACGGTGACAATTTTGTGTAAACTTGTAAAAAACTGTGGATAACTAGCATTTTTCGGTATTTTTTGTACTTTCCGAATCTGTCTCACCGCAGCGCAAGACCTGAACTTGCTGCGAAAGTATGCAGCGGACTGAGATCATAGCGTATATACGCGGTCTTTGCTGATCTTGGCGTTTTAGATCCATGGTAAGGCCATCGAAATCTCGGAAACATCCGCAATCACTTCCTTGATGTAGATTCCGTGGTCTTGCCTGACGTGTGCTCCAAGCGCTTTTGAATGTCGCTGCGGTTCTCGCCGCGCCATGCCGCATCCGTGGCCGTCAAGGCCCGGATATCGCGCAATACCACGTCATCCTTCATGCCAATGCGCTCCTTTGCGCGCTCCCTCATTGAACCAAGGCCGGAGCGCCCGAGCGCTTCGATCAGACGATCCTGCCGGCCTTCCACCAGCTTGATTCCGGCGAAAAATCTATGATGTGCTGCTGGCATTAAACTCTGATCTGCGTTGGCTAAATGAAACATTTCCGGACGCACGTCTTCGTCAAAGTGATCTGCCCCGTCAACTCCACATGCTTCCGCCAGCCCAAGGATTGATTGGTATTGATGTAACGACACCGTCACATTTGAATGCCACCATGCACCTTTTCAGAATGGTGTGCCTACCTTGCCGATTCGCTCCGTCCTCCTGCCATGGCCCTTGCAGCACCGTTGCGGGCGTGTGTACAGCAGCGCGTTGAGCTGTAGCGCGATGGCGCTCTTCTGGGTACTGGGTGGGCTTATCGGATCAGCGGCAGACGCCCGTGGCGCTTCTCCCGAGTTGCCGCTTGCGGGCGTTGCACGTGGCAATCCCGTTGCTGATGCGGCTATGCCTGCGATTGCTTTCAACATCCCGGCGCAGCCGCTGAATGCGGCACTGAACCAGTATGCGGACACCACCGGACAACCGGCCTTGTTTCCCAGCGATCTCGTGCATGCCCGTACCTCCACGCCGGTACACGGCCTTCACTCGGCCGAAGGCGCATTGCGCATCCTGCTGCAAGGTACGGGGCTGATGGCGGACAAGCGCAGTTCTGGCCTGGGCCAGACATTCATTCTGAAAGAGGCCGGTGCGGCATCTGCTGTGCCGGCATCCGCATCGGCGCGCCATGGCTTGGCCGAGCTGTTCCGTGAGGATGGTTACGCCGGACTGGTCCAGATGCGTATCTGGCAAGCGCTGTGCTTGGATGCGCGTACCCGGCCGGGCAACTATACTTCCTTGCTGCAGTTTTACCTCGAGCCGGATGGCCGCATCGGCGCCGTCCGTCTTCTCGGCAGCAGCGGCGATGCCCGCCGCGATGCCGCGTTGCTGCACACGCTGCGCACCGTGCACATCGGCCGCCTGCCGCCAGCGGCGATCGCGCGGCAGCGCTTGACCATGCTGGTGGCACCGAATGCCCCGGATGTCGGGCCGCAGTGCGAGCGGCAACAGGGGGCGGGCTAGCCATGTCCGACGGCACGCAGCTCTTCTTGCTGAACTACCTGGGCAAGCACTACACATCCATCAAGCAGCGCCTGACGCGCAAGCTGGGCAATGCGGAGGATGCCGGCGATGCGCTGCACGACACCTGGCTGCGGCTGAAGGGCAGCGAGGCCCACGGGCCGATCCAGAACCCGGGAGCCTACCTGTCCCGCATGGCGATTAACATTGCGGTGGATGTCCAGCGCCGGCACAGCCGCCTGCTGTCAGGCGATAATATCGATGCATTGCTGGAGGAAATGGTGGATCCGGCGCCCGGGCCGGCCCGGACCGCCGAGATACGCTCGGACCTCGATGGCTTGTTCCAGCTTCTTGATCGGATGCCCGAGCGCCGTCGGGCCATCGCGCTGCTCGTGCATGCGGAAGGCGTGACGCAAAAAGAGGCCGCACAACGGCTGGGCGTGTCGCTGCGGACGGTCGAGTACGAATTGAAGCGCGTGCATGAACGCCTTGACGCGTATCTGGCGGCGGAGCATAAATAATGCGGGTTTTCCGGGACGCCATTCGTCATCCAGTATGAGAGAGCAAAAAATACATGTACGCAACACGCGGCAGCCTGCCGGTTTCCTGCTTTACGGCCGAGTCTGGCCGCTGGATATGACACGATGAAGACGCCGCCGCCCAAGAACAGCAGTCACGCCACTTCGCCCTCCGGGCTGGAAGCCCAGGCGTGGGACTGGTTGCGCCTGCTCACTTCAGGCGACGCGCGCGAAGTCGATGCACAGCAGTTCAGGCGCTGGGTCAAAGCGAGTCCCTTGCATCAAGCCGCATACAACGATGTGAAGCGCCGCTGGGATGCGATTGAGGCACCGGCCCGCGAGTTGCTGCGCGTCAAGCCGGAAGCGGCGACGCTGGGCGCGTGCCGTCCTCGCCTGGTGCCGGGTGGACGGCGGGCCTTCCTCGGTGCTGCCATCAGTGCGGCGGCGGTCGCTGGCGTGGCCGTGCTTCATCCGCCGCTGGATTTGTGGCCGGCGCCGGAGGAGTGGAATGCGGATGACCGCACCGCCACCGGGGAGCGGCGCACGCTGGCGCTGTCCGCCGGTGTCGATGTCATGCTGAACACGCGAACCAGTGTTCGCCGCCAGACCGATGGCGGCAAATTGGTCGGCCTGGACCTGATCACGGGCGAGGCGGCCATCGATTTGACAGGCGGCAGGGCTTTTGCGGTGGTGGCCGGCGTTGGCCGCAGCCTGCTCGAATCCGGCCGGCTCGAAGTGCGTCATCTGAATGGCAAGGTCTGTGTCACCTGTATCGAAGGCAGCGTCCGCGTGCAACATCCTGCAGGCGCGCGTCAACTCCATGCTCGTCAGCAAATGGTTTATGGCGCCAGCTCGCTGGGCGACATCGCCAGCATCGACCCGAAAACAGTGTCGGCCTGGCGTCAAGGGATGCTGGTGTTTAACCAGGCCCCTCTGGCCGAGGTGCTCGACGAAATCAATCGTTACCGCTCCGGTCGCGTGGTGCTGATGAACGATGCCGTGCGCAACAAGCCGGTCAGCGGGCGCTTTTTCACGGCGTCGCTGGATCTGGCGCTGTGGCAGTTGCAGGAATCGTTTCAGCTGCACGCCCGGCCGCTACCGGCGGGATTGTTGCTCTTGAGCTGAGCGCCTTTCTTCCTCGCTTGGCATGGCGGCTCCGTGCGACCTTGCACAGGGCATGTCGGGGGCTGCGAAAAAAGTTTCAAAAAAGTTTGCGGTATTTGCGTGGTGCTGTTCGTCACCCATACATAGGGGCTTTTTCTGTTGCAGACGCCAGGCGGCTGCGCTGCGGAAAGCCTTCATGAATGTGGCTGGCCGGCGCGAGACGGTCAGCCGAACGGCATCGACTCAATGACCAGGCGGAAACTTACATGAACACACGCGGGCGCAGTGGCAAGGAAAATCAAACGATACGCAAACAGGATCGGGTATTCAGGCTGGCACCGTTGGCGCGGGCCATCGCGCTGACACTGGTCGCAGGCGCGGTAACGCTGCCGGCCCATGCGCAGCGCACGTTCAGTCCGGCATGGTTTGCCGACAAGGGCGCGTTCCGGGACACGGCGTCGCAAACGGGCCGGCTGCCCAACGGCCTGCCCGCATCAAACCTGACGAGCCCGCTCGGACAGCAGCAGAAGGCCAATGAGCAACTGCAGCGCTCGATCAGCAATCTGAACCTGGCCGCGCGCGGCATCGCGGCGCAGCAGTCGGCCCAGGCCGCCGCCCGCCTGGCGGCCGCGAATGGGGCATCCGTCCCCGATGGCATGAGCGCGGGCGGCCTGAAAATCGACACCAACTCGCTGACGGCGGGCTGGCACAACGCGAATGCGCCGGAGCTTAGCCAGCTCGACGGTCGCAGCAACGTCGCCATTGTGCAGACCGGCGACAAGGCCATCCTGAACTGGGAGACCTTCAATGTCGGGCGCAACACGACGGTTGAGTTCAGGCAGCAGAAGGATTGGGCCGTCCTCAACCGCGTCAACGATCCGCAGGCACGCCCCTCGCAGATCCAGGGCCAGATCAAGGCCGATGGCACGGTGCTCATCGTCAACCGCAACGGCATCGTCTTCAATGGCAGCAGCCAGGTCAACACGCGCAATCTCATCGCCGCCGCCGCCGGGATCGGCGACGGCCAGTTCAAGACCAGCGGCATCTACACGGCCAACGCCAGCGAACCCAGCTTCACCAACGCCGAGGGCAGGGTAGAGATCCAGGCCGGCGCGCGGATCGCCACGCTGGCCCCGAAGACTTCCACCGAAGGCGGCGGCTATGTCCTGCTGCTCGGCAAAGAGGTGCACAACGCGGGCGACATCGCCACGCAGAAAGGCCAGACCGCGCTCGCGGCCGGCGACAGCTTCGTCATCAAGAAGGGTGTCGGCACCGACGGCAACCAGGCGTCGACCACGCGCGGCAACGAGATTACCCCACAGTTCAGCAGCGACAGCCTGTCGGGCAAGGTCAGCAACACCGGCCTGATCCAGGCTCGCGAGGGCGACGTGACGATGCTGGGGCGTGACGTCCAGCAAAACGGTGTCGTACTCGCCAGCACCAGCGTCAACACCCGCGGCAGCGTGCACCTCAATGCCATCGGCGCGGACGGCAAGGTCGCCTTTGGCCGGGGTGCTACTACCGCCGTGGTGATCGAGGACGACGGCAAGACTACTGCCTTGGACAGCCAGCGCGATGGCCTGCGGGGACCTGCCATCACGGCTGCCGAGAACATCGTGGCCATCACCGACCGCCGCGACCAGTCGCGCATCGAGATCGCCAGTGGCGGCACAGTCGACTTCCAGAGCGACTCCCTGACCCTGGCCACCGGTGGTCAGATCGACATCCATGCAGCCCAGCGCAGCCTGGTGCGTGAGCGCGCCCGGATCGACGTCTCCGGCGCCGTGGGCGTGAACCTGGCCATGGAATCGAACAACGTCAAGGTCAACATCCAGGGCAACGAACAGCGCGATGCGCCGCTCAACCGGGATGGCAAGACCCTCAGCAGCAACGACGTGTGGATCGACCGCCGCAGCCTGGTGTTCGTACCCAAGGGCACGAACGGCTACGCCACCGACCGCTGGTACACCGCCGGCGGCCTGCTCGAAGTCGGCGGGTATCTGGGTACGGCGGGGCATACTGTGGGTGAATGGATGGCGCAGGGCGGCACGCTGCGCTTCGGCGGCAACGATGTGGTCACGCAGGCCGGCTCGAACATCAATCTCTCGGGCGGCACTGTCAATGTGCAGAGCGGTTTTATCCATCAGACGTGGCTCAAGGGGACTGATGGGCGGCTGTATGACGTGAACAAGGCGCCCGGTGACCAGCGCTACACGGGCGTCTACAAAGGCTACGAGGACAAGCACGAACGCTGGGGTGAGAAGGCGACCGGCTATTACTACAACCCGCTGATCGGACAACAGCGCCGGCTGGAAAACGGTTACACGGTGGGCCGCGATGCCGGCCTGTTGGTGATCGGGACGAAGAGTGCGGTGATCGAGGGCGACATCGCGGGCGACACCTTCCAGGGAAGCGGCCAGACGCAGGCGGCGCAGGTCGGACTCGACGGGTATGACCAGTCGCAGGTGGCGGTGGCGCGCGGCGGGCAGCTGGTGGTCGGCACCTACAGCACCCTCTACGACAAGAGCACCGGCCTGATGCACCGCCGGCTCGACACCGCGGGCGTGAAGGACGTGGTGCTGAGCGACACGGCCGAACGCATCGCTGCCGGCCTCGACCTCACGGCGGCGTTGCCCGCCGCGCGCCAGGACACGTTGATCCTCGACACCACGTTGCTCAACGGCTTCTCGCTGGGCGCGGTGCGCATTGCGGCCGCGAACGCGATCACGGTGGACTCGGCGCTGACGCTGGGCAATGGCGGCGACATCGCGCTCTACGCCCCGAAGGTCGGGGTGAACGCGAACCTCACGGCGCACGGCGGCAGCATCCGCCTGGGCGACACGTTTGCGCAGGCCAGCACCAACTACCTCGATGACACCACACAGATCACCACACCCGAAGGCGTGCGCGCGGGCGTGGCGGTGGCCCAGGGCGTGGCACTGGACACGCGCGGCCTGTGGAGCAACCTGCGTATCGATCCGGTCGATACGCACGCGATGGCCTGGCGCAATGGCGGCAGCGTGTCGATCCGCAGCAGCGGCGACGTGCTGCTGGCCCAGGGTAGCGTCATCGACGTGTCCTCGGGTGCGGCCTTGCTGGCCAACGGCACCTTGCAGCGCGGCGGCAAGGGCGGCGACGTCCGGCTGCAGGCGAATGCGCAGACCGGCGGTGGCGAGGGCGTGCTGGCGATCGATGGCGCGCTGCGCGGCTGGGGCACTTCGGGTGGCGGCACGCTGAGCCTGCAGGCCGGCCAGGTACTCGTCAACGACGGATCGGTGGCTGCGGCCGATGCTGGCACGCTGGTGCTGGCCGGCAACTTCTTCGACAAGGGCTTCAGCCGCTACACACTCATCGGTGACCGCGGCGTCACGGTGGCCGACGGCACGCAGGTCGAGGTGACGATGCCGGTGCTGCGCGTAAGGCCCGAAGCCAGGAATGTCGCGACCACCTTTGACACGGGCAAAGCGTTGCAAGCCTGGACGCCGCCGCTCTACGCCGAGGATGCCGTCAAGGGCGTGCTCGCGCAGCGCGCGGGCGCGAGCCTGAGCCTGCAGGCGGGCACGTCGCAGACCCTGGCGGCCGACCTGCCGACGGTGGCTGCGGTCATCGGACAGGGTGCGCTGATCACGGTCGACCCCGGCCAAGCCATCGACATGCGCAGCGTCGGGCAACTCACGCTGCAAGGCCGGCTGCAGGCGCACGGCGGCAGCATTTCGCTGAAGAACCTCGACCTCACGCGCATGGAGCAGGAGCCCGCCGTGGACGTGGCGCACAGCCGCTCTATCTGGATCGGCGAGCAGGCGGTGATCGACGTGTCCGCCACGCCCGCGACCGCGCTCGATGCGCAGGGCCGGCGCTACGGCATCGTGCGCGACGGCGGCAGCATCGTGATTGGCGGCGAGATCAAGGAAAGCGACGGTTCGGCCACGGCTGCCAACGGCTTCATCGTCGTGCGCGAGGGTGCCTTGCTCGATGCCTCGGGCACCGCCGCCGTGCTCGACATGGGCGATGCCGGCCCGGTCGCGCTCGCGAGCCGCGGCGGGCATATCGCGCTGGCCTCGAACAACGGCCTCTACCTTGACGGCGAACTGCGGGCCCGCTCGGGCGGCGCGGGCGCGGCCGGCGGCACGCTGCAAGTCGCGCTGGAATCACCCGAAGTGCGCATGAGTTCCGGTTCGGCGGAATACACGCTGGCCGAGAACGCGGTGCGCAACTACCGCGACCTGGTGATCGGCGGGCTGCAGGGTCCATCGGACCTGCCGGCCGGACTGGCCCCCGGCGCGGCCGATGCGGCGCTGGTGTATGGCCACGGCCGGCTGGGCGGCGACACCGTCACACGGGGCGGCTTCGATAACCTCGCGCTGCTCAGCGCGGGCGGCATCAGCCTGGAAGACAACGCCAGCTTGCGGCTCGGCCAGAGCCTGTCGGCCTACGGCGCGCTGATGCTGGCCAACAACGCGCGCGATGACGCGCACATCACGCTGGAAGCGCCCTACGTGCGGCTGGCCGGCATCACGCAGAGCGTAGCGTTGGACGTGACCCGAGGTCGCTTCGGCGTCATCGGCACCGGCGACTGGCTACCCTCCGAGGCGCATCTCGAGGTGCATGCCGGCCTCATCGATGTGCGCTCGGCGGTTCGAATGTCCGGTGTCAACGGCGACATACCGCTATCGTCCGACATCGACGCGCCGGAGAACCCAGGCAGCATCAGGGTCGAGCGGCGCGGCTTTGGCCAGACCACGCTGCAAAGCGACGGCGACTTGCGCTTTCTGTCCGACGTGCCGGCCTTGACCAACGGGGTGCCGACGACCAGCCTGGCCACCCCGGGCGACCTCACGCTGCGGGCTGCGCAAATCTACCCGGCCATCGGTGTCTCGGCCTCGATCCAGGCGGGTGTGCTGCACGACGGAACTTATGCACCGGATCGCGTGCTGCGCATCGAAGGCAAGGGTCAGGCCGCACCGGCGGTGCCCTATACGGCCTTCGGCGGCCTGGCGCTCGGCGCCGCGACCATCGAGCAGGGCGGCGTGCTGCGCGTGCCGCTGGGCAGCCTGCGCATCGGTGACGCAAACACCACGCGGGTCGACTTCCTGCCTGGGAGCCTGACCTCGGTCAGTGGCAACGGCCTGCTGATGCCTTATGGCGGCACGGTCGACGGCCTGAACTACCTCTACGACGGCACGAAGGTCGAGTTGATCGGCGTGGGCGGCGCCGGCTCGTACGGCCAGACGCTGACGGTCGGCATCACGCTGGGCGGTGCGAGCGCCAATGTGCAGCCCGGCGCGGTGCTGGACCTCTCTGGCGGCGGCGAACTCACGGGCTCTGCTTTTATCGGTGGCCGCGGCGGCTCGACCGATGCACGCTACCACCCGCTGGTGCGCACTGCGGCCGATGGCAGTTTCAGCCTGCCCGGTCTCGTGGGCAACCCGGTGTATGCCGTCGTGCCCGGCGTGCAAGCCCCGGTCGCCCCGGTGGGCGGCGAACGTGGCGCGGTCGACCCGCTGATCGGCCAGCAGATCACGCTGGGCGCCGGCGTGCCGGGCTTGCCCGCGGGTACCTACACGCTGATGCCTTCCACCTATGCCCTGTTGCCCGGCGCCTTCCGCGTCGAGCTCAACGGCAGCGCCGGCCAGGGCGCGGCGCAGCCCGGTAGCGCGATGCGCAACGGCTCGTGGTCGGCCGCCGCGCGGCTCGGCATCGCCAATACCGCCATCAGCGATACGCTGTTCCGCCAGGCTATCCTCACACCGGCCGAGGTGCTGCGCAGCTACTCGCAGTACAACGAGACCTCGTTCAACCAGTTCATCGTGAACGACGCCGCGCGCATCGGCGTGCCGCGCGCGATGGCGCCGGCCGACGCGCGCACGCTGCTGCTGGCCCTCATGCCGAACACCGGCGCCGGCGTCGACGCTTTCCACTTCGGGGGCATCGGCCGCTTCGACGCGGCCAAGGGCGGCTACGGCGGCACGGTGGCCGTTTTTGCGGGATCTGGTGGGCCTCAAAGCCAGATTGAGATCGTGGGCGGCGGTGCGAACGCCACGACCGGCTTCGAGGGCGTGACGCTGAATGCTGATGCGCTCAATGCGATGGGTGCCTCGCGGCTCATGCTCGGCGGTCTGCAGTACGTGACCTACGGCCCGGGCGGCCGCATCGTGATGTTCGGCACGGGCACGAACAGCCTCACGTTGCGCCAGGGTGCGGTGCTGTCGGCACCCGAGGTGTTCCTGCTGGCCGATGCCACCAACACCGATAACCCGAGTCATCTCGTGATCGAGCAGGGTGCGGCGATCCGCACGCTGGGCAAGGGCCGCGCGGCCTACGACTCGGCCGACGGCTTCGTCTACGCGGGCTCGGCCGGCAATTTGGTGGCCGTGTCCAACGGCGTGCTCAGCATGCTGCCGGTACCACCCAGTGTCGACAGGTTGGGCAACCGCAGCCTGCAAGTCGGCGTGTGTGTCGTCTCGCCCTGCGCGGGCCAGACCGAGCTGTATTCCGAGGGCACCATCGCGCTGTCCACGCCCGACCGTTTCGTGCTCGATGACACGGTGCGCTACGGCACGCGCAACCTCACGCTGGCAGTACAGGGCATCAACGTCGGCGACAGCGCGGTGCTGGCCGATGCGGCCGCGCGCAACACGCTGCCTTCCGGCCTGGTGTTGAACCAGGGCGTGCTCAATCGCCTGCTGCGCGGTGACACGCATTACGGCGCCCCGGCGCTCGAGACGTTGCAACTCAACGCCAGCGGCGGTCTGCGATTCTTCGGCAGCGCCTCGCTCGACACCATCGACCCGGCCACCGGCAAATCCACGCTCGCGCGCCTGGTGCTGGGCACGCCCGCCATTTATGGCGCGGGCGCGGCGGGCGATGTGGCGACCATCCGCACCGGCAAACTGATCTGGAAGGGATCGACCGTGGCGCCCGGCGCCGCAGTCACGGGCGGCGCCGGCACCGGCAGCGGTACGCTGGCCATCGAGGCCGGGACCATTGAATTCGGCTATGGCCCAGGCGCGCAAGCCACGGGCACCAGCGACGATGCGCGTCTGGCGCTGGGCTTTGCCGACGTGCGACTCACCGCCAGTGAGCGCGTCACGGCCAACCAGAAGGGCAGCCTGTCGGTCTACCAGTCGCAAGGCGCGTATGAAGCCGGCAAGGGTTATGCCTACAGCGGCGGCAACCTCAGCATCGACGCGCCGTTGGTGACAGGCGCGGCGGGCTCGGTCAACCGCATCACCACGGGCGGCGACCTGCGCGTGAGCGCTTCGGTGCCGGCGACCACACCGGTCGCCGATGCCGCACTCGGCGCGGAACTGCACCTTGCGGG